>NZ_MTAZ01000044.1 GCF_002150785.1 Arenibacter amylolyticus | reverse complement strand
CGTACTGGCGGCAAAAGCGGATAGCGCAAAAGTTGCTCCTATTTTCAATCCCTTAATAACCCTAAAGCACTTTCCACAACTTAACAGACCGTAGATTTTTTGCTGCCCAGATAAACGTACCACTTGCGCACTGATTGGTCGAGCTATAGGGTAGGCAGCAAAAAAAGGGAAGCCCCGAAGCTGCTCTAATTTTTATTGCAAATAACCTTCTAACGTAAGTGTATGGTATGTATTGGTTATATATCTATTTTATTAAAACTACTAATCTAAGGGATTAATTATGTTTTTAAAAGTATTTGTTGCCACATGGGTGTAAATTTCCGTTGTTTTACTAGATCCATGCCCCAATAATACCTGTATTTGTCTAAGATCTACCCCAGATTCCAACAGGTGGGTGGCAAAACTATGGCGCAATACGTGCGGACTCACTGTTTGTTTAACGCCTGCTTTAATGGCTGCGTCCTTCACTAATTGCAATACACTATTTGCACTGTATTTACCTGCCTTTCTACCTTCAAACAAATACATTCGCGGCTTCCATTCCCTATAATACGCCCTAAGATCTGCTAAGGCGGTGTTGGAGAGTAAGGTGTATCTATCCTTATTACCCTTAGAGCCTTCTACCCGTATCAACATCCGTTTACTGTCCACATCGGTAAGCTTTAAATTAATCAGTTCGCTACGCCGCAATCCTGCGCTATACAGCAATTGAATAATGCATCTATGCTTTAAATTATTGGCACTAGCTATCATTGCCAAAACTTCATCCTTAGAAATTACGGTAGGCAACTTAAATTCTTTTCGGGGTCGCTCTATGGCATAAAAACGGTTAGGCATGCCCAACACTACTTCGTAATAGAACTTTATGGCGTTTATAGCCTGATTTAAATAGGAATTGGAAACATTGTTGTGAATTTTTTCCTGAAGAAAGGCCCTTATATCACTTTCGTCAATAGCATACAATTCCTTTTCTTTATAATAGTTGATGAACATCTCAAAAAAGCTAACATAGATACGAACCGTACTATTGGAATACCTCTTTAGCTCCAGTTTTAAAAGGTATTCTTCTGGACAAGCTCGGTATCCCGGGGGAAGTTTTCTTTTACGAAACCAAGCTACATCCACATTTTCGTTGTGGCTGTTTACCGGTTTATTTGGATAAAAGCGGTTGAAATTAATCCAAACCACCCCCCTAAAGGTATCCAACAATAATTCTAGATGCTCCTTGGTATTGGGGATGTATGCCATTTGGTGCTGTTCGCTCCATTTAGGATCTGGTAGCCCTTTTACTAATCCTTGAATTAGGTTATCAGGAGCAAATTTTATCCCGATCTTCTTTACATCGTTGATCATCAGATGGTAAAGCGTTATGGATTTTATGGTATTCATGTAACAAGTTTAACTATAAACTGGGTCAAAAGCCGTATATTATGAGTATAATCTTTGTGTAAAATGGCTACTACTAAAACATGTCCTGTGTGTGAAGGCCCCGTAATCGGTAGGTCGGACAAGAAATTTTGCTCCATTAAATGCAGGTCCATCAATCAGTACGAAAATCGTCAGCTAACTGAAGCTTTCTTTCTAGAAGTGGATAGGCAACTAAAAATAAATCGGAAAATTTTAAAAAAATACAATCGGTCCGGATTTACCACTATCCGAAGATCCCAATTATTTGAGGAGGGATTTAACCCAACCTTCTTCACCCATTACTGGAAAAACCCTAAAGGTGAGGTCTATCTTTTCGTATATGAATTTGGATTTTTAAAGAAAAGCGTCAACGGAAAGCAAAAGTATGTATTGGTCACCTGGCAACCCTATATGAACACCTCAAAAAAGTACTTCTAAAAACTGCCTCACCTTACCTATAAAGGGTGAAATGACCCATAAACCGTTGTTTGTCCTGGTCATTGGCATTTACCTCATACCAATAATCCCCCGTTGGCAACTCCCTGCCTTCATAAGTACCGTCCCATCCCGATACCTGATCCAATACCGCCACTACCCTACCGTAACGGTCATAGATCTTCACCTCCATATTGGGGAAAAACTCCCTATTCCCTGGAAACCACTCATCGTTCTTACCATCCCCGTTGGGCGTAAAGAAATTTGGGATTTTTAACATCCCTGTAAACTTAAAGGGAACAGCCAGGGTAGACTCGCACCCGTAACTATCTACCACTCTAACGGTAACATTGGCATCCTCATAGGAGAAGAATTCCACACGCTCACCAGCGGATTGCCCTTGGAAGAAGTATTCATATCCTCCAAAGCCTCCCGTGGCCATTGCAGTAAGCTTATTAGGACCGGTTTTTGTAACGCTCAGGGAAAGGGGCTCATAGGCATCAACCGAAAATTCCACCTCCGTGCTACACCCATTCTCATGATAAATATACACCGTATGGTCTCCCGCAGGTAAATCGCCAAAGTGGGTCTGGGTATTGGCTACAGCCATATTGTCCACATTTAAAGAGAAGAGCAATTGGGGAAGCAGGTTGGTTTGGGCCATACTAATAGTCACCGTATTGTTGGGAAATATCCCCTCGCACCCATAATCTACAATCGCTTCGGCCTGTAAGTCTACCCCTATCGGAATAGGAACCGTCACATTGGTTTCGCACCCCATAGCATCCCGGATAAATACCACATAGGTCTCCCCGCCCACCAGATTATCTAATAATAGAGCATCGTTACGCACAAACACCTCATCCCCAACCGAATTGGGACCTATAATTTTGGTCTCATAATACTCCGCTCCACTAAGAACATCCACAAATGGGGTTCCTCCGCCAACTGTTAATTGGGCTGAACCGTCCGAAGCATTGATACAAGTTTCGGGGGTAGTTGCAAAGGAGGTAGACAGTGCATCTGGTTCTAATATAATTAAGGTTCTTTTTTCATTACATCCCTTTTCATCCTGAATCAATATTTCATAGGAGCCAGGTGCAAGGTCTGTAAAAGTATACACATTGGGATTTAAGGGATCGCTGAAAAACTTATTGAAGTTAGGGGAGATGGCAAACTGTATTAGCCCCTCCCCGCCCGAAGTTACTTCAACCGCAATAGTTCCATCCTGCAATCCATTACACGATATCGGATTGGCCGTAGCGTTAAATTCAATTTGGGCCGGCCTTGTAATTATCAATGGGCCTTTTACATCCCCACAACTTAGTCCGCTAGTAACTCCAATATAATAATTAGTCCCCTCTGGTAGCCCTTCAAAAGTACCATCGTCCTGTGCTGCTCTTACAATGCTTGCCGATGGATTGGGAGCGAAAGGATCACCAGGATCTCCCAGATAGAGGGTGTATAGATAGTTACCTACCCCACCAGCAGCAAAGGATTCTATTCTTCCATCCAATTCAGTGGCACAAGAAATATCATCTGGTAAATTAGGAACCAGCTCTACCTGCTCTGCATCTACAAGACTAATTCCTTGAGATCGTACACTATTACAGACATTAGCCCCAGATACTTCCTTCTTACGAATATCATATTGATAAAACCCAGGTCCAACATCAATCAGGACTACACTACCCATCATATCCGTATAAGGGTCAGTAGGCGCGGCATTATAAGCTCTATATTCATATACATACCCCACTTCCGGATTCGCTACACTGAGTCTTATCTGTCCCTGTCCCCCACAACCAGGTGCCTGTACTTGTACCAATCTAGGTTGTATAGGTGCGGGCGGAGTAACATAATAGGGTTGGGTACGTCCAATGCACTCATAGCTAGAAGAAACTTCTATAGCGTACCAACCTGCGCTGATAAATCCGCCCGAAGCACCTTCAAACCTGGGGGAATCCTGTAATCCGCCCCTAGATAGCTCATCGGTGATATCATTGCTTCCCAAATAGATGAGCTGGTATTTATAACCTGCTCCCATTACACCGCCCGAAGCTCCTGCTACGGCGGTTAACGCATCTCCGCTGGTAGGGTCAAAAGCCTCCAAAACCGCATTATTACCGCCCGGGCAAACTAGACCTTGGGGCTCCCTTATCCCAGCAATTATAGGGTCTATGGCATTAAGCGTTACATCTATTGTAGCCTCGCACCCCTCTATATCCCGTATACTTACCCTATAATTACCACTAGTGAGATTATCGAACTCATTGACTGCCCCAAATGCCACAGTTTCTACAAAAATATTGCTCCCCAAAGGAGTTTCTATAGCGAGGGAATATTCATAGGGCACAATATCCCAACCTCCCAATCCTGTGGCTTCTATCTTACCATTATTATCATTACAACTTACGTTACCTATTTCTACCGCGCTAACAGCCAAAGGCCCATTGGGCGTTCTAATAGTGGCCACATTGCTACTTCCAGTGCAATAAGGAACATCATCCGAACTAATAACCACATAAAAGTTACCCCCTGGCAGGCCCGTAATTACTTCTGGATTGTTAGTGGTACTTAAGGAGCCTGTACTAAGTGGTGTAGAAGCAGTTAAATCGTCGCTGCTATACACCGTATAGGTATAATCTCCTGTATAATTACTTACGGATACTGTTAATTCCCCATCATTGGCACCAAAACAGCTAATTGGCTTGGCTTCGTTGATTATCACAGTAGGTTCCTCTGGCTCATGTACCGTATGTTTGGGCAAGGGATAGGTACATCCCCCACTATTATCCGTAATTTCTAAGAGATAATCCCCTGCTGCTGGTAAATCTACCAACGCAAAACTCCCTCCATTTACCGTCACTGGAGCTACCGGAATCACCGAATTGATGTTAATTGTAAAATCGGTGGTTCCTACCACCTCTATCCTTATCTGTTCCGGGTCCTGACAGTTAAGATTGCTTACCACGCTTAAGGTGGGAACCACTTCTGTAGGCGGATTTATGGTAGGCACATTAAATTGGGCCCTACACCCATTGCCATCTATCGCATAAACAGTAATGTTTTGCGGGGTACCATTGTCTATTATTTCAAAAGTATTGGAGGTTTGATAGTTTTCATAGCCCGTAATACTATACTGATATCCAGCCCCCAAGGTCCCCGGATCTACCACATTCACTGTGATTAGGGTAGAACTATACCTATTGGCCCCTACTTCACAGGCAAAATCCGGCGCACTGGCAGTAATGGAAAAGTCTAAAGGCTCCTCAATTTCTATTAAACCCGACACTGCCTCACAACCCCTTGCAGAAACTACTTCTACTTCGTATCTACCAGAGGAAAGACTCCCAAAGGAACCGGAATTATTGTTGGCAATAGCCACCCTCGTATCAAAATTTACCAAGCGGTAATCTATAGGACTATCTACATCGGTACCTGCCTGAAGGATAATGCTAATACTTCCATCGTTGGCACCAAAACAGGAAATATCCTGTTCATTTATATCGAGGATAACCGGAGGTACTGGATTCTCTAAAGTGATTGTAACCGTATCATTACAACCAGTTTCCACATCAACTATTTGCACGCTATAATTCCCTGTGGCGATTCCAGAAAAAACACCCGCTAATCGGTCGCCTACTATGGGTGCACCAATATTGGTCCCACCATCATCTTGCAATTGATAGCTAAAATTATCGCTTCCCCCTACTACCTCAACCCTTATTTCCCCGTCTGCTACCAAACAGGTGGGTGCTACAGAGAATCCTCCCGTTACGGCAAGAAACTCGTACACCTCTGCAGTAGCTTGACTGGTACAACCATTGGCATCAACCACATACACGGGATAAGATCCAGGGCTGTTCACATAAAAAGTAGCTTCATATACCGCACCATTTAAGACCCCAATTTGGGTATCCCCTCCCAACGTAAACCTGGGGGTATCCACACTATTGGGTATAGAAACATTCACCTCAAAGGTGGTAGCGGTTACCACACATTGGTTCGCCACCACGATGGTAGGTGGTGGTAATATCGGATCTAAATCAATCACCGTTGCAATATCAAAGGAAGTACATCCACTAGCATCCCTTACATATACATCATAACTACCAGCTGCTGCAAAGAAGGTTGTCTCTAATATAAAATCCCCTGGGGACGGAATATCCCCTTGTGGCATATATGCAAATTCATAGGGCCCTCCCGCCCCTCCCGACCCTTGGACCGTAATGGAGCCGAAGGCATTACAATTGGCAGGGCGTTCCGCTAAAATGTCGATAGAGGGTAGATTTTGGTCTACTAAAATAGTAACCGCATCCGTACAATCATCGGTTAAATTAGTTACCAAAATTTGATAATCTCCCGGCAAGGTTAAATAATTATTAGAATATGGAACCGCTCCTGGCGTTACATTTTCTATAAGTATTGTTGAACCGTTATTATTGTTGACCAGTTCAATTCTTAGATCATCTCCAAGGGCAAATCCATCTACGGTATATATTATTTCCCCGTTTCTGTTTAAATCACAAAATCCGGCTGTAGAACTAGCAGTCACGTTCAACGGGGAAGGTCCGTCCACAGGATCAATTACATCTATGTACGTACAACCGGTAGCCGTATCCAATACCTCAACGGTATAAGACACCCCAAACTGCAATCCGTTAAAAGTATGTCTTCTTGGTGGCAGATTTACCGGTACAAAAGCATTTACGGGAAATTCCACCAAGCGGATCTCAAATGGACCGGTACCCCCAACGATCTCAACTGTGTTAGTAAAACCTGTTGCACTACAAGCGGGCAAGGGAACCGGATCTGGAATAACGCTTACCGTGTTTTGATTTATTGTCACGGTATCCACATCCCTACAACCAGCGCTATCCAAGGTCACTACGGTATAATTCCCGGGAGCCAGCCCTGGAAAACTCTCAGTTGTACTGGACGTTGGACCAACCCGGGCAATCTCCACACCAAATTGATTTTGTAGAATATAGGTGAAATCCGGAGTTCCGCCAGTTACATTGGTTACCTGGATTTCTCCCGAAACCACAGAAAGGCTACAGGTGGCATTAACAGCTACCACAGTGGCATCTGGCCCAGGATCGGCATTGGTGCCAATTGTCCTACTATCTACAAACTCACATCCCCTAGAGTCCCTAACCGTAAAGCCATAGGTTTGTCCCGCGTTTAAATTGGAATAAATGGTCTGAGATGAAAAACCTCGCCCATCAAAATTAATCTCATAGGGCGGCACCCCAATTGTTGCATCCGGTGTTATGGTAATGATACCGTTATCCGTTCTCCCACAACTGGCATCAATTACATCTGCCGTTGCGTTTATGGCCATGGGAGGTTCCATAATGATTGGATTGGATTCTGCCACACACTCTTCATTATCGGTTATTCTAATTACATAAGTGCCTGGTGCGGTGGTGGGAATTAAAAAATTACTGGACACCAAGGGTTGAGGTAGTCCAAAGCTTACTCCATTGTCGGAGCTAATTTCATAAACTTTGGATCCAGCCCCCGTTCGGTATCCCCCAGAAACACGGACACGTACCTCCCCCGGAAGACCACCACAAGGGATTTCTGTTTCTATACTCGTAGTAACCCGTAACCTAGGGTTCACCGTAATATTTTCTTGGGCCGAACAATTGTTGGCATCCGTTACCTCAATGGTATAATTACCAGGGGCCACTCCCGTAAACACTGGACTGGCCTGCCAAGAAGTAAGGCCGTTAATACGGTATTGATGACTGGCAGACGGTGCGCTTCCGGCGGTTGAGTTTACTGCTAGTACAGCACCTGTTCCTGGAACATAACATAGATCCGAAGCTGCCGCATCTAAGGTAATGGTAGGCGGAGTTATGGCCGAGAGGGAAAACGTAAAGGTCTCTACACATCCCTCGGCGTCGGTAACCTCCAAAGTATAGCTTCCTTCCTGGCTTAAGTTTCCAAAGGTTCGGTTAGAGGTAGGTCCCACTACTGCTCCTAGTGGAGGTATTAAAGTATAACTATAACTACCCCATCCGCCCGAAGCATTGGCCACTACCCTACCTCTATTGTTATTGGCACAGCTCATAGCGGTTACCGCAGCGGTGAGTGATAACGGACTAGAGGGTTCCGAAATGGTTATGGAAGCCGTGTCTGTACACCCTGTATCAAGGTCGGTCACCGTAATTACATAGGTGCCAGCAGCAGACGGTGGCAAAGCGACTTCATTACCACTTTGCGGAGCACTTTCCGGTCCGCCGTTGATATTATACGAATAGCTATTGGCAAATCCGTCTATAAGATAGCTGCCCGTACCATCACTAGCTCCCGTACAGACCTGGGTATCCCCTCCAGATTTTACCCGCGCCCTTATAGAACTTATATTTGCCGGGGTAAAACTACTGGTATACGTACAACCATTAACATCGGTCACTCTAAATTGGTAGGCGGTGGAAGTATCCAATCCTGTAAATACATCATTGGTGCCATTGTCCATGATAGGACCAGGGCTAATTACCTCATATTTGGCTATCGCAAAATTACTGGTAACAGTTAATTGCACATCCGCCGTACCTAAGGAGCAGTTTACATTGCTTTGATTAAAGGCAATTGCCGTTGGTGGATCTATATCATTAATAGTAATTGGAGGCAACTCTAAGCGGCACCCACCACTATCCCTAATTATGGGGGTATAGGTGCCAGGAGCTAAATTGGTATAAGTAGTCTGTGTACTGAAGTTCGATGGATCGTCCCCGGAAATACTAAAAACATACCCGCTCCCAGAACCTCCCGAAAAAGGTCCTTGAAATTCTATTCCGCCCCCTACAGCACCTCCCATGCCATCACAGGTCCTGTCCGTTATTTTCACGGCATTTCCAGCTATGGTCCCTGTAGTGGCCACGGTTACAGACGATGGTAAATCTAAAATACAATCGAAACCACCTTGTTGGTAACGCACCTGAATATTGCTATAGGTTCCTGCAGAAACATTTACCAATGGGTTGGTACTCCAAACATCACTAGGACTTGCCCTATAGGATAAGTTATACCCCTTGGCATCCAGTACATTAAAATGTAGCTTGGCGCCCCCATTGGTACACGTACCATCAATTCCACTTACCACAATATCTGGCGGCGTTAACTCTTCCACACTGGCAGAAGCGGTAATAGTACAACCGTTACTATCGGTAATTACAAAATTATAATCCCCCGGGCTGGTAACCGTATAAACGGCACTCCCTGAAAAGGGACTGCTAGCGGGTTCCGTGCCATTCACTACAAAGGTATAAGGCGCCGTACCGCCCGTAGTCCTTACCGTTATATCCACACTGGGAACACTACAACCAAAACTATTATTGACCTCCGTAGCGGCATCCAAGGCTACAATTCCGTCGCCAATAACAATGGGATTTCCATGGATATCCATATCCTGGGAAGGAGGTGGAATTCCTAATGAGGCATCTCCTTTACATTGTTGCGTTTCTACCCGTACGCTATAGGTCCCAAAGCCAACAGCACTAAATACATAATTGTCTGCCGCAATAAAGGAGGTGAATTCCTGTGGGGTCCCATTCTCATCCAATAGGGTATACTTATAAGGCCCGGGAACGTTCTGTACCACTACTGAAATACTACCTGTATCCCCACTACAAAGGGCGTCTACATAGGTTACATCAATGTCAATATCCCTTTGCTCAATTACAATGGGGTCGTAAAGGTATTCACAGGTGTTCTGGGTGTTTTGAAGCCTTGCTTTTACCACATAGGTCCCAGGCATCAAATTGTCGAAAATAGCACCCTGCCAAGGTCCAAAGCCAGTTCCATTGTCTATACTGTACTCATAGGCACTGGAAAGATTGGTAATTTGAATCCTTCCCGGAGCGCCACAGATAAAGTTTCTTTTTACAAAGGTCTGGGTAATGGTACTTTTCTTTACATTAAAGTAATAATAAGGGCCTGATCCGTTTACCCGTACCCTAAAACCAGCACCGATGGAAGAATCAATAGTGCTTGCATCTATCGTAAAGGTATTACTGGTGCTAATCGTACTCCAACAACTAAGATTGGTATTGGCACAGGCGGCATCTACATTAAAAGTACAGCTCCCACTAGGATTAAATTGTTGCCATTGATAACTGCTATAGGTTCCTTGCAGTGTCACCTGCCTATCGTCAAAATCGCCACAGAGCGCGTAACTAGCCATGGTACTACCATCATTGGAACAGTTTTCCATTGCATCGGCATTGGTAATAATGGTCGCAAACATAGCGGGTGCAACTGCGGCAGATTCAACATTATTCAGAGCAATGCTAGAGGTTTCGGGAGAATCAATTAGTTTCCCTTCATCCCCTTCTACGCCAATGGCTGCTCGCAAAGTAGCGCTAAAAACACCGGCTGCGTTTATAGGTACCACAGACCTAGCGATGGCAGCACTGCCAATAATTGATAAGGCCATCAACAAGGCAACATACCAGAAATACCGTGGATTTCGTGGAAGCATGAGTGAGGTTGGTTATTAAAATATAATTGGAATTGACATCCAACTATATCTTATTGTAGTTATTTATACTTATATTTTTATTTATCTTTAAGCCCTTAAAGCCACATTAATAATCCCTTAACGCACAATTATGAAAAATAGTATCGCATTAGTACTCTTGATGTTTTTAAGTCTGCACATATCTTGCGCACAACAAGATGAAAATGAGGCAAATACCCCAAAGAAGGTTACCTACACCCCTCAATTAGTTGTGGAGGGTATCTCTATTCCTTGGGGAATGGCATTTTTACCGGATGGTAGTATGTTGATAACCGAAAAATCCGGGGAGATTATTCATTTTAAAGATGGCCAAAAGTCGGTTGTAGAAAATGGTCCCACGGTATACAATCGCGGGCAAGGTGGATTGTTGGATATAGCCATAGACCCAGATTACCAAAACAATGGGTGGATATATATTTCTTACGCTTCCGAGGAAGGGGAAGAGAAAGGTGGTAACACCGCTATTATGCGAGCAAAATTAAACGGAAACAGCTTAACGGAGAAGGAAGTACTCTACAAGGCAGGCCCTAATACTACCAGAGGACAGCATTTTGGATCTCGAATTGCTTTTGACAAGGACGGATATCTATATTTCTCCATTGGAGACCGGGGAGATCGGGATGTAAATCCGCAGGATATTACCCGAGATGGAGGAAAGGTATATCGTATCCATAGGGATGGCAGCATCCCATCGGACAATCCGTTTGTAGATAAGGAAGGTGCTAAAACTGCCGTATTTAGCTATGGGCACCGGAACCCACAAGGGATGGTGCAACACCCGGAAACAGGGGCCATCTGGACCAACGAACACGGTCCTATGGGGGGAGACGAAATTAACATTGTTGGAAAAGGAAATAACTACGGCTGGCCGGTGATTACCTACGGGGTGAACTATAGCGGTACACCTATTACCGATGAAACCCAGAGGAAAGGCATGGAAGATCCCCTTTATTACTGGGTACCGTCTATTGCTCCTAGCGGAATGGCCTTTGTAAGCAGTGATAAGTATCCAGAATGGAAAGGAAGTCTATTAGTAGGTTCTCTAAAATTCCAGTATTTGGAGCGTTTAGAACTAAAGGATAACAAGGTAGTGTATCGCGAGAAAATTATGCCAGACATGGGAAGAGTACGAGATGTAAGACAGGCGCCAGACGGATATATCTATGTGGCAGTAGAAGGCAAGGGTATCTATAAGCTGGTTCCTAAGGAATAATACCTCCTTTAGGTACCTTAGGTACCAAAGTAAATATAAAAGCCCCATAAGTATCAATGGGGCAAGCTCAAAAGTTCTGTGAAGTTAAAATTATAAGGTAAGCACAATTACAATAACCTACCTTTGATTAGGCCTTTCAATACTTTTTTCCATCGATGAAAAAAGTATTCAACCCGCCCGAACGTACGTTTCGGTACGGGCGGGAAAAATCTAGGCTGATTTCTCCTTTCTTGAAATCTACGAGCTTTCCACAGCCGCAGCGCCCAGGCCGCTTTCATTATCGTGAAATGCTCTTTGGACGCCTTCCTAACGGCAGGTAAACCTTCCTTAAGCCAATGTGGACCCCCCCTCGATTTACTACAAAAGGAGAAAATAGGCCGAAAGCTCTTGAGAGAGGCCACTTGTGAGGTCTTCCTTATCCGCAGAATAGGTTTAAAAAGCTCCGAGATTCAGCTTTTTATTTTTTAAAAAGCGCGGAGTTTTTGAACCGGTTTTTAGATCTAATCTAGGACCGATCGAAAAATGCAACGATTTGCATTTGCCGAGA
>NZ_MTAZ01000043.1 GCF_002150785.1 Arenibacter amylolyticus | reverse complement strand
AATCAATTAACAATAAACAATTGTGTACGTCCCTGATATAGGTTGACCACTTAAAAAATCGGAACCAAAAGAAAAGCCCTTCAAACAAAGGTTCTCGATACAAAATTCCTTCAGAATTTCACTCGAACTGACGACTTCATAACCTCGTAACAGCATAACCTCATAACAGCTTAACAACTTAACCTTTCAAGTAATAACCATAATGCTCAGCTAGTGAGATTTCTCAATCGCCCTGAAATAGGGCTCTTGTCGAAATGACGTTCTCATTAATATATTATTTATATATTTTCAAATTAACAAATTGGCAAATCTCCAAATTAAACCATTGGTACATCGCTACATTGACCAATTGCTACATTAACAAAAAACCAGCTAAGGTCCAATATTACATGGAACCATAACTGGTATTTATTTCTTAAATAAAGTCCTCCTCCCCCATGACATCCCATACTTTTACTAGTACTGAGCGGGAAGCGAGAAATAATCGCTAACTACAATTAGAAGTTCACTACTTCAAATTCTGATCTTCTGTTAACCCTATGCTTGAATTCCGGACAAGGTTTAGTACCATCACAGTCGTTTAGCAACTGCTTCTTACCAAAAGCTTCCCCGTCCAATCTGCTGGCATCTATTCCGTGCTCCTTTATCATATAATCGATGGTGTTTTTCACCCTTTTCTCGGTCAGCTTCATATTATATTCTTGTGAGCCCCTTGAATCGGCATGTGAACTTATCTTTAAGGTAACCGTTGGATTGGCTTGTAAGATTGCAGCCAACTTATCCAGTCTTTCTTTTTCCGCTTTGCTCACAGCAGAAGAATTAAACGCAAAGCCTACATTACCTACATCCTTCACTTGCTTTTCAATATTGGCTCTTCTTTGGTTTTCGGCATCTCTTTTCGCTTTCTCCTCTGCAGCCAAACGTGCCTGCTCCTTCTCCCTTGCCAATCGCTCTGCAAGTAGTCTGGCTTCTTCCTCTGCTTTTTTGGCTGCGTTAATGGAATCTTGTACCCTTTGGTTCTCATTGATCAAGGCCAGCTTCTGCATGCCTTTTTTGGAAAGTCCTTTCTCTATCCCAAAACGATATACTACTCCGGCATGATGCTGCAAATGGTTATCCTTGTCTCCCATTCCCCATTTTCCAGAACTACTAAAATCTAGACCAACACGATCTGAAAACCAGGTCCTAAAACCAACCACCGCGTTATAGGTTCCCCTAAAATCGTCGTTTACGTCTGCATATCCCAGGCCAACACCTACATAAGGATCAAAAAAGCCGGTTTCCCCGATTATCTTGTTTAGGTCATAGCTAAGTCTAGCATCAAAAGCAAGATAATCTGTTTCAGTAGCGTTTACCGCACCATTAATCATTTTCCCTACTTTGTATTTGTTATAGGAAGCAATCCCTTCAATCCCCAATCCACTATTAAAGTACCTCCCGATACTTATTCTAGATGGGAAAGCCACGGAATTCCAATTATCCTTAATGTCGAACAACCCTTTGCCCCCACTTCCCGAATCATCCACAAAATTGTAACCTAAGCCCACCATCCAAGTACTCTTAACCTTATAGTCCTTGTCCGTTAAGCTTAAGTTCTGTGCAGAACTAACATTAAAAGAAATAACAAATAAAAAAACTATAATAAACCTGTAGCTATTCATAAAAAACAATAATTGGTTAAGCTGGCAAAACTAGCCCAATGTTCATGGGTGTCGACTTAAACTCTATGAGATACAATTTTTATCGATAGGATGCTACAATCAATTAACAATAAACAATTATCAATGGTGTACGTCCCTGATATAGGTTGACCACTTAAAAAATCGGAACCAAAAGAAAAGCCCTTCAAACAAAGGTTCTCGATACAAAATTCCTTCAGAATTTCACTCCTTTAGACTTGCATAAGTATATTTATCTCAA
>NZ_MTAZ01000042.1 GCF_002150785.1 Arenibacter amylolyticus | reverse complement strand
ATCAACTTTGAAGCAATCAATTTTGACAATGCCGTAGCAACCGACAGGGACATCATCATCAAGGACAGAAGAGACCCACTTAGCTAAACTGTAGCATAATATATACCTGCTTAAAATTTTAAAAAAGTCCTAAACAGTTTTGTTAAGGGCTTTTTTTTTATCTTGCACGCTATATGGAAGAAAGAATAAAATGTAGGTATTTTATTTCATTAGCGTTATTAATTCTTTACACGCTTTATAGTTGTAGCTATTCCAAGAAATCCATTACTGAGCAAGCGCACTCACAACCAACAGATAGTGTCTTGTTTTATATATCTAAGGCCAATAGCGCTGCTATTTCCCAGCACCAAAGCAATTTAGACAAAGCCTTTGCGTTGGCTTTAAAAGCGAAAAACGACTCCCTAAAGGCAAATTATTTTACCGACATCTCTTATAATTACTTACTAAAAAATGACTCCCTAAAGTTTAGGAAGTCCAGTAAACTAGCGCTCCAATACACCAAGCGCATGGGAGATTCTACCTCTCTGGCCAATAACCATTGGGATTTGGCCACTTTTTTTGATGACTACAGCGTAGTAGACAGCGCCTTTTACCACTATTCAAAAGCTCAACAAATATTTTCGGCACTAGGCAATCCTTACCAAAGTGGTAGGATGTTGTACAATATGGCCACCATTCAATCTGCGATAAAGGATTATATAGGAAGCGAAATAAACACGGTGAAAGCCATTGAGCTGTTTAAACCGCTAGATAAATACCTAAATTTATATTATTGCTACACCAATCTCGGTTCTGTGAGCAATGCTTTAAAAGAATACGAGCGAGCATTAAACTATTATGACGAGGCCTTATTTTACTTAAACAAAGCTGCCCCCAATAGTACTGGAAATCTTGAAATCTACAACAATATAGGTACTGTTTATCAAGTGCTTGGAAACCACCAGAAAGCCCTAGAATATTTTGAAAAGGTAATTACTGCCGATAGTATAAAAACTAAGAATTTAAAGAGTTATGCCACTGCGCTCTCTAACTATGCCGATAGTAAAAGTAAGCTGGGCGATACCTTGCAGGTAGTAGATATTTTTAATGAGGTGTTAAAAATAAAGGATAGCCTACATGATACCCGAGGAATGGCCCTTGTACAATACCAGCTTGCAGATCATTATTTACAACACGGCGATAGTATTAACGCTTTAAAATATGCATTAATTGGTAAAGAAAATGCAAAACAAAGCAGCAGCAATCTTAGAACCTTGGAAATATTGGCCTTACTAGGTAGAATAGATCCAATAAATGCTACCCATTACACCCAAGAATACATAAAGCTTAATGATAGCCTAATACACGAAGAACGAACCATTCAGAATAAGTTTACCAGGATTAGGTTTGAGACAGATCAATTTATTGAGCAGAATGCTCTATTGGCCCGGCAGCGACAATTATGGATCGGGATCGCCGCAGGGACCCTGGTTATGGCGGTACTCCTTTTACTAATATTCTATCAGAGAAAAAGAAACCAGAAACTAAAGTTTGAGCAGGCACAGCAAAAGACCAATCAGGAAATATTTAATCTTTTACTAGCCCAAAGCACCAAAATGGAGGAAGGTAAGCTGTTAGAAAAGAAGAGAGTCTCCGAAGAATTACACGACGGCATTTTAGGTCAAATGTTCGGGATACGACTTATACTTACGGGCCTCAATAATAAAACCGATGAAGCCTCCGTTTTAAAAAGAACAGAACTATTAGAGAAGCTACAGCAACTGGAAGAAGAAATTAGAACCATTTCTCATGAATTAAGCAAAGCTTCCCAAGAAAAAATACATAACTTTATCACCTCCATTGAGGAGTTGCTTCAAACCGTAAGGGATTCCTCTAATATGCAATGTCAATTTAAGTATGATGATAGCATAGATTGGGACCAGTTAACGGCAGAATTGAAGATTAACATTTACCGTATTGTACAAGAGAGCTTGCAAAACTGTAGAAAGCATGCACAGGCAAGCTCGGTTTCGGTTGTTTTTGAAAAGGATGAAAAGCAACTAAAAATCGCTATTACAGATGACGGTATTGGTTTTAATGTGAAAAAAGGAAAAAAAGGAATAGGCCTAAAAAATATGAGATCCCGATTAGAAAAACTAAACGGAACTTATTCCATAGATAGTCAACTTGGCAAGGGAACAACGGTAACCGTAACCATCCCCTACCAAGTAAATAAACCTGCAGCTCCCAAATCTGCATAACTTATAAAGAATGAAGACTTTAAGAATCTTAGCGATAGACGATCATGAAATGATCACTACTGGTTATAAATTCCTATTGGAAGCCGCTGAATTCGAAGAATTTACCGTAAAGGTTGAAACTGCTAACACCTATGAAATTGGTAAACAAAAGATTGAGGATTCTGCACGATCTTTTAAGTACGACCTACTCTTACTGGACATACAGTTAACAGAAACTCATTTGGAAGAACCTTATACTGGAGAAGATTTGGGAATTTTAGCCCGAAAAGTCGTCCCCGATACCAAGGTAGTCTTTATGTCGTCCTTCAGCGATAATTACCGGATTAATAGCATCCTAAAAAATGTAAATCCGGACGGATACATGGTGAAGTCAGAAGTAGATCAAAAATCACTTTTAGCCATGGTTAAGGGGGTTATTACCAATCCACCCTATTACAGTCAGAAAGCACTAGTGGCCATTCGAAAAAAAGTATCTCATGACGAGACTTTGGACGATAATGATAAAAAAATTCTCTATCACGTATCTATCGGCACCAGAACAAAGGATATGGTGAACCACATAAATCTATCGCTAGCGGGTATTGAGAATAGGAAAAGACAGCTCAAGGTAATTTTTGGGGTAGAAAAGCAAAATGACCTTGCACTCATTACGGAAGCAAAAATCAGGGGTTTCCTCTAGATAAAACCCACCTGTCAGCATAGAGCCAACAAGCATTAATCCCTGATTTGCACTAGCTTAGCCAGCCTTTGTGGAACCCTAGGCGATTCCTATATAGTGTATTTTAACCGATAAATTTTCGATGAATGCATCCAAAATAGACGGAAACCTTACTTTTTATAAGGTTTTAGTTCAATGGTGAATAAGACTTAAACTTAAATTTGGAGTTTAGTTTCACCAAATCGCTCTAGGGATGCCAATACAAAACGATGATTTTCTTAACAACCGAAAAAAGGTTTGCAATGCCAGTACCCATATAGTAGGCTTAGAAAAATTTAGAAAACGCTTGGAAAAAGACTTTTATGCCAATATAAATATCAGCAGTTATTGGCAACGGGAGAACGACGCCCACTTAAGCATCGAATTCAGTTGCAATTTTAGTCTTTCAGAAGCGCTCTATTTTTTACAATACCCAAATGGATCGCCTGAAGATACGCCAAAACAAAACCCCAAGAAAACCACCTTATTCCATGAGGCGTACTCCGACTTACTGGAGGTAAACGAATTTTCCATGGATATCAGTGAGCTTTCTATAGTCTTAACGGATACCAACATCCTAATTAGTAGGATTTACGAACAAAGTATTGTGCATCAGTTAGAAGAAATTGCCAACGAATTAGACAAGCATACAATTTATTATACAAAGGGGCTATCAGATACGCCTTATGAAATTTTCATTCCTGTATTTGAGCAACCGGATCCGAATCCCCTACCCCAGTCTTTAGGTGTAAAGGTTAACAACACACCTCAACCAAGCGACTATTTTTACTATTGGGGGATGTACTTTGGCAGTGCAGAAAAGGCAGCAGTTTACGACCTATCTACCCAAAAACTGATAAAAGGGGACGTGCAGATTTTCTAGCCGGATATTAATTTCACTCTACAGCAAAAAAAAAGCCAACACTTAAAAGTGCTGGCTTTTTGCTTATTTATTACTTATCCTTAAGCTACAAACAGCTCTCGGTTATGCATCAATTCGTTTACTTTCTCCTTAACAGATTGGATAACTGCCTCATCTTCGGGATTGGTCAATACCTGATCAATTAGTCCTACGATTACCGGCATATGCTCTTCCTTAAGTCCTCTGGTAGTAATTGCAGCGGTACCAATACGTATCCCTGAAGTTACAAAGGGAGATTTATCATCAAAAGGAACCATGTTTTTATTCACGGTGATATCGGCTTTTACCAATAGGTTTTCTGCATCCTTACCAGTTATATCCTTACTTCTTAGGTCTATCAACATCATATGGTTTTCCGTACCTCCAGAAATAATCTTATATCCCTTTTCTACAAAGGCGTTGGCCATGGCAGCAGCGTTCTTTTTAACCTGCAACATATAATGCAAGAAATCGTCCGTAAGGGCTTCTCCAAAAGCTACAGCTTTTGCAGCAATAACATGCATTAAGGGTCCTCCTTGGTTTCCTGGGAATACCGCTAAGTCTAACAAAGCAGACATCTTTCTAAGCTTCCCATTTTTTAATTTAATTCCGAAGGGGTTATCAAAATCCTCTCCCATCAAAATAAGTCCTCCCCTAGGACCACGCAAAGTTTTGTGGGTAGTAGTGGTTACAATATGGCAATGTGGAATGGGATCACTAAGAATTCCTTTAGCAATGAGTCCGGCAGGATGCGAAATATCTGCTAATAAAAGTGCCCCAACACTATCTGCAATCTCTCTAAACCTTTTAAAATCCATATCCATGGAGTAAGCAGAGGCTCCAGCAATAATCATTTTCGGCTTTTCCTTGGTAGCGATTTCCTGAATTTTGTCATAATCCAATTTACCGGTTTCCTTATCTACCCCGTAAAACACAGGATTGTACAATCTACCCGAAAAGTTTACGGGAGAACCATGGGTTAAATGCCCCCCATGAGAGAGGTCAAAACCAAGAATGGTATCGCCCGGCTGTAAACAAGCGTGGTATACAGAGGCGTTCGCCTGAGAACCAGAATGGGGCTGTACGTTGGCATAAGCCGCACCAAACAACTCCTTTGCCCTGTTCCTGGCAATTTCCTCTACTTCGTCCACTACTTCACATCCACCATAATATCGCTTACCAGGGTAACCTTCAGCATATTTGTTGGTAAGTACGGACCCAGCCGCTTCCATTACTTGTGGACTTACAAAATTTTCCGAAGCGATAAGTTCTATTCCATCAATTTGGCGTTCCCTTTCCTCCTCAATTAGTTCAAAAATTAAATTATCCCGTTGCATACTGTTAAAGATTCAATTAAATAAAGCGCAAAAATACAAATTGCATCGCGTTAATTGGAAGAAAACAATATATTTGATATAGATATTTATTCAACATTAATTAACAAGCCTGTATATGCCTCTTAAAACCAACGACCCTGCAAAGAAAACGTGGCTACCAGTACCGCCCAATTCCGATTTTCCAATCCAGAATATTCCCTTTGGTGTCTTTTTAACCCGAGACGATATCATAACCATAGGCACCAGAATTGGCGATTACGCTATTGATCTGGGTGCACTGCACCAATTGGGCTATTTTAAAGGCATTCCGTTAAACAATGATATATTTTTACAGGACACGCTTAACGACTTTATTTCCGACGGGAAAAAAACATGGCGCTTGGTAAGGAACAGGATCAGCGAAATTTTTGATATCAACAACAAGGCCTTGCAGGGCAACGAGGACCATAAAAGTGTTGTGCTATTTACTATGGACGAGATAGAAATGCAACTACCTGTACAGATTGGCGATTATACCGACTTTTATTCCTCTAAAGAACATGCCACCAATGTAGGCAAGATGTTTCGGGACCCGGAAAATGCTTTGTTACCCAATTGGCTCCACCTTCCTGTGGGCTACCACGGCAGAAGCTCTACTATTGTACCCAGCGGCACCGCTATAAGAAGACCTTCGGGACAAACGCTTCCAAAAGGGGCAGAGCAGCCCGTATTTGGCCCCTCCAAATTGGTGGATTTTGAGTTGGAGATGGCATTTATTACTACCGATGCCAACGCATTGGGAGAACCTATTCCCATAGAGGATGCAGAAGATTATATCTTTGGAATGGTACTGTTTAACGACTGGAGTGCCCGGGATATTCAAAAATGGGAATATGTACCCTTAGGCCCGTTTTTAGCCAAAAGTTTTGCTTCCTCCATATCTCCTTGGATTGTTACCATGGATGCTTTGGAGCCTTTTAGAGTGCCCAGTCCTGAACAAAATCCACTCCCCCTACCCTACTTAAGACACCCAAACAACAAGGGGGTAGACATAAATTTGGAAGTATCCATAACCCCAGATAATGGCAGTGAAACCATAGTAGCCAAGTCTAACTTTAAGTATATGTATTGGACCATGGCACAACAATTAGCCCACCATACGGTAAATGGCTGTAAGATTAATAGTGGGGATATGATGGGAAGCGGAACCGTATCTGGACCTACACCTGATAGTTATGGTTCTATGCTAGAGCTTACGTGGCGTGGAGAAAAACCCTTACAACTGAAGGATGGCTCCACCAGAAAGTTTATTGAGGACCATGACACCGTTACCATGCGTGGTTATTGCGAAAAGAATAACGTACGCATCGGGTTTGGGGAAGTGGCTACCAAGCTATTACCGACTTACCAACATAAACAATAAAAATTTTATTCGTATTTGTACGATTTTCTCTTCATTTGCGTTTCAGTAATTAAGAGTTTTGGTCCTAGCCAAATCATTCATTGCAAAAATTAGAACGATCAAATTATGAAGAGAGTTATTCTGTTGCCCTTACTTACCATATTTTTCCTTTCCTGTAGCGGGGTGAAAAAAACCCAGGCAGATATCAACGTAGGCAATTATAACGCTGCTATCACCAACGCCTTAAAAAACCTAAGGGAGAATAAGTCTAAGAAAAGCCATCAACCCTATATCCTTTTATTGGAAGAGGCTTTTAAAAAGAATGCTGAGCGCGAATTACAACATATTGCCTTCTTAAAGAAGGAAAACAACCCGGCAAATCTGGAAGCCATTTATAACGGGTATGAGGGATTAAAAGCCATGCAAGAACGCATAAGACCATTGCTTCCCTTACAACTTTATGATGAAAATAGACAAGCTAGGTTTAGCTTTAAAAGTTATGACAACGATATACTCAACGCAAAAAAGAAGCTCTCTAACTATCTTTATGCAAATGCCAATACACTTTTACAAACGGGAAACTCCAAGCAAGACTATAGAAAAGCCTATGCAGACTTCAATTATTTAAACCAAATTAATCCGAATTTTAGGGACGTGAAGCTAAAATTGGAAGAAGCCCACCGCAAGGGATTAGATTATGTGAATGTAGTTATGATCAATGATTCCGAGCAAATTATTCCCGCTAGACTAGAAGCCGAACTATTAAACTTTAATACCTACGGCCTAAACGATATATGGACGGTTTACCATACCAACACTCAAGATAACGTTCCTTATGATTATGAAATGGAACTTGCCTTTACGGATATTAACATTAGTCCAGAACAGATTACCGAAAAACAGATACAGCGAGAGAAGTTAATTAAAGACGGTTATAAATACGCACTTAACTCGGAGGGGAATGTGGTAAAGGATAGTCTAGGCAATAAGATTAAAGTAGATAAGTTTAAAACCGTTCGCTGCGATTTCTATCAGTTCAACCAATTTAAAAAGGTGCAACTTAGAGGAAACGTTCGTTTTGTAGACCTTCATAGCAAACAGCAGTTAAACTCCTACCCACTAGTCAGTGAGTTTGTGTTTAGCCACAATTACGCAACGCATGAGGGTGATAAAAGGGCCTTAGAAGACAAACTACTTACCCTCTTGTCCAACTCTTCCGTCCCCTTCCCTACTAATGAGGAAATGGTGTATGATGCCGGGGAAGATCTAAAGTTCAAATTAAAGGGAATCCTGAACAGGCATCGCTTTAATTAAACAACTCTATCACTCCCTTCCAAAACCCTAGATGCATAAAGTTAGCTTCTAGGGTTAAACAAATTCCGCTAAATCTAGTTGGGAAATTCCTCCATGCGAATCATGCGCCACCACTACCCCCTCCTTAATGACTAATAGTTGGGGCGATTCATGTCTTAGTTGAAATAATGCTGCTACTTCATTGGAAACAGATCTATAACTTTGAAGATCTAGGTAATATAAATCTACTTGATCACTAGAAAGATTATAGGATGCATTAAATCCGTTCATAACCATCCTACTAATTCCGCAGGTAGTGGAATGCTTAAAAATCACTTGGGTCTTCTTGCCCGACTTTTCTTTAATTTCCGAAAGCTGATCCACAGAAGTTAAGGGTATCCATGGCACCTGATTTTCTTCCTTATTATTGTCTTCCAAATTATTATCCTTCCCAAATAACCTGTTTAATATTCCCATTTTGTAATTTTATGAATCGGTCGAACATTTGCTAACTTCCTTACACTATGTCTTTTTGTCTTAAAATTCCTCCAGCAAAGCGACATTTTGTCTTAAATTGAATATGGTAAGGTTGTTGCCTTAATCACATCAAAAATACACAATAACAAGACATAAAAAACAGCTATATGAACTTTAATAATTTCACCATAAAATCGCAGGAGGCCATACAGCAAGCGCAACAAATTGCGCAAGGCTTTGGGCACCAACAAATAGAAAACGAACATATATTTAAGGCTATTTCTGAAGTAGAGGAGAATGTACTTCCGTTTATTCTGAAGAAATTAAACGTCAACATTTCCATGCTGAAGCAAATTCTAGATAAGGAACTGGAAAGTTTTCCAAAAGTCTCCGGAGGGGAGATTATGGTTTCTAGGGAAGCAGGGAAAACCCTAAACGAGGCGGGCATTATTGCAAAAAAGATGGAAGATGAATATGTATCCATTGAGCATTTACTGTTGGCCATTTTTAAGTCTAAAAGTAAGATTGCACAGGTCCTAAAGGACCAAGGGGTAACCGAAAAAGACCTCACTGCCGCAATCAATGAGTTGCGCAAAGGAGGAAAGGTTACTTCCCAAAGTGCGGAGGACACCTATAATTCCCTAAACAAATATGCCAAAAACCTAAATGTACTGGCAGATAGTGGCAATTTAGATCCCGTAATTGGCAGGGACGAGGAAATAAGAAGGGTATTACAGATTTTATCTAGAAGAACCAAAAACAATCCCATGCTGGTAGGGGAACCAGGTGTTGGTAAAACCGCTATAGCCGAAGGGCTTGCGCATAGAATTGTACAGGGCGACATCCCGGAGAATCTAAAAGACAAAACCATCTTTTCCCTGGATATGGGAGCCCTCATTGCAGGTGCTAAATACAAAGGGGAATTTGAGGAGCGGCTAAAGGCAGTGATTAAGGAAGTTACTACCTCGGACGGGAACATTATATTATTTATAGATGAAATCCATACCCTAGTAGGCGCCGGAGGCGGGCAAGGGGCCATGGACGCGGCTAATATTCTAAAACCGGCACTAGCACGGGGCGAATTAAGAGCTATAGGGGCTACCACCCTGGATGAGTATCAAAAATATTTTGAGAAAGACAAAGCCTTGGAACGAAGATTCCAAAAGGTAGTGGTAGACGAGCCAGATACTGAAAGTGCCATTTCTATCCTGCGAGGTATTAAAGAAAAATACGAGACCCACCACAAGGTCCGAATCAAGGACGAGGCAGTTATTGCAGCCGTGGAATTATCGCAGCGCTATATTACCAACCGTTTCCTTCCCGATAAGGCAATAGACCTAATGGATGAGGCCGCTTCAAAACTACGGATGGAAATAAACTCCAAGCCCGAGGAATTGGATGTCCTAGATCGTAAAATAATGCAGTTAGAAATTGAGATGGAGGCCATTAAAAGGGAAGACGACACCTCTAAACTAAAAGCACTGAACATAGACTTGGCCAATATCAAGGAAGAACGAAACGAAATCTATGCCAAATGGGAGAGCGAGAAGGCCGTGGTTGATGATATCCAACAAACAAAGAAGGATATTGAAAACTACAAGGTGGAAGCCGAAAGGGCAGAAAGAAATGGAGATTACGGAAAAGTAGCTGAGATTAGATACGGAAAAATTAAAGAGGCCCAGGAAAAGCTAGAGAAACTCCAAGCCGATCTAGAACAGCAACAACTCGGGGAAACCTTGATTAAGGAAGAAGTTACCTATGAGGATATAGCCGAGGTAGTGGCTAAATGGACGGGTATCCCAGTTACTAAAATGCTGCAAAGTGAGCGCGAGAAACTCTTAAACCTAGAAGGGGTGCTCCACAAACGGGTAGTTGGTCAGCAAGAAGCAATAGAAGCAGTATCGGACGCCATTAGAAGGAGTCGCGCCGGACTCCAAGACCATAAGAAACCTATTGGCTCCTTCCTGTTTTTGGGAACCACAGGAGTTGGTAAAACGGAACTGGCCAAAACGTTAGCAGCCTACCTTTTTGATGACGAAAACGCCATGACCCGTATAGATATGAGCGAATATCAGGAAAGGCATGCGGTGAGTAGACTGGTAGGTGCACCTCCGGGATATGTTGGTTACGAAGAGGGAGGGCAATTAACCGAGGCGGTACGGAGAAGACCCTACTCCGTGGTATTATTGGATGAAATTGAAAAAGCACATCCCGATACCTTTAACATACTACTACAGGTCTTGGATGAAGGTCGCCTTACAGATAATAAAGGAAGGGTTGCCGATTTTAAGAACACGATCATAATAATGACCAGTAATATGGGAAGTCACATTATCCAAGAGAAATTCGAGGATAATTCCGATATCTATAGTGCCACCGAAGCCGCAAGGGTAGAGGTTCTGGGACTCCTACGGAAAACCATTCGTCCAGAATTCTTGAACCGAATAGACGATATAATCATGTTTACACCTTTGAGCAAGGAGGATATCAAGAAAATTGTGATTTTACAATTAGATCAATTAAAACAAATGGTAGAGGAGCAACAAATAACCCTCGATGCCACGGAGGAAGCTATCCAGTATTTAGCCAATAGAGGGTACGATCCGCAATATGGAGCGCGCCCCATTAAGAGAGTAATTCAAAAAGAGGTGTTAAACAACATTTCCAAAGAACTCCTTAGCGGTAATATAGGACCAGGCAGTGTGGTCCTTATGGATAACTTTGACGATAAGCTGGTATTTAGAAATGAAAAAGACCTTGCCAAAAAGCTGGGAAAATCGTAAATTAATTTTCCTCAAAAGCGCTCCATTTAACTATGGAGCGCTTTTTTATTCAAGAAGACACAGGCACAGCATTAGTGGCATTTAGCATATTCCTTCCCTCCTATGTAATATCCCATAATAATTTTAAAGCGAAATTGGTTTTATTGACAAACATTATATACCTTACAGTATAAAAATATTCTATATTAGCTTAAAACTGTTAGGACATGTCTACTAAAGCAGAAAGGACCACCGCTTACATTATTGAAACCGTAGCACCCATCTTTAATAAACTAGGGTATGTTGCCACTAGTATGAGCGATCTTACAGAGGCAACCGGACTCACCAAGGGTGCTTTGTACGGAAATTTTGAAAACAAGGAATCTCTCGCCTTGGCCTCTTTTGAGTACAATAGCAAGAAACTACTCTCCAAATTGGATGAACAATTAAATACTGAGGGATCTGCCTTGGAGAAAATTTTGGTGTTCACTAATTTTTATCGCACTTACGATGAGTTTACGGAATCCCTAGGAGGTTGCCCCTTGGTAAATGTAGGTATAGATGCCAAAAATAACAACAACCTACTCTTAGCTGCCACCAAGGAAACTATAAAAAACATTGAAGGTAAGATTGCTTTGGTTTTGGAAAATGGAGTAAACAATAATGAAATTAGACTACCAGTAACCCCCTTGCAATTTTCAAAACAACTATTTACCATGATACAAGGCGCCGTTACCATGGCTACCATTACCGATGATCGAAAATACTTGATCAATACGGTAGCTTACTTGGACCAATTAATCACAAGGGAAATAAAGAAATAACCGAATTGGAATTTGCCGAAGCAGCCAAGCATTTTTAATAATCTGAATGTCATTTTTCAGGTATGCTTCAGAAAGATCTTGATGCTTTATCACAAAAGGGAGTCCACAAAAAATCGTTGATTACTTTGAAACATACCGCAATGCACAAAAACCCTCGTGGATACATACTATTTCCCCATTTTTTCAGTTACCATAATACCAATGAGAATTACCTAAATCAGAATAGATTATGAAGGGCATAAAGTTACTATTGATACTAGTATTAACCTTAGGTTTTTTGGGATGTAAGGAAGATCCCAAGGAAGTGGAACAAGTTGTCAACAACCATATTTCTACCTTTTACTTTATACGACACGCCGAAAAGGATCGAAGTAGACCTGAGGACAAAGATCCCGAATTAAACCAATCGGGTTTGGGTCGCGCCATGCGTTGGGCAGAGATATTGGATAATGTGGCATTGGACGCTATATATACCTCCAATTATAAGCGGACTTCCATGACGGCAGCCCCAACTGCCATAAAAAAGGATATTACACCCCAATACTACGATCCCCATGCCGTTAATATAGAGAAATTTAAAAACCTTAATCTAGATAAGAATGTCCTTATTGTGGGGCACAGTAATACCATCCCTCAATTTGTAAATGGCCTTTTGGGCGAAGAAAAGTATCAATCCATGGAAGATTATGACAATTCGAGCTTGTTTATAGTACGCATCATAGATGGGGTAGCTACTGATATCCGATTAAAAATGGATTAATCTGTTGGTTGAACCATTACATTTTCCGAGATAATTTTTGAGAGTAACTCTAAGTCCCCTTTCTCGTACAATTTGTCCGTATCGTATATGGATACACTTTCTGGGTCTGCCTTATAATTTTCATAATCCACAAAACGAATTCCGTTTATAACACGCTCATTGTAAGCTGCCCTAAACCTAATTCCTCCGCCATTCACATGAAATTGGTACGCCAGGTAATCAACCTTAAAGGTATTCTTATGGATCCAATATACATATACATCCTCAAAATCGTCGCCCCCACCTTCCTCATCAAAGGTAATCTTGATTTTATAATAAGGCGCGTCCTTTACGGTAGTTTCTCCCAATAGTTCCTTATTCACGGCCGGGTCATTTAAGCCATAGGGAAGATGTACAAAATAATGCACGGAATTCAATGAATTAGAGTAAATATTGGCCAATGAATCGGAAAGCTTTAGCACGCTATCGCCCTGCCTACGTTCAAACTTATAATTTAGCAAGACATCCGTAAATGGAACGGAATCTTTTACCCCAGTCCTACTTAATTTTCGCTTGTTGTTCTCCCAAGTAGAGCTATAGTCCATATCTCGAAAAGAAAAGGAAATAGTACTGTTGCTGTACTTCTCCCCACCACTAATGGCGATAGACCTATCCACTATTTCCTGGGCCGTAAGCACATCTTTCGGTTGTTCCTTACATGCCCCAACTAAAAGCGCCCATGCGGCGAAATACAATACTCTGATCATATGTTTTCTTGATTAATCGTAAAAATGGGAAAAACAATACAGAAATACTAAAGGAAATAGCATTATTAAGAATAGTAGATCCCCATCTAAGCAGATAAATTGAATAATTGTTTCTATTTTTGTAGCTATATGCAGAAGAAAATAAATATCAAAAACAGAAGGGCTCGGTTTGATTATGAGTTGTTGGATACCTACACTGCAGGCATCGTATTATCGGGCACCGAGATAAAGTCTATCCGAGAAGGCAAGGCCTCTATATCTGAGAGCTTTTGTGAATTTAATGATAGGAGCGAATTGTTTGTGATTAATATGCAAGTAGACGAATATTCGCATGGGACCCACTACAACCACCGCCCAAAAGCAGAACGCAAGTTGCTTCTTAACCGTGGAGAGCTAAAAAAGTTAGAGCGAGAGGTGAAAAATAGCGGACTCACCATAGTTCCCCTAAATCTTTTTCTTAATGACCGAGGTCTGGCAAAAGTAAATATTGCTTTGGCACGGGGTAAGAAACTTTATGACAAGCGCGAAACCATCAAAGACCGGGATAACAAAAGAGATTTAGATCGGATTAAAAAGAGCTTCAATAATTAAGACAAAAGGTATAGTCACCAAAGCCAATAAGGCTGCTTATGAATGTAAGCAGCCTTAATTTTTATCTTCTAACAAGGGCACAAATCGGAAAGAACCCAGTTCTGTTTTTTCAAATTCCTTGGCCGACTTTCTAACGAACAAGGTCATTATTTGTTCATCCACTCCTACTGGAATCACCAATCTGCCTCCAATTTTAAGCTGTGCCAGTAAGGGATTGGGCACAAAAGGAGCACCTGCCGTAACAATAATCCCATCAAAGGGGGCCTCTTCGGGCATCCCCTTATAACCGTCCCCAAAAATGTAACTCTTGGGCCTATAACCCATTTTATTAAAAAACAGGTTGGTTTTCTTAAAAAGCTCCAATTGTCGTTCTATGGTATAAACCCTCGCCTTAAGCTTTAGTAGAACAGCTGTCTGATATCCACTTCCGGTCCCAATTTCGAGAATTTTGTGATTGGGTTCTACCTGCAATAATTCAGTTTGAAAAGCCACGGTATAGGGCTGTGAAATGGTTTGATCTGCCCCAATAGGAAATGCTTTATCCTGGTAGGCATGATCTTCAAAACTACTGTCTAGAAACAAATGTCTGGGTATGGAACGGATGGCATTCAACACCGCAGAATCCACAATTCCCTTTTCTATAAGAACTTCGGCAAGCTGATTACGCATACCGCGATGTTTTAACGTATCTTTCAATGTAATTGACTTTGGTTTTGGCCTGTAAAGTTATAAAAGAAAACCCAATTAAATGGAGCAATTTGGCTTTGGGACACCCGTTGCCAAGCAACTTGTTGGTGATCAACCCATCTTAAAAATAAAGATACTATAAATAATTTATTTAGGCGGTCCTTGGCAACCAATTCCAATATTACCCCTTGTCAGCATTTCCTTCAAATGACACTAAAAATGGGGAGAGAGGGTCTATTTTTTGTTTTGTAGCAGCATAACTTATAAACTATCCTTATTTTTGAACAAAAACAACACTATGCTTAACGTTGGCGTCCTGGGAGCAGGACATTTAGGAAAAATACACCTTAGATTACTCAATGAATCCCCAAAATATAATCTGGTCGGGTTTTATGACCCGGATGCAATCAATGGCAAGCAGGTGGCTGCAGAGTTTGGGTATGTTTTCTTTGATAACATCAATAAATTAATCGATGCTGTAGATGTGGTAGACATCGTAACCCCTACCCTCTCCCATTTTGAATGTGCAAAAAAGGCGATGGAAAAGGGGAAACACGTTTTTATAGAAAAACCAATTACCAACACCTTGGAAGAGGCCGAGACCCTTTTAGAGCTAGAAAAAAAGCAGGGTATAAAAGGACAGGTAGGCCATGTAGAACGATTTAATCCTGCATTTATGTCGGTAAAGGATAAGATAAACAACCCCATGTTTATCGAGACCCACCGCTTGGCAGAATTTAATCCTCGAGGAACCGATGTGCCAGTGGTATTGGATTTAATGATTCATGATATTGATGCTATTCTGAGTGTTGTAGATTCCGAGGTGAAACAAATCAATGCCAGTGGAGTATCTGTAATTAGCAACTCCCCCGATATTGCCAATGCAAGGATAGAATTTGAGAATGGATGTGTTGCCAACCTTACGGCTAGCAGAATATCCCTGAAGAATATGAGAAAGTCCCGATTTTTTCAACGGGATGCCTATATCTCTGTCGATTTTCTAGAGAAGAAGGTAGAAGTGGTTAGGATGAAAGATGCGCCGGAAAAGCCCGGGGATTTTGATATGATTTTACAGAACGCCGAAGGGGTGAAAAAACAAATATATTTTGAAAACCCCACCGTTCCGGTAAATAATGCTATTTTGGATGAGCTAGAAGCATTTGCAGATGCCATAAACAATAACACAACTCCAGAAGTAACCTTGGAGCAAGGTTTCCAAGCCCTAAAGGTAGCACTACAGGTGATTAAATCGTTTTAATACCTTATCACCTCCCATAAAACAGCTATGCTGTAGTTTAATTTACAAACTTTAAACACGATCAATGATGAAAATAGCAGTCATAGGTGCGGGTACAATGGGGAATGGCATTGCCCATGTATTTGCCCAACAGGGATATACCACCAACCTGATAGATATCGCTTCGGAGTCCTTGGAAAAAGGGTTGGCAACCATTGGTAAAAATTTAGATCGAATGATCGCCAAGGAAACCATTACGGAGGCCGATAAGGATTTGACCCTATCCAATATCACCACCTTTACGGTTTTATCCGAGGGGGTAAAGGATGTTCAGTTGGTAATTGAGGCGGCGACGGAAAACACCGATCTCAAACTCAAAATATTTACCGATCTAGACCAACTATGCCCTCCAGATACCATTTTAGCTACCAACACCTCTTCTATTTCCATCACACAAATAGCGGCAGCCACCAATAGGGCAGATAAGGTGATAGGTATGCACTTTATGAATCCAGTTCCCATTATGAAGCTGGTAGAAGTTATTAGGGGATACAGTACCTCAGATAGTGTGACTACTACAGTTATGGAGCTTTCTAAAAAACTTGGAAAGACCCCAACGGAAGTAAATGACTATCCCGGTTTTGTTGCCAATAGAATACTAATGCCTATGATTAATGAAGCCATAGAAACCCTTCACCATAAGGTGGCGGGGGTAATAGAGATAGATACGGTTATGAAATTAGGGATGGCACATCCCATGGGCCCCTTGCAACTGGCAGATTTTATCGGGTTGGATGTCTGTCTTTCCATTTTAAATGTGATGTTCAACGGCTTTAAAAATCCGAAATATGCCCCAAGCCCCTTATTGGTAAATATGGTTATGGCGGGCAAACTAGGGGTAAAATCAGGCGAAGGATTTTATGATTACTCAACCTCTAAAAAGGCGGAAGTGGTATCCCAACAATTTAGTTAAGCAGACTATTCAATAATTAAAAACACTTTAGATCAATTAGATATATATGTCCATAAAAAGCAATCTCATAAAAATAAAGGAGTCCTTGCCAACCCATGTAACTTTAGTGGCTGTGACCAAAACCAAATCTGTGGCCGATATCCAGGAGGCTTATGATGCGGGGCATCGCATCTTTGGTGAGAATAAAGTGCAGGAGATGACGGAAAAATGGGAATCCCTTCCCAAGGATATCGAATGGCACATGATTGGACATCTCCAACGGAACAAAGTAAAATATATGGCCCCGTTTGTATCCTTGGTACATGGCGTGGATAGCCTAAGGCTCCTTAAAGAAATAAATAAGCGCGCCAAGCAAAACGACCGAGTGATTCCCTGTTTGCTACAGGTACATATTGCCGAAGAATCCTCCAAGTTTGGCTTTGACGAAAACGAATTGATAGATCTTATTTCCTCAGGGAACCTAGAAAGTTTGGAGCATATAGAAATAAAGGGATTAATGGGAATGGCCACCTTTACGGAAGACACCCAACAAATAAGCAACGAATTCCGTACCCTTAAGAAACTTTTTGATCGCGCAAAGACCTATCTTCCCAACCTAAAGGAAATCTCTATGGGTATGAGCGGGGATTACAAAATTGCCATCGAAGAAGGTAGTACCATGGTACGTCTAGGAAGCAGTATTTTTGGCGCTAGAAATTAAATTTTATCCCAAGGCTAAGGCCCCAGAATACCTATCTTTGTTTATTAGAGAATTAGAAGCAATACATGTACGTAGTATTAGATATAGAGACCACCGGAGGAAAGTACAATGAGGAAGGAATAACAGAAATTGCCATTCATAAGTTTGATGGACATAAGGTGGTAGATCGCTTTATCAGTTTAATCAACCCCGAAAGGGAGATTCAGCCATTTGTGGCGAATTTAACTGGTATAAACAATACTATGTTACGGACGGCCCCAAAGTTCCATGAAGTTGCAAAACGCATCGTGGAAATTACCGAGGACGCAGTTATTGTGGCCCATAATGCCCAATTTGACTATAGAATTTTACGCACCGAATTTAGGCGCCTGGGATACAATTTTGAACGTAAAACCCTGTGTACGGTAGAGTTGTCCAAACAGCTACTCCCGGATGCACCCTCCTATAGTCTGGGTAAATTGGTTCGTTCCTTAGGGATACCCGTAAGCGATCGGCATAGGGCCAATGGGGATGCCTTAGCCACCCTACAACTCTTTAAATTACTTTTATCCAAAGACTTGGATAAAACCATAGTGAAAAACGTTTTGCGCAATGAAACCTTGGGAGAACTTTCCCCAAGGCAGTTAGATATTGTGGAATCCCTTCCCTCTAGTATTGGCGTATTTTATATGCATAATAAAGACAGGGAAATTATCCTTTTGGGAAGAAGCTCCGATATTAAAAAACGGATCAATCAATATTTTACCAACAGCAGTACCAGAGCAAGAAAAATCCAAAAAGAAACCAAGAAGGTCACCTACGAAAGAACAGGGAATGAATTGGCAGCAATGTTGAGAGAAAACAGCGAACTGGTTCGCAATAAACCAAAGTACAATGCCAGTTATAAAAGACGCTTGTTCTCCCATGCAATCTATAAAAGCAAGACGGACCGTGGGTATCTTTCCTTGTCTGCCCAAAAGGTAGATCCAAAAAAAACACCTATCGCCACCTTTAACAGCCAACAGGGAGCGGAAAACTTCCTTTATACGTTAAGGGATGAATTTCAACTCTGCAACAAAATTAACGGACTGTCACAGGCCAAAAAGGCATGCTCCCACTATATGGAAGGCCAATGCCAGGGAGCCTGTATTGAAAAAGAGGAAGTAGATAGCTACAACCATCGGGTAGAGGAAAGCATCAAGAAATACAACATCCCTTGCAAGGACATCCTAATCTTGGAAAAGGGAAGGGAAACGGGAGAACGTTGCGGTATTCTAATTAAAAATGGTATTTTTAAAGGATTGGGCTATTTTAGCTTACACCATCAAATTAATAACAACCCTATTTTAGAATCCATAATCACCCCTATGGACCACAATGAAAATACCAAACATATCATTACCTCTTACCTTAGAAAAAAGAAAGCTATTAAAATTATTGAACTAGACACGTGAAAGAGGAACGATTAAAAAATTGGAAATCAAAACTTCATGAAGTTATCTATGGGACGCATACCAAGGCGGGTAGACTTTTTGATCTTATCCTGTTGGGCCTAATTGTCTACAGTGTAATCATTGTAATGTTAGAGAGCGTTCCCAATATAGATAAGAAGTATCATGCATTCTTAAATATTTCGGAATGGGTGGTCACAATACTTTTTACTATAGAGTATATTCTACGCATCATTACCATTAATCGCCCTAAAAAATATATTTTCAGCTTCTTTGGTGTGGTAGATTTTCTTTCTACCATCCCCAAATACCTTTCCTTGCTTCTAGTGGGCTCTCAATTTATTACAGCATTTAGAATACTGCGGCTACTGCGAATATTTAGGATTCTAAAACTGGTTCGATTTGTTGGAGAATCCAATAAACTAATCCGGGCCTTAAGCGCCAGCAAGACCAAGATATTTGTTTTTGTGTTTTTCGTCATCATTATATCGGTCATCTTAGGGACGGTTATGTACATTGTAGAAGGCCCCCAAAACGGCTACTCTAGTATTCCTCACAGTATTTATTGGACGGTAGTGACCTTAACCACGGTAGGATACGGGGATATTTCACCCCAGACCCCTCTGGGGCAATTTATTGCAACCATGATCATGATCATCGGTTATGGAATTATAGCCGTGCCTACGGGAATTGTATCCGCAGAGTACGCATCTAACATCTCGGACAAGAAAAAGATGGACCAAGGTAGGGCCTGCCAAAACTGCGGAGCAGATGTATTGCTAAATGACGCCTATTATTGCAGACAATGCGGTTTTAAATTAAGAGATGATTAAGCATGGATAAAATACTGATCTCTGTAGTAGGGCCTACAGCCATAGGCAAGACCGCCTTGGCCATTACCCTCGCAAAGTCTTTTGGAACCGAAATAATCTCTGCAGATTCCCGGCAATTTTTCCGTGAGATGTCTATTGGAACTGCAGTGCCGTCAGAAGATGAACTAAACCAAGCGCCACACCATTTTATACAACATAGGGGCATTCACGAAGATTACTCGGTAGGGGATTTTGAGCGAGAGGCCTTGGAAAAATTAGAAGAACTGTTCATAAAAAATAATGTGGTGGTAATGGTGGGTGGAAGCGGACTCTATACCGATGCCGTCACAAAGGGCCTGGATTATTTTCCAAGTGTAGATCCCTCCATTCGCACTCAATTGAACGAGGAATTGCTCTCCAAAGGAATTATGCACTTACAGGAGCAACTAAAAAAACTGGATAGGTCTTATTACGATACGGTAGATTTGAACAATCCGCATCGACTTATACGCGCCTTGGAAATCTGCATTGGAAGTGGACAGCCCTACTCCTCTTTTTTAAACAAAGAAAAGGAACCAAGGAGTTTCCGCACCATCACCCTAGGAATAGAAGCCGATAGAACCATCTTATACGATAGAATTAACCAGCGGGTAGATCTTATGGTTTCAAATGGCCTCTTGGAAGAGGTAGCCTCCCTAAAACCATATAGTGCCTTAAACGCCTTGCAAACGGTTGGCTATCGGGAATTATTCCGCTATATGGATGGAGAACTTAAATTGGAAGACGCCATTGAGGAAATTAAGAAAAACACGAGAAGATTTGCTAAACGGCAACTTACTTGGTTGCGAAAAAGGGAGGATATCCTATGGATTAACTATAAGTATAATCCAAAGGAGGTGCTTCAAAGGTTAGAACTAGAAATTGCAAAAGGATGAGCGTCCATAAAAAAAACATACTATTTGTGATTGGGGTTTCTGGCACGGGGAAATCTACCATTGCCGGCTTACTTGCCAAGGAACTTAAGCTCCCATTTTTAGAGGGCGATGAATATCACCCCCAGAGTAACGTCCAAAAAATGGCCAGTGGTCACCCCCTAACCGATGAGGACCGCATGGATTGGCTCTTACGCTTAAACCAATTGGCAAAGGAGCATAGGGAGGATGGATGCATCATAAGCTGCTCGGCCTTAAAGGAATCCTATAGAAATATTTTACAAAAGGATATTGAATCTCAAGTGGTATGGATCTCCTTGGAAGGAAGTTTCCAACTAATTTCAGAGCGTTTAAAACAACGAAAAGGACATTTTATGCCCGCCAGCCTGCTGCAATCACAGTGGGATACTTTTGAGGCCCCTACCGAAGCTTTAACGATATCCGTAGCAGCAAGTCCAAAAGAAATAGTCTCGGAAATTATAAGGAAACTGAACTAAACAAAAAAAGCACCGGAAATCCAGTGCTTTTTTATCCTATTTATATTCTAGGCTTCGTCTGTTTTTACAACCAGCCTAAACCCTTCTCCGTGGATATTCAATATTTCCACTGTTTCGTCCCTTTTCAGGTACTTGCGCAGTTTCGCGATGTAAACGTCCATACTTCGAGAAGTAAAGTAGTTATCGTCCCTCCAAATTTTAGTAAGTGCCAATTCTCGCGGCATTAAATCGTTCTCGTGAAGTGCTAATAGTCTTAGCAATTCATTTTCCTTAGGGGAAAGTTTTATGGCTTCCTCATCCTTATACTTTAAGAATCTCAATTTAGAATTTAACTGGAATCCTCCGATAGTAAATTCAAATTGCTTACTATCTGCCAAGGAATTGGTAGATTTCCGTTGTATAATAGCCTTTAATTTCATCAGTAAGACCTCAGAGTCGAAGGGCTTATTTAGATAGTCATCGGCACCTGCCTTATATCCTTTAAGCACATCTTCCTTCATGGTTTTGGCCGTTAAGAAAACAATGGGTACGTTCTCGTTCTTTTCCCTGATTTCTTTTGCCAGCGTAAAACCGTCCTTGTAAGGCATCATAACATCAAGAATACAAACGTCAAAATTGTCTTTCTTGAATTTTTCAAAGCCTTCCATACCATTTTTCGCCAACGTAACGTCAAAATCGTTCATGGCCAAATAATCCTTTAGGACAATTCCGAAATTTGGATCGTCCTCTACTAGTAGTATTTTCTTATTTGCTGTTTCCATCATAATTTTTAAATTAAGGGGAGTTTAATAAAGAAAGTTGTTCCTTTCCCTTTTTCACTTTCGGCATAAACCTCACCCTGGTGATCATCTACTATTTTTTTCACGTAAGCTAGTCCTAAACCGTGGCCCTTAACATTGTGTATGTCCCCGGTATGCTCTCTATAGAACTTTTCGAAAACCTTTTTTAGAACCACCTTACTCATACCCGCTCCTTGGTCTTTTATCTTTATAATTATATTGTTCCCAATAATCTCCGTAAACACATCTATTTTAGGAGCGTCTGTGGAATACTTTATCGCATTGTCCAGAATATTGACAATAACATTGGTAAAATGCATTTCACTGGCCAATACTTCACTGCGTTCTGCTTCTAAATGGGTGTTGATATAACCACCTCTATCTCCTACAATCAGTTCTACATGGGTAATGGCATCTTCTATAATCTCATGTACATCTGCCCTATCCTTAGAAATATCCAATTGGTTTTTCTCCAACTTAGAAATCCTAAGAACATTTTCTACTTGTGCATGCATTCTTTTATTTTCGTCCCTTATCATTTGTAGGTATCGCAACACCTTCTCTTCATCCACAATTATCTTAGGGTTCCTAATAGCTTCTACCGCCAAATTAATGGTGGCAATGGGCGTTTTAAACTCGTGAGTCATATTGTTGATAAAATCGGACTTGATTTCTGAAATCTGCTTTTGCTTTATCAACTGATATATAGCGCTAGAATAGGCTATAACAATAATCAAGGTAAACACCAAGGACAAGACCGCCATTCCTAATATGGACTGGATTAAAAAACGCTTCTTTTTTGGAAAGGTTAGCAACAATGAATAATTGGTACTTCCCTCACTATCCTTAAACAAAGGTGCCTTGTATAAAGTGGTCTCAGAAAATTTAAATTGATCGGACCTTAGTTTTGTAGGCAATCCCCTGCTATACACCCCATATTCATAATCAATATCTATGCCCCTATTTTTAAGTTCCCTACTAAGGAACAACTCTATCTCCTGTTTGGTCACCCTATTGTCTATGGACCTGGATTTAGCCATTTCCCGAAAACTATCGTCCATGGCAGCCCTATCTATAGAGGAGAGTCCACCAATTTTCTCTAGCTTTTGCACTGGGGTTAGGGAATATTGCCTCCCATCCAGTCCAAAATCCTCCTTATAAATTTCCGTACGCCTTATACTGGTAATGTTCTTAAAGGTAGTAGTGTCAAACCCAATATCAAAGAACTTAGAAGCCATATTGTAATCTTCCTCCAGGATACCATGGGAATAAAACCGGATTTCGTTGGAGTTGATATCCCTGTCAAAGAAAAAGAAATTCTTAAGGTGGGTAGCCTTAGGCTTCCCAATACTATCCTTTAATTTATAAAACTCATTAAGATAGTCCTGTACTTCCCTCTTTTCTATATTCTCTACAACCCTATTAAGAATTTGGGTCACCGTATTGGAAAACTGTTCTTCCTTGTCTTCTACCGATTTGTTGATCCAATAGCTTTGAACAAAAATAATCCCAATAAGGGAAAGGCTCATCAAGACAACCAAAAGACCAAATAACCTCTTATTCATTAACAGTAAAATTATAAATTTAACATTTAGCGGATTGTACGTTTAACCAAACCTTAACAAATATGTTAAAGTTTTGCCCTTAAGCCCTGGCCTTAAGCAATTTTCCATGTATTTCCGCTACTTGAGACGCAGTGCTTTTAAGATCTATATTGTTTATTACAAAATGGGAAAGCGGAGCTTTTTTGGCATCTTCCCATTGGTTCTCTACCCTTTCCATGACTTGTTCTGGACTAACTCCGTCCCTTTTTACCACTCTATTAACGCGACTCTCCAGAGGGGCCGTCACCAGAATAATTTGATCATAGCGGCCCTGGTTTCCATTTTCAAATATAATCGCAGCCTCTTGTATTACATAGGCTGAATTCTGTTGTTGCGCCCATTCTTTAAAATGCTGAGCCACTGCAGGATGTACTATTTTATTTAAGTCCTTCAGCAACTCGCCGTTCTTAAAAACCCTTTGGGATATATAAGCCCGATTTAGTGCGCCATCCTTATAACTATCTTCTCCTAAAAGAGCTATAATCTGCTGTTTTAAGGATTCGGAATTACCCATAAGCCACTTTGCTTCAGTATCCGAATTGTACACAGGTACTCCTAGCTCCCGGAACATGGCCGCTACCGTAGATTTGCCACTACCAATTCCTCCTGTTAGGCCTACTATTCTCATTGCTTCATCAAAATAAACTCTACCTTATCTTCTTTTAACCGCACCACATTAATGGAATCTATCTTCTTGGTTATTTCAAGATCCATTATATTATCCCCTTCTCCTTTAAATTGGGCATAATCCGCACTTACTTCAAAATCGCTTGCCTTCAATTCTTTTAAAACCTCTATGCGATCTCTACACAGCAATTCGGCCGTTTCGGGAAACGTACGCACCACTACTCCTTCGGGAACATTCTTTATAAGGATGGGAACAGTGAGTATGCGCTCTGAGAATCTGAACACCTCTCCTTCCACTGCCACCTGATCTGCGGAAAAAGTGGTATTCTTTAGGGCGGCAGGGAGCTTCAAATCTACTTTTTTGGTAAAAGGTCCCATTAGATTATTAAAGGAGCGTTCCTTTGTAGGGACATTACTCAATTCCTTCACCTCATTCTCGGGTCCTATCACTGTAATGGAATCTGGAATTATTTCCATATCGCCATCCAATAAATGATGTTGTTCCAATTTGATGGAGATATTGGAGGCTACTGGAACCTTCTTTTTTATAAGTTTTTGAAAATTAAAGAACATGGTATCCTGATCCATATCCAAAATTTGCATATAATTGGATAGCTGGTTTTCTATTTGCCCCCTGTACGCCTTGGGCGACAAAAAGTACTTTTGCCCCCTTTGCTCCAAGGTAGAAAGGTCTACATGCACCCTTTTATTTTTTAAACCGAACATTAAAAACTGAAAGCCACTGGCCTTTAACCTTACCCTAATGTTTTCTTTGGATACCTTTTTAAGCAACAGACTATCCGGATTACTATGATAACTCAGCTTAAAGACAGCATCATTGGTATATTGGTCGGCCAAATTACTGATGAACCAAGCCAAGCTAGAGCCCAAAAAAAACATCAAGAAAAGTTTTACTTTCCTCTTTTGCAGTGCGTTTTTTATGTTATCAATCAATTTCTATGCGTTTTTAAAAAACAGTTTGGGAAATAATATTTGAGGGTCCTTTTCACTAAAAGCTAGGAGCAGGGAATTCTTTAAAAATCCGAATCCATATCCAAAAAACTGGATGGTTACCGCTATTAAGGATAAAAACGCCACTTTAACACTTTTGTTCTCTTTATAAGAATGAACAAAAAGTACACCAAAGTACAAGAGATAAATGGCAATTGGTGTTAGAAACCCAAAAAACATTAACACAAATGAGCATAATAGCCCTAAACTAAATAGGCTAGGGAACCAGTAGGTTATTTTAGCGGTATCTGGGTACCATTGATTCAAAATAGGTCTTACCATGCCAAACTTCTTTACCTGGGTATAAAACTTACCCCAATCTATCCTTCTTTTATGGTACACATAGGCTTCGGGGATGAGTTTGGTTTTAAATCCGGCTTCCCAAATCCTAAAGGTTAGGTCTGGGTCTTCCCCCGGGTGAATATTGCCAAAGCCCTGCGTTTTCTCGAATGCCTGTTTGGATATGCCCATATTAAAACTCCTTGGTTGAAACTTCCCCACCGCTTTCTTACTCCCTCTAATTCCTCCAGTAGTAAGTACCGAGGTCATCGCGTAATTAATAGCTTTCTGCACTTGGCTAAAAGAGGTATGGGCAGCATCTGGGCCGCCAAAACAATCCACGTAGTCCTTATTAAGCGCAGCATCTACCAATCCAAGATATTGGGGTGGAATAATACAGTCTGAGTCTAGGACGATGAAGTAATTCCCCTTGGCCCGTTCCATCCCATAATTTCGGGAAGAACCCGGTCCGGAGTTGTCCTTCTTCAAGTAAGTAATATCCAGTTTATTCCTATACCCATCTACTACCTGCTCTGCACTCATAGTAGATCCATCCTCTACTATCACTACCTCAAAGGGTGCTTGATAATCTAAAAGCGAAAGGCTTTGCAAGAGTTCATCCACCTCATTAGGTCGGTTATATACGGGTACGATAAAGGAAAAGTAAAGCTTCATTTTTCTACTACTTGTTAAAAGGAACCAATGGAGAGAAAGTTATTTCAAAGTTAAAAACAGGGAAGCAACACCTCCCTGTTTCTATCTCTTTCCCACATAATAGTTTTAGCATTCCCTTTTGGGCAGGGATTGCCGATGTATTTAATCTAACTTATTCAGAAAATTGATCCACTATTTCCTGGCTCACCCCAGTAGAGGAAAATCCTCCATCGTGAAACAAATTCTGCATTGTTACCTTTTTGGTATAGTCCGAGAAGAGTGTTACCGTATATTCTGCACACTCTTGGGCAGTGGCGTTGCCTAAGGGCGACATTTTTTCGGCGTAGTTAATAAAGCTGTTAAACCCTTTTACCCCCTGTCCGGCTGTAGTGGGTGTAGGAGACTGGGATATAGTGTTCACTCTTACCTTTTTATCCTTACCAAAGAAGTAACCGAAACTACGAGCTATAGATTCTAAATAGGCTTTATTGTCGGCCATATCATTATAATCCGGAAAGGTACGCTGGGCTGCCATATAGGTAAGAGCAACAATACTTCCCCACTCATTCATAGCATCTGCTTTGTACAAACTTTGCATTACCTTGTGAAAGGAAAGCGCGGATACATCCCAACCCTTGCTAGTGAAATCGTATTTTTGATCGGTATAAGACCTTCCTTTGCGTACGTTTACGGACATTCCGATGGCATGCAGCACAAAATCTATCTTTCCTCCCAAAATTTCCATGGACTTGGTCACCAAGTTGTCCAAATCTTCTTCACTGGTTGCATCGGCTGGAATAATAGTAGCTCCTGTTTTTTCGGCAAGCTCGTTAATACGTCCCATTCTCATGGCAATTGGTGCATTGGTAAGCACAAATGTTCCACCCTCTGCATGTACGGTCTCTGCAGTTTTCCAAGCAATGGAGTTCTCATCCAAAGCCCCAAAGATTATTCCTCTTTTCCCCTTCAATAAGTTAAATGACATACTTCTATTTCTTTTTGAATTTTAAGTGGATCAAAGATATTAAAAATTAATGGGGCATTAATTTTTGAAGGCCCGCTTCTAGCTTAAAATGTAAAGGAAATTTTAGTTCCTCTGTCAGTAACGGAACTATTTTCTTTATAAAACTGTAGGTCATGATGGATCGGAAGCTTCACCAATACAACGCTCCACATCCACTACCCAAAGGGATACTACTTATAAGTTTAGTTCAGTAACTGCTGCGCATGGGCAAGTGCTGATTCGGAAATGGATTTTCCTCCCAACATTTCTGCTAATTCTGTAATCCGCTCCTCCTTAGATAAACGCTTCATCTTGGTTTGGGTCCCCATTAATTCCTCCTCTTTATACACCTTAAAATGGTGAGCGCCTTTCGCTGCTACCTGTGGTAAATGGGTAATAGAGAATATCTGCATGGCCTTACTCATTTCCTGCATAATATCTCCCATTTTATTGGAAATCTCTCCAGAGACCCCGGTATCAATCTCATCGAACATCAGGGTAGGCAAATGTTCATATTTTGCTAAAATTGCCTTAATGGCCAACATAATCCTGGAAAGTTCCCCACCTGAGGCTACTTTTTTAAGCTCCCCATAGTCCGAGCCCTTATTAGCTGATAAAAGAAAGGTTAAATCGTCTTTTCCGGTGGAATTAAATCCTTTGGATGGGTGAATCTCAATTTTAAAGGTGGCACTAGCCATTCCCAGTTCAGACAAGGTATCCTCTAGTTGTTTTTTTAGTTTCGGCAAGGTCTTACCTCTGCTCTTGCTTATATTGGAGGCTATGGAATTTAGCTCAGCTTCTAAAGCTTGCAACTCTTTTCGCTTGGCCTCAATATCATTTTCTACATTCTCGGTAGCCAATACCTTTTCCTCTAAGTCTGCCTTTATCTCCAATAACTCTGGCACGTCCTGTGCGTTGTGCTTCTTTAAAAGATTGTACAACAGCTGAAGTTTCGTATTTACTTCCTCCAACATTTCGGGGTTAGACTCTACCCTATCATTTAAGTTTCCAAATTCATTGGAAATATCGTCCAATTCTATAAAAACGGAATTAATGCGTTGATTTACCTCAGCATATTGCTCTCCAAAACTGCCCAGTTTATTAGCAACCTGCTTCAATTGAGACAATAAGGTAATTAGCCCTACTTGTTCGTCCTGGAGTAATTGCTGACCTTGGGACAGCTGCTCCATAATACTCTCCACGTTGTTCAATTGCTCGTACTCCTCCTCCAGTCTTTCCACGATCCCCTCCTTTAAAGGGGCCGCTTGCAACTCTTCTAACAAAAAGCTATTGTACTCATGCTCTTTAATAGCATTGCTCTGGAATTCCAAAAGCTGCTCCAGCTCCCTTTTGCTCCGTTGATATTGTATCAATTTGGCCGAATATTGCTGCAGTGCCTTTTCATTATTGGCCAAGGCGTCAATAGTTTTCAACTGAAAATCATTTTCCGTCAACTGCATGGTTTGATGTTGCGAGTGAACATCTACCAACCTATTCCCCAATCTAGAGAGTACATCTAGGGTGACGGGGGAATCGTTTACAAAGGCCCTCGATTTGCCACTGGGCAAAATTTCGCGCCTAATGATGGTTTTGCGCTCATAATCTAGGTCAAATTCCTTAAAAAAGGAATCCAGCTTGTATTTGGAAATATCAAATTCAGCTTCAACAATACTTTTACTCTCCTTGTCCTTAAGCGAGGAGAGGTCGGCTCTTTTACCCAATACCAATGCCAAGCCTCCCAATAAAATAGACTTACCAGCACCGGTCTCACCAGTGATTATCGTAAATCCATTAGAGAAGCTTACGTTTAGATGATCTATTAGAGCGTAATTTTTTATGGTAAGATTTGTCAACAAGGTTCTAGTGTATTATTGAGGTAAAGATAATTGATATTGTTTTGGAAAAAAATGGGTGGATACTATTTTTATTCAATCGAAATATAACCCATTAAAATTAGAGATTTCGCCAAGAAAAGGATCTCCATGATTAGACCGATTATAGGCCATTGGATTATGATTATCCTATTTTATTTGATTCCAGGTGGCCGAGTATAAGGGAGCTATCTTATTTAAGGTTTCCTTTAACTGCACCATATCTACCCTTGGACCATCGGAAAATATATCCTGTATCTCCTGAGACTTAGCATCAAAAAAGGTTTGAGTTAACAATGCATTGGGATGCCTAGAGGCCAAGTTTTCAAACAATCGCAAGGTACCCGCAATTACCTGTTTCCCAGTACTGTTATTATCTGCAAGGATATCTAATCCCTTTCTGTGGTAATTGTACATAGCAACCCTAAATTCCCGATAGGAATTGGACATCAGGTTATCTACAAGTTCAAATCTTCCGCGATCCCCCGACGTTGTGCTCCATCCCGGTGCACCACTACTTTGGGAAAGGGCCACAATCTGTTGGGCCTTTCTAAAATACTCACTGCCCCCTTCCAGGGAAAAAGTATCGGCATCTAAGCCCAATATAATATAGACATAATAAGAGATCATTGCCACCAAGTTGCTATCCAAGTTATTTTCATTGTATATCAATGGCTGAAACTCTATGTATTGAAAATTAAAGTTATTGTCTTTATAGTTTAAAATAGGGCTTTGATAGGAAGTGTTAAATACAGGACGGGAAGATTGCAGCTGTATATTCCCCTTAAAACTATTAGACTCATGCTCCGTAATAGTGATGAACATTTGGGCATTCACCCTTTCCTGTTCTTTATACTCCCTGTTAGACCAGTTGGTATTGTTCACAAAATCGTTCAGGGCTCGTTCTAGCGTTTTAAAAACTTGCTTATTGGTAGTCCCCACCTGGTCTGCATTAAGGGTTACCGTACATTTTAATTCCTGCGCCCCCAAACCGAGGGAAACAAGTAAAAAAAGGATAACAAGGGAATAGTTACGCATGGAGTTGGTTTATGATTTCGTTTAAAATATCATTAGCGACCTCTGCCTTGGTCTTTAATCCAAACGTTTTAATATTCAATTTCTTATTTATATAGGAGATTTTGTTGGTCTGTTTACCAAAACCCGCCCCGGTATCATTTAGGGAGTTTAAAATGATGGCATCTAAATTTTTCCTTTTCAATTTTCCTATAGCATGCTCCTCCTCGTTTTCCGTCTCTAACGCAAACCCTACCAAAAACTGTTCTTTCTTCTTTTGCCCTAAGGAAAATAGGATGTCCTTGTTTTTGACTAAGGTAATACTTAACTCCTCGTCATTCTTTTTTATTTTTTGATCTGCCACCATTTTTGGTTTATAGTCCGATACGGCTGCCGCACAGATCACAATATCCATCTCTTGATATACCGCATGCACCTCTTGGAACATTTCCTCCGCGGAAGTGACCTTTATAAGCTGTATGTGGGAATGTTGAATGCTGAGGTGGGAAGGACCAGAAACCAATACTACTTCTGCCCCCAAATTGGCCGCTTTCCGAGCCAACTGATACCCCATTAGACCTGAAGAATGATTTCCAATAAACCTAACCGGGTCTATTGCCTCATAAGTAGGTCCGGCAGTAATCAACACTTTCTTACCTCTTAACGGCAATCCTTTTACGAGGTCTTTTACTAAAAACTCCACGATATCCTCTGGCTCTGCCATACGGCCCTCCCCTACTAGTCCACTAGCGAGTTCACCCGAGGTAGCCGGAATCATAATATTGCCAAAGGAAGCTAACTTCTTAAACGTTTCTGTAGTAGATGGATGGATAAACATATCCAAATCCATCGCAGGAGCAAAGTAAACGGGACATTTGGCCGACATATAGGTGGCCATCAACAAGTTATCACAAGTACCCTGTGCCATTTTAGACATGGTATTGGCCGTAGCAGGCGCAATCACCATAAGGTCTGCCCACAGTCCTAGTTCCACATGATTGTTCCAGGAGACACTGCCATCTTCCTCATTAATAAATGTGGAATGCACCGGATTTTTAGACAGCGTAGCCAGGGTTAGGGGCGTAACAAAAGAGCTGGCACTATGCGTTAAAATCACTTTAACGTTAGCGCCAGCTTTAATAAGTAAACGTACTAAAAAGGTGGTCTTATAAGCAGCTATACCTCCGGTAACCCCTAAAAGTATATTTTTACCGCTCAGCATCTTTTATACGTCTTTCTCTGTATTCCTGTAATAAATTTTATCGTCTAACCACTCTCTTACTGCAATGGCATGCGGCTTTGGCAATCTTTCGTAAAATTTAGAAACTTCTATCTGCTCCTTATTTTCAAAAACTTCTTCCAAGCTATCACTATAGGTGGCAAACTCTTCCAATTTCTCCAAAAGTTCCTTTTTGATCTCTACATTAATCTGCACTGCTCTTTTTGCTGCAATAGAAATTGCCTCATAAATGTTACCGGTGGGCGCATCAAATTCATTTCTATTGTAAGTTACGGTAGAAACCGGCGCTTTGGAGCTTTTTAAATCATTTGTATTCATAACTGATGGTATTTTATTTGGAATAATTTTGTAATTCTTCTTCTACTCTCTCCATGGTCTTGTCTGCATCCTTCAAATACTTAGACTCCGGAAATTGTTTTTTCAACGCATTATAAGCCGATTTGGCATTGTTTAAACGTTCCTTTTTAAGGTAATCAAAACTATTGAAGGCCAAAGTGGAAGCCGAATCGAACTTGTAATACAGGGCATCTTCCCGATACATAGAACCCGGGTTGTCCGTAATAAAATTATCGAAGGCAGTTATTGCCGGGGTTAAAAAGGTATAGTCAAACTCACCAATGGTATTAAACTGCTTGGCAATTTCAAACTCTTTGCGTTCCTTTTTGGTAGTAAGCTCCTGGGCCATAATATTGGCTTCCGCTAAAAACTCCGAGTCTGGATAGGTGTTGATAAAATTCTGTAGTTTAATCAATGCCTTATCGGTGTCGGTTTGATCCAAAGAATACCTAGGGGATAGCTCAAAATAACTTTTTGCTCCTAAAAAACCTGCCTCTGCAGCTTTGTCACTTTTTGGGTAAGATTTCAGGAATCGCTCAAACTGATACCCCGCCATATTGTAATCCTTGATCTGAAAATAGGAATCTGCCAGGAAAAACATAACCCGTTCTCCCTGCGGCCTACCTATGTATTTAGGTGCAATCTGCTCTAATAAGCGGTTGGCCCTCCTATAATCACCCTGATCATAGAATTTCTCCGCTAATTCATATTTTGCCTTTACGTCTTCGTTTTTAAGTACTTTTTGGTACTCACTACAAGAAGCAAGGATTACTGCCAACAATAAAATGGGGAATAGTCGTTTCATTTTTAAAAACATTCTGCAAAATTAAGGATTTAGAACGGATATAAAAAACATTATTAGCCCGCTAAAATAACTTCCTTCCTCACTTGTGGCAAATTTATTTGTACAAGTTTTAAATATATAGCTCCAACCCCACCAAAACAAGGGAGAAAATCATCCCCTGAACCTTTGCAAACTACGCTCACAAGTCGTTGTTTAATGAAACTGTTATAACTCTGGTAAGCAACTTTATTTTTGCTTCCACCTCCTTTGAGGAAGCCCAGCGGCCCATAACTCTGGCCATTCATCTATTTAATAGAAAGGCTTAGAGGGTAATCCCTATACCCTGAATAAAAAAAATCCGGTGCTGTCATAAGGCTTTTCAGCCCTACCCTAACACCGGATGGTTTATTTATTTCTTTTATGAATTTTTAGGCAACTGTTTTTAAGACCGAGCTTAGAAACCGATTGATGCTTTTTTTAAGGCTTGCCGTTGCCTCCACCAAAGGAAGACGAACTACAGCAGTCCCCTGTCCTAAGTGCTCTAACATCGCTTTGATACCCACGGGGTTCCCTTCCCTAAAGATCAGGTCCATCCCATCTAAAAGGGCATATTGCAAATTAAACGCTTCTTTCACCTTATTCTCCAATCCAAAACGAATCATCCTAGAGAATTCTTTGGGCAGTCCCTGTCCCAATACAGATATTACACCAGACCCACCAGCCAAAACAGTAGGCAAGGCAGTAAAATCGTCCCCAGAGATAATCATAAAGTTGGAAGGCTTGTCCTTAATTAATTGCATAACCTGCAACATATCGCCACTTGCCTCTTTGATCCCTACAATATTATTAAAGTCATTTGCCAACCTTAACACAGTTTCGGGCAACATATTGCTCCCTGTCCTTCCCGGCACATTGTACAGTAATATTGGTTTGGGCGAGGCCAATGAAATAGCCTTAAAGTGCTGATAAATTCCTTCTTGGGATGGCTTGCTATAATATGGGGATACAGACAAAATTGCATCAAAATCCTTAAGGTCTGTCTCTTTTAACTCTTCTACCACGGCAGCTGTATTATTGCCACCAATCCCCAACACCAACGGAAGCCTTCCTGCATTGGCCGTTACTACGGTATTGATTGCCAACTCCTTTTCCTTTTTGGAAAGCACCGCAGATTCCCCAGTAGTACCTAAAACCACTAGATAATCTACCCCCCCATCGATACAATAATTCACTACCTTGGTAAGTGCCCCGGTATCTATGGTAAAATCTTCCTTAAACGGAGTAATCAAAGCAACACCCGTACCCACTAATTGTTCCATTGTTAAATCTCATTTAGTACCCCTAAATATTTTCTCATTTCCTTTTTAAAGGTTTGAAAATCGTTTATGGGCGTATTCAATATCAAATCATTAATTTTTTCATCCACTCCCCCAAAGCCTACTTTTAATCTAGCTTTGGTCTTTACGCTCATCAACCGCAATGGAAGTTGTTCCCTCGTATAATAGTTCACCAGCACATCGTACTCTCCTTCTAGGAACTCCAAGGCATAACTATTTTCAATTTTGGCCTTAAACCCAAGGTCCTCATCGGAAAATGTAGGTGTACCAAAGGGCGAATTATTATCGCCAACTGCTTTATATCCTATCACTTTCACAGAATTTGGCGGCAGGGAAAATTCCTCTGCGAATTCATTAAAGGATTCCACATCCTTAAACTCGTCCAAATTCACTATACAGCCTATGGTTGTTATCCCCACACGCCCTTTCGGGGTGTTTGAAGGGGACTCCAATTCCCGTTTAATAAACTTACGGGCAGCCCTAATTTTTAAATTATCCTTAAACTTTTTTAAAAACATGTATTTTTACATTATCAAGAATGTAAAAGTAAATATTATCATTGCAATTTAAAGCACGAAGGTAAGAACTATATGAGTTTAAAAAATAAACATTTTGTTATATTCCTAACAATATGTGCGCTTCACGCCTGTAAGCGGCCAGAGCCAACACTAAACACAATTAGTGGAAAACAGTTAGAAATTAATCAATCTATACCCCCCAAGGATAGTATTGAACAATTTATAGCCCCGTACCGAAACAGAATAGATGAAGTATTGGATAGCGTACTAGCCTATGCTCCAGAGACCCTCACCAAAATGGAGGGGAAACACAACACCAATGCGGGAAATTTGATGGCCGATATTGTTATGCAAGAAGTTGGTCCCATATTCACCTCCAGGACGGGGAAAAACATCGATTTTGTACTGCTAAATTTTGGTGGCATCCGATCCATAATTTCTAAAGGGCATGTTACAGCTAGGAATGCCTATGAGGTAATGCCATTTGAAAACTCGGTATTTGTGGCGGAATTGGATGGGAAGACGGTACAGGAATTGGTAGAATTTCTTGTTAAATCTAGTGTGCCCCACCCCATTGCGGGAATCCAAATTGCTGTGGATAAAAATAACCTCTTGAAGAAAGTTAGTATACAAGGAAAACCCATTGATGAGGGTAGGACTTATTTTGTAGCCACTTCAGATTATTTAGTCAACGGGGGTGATAGAATGGATTTCTTTAAAAACCGTCTTTCACTTGTAAACACAGACTATATGCTGAGGAAGGTAATGATTGATTATTTTATGAAAGTAGACACCGTAAAGGCCACCATAGATGACCGTTTTATACAAATAAACTAAGAATGGACCGTAGACACTTTATATCCAGAACCGCAGCTACCTCCGCTTTTATAGGGATGGGCGGATTAACGTTACATTCTTGCCAGCAAGAAACAACGAAACATATCACCATATTGCACACTAATGATGTGCATAGCCATATAGACCCCTTCCCTACCAACCACTCTAGCTTTCCCAATTTAGGTGGAGTTGCCAAAAGAGCCACCTTGGTAGAAGAGATCAGAAAGGAAAACCCCAATACGCTTTTGTTGGATGCCGGGGATATCTTTCAGGGCACCCCCTATTTCAACTTTTACGGTGGCGAGTTGGAATTTAAATTAATGAGTATGCTACAGTATGATGCGGCAACCATTGGCAACCACGAATTTGATAATGGCTTGGAAGGTTTTGCTGCTCAATTACCCTACGCAAAATTCGATTTTTTATCTGCCAACTACGATTTCTCCAACACTATTTTAGACGGACAAGTAAAACCGTATAAGACCTTTAGTCGGGGTGGTATAAAAATTGGTGTTTTTGGACTTGGAGTTGCCTTGGACGGTCTAGTTTCCAAGAACCTCTATAAGGAAACGGTCTATTTAGATCCGATAGAAATGGCCCAGGAAGCAAGTAACACGCTAAAGAACAATGAACACTGCGACCTAATTATATGTCTATCACATATAGGATATCAATATACCAATTCGCAAAGAGTAGACGATCTAAAGTTAGCAGCAGCCACAGAAAACATAGATTTAATCATAGGCGGGCACACTCACACTTTTTTGGAGAAACCCACCGTAGTGCAGAATAGGAAGGACCTGCCGGTGCTAGTGAACCAAGTGGGTTGTTTTGGTATTAATTTAGGTCGATTAGATTTTTATTTCGAAAGTGGAAAACTAACCAATACCCAAGGGATATCCATTTCCGTATAAATTGATTCTGGCATTTTACCTAGGTGAGTTAGGGGAACTAATTTTCTTTTGAAAGGGTGTAATCCATGGTCAACTCTGCCTGTGTCTTAAACAACGTATCCCCTGCACCAAGGAATGGAAATAATTAAAACGCCCTATTATGAATGAAGCCAGTAAAAAATCGACCATCACGAAAAACATCCTGAAAATAAAGGGTAGTAAGGTGACGGAATTTACCGATATCCTAGCTTCGGAAGAGCCCTTGGAGATCCGTATCAGTGTTTTACAGGGAAGTCCGCCAATCCTAAATAAAAACATATCCATTACCATGCGCACGCCAGGAAACGACACCGATCTTGCCGTGGGATTCTTATTTACTGAGGGTATTTTAGCTTCTAAAGATCAAATAGATCAGATCACCCTTGAGGATAATAAGGCACACCTATACCTCAACAACTCCAAAAACATTGACCTCAGTAAATTAGAACGACATTTTTACACCAGTAGTAGTTGTGGTGTATGCGGGAAGGCTAGCTTAGCGGCGCTAAAAACGGTATCTCTCCTCCCTCCTTCCTCCGCAAATTTTCAGGTAGACAAAACACTACTTCATAGCTTCCCCCACACATTAAATCGACAACAAACCATTTTTAATAGTACCGGAGGCATCCATGCTGCCGCTCTTTTTAACCCTACTGGAGATTTACTTGGACTAAGGGAAGATGTAGGCAGGCATAATGCATTGGACAAACTTATTGGCAGCTGTCTTCAAACCAGCAAATTCCCCTTAGACAACCACCTCTTGTTTCTCAGTGGGCGCGCAAGTTTTGAACTGCTACAAAAAGCAGTAATGGCCGGCATCCATTTCATATGTGCTGTTGGAGCACCCTCCAGTCTGGCTGTAGAAATGGCAATTGAGCACGATGTGACCTTAGTTGGATTTCTAAACGAGCACCGCTATAATATTTATAACGGGGCCAAGCGTATTAAAATATAACCCCCTAGGTTTTGCTACTAATTCTCTATAACCTAATTTTATAAGATACCTGCAAAAACCATTATGAATGAAAATTAGAATAAGGGGAAATTCCATTCGCTACAGATTAACCAAGTCAGAGGTAAGTGCTCTTCAAGAATTAGGTTATATAGCAGAGCACACCGCATTCAATGGCACTCAATTTACCTATGCTATCAAAGCCGTGGAGAACCTCACTGCCTTAGAGGCAAGCTTCCATAATAACACCATTACCCTACTATTTCCAATGATAGAAAATGAAAAATGGGCAGAAACAGATAGGGTTGGCTATGAAAACAATATGATTTTAAACGATGGACAAACACTTAAATTACTGTTAGAAAAAGACTTTATCTGTTTGGACGAACGCTTGGAAGATCAGTCGGATAATTACCCCAACCCGGCTGCAAAATAACCGTCGTTTGTATACCACCCTACCAATAAAAGGCACCCCAAAAAATTAAGGTTGGGATTTTCCTTAATATAAACCAAATAATCATGAAGAAGGACAAGAACACGCCCCCCAATCCGGAGCCACCCGAAAAACTAACAGGCTTAAAAACGGGCTCTCCAAAAAAAACAGCAGCGGGGATACCAGCGGTTATTTCGTCTGCACAACACGTATTTGGAGCGATGGGACTTGGGAGGGGGCTAAAAGCCTTGGCCCATCTAAACCAGAAATCTGGATTTGACTGTCCCGGGTGTGCGTGGCCAGATCCAGACGATGATAGGAGCCCCATGGCAGAATATTGCGAAAACGGGGCAAAGGCCATTGCAGAAGAAGCCACTACCAAAAAACTGGACGCTTCATTTTTTAAGAAAAACAGTATTTCCTACCTCGCTTCCCTCTCCGATTATGAAATTGGAAAAAAGGGTCGTTTGGCCCAGCCTATGTTCTTGCCCCAAGGGGCAGATCATTATGAGGAGATTAGTTGGGAAGATGCATTTAAGAAGATTGCCGATCACCTAAATACATTGAACCATCCAGATGAGGCCATATTTTACACTTCTGGCAGAACCAGCAATGAAGCTGCCTTTCTCTATCAACTCTTTGTACGTGAGTATGGCACTAATAATATGCCCGATTGCAGCAATATGTGCCACGAAAGCAGCGGGGTGGCGCTAACAGATACCCTAGGTATTGGAAAGGGTTCCGTAAAACTGGAAGATTTTTACGAAACCGACCTTATTTTAATACTGGGACAAAATCCTGGTACCAATCACCCAAGAATGCTGAGTGCCTTGGAGAAAGCAAAGAAAAACGGCGCCTACATAATATCGGTCAACCCGTTATTGGAAACCGGACTACTCAACTTTAACAATCCACAGCATCTTAAGGGGGTTTTGGGTTTTAGCACTTCCTTGACAGACATCTATCTGCAAGTCAAGATAAATGGAGACATGGCCTTATTACAGGCACTGACCAAATTATTATTGAATAGGGAAGACCAAGCCCCAGGTTCGGTTTTGGACCACGATTTCATCGAGAAAAAAACAGAGGGAATAGACAGTTATCTTGCACATATTAGATCCTTAGACATATCGAACCTAATAGCGCAGTGTGGAATTCCCCTTGGGGAATTAGAAAAGGTGGCAGACATTATAGCCAGCAAACCTAAGATGATTGTATGTTGGGCGATGGGCCTTACTCAACACAAAAATTCTGTAAATACCATTAAGGAGCTGGTAAACATGCTACTTTTAAAAGGCAGTATTGGGAAGCCAGGTGCGGGAACCTGTCCGGTAAGGGGGCACAGCAATGTACAAGGTGATAGGACCATGGGTATTTATGAAAAGCCACCAAAATCCCTGTTAGACAATTTAGAGAAGGAATTTCATTTTAGTCCGCCACGGAAGAATGGGTATGATACCGTAGAAAGTATAAAGGCCATGCACCAGGGAGAGGCCAAGGTATTTTTTGCCATGGGTGGTAATTTTCTATCCGCTACCCCAGACACCTTATACACCGCCCAAGCCCTGCAGAACTGTGCCCTAACGGTACAAGTATCCACTAAACTGAATCGCAGCCACCTCATCCATGGAAAGGAAGCCCTAATCTTACCCTGTTTGGGAAGAACGGACAAGGATATCCAAAATGGGGAATTGCAATTTGTTAGTGTAGAAAACTCTATGGGTATTGTTCATAGCTCCATGGGAAGTTTACCCCCGGTATCCGACCAATTACTGAGCGAAGCTGCAATTGTTTGTGGCTTAGCAAAGGCCACCCTTCCCAATTCCAAGGTAAACTGGGATCGCTACCTACAGCATTACGACCATATTCGCGATAGTATTGAAGCCTGTATCCCCGGTTTTAACAACTACAATCAGCAAGTGAGACAGCCAGCTGGATTCTATTTACCCAATTGCGCAAGGGACAATTCCTATGACACCCCCACTGGAAAAGCTAAGTTTAGCATTTCCAAAAGTGAGTATGTCTCCCTAGAAGAAAAAGAACTTCTAATGATGACCATTAGAAGCCACGATCAATTTAATACGACCATTTATGGTTTAAATGATCGCTACAGAGGCATCTATCATGAAAGAAGGGTCATTTTAATGAATGAGAAGGATCTTCAGAGCCGTAAGCTTAAGAACAAGGAACTGGTAGATTTATATAACTATCACGACGGAAAGGAAAGGATTGCCAAAAAATTCATTGTCTTATCCTACAATATTCCCGAAAAATGCTGTGCCACCTATTTTCCGGAAGCCAACGTACTGGTGCCTGTGGGTAGTACTGCAGACTTTAGCAACACCCCAACCTCCAAGTCCGTGGTTATCCAAGTAAAAAAACATAAATCCCAGGAAAGCGAAATCAACTAATGAATTTAGGTAGACCGGCAATTTGGGAAGCCCCCCATAAAAATTTTATTTCTCCAACGTAGAGCAATAATATCTTAATAAAAACCAATCTAATGAACAAAGCAGCATACCTTCCCATTTTACTACTCCTATTTAGGCTCTAGTTTATAATAGCTATTATTTGTATCTTTAGGTATGGAACTAGAAGAATTAAAACAAAAGATCCTTTCGCTTCCTCTGGTGGACAGGCGGAGATTGCTCAAGGATATCGAAAAGCACGATGTGACTGCGGGAAGTCCAAGGGCACAGGCCTCCCGCCGACATCTTCTCGACAATATGATGGGCGAGTGCCCGCACTGTGGCCATACCAAATATGTCCGTTTCGGAAAGGACAAGGGTGCACAGCGCTATAAATGCAAGTCCTGCAAGAGAAGCTTTACCGAATATACGGGCACTTGGATGGCGGGGCTGCACAAGAAGGACAAGATAGACGCCTACTTGGCCCTTATGGTAGAAGAGAAGAGTCTGGACAAGATCAAAGATGCTCTGTGTATCAATAAAAAGACCGCTTTTGACTGGAGGCACAAGATATTGGCCTCGCTCTCGGAGACGGGAAAGGACGATTTCACCGGTATTACCGAAAGCGATGAAACCTTCTTCTTCAATTCTGAAAAGGGCAGGGAGGTCACCGGTCGCAACGCGATAAAACGAGGGGGGCTCACTAAAAAAGAAAGGAATCGATAGGGACCGTGTGGCCGTCATCGTGACCCAGGACAGGAAATCTGTTATGGACCTGACCGTGGCCACTATGGGCTATATCAAAAAGACCGATCTGGAAAATGCCATCGGAAGTCGGATAAAACCGGAAAAGGCGATATTGTGCAGTGATGCATCGGTAATCTACAAAGGTTTTGCAATGGATCGAAAACTGGAACACCATGCCCTGAAGGGAATTATAAAACAACGGGTAAAGCAAGGCGTTTACCATATACAACATGTGAATTCCACGCATAATAGACTAAAGAAATGGATAGACGGCACTTTTTGGGGCGTTTCGACCAAATATCTTCAGCAGTATCTGAATTGGTTTAGGGTAAAGGAGCACCTCAAGGGTAGTAAGGACATGCTCCAGGCCTTTGTTCCCAAGACCGTTGAAGACATTGGAACCTATGCCAGATACAGAAATATAGACACTAGGTATGAAAAACTAATATCAACGCAAACATAAACTAGAGCCCCTATTTACTATAAGTACTTGGGGACAAGGAGAACAACAAGAGTATTACCAACTTAAAACCTATCTTTTAGACACTGAGGCACAGGAGAAAAGGACAGACCAATACCTAAGCGAAGCCTTATTACCTGCCCTAAAAAGATTGAACATAAAAAACATAGGCGTTTTTAAGCCTAGGACAATCGATTCCTTAAACCCCAGAAGTATTAAAGTTTTGATACCCATGAAAAGCCTTCAGCTATTGGAGACTTTGGATGCTGAACTCCAAAAAGACAAGGATTATATGGTAGCTGCCAAAGATTTCTTAGATGCTCCTCATGAGAATCCGCCCTACACTAGGGTTGAATCTATTCTTATGAAAGCTTTTATAGATATGCCTAAGATGATCCCCACCCCTTTAACCGGACCCCGCAAAGACCGTGTATACGAATTGAGAAGCTATGAGTCTGCTACCGAGGCTAAGTACATTAATAAAGTGGCTATGTTTAATGAAGGTGGAGAAGTAACGCTTTTCAACGACTTAGGATTTAATGCCGTTTTCTATGGGGAAGTTTTGTCCGGGGCCAACATGCCCAACCTTATGTACATGACCACCTTTAAAAACAAAGCCAGTAGGGATGCGCATTGGAAATCGTTTTCTGAATCACCCGTTTGAAATCAATTAAAAGTAGACCCAAAATATCAAAATAACGTATCTAAAAATGTTACCCACTTCTACTACCCTACGGAATATTCCGATTATTAATCCTATTCTGTATGGCTTTTCCGTGCCCTTATATTAAGGGAATGGATACCTATCATCAAAAATAGGCCATGGAATTAACCAGGGCCTATATTTTATATAATAAACTTTACTTTTAGATCAATACCGCAATTACTATGGCTGTTGATTTAGAAAATATTCCACCAATTGCCGTTGTTCTTCCTTCAAACTTACAGTTGGAAACTCTCTACCTGCCTGTCGGTACCAATATCCTGCATTAAACTTATCTCCTTCCTGTCTATGTAAGTAGGCATGAATCCAGCTTCCGTGAGTAGTATACATTTCCTGTGCAATATCATGGGAAGCTTCCCAGTCCCCCTTACAATCGAACCACATGGCCTTTAGCGCATCGGACCATCCCCTAGGCGGGGTACTACTTTCTAAAGTGGTTACAAACGTTTCGTAATTCTTAGGTTTAGACATCTTAACAACTAATATATTTAAGCAACAATATTACTGAGAACCCCTATCCCCTCAATGGAAATATGGATAAGATCTCCCTGTTGCAGACTAAAAGAATCTGGGGGCACTATCCCGGTACCTGTCATTAATAGGCAACCATGCGGAAAAGACATTTCGCGAAAGAGGTAATGCACTAGGTCCTCCGGTTTTCTTTTCATCTGACCCAGCTTGGTTTCTCCTTTAAAAACTTCCTCGTTGTTTCGTACTATTTGGATTTCAATCGTTGTTTCTGATCCTATGGGCGACTCTGTGAGCAGAATGCAGGGGCCTACCGCCGCAGCACCATCATAACTTTTAGCTTGGGGCAGGTATAGGGGGTTTTCCCCTTCAATATCCCTAGAACTCATATCGTTACCTATGGTATAGCCCACTATCCTTGCATTTGGAGTGATCACCAGGGTGAGTTCGGGTTCGGGCACGTTCCATTTAGAATCCTTTCGGATACGCACCTGGTCCCCATGTCCCACCGCACGGTACGGAGCACTTTTAAAAAACAACTCGGGTCTTTCCGCATGGTAAACCCTGTCATAGAAGTCGCCCCCACCAGCATCCTTGGATTCCTCCATCCGCGCCTCCCTACTGCTAAAATAGGTTACTCCCGAGGCCCAGATTTCCTGTTTACCCACCGGTGGCAATGGTTTTATTGTTAGCTCGGAAGTATCACTAGTTAGAGGCGTCATTTGATTGATGCGCTTAAGAGTGTCCGCATAAACAGCATCATTACAAAGGAAGGAATCCCAATCTGTCTCTAAGAGATAGTGTTTTTCCTCTTTTTGGACTAGGATGCCACTGTTTGTTTTAAAAATCCTCATACGCAGTATATTAGTTCAACATAGCCATAAAATCGCTTTCAGAAATAATAGGAACCCCAACACTCTCTGCCTTAGTCCTTTTACTGGGTCCCATTTTATCACCTGCAACAAGATAAGAAGTTTTTGAGGAAATACTGGAACCTACCTTGCCTCCATTATCCTCAATTAGTTTTTTTAGCTCGTTTCTACTAACATTTTCAAATACTCCCGAGACAACAAAAGTCATCCCATTAAAAAGATCGGATTGATTGAGCAGCAAATCTTCGGAAATTTCCAGTTGTAACCCTACCGCTTTCAATCTAGAAATAATCTCCAAATTGACCTCATTTCCAAAAAAGTCTACCACACTTTCTGCGATACGCTGTCCAATCTCATCTACCTGCATCAATTCTTCCTTGGTGGCATTCTGCAAAGCGTCTATACTCTTATAGGCTTTGGCTAGTTTTTTGGCCACTGTTTCTCCAACAAACCGTATGCCAAGGGCAAAAAGCACCCTTTCAAACGGAATTTGAACCGATTCTGCCACTCCCTTTATCAAGTTTTCAGCAGATTTTTCTGCCATCCGTTCCAAGGGTAGTATTTGTTCTTTGGTAAGACTGTAGAGATCGGCATAATTCCGGATTAGCCCCTCTCTAAATAACAATTCTACCGTCTCGGCACCCAACCCCTCAATATCCATCGCCTTGCGGGAAATAAAATGCTGAATACGTCCTGTTATCTGTGGGGGACAACCGTATTCATTAGGGCAGAAATGTTTGGCATCCCCCGCTACACGCTCTAAGTGGGTACCGCATTCCGGACACTGATCTATATACTTAGTGGGTTGAGAATCCAAGGGTCTTTTGGTGAAATCCACTCCTATAATCTTGGGAATAATCTCCCCTCCCTTTTCCACAAAAACAGTATCCCCAACCCGAATATCAAATTTTTCAATTTGATCGGCATTGTGTAAAGAGGCTCTCTTTACCGTAGTACCGGCTAATAGTACCGGCTCTAAATTGGCCACCGGAGTAATAGCCCCTGTACGCCCAACCTGATAAGTGATCTCTTCCAAAGTGGTTGAAACCTGTTCGGCTTTAAATTTGTACGCCATCGCCCAACGTGGGGATTTGGAGGTATAGCCCAACTCTTCTTGATGTTGTAGGCTGTTTACCTTTACCACTACCCCATCAGTTTCATAAGGTAGCTGATGTCTATGCACATCCCAATACTCCACAAATTGAAGGACCTGATCTATAGATTTACAAAGTTTGGCCACGGTTGGTACTTTAAACCCCCAGCTCCTAGCTTTCTCCAACATTTCAAATTGAGATTCCAACCCCAGGTCTTCCCCTACAATACTATATAAAAGACATTCCAAGGGACGTTCTGCCACCAAAGCACTGTCCTGTAATTTTAAGCTTCCCGCAGCAGTATTTCTCGGATTCATATAAGGCTCCTCCCCATTTTGGATTCGCTCTTCATTCATTTGTGCAAAGCCCTCAAAAGGCAATACTATCTCTCCTCGGATATCAAATTTTTTAGGATAATCCCCCTGTAACTGCAGAGGTACAGACCTAATGGTTTTTATGTTATTGGTAACGTCGTCTCCTTGTATTCCATCTCCCCTGGTTAAGCCCCTAACCAGCTTTCCATCTTCATAGGTGAGACTGATAGACGCCCCATCGTACTTAAGCTCACAGGTATACGCTACTTCCACGTCTCCCAGAATCCTCTGAATTCTCTTTTCCCAATCTTCCAAGTCTTCTTTGGAGTAGGAATTATCCAAGGAATACATGCGCTGACCGTGCACCACCGTCATAAAATTCTTGGTGACGGCACCCCCTACTCGCAAGCTTGGGGAATTGGGATCGTAATATTCTGGATGCTTTTTTTCAAGGGCTTGCAACTCCTTTAGCTTCATATCAAAATCATAATCTGATATGGTGGCATTGTCCAGCACATAATAATTATAGTTATGTTGATGCAATTCCTTTCGCAATTGCTCTATTTGCTTCTTAATTTCCATTTATAACTTTTCTTTATTATCTAATTTGGCAGGGATCGCTGGCTATGCCAACTTAATTTGGATGTGCTTTACAACTACCATCTACCTTCCAAGTTCTTATTGCTACTTTTGTATTCTAGGGACTCGATCCAGTAAAATTCCTCTACCTACCCACCCCCTAAACCTTATAGTTCCTGACCGATTTAAGACCATGTCCCCTTTAACATTCTTTGGTTTCCATAGACATCTTCCCTCAGCTCAATTTCCGAAAAACCAGCTGTTTCCATAAGATGTTTGGTTTCTTTCCCAAGATATTGGTTGATCTCCAAAAACAACATTCCGCCTGGGTGCAAGTGGCGGCGGGCAAACCTAACAATACTTTTATAAAACAACAACGGATTTTCGTCGGACACAAATAGGGCTGTATCCGGTTCATAGTCTAACACATTATGGTTCATGGCACTTTTTTCGGATTCCCTTACATAAGGCGGGTTAGAAACTATCACATCAAATTTTCCTTCAAAATCATCTAAAGCAAGGGCGTCAAATTCCAAAAAATCAACTTTTACCTTATTACCCTTAGCGTTTTCCCGAGCTACCTTTAGTGCTTCTTTGGAAATATCCAATCCCTGCACGCTGGCTTTAGGGAGGAATTTAGATAAGGAGATGGCAATACATCCGCTCCCTGTCCCGATATCTAAAACACTCCGCTCCTTTTCCTCCTGGCGTAGCTCATCCAAAATCCAGTAGATCAACTCTTCTGTTTCCGGGCGGGGTATCAGTACATGTTCATTTACCACAAAGTCTAAGTCACAAAATTGGGTGCTTCCTAATATATATTGAATAGGCCGCTGCAGTTTTAATTCGCTCAAGACATTAAACAACTGCCCTTCCTCCTCCTTAGTTATGGTCATATTAGGCTCTAATGCCAGAACAAAACGTTCCAGACCCAAATAATGCTCAATAGTTAAGTAGAAAAAACTATCTACCTCTTCTTTTGGATAAAGCGCATCTAGTTCCTTATGATAAATATTCTTAATTTCTTTTAATTGCATTGGTATGTGTTAATATCCTAATATCGGTTGTTGTAAAACAATAGCGTGAGACTCAATGGTCTGAATATTTTTAAACCTACCATTTCTTTTTCCTATTGAAAGTACTAGCTTCCTTCTTTTCTATAGTCTACCAATATTGTGCTATTTTTGCGGAGTGAAGATACATGAAAAATACATTTTGAGGTGTATACAACTGGCCAAAAATGGTCTTGGCACCACCTTTCCCAACCCCATGGTGGGCAGTGTAATTGTGCACAACCAAAAAATAATTGGTGAGGGCTACACCAGCCCCTACGGTGGACCCCATGCAGAGGTAAACGCAATAAACTCCGTTAAGGACCAGTCGCTTTTAGGGGAGGCTACCCTATACGTTAGCTTAGAGCCCTGCTCCCACCAAGGGAAAACCCCTCCCTGTGCAAACCTTATAATAAAACACAAAATCCCCAAAGTAGTCATTGGCGTACTGGACCCACATACAAAAGTGGCTGGGAAGGGCGTGGAAAAATTAAAACAAGCTGGATGCGAAGTGCTAATTGGGGTTTTAGAGAAAGAGTGCAGGGAACACCACAAGCGATTCTTAACCTTCCACAGTAAATTACGGCCGTACATAATTTTAAAATGGGCCCAGACCCGAGACGGATTTATAGCCCCCCAAGAGGAGAAAAGATCCCAAAACCCTGAGCCATTCTGGATTAGCAATGCCCGTTCCCAACAATTGGTACATCAATGGCGCACAGAGGAACAGGCTATCATGGCCGGCACCCAAACAGTAATAAAGGACAACCCTCGTTTAAACCTACGGCACTGGAAAGGAATAGATCCGGTAAGGATTGTTTTGGATCGCGAATTAAAGATTCCAAGTGATTTCCATGTGTTGGATACTTCCGTTAAGACCATTGTAATTACTAGTAAACTCCCTAAGAATCCCAAAAAGGGCATTTATTATGAGGAGTTGGATTTTAATGGTAATTTGGCACAGCAAGTCTGCACCCTCCTCCATAAGCACCAAATACTAAGTGTAATTATAGAAGGAGGCGCCAAGACCTTACAAAGTTTTATTGATGCCAATTTATGGGACGAAGCCCGCATTTTTACAGGTAGCTCCCACTTTGGAACCGGATTAAAATCCCCGTCCATACAAGGGCGAATAGTAAAAAGCATCCCTGTACTGAGCGATACCCTAACTATTATAGAGCATGATTAAAAATATTATTTTCGATTTTGGCGATATCTTTATCAACCTAGACAAGCAGGTTGTATTTAATGCGTTCGTAGATCAAGGCATGGAAACCTTTCCACCTAAGTACTTTCGTTTAAACGAAGAGTTTGAAGTTGGGAAGATCAGTTCAGCAGAATTCATCACCCAACTTCAGTCCGAATTCAATCAGCTTTCTCCCGAAGAGATTACCGCAATTTGGAATTCCATGCTTAAGGACTTTCCAGCGTACAGACTTAATTTCATAGAAGAATTGGCTGCTCAGAAAAAATATAGACTTTTTCTTTTGAGTAATACCAATGCCCTACACATTCCGCATGTAGAAGAAATTATGGGAAAGGATCGCTTTAACAGATTTAAAAATTGTTTTGAGCAGTTTTATTTATCCCATGAGATACAACTTAGAAAGCCTAATGAGGAAATTTATGAGTTTGTATTAGACCAGAACAACCTACAGGCCAACGAGACCCTTTTTATAGATGACACGCTAGAGAATACAGAAGCAGCAGCTACCCTAGGTATAAAGACCTGGCACCTCCAAGTGGGCAAGGAAGACATAGTAGACCTCAAGACCAGACTGTAATGTGGGACCTGGGGCTGAGCATCATATTTTCGAGCATCATTTTTGTGGTGTTTAAAATGTACTCCAAAACAGGCATAGACACCTCCTACGCTATTGTTGTTAATTACCTGGTGGCATCCTTGGTGGGCTTCTCTCTCTCTCCAAAATCGGTGATTTTAACTGAAATTCCAGGTAAGCCTTGGTTCTGGGGCACTCTTATTTTGGGGGTGTTATTCATCCTGGTCTTCAACCTAATGGCAGCCACCTCCCAAAGAAGCGGTATTTCCGTGGCTTCGGTTGCTACCAAAATGTCCTTGGTTATTCCGGTGATTATAGGAGTAGTTGCTTATAATGAAAAGCTGAGACCCTTAAAGGTTGTGGGAATCGCTATAGCCCTAGCAGCCGTTTATTTTTCTTCTGCTAAGGCAAAGTCCACCCCTTCAAAAAAAAGCACCTATCTATTGCCAGTCCTAGTATTTTTGGGATCTGGACTCATAGATAGCAGTATAAAATTTTTGGAAGAGACAAGGATCCCCAAAGATGAATTCCCCCTGTTTTCGGCAACTGTATTTGCTTTTGCAGCCACTACCGGACTCCTTTTTGTGGCAATAAAACCCTCCCAGGACAAGAATAAGAATAAATTTACCTCTAAAAACATACTAGGAGGGATTGCATTGGGAGTACCTAATTATTTTTCCATATATTTTCTATTGGCTGCTCTACAGCACGAAACGCTGAACAGTGCCTCTATCTTTACTATTAACAATGTAGCCATTGTTATGATCACCACCCTTTTGGGCATCATGCTTTTTAAGGAAGAGGTTAGTATTAAAAATTGGACAGGAATTGGGCTAGCTGTAATCAGCATCCTATTAGTAGCATATTTTTAATTTATTTTATGGCAACAATAGACACCTATAAAACGATAAGTTCCCCCAGCCCGGAAATCATCTTTAAAGAAAGGAAAAGCAAATTTTTTGGATACGCCTACCCCATATTAAGCGAACGGGAGGTAAAGCCTATCTTGGAGGAACTTGCACAGAAACACCCCACGGCCAACCACCTTTGTTATGCCTGGCAATTGGGAATAGAGGATCTTAAATATCGTGCTAATGATGATGGAGAACCCAACAACTCTGCTGGGATGCCCATCTATGGCCAAATTCAATCTTTTGAAATCACCAATGTATTAATTGTGGTAGCTAGGATATTTGGGGGAACCAAGCTTGGTGTAGGCGGACTGATAACTGCCTACCGTACCGCAGCACAAATGGCACTGGAAAGTGCTCAGATAATTGAGAAAACATTACAGCAGCAGTTTCTTTTATCCTTTGACTATCCAGAAATGGATAAGGTAATGCGTGCCATCAAACAAAATCAATTAGAAATTGTATCCCAAAAAATGGAAATGGATTGCCAGATTGTGGTATCAGTTAGAAAAAAGAATGCCGACCGTACAGAAAAAATGTTTCTTGGTATGCATCCAATAAAAATAAAACGTCTAGAAATTTAGCTTTTCCAAAATGAAATCTGGGCATTTCATAGGCTTGTTTGCCTTGGAGTCCATAAAAGCTAAAACGGTATGCGCTTCAACCAATAAATCGTTCGCTTCATTATGTATTTCGTAGTCGAATTCAATTTTGACCAGAGGCTTCTTACGGATTCTTGTAGTAACCGTCAACAGGTCATCGTATAAGGCCGATTTTTTATAATCTATGCGCAATGAAATTACTGGCAATATAATTCCGTTTTCTTCCATCTCTTTATAAGAAATGCCTATCGACCTTAACCACTCAACCCGTCCCATCTCTAGGTATTGCGGGTAGTTCCCGTGGTACACCACTCCCATTTGATCTGTCTCTCCATATCGAACCCTAAAAGAAAACTTACTAATCCCCATGTTTTATCGGCTAAAAAACTATATATTTAATATTCGGCAAAAATTTGGTCACAACATGGGGAAAAAAAAGGATATAATCAACCCCACTCCCATTTTTTTATTAGGATAATTGTTCACATATTTGCCTAACTTGAAACCGCGGGTTTTCCTCCGCATTTACATTAAACTTTACACTAACCAAATAAAGAAATTATTAAAAATGAGTGTTACTGCAAATTCTGTATGGATCAATTGTTTGGACTTCATAAAAGACAACATCCAACCGCAGGCATTCAAAACCTGGTTTGAGCCTATTAAACCGATAAAATTATCGGACAAGGCGTTGAGCATTCAAGTTCCCAGCAAATTCTTCTATGAATGGCTGGAAGAGCACTACGTAAAATTACTAAAAGTAGCGCTTACCAAAGAACTTGGTGAGACCGCTAAATTGGTGTACATCATTAAAATGGAAAACACCTATGGCAACAAGGAACCTTTTACGGAGAAAATCCCTAGCTCCAATAGGTCCAATGTAGAACCACAGGAGTTGGACGTAGCCGTAAAATCCAAAAACCCTCAGCTTAAGAATCCGTTTGTGATTCCTGGAATCAGGAATATTAAAATTGAATCCCAGCTAAATCCAAATTACAATTTCGATAACTTTTTGGAGGGTGATGCCAACCGGCTTGCAAGATCTGCAGGGATGGCCGTAGCCAATAAACCAGGAGGCACCTCTTTTAACCCCTTGCTTGTCTTTGGAGGCGTAGGTTTAGGAAAGACCCATTTGGCCCATGCCATCGGTGTTGAAATTAAAGATAAGTATCCGGAAAGAACGGTACTTTATATATCGGCTGAAAAATTTACGCAACAGTATATAGAATCGGTAAAGAAAAATACTAGGAACGATTTTATTCACTTCTATCAGTTAATAGATGTTCTTATTATAGATGACGTACAATTCCTATCTGGAAAATCGGGAACCCAAGATGTTTTCTTCCACATATTCAACCATTTACATCAAAATGGCAAGCAGGTTATCCTTACTTCAGACAAGGCACCTGTAGATATGCAAGACATAGAACAACGCTTATTATCGCGCTTTAAGTGGGGACTATCCGCAGAGCTACAGAGCCCAGATTATGAAACTAGAATATCCATTCTCAAGAATAAGTTGTACCGGGACGGTGTGGAAATGCCAGAGGATATTATAGACTATGTTGCTAAGCATATTAAAACCAATATCCGGGAATTGGAAGGAGCCATCATCTCTTTGATTGCACAATCTTCCTTTAACAAAAAAGAAGTTACCTTGGAACTGGCCCAGATGGTGGTTGAAAAGTTTGTGAAAAACACCAAGCGTGAAGTTTCTATAGACTATATCCAAAAAGTGGTTTCAGACTACTTTGAAATGGACGTCGCCACCCTACAATCCAAAACGCGCAAGCGCCATATTGTTCAAGCAAGACAGCTCGCTATGTTCTTCGCCAAAAAATTCACCAAGGCTTCCCTGGCAAGTATTGGATCCCAAATTGGAAAGAGAGACCATGCTACCGTGCTACACGCTTGCAAGACGGTAGACAATTTAGGAGAAACAGATAAGCAGTTTAGAAAGTATATAGACGATTTAACGAAGAAACTTTCATAAAAAAATTTGTTTTATGAGCACGAAAATTCTGATGGTTTGCTTAGGAAATATATGCAGATCTCCTCTTGCAGAAGGCATTTTAAAAGGGAAAGTTGATACTGATTCTGTATTGGTGGATTCTGCCGGGACAGCCAATTACCACATTGGAAAACAGCCAGATCCACGATCTATTGCAGTTGCAAAAAAGCATGGGATAGACATCAGCATGCAACGTTGCAGGCAATTTACCGCAGAAGATTTTAAGCGATTTGACCATATTTTCGCCATGGACAAGGACAACTACGCAAATATAATTGCCTTGGCACAAGACGACCGTGAAAAACAAAAGGTAAAATTGCTATTGCATCAATTACCAACAGAAGATCAGGAAGTTCCAGATCCGTATTACGGGGGTGACGATGGATTTGAACATGTATACCAACTAATAGATATGGCATGTGAGCAACTAGCCGAAGAATTGAATCTAAAACATACCGTCTAAATGGCGGCTAACGGCAACATACACGGCAAATTATATTTAATCCCCAGTACCTTGGGGGATAATGCCCCCTTGGAGGTTTTACCAATCTCTGTAAAGGGCACTATAGAGCAAATTGACCACTATGTAGTGGAAAACGAAAAAACTGCTCGGCATTTTATAAAAAAAATAAGCGCTAAGAAATCTCAGCCAGGACTACACATCAACCTGCTCAATAAATATACGGAGCCTCACTTATTACCGACATTTTTAGACCCCTGTTTAGAAGGTTACGACGTAGGTATTTTGTCTGAAGCCGGTTGCCCCGGAATTGCCGATCCTGGAGCAGAATTGGTGAATATCGCCCACCAAAAAGGGATTCAGGTGGTACCACTAGTTGGCCCCTCTTCCATTCTATTGGCATTGATGGCTAGTGGACTTAACGGGCAGAGCTTTGCATTCAATGGCTACTTACCTATTGAGGCAAGTGAACGAAAAGGAAGCCTTAAGAAGTTTGAAAAGTTATCTAGGGAACGAGAGCAAGCACAGATTTTTATTGAAACGCCCTATAGAAATGACAAGCTATTGGCCGAATTCATTAAAATCTTGTCGCCAAATACCAAAGTCTGCGTTGCCTGTAATTTAACCCTGCCAACCGAATTTATTGCAACCAAGACAGTTGCAGAATGGAAAGGGGTTTCGGTAGACCTGCATAAAAGGCCAACCATCTTTATCATTCAGGCTTAAGACATCACTATTTTTTTTAGCTTAGCTAAGATATCCACTTAAAAGAATAAGACTAACAATCTATTCTTTAACCTCTTATACTCTCTGCGGTATATTCTCAAAGGCCTATGGCCGTTTTTAGACCTAATCATATATCTCCTATTTTAGACATTGCGGTAGTCGCATAAAAAAAGGATCAAGCTCAAAAGTTGTGTGTAGTCAAAATTATCAGGTAAGCTCAACAACAATAATCCACCTTTCAACAGGCCTTTCAATACTTTTTTCCATCGCTGAAATGCGCAGCATTCATGAATTCC
>NZ_MTAZ01000041.1 GCF_002150785.1 Arenibacter amylolyticus | reverse complement strand
CTCAAATTCCTTGAAGAAAAAACTCTTGGTGAATAATGCGGGTTAAATAGCAGCTTCTATATTAATGGATATGCTTTAATTAGCAAACAGGGAAAACGAACATTCCTTAGCAAGTCTGGCGAAATTCTGGATAAAGAGTTTGGTTTTAGGACCAACATGACTAAAGATTTCTACGACCGGGCTGGTAAACGCCAAAAAGTGGCGTACTGTTATAAACAGTCCGGGGAAATGGTAGATGCAAAAGAATGGAATGACATTGTCAATAAAAAATAGCCAAAAGTAGTAGCAGCATCATTAATCTCTCTGATTCTTTTTTAGCGGTCTGCAGACTAGACAAAGCACTAACACTCACAATCTGACCCAGCTAACAGGAGTCTACGAAATTTTGTTTTAAACGCACTCTAAAATATGCGGACGGAATGATAGTCTAACGCCCCCTTAGAACAAGGGAGGCCTTTTTGAAAATTAAGAATATTGAAACCACGGTCTATCAGTTCTTTATAACCCTAGGTAAAAACGGTATGAGCACTAGCCACCGCTCGCGCAAGCAAGTAAACGGGGCCGAGTGTCGAGAATAGCTGAAAGAAAAGCCCACACCCCTACCCCTTCACTTTTAGGGTCCATTCAAAATTAAAAGTAGCTACTTCTACCCCCTCCTCATTGATGCCTACAGATTTCATCCAAACAGTCTGCCCTTCCCCTGTGGCCAAAGTATTTTTTATAGCCTCTTTAATTAAATCCCCATCCTCACAGGTAAATGTAATCTTCCCCGTTGCTTTCTTGGTGAAAGTTGCATTATTACTGGCCACCAGCATGGATATTTTTTTTCCGCTCTTTTTAATCTGGCCCATTACCATTGCCCCCGTAGCCAATTCTGCAGCCATCCCCTGTACCGCCCAAAACATGGATCTAAACGGATTTTGATTAATCCAACGATGCCTAACAGTGACTACCGCCTTCTGTTCATCCATATACCTTAAACGTACTCCCGTCCACCAGGCTGCAGGCAGTTTAAAAAAGCAAAACATATTTATTTTAGTAGTCTCAGAGGCCATTGGTACGTCTTTAAGTATTGCTAAAATATGCAAAATTGCTGAATCGCCAATCGTTAAACTTATGTTAATTTATAGTACTTTGCTTTGCATAGTACCTTCTTTTAGCCATATATTTGCATAAGAAACTATCATGCCATGACCACGAGCCTTAACAAACATCACAAGAATTTATCGGCAATCATCCATGCCACTACCTTCTCTAAGTACTTTATACCCTTTGGGAATTTTATTTTACCATTGATACTTTGGGCGGCCAACAAGAATAATCACCCGTTTATTGATCAAAATGGCAAGCAAGCCCTAAACTTTCAAATAAGCTTGCTACTCTACTCTTTGGTAATTGCCATCTTAACCATACCCTTTGTCCTATTCTTTTTACCTCAGATATTTCACCACGGCATATTTAATCTCCATACTCTTAATGAGTTTAACGGCATCAATTTTAGCACGGACTTAAATTACTCCAAGTTTGGTAGCCTTCTATGGGGATTGGGAATTGCGGGCGTTGCGCAGCTTGGCCTATTCATTGTAAATATTGTCTATACCCTATTGGCCATCATACGGACTAGTGAAGGAATAGATTTTAAATATCCATTAACCATCAACTTTATAAAATAAATAATTCAGAAGTGCTCATCACACTTAAACAGGAGTTTATTCATCAATCCAATCAATCATCCGCCAATCTAAATAAGCGGGAAAAACGAACAGTTAAATTATTATAATCATGCAACTATGAATGTTGAAAACACAAAAGCACAAATGCGGAAAGGCGTTTTGGAATATTGCATCCTCTCTATTTTAGATGGACAGGATAAATATACTTCCGAAATCCTGAGTACCTTAAAAGACGCTAAAATGCTAGTGGTGGAAGGTACCATTTATCCCTTGTTAACCCGACTCAAAAATGCGGGACTACTTAATTACCGATGGGAGGAATCTCCATCTGGCCCCCCACGAAAGTATTATACCTTAACAGATACAGGAAAAATATTCCTCAAAGAATTAGATACCACCTGGGAAGAACTAAGAAACGCAACTAACCTCGTAACCCAATCAAAAAACAGTTAAAAATGAACAAGACAATCAATATAAATCTGGCCAATTTATTCTTCCATATAGACGAAGAAGCCTATGGGAAGCTACAACGCTATTTAGAGGCCATAAAACGCTCCTTTGCCAACACTAGTGGCAGCGAAGAGATTATAGCGGATATAGAGGCGAGAATTGCCGAGTTGTTTCATGAAAAAATGGAAAATGAAAGACAGGTAATTACCCAAAAAGAGGTAGACGAGGTAATTAGCATCATGGGACAGCCAGAAGATTACAAGGTAGACGAGGATATCTTTGACGACCATCCTCGTAGCGCCCAAAAAAGCCAAAGGGTAAGGAAACTTTACAGAGACATTGACAATAAATATATAGGGGGTGTCTCTGCCGGTCTAGGCCATTATTTTGGAATTGATGCGGTGTGGGTACGCTTGCTGTGGATTTTATTGACCATATTTAGTTGGGGAGGCTTTATCTTTATCTACGCCCTACTTTGGATCCTTATTCCCGAAGCCGTTACTACGGCCCAAAAACTGGATATGAGCGGGGAATCCGTCAACATAAATACCATCGAAAAAAAAGTAAAGGAAGGATTTGATGACGTAGCCGAAAAGGTGAAAAATGTAGACTACGAAAAAGTGGGCAATCGCGTTAAAAGTGGAAGCAAAACTTTTTTCAATTCTATTGCAGACATCATTATGTTCATTTTTAAGATCATCGGTAAATTTATTGGAATAATCCTAATTATCACCGGGGCCACAGGGATAGTTTCCCTTTTTATTGGATTCTTTACCGTTGGCATCTTAGACATCATCCATATCCCAGGCATTGAATACTACTATCTTATAAACTCTACCAACACCCCCGTTTGGCTGGCTTCCCTTTTAGCATTTTTTGCTATTGCCATTCCATTCTTCTTTCTAATGTACCTAGGATTAAAAATTTTGGTGAACAACCTAAAGTCCATAGGTAAAATTGCCAAGTTCAGCTTGTTGGGTCTTTGGCTAATAGCGGTGATCCTTTTAACTGTTTTTGGAATAAAGCAGGCGGCAGCGCATGCCTACACTGGGAATGTAACTGAAGAAAAGGTACTACCTTTTCAAAATAGCGACGAGCAGATCGAGATTAATTTAAATTCCTCCAATTGGCACGAAAACGGAAATAATTTAGGTATAGACGGTATAGTCCTGGATTACGACGAAAATGGGGACGAAGTATTAATCTTTGAGGATCTGCGATTTTATGTGAAAGCCTCCAACGATTCCTTGGCATATTTAAACATTAGAAAAAGTGCGAATGGAAGCTCTTTTAAAAATGCAACGGAGACCGCGGAAAAAATTAATTACAACTATGCAATACAAGGGAACACCCTGTTTTTGGATGATTTTCTAACCACCGCCAAAGAAAACAAATTCCGCGATCAGGAAGTTAGGGTAAACCTTGCTTTGCCCTTGGGTGCAAAAGTGAAGTTCACCAATTTCCCCAAGCGTTGTTGGATGCTGAGAACCAACAACGACCAAGACCTAAACGGCTGCGAAATTACGGAGTACCGTTGGACCATGGGCGAAAATGGGGAGTTGATTTGTGAGGATTGCCCAAGCAGCAAATCCGCCAATCAAACCAATGGAAACGGTAAAATAATAATTAATGAAGACGGGGTGGATATCGATTTTAAGGATGGTGAAGACTCCTTTAAAATGAAGATAGACAAGCAAGGCGTACAGATCAAAACCAAAGAAGATACCTCTAGCGATACCGTTCAGTAGGCTTATGCTACAGTTGGGTAACATCAAGACCTGCTTTTTTCTTGAAATTTATATTTTTATATAGTCAAACCAACCAATATTTAATTAATCAGATTCAATTATTGCTCTCATAATGAGGTGTGGTTGGGTCTAAAAAACAACGATCATGACAACACTAGCAAGAATTACTATAACATTGATCTTGGCCCTAATATTTTCATCCTGTAATTTCAATATAGGGAGTGGAAAAAAAGGCAATGGAATTGTACAGGAAGAACAGCGAATAATCAAGGGAGATTTCACCGCCGTATCCGCTTCTGAAGGCTTGGACGTTTATGTTACCCAGGGAACCGAGCAGAAGGTGATTGTAGAAGCCGATGAAAACGTACTAGATTTAATTGCGACCGATTTAAAGAATGGGACCCTGAAGATTCACACCCTAGAAAACATTGGGAGAGCCACTAAAAAGATTCATGTAAGTCTACCTACGGTCACCTACTTGGCTTCTTCCAGTGGGGCAGACCTAATTGCAACTGGCCCTATTAGAGCCGCAACCCTCGAATTAAAGGCCAGCAGCGGAGCCAATTTACAAATAGAAGATTTAAGTGGTGATACGGTAGACGCCGATTCCAGTAGTGGTGCCAACATTGAGATTGTCGGTCAGGCAAACACCTTACATAGCAACGCTAGTAGCGGGTCCAAAATAAAAGCCGTGAACCTAACAACAGCGCTTTGTAGGGCTAATGCCAGTAGTGGCGCCAACATCAGCGTGAATGTTACGGAATCCCTAGTTGCGAAAGCAAGCAGCGGAGCCAATATAAAATATACAGGGAATGCTAAAGTAGAAGACAAGAAAACCAGTTCGGGAAGCGTTAATCAATTGTAATATTTCCCGAGCTAAGCACTTCCAATCACACCATATAACTAAGGTCCATTGTAATTTCAATGGGCCTTAGTTTATTAGTTAGCACTTCTTTCTTTATATTCGTTTTTAAATGTGAGTTATGAAATTAAACATCAAAAAATATATTCTTCCCTTAAAGCATACTTTTAGTATTTCTAGGGAGTCCCGCGATTTTCAGGATTCCATGATCGTTAGTTTGGAACAGGATGGAAAAATAGGTTATGGGGAAGCCACTTCCAACCCTTATTACGGGGTTACTTTTGAAACCATGAAGACAGAGATTACCCAAATTAGCAAGGAAATAGAACAGTTCCAATTGAAGAATCCCGAGGCATTTCATGATTTTCTGACTTCCAAAAATCTTAGTCATTTTGCTACTTGTGCTCTAGACCTTGCCGCCAATGACCTCTATGGAAAGCTAATGGAAAAACCCTTATACCAACTTTGGAATACAGACAATAGCACCTACCCCATTACTAACTACACTATAGGATTGGGAACCATAGACCATATGGTGGCCAAGATGAAGGAAGTACCATGGCCCATTTATAAAATAAAATTGGGCACAGATCAGGATGTGGAAATAGTACGTGAACTTCGTAAACATACCGATGCCATTTTTAGGGTAGATGCCAATTGCGCTTGGAATGCGGAGCAGACTATAGAATACGCTCCAAAACTAAAGGAACTAGGAGTAGAGTTTATAGAGCAACCCCTAAAAGCAGAAGATTGGGAGGGGATGAAAAAGGTAAAGCAACACAGTGTACTTCCTACTATTGCCGATGAAAGCTGTATTGTAGAAAGCGATGTGGAGAAATGTGGCGACCATTTTACCGGTATCAACATAAAACTAACCAAGTGTGGCGGATTAACACCGGCCAGACGCATGATTGCCAAAGCCAAAGCCATGGGGTTAAAGGTTATGGTGGGATGTATGACAGAATCTACGGTCGGAATCTCGGCCATTGCCCAGTTAATTCCACAATTGGATTATGTGGATATGGATGGAGCGATGTTATTAAAAGAGGATATTGCCGATGGTGTGATTATAGGAGAGCATGGTAAGGTAATCTTCCCAAGTTTAGGTGGAAGCGGAATAACGGTACGCCAATGAGTTATATTGTAGATCATTTTCCAGGCAGGGAATTAGAATTAAACGGGGAACCTTATTTATATTTTGGAGGAACCTCCTATCTGGGCCTACAGACAGACGAGGCATTTCAACAGCTTTATATTTCCAATATATTACAATACGGGACCAACTACGGAGCCTCAAGAAAAGCGAATTTAAAGCTTTCTATATATGAGGAAGCAGAGACCTTACTTACCCAATGGGTAGGTAGTGAAAGTGGAACTACGGTATCTTCTGGATATCTGGCAGGACAACTGGTAAGGCAAGCCTTGGATATTAAGGAGCATAAATTATTTTATGCCCCCAACACCCATTCTGCCCTTTATGTATTGCAGCATGGGGTGCGCCTAAAGCCCTTTATTTCCTTCACCGCCCTAGATATCGCCATCAGGGACCACCTAGAAACCAATAAAGATATTACCCCTGTGGTTTTTTTGGATGCCATTGATTTTTCTGGTTATAACTTCCCCGATTTTATTGGCCTAAAGAAGTTGCCCCTAGAAGAGATTATCTTGGTAGTAGATGATTCGCACGGGATTGGTATTGTTGGAGACAATGGGAGTGGGGTTTTTAAAATTCTGCAAAAATTAAACCCGAAAGAGTTAATTGTCTGTTGTTCACTGGGAAAAGGATTTGGAATACAGGCAGGAGCCATTTTTGGATCTACAAAGCGCATATCGCAATTAACGGATACAGCCTTCTTTGGTGGCGCAAGTCCGGCTGCCCCTGCTGCCATAGCCTCCTTGGTAAGAGGAACTGCAATTTTCTCCAAAAAGAGGGAAGTCCTTAAAGACAATATCGCTCTTTTTAGGGATAATGTGGAACTTCCCGATCATTTTAAGTGGATGGATGGTCATCCTGCCTTTAGCTTTGTAGACACTGCTCTAACCCAGCACCTAGAGCACCATAAAATAATAGTGACCAGTTTTAAATACCCCGATGAAGACGCAGCAGAAATCAGCAGAATTGTGCTAAGTGCTCACCATACAAAAACAGATATACATTATCTTACAGAGGTATTAAATTCATATTTCTAATTTCCCACTTGGAATCCTGTGTTATTCCATGTTTTTTAACAATTTAATTGACCATGTCCTTTTTATTTCGTAACTTTTTTGTAATCATTTAACTTAATGTATTACCCCTAAAACCAGCACGACTATGAAAAAATTACTAGGATTGGTTTTTTTGATGTTAATATTAGTAGCAGGTACTAACCTTACATCAACAGAACAACAAAATCATAATACTCTTGAAGGCACTTGGGAATTAGTTAGTTTTAACAACTACGACGGAAACGAGGTAGTAAGTACCCTCCCTGCCACAGAAGGTTATCGGCAAATTAAAATGTACTACAATGGAAAGGTAATGTGGACCAGATATGTGCCCACAGATTCCATTGAGTGGTTTGGGTACGGCTCGTATACCGCCACAGACAGTACACTTACCGAAAAACTGGAGTATATGTCCGCCTCCATGCGTAAAATTGCAAATGAAAACATGGAGTGGCATATGGAACTCGTCCTAGATGGTGATACCTACAGTCAAATTTTTACGGATGAAGAGGGAAATAGAATAAATTCCGAGAATTATAAACGTCTTGATTAAGCCACTTCCAAGAATAAACAGCACTGTAAAACTCATTTACCCTAACTTAGGTAGGGGCGTTAATTAGGTGGTGAATTCTTGAGGTTGCAGGCAGATATTTCCAATATCCTTTCCACTTAAGCAGCTGCGCATAGTGAATGCCCTAGAAATTAAAAAGCCCGATGGTACACACCTTCGGGCCTTCTTATTGTTTAAACCTTTATATACTTCCCTTGAAAATAATAGTTGGGGAAATGTAAGCTATAGGTTATTGGGTTGAAACTTCTTCTGGAGATTCTATAGTAGCCAAATAACGTTCTGCATCCAAGGCTGCCATACATCCAGTTCCTGCCGCGGTAACGGCCTGTCTGTACTCCTTATCCTGAACGTCTCCACTAGCAAAAACACCTGGCTTACTAGTCTTGGTAGATTTACCATGGGTAATAATATACCCGGTCTCGTCCATCTCCAACTGACCTTTAAAGATATCTGTATTTGGCTTATGTCCTATGGCAATAAATAGACCAGTAATAGCAATCTCCTCTTTTTCACCAGTAAGGTTGTTTACCATACGTAAACCTTCCACAACTTGGTCTCCCAATACCTCATCTACTTCCGTATTGTAACGGACCTCTATATTACTTAGGTTATTTACCCTGTGCTGCATTGCTTTGGACGCTCGCATATGATCCTTTCTTACCAACATGGTAACCTTGCTACAGATATTGGCCAAATAAGAAGCCTCTTCCGCAGCGGTATCCCCTGCTCCAACGATGGCTACTTCCTGTCCCTTGTAAAAGAATCCATCACAAACGGCACAAGCAGATACCCCTCCTCCACGAAGCTTCTGCTCACTGGGTATTCCCAGATACTTTGCAGTTGCACCAGTAGAAATGATAACCGTTTCTGCCTCTATCTCCTTATCGTCGTCAATAGTTACCTTGTGGATCCCTCCAACTTCATCACTAAAGTCCACCGCTGTTACCATTCCCATGCGTACTTCGGTGCCAAACCTTTCGGCTTGCTTCTGCAAATGGATCATCATGGTGGGTCCGTCTACCCCATCCGGATAGCCAGGAAAGTTGTCTACCTCCGTTGTGGTGGTCAACTGTCCGCCAGGTTCCATACCAGTATAAACTACGGGCTTTAAATCGGCTCTAGCCGCATATATTGCTGCTGTATAGCCAGCAGGTCCCGAACCAATAATTAACGTTTTTAATCGCTCTACTTTTTCTGCCATTTTCAATATCTTCATTACTTATTATATAACAAATGTAGCTTTTTAACCAAAAACCTCAACTCAAAAGTTATAAAAAGTTATTATAAGGCAAGTTACCAAATTTATAGTGAATCTTTCAACTTAGGTTTTATTAACCATTTGGCTTGCAGAATGTCCCATTAACAATTTTAAACCCTAGAAATTACTAAACCTTGGCCTCTACTTTTAATAGATGGTGGGGCAATACTAAAAATGGAATGGTAGTGTGAAATCCAATTTGGTTTATCACAGGCTTTAAAAATAGATTCTCCAAAAACGTATGTTTGTTCTTAACCATCACTAAAAAATTGGTATTAAATTTAGTCTGGTTACTATTGATAGCTTCCACAATACGCTGATCTGGCACTTCATGGAAACGATGTTTAACTTCACTAAGTAAATTCGCCAATATGGATTTATTGGCTTCTTGGGCAGGACTCAATTCCAGATTGGTGGAGATATGCATCACATCTATGGTTGCCCCATGTATTGATGCTACAAACAGCAACTCCTTCAACAAGGATTCCCTATATTCTATCTCATAATCCGTTGGAAAAAGTATTTTTTTAGGTGTTTCATACTTATAATTAAACGGGATGGCTAAAATAGGCCCCTTTGCTCTTTTTATGGCATGTACCGTATTACTCCCCAAAAATATCTCCTTAGCACCCGTTGCCCCTTGGGTTCCCATAATTATTAAATCGATTTTTTCTTCCTCTACCAGTTCATCCATAGCATCCATTAGAATACTAAAGGCACTATGAATTTCAAAACGGTGCTTTGGATTGGTAAATTCATCCAGTACACGTTGCCTTACTTTATTTAGACCCTCTTCGGAGTCTACCCTATAAATATCCCCCAAACCCACTTGTCCTGGGCTGTGCAATAGGTATTCGGACTGGTATATTGCAGGAGTATAGGTATGTAATAGATGAAAGGTACATTCCTCCTTGGCCAACATTTGTACCGCATAGGCAATGGCGCCATAAGAGTTATCGGAAAAATCGGTGGGTATCAGAACTCGTTTCATAGTTTATATTTTAAGTGATAGCGATAAAAGGATTTAATAAATTACCTTAAATTTAAGCAAATTAACTGGCATTTAGCATGATGTATATCAGCTAAGAAAGTTGATTTCTATAGCATATTATTCAAAAATTGAGCAACGCTTATAAAACAACCTTAGAAAATGAAAAGTAGTTTCAACGAAATTTTAAATTCGGACACCCCTGTGTTAATCGATTTTTTTGCCACTTGGTGCGGCCCCTGTAAAACGTTGTCGCCCATCTTAGAATCGGTAAAGAAAGAAATGGGCGATACGGTCAAAATAATTAAGATAGATGTGGATAACAACGCCGCTTTGGCAAGCAAATATCAAGTACGTGGCGTTCCCACCATGCTCCTATTTAAAAATGGAAAACAACTCTGGCGAGGATCCGGCGTTTTACAGAAGGATGAAATTGTGAATATCATTCGCACTAATACCTAATCTACAGTCAGCCTCACAGAAAGAAGTATAGAGGGTAGGATGGACTAACACTATGCTCCCTAGGGAAACAGTTTAAAAATACTAACCATTAATAAAACAGCATACAGGTGAAGTTTATTGATTACTATAAAATTCTGGGCCTGGATAAGAATGCGGACCAGAGTCAGATTAAGAAAGCGTACCGGAAGATGGCCCGGAAATACCACCCAGACATCAATCCCAACGACAAGGAAGCCGAGTTGAAATTTAAAGAAATTAATGAGGCCAATGAGGTGTTGGGCGATCCTGAAAAGCGAAAAAAGTACGATAAATACGGGAAGGATTGGCAGCATGCCGAGGAGTTTGAAAAAGCACAAAGGGCTGGTCGCGCTTCATCCGGACAGCGAAGACAGGCTTACTCTCAACAATTTGAGGGAAGTGATTTCTCCGATTTCTTCGAGTCCATGTTTGGCGGTGCGGGAGGCTTTCAAAATTCTAGAAGAACCCGATTTAGGGGGCAAGATTACAATGCTGAATTAAAACTACAGCTGCGCGATGTATATAAAACCCACAAGCAAACCCTTACCGTTAACAACAAAAACATACGGATTACTGTTCCGGCCGGAATTGAAAATGGACAGACCATAAAAATTAGCGGGCATGGAGGACCCGGCCATCAAGGGGGACCAAATGGGGATCTTTATATCACCTTTTCCATAGATAACAACACCCGTTTTAAGCGCGATGGCAATCACCTTTATTCTACGGTAGATCTAGACCTCTACACTTCACTGCTTGGAGGTGAAATTACGGTAGACACCTTTGACGGGCAAGTGAAATTAAAAGTGAAACCAGAAACCAAAAATGGAACCACGGTAAAGCTTAAAGGGAAAGGCTTCCCCGTTTATAAGAAAGAAGGGGTCTATGGCGATTTGTATGTCACCTACAATTTAATTACCCCTACCAATTTAACCGAGAAAGAGAAAGCACTTTTTAAGGAGCTAGCAGAGCTAAGAAAATAAAACAAATCCTATGAAACAAGAAGAGTATATCACTATAGAAGACTTTTGCACTTCCCATAATATTGCATCGGAATTTGTAATACAACTTTATGATATGGGCCTCATAGATATGGTATTTCAAGAAAACCTACAGTATCTACCGCTTAATCAATTACCCAAGGCAGAGAAGATAGTGCGACTCCATCTAGATCTCGAAATTAACGTACAGGGACTTGGAGTGGTCACCGAGTTATTAGACCGTATACAGGACATGCAAAACGAAATAACTGCCTTGCACAACAAGCTTAGCCGTTATGAATAGGTCTTATGGGAATGAAATGCCAATGCGGCCGGACCAAGAATGGCATATTATCTATTTGAACTAAATTCTAGAGGGGAAATAGCAGCTGGGACGGGCAGTGAGTGGTGTAAGTTGGTGGTAGTAGTTGGCGGTATTCAGTGCGCAGTAGGCAGTAAACAATGATCAAATTATTAATTAAAACGGTCAAAGCTAATCAGGGAAGTTCAATTTTTAAAAATCCTTACATTGCCATTATGCTAGTGTTATGTACAAAGTGATTAGTTAGATTTTGAGTTTGGCAACTTTTAACTGGCATCCCGTTATTGGAGCTGTATATATTATTTAAAAATAATTTGATCTTTCATCAGGTAAAAGATTAATTAGAAATTGGTGTTACCAAAGCATGAATCTTCCCTAGTTACGGCATTTCCAGATTGACAAATATTCAAATTAACTCATCAGTACATCGGTACATTGCTCCATTGATACATTTACAAATTGCTCCCCTATCTTATTCCGAATTCAACTTATAGTTCATAAGAAATATAAGTTCCCGCGCTTGGACGTACTTCAAATGGTTCCAGATCTATCCCAAATTCTTTTTTATATACCTTAGCTGCCTCTTTACTATAGGTTTCAGCAGCATCCTCATGGATAATATGCAACACACATCCGCCAAATCCGCCTCCCACTTGCCGTGCCCCTAAAACCGCTTCGTAATTTTTAGAGAAATCCACCAAAAAATCAGATTCTGGACAACTAACCTCATACAGCTCACTAATTCCGGTATGGGCCTCGTATAAATATTTACCTACCAATTCCCAATTGTTCTCCTTAAGCGCCTTGGCGGTAGACAATACCCGTTCATTTTCACTAATGACAAAAGAGCACCTATTAAATATGGTCTGTGACATCTGCATAGCTGATTGCTCTAACATAGTATGGGTAGCATCCCTTAGCGACTCTACCTCGGGGTATTTTTGTTGAATGATCCGCACCCCTTCCTCACATTCCTTTTTCCGGGTATTGTACTCACTGGAAGCTAAATTATGGGATACCTTAGTATTCAGCATAATGAGTTTATAGGGAGCCATGGCAATTGGAATAGACGTGTATTCCAAAGACCTACAATCTAAGAGCAGCACATGATCTTCTTTGCTCATTACCGAGGCAAATTGGTCCATTATACCACATTGGGTGCCTACAAAAGTATGTTCCGCAATTTGAGACAGCTGCACCATTTCCAAATTGCTAAGACCAAGATTAAATAGTTTGTTTAACCCAAATGCCAGTCCACATTCTAAGGCTGCCGAAGAGCTTAAACCAGAGCCAATAGGTAGCTTGCTTTCTATAATACAATCGAATCCCCCTAATTTATCTGACCTTTTCAGTATTTCGTTTAAAACACCCAGCAAGTAATTCTCCCATTCTATCTCGCTCCTAGCAATCTCCTTCAGGCTTAGCGTAAAGCCAGTATTGTACCCTAGGCTATAAATATTGCATTGGGCTGGGGAATTGTTTTTCCTAAGTTTAAAGGTAATTCGTTGATCAATTGCCGTGGGCAATACGTAACCGAAATTATAATCTGTATGCTCTCCTATGAGGTTTATTCTCCCTGGGGACTCTACAATTAACTCGGGTTTAAAATTCTCCAAATTCAACATTAGCGTATCTATTAGCCCTTAAAAGTAACAAAAAACCACTAATAAATGTGTCCTATACATTTACTGTGCTATCTAGGGCCGTGAGCAGTGGGTACCCTTTTCAGAATGCCACCCTAGCTACTCCTCAGCAGCAAGCATTTCTACGGTTGCAACGGTTCTAAAGCCAAGGTGCTCTAAGGCAGAATCCATACTGGAAGCCATTCTGGAAGACACCCTGTAGCTGGCGCAATAAGAGGCATTGCATAGGAAAGATCCGCCTTTCATAACCTTTTCCCTCGCATTTGGCATATTTTGATTGTAAGGGGTTTTAGCACCAGTGGGATTTACCAAAACCGTATTTTTAGCGGCAACCTCCTTATAATAATTGGTGTTATACCAATCGCTGGTCCACTCCCATACGTTACCGGCCATGTCGTACAAACCAAAATCGTTGGGGGGATACGATTTTACTCGGGCCCTTTCTGCAAAACCGTCGGCCATCGTATTCGTTACCGGAAATTCTCCCTCCCAAGTATTGGCCATTTGTGAAAGTACGGTATGGTCATCACCCCATGGGTAAATATTCCCTTCCTTTTTGCCTCGTGCTGCCCGTTCCCACTCTGCTTCTGTAGGCAGTCGTCTCCCAGCCCATTCGCAATAGGCAAGCGCATCCACATAGGCTACTTGCACCACCGGATGTTGTTCCTTTCCTACTATGGAACTACCGGGACCATTGGGTTGCCTCCAATTAGCACCAATTGTCCAATGCCACCATTGTGAGAAATCATAGAGGTTGGGTACGGAGGTCTCCGTCTTTTTAAATGTAAGTGCGCCTGGCTGTAAAATAGAATCGTGTGGCTTTGGAGTTCCTGCTGGCACCTGTTTCTTCATTTCATCCCAATCTATAGCTCTTTCGGCAAGGGTTACATACCCAGTTTCCTCCACAAATTTCGCAAACTCGGCATTGGTAACCTCAGTAACATCCATAAAAAATCCATTGAGCCTAACCTTGTGAGCAGGCTTTTCATGATGCATGGCAATTTCATCGTGAGGCACTGCTCCTTGGGTAAATTCCCCACCAGGAATCCATACCATCCCCTTAGGTGTTTTAATCCCTTCTGGCTGTTCTACCAACAAATCAATTGAGGCTTCTTCAGTAGGGTTATTTGCAAATTCCACCTCAGTGTCCGACGCCTTGGAATTTTGTTGGTTGTTTTCCTTGCACTGGATTAGGAGGGTCATAATCAAAAAAACACCGATTGATTTTATATACTGCATTCTGCGATTATTATTCGAAAATTCTATTTGAGTTTAAAACTAGTAGTAATAATGGATAATTCCCGCGATTATCGCTAAAATTTTGAGAAGTTTTAGGCCCCTTCCTTGAATCATACAATGGTCTCTCTGCTACCTAAACCTATTTGTAAGTACCCCTTATGTAACCAAATTCATCAAAAAAGGACTCCTAGTCTTGATAAATGAATTCCATTTCGTAATCACTTCCGGCCACCTTCATAATAGCCTGGTAAATATATTGGGAAACCATTTTCTGTCCTTCAAAATTAATGTGTTCTACCGTATCTTCAGGAGTATGGTATTGTGGGTGCCCCCCCGTGTGGATACCCAGTACAGAGATGTTTTTTTCATAAAACGAAACGTGATCGGATCCTCCAACCGATCCGGCATGTACAATGGGGAATAAGCCTAATGGAGGTCCTAATTCCTTCATCAATTCAACGCCACCAGGAAAGGTACCTGCACCTCCCATATAAACATGGTTCTCGCTATTTAACCTGCCCACCATATCCATATTGATCATCAATTTAATTTGAGAACGGGGTACTACTGAATTTTCTACAAAATACCTACTTCCCAAAAGTCCCTGCTCTTCGGCGCCAAAAGCCACTAATAAAATAGATCGTTTTAAGGCTTTCCTGTTGGCCATTAATTTTTCACCAATCTCCATTAAAGAAGCTGTTCCACTGGCATTGTCATCTGCCCCATAGTGAATGGCAATCTTATCGGATTTGGAAGATGGTCCTCCACCTTTTCCCAAATGGTCGTAATGGGCCCCTAGAACTATATATTCATTTTTTAACTGCGGATCGCTCCCTTCAATGAGGCCTATTACATTCCAAGTTTTCACCTCCTTTTTGGGTTTTTCTCCCTTTTTCACGCGAAGTTTGGCCCTGAAAGGTTGTTTATAAGATCGGTTAAAAGGTGGAATACCCGATTTTTTAAATTCTTTGATTATATAGGAGACTATTTTTCTATTAATCTTTCCCCCTGGATTACGGCCCTTATGACTATCGGAGGTCAAGAAAACAATATGTTCCTTAAGTTCTTTTTCCGTAATTTCTTCCTGTGCCCAGGAAGCATTCACCCATAAACCAACAAACAATAAGGTGAACCATAACCCTTTCCTATAAATATCCTTAACCATAACCTTTAAATTAATTAAGTAGGTAAAATTAGCATTATTTCCCTTTTTGAAAAGAAAAGCGAATCGGTTTTATTAGATCAGTTGGCAGCTGGACTAACGCTAAAGTAAGTAGTGAGTACAAAGTAGTGAGTAGTGAGATTTTGAATCAATAGTTCATTTCCAAATCTCCAAATTAACTCATTGGTACATTGGTACATTTACAAA
>NZ_MTAZ01000040.1 GCF_002150785.1 Arenibacter amylolyticus | reverse complement strand
AACTGGTTAGTGCTGCCATCTACATAAGCCTTTGTTGCTGCATCCTGAGGATCTGCCGGATTGAGCAAATCCTTTATTGGATTATTTGCGGCACTTGATCCGGTAGCCAGTACACTTGCTAGATCCGGTGTTGCCCCTCCACCGGGCAGTGCGGATAAATCGACGGAACCGTTAAATGCGGTGTCGGTTCCCGTAAAGTCCAGGCTGGAACCGTTTAGTTCTACCAAAGTGACAGCGCCGTCTACCCCACCTCCACCTCCGCCGGTGGCACTGATTATATATGGTGTGGCTACAGTTCCGTTACCGGTGACGGTAACGTTTGCTCCTTCTTGGATAATTAAGTCGCCCCAGTTTACAGCAGTGCCATCACTACTAGTTCTTAAAATTTGATGGGCACTTCCTGGCTTAACCCTTAGTCTATTATTTTCTTCCCCGGTACCTTCAATAGTCTTTCCATCCACATCTACAGTGCCATCACCACCAGAAACTTCGGGAAGATCGTCCCAGACTACTTGTCCGCTAATCGCATCGGTTGTTAGGTACTGACCAGGAGTCGCAGCTTTTATTTTCAGTGGATTTGTTGGACTGCCTGTTCCTGTTATGGTAATACCATCGGGCGTTACCGTATCGCCACCTCCTGTGCTATCGGGGATATCGTCCCAAATTACTGCCCCGGTACTTGGGTCTGTTCTTAAAAACTGCCCGAGGGTCGTAGAAGGAACAATCTTTAGTGGGTCCCCAGAGAGTCCTGTTCCAGATAGGGGCCCTTCCACTTCAACCCCAGCGCCCCCCGATAGGGATGATAAATCAACTGTATTATTAAACCCCCCATTAGTGCCTGTAAAAATGAGATCACTCCCCTGTAGTTCTACGGAAGACACCACACCATCGCCAGTTAAACCCGATAAATCTACGACCCCAGAGAAGGCCCCAGAAGCACCAGTAAACACTAAGTTAGAGTTGTTAATTTCTACACTTTCAAGGTATCCATCTCCGCCACTACCTCCGCCACTACCAAGTCCGCTTAAATCTATTGTATTTCCGCCCGAGATGGAAATTTCATTCCCCGATCTGCTGAGGGTCTGATTGTAACGACTTAAATTTACACTACCCCCACGCTCTAAAGACAAAACGTTTGCTGCATTCAAGGCTAATTGCTGATTGTCGTTTACCGTCCCGCCAAGATCTCCAATCTTGTTATCCACATAAACTCTAACTGCCCGTTGCGTAGGGTATAAAAGGTCCGAATTTCCTAAATTGACATTCGGGGATTTATTAACGAGGTTTTCTTTGGTGTTCAGGCCACTGGTATTGTCAGAAATCCGTTTTAGTACCGATGCAGAAATTTTTAGAGGACTTGCTGCTATTCCTTGGCCTTCAATAGTGGTCTGATCTGCCAAGGTGGCCCCTAGTTCTTCCTTGCTTACCCAGAGTACCTGTCCTGTGCCATCAGTGGTCAGTAATTGATTGAAACCTCCAGGAGTCATGTGCCTTGGTTCTACAATGCCGTTTATAATATTTACACCCCCCACGGAGTTTTCCCCTAATTCAATATTCGTGACGGAATTCTCCCGTAATTGTGCTGTCCCTACGGAATTTAAACCCAATTTGGGCTGCGTAATGGAGCCATTGGCCAAATCTTGCCCAAAAATGGTGGCGTCTACAATTTGTTCCCCCCTAATTTCCCCCACCGAAATCTGGTTGGTATTGCCCGAGGAGGTGAGTACAATAGTTTCGTTCATGGAAGTAAGGGAAAGGGATCCATTCCCTGCATTACATAGATTTACCCAGGCGATGTCTTTATAGTAATAGAGACATCCCACCTCGGTATTGTAAACCAAGGCTCCTTCAGAGGGGGTAATAGCATCCATTTGTGCCGTGGTAACACGGGTGATAACAAGTACCTTGGTGGTGCTTTCCAATTCCAAGACGGAGCTGGGATTAATAGCTTGGGGATTATCTCCTATTTTTATTTGCGCCTGAACCGCTATACCCAATAACAGGCAGACTAGTAGCATTTTTTTTTCCATGTTCCCAAGATTGTGTTCCTCGTTATTTCCAATGTTGCATTGGCCAATGGCCATACAACACATTATAATCCCATGGCATATTCAGTTGAATAAAAGTCCGCGCTCCATGATAGTGGGGAAATGGAGGGCTACATAAAGACACGGTACCGCTTGTGAACAAGCAAAAAAATACCGGTAGCTTTAGGTTAAAATGTTAATGGTGAGTTCTAGGATTCAGGGACTTACAAAAATAAAACTATCTCCGTATAAAACTAGAATTATCGGGTAAAATGCCTTAGTACTGGTTGAACAGGGAGCTTATGATTTTAAAAGGGAATTTGCCGACTTTCGTAGGGGGATTTTCCTGCTTCAAAGATGCGGGCCGTACCTACTCCCTTTAGGGTTGCCTCCTGGCCATGAATCAAAATGTAATCTCCTTCCCGCAATCCAATTACCGGGGTTTTGTCTTGTTGATGGAACTCCCGAATCCTAGTTTCCCTGGTTTCCCCCTTATGTGTGCTGTTAGGGTCTGGATCTAAATAGTGGGGGTTTAGGTTAAAGCCTACCACTCCCAGGGTCTCAAAGCTAGGAGGATGTACAATGGGCATGTCATTGGTGGTCTTCATGCTGGGACCTGCAATATTACTTCCGGCACTGGTGCCTAAATATGGGGTGCCTTCATTGATTTTTTCCTTTAAAGGCTGCATTAAATCCAAGTTGTGTAATTGCTGTACTAGAAGAAAGGTGTTTCCTCCTCCAGTGAACAGCGCTTCGGCTTGGGCAATTCCTTCCCGTGGATCTCCAAAACTATGGAGGCCCACCACCCTCTTGTCTATTTTGGCGAATGCCGTGGTCACCAGTTCGGTATAGTCTTCATGGGAGATTCCCCCTGGCCTGGCATAGGGAATAAAAGTAATGGTTCCCGTGTGGGAGAAAAACCCTGCTAATTCCGGAAGTAGGTATTCCAAATAAGATTGTCCGAAAAGGGTAGAAGTGCTAGCAAGTAATATTTTTTTCATGAACTCATTAATTTCGCCCTAAAAATACAATGAATCTTTAGAACTTATTGCCAAACTAAGGCCTGCCTTTCCTGGAGACGCTGTGCTTGCTGTTGTAGAAATAAGGCAAGGAGGTTATTAACAGGGGGTTAGGCTGTAGGGCGTTGATTGGAGTTGTTGGGATTAGCCCCATTTTATTTATCGATGGTGCTAGGACCTAACGTAAGAAAAAATGGGTGCTTTTTTTATGAAGTTGCTATAGAGGTTATTTATCTTAACAAAAGTTTAATTAAGAATTGTGATTCTATGCGGTTAACTTAGTATTTCTTTATATCTTAATTACAAGATAAGGGGATTTACCCATTGCAATAATGGAATCTCCCTATGGATTCAGTGAATTTCTAATTTAAAACAAAAATATGCAGACTAAATTGCTGTGCTTACTTGCATTTTTATTCATCTTCCTAGGCTATTCCCAAGATGATGACCGACAGATTTTAAGGGGGCAAGTGCTTTATAGAAATGTATTTGTACCAAATCAAAATGTAATAAATGTAAACACCGAAATGGCTACTATTACCAATGATAGGGGAGAGTATGGCATTAGGGTAAAGGCAGGGGACCAATTAGTGTTTACGGCGGTCAACTACCAGTTAAAGGTGGTAGAGATTACGCCAGAGATCCTTGCCAATAACCGTTTGGTAATCGAAGTAAATGAAAAAGTTACGGAACTAGACGAGGTGGTGGTGACGCCCGAAGACCAGGAAAAATTCATTCAACTTAAAAATAAGGAATTGCTGGTAAATGAATATGAGTACGAAACGGACCGATTGACAGCCGTGGAAAATATTTCCTTGTCCCAAACTGATCGGGGTATGAAGGACGGACTTAATTTTGTGAATATTTTTAAGGCCCTGCTTCTGGCTACTAAGGGCGATGATGGACCAGAACGCGAACCCCTTAAAGTGAGTGAGGTCTTAAGACAGGTTTACGACGATTACTTTTTTGTAGTAGACCTAAAATTACCGCAGGCCAATATAGACGACTTCCTACTGTATTGCGATGCGCAGCTTCCCAGTAGGGAATTGTTGCGGAAGCGGAACGAGTTTCAGCTGTTGGATTTCTTGGTGACACAGAGCAAAAACTATTTAGAGAATCTCGAGAACAAAGAATAATTTACTTGGAAAGCCCGGTAGCATTAGGGTTTCGGGAGCTGTGAGTTTATGAATACTATACCCAAGGAAAGAGGACTGAATCGCTTTAGGATTTTTACAAATCTGTACGTTGGGAGTTTTCTGTTGTTTACAATATCGGCTTTTGGACAGGCTTTTGGTGAAAAAGAACTGAAGGGAAGGGTGGTTAGTTCCGATGGTGATGTGGCGGCTACCCATGTATTGAATACCACTTCAAAAAGGGCGGCAATCACAGATATAAACGGTTATTTTTCCATTGGGGTGCACTTAAATGACACCTTGGTCTTCTCTGCAGTTCAGTTCCGTAAAAAAACGGTGGTGGTAACAACGGGGGTACTAGATAGTAAATTTATTACGGTAACCTTGGAAGATGCCAATATCGCTTTAGACGAGGTGGTGGTTACTCCCTATAACCTAACTGGGGAATTGGCTCGGGATATGAGGCGATTAAATGTACCTACCCCAAAAACGGCCAGTAGCCTTGGCTTACCCAATGCCGATGTAAGGGTCATTACCCAAGCAGAACGCCATTTATTTACGGCTACTTCAAATCCTTTTATGGGGTTAGACCCCCTAATTAATGCCCTTTCTGGTCGAACTAAAATGCTCAAAAGAAGAGTGGAACTTGAAAACAAATACTCCAAAACCCAACGGGTTAAGCAGTTTTATCCCGATTCGGTTCTTGTTAGAGAGCTAAAGATTCCCGAACTAAAATTGGACGACTTCCTATATTTCTGTGAGATGGATGGGACCTTCGCCGAGGTAATAGCCACCCGGGATAAACTGAAAATATGGGAATACCTTAGGGATAGGAGTGTGGTGTATAGACGGAATAATGGATTGCAATAATTTTAATAAGACCTTTTCATCAGGCTATTTCGAAAGCTGTGTTTTACTAGGGTAGAAGGTTTTTACTGTTTCCATGTCCCCTAGTGCGAATTAAGAATTGGGTTTAAGGGCATCTGTTGAGCCAATGTATTAGCAGGGAAGCGTATGGCAGCAGAGGTGCTTTTTATGGGTGTATGCATTGGAATTGCTGGGGATGGTGAGGTGAAAAATCAGTAAATGGTATGGGGATTTTTACTTATCTTTATCGGTTTTAAAAAGTTAACCATATTTTTTATGTAGCTGAAAAACTTCTCATTATATTTGTCCTATGTTTAGTACTATAATTCTATTTATTAGCGGCGCCGAAATTTTCTTTATCATGTTTATCGTGGTAATGGTTTTTGGTGCGGATAAAATTCCAGGAATAGCCAAAGGCTTGGGGAAGGGGATGAGGCAACTGAAGGATGCCACGGAAGACATTAAACAGGAAATCCAAAAAAGTGCTGAAAAGCAAGGTATAGATACTAGTTTCGCAGATGATATAAAAGGGGAAATCAACAAGGTTAAGGAAAACGTTGATGAAGTAACGGGCGTAATTAAAAGAAAGTAATATGCTGGAGAAGCTGTTACAATGGGATCGTGATCTTTTTATTTATCTTAATAGCCTTGGATTGGAGCAGTACGACCTCTTTTGGTCCGTAGTGACCAATTTCTCTACTTGGATCCCGCTATTCCTCCTATTTATTTACCTCATATTTAAGGAATATCCTAAAAAAGAAGCCCTTTGGGTATTGGGAACCGTGTTGGTTACCCTGCTCGTGGTAGCTATGATTACTGGGATTACCAAAGAAATTGTGGCTCGATTAAGACCCAATAATACGGAGGAAATAAACACCCTCATTAGAATATTAAAAAGTCCTACCAGTTATAGTTTCTTTTCCGGACATGCCTCTAGCTCGTTTAGCGTAACCACCATTGTATACCTTTTTCTAAGACATCGCTTTAAGTGGAGTTGGCTATTCTTTATATGGCCGCTAACGTTTGTGGTAAGCAGGGTGTATGTAGGAGTGCATTACCCCTTAGATTTATTGGTGGGTACAGCCGTAGGAATCTTTTTTGCCATACTCTTTTATAGGCTCTACCAAAAATGGTTTGTTGTCCCTGTGTAGACATTAACAATTTAAAACCTAGGCTAGACTACCTGCTTCATTCTATAAATCAGCTTCTAACCTTCTAACTCTTTAGGAATCTAGCCTGTCGTGTGTGATTTCTCAATCGCCCAAAAATAGGGCTCATGTCGAAATGACTGGGCCAACAAATAATAATCAGTAAATGGTCAACCTATATCAGGGACGTACAACGTACATCATTGTTTACTGTTAATTGTTTATTGTTAACTGTAAAACTGCTCACTACTAATTTCAAAGCACCCTACTTAAGGTTAGTCCGTCACGGATGGGAAGGAGGACGGTCTCTACTCGAGGATCTTCCTTTAACTTCTTATTGTAGTCTAACAAGGTTTTAGTAGCCTTATCTTTGGCTTGCAGAGGGGCAATCACTTTTCCAGACCATAACACATTGTCCGATAGAATAAGGCTTCCCGATTTACATTTTTTAAGTGCGGCTTCAAAATAATGATCATAACTAGATTTCTCCGCATCAATAAATACAAGATCAAAGGTGGTATCTAAAGTCGGTATTATTTCCAGGGCATCGCCAGTATGTTGAATAATCTGATCCCCAAATCCACTCTCCTCAAAATACCTGCGTTGCATGGCGTTTAGTTCTTCATTAACATCTATGGTGTGTAAACGGCCATCCACGGGGAGACCCTCGGCCAAGCAAATAGCCGAATAGCCCGTATAGGTGCCAATCTCCAAGATGTTTTTGGGCGATTTAATTTTGGAGATCATGCTGAGAACACGGCCCTGAAAGTGCCCGGTGATCATCCTGGGCTGAATCACTTTTAAATGGGTTTCCCTAGTGAGCCTCTGAAGGATTTCAGGTTCTGGTTGGGAATGGTCGGTAATATATTGCTGTAATTGGGCCGATAAGAAATGCATGGGATGAACTTTGTATATTTAGCGGTTCAAAGATAAGGATCATGGAACAATTTTCGATAAGAAAGGCTACTGTGGCCGATTTAAAAACCTTGAAAAAATTTGAACAGGAAATAATTAAGGCAGAGCGACCCTTTGATGAGACCTTGGACAAGGATCCAATTAGTTATTACGACCTTAGGGAACTAATATTGTCTGAGGATGCCCTAGTGGTGGTAGCAGAAGCCGATGGAAAGATAATAGCATCCGGGTACGGCCTTGTTAAAGATGCTAAAACGTACTTAAACCATGAGAAGTATACCTATCTAGGTTTTATGTACACCGCGGAAGCGTACCGGGGAAAAGGTGTTAATAAAGTAATTGTAGACTCCTTGATGGATTGGTCCAGGTCCAAAGGTATTAATGAGGTTAGACTTACGGTGTATAACAACAATGAACCCGCTATAAAGGCCTATGAAAAATCGGGCTTTCAGAAACATCTAATCGAAATGAGGGTACATTTAGACTAGGTCAATAAAATAAATTTAGTTCTTGCAACTTTTAAAGAATTGCCGTGCTAAATCGTATTTTTGAATTAAAATTTAGGATATATGATATTTCAAAATTCATTGAGTTTTGCCCAAGAATTGGATGCTGCCGACCCCTTAGGGAAATATCGGGACCAATTTCACTTTCCAAAGGTTAAGGGAGAAGATGTAATCTATTTTACCGGAAACTCCTTGGGATTACAGCCTAAAAGAACCCAGGAATATGTGAATGAAATAATGACCGACTGGAGGGAAATGGCCGTGGAAGGCCATTTTAAGGCAGATAAAGCTTGGTGGGATTATCATGAACGCCTGGCCGCTCCTTTGGCTAAGGTGGTGGGAGCTAAACCCCAGGAAATTACCGTTATGAATACCCTTACGGTAAACCTCCATTTACTAATGGTGTCTTTTTATAGGCCCAGTGCCACACGTTTCAAGATTATTTGTGAAGAGAAGGCATTTCCTTCCGATCAGTATATGCTAAACAGTCAGGTTAAATTCCATGGCCTAAATCCGGAAGATAGCATTGTAACTATAAAAAAGAGAGAAGGAGAACACTTTTGGCGTACGGAAGATGTATTGGATAAGATTAAGGAGGTGGGACAAGAACTAGCCCTTGTTCTAATGGGGGGTGTTAATTACTACAACGGACAGGTTTTTAATATGCAAGAGATTACCAAGGTGGCCAAAGAACAGGGCGCTATGGTAGGGTGGGACTTAGCTCATGGTGCCGGGAACGTAAACTTAAAACTCCACGATTGGGGGGTAGATTTTGCCGCTTGGTGTAGTTATAAATATATGAATGCTGGACCTGGAAATGCATCTGGGGTGTACATTAACGAGCAGTATTTAAATAGGAACGATTTGCCCCGGATGGAAGGTTGGTGGGGAACAAAAAAAGAAACCCGATTTTTAATGGAGCCAGAGTTTCAACCTATGGAAAATGCAGACGCCTGGCAAATTAGTAATCCGCCTGTACTTGCCTTGGCACCTTATTTGGCCTCTTTGGAAATGTTTGAGGAAGTGGGGATGGAGACATTGATTCAAAAGAGGGAAGTGCTGGTAAAATATCTAGAATATATTCTTCAGGAAATAGCAAAGGAAACCAACGCCAATTTTCAAGTGATCACCCCAGAGGATAGGGGGTGTCAGCTTTCTGTCTTATTACACGGGCAGGGTAAGGAATTATTCCATTATTTAATGGATATGGGAGTGGTGGTAGATTGGAGAGAACCCAATGTAATCCGCTTGGCTCCGGCACCCTTTTATTGTTCTTTTGCAGATATGTATCGCTTTGGTCAATTGTTAAAAAAAGGGATTGAAAATAAGTATTAAGCTTGGGCAATTTCTATAAAGATGGTGAAGAGTGTTTTAAAAATGACTCCTTTGTAGGAGGTCTTGCCTTTCCAGATCTGCAATTTTAGTCTTTCATGGCTAAATAATTCAAATAAAATAGTTTAATGAAATCGTTGCGTTTAATTCTTTCCAATCCAAGATATTTTGGGCCCTCCTGGGTGTTTGCCAGTATTAATATTCTATTTGGAACCTGGGCCATCTATATTCCTACAGTTAAGGAAAAGCTGCAAATTGACAAAGCAGATCTTGGAGTAGCAATATTTTTCCTTGCCTTGGGAGTATTCGTGGTCTTTCCCTTGGCTTCTAAAATCATAGATTGGTGGGGAGTTGGGAAGGCTACATGGTATGGGGTATTATTGAGCTGTGTCTCAGCCTTGCTTCCTTTGTTAGCACCCAATTATTATTTTTTAATGGGGGCACTGTTTTTATTTGGGGCTAGTAATGGGCTTACGGATATTGCTATGAATACCTTGGTTACCGAGATTGAAAAAGAAGACCGTCAAAACTTTATGTCGGCTTCCCATGGTTTTTTTAGTATGGGGGGTGTCCTAGCAGGCTTAGGTAGCTTTCTTATATTTTACATCAACAATCCCGCCCTGCACATGTTTTATGCAGTACTATTGGTTCTGCTGGTCAATATAATTTTTCATAAGCACTATAAACATATAGTTGCTGCCCCTATAGAAAGGGAAGCTTTTAGTATAAAACTTTTTAGACCTCTGCTGATCCTGGGTTTGGTATCTTTTATGGTGATGGGAGGCGAAGGCGCTATAGTAGATTGGAGTGGTCTCTATTTACAAGAAATAACCATGGCCCCCGAAGCGCTTATCGGTTCTGGATTTTTGGCATTTTCGGTAATGATGACCTTAGGAAGGTTTTTGGGCGATGGTATTAGTGCAAAGATTGGCTCTATAAAAATAGTTGCGGGAGGAGCCGCTGTTTCCACTATTGGCTATCTGCTGGTGCTTACTACCGAGGTGTATATGTCAATTATAGGCTTTGCCCTAGTAGGCCTTGGATTTTCAGTTATTATCCCAGAACTCTTTAGGATCGGGGGTACGGTAAAAGGGATAGATTCGGCCAAAGGGGTCTCCTTTATAGCGGGTACCGGCTATTCCGGATTTTTGCTAGGACCCGTGGTATTAGGGTTTGTGGCCGAAGAATATTCGCTGAACGTTACTTTTACCATATTATTAATCTGTTCTGCCCTGGTGTTGGCAGCTACCTATGCCCTTTATCGAAGAAGACGATAGCTAGCTTCGCTTAGTTCATCTCCCTAGGGATGGCTTTTAGATCGGTAAAGTAGAGTTTAAAGGAGCCATCCTCATTGGTATGCATGGTGGCTATTTTTAAACCGTTGAGGTCTACATAGTTTTCCCAAGTGGTAATGGTAGAAGGCGCTTCCTGATTTCCACGTCTAAACACCCATTCCTTAATCATATGATTAGGGTCTAGATAAAAGTCGTACGCATCCCCCGGGGTATAGCCACCCTCATTTCCATATACAATGGTTAAGCGTTGCATGGGCGTTTTACTGATAGGAGCGGGGATATCCGTTTGGTGATCAAAGGTGAAATTGTCTTTGTCCCATAATAAATTAAAGGGGGCCAATAGCCAGTATTTGTCATTGATGAAGGCTGCGTCAATTTTTGCCGTGCTGCTATCTACCTCCTTGTGGTTATAGGTGTTTCTTTCTCCATTGCTATCCGCCACCACTTCATGGGTCTGGGTATTCCAGGTCCAGCTACGCTGAAAATGGCTGGTATCCCTATCTACATTGAAGGTGAATTGGATTTCCCTTATACCTTTAAAGTGTTCAAATCCATGTGCAAAGGCTACCTTTTCTAAAATGGTTAGCGTCTTTTCTTCTTTGATTTCTGCCTTTTTACCATCCTTGCAAGCTAGGAGGAAAAACAAACTTAGAACTACTCCTATATATGTTTTCATGATTGGTTTTTTTCAAAGATACTAGGTTTTGGTCAGATATTGGCCGTTAATGGTAGTAGGGGCAAAGTGGGTGGAAGGTTTTATAAGGAGAAGTGGCCCCGTTTTGAATCTGGATTTGTAGGCTTAGTGATCTAATTTGTAGTGGAAACTAATTTGTTTTTGTTTACACTCGGCATTTGCGTTGTACGTCATTGTGCCGCGCTTTTTTAGTACTCATAGCTTATTACCGTAGGATAGTCAGCAATTTTTAAATTAACAGCAGAATAATTTATCAATTGTAAGGGAGCAAGATTAAAGGAAATAGTTCTTGTAAAAACTGCCAAGCATGCTTCATTATTTATCAGTTTTAGTTTTAGATCTCTTTGAGGTACAGCGGTTTCAGCTATTCCACCTAGATCAATCACGTCTATTTCCCACGTATTCCCATCGCAACCAGAGGCACTAAATGTAATTTCTAAACAATCTTGATTTATGGTGATGTCCTCTATGGTATAATTGTCCGTAGTTGTCTGATCATACAAGTTTTTATTAATTATAATGCAATCATCGCAATTGCCCGAGTCTGTACATTGAATAGGATCATCATCCTTTTGGTTACATCCAACAAGTAGAAAAAATAGTAATAACAAATAGCCAATTGGTTTCATTATAACTTTATTTAAGGTGTTTATTTATAGATGTTGAAAGCTTATTTAGTTGCTTTTTTAAAGGCTCCTATATGCTAGAGCTCAAGTTAGCACATCCGGATCTAAAATAGGTGCTGTTGAGATCTTTACTTTTTCTACACTTCACACATTTATTAATTCCTCTTATAAAATGCACTTCAACGGGCTTCTACAACAGTTAATAAAAGCAATGAGCCAAAGACGGAAACAGTATAGGTACGCTTAGCGGACTAGGTCGCTAATGTTAGAGGTGGCCAAAAGTATCATAATAGATGGGTTCTGGGAAAAGATGCGAGGGACAGATTGGTTAGCGACTGTTTTTTATAATAAAATGATTATTTTTGAGACTTAACAAGAATTATAAAAATGGGATCAAAAAAAGGTAAGGTACAGGAAGCGATCGACGAAAAATTGCTGGAAGAGAGAAAGGTGTTTTTATGGGGGATGGTAGATGATGATTCTGCCAAGCATGTAATAGACCGATTGATGTATTTGGATATGCAGAGCAATAAAGAGATACAATTGTTTATCAATAGTCCGGGTGGTTATGTTACTTCCGGATTTGCGATTTACGATACTATTAAATCCTTGAAAAGTCCGGTATCTACTATCTGCTCTGGATTAGCAGCTTCTATGGGGTCTATCCTATTGTCTGTAGGAAAGAAAGGACGAAGATTTATTCAACCCCATGCACAGGTGATGATCCACCAGCCTAGTGGAGGTGCTAGAGGACAGGCATCCAATATAGAGATTCAGGCCAAGGAGATCATAAAAACAAGGGAATTGAGTGCTAAAATATTGGCAGAAAACTGTGGTCAGGATCCAGATAAGGTGATGAAAGATTTTGATAGGGACTTTTGGATGAATGCCGAAGAGTCTATCGCCTACGGAATTGTAGATGGCATTTTAGAATAAGCCTAGCTATTTCCACTAGCAAGGTTTTATAACCATTGGCCAGGTGCCAGGTATTGCTTTCATTGCAACTATGGAAAAAACGGTAGTAAGTGTGTTTTTTTAAAACATCATTTTTACTCCGTGTTTATCGTATTGCTTGCTATAAAATGGGAAAAGTCCTTCGCAAACCTAATGCGAAGGACTTTTATATATATAGACGCCGAAGCGGAATGTATTATATATACGGGCAAACAGGGATTTTGGATGCTGGGGCGTGAAACCTACGGGAATGGTGGGGCATTTAGAGCCCTACAGCCTTACCTAGCGAAGGCTTTTCCTTGTTTTGGATTATAGGTCATTGGAAGGGTCAAGGCTGTGGAGAAGGCATTGGATGGGCCTTAGGGCTTTATTTGACTATATTTTTATTATTTTTAATTTATTAACCAGTACTATCCGCTTATACAATAGTATATATGATACAAACCCCTAAAAATATTGCCATCGTCGGCTCTGGCTTGGTAGGATCGCTCTTGGCAATATATCTCAGGAGATTAGGACATCAGATAACAGTCTATGATAGACGTCCCGATATTAGAAAGGTTGAATTTTCCGGTCGTTCCATAAATTTGGCTATGAGTGATCGAGGCTGGAAGGCCTTGCGCGAGGTGGGGATTGAAGAAAACATCATGGAGCTGGGGATTCCCATGGATAAGCGCGCCATTCATTTGGTAGAGGAGCCGGTGTACTACCAAAAGTACGGGAAGGAAAAGGAGGCTATTTGGTCCATATCTAGGGGCGTGTTGAACAGACGTATGATTAACCTGGCCGAGAAAGAAGGGGCAGTATTCCGCTTCAAGGAAAAGGTTTGGGATATAGCATTGGCAGAGGGTACCATCTATACTGGCGAAACTGAAAAGGGGAGTTGGAAAGAATATAATCACGATATTGTTTTTGGGTGTGATGGCGCCTTTTCTCGCATCCGCCATAAAATGCAGCGAAGGAGTAGGTTTAATTATTCCCAGCATTTTATTGATGTTGGATACAAGGAATTGGCCATCCCAGCCAATGAGGATGGAACCCACAAGTTAGACAAGCATTCCTTCCATATTTGGCCAAGGGGGAGATTTATGTTTATAGCCATGCCAAACCTGGATGGCAGTTTTACCTGTACCTTGTTCTTACCCTTCGAAGGGGAGGTTTCATTTGAAAGTTTAACTACCGAGGCAGCAGTTAGATCGTTTTTTAACAGCTATTTCCCATGTGTCTCTAACGTGATAGACGATTTAACTTCCACCTTCTTTAAAAATCCTACGAGTGCCCTTGTAACGATGCAGTGCTATCCATGGACCTATTGGGATAAGGTGGCCCTGGTGGGCGATTCTGCGCATGCGGTGGTACCTTTTTACGGGCAGGGGATGAATGCCGGATTTGAGGATATACATGCCTTAAGTAAAATTATTGCCCGATATGGGGATGATTGGGAGCGTATTTTTGAAACCTATCAAGAAGAACGAAAACCCAATGCAGATGCTATTGCAGAGCTCAGTTACCGCAATTTTATGGAGATGAGCAGTAAAACAGCAGATCCCAATTTCATACTTCAAAAGAAAATAGAAAAGCATTTCTCCAAAAAGCATCCAGAGAAATGGGTGCCGGTATATTCTAGGGTCACCTTTTCGGATCGTCCTTATGTAGAGGCCTTAGCCCTTGGGGATGCACAAGAGGAGATTATGAAACAGGTTATGGAAATGCCCAATATCGAAGACGTTTGGGATAGTGAGGAGGTAGAGAATAAGATGTTAAACCTCATTTCCAAGTCGGAAATTTTAAATTCATAGCAGACTGGTGATATAGGCCGGGTATAGCTATTAAGTTAAATTGCTTTAAGAATAAGTAATGATTTTCTTTTTTGGGTATGCTCCTCATTTGCGGTAGAAGTTAAAAGCTGATGCTGTCCTAATTTGGGCCATAAAAAAAAGGCGGTCTCCTTGGAGATCGCCTTTTAAATTAGGTCGTATATTTTGAAACTACAGTTTAGAAAACAATTTTTGCATTTTCTCCTGCTGCTCCTCAGCCAAAACTGGGTCTACCAATATCCTTCCACTGTGTTCATCGCTTATGATCTTCTTACGGGAAGCGATCTCTACCTGTACTTGTGGTGGAATGGTAAAGAAAGATCCGCGGGAAGCGCCTCTTTCAATTGGAACTACTGCTAAGCCATTCTTCACTTTGTTTCTGATCCTTTTGTAAGCCTTTACCAAACGCTCCTCTATTTGAGCCTGGTATTCTTCAGATTTGGCTAAAAGTGCCTGCTCTTCCTTCTCTGTTTCAGCTAAAATGTCGTTTAGTTCGCCTTTTTTATGCTTAAGGTGCGTTTCCCTTTCGGTTAAACGTTCTTTAGTGCTGGCAATAACTTCTTTCTTTTGTTCAATCTGAGCCTTAAATTCCTTAATGTTCTTCTCAGCCAATTGGATTTCTAGCTCTTGGTATTCTACCTCTTTGCTAAGTGAGTTAAACTCCCTGCTATTACGAACATTCTTTTGCTGCTCAGCATACTTTTTCATTAAAACCTTGGCCTCGTCAATAAGGTTCTTTTTGGCAGTAATTTCGTAGTTGATGGTCTCTACATCGGTCTTAAGTTTTTCCATTCTGGTTTTAAGACCAAGTACCTCATCTTCTAAATCTTCTACCTCTAGAGGTAATTCGCCCCTAATATTTCTTATCTCGTCAACCCTAGAATCTATTAATTGCAAATCGTATAATGCCCTTAACTTTTCTTCTACCGTTGCTTCTTTCTTTTTTGCCATATTTAATAATACTTGATGGGATTTGTTAAACTCTCCGATAAAGAGATTGCAAAATTAGGGATTTTTTTCTTAAGATAATCAACTAACAGATTTTTTGTAAACTGCTCTGTTTCAAAGTGACCAATATCGGCCAGTACAATCTTGTTTTCTGCTTCGTAAAACTGATGGTATTTTATATCGGAAGTGATGAAAACATCAGCGTTTACAGCCTTTGCGGCCGAAATTGCAAAAGAACCGCTGCCCCCTAGAACGGCAATCTTTTGAACTTCTTTTCCTAGGAGTTGGGTGTGACGAATACAAGAAACATTCATTTTTTCCTTTATAATATCAAAAAAGGCCTCCTCTTTAAGTGGTTTTTCCAAATTTCCGTACATACCCATGCCCAAATGTTGATGGGTATTGTCCAAGGATTGAATCTCATAAGCTACCTCCTCATAGGGGTGGTTCTTAAAAAGCGCGGCTAATATCTGGGATTCCTTCTCTTTGGTGTAGGTGATATTAATTTGTGTCTCCTGCTCATAATGGGTCTCTCCAATCTTTCCTAAATGGGGATTGGCGTGTTCGTTAGGTTTATAGCTGCCAGTACCATCCAAGGAAAAACTGCAATTGCTATAGTTGCCAATATGGCCAGCACCTGCTTGGTAGAGTGCCTGCCTTAGTTGTTCTGCATTGGCCTGAGGAATATAAGTGGTTAATTTTTTCAGGAAAGCCTTTTTTGGAATCAAGATGCGTGGCTCTTGTATTGCCAGTACTTCGCATATCTTGGCGTTTACCCCTTGCTTGCTATTGTCCAAGGCCGTATGCATGCTGTAAATGGCAATGTTATGGCGAATGGCTTTTAGTACTACCCGTTCCACATAGTTAGCGCCAGTGATTTTTTTTAGTCCGCCAAATATAATTGGATGAAAACTAACAATAAGATTACATTGTTTGCTGATGGCCTCATCTACCACATTCTCCAGGGTATCCAGTGTTACCAAGATTCCCGTGACTGGGGTATGGTATTCTCCAACCAAAAGACCTACATTGTCAAAATCCTCTGCCTGGCCCAAGGGAGCCAACTCCTCCAAGTGGGCAATAACTTCTTTTATGATCATTTTATATTTTTATAGTCCTCCAAAGGTAAAAATATTATAATTTCGTTCCAATGCAACTATTACGAAGATTAGCTTTCCCCATATCGTTGATTTACGCTATGGTAGTGTATATACGCAACTTTCTTTTCGATAAGAATATCTTTAAGAATAAATCCTATCATACCAAAACTATCTGCGTGGGTAATTTAAGCGTAGGCGGTACAGGGAAAACCCCTATGATCGAATTTTTGATAAACAGTATAGGGGAGAACAAAAAGATTGCGGTACTGAGCAGGGGCTATGGCCGCAAGTCCAAAGGTTTTCTTCTGGCTAATTCTCAGACGGAAGTAGGGGAGTTGGGAGATGAACCCTACCAGATAGCGAAGAAGTTTCCAGGGATTGATGTTGCGGTGGATGCCGATAGGCAAAATGGGATAGCCACTTTGGAGGAAATGCGGTCTCCAGATATTATTCTATTGGATGACGCTTTTCAGCATAGGAAGGTAACTTGTACCCATTATGTGTTGCTAACCGCCTATGAGGAGTTATATGTGGACGACTGGTATTTGCCTACCGGGAATTTACGTGATAGCAAGGCTCAGGCAAAACGTGCCGATATAATTGTGGTGACCAAATGCCCTAGGGACTTGTCCCAATCTGCCCAAGCGGCCATTCGTAGAAAGTTGGGCCCCAGTAGCCAACAAGAGGTGGTGTTTAGTTATTTGGAATACGACACGAACCTTAAAGGAGGGCCTAGGGAGTTGTCCTTGGAGCAATTAAAGGGGCAAAAGCTAAGCTTGGTAACCGGTATTGCCAATCCATCCCCACTGGTAGATTACCTAGTGGCAAAGGGATTGGAATTGGAGCATCTATCCTACCCAGATCACCATTTCTTTAGTCCAAAGGAGATGGATATGTTTCGGAAAAAAGAACGAATTCTTACCACGGAGAAAGATTATGTGAGGTTATCTGGTTTAATGGGAGAAGTGTATTATATAAGTATAAAGCACGTCTTTCTAGGGAAGGGGGAAAAAGTATTAAGGGAGCGGTTAAAATTGATGTAAACCCCTCTCTAAACCTCTGTTTTAGACTTCTTTGCCTCAAAGATGTGTTTCCCTATTTTCTGGTAAAACATTTCGGGCTTAAATGGTTTGGTTACTACTCCGTTAATTCCAGCAGCGAAAAAACTTTCCAAACTATCGTCCAAGGAAATAGCGGTAAGGGCTATAATGGGTATTGTACTGTTAAACTTTCTAATTGCAATGGTGGCTTCTTCCCCGCTAATCCCGGGCATGTGGATGTCCATTAGGATTGCATCGTAAGGAGTTTCTCTTGCCATTGCAACAGCTTCGAGACCATTATTGGCGATGTCACAGGTCATATCCTTTTTGAGTAACATCTTCTTGGTAATCACCTGGTTAATTTTGTTATCCTCAACTATCAATAGGTGAAGTCCGCTAAAGTCATATTCTTCGGTAGTTTGTTCGGGTGTGTATTCTTCCGTAAGCTGATCCGTGCTTTTAAATTCTAGATCGAAGAAGAAGGAGCTACCCTTGCCTAACTCACTTTTTAACTGAATATCCGAACCTAAAAGGCCTAAAAGACTTTTAACAATGGCCAGTCCCAATCCGGTGCCGCCATACTCTCTGTTGATTTGGATGGAACCCTGTTCAAAACTATCAAAGATGTGCTGTTGCTGCTCTGGGGCAATACCAATACCGGTATCTTTAACTTCAAAATAAAGATGTACCGTTTCATTCTCCCTTTTAGTCATCGCAACAATCACGGTTACTTCTCCGTTTTTGGTAAATTTAATACCATTACCAATAAGATTGATGAAAATCTGAGATAGCTTTAAGGGGTCTCCCAATAACATGGGGGGAATGGAATCGTCATAATTCAGGGTGATTTTCGTTTTATTGGCCTTGGCACTTTGTTGCAGGGAGTTAATCACCTCCGACAGAATTTTTTTGAGGTTGAAATTAATTTGTAATGCCTCCATCTTTTCTGCATCAATTTTATTGATCTGGAGAATGTCATTGATAAAGTTTAACAGGTAGTCGCCAGAAAACTTTAGAGAGGTTAAATGCTCCTTTTGCTCGTCGCTGGGGTTTTCATCTAGTAATAAGTGGGTTAGTCCTGTTACAGCGTAGAGGGGTGTTCTTAGCTCGTGGCTAACCGTGGAGAGAAAGTTGGTCTTAGCCTCCATTGCCAATACCGCGGCATCCCGGGCTGCTTTTAGTTCTTCGTTCTTGGCCTGTAGTAGGTCGTTGGTACGAAGCTTAATCTGATTGTTCCTGTAAAGGGAAATTGCTAAGATGGATATTACGGTCAGAAAGGCGGAAGTTAAAATAGCGGTAATCTCAGACCTGTTTTTAGACTGGCTTAAGGCAGTTATCTTACTTTCTTGTCTGGTAATCTCATCCTTCATGAAATCGGTCTGGATCTTATCGGCCGTTTTTGTTTCAATTAGGACCTTGTCTACCTTAAATATAGAATCTTTAATCCTAAGTATCTGTTGGTTATAGGCCAAGGCGTCTTCGTAGCGCCCAAGGGCGGCGCTAGCTTGGGTTAATATCTCGTTAGCTCTTAATTCCTTGGTGAAAAACCCGTTGGCTTCTGCTAGTTTTAGGGCGGCATCAGCATCTGCAATAGCACCCTCCATATCCGAGGTCGATAAATGTAGTTCCGCTAATTTTAGGTGAGCATTGGTTGCCAGATAGGCTTGTTCGTAGATGTCCGTGTTAACCAAGAGCGAATTGAAATTCTTTTCAGCACTGGCCAATTTATCCAGCTTTAAAAAGATAGTGCCCTCTATAAATAATATGTTGTTTAGTAAATTACGGTCGTTGTTTATTTGCTTAGCCTCGCTTAACATGGAAATGGCTAAGAAATTTTTTCCCTCATGAAAGGCGAGAATGGCTTCTATATATTTTTGTACGGCATTACCATAGGGGTATGCGGTATTCTTTAAAAGGGATTCGGCCCTATTCCAGTAGAACTCCGCCGTATCGTCCCTTTCCATTTTTAGATAAATAATGGCAAACTGGTGATAGCAATCTATAAGAGTCCTATGGTCTTTTTGCTTGGCTGCAATATCCATGGCAGCATTGAGGTATTCCAAGGCAATATCTATCTTATTTTGATTCCGAAAAGTCCTGGAATTTTCAAAAAGCACTTCAACATCCGTGGCGGGGGCCGATTTTTCTTGAGAGTATAAAGAACTCCATAGCAGTAGCATTGCTAAGACGCAATATAGGGGGAGTTTCAATATTTTTTTATGTGATAAAAAGACTCTCAAATGTATTTCTTATCTTTTAGATAATTAATTAAATCCACTATTCTAGCACTGTAACCGGTTTCATTATCATACCATCCAATAATCTTGACCATTCTTCCAATAACGGAAGTCATCAAAGAATCAAACGTACAAGAGTAAGAACTATTGTTTATATCAATAGAAACTATAGGATCTTCGGTATAATATAAGATATTTTTAAATGACTTTTGCGAAATATTCAAAAAGGCATCATTAATTTCCTGAATACTAGTCTCTCTTTTAACATTAAAAGTGATATCGGTCAAGGATCCGTTGGGAACGGGGACCCTAATTCCACAGCCGCCTATCACCTCGGAAAGTTCGGGAAATATTTTGGTAAGGGCCTTTGCTGCTCCCGTAGTAGTAGGTACAATGCTCTGGGAAGCAGCTCTTGCCCTTCGTAGGTCTTTATGGGGTTGGTCGTGCAAACTCTGGTCCGAGGTATACGAATGAACGGTTGTGATATATGCTTGTTCTATCCCACAGAGGTCCTGAATTACCTTTATCATCGGAGCCGCGTTATTGGTAGTACAGGAGGCATTGGAAATAATATGGTCTTCTGGGGTTAAGGTTTCGTGATTGATACCGAAAACGATCATTTTTATTTCTTCGTCCGATGGGGGTACGGCCAAAACAACCTTTTTGGCACCGTACCTTAAATGGTGCTGTAGGCTAAGCGTGTCCTTAAACTTGCCTGTTGATTCCACCACCAAGTCTACCCCATGGTTAGACCAGGGGATTCCTTCTGGTGAACTGTGGTTTAACAGAGCTATTTTTTCCCCCTCTACTATGATACAGTTCTCCCCGTGTGAAATTCCCAAAGGGGATACTCCGTGAATACTGTCGTATTTTAATAAATGGGCCAAGGTGGCTGCATCGGCCAAATCGTTAATTGCAACCACTTTTAGGTGGGGCTGCTGGGCAAGAAGCCTAAAAAGTGTCCGACCAATTCTGCCGAAACCGTTTATGCCTATAGTTATCTGTTTCATATAAATTGGTAGCCATTTTATCCGCTGAAGGCTGGGGTTGCATCCATTAAAATGTGTAGTGCTCTATCTGCCTACAGAATATGTTTGTGTGCCTTATAGGAAGATCGGACCAGAGCGCCACTTTCTACGTGTCTAAACCCTAACTCCAGACCTATTTCTTCATATTTCTTAAATTGCTCTGGCAGAATATATTCCTTAACCGGTAAATGCCTTTTGGAAGGCTGTAAATACTGTCCAATGGTAACCACATCTACCTCTGCTGCCCTGAGGTCTTTCAAAGTGGTGATCACTTCATCCTCCATTTCACCCAGTCCCAACATGATGCCCGATTTGGTTCGGTGGGCACCATTTTTCTTAAGATAGGAAAGTACTCCTAAACTGCGTTCGTATTTTGCCTGGATACGAACCTCCCGAGTCAACCTTTTTACGGTTTCCATATTGTGGGAGATTACTTCCGGGGCAACGGCTAGTATACGGTCCATATGGGTTTCTATACCCTGGAAATCCGGAATAAGAGTTTCTAGGGTAGTAGAAGGGTTCATTCTTCTAATGGCCTTTACCGTTTCTGCCCAGATGATGGAGCCCATATCCTTTATATCGTCCCGATCTACGGAAGTGATTACGGCGTGTTTAATGCCCATGATTTTTATGGATCTGGCTACTTTTTCTGGTTCTTCCCAATCAACATCCTCTGGCCTCCCGGTTTTAACACCGCAAAATCCACAGGATCGGGTGCATATATTCCCCAATATCATAAAAGTGGCCGTACCCTCTCCCCAGCATTCTCCCATATTGGGACAGCTACCAGAGGTGCAAATAGTGTTCAAGTTATATTTGTCTACCAATCCCCTTAACTGGGTGTATTTTTTTCCTGTGGGTAGCTTTACTCGTAGCCATTTCGGTTTGCCCTTTGGAGGGATTACGCTATCTAAAGTTTCTGTGCTCATTATATCCTAAAATGCTTTGTTGCAAATATACGAAATGAAGGAGGTATAAAAGACTGTTTGTAGGTAAAGTAGCCGCTCCTTATTTCTGGTTTTTTATGATTTCTGCCAAAAGCTTTTTTGCTCTTAAAAGCTTTACTTTAACATTGTTGATGGGCTCTCCCAATCTTTCGGCTATTTCAGCATAGGCAAGTTCCTGAAAATACCTTAGGTTAATAACCTCTTGGTAGTGGGGTTTTAGCATTTTTATGTAGCCCAGTAGGGCAGCTAAATTTTGTTCGGTGATTAGGCTGTCTTCAATGGAAGGGGTGTCGTCCAATACTTTCTTTACCGCTTCATTGTTTCCGTTATCACTCGCTTGCAACACACTTCTTTTCCTGTTTCGGATAAGGTCTACGTGTAAATTTTTGGAAATGGTAATCAGCCAAGTCTTAAACTTATAAGCGCTGTCATAGGTATGTATCCTGTCAAAAGCCTTGGAAAAGGTCTGAATGGTGATATCCTCGGCATCATTTTCGTTTTTGGTGCGTATCAGTTGAAAACCATATACGTCGTTCCAAAAGTGATTTAGCAATGCGCTAAACGCCATCTGGTTGCCTAGCTTCGCTTTGTCAATAAGAGAATTGAGAGATTCGTCTTTATTTTTATCCAAAATATGGGGTAAATGGGTGTTGGGAAAAAGTTGCTATGCAGCATTGCTGTCTTTCTGGCACTCTTGTTCCGTGGGTAGTTTTCCACAAAAACCACAAGCCTCCCCTTCTTTATTTAAAAATGGGCTTTGACTCGCACATGTTCCTGCGAATTTGCCATCTTTTTTAGACCATATTTTTAATGCGATACCGGCAAAGGCTAGTGCCAACAAGCCTATGGTTAAAAGTAATAATTTCATATCCTTGCGTTATGTTTATGCAAAGATATGAAATTATTGAGCTTCCCAATCAAGGTTTAAGATTAGTTTTGGGTATTGAATTTAGTAGCGGATATTGGCTACAATGTTTTCTACGGTAGGGGAGGTGGTACCGCCCTCAGCTTCTATGGTGATATATCCCACGGCATCTTCTCCATAGGGGAGAGCCATTAATTTTTCACTATCCGTCGCTTCCTTAATAATACCTAGGTTTATCATTTCTCCGTTAACCTCTGCCCACATTTGGTAACATTGGTTTTCTGGTAAGTTAGGTAGCTTGCTCACGTTGATATAAGATAATTTTTTTACCGGATTAATATAGGCAACGGCTTTTAATTCCTTGGCTTTACTATTGCCTTTAACGGTAAGCTTTTTGGTCTTTGGATTGTGAAGCACAATGAACTGATTGCGCACATCCTCTAGTTGCATGCGCATATTCTCTTCCAGAGATTCAATTTTGTTGTTCACAATAATGTTCTCTGCCTGTAAATTCTGATTCTGATTCCAGAAGATATAGGAGGCGCCAGCGAAGATTAAAGCGGCAAAACTGGCTGCAATGGCATACCTAAAGAACTTTTTACGCCCCGTCTTCTCAGATTTGATCTGGTTTAGAATTTTATCCTTTAGACCATCGGGAGTTTTAATAGCGTGTAGTTTGGCGTAAACTTCCAAATTCTCCTGAAGTTCTATATACGTTTCTCTCACCTCAGGATACATGGCTATATAGCGTTCTACCTGTAGTGTTTCCTCATTGGAGGTGGTACCCAGTAGGTATTGCTCCAAAAGGTCCGAGTTTAAAAAGTTTTTTATCTTCTCATTCATTGCTTTGTACTTTACAGTGTTTCCCGCTTGGTAGCCGCAATTATAGCAGCGCTACCTCTGGTTTATCTGATTTACCAAAAATTTAATAGGCTAGCAAATAAAAGAACAGATCCATATATTTTCTTCAACTCCCGTAATCCAATTTTTAATCTGGATTTAATAGTGCCAAGAGGTATGTTCAATTCATCACTTGCTTCCTGTTGGGTCATTCCTTGGAAAAATAGGGCATCCAATACAATTTGATACTTCTCCTCTATCTTCTCCAAATTGTCCTGAATATCCATTAATTCCGGGTTAATTCCCTCAGTTCCTAATCTATATACGTCCGAAACGTCTATTTGGATTTCCTTGTCGGATTTGGTATTTACACTTCTTAATTTATCAATGGCCGTATTACGGGTAATTCTAAATAGCCAAGTAAATAATTTGGCCTTACTGGGATCATAGGAATCAGAATTCCTCCATATTTTCAAAAAACTTTCCTGTAAAACGTCCTCTGCCAGTGCTTCATTCCTAACCACCTTGAAGGCCACACCAAGCAAAGTGTCCCCATAGTGTTCGTACAGCAAAGACATGGCTTTGTCATCCCTTTCCAAAAGAAGCTCTACAATATGTTTTTCCAGTAAGACGCTCATAGGTAGGGTGGGTTTAATAAAAGGATGTGCAAAACATCCAAGTCAACGTTTTTCCCGTATATAGGGTAACGCTAAATTATAAAATTGATTGTTATGGTTAGCGTTTATAAAATATTAATTGACAAATGTACAGCTGGTAACTGTGCATTTAATTTGGTTAGTTTGGTTTGGTGTAACCCCTGTTTGTAAAAGCAGGGGTTATTTTATGATGTTCACCTCAGGGGTGATAATGATCTTAAAGTTGTTGTAGACGGTATCCATTATATGCTCTGCCATGGCAATAATTTCTTGGCCCGTGGCCTTTCCATGGTTTACTAATACCAAGGCCTGATGCTTGTGGATTCCGGCATCCCCGTACCTTTTTCCCTTGAACCCACTTTGTTCTATTAACCAGCCAGCCGGAATCTTGAATTCGGTGTCGGATACTTTGTAAAAGGGGGCTTCTGGATGGTTGCTTATAAAGGCTTGGAAGTCTTTTTTGCTGACGATCGGATTCTTAAAGAAACTCCCGCTGTTAGGCAGTGTTGCAGGATCTGGAAGTTTGCTCTGCCTGATGGCGATTACGGTCTTGGAGATATCTTGTATGCTAGGCGCGGTGATGCCTTGCTTTTTTAATTCCGATGCAATAGCTCCGTAATCCGTTTGCTTGCGGTGGTTTTTCTTGGTGAGTTTAAGTTGTATGGAGGTGATGATATACTTACCCTTGCCTTCATTTTTAAAATAGGATTCCCTATACCCAAACTTACAGTCGTCCTTGTTAAATTGATGTATTTCTTGGGTGGCAATTTCCATAGCCTGGCAACTTACAAAGGTGTCCTTAAGCTCCACACCATAGGCCCCTATATTTTGAATGGGGGCGGTGCCAGAGTTTCCAGGGATCAGGGAGAGATTTTCCAAACCGCCATAATCTCTTTCCAAGGTCCATAATACTAGGTTATGCCAATTTTCCCCAGCGTTTATTTCTAGGCAAATATGATCTTCATTTTCCCAGACCGTTTCTATGCCTTTTATGTTGATGTGGAGCACCAAATGGTCCAGGTCTTTTGTAATCAGGATATTGCTGCCTCCGCCCAATATAAATATACTGGGATAGCCTTTTAATGATAATGCCTCTTTTAGGTCTGCGACCGACTTTATCTCGCAAAAATATTTTGCTTTCGCGTCTATCCCGAAAGTGTTGTGTTTTTTTAAGGAAACGTTTTCTTGAATGATCATTAGTCTTTATACACTTTTAAAGCCTTGTCCAAAATGTGAACGGCCCTTCTCAACTCTTCCTTTTCTAGGACATAGGCAATCCTTACTTGGTTAAGACCTAAACCTTCAGTGGCATAAAACCCTGCCGCTGGGGCAATCATTACTGTTTCTCCATCAATTGAAAAACTTTCTAAAAGCCACTGAGCAAAATTGTCTGCATTTGCAATGGGCAATTCCGCAATACAATAAAAGGCACCGTGGGGCTCCCCTACTTTTATTCCTTCAATCTTTTTTAATTCGGAGATCAATAGGTCGCGTCTAGAAACGTACTCTTTCTTTACCTCCTCAAAATAACTCTTCGGAGTTTCCAAGGCGGCCTCGCTGGCTATCTGAGCAAAAGTAGGAGGGGATAATCGCGCTTGCGCAAATTTTAAAGCGGTTTGAATCACTTCCTTGTTTCTAGAGACTAGACTACCTATCCTAGCTCCACACATGCTGTATCGTTTAGAAACCGAATCTACCAAGATGGCATGTTCGTCCAAGCCTTCTTCCTGTAGAATGGAATAATGCTCCCGTCCATCATAGGTGAATTCTCGGTAAACTTCATCTGCCACCAAAAAAAGACCGTGTTTCTTTACAATTGTTGCCAATTTTTTTATCTCTTCCCTAGTGTATAGGTAACCGGTAGGATTCCCTGGATTGCATATGAGGATGGCGCGGGTACGCGGTCCTATCAATTTCTCAAATTCCTCAATGGGAGGGAGGGCAAAATTGTCCTCTATTTGGGAAGCCACTGGTACTACCTTAATACCAGAAATAGTTGCGAAGCCATTGTAGTTGGCATAAAAAGGCTCAGGGATTATAATCTCGTCACCTGTATCCGCAATGGTATTCATTGCAAAGGATAAGGCTTCAGATCCTCCAGTGGTCACTATAATCTGTGATGAGGTAACTTCAATTTCGTTTTTTGCATAATAGGCAGCTATTTTTTGTCGGTACTCCTCCGATCCTTCCGTGCGGCTATAGGCCAACACATCCAAATTGTGGTTTCTTACCGCGTCTAAAGCTACTTGGGGCGTTTTTATGTCTGGTTGTCCAATGTTGAGGTGAATTACTTCCACTCCCCTTTCCTTTGCTGCTTCGGCATAGGGCACCAATTTTCTGATGGGGGATTCTGGCATCAACTGACCTTTCTTCGAAATTGAGGGCATAGATATTATTGTTTAGCACAAAAATGAGAAATAGGGTCGGAGAAAACAACAGAATTATTAAATTTTAATTGGGTGACCGCTTCTTGGATCTGCCCTTTAATCTGCCCTGTGCTAAGAGGTTATGTTTGCTAGGGCTCTACTGTTTTTAATCGTGCTACTACATTAGGAAGAAAATGTGAATGGTATATGCCTCTTTGCTCAACCATAAAAATAGGGCCGCGTATTAGGTTTCAAATGGTATTTGTTAGGCAGAATAGCACCTATAAAACTGTTAAATATCGCGGAAAACTACTGATAAGTTCGTAAATTTAAGAAGATGGCTAAATAATATAAAGGCATGATAGCATTTTTTAAACATACCTGTTTACTGCTCTTTTGTTTGCCTGTTTTGATAAATGCCCAACAATATATCTTGCCCCATGGCAAAAAATATGAAAAGGTTCAATTTAAACTGGTGAACAACCTAATTCTCATCCCGGTGGATGTCAATGGGGCCAAGTTGTCCTTTATTTTGGATTCGGGGGTAAACACGCCTATACTTTTCAACATCTCAGATCAAGATTCTATTCAAATAAACGACGTTACCGAGGTTAGTATAAGGGGACTTGGGGATGGAGAACCTATTAAAGCCTTGCGCTCCTCCAACAACACCTTTAAAATAGGCAATGCCAGAAACCATCAGCAAATGTTGTATGTGGTAATGGATAGGGAGCTTAATTTCTCCCCAAGGTTAGGGGTGGTGGTACATGGTATTATAGGGTATGATTTATTTCGGGATTTTGTAGTGTCTATAAACTATGTATCCCAGGTGATTAAGCTCCATAACCCCAAACATTACAAGCAAAAGAAAAATGCCAAAACACAGACCTTGCCTATACATATCGTGAAAAACAAAGCGTATGTGGAAGGCACGGTCGCTATGGGTGATCAACAAAATATCCCTGTAAAACTATTAATAGATTCTGGAAGTTCGGATGCGCTTTGGTTGTTTCAAAATGAGCAAAGAGGTTTGCATGTGCCCCCCAATCATTATGAAGATTTCTTAGGTCAGGGCCTAAGCGGGAGTGTGTACGGGAAGCGAACAAAAATAGAAGGGTTGTCCTTGGGTGATTTCCATCTCAAGGGAGCTAAGACTGCCTTTCCCGATATGGAATATTTTAGTTCTATTACCAGTTTTGGAGGGCGTAATGGAAGCCTAGGCGGTGAAATCTTAAAACGATTTACTGCGGTCTACAATTATGGCGCGGGTACCATAAGCCTGCGAAAAAATGCTATGTTTAACGATCCTTTTAATTTTAACCTGAGCGGTATAGACCTACAGCATAATGGGGTGCGCTACATTTCCGAGCGTATAACCAATGCTAAAGGGGTGGTAGAGGAGAAGGGCGATTCCTTTGGAACCGTTCAGATATTATTTGAAGATAGATCACGGATAAGCATCGTGCCAGAGATTATTGTGTCTGGGATTCGGGCTGGGAGCCCAGGGCAAGAAGCCGGATTGCGAAAAGGGGATGTTATTTTAGCCGTCAATGGAAAGAAAGTCCATGATTATGAATTACAGGAAATCCTGAGCATGCTCAATGCGAAAGAGGGTAAAAAGATAAAAGTACAGGTAGATCGTTTGGGGAGCGATGTAATAGTCTCCTATGTGCTTAAAAAGATGTTTAAATAAAAAAACTTGTTCCAGGGGCAAAAAGTATCCGCGGAACAAGTTTTACTTTAAAGAAGAGCGTTGTGTTTATTTGCCTTGTTCGGCAAGCACGTTCCCTTTTAATTTTAAGACTACCGTTGGGGTAGAAGCATTAGAGATAACCGTAATGGCCTTTCTAATAGGGCCTACTCTGTTGGTGTCGTATTTTACCTGTATCTCACCGGTTTTTCCGGGTAAGATTGGAGCTTCTGGTTTTTTAGGGATGGTACATCCGCAGGTAGAACTTACCTTGCTGATAATCAAGGGAGCGTTCCCGGTATTGGTAAACTCAAATACTCTTAGGCCATCACTACCCTTGGAAATTTCTCCGTAGTCCACGATGTCCGTTTTAAATTTAATTTTAGCTCCGTTCTCTTGAGCGGTTAGGCCAAATCCTAATAGACCAATAAATAAAACTAGTACTATTTTTTTCATCATTTCAAGTTTTGGGTGAATTTCAAAAATAAATGTTTTTAATGAACCTTCCGAAATTCTTTTGTTATGTAATAACGTTACTTATTTTTGTTTCGTATTTCTAACACGGCAAAAAAAAACCGTAGGACTACCTCAAGTAACTTTGTAAAAGTAATCATTTTAGTAATCGCCCTGTAAGGGCTGCAAAAACTGTTCCAAAAAATGGAAATTCCTTCAAAATACGAGCCGCAGACCGTAGAGAGTCAGTGGTATGACTATTGGATCAAGCATAATTATTTCCAGTCTAAGCCAGATGATAGAGAGCCTTATACCATAGTTATTCCGCCTCCAAATGTTACCGGAGTCCTTCATATGGGCCATATGCTTAACAATACCATACAGGATGTTTTAATCCGTAGGGCCCGTTTAATGGGAAAGAACGCCTGTTGGGTGCCTGGAACGGATCACGCCTCTATTGCAACCGAGGCCAAGGTAGTGGCCAAACTGAAGGAGCAGGGCATTGAGAAGAAAGACCTTAGTAGGGAGGAGTTTTTAAAGCACGCATGGGATTGGACACATGAATACGGAGGAGTAATCCTAGAGCAATTGAAGAAGCTGGGTTGTTCCTGTGATTGGGACCGAACCGCATTCACCATGGATGACAATATGTCTGCTTCCGTGATCAAGGTTTTTGTGGATTTATATAACAAAGGCTTAATCTATAGGGGATACCGAATGGTAAATTGGGATCCTGAAGCTAAAACTACTTTGTCCGATGAAGAGGTGATTTATGAGGAAAGACAGGGGTTGTTGTACTACCTATCATATAAGATAGCCGATTCGGACGAAACTTTGACTATTGCCACCACTAGGCCAGAAACCATTCTTGGGGATACTGCTATTTGTATTAATCCCAATGACGAACGCTATTCGCACTTAAAGGGGAAAAAGGCTATAGTGCCTATCTGCAATAGGGTAATCCCAATAATTGAGGACGAATACGTGGATGTTGAGTTTGGAACTGGTTGTCTAAAAGTAACCCCAGCACATGATGTTAATGATAAAGATCTTGGGGATAGGCATGGGCTAGAAACCATAGATATCTTTAATGAAGATGCTACCTTAAATAGTTATGGACTGCACTATGAAGGGCAGGACCGTTTTGTGGTACGCAAGGCCATCACCAAAGAATTGGAGGAGAAGGGTTTTTTGGTAAAAACAGAAAACCACTTAAATAAGGTAGGAACCTCGGAAAGGACTAAAGCGGTGATAGAGCCCAGATTGTCCGATCAGTGGTTCTTGCGTATGGAAGATCTTGCCAAGCCCGCCATTAAAGCGGTATTGGAAGATGAGGAAGTGAAACTATTCCCCAAAAAATTTGAAAACACCTACCGCCATTGGATGGAGAACATCCGAGATTGGAATATCTCGAGGCAGTTGTGGTGGGGACAGCAGATTCCGGCCTACTATTTTGGGGATGGACAGGAAGATTTTGTGGTAGCAGAAAGTAAGGAACAGGCCTTGGAACTAGCAAGGGAGAAATCCGGAAATTCCAATTTAACCTTAGAAAGCCTAAGGCAAGATCAGGATGCTTTGGATACCTGGTTCTCCTCATGGATATGGCCCATAAGTGTGTTTAATGGTATTTTGGAACCCGATAATGAGGAGGTAAACTATTATTATCCTACCAATGACCTGGTAACCGGACCCGATATTTTATTCTTTTGGGTAGCTAGGATGATTATTTCTGGTTATGAATACCGCGATGAAAAGCCGTTCCAAAACGTATATCTTACCGGTTTGGTGCGTGATAAGCAGCGACGAAAAATGTCTAAATCCTTGGGGAATTCCCCAGATGCCCTGCAGTTAATTGAAAATTATGGGGCCGATGGTGTTCGGGTGGGACTTCTACTGAGCTCCGCAGCGGGGAACGACCTAATGTTCGATGAGGCTCTTTGTCAGCAAGGAAAAAACTTTGCCAATAAAATATGGAATGGCTTCCGATTGTTAAAGGGGTGGGAAGTGGCCGATTTACCACAGCCGGAAGCTTCTAAATTAGGAATTGCCTGGTATACCGCCAAGTTTAATAAGGCATTGGAAGAGATTGAAGATTACTTTAGTAAATACCGAATCTCGGATGCCCTTATGGCTACCTATAAATTAATTTGGGACGATTATAGTTCTTGGTTATTGGAGATTATTAAACCTGCCTACCAGCAACCGATAGACCGAACCACCTACGATCAGGTGATTCAGATATTTGAAGGGAACCTTAAATTGTTGCACCCATTTATGCCTTTCCTCACGGAAGAGGTTTGGCAGCATATCACCAAGCGTAGCCCGGAAGAAGCCCTTGTAGTAGCACAGTGGCCAAAAGTTAAGCCTGTAGATGAAGCCTTGGTTTCCGGGTTTAATTTTGCCTCCGAAGTGGTGTCTGGAATTAGGACCATTAGGAAGGAGAAAAACATTCCGATGAAGGAAACATTGGAGCTTTCCGTGTTAAACGAAGGAAATATATCCAAGGATTGGGATGTGGTCATTGGGAAGCTTACCAACCTATCCCAGATCTCCTATGTAGAAGCGCCTATAGATGGGGCACTTTCCTTTAGGGTAAAGTCTAACGAGTACTTTATTCCCATTGCTGGTGCCATAGATGTAGAGGCAGAAATTGTTAAGCTTCAGGATGAGCTAAAATATACCGAAGGATTTTTAGTTTCCGTGCAAAAGAAACTTTCCAATGAAAGGTTTGTAAATAATGCACCGGAAAAGGTTATTTCCATTGAACGCAAAAAGGAGGCCGATGCCATCGCTAAAATAGAAACCTTGAAAAAGAGTTTGGAGAATTTGCAGTAGTACTAGCTATCCGTAAAGTCAGAAAACCTAGCGCCTTAAAGTAACTTCTTTAAGGCGCTAGTTGTTGTGTGCCGTGCATGGTAATTCGCTAGGTGGTGAAAGTCC
>NZ_MTAZ01000004.1 GCF_002150785.1 Arenibacter amylolyticus | reverse complement strand
TCGCCAAATATTTTTAGGGTGTTGCATTGAGGAAAACAGGAAAAAGGCATCGCTCTCCTTCTGTGTATCAAAACTCCAATCCAACTGCAGATCGGCCTCCCTCATCAGTTTAGCGCGAACCTGAACTTTCACCTTACCAGCATTCTTTTCAATGTTGGACACCTGGCTTATATCGGCATTTAAATCAGAAAAAATTATCTCACCAACTGCCACTCCTTCTGTTACTTTTTCTGCGTAAGAAACCAACCCTTCATTAATCACCAGCTGATCTATATGAAGCTGCAGTGGCAATTCACGCAGCATTTGGCTATACAATCGCTTATGTTTTAAGTCGTCACCAATCAATTTATCACGGTATAATTCCAAATTTGGGGCCTTCATGCTTGCACTCCCAATATGTAGATATAGTTGCTTCTTATTAAATCCGAAATCCAGATCGGAAAATTGCAGCTCTGGAATTAGTAGGTTGATATGGTCCCGTTCCACGGTTAAAACACGGGACAATTCTTTTTTGCCATACTTAGATTTTATTGCAAAATCCAATACCCCCATCCCGCTACTCCCGTATGCCACCTTAGCTACATGGAGTGTTTCATAAGTACTGAGATCCATAGATAGTTGTTGAGCTACAAACTTGGGTTCTTGGTAGGAGAATGGGATGCTTTGCGCTAAACTCTCCCTACTAAGCTCCAAGCTCCTTAGGGAAAGATTAAAAGCATCTATCGCTAATTTTGGCCTATCGGAATCTTGCTGCAACTGGGTATACTTCCCCGCTTTAATGCTGAGGTTTTCCAAAATAATTTTATACTCCAAATCTACTACTTCCACATTCTTGGAGGCTTTTTTGGAGGTATGGTGATGGGGTGTATATGCTATCTCTGGTTGTTGTAACTCTAACTCTCGGATCACCACTTCCTTATTTATAAGCAAGTTAAAGTACCCCAGGCCTTTTAAATGCATAGCCTCTAGGTCTATACTGGTATGCACCAACCCACTATCTGGATCCAACAACGCTATGGCAACCTTATGTAAGTCTACGGATCCAGACAACACGTTCACCTTTAATTCGTCATAACTCAAATTAATATGCGTAGGAAGTTTACTATTCAGCGCCTTGGCTATTTTCGATTTCATCAGAAAATTTGCCCCCACCAATATTCCCAACAAAATGAAAATTGAAATTAAAATTGCTATATATATTTTTCTTCTGGGCATGGCAAATTGGTTTTTAAAGCTCCGTATAAGCCGCATGCTGATAAAGAGCCTATTGCATAAAAAAACAGGAGAATTTATTTAATTGCGCTGGTTTTTGCATCAGTTTTTAATTGGATAAGGTACAATAATCATGCAGGTTTTTATTAATTTTGGCTCTTAATCAATAAGGCAATTTAACAAGCCACAATACAGTATTAAACTAAATCTATTAAAACATTTAGAGATGAAAAAATTAATTGGTTTTCTTACAATCGCACTTTTAATGACCCTAAGTGCCCAGTCTCAATCAATTTCAGAAAATGCCCTGGGATTACGCCTTGGTGACAATAACGGATTTGGGGGAGAGATTTCTTACCAACGCTATTTAAAGGAAAGTAACAGGTTAGAATTTGATCTTGGATGGAGAAGTTCGGACAACGTTGATGCCTTTAAATTGGTAGGGTTATACCAGTGGGTAATGCCATTGGATGGTGATTTCCATTGGTACGTAGGTGCTGGAGCAGGTTTAGGAAGTTTTGATTCCGATGTGTCTGACGGTACCTTTGCCCTTGTTGCAGGAAATATTGGTATAGAATATGATTTTGATATTCCGCTATTACTATCCTTGGATATTAGGCCAGAATTGGGCTTCAACAGCAAGTACTCAGATGATTTGGATATGGATATCGCATTAGGTATTAGATACCAGTTCTAATTCACTGCAGACATAAACTATTTTAAAAAGGTATTGGGAAACAATTTTCCAATACCTTTTTTCATTATTAGCACTTTTTATTGCACCAGCGCTTCTAAAGTTAACCATGCCATTAGCCCACCTCCTGTTTCCAAGGCCACTTCATCTATATTAAAAGTAGCCGTATGCAACCCTGAAGTAATTCCCTTATCTGTATTCCCTACCCCAAGAAGATAAAAGCATGCGGGATTACTTTGCGTATAATAGGCAAAATCTTCTGCTGCCATCCACTGGTCTAAATCCACTACATTTTCTTCTCCTAGAAATGCGATAGCGCTTTTTTTCATGGAATTGGTCAAAGGCTCGTCATTATTAAGATGCGGATAGCCTTTGGGTATATTCACATAGCATTCCCCGCCCATTCCTTCCGCTATGGCCTTGGCCAATTTAGTAAGCTTTTCTATAGCTAGATCCCGCCAATGTTCATCATAGGTCCGAAATGTCCCTTCAATAGTCACGCGATCGGGAATTATATTATTGGCCCCATCCCCTATAATTCTACCAAAGGATAGCACGCTAGGCATTTTTGGCGATGCCATTCTACTCACCAATTGCTGGGAGGCTACAACGATATGTGAAGCAATAAGAATAGGATCTATACATTCTTCCGGCACTGCCGCATGTCCGCCCTTCCCAATCACGGTAAGATATACCTCATCCATACTAGCCATAAATTGCCCTGCCCTGAATCCTACCTTCCCTGCCGGTAATTTAGGCATAACGTGCTGCCCCAAATGAGGGATCTTTCCCAATTGCTGATAGGCTTCCTCCTTCATCACCAAAGTAGCCCCTCCTGGCATCAATTCTTCGCCTGGTTGAAACAATAATTTTACAGTCCCGATAAATTCACTCCTTAACTGAAAAAGAATTTTAGCGGTAAATAATAACGAGCTCATATGTACATCATGACCACAGGCGTGCATTACACCAGCAATCCTAGAGGCATATTCTACTTGGTTTTCCTCCTGGATGGGAAGGGCATCCATATCTGCCCTTAAAAGAATAGTCCTTCCCTTTTCCCGACCGTGAAGAGTTGCCAATAGCCCCGTTTCTGCCACCGAAACAATATCGGTAATACCAATTTTCTGCAGCTCTTTCCTTAAAAAATCAGCAGTATTAAATTCCTTAAAAGAAAGCTCCGGATGTTGGTGAAGATATCTTCTTACCTCCACATATTCTGTCGTAAATTGTTTAGACAATTCTTTAATACGCTCCTTTAAGACCATAGTATTTTTTTATTATAGATTGATGATACGGCAGCTCTAATTACACCCTTCGTTTGGCATATACCCTTCGTTCCAAGAAAATAGTTTTTTATATGGCATAAGCTCTTTCTCTTAACAAAACAAGGTAGACTTTTTTCGCCTTTCCCGGGACGAAGGACGACAGGGATTTGGACACGAATATACCCCGGAATTCTCCTTTGATTACTTTGCTATCGTATCCTAAACCCTAGTATGTTAATCACTTATAATATAATCTAGAAAACCTTGGCTGTTCCATTGTTCATAGTCTGCCGGACTATCTGTGACCAGAAAAGCCTCCAATCCCGGAGTTTGTTTTAGGATATTTTTGCTTTTTTCTATACCAAGAACACTCAATGCCGAGGCATAGGCATCGGCCATAGCTCCAGTGGGAGCAATAGTAGTAACCTGTATGGTATTGGTGATGGCCATCCCTGTACTTGGATCTACAATATGGGAATAGCGCTTGCCATCTACGGTAAAATACTGATACAGATCCCCTGAGGTAGCCACCGACTTATTCTTTAGTTTAAGTTTGGTAAAGGCCTCCTCACCCAAAGAATTGTAATAACTGAATCCCAAAACCCAATAGGCTTTGTCTGGAGGGGCACCACTCACAGTAATGTCTCCTCCCATATCTACGAGGGCAGACGCTACCCCCATTTTTTTCAATAACTGTATAACCTCGTCTGCCGCATATCCTTTCCCTATTCCTCCTACATCCAATTGCATTCCCAGAGTAGATAAGCTTACTAGGGAATCTGGAAGTAGACGTATTTTATTATAGCCCACCTTTTTTTTGGCGGCCTCAATCTCCTCTGTAGTAGGTACTACTCCGTTCTTTCTTGCTTTTCTCCAAAGGGCCACCACTGGTCCAGCAGTTATATCGAAAGCACCCGCAGTTGCATCACTCATTACCGAGGATTGATGTAGTAGCTGAAACAGGTCCTTGCTTACCGGCACCTTGGTATGTACCGTTTTACTCAGGTTATTTAGCTCGCTGTTGGGCAGGTAGTCGCTTAAGATTAAATTTAGATCATCTATCTTCTTAAAGGCCAATTGGGCCACCCTATCGGCATCTATACTATCTGGCGCATAAAAAACCAGTCGTATTTGGGTACCCATTTGTTGATGGGTATAGGTCACCCTAGATTGGGCGTAGGCACTACCCAAAGTAGCGAATAAGACCAGTGCTAAAAGTAAGTGCTTATATGTATTCACATCTGGTTTCACCGCAATCTGTTGGATTAGATTAATTAAGACGACATATTATCCTTGAAGTTCCATCAACCTTCGCTAAACTAGTACAACCCTACAGGGATATCTCCCAGCTAGCACGCCCTATGTTATTACAAGGAACTATTGGTCCCTAACGTCTTATGAATACGATTACTTACCTACAAAAACAAGATTGTAATCTACCGTGACCGTATCCCCAACAACAATTTGACCAAACATAGCTGTAGGCGGCTCCATCCCATAATCTTGCAGTTTTAGGGCATAGGAGCCTTTTATACGAAAACCATTGTCTATCTCGGTAATTTCCGAGGGAAGCACTACCTGTTTGTCTTTCCCTGCTATGGCTAAAACACCTTGAAGGGCATTAGGATCCGTATCGGATAGATTCTGAAATTTAAAAGTAATCTCGGGATGCTTTTCGGCTTTCAGGGCTTCGTGCATTTTTTTATCCATTGCAGCGGCACGGCCACTTTCTATGTCCGGAGCGACCACCCGGAGTTCCACATCTTCCACTTTCTCTCCATAGGTTAAATTCCCATGTAGGGTATTGGCCTTAACGGTCCAATCGTGAACGGTTGAGGTTCCATTAATATTCAGCACACTTTCTTTGGACAGCGTGTATGTATTCTGTGAAATTCCCGTAAAGGCAACCAGCCATAAGGCTATAAAAGTTATTTTAATTTTCATATCGATAATGTTTTTCATTAATGCCCTATAGAACGACTACTCGTCCAAAACGGTCTGCCAGAACTTTTCCTGCTCCTCTTTGGAAGGCTGTACTTTTGGACTAACCACTCTAAATCCTATAAAGTTGGAATCCGTATTCCACCAAAAACTTTTAGGGATCTGAGGGTCTCTTTTTTGCAAATTAATACTTGATGCCACTCTGGACGCGGATCGGAGCACATCAGCATCGTCATCCCAAGAACCACCCCTAATCACTCTAGGATGGATAACAGTAGGCTTTACCCATGGATTCTTAGGTTCGGTGGTGGCGTATGCATCCTCCTTATACTCGTCTAGGGTCCATTCTGCTACATTCCCATGCATATCATATAAGCCCCAAGGGTTAGGCTTTTTGGTTCCCACCTTGGCGTATTGGTTATTAGAATTTTTATAATACACCGCATAATCATCGATCGCTGATGCATCATCCCCAAAGGAATAAGCGGTTTCAGTACCTGCTCTAGCGGCATATTCCCATTCTGCCTCTGTAGGCAAACGGTAAAATTTTCCCGTGACCGAGCTTAGCCATTTACAAAATACCAAGGCAGAATAAGCAGACATACTAATGGCCGGATACCCCGTTTTCCCCATTCCATAGGAAGGATCTTCATAGGGTGGGCTAGGTCTGGTAATACCGTCTATGGCCGCCAACTTACTCGCTTCCAAATCTTGGAACATTTCTTTATTTTGCTTAAAAAACAGCTCAAAAACATCCCAGGTAAGTTCGTACTTCCCCATATAAAACGCATCTAGCTCTACCGCTCTCCTCGGTCCTTCATCGGCATTCCTTTTGGTTTCGGTATCTGGACTGCCCATCATAAAATTTCCTTCGGGTATTAATACCATTTCAAAAGAAATATCGGTAGTGGGAATTTCCTCCACGTACGATTCGGCTACCGCCTCCGTTCCGGAATCCTTCAAGGCAGGAGCGGTGGATTTGCAGGACCATAAGGCGAACAATACAATAACAGATGAAAAAATTGGGTTTACAACGGTCTTAAACTTAGAGCTGGTAAAATGATACATTATGTAATAGACAATTAGATTAAGTTGCTAAAAATATTACTAATTATTGAAAAGTACGAAGCTTAACCTCAAAAATTCTATGGACACAGCGGTGAAGTCTTACAAAAAATATTGTAATATTGGGAGTAATCAAATCCACACTCACATGAAAACCAAAATATTGAACCTATTTCTAATAGGATTATTTATCTGTTCCTACCACTCGTATGGGCAACTTAAAAAAGTAGCTTCCGTAGAAGGCATAACGGAATACAAGATGGATAATGGCCTTAGGGTATTACTGTTCCCCGATAATTCTGCCCAGACCATCACTGTGAATATCACCTACTTAGTGGGCTCTAGGCACGAGGGGTACGGTGAGAAAGGCATGGCACATCTACTAGAACACATGGTTTTTAAAGGCACCCCAAACCATCCAGATATCCCAAAGGAGCTGAGTGCCCGAGGCGCAAGGCCCAATGGCACCACATGGTATGATCGTACCAATTATTTTGAAACCTTTAATGCCACCGAAGACAATTTGGATTGGGCCTTAGATCTGGAAGCAGATAGAATGGTGAATTCCTTTATTGCCAAAGAGGATTTGGAAAGCGAGTTTAGCGTGGTTAGGAACGAATTTGAAAGTGGGGAAAACAATCCCGTAGGTGTTCTTATGAGTAAAGTAATCAATGCTGCCTATCTCTGGCACAACTACGGAAACTCTACCATAGGAAACCGATCGGATATTGAACGCGTCCCCATAGAAAACCTACAGGCATTTTACAAGAAGTATTATAGACCGGACAATGCCGTTCTTATGGTTACCGGAAAATTTAATGAGACCACCACCTTGTCGCTCATCCAAGAGAAGTTTGGCAAAATTGAGAAGCCCAGCATTCCCTTAAGGGATTACTATACGGAAGAACCCGCACAAGACGGAGAGAAAACAGTAAGCTTAAGCAGAATTGGTGATCTACAGGTGGTTTCGGCCATGTACCATACCCCTGCTGGTTCACATGAAGATTATGCGGCCATGGCCGTGGTAGAGAACATCCTTACGGATGAGCCATCGGGGCGACTCTATAAGAATTTAATTGAGACGCAAAAAGCCTCTTCACTATGGTCGTTCTCCCCCTTTACCAAGGAGCCCGGCTTTCTTTATGTGAATGTTAATGTACCCTCTACAAAGAGCATGGAAGAGGTAGAACGCGAACTTAAAAGTACCATGGATGGTTTTAAAACAAACCCTATCACCCAAGAAGAGTTAGACAGGGCTAAATCTAACCTATTAAAGCAAATGGATCAGATTCTAAGAAACTCCTCTTTCTTAGGTACCTATATGAGCGAGTTTATTGGGGCTGGCGATTGGCGTTTGGCATTTATACATCGGGACAGGGTAGAAGAAATGACCTTAGAGAAAGTAAATAGGGCAGCTACCAAATATTTAATTCCCACCAATAGGACCATAGGTAGGTTTATCCCTACCAAACAACCGGAGCGAGTAGCCATAGAGCACACCCAAGATCTAGAAGCCTTGGTTGCCAACTACACAGGCAAGGAAGATATGGGCATGGGAGAAGCCTTTGATGTCTCCTATAACGCCATTGCAGAAAGACTGGAGCAAGGCCAATTATCTAACGGGATTGAGTACGGCATCATAAAGAAAAACAATAGAGGGAAAACGGTGCTACTCAACTTTAGCATGAGAAACGGGAATGAAAAATCGCTTTACAACACCGGGCTAATTCCGTCCTATACGGCTAGCATGTTAGATAAAGGCACCCAATCCAAAACTAGGCAACAGATTGCAGACGAACTAAGTAAACTTCAGTCTTCTGTCTCTTTCCGCGCCAGTAACGGGAATATTTATGCCTATGTAAATTCTAAGGAAGAACACCTGATGGCTTCTTTGGCCCTTATGGCCGAAATGCTTAAAACCCCTTCTTTTGATCCGGCAGAATTGGAAAAATTAAAAACAGAACATCTAGCTATGCTAGAAAGCAATAAGACCGAACCCCAGTTCCTCGCCTCCAAAAGATTATCTCGAATAAATAATCCGTATGCAAAAGGACATCCGCTATATACCATGACGGTAGCCGAGGAGGAAGCCGCCATAAAAGCATTGACCATTGCAGACCTCAAAGCCTTTCACGAATCTTTTTATGGTTTGGGTAAATCCATTATGGTAGCCATAGGGGATATGCAGCCGTCAGAGGTAACCACTTTTATGGAAAAGGAGTTTGCCAATTTCCAGAGCAAACACCCTTATGAGCGACTTAAAAATCCTTATACCGCTTCCCAGCCCCTCAACGAGGACATCCTAACGCCAGACAAACAAAATGCGATGACCCTAGGGCGCCTAAACGTACAAATTAGTCAGGAAAACGAGGATTATGCAGCCTTAAGCATTGCTACTACTATATTGGGAGGCGGATTCTTAAACTCTAGAATCGCGGAAAGATTACGTCAAAAAGACGGTGTAAGTTATGGTGCAGGGGCTGGATTCCAAGCCGATCATAATAAGAACGACCAAAACTCCTCCTTAATACTATACGCCATCTATGCGCCTAGCAATTATGAAAAGGTGCAGCAAGGCTTTAAAGAAGAGTTAGATAGATATATCAAAGATGGGATTACAGAGGACGAATTGAAGGATGCGGTAAATGGATGGGTTCAGGAAGAAAACGTTTCTAGAGCTAAAGATGGGGAGTTAGCCGGACTCATCAATAACAACATCTTCTACAATCGCAGCATGGAATTCCAAAAGGAATTGGAAGAAAAAGTAAAGAGTTTAACCGTAGCCAAGGTGAACAAGGCCATAAAAACCTATATAAAACCCTATAAGGAGTGGACCGTTGTGAATGCTGGAGACTACAAAAAATAGTACGCAGCTAAAAAAGAGGTTTACAAAATGGATCCAAGGATGGTAACTGGATAAAACCTGGAAACCGCATTCCTCCAAAATGTAAACCTCTTTTTCTTTAATTTCATGGCATGGAGACCAATCTAAGTCCAAACTTGGCCAACCAAAGAACAGCTATCCCTACTGCCCAAGATCTGCCGCCTCAAAACCTATGAGCTCTCCATCACTAAACCTAGCGGTAATACTTATGGGATTACAGCAGACTTCACAGTCTTCCACATAATTTTGGGACCCCACGGAGGTGTCCAAAAGCATAGAAATCTCTTCCCAACAATAGGGGCATTGAAAAAACTGCTCGTACATGGTACCTTTTATTTTTCCCTTATGCTGTAAGTTACTAAGAAATATAGAATTAGAAACAGACAGGAATTTAAGCAAGCGGTACCCATGACCCTAAATCAAAGGCTGTCTCCATAGTAATTTGGAACTACCGTGAGCCAGGGCTTTGCAGAATGCCCAATCACTTCTTCCCAGCGGATACACCAATTGACTAAGGTTCAATATCGTCTTCAAATTTGGTGTCTACCATGCGTGTACGGTCTACCTTCAATTCCTTAAACTTCCCTTCTTCTTTCCCTTTGTCATAATCGAACACCAGGAACTGAGCAGTATCCATTTTCCTTAGACCATCGAAGGAATAAATATTGTTATTCTGTAGCTGAAGCACCTGCAGGCTAGCCAAATTAGAGAACTCATCTGGAATGGCACCTCCCAATTCATTATTAGCAAGCACCAATTCCCTTAGCTTTAACAAGCTACCCATTTCATTGGGGATAGCTCCATTAAGTCTATTATCGAACAATCCAAGCTGTTCCAAATTGGAGAGTTGCCCCAAGGAAGCGGGAATATTTCCAGATAGGTTGTTACTGGATAAATTGAGGTTTTTAAGGGTTTTGAGGTTACCCAGACTCTCGGGAATGGAACCAGACAGCGAATTATTAAAAAGGATTAACTGTTCCAAAGCCCTCAGCTCTCCTATGTTAGTTGGAAGCTGCCCTACTAGACGGTTCATTTCCAGCTGTAGCACTTTTAGTTCAGATAATTGGGAAATGCTTTCTGGAAGCTGCCCCCCTATCTTATTAAAAGCAAGGTTTAACTCCTCTAGATGCGTCAGGTTTCCAAGGTTATTAGGCAAACTCCCTTTCAAATTATTCATAAAAAGGTTGATGGATACCACATGTCCATCTTTTACACCTACCCCATGCCATGCTTCCACTTCCTGATCTAAATCCCATTGGGTATTCCATTGGTCACCTGCCGTAAGCTTGTGTAAGGCCAAAAGCACCTCTTTTTCCTGTTCGGGAACCTGGGCCTTAAGTGTGGATATTATACCAACACAGCATCCTATAAATAACAGTATATATTTAAATTTTGAATGATAGCCCAAAAATTTCATATCGATGTTGTTTTCCTATGCTTACCAATAGCGGCAGATTATCAGGGAATTACCCCACAAACTACGGACAATAAGGGTTGAAAAGCAAAAATAATCGATAAACTGACCGGCTGCATCTCAAAATTGTGGTGAAACCCATGCAAACTGTGGTGAAAGGCTTATTGCACAAGTGATGCTACACTGATGTAAGCTCACTAGAAATAATGAATATCATAACAAGACTACCAGTACTTTAAGAATCAAATGCCGGCCTTTATCCAATTCACAGTAGTTTCTTCCGCGTATGTGCAAAGACCCCATTTAGAAGAAGAGGGCTTAATCTTGAAACTGTTCCAAGTCCATGCTAAGCGCTTCCCAATCCTTCATTAGTTTTTCCAAATCCTTTTTCTTCTTCTCATAGGATTCAAAAAAATTAGGCTTTGCTATGGTAGCATCATAATTTAAAAGGAGCTCTTGATCTATGGAGGCAATTTTCTTCTCCAGATTGGAGATTTCGTTCTCGGTAGACTTCAATTTGTTTTTTAATGATCTCCGTTTCTTCTGATCCTCAAAACTAACCTGTTCCTCCTTTACTTTCTCTTTCTTTTTTACAGGGGCCGATTTTTTCTCTATTGCCCTAAAATCTTCCACCTTACGTTCTTCCAGATAGTAATCGATATCCCCTAGATATTCCTTGATATTACCGTCTTTAAACTCGTACACCTTATTGGTAAGTCCTTGAAGAAAGTCTCGGTCGTGACTGACTAGAATAAGGGTGCCATCAAAATTCTGAAGGGCTTGTTTTAAGACGTTCTTAGACTTTATATCCAAGTGGTTGGTAGGTTCATCCATAACTAGGACATTAAAGGGCTGCAATAGCATCTTGGCCAATGCCAAGCGGTTTCGTTCCCCTCCGGAAAGCACCTTCACATATTTCTCTACCTCATCGCCCCTAAATAGGAAGGACCCCAAAATATCCCTTACCTTACTCCTATTGCTTTCATTGGCAGCATCAATCATCGTATCCAGGATTGTTTTATCGCCATCCAAATACTCTGCCTGGTTTTGCGCAAAATAACCTATCTGCACATTGTGCCCCAATTTTAAGTGACCTGTATGGTCTAGCTCTCCCACCAGAATTTTTGCCAAGGTAGATTTTCCCTGTCCATTTTGCCCAACAAAAGCCGTTTTGGTATCCCTTTCAATTAACAGGTCTACGTCTTGCAAAACATGGTTATCCCCATAGCTCTTACTTAAGCCTTCCATTTCTACCACCACTTTTCCGGGCGTCACGGATACTTGAAATCGAAGATTCATCACACTGTTATCATCTTCATCAACCTCTATCCGCTCCATCCTATCCAGTTTTTTAATAAGGGATTGCGCCATGGAGGCCTTGGTAGCTTTTGCCCTAAACTTCTCTATGAGTCGTTCTGCCTGTTGTATCTCTCTTTCCTGATTTTTCTGGGCGTTTAACTGCTGCTCCATCATCTCACTACGCAACACCAGGTACTGGGAATAAGGTTTATTGTAGTCGTAGATTCTACCCAAAGAAATTTCAATGGTACGATTGGTAACATTATCCAAAAACATTTTATCGTGGGAAACAATCATCACCGCCCCAGGATAATTTTTCAAGAAGTTTTCTAGCCATATAATGGATTCGATATCTAAGTGGTTGGTAGGCTCATCCAGTAAAAGCACGTCATTACTTTGCAAAAGCAGTTTTGCTAATTCTATGCGCATACGCCAACCTCCAGAGAAGGTCTCTGTCTTTTTGTGGAAATCTTCCCGTTTAAACCCGAGACCCAACAATATTTTTTCCGTCTCTCCCTCATAATTATAACCACCCAAAATTTCAAAATGATGCGTAACATCGTTTAGATCCACGATTAGTTGGCTATAGCTATCCGATTCATAATCTGTGCGCTCCGCAAGTTGATGATTAATCTCATCTAACTTCAATTCCAATTCCTTGATCTCTATAAACGCCTGGTACGATTCTTCCAATACCGTTCTTCCCTGCTCAAAATCTATGTCCTGACGCAAGAAACCCATTTTAAGGTCCTTATCGGCGGCTATTGTGCCCGAGTCTACCGGCATGTCCTTGGACAATATTTTTAAGAGGGTCGATTTTCCGGCCCCGTTTTTACCTATAAGTCCAACCCTATCGCCAGCATTCAATCGGAAAGATATTTCTTCAAATAAGTATTCCCCTCCAAAAGAGACGGAGAGGTTGTGGATGTTCAACATATTTTGTGACTATTTTCAGAATAAATCATTAAACAATTCTGTACGTTTGCATAAACTTTTGCAAATGTTACAAAAAGGAAGCAAACTCTTCAGTATTTTAACAGGAACTTGTCCCAAATGCCACCAAGAGAGCATGTATAAAGACAAGAACCCTTACAATATGTTAAACATATTTAAAATGCACGAAAAATGTTCGCATTGCGACACTAGGTATAAAATGGAGCCCTCCTTCTTCTTTGGCGCCATGTACGTGAGTTATGGGGTTGGAGTAGCGATAGGGGTAGCAACCTTCGTTATCGCTTATTTAATATTAAAGGCATCATTAACCAATACCTTTATTGCCATTACCCTGACACTGATTGTCCTTATGCCATTTATAATTAGGGTCTCTAGGAACATCTGGATCAACTTCTTTATACATTACGATCCTGACGCAACAAAGAAAAAAACATCTTAATCGGTAGGAGGAAAACGGGAAATATCTATTTCTTTATCCAAGGGAATGTGCTGTTCTATCAGATCAAAGAGTTGCTGAGCGGCCGTTGGAGCCAACATAACCCCTCTAGAACCAAATCCATTTAAGCAGTACAGATGTGGATGCCGGGGATGTTTGCCTACCAAAGGTTTTCTATCCTTAACCGTAGGTCTCACACCGGCCACATGATCTACTACCTCATAAGGACATTTAAGAAATCGATCTAATTTTTGCAGTAGGTCGGCCTTCGCAGCCTCCGTGGGCAGGTTGCTCTTATCGTCCCTATTATAGGTGGCTCCCACCCTATAAAGATGGTCTCCTTTTGGAATGATAAAAACAGAGGATTTTATCACTTTAGACTCCTTTAATAGGGGCGCTTTAATCGTCAGGAGCTCCCCTTTGGTTCCATTAAGTGGCAAATAGTTAAAGTAGGGATTCTTTTTAAGTCCGAAACCTGTGGCAAATACAAGTTGCTTAGCAGCTAGGTCTTGATATTCCACATGAGTAGCCAACACTTTCAATTCGTCAAAATTAAAGGTTTGGAATCGCATCGAATCCCCTTCCTGCAGCCAGGCCACATAAGTAGCTACCAAGGTTGCTGTATCCAACTTCCAAGTATCGAGAACTTCTCCATATCCGTGGGGTGCCTCTATTTGGTCATTAATGTCAAAATTAAGTTTTGTGGATAGAAAAGGTTTTAAGTTGGGTTTATCAGCAGCTTCAAACCACAGATTCTGCTCTTCAATAGAATTGAAACGCCTTAAAACCGGCAGCTTATGAAGCAGTTCTTTATTTAAACGCTGTTCCAAATCCTTATAAAATGGCACAGCTCTCTCCAACTGCTCTTTCGCCTTCCACGCTAGTGTAAACCGCTTTAAAATAACGGGATTGCACAATCCACCAGCCACTACAGAGGAGACTTGGGAATTGTCGCTAATCACCACAAACGACTTATTATTTTTTTGGAGGGTCTCACAAAAGGAAATTCCTGCGAGGCCCGCCCCTACCACTAAATAATCTAACATGCTGTAAAAGTAGCGTAGGGAATTTAATTCTCTGCAAAAAAAGCTAATTATTCCGCCTACAACCAAATCCTTTACTGCTTACTATTTTGAGGGGATTGCTCCAATTATAGTAGAATACCCAACAAGCATAGCTGTTTACAAAAAAAAGTGCCACAACCTTTCGATGTGGCACTTTTTAAGATATCTGAATTGGATTAGTATTAGGCTAGTAAGCCCACATATCTTGTTCCCGGTCTCGTATAACCTCTTTTATACGTTGGGACTCTAATAATTGGAACAACGCATTGTCCGAGATATAGTCTTTTATTTCACGGTCTCCGTATACATTGTCTTCCTTGTAAATGGTTGCGTTAAATCTTCTTGCGTTCAGCAACATATCAAAGGAAATGGGCTGTGCAGAATTGCGTTGGTTAAACACCTTTGCATCGTGTAAAATCTGTCTTGCACTTGGATACCAAACCCAAAACAAGGCTACTTTTGCATCGGCGGGATCTACAGAGGAATCATCTATAAAGTTAACGTCTGGAGCCACAGGAGCTATTCCGAGCAATCTATACTTAAGTTCTCCTTGTCTTTTGTCGAAATACCACATTCCTTTTATAAGGTATTCCTCCAAATCTGCAGCTACGATACTTCTTTGGTTAATATACTCTGGGGATACTGGTTCTCCTGCATTCAACTGCGCATACCCTAGGTCTAAGGTATCCGTTTTCTTCAAGGTGGCCTCCAGGTCACTGAAATTTCTTTTTTCGGTAAAATAAGAATCTACATAGATATCCGTAAGATTTCCGTTCTTTATATTCTTGATTAGCACATCGTACAAAGACCTTCTATCCGGACCAATATCTACGGTATCCAAGGGATAGTAAAGCGGGAAGTTGACACGTTCGTCCAGATCAATTACCTCCCACACCGTTTTGGACCAAAGAATATCCCTTTCATCCACATAACCGTAGGGTAGCGGAGCATCGTTATATTGCGCCTTTTGTGCCGCTGTTTTTTGACCTATCTCCTGTGGCTTTTTTGCATTCAGGATATTTGCTTGGGCGCAAAGGGATAGCGGCAACATGGTTACGGCCCCAATTAACAAAACATTTTTCCAATTCATCTGTTCTTAATTTATCGTATTAAATACATAGCGTTACCTCCCGGCTGCTATAGCTATTTTACCAAAGGCAGAAGCGGGGGATTAAAAACCATCTACCCTGGTACTAAGCATAAAGTCATTAATTTGTTATCTCGATCACCACTGGGGACACCCTTGGAAGCTTATAACTCCTATTATTGGTAATATACGCTTCAATATCAAATATCTGCACTAGATCTCCACGACTGGCTCTTTGCAGAGCAGACTTGGCTCTACTATCCAATTTATTTCCATTTACCACCACTGTTGGCTGTCCAGGCACCTTAAATTTAAATCCACTAACGGCAATGTTCAAGTCAAAATCAAAGTCTTCCAACAGCGCTCCTACGGTGGAAATCTCCAAGTTGTTTTTTCCCATTCTTGTACTTCCCGTCTCTCCTCTGATAGAGCCCGAAGGCCTAGGAATATCCTTAATCCTAAACTCGGAAGAGGTTGTAATTACCTGCCCATCGGGCAATTTACCTGAAGCCGTTATAGAAACGGTTCTTCCCTTGCCAGGATTCATAATGTAATTGCTTCCACTGCGCTTGGAAAGTCCGGGTGCAGAGGCATTAACGTTATTATCTGGAATTCCAGGAATAGAAATGGTAATTGGGTTGGGCACGCCACGGTACACCACATTCATCTTATCTGCAGAAATTACAGCTGCATTAGGCTTGGTAATGGTAGCAAATGTGGAGGATACGGGCACTTCTGTACGCTCTCCATCCTGAATAAACACCAAATTACCTTCTATCTTATGATCTCCAGCGCTTCCGGCATTAATTGTTAACCTTACCTTCCCGTCTTCTATTACATAATCTGTTCCTTCGCTCAACTTTCTTCCGTCTAGGGTAAGGTTCACCTCATTGGGCCTAGTACTTGCATCTTTACGTCCAAGAACGATACTTCCACTAAATTTTTCACCGGAATAGAAAGCAGATTTTTCCTGTTCTAACAAGGTAGTATAGTTGGTCATAGACACCTCACTACTTAATTGCCCCTGCAACATAGCCTTTAAAGCGTCCTCTTCGGTGGACTTAACATCTGCCTGAAGCGAGGTTAATTTGGTGTAAGAGGCAATTAATGGATACCCTTCAAAGTGATAACTTAACCAATCTTGTTTGGTGCCATCCCGTTTTTCCACCAAGCCTTTTTCGTCACCGGTTTCAAACCTGGTTTGCACGGAAGATTTTACAGCCTCCAATTCCTTGGGCATTACTGCAGAGATCTGTGTACGATAGGCTATCAATTTATCCAAAAATTCCTTTCCTTCGGCACTTACCTTTCCTCCTCTAAAGAAACGCTGATCTAAAAAATCCGTCATATCCATTACCTGGTAATCTTCTGGATCCTTTACACTGGCCATCATCTCTTTCTTTATACCCTCTAAATAGGCATAATACTCTTCGGATAATTCCTTAATTTTCCTTGCATCTGCCAAAAGCGGTCCATATCTCACTTCATTCTCTGCCGCCTTAGTTTCTAATCCATTTAGAAAAGCTAGGTTATTTTCCGTGGTTTTAACGTTGGAAGCTTCCAACTTTTCGTTCATAAGTCCGAAAGCAGATAGTACTTCCTTTCCCATATTCAGCGCCAACATCGCGATGAAGATCAAATACATTAGGTTGATCATCTTCTGACGTGGTGTTTCTTTTCCTCCTGCCATTTTCTAATTAGTTTTTGTGATTAATTGATTTAGGGTTGCTTATTGCGGAACAACTAATTAGTTTCTATTCATCGCAGACAACATACCTCCGTACACTCCATTTAAGGAGGACAGGTTAGTGGCCAATGACTCCATCTGCTCTTTTAAGGCACTGGATTTCTGCACTACTTCCTCATTGATAGATGCCTGTCTACTGGCACTTTCCAGTTGCACCTTATACAGACTATTCAAAGATTCCATTTGGGCAGCTGCCTGCACCATCTCATCTGAGTACTTCCTAGTAGATTCCATAGCGTCTACGGTAGGGGCGATTCCTTTGGCTGCACCTTCAAAATTTTTGATACTGGAACCAAGGCTCTGCATAAGACTGGCGTCTACCCCAGCTTCTTTTAAAAGTTCGTCTAATTTTCTAGATAAGGACACTTCTGCTTCCCTAACCTCCGCTGCTTCCTTGGCGTTTGCTTTGGCAGCAAGGGCGCCTCCGTTTAGTTCTGGGTACACCAAAGACCAGTCGTATTCTTCATCTACAGGTTCAAATGCACTGATTGCAAATATCAATGCCTCTGTAATAAGACCAACTGCTAACAGAAGTCCGCCCGTTAACGGACCAAATTGCCAGTGAAGAATTTTAAACAATGCTCCTATGATCACTATAGATGCCCCTAGGCCATAGGCCATCTGAAATAATTTTTTAGTTGATTTTGATTGTGCCATATTCGTGAATTTAGTTAAGTATAATTAATAATAAGTATTTGGTCGTTGTTGATTATAACTCCTAGTAAGTATTACCTTCCTGTTGAATCTTCTTCCCCCATATAATCCTGCACCGTTCTGAAGCCGATATAGCTACGTGCTGAATCCTGGTATTCGTAATCCCTGGTACTTACCTGTAAAAAGTAAGCCACATCTTTCCAAGATCCTCCTCGGATTACCTTTCTTTTATTTTCTGCTGTTCCGGCATATGGGTTCATGGTAGACACATATTCGTACGCATTGGGATCATAACTACTATTGGTCCATTCCGAAACATTCCCTGCCATATTGTACAGGTTGTAATCGTTGGGCTCATAAGACCTGGCCTCTACGGTGTATAAGGCCTCATCCGCAGCATAGTCCCCTCTTTGGGGTTTAAAGTTGGCCATAAAGCAACCCGTGTCACCAATTACATACGGACCACCCCATGGGTACGTACCCCCTTCAATTCCACCTCTGGCAGCATATTCCCATTCTGCTTCGGTGGGCAATCTAAAGCGGTTTACAAACTGCTTGCCCCTACTTTTTTGATCGTCGTTCTTATACTTTGTCCTCCAATTACAAAATGCCTGGGCCTGTTTCCAGGTAACCCCTACCACTGGGTATTCACTATACGCATCGTGCCAGAAGTAATCATTGTGCATAGGCTCATTATAAGAATAGGAAAAGTCTCGTATCCATACCGTAGTATCTGGATACACTTCCAATTCTTCCTGTTTTATAAAATCTCTTCTGTTCCCATTTCTGGATCTGGCCGCAGCCTCTATATCCATCCATGTATACTTGTACTTTAAGCGCTTAACATCTATATGACGCTGCCCATTATAGGATTCCTCCTCCGAAATGTACATGGAGTCTACCATAATTTCTGTATAGTATTCATCTGGGTATTTAGAAACATCCCATATTAAGTTAGGCCTTTTATTCAATGCCCTTCCTTCATAGCCAGTTTCTCCCTGTCCAGAATACCTATCCAACATATACTTGTCGTACACAGAAAGACGAGTAGTATCTGCATCCAAAAATGCATATTCCCCAATGCCCCCATCTTCGGGACCTAATCCCAATTCGTCTGCCAAAATTGCCAACTGGGTTCGTACAATGGAATCTTTCACCCATTCTACAAACTGCCTGTATTCACTATTGGTGATTTCGGTATCGTCCATATAAAAGGACCTAACCGTTACAGTTTTTGCCGGCGCATTGAGAATCTTTGCCTGATCTTCCTCTGTTTTCCCCATGGTAAAAGAGCCACGTGGGATTAATACCATCCCATAGGGTTTTTCTGGATGCCATTTTTTTCCTTTAGCTCCTACAAGTTCTCCCTTTGTTCCGGACCCACAACTTGAGAGTAAAAAAACAAATGCTATGGATGACAACAATAGCTTCTTCATACGTCTGGTTAAATTTCGATTATCTTTATAAATGCAAACACAAGTATTACTCTCTAAAACTTAATTTTAATTTTTTTATTGTATAAAATAGTCTTTATACCCTAAAAATTTTAACTCAATTAAAGCCTTTTTTATACGCTTTAAACCACCTCTCCGGGATATTCTGGTCACATGCTTCCAAATATTCCAGTTCAGTGCAAGGTAATAACGCAGGTGAATTTGTTTTAGTATGTGCCATAAGTATTGAAGGTACTTCTACCCACCATCTTTCGGTAAGATGACTTTTATAGAAGATAAGCGACTCATTTTCGATTGGCACGGTATACTTGCTAAAGTTGTTATTCTCACTATCTGGGTATTCTTTAATCCTGAAGTTAAGACCTTCAATAAAATACCACATCAGCTGAGAGATCAGCTGAAAAGATTGATTATTATTCTCAACCTCATATATCCCAAACACGGATACATTATCGCTTATCCCCGCATATCTGGCAATGGTACATATTTCTCTCCCGGTAAACCCATTGGGCGAAAAATTATTGGAAAACCCCATTTCCGCCGCACGGATAGCCTGGGCGTCCAAACTTACCAAATGGGCATTTCTAAGTACAGGTTCTGCCAAAGTCATATTATTGATCATCTGGCCTAGCCGATAATAATCAAAAAATAAACGCTCCATAAGATCTAATTCCTCCTGTGCATTAAAATAGCTTTGGTAGCCAATATTGGAAAAATTAAAAAGATTATTGGGTTTATCGGTGATGATCCTACTCATATATGAATCCGTAGAAATCTGATCCCCATCCAATCCAAAATCGAACCTACTATCTATGGAGACCAAATTCACCATGTTCATAAGTCCATCAAAAGCCCTATAAGTGGGATAAGTAAGATCCTGGGTAGGACCTATTACTATAGGAATAATATTTTTCTCAATTAGCTTTGCCACCACCTCCTTTACCACAAAGAAGGTATCCTCTACCGCATCTCCAGGCTCCACATCCCCCAGATCTACCATATTGGTATTCCAATTACCTTTCATCAGACTATAGAATTGCCGTCTAATCCCTGACAGATCTAGTGGCTCTTTAGGCTCACCAAAGGCGTTCCTAGTTTCATTTACTCCCAAAAGCGCTACACTGGCCTTGGACAAATCTGGAAGACCATGCTTTTCGGAATGTTTAATAATTTGTCTCCCCATGGCTTGGGAGGTTAACAACTCACAATAGGCCAAAACCTCCTCCTTAACGGGAACTAAAAAATTGAAGACCATATTACTTTTTAGTCTTTGGTTTTGCCTTTGCTTTTGATTTTGCTTTGGCTTTCTTCTTAGGCGTTTTTTTCTCGATCAATGCCTTTGCTTCTTCCAAGCTTATCTTGGTAGGATCTACGTCTTTTGAAACCTCTACCTTAATCTTACCCTTTATAATGTTATGCCTTCCCCACCTAGCCTTTTCAATACGGATCCCTTCTTCTGGCCACTCCTGTATTAATTTATCGATCTCTTTTTGCTTTTTCACCTCTATCAATTCCTCAATATCGGCTTTGGTAAGGTTGTCGTAATCGTATTTCTTGTTTACATTGATGAACATCCCGTCCCATTTAATAAATGGTCCAAACCTCCCAACACCTTTGGTCACCTCTTTACCTTCGTACATTGCGATGGGGGCGTCTGCCTTTTGTTTTTCCACAATAAGCTCTATAGCTCTATCCATCGTAATTTCCATGGCACTTTCTCCCTTGGCCATAGAGATAAATGTTTTCCCAAATTTCACATAAGGTCCAAATCTACCCACATTAGCTTCTACTTCCTCTCCTTCATACTCCCCTAGCTTTCTAGGTAATTTAAACAGGTCCATGGCCTCCTCATAGGTGATGGTGCCTAGGGATTGATCTGGCAACAAACTGGCAAACAAGGGTTTCTCTTCATCGTCTACCGTCCCAATTTGCACCATGGGTCCAAACCTCCCCAACCTAACGGACACCTGCCTGCCCGACTCTGGATCGGTTCCAAGGATGCGCTCTCCACTGGCCCTATCTGCGTTTTCTTCCACATGTATTACCTGAGGATGAAAATCACTATAGAAATTCTTCATCACCTTTTGCCAATCTTCGTTTCCGGAGGCAATCTCATCAAACTGCTCTTCTACCTTTGCGGTAAAATGGTAGTCCAAAATAGATTCGAAATGTCCTACTAGGAAATCGGTCACAATGATCCCAATATCAGTGGGCACCATTTTCCCTTTGTCCGAGCCTACATTTTCGGTTAATTCTTGGGTCGATATTTTATCAGCTTTAAACCGCAGCTGCACATATTTCCGCTCCGTTCCTTCTATATTCCCCTTTTCTATATAGCCCCTATTTTGAATAGTAGAGATCGTAGGCGCATAGGTAGAAGGTCTTCCAATTCCCAACTCTTCCAACTTCTTCACCAAGGAAGCCTCTGTGAAACGGTAGGGCGCTCTGGAGAATCGTTCTGTAGCGGTTATATACCTATTCTCCAATGCCTCCCCTTCTTTCATGGCAGGAAGCATTCCTTCTTGCTCTTCAGCAATATCTTCTTCGTCCGTTCCTTCTAAATACACTTTAAGGAAACCATCAAATTTTATCACCTCCCCATTGGCAGTAAACTCTTCTTTATGGGTATTGGCCTTTATTTTCACGTTGGTACGCTCTAACTGAGCATCGCTCATTTGCGAGGCTAGGGTACGCTTCCAAATAAGTTCGTACAATTTGGCCTGATCCCGCTCCAAAGAAGGAGATTGATTGTTCATATCTGTAGGGCGAATGGCCTCGTGTGCCTCCTGGGCACCCTTTGTCTTACCCGTAAAGTTTCTAACCTTACTGTACTCTTCCCCGTAATTTTTAATGATAGCATCCTTGGCAGCACCAATTGCCTCACTGGAAAGATTTACGCTATCCGTTCTCATGTATGTTATCAATCCAGCTTCATATAATCGCTGTGCTACTTGCATGGTCTTAGAAACCGAGAAATACAATTTCCTAGATGCCTCCTGTTGCAGGGTGGAAGTAGTAAAGGGCGCTGCGGGCGATTTTTTCGCCGGTTTCTTCTCTAATTTCGCTACCGAAAAGCTGGCTCCTATATTTTGTTTTAAAAAGTCTTCCGCGGCCTTTTTACTAGCATAGGTCTTATTTAATTTAGCGGTAACTATGCTACCCTCACTCGTCTTAAACTCGGCCGAAATCCTAAAGGCTGCCTCAGGAACAAAGGCCTCGATAGCTCTTTCTCTTTCCACTATTAACCGTACAGCTACAGACTGCACCCTACCGGCAGAAAGTCCCGGTTTTATTTTTTTCCAAAGTACGGGCGATAATTCGTACCCCACTAAACGATCTAACACCCTTCTCGCTTGCTGAGCGTTTACTAGGTTGTAATTAATCTCCCTTGGATTTTCAATTGCTTTTTGGATTGCAGATTTGGTAATGGAGTTAAAGACGATCCGATTGGTCTTCTTTTTGTCCAATTTCAACTCCTCGGTTAAATGCCAAGAAATAGCCTCTCCCTCTCGGTCCTCATCACTGGCCAGCCATACGGTTTCTGCCTTTTTAGCAAGATCCCTTAGTTTTTTGACCACCGCTTTTTTATCCTTATCCACGATATACTTAGGGGCAAAATTATTTTCCACATCCACACCCAATTCCTTGGAAGGTAAATCGGCAATATGCCCAAAACTGGAGGTTACCTTAAAGTCCTTTCCTAAAAATTTCTCAATAGTCTTTGCCTTAGCAGGAGACTCTACAATTACTAAATTCTTTGCCATTAACTCGTTTTTGGAGAAACAAAAGTAACTGATTTTTTTAATTTCATGCCATCAGGTTCTTATATGACACAAAAAATCACCTGGCAAAAACAGGTGATTTCGATAAAATATTGGAATAAAATTTTAGAATTTGGCAATTCTTCAGTAGACAAACTCGGGCTCTCCATCCCTACAGATTAACCCAGCAGGCTTTTCCACCACCGCACAGTCAGACACCACACCATGCGCTTCATTGTAGGCCGCCATTGCCTCGTTATACCGCTTTACCTTGTCTTTAAAAAGCACCGTGTCTATCTTCGTGGAATAAGCGATGTAAGACTGGGGTCCGCCGCAGGCCTTGGAACCAAAAGCTGTAAATCGCCACTCAGCACTATCCACACAGGTTTCCCTTTTCGCCATTTTCTGAATTCCTGCATGCAAACTTTTTAATTGCGCTTCATCCCCTATGGGATCCCCCGTACTCGAACACGAGAAAACCAGTAAAGAGAGGGGCACTATTAGAAACCTATAATTTTTTAAAAAAAAGTATACCATTCTTATATATTGTTTAAACCATTTAATTCTACCCTAAGCTAGGATAATCCAGCCCAACAATCTCCACAGGAAAGAGGCCTTAAAATATCACATCCCTCAGCAGTCCTATAATAGATGTGGAATAACCCATTGCGTTGCGTAACCAAAAAGCCCTGCTTCATTGCTTCCTTAGACAAGCTATATAATAAGGTATAAATGACAGCACTTTTTATTTTATTTTTAACTGTCAATATGTCACATGTCTCCATATAATGCTATCTTTGCAAACCAATAAAGCAAAAAGCATATTTACCATAACATGGAGAAGACAATAGATGAATCCATACAAGGAACTGCCTTATCCCTACAAGCTAAGGAAGCAAGTTCCAGAAAATTATACATAGAGAGCTATGGTTGCGCCATGAATTTTTCGGACAGTGAAATAGTGGCTTCCATCTTATCAAAAGAGGGGTTTAGCACCACCCAGGAATTGGAAGATGCAGACTTAGTACTGGTAAACACCTGCTCTATTAGAGAAAAGGCAGAACTTACCATTCGCAAGCGATTGGAAAAATTTAACGCAGTTAAACGTCACCGTCCCCATATGAAGGTTGGTGTGTTGGGTTGCATGGCCGAAAGGCTAAAAGCCAAGTTACTGGAGGAGGAGAAAATTGTAGATATGGTAGTAGGCCCGGATGCCTACAAAGACCTACCCAATTTAATAAGCGAAGTAGATGGGGGCCGAAATGCGGTAAACGTCCTTCTTTCCAAGGAAGAAACCTATGGGGATATTTCCCCGGTTCGACTTAACACCAACGGGGTTTCTGCCTTTGTATCTATTACCCGTGGATGCGATAATATGTGTACTTTCTGCGTTGTTCCCTTTACTAGGGGCAGGGAGCGAAGCAGGGATCCCCAATCCATTTTGGAAGAGGTAACAGACCTTGTAGGTAAGGGTTATAAAGAAATAACCTTACTAGGGCAGAATGTAGATAGCTACCTATGGTACGGTGGTGGCCTAAAGAAGGATTTTAAGCACGCCTCGGAAATACAAAAAGCCACTTCGGTAAACTTTGCCAGTCTATTGGAAATGGTGGCGCAGGCACATCCAAAACTAAGAATCCGTTTCTCTACCTCCAATCCTCAGGACATGACCCTGGATGTGATAAGAGTGGTGGGTAAATATGAAAATGTCTGCAATTACATTCACCTTCCGGTGCAAAGTGGTAGCAATAGCATTCTTCAGAAAATGAATAGGCAACATACTCGTGAGGAGTATTTGGAATTGGTAAGAAATATCATGGAGATTATTCCAGACTGTTCAATATCCCAAGATATGATTGCTGGCTTTCCAACGGAAACGGAAGATGACCATCAGGATACCTTATCCTTAATGCGGGAGGTAAAATATGATTTTGGCTATATGTACGCATATTCGGAAAGACCGGGCACGGCAGCTGCCAAAAACCTGGAAGACGATGTCCCGGAAGCAACCAAAAAGCGAAGACTGCAAGAAATCATTGACCTACAGCGGGAACACAGTCATTACCGAAGCAAACAACAGCTAGGGAAGACCGTAGAAGTCCTTATTGAAGGAACCTCCAAAAAATCCGAACTAGATTGGATGGGCAGAAACTCCCAAAATGCGGTAGTGGTATTCCCCAAGGAACACTATAAACCTGGGGATTTCGTCAATGTAAAAATCAATGATTGCACCTCAGGAACCCTGCTAGGAACCCCTGTAGGATATTCTCATAATAATTAAGTCCATGGAATCGATCCAAGCAACAAAACAACGATATGAAATTGTTGGCAACGATGTGAAGCTGAATCGTGCCATTGAAAAGGCCATCCAAGTTGCCCCTACGGATATTTCCGTATTGGTAACCGGGGAGAGTGGTGTGGGGAAAGAGGCCATCCCAAAAATTATTCACTCCCTTTCCCATAGAAAGCACGCCAAATATATAGCGGTTAACTGTGGTGCCATCCCCGAAGGAACCATTGACAGTGAACTCTTCGGACATGAGAAAGGGGCGTTTACCGGGGCCACCGCTACTAGAAGCGGTTATTTTGAAGTAGCCGACGGCGGCACCATATTTTTGGATGAAGTGGGCGAACTCCCGCTAACCACCCAGGTTAGATTATTACGGGTATTGGAAAACGGGGAGTTCCTAAAGGTAGGTTCTTCCCAGGTTCAGAAAACGGATGTTAGGATAGTAGCGGCGACCAATGTGAATATGTTCGAAGCTATTAAAAAGGAAAAATTCCGTGAAGATCTGTACTATAGATTAAGTACCGTAGAGATCAATATACCGCCCTTAAGAGAACGGAAGGACGATATTCACCTGTTATTTAGAAAATTCGCTGCAGATTTTGGGCAGAAATACAAAATGCCTACCATCAGATTGGAAGATGATGCAGTTCAGCTGCTTGTTAAATACCGCTGGCCCGGAAACATCCGGCAATTGCGAAATATCGCCGAACAGATTTCCGTCTTGGAGGAGAGCAGAATTATTTCCCTCGCTACCCTAAACAGCTATTTACCTAACGCAGGGAACACCAACCTGCCCGCTATAGTGGAAGAGGACAAAAAGAAGGGCGATTTTAGCAATGAAAGGGAAATTCTCTATAAGGTCTTATTTGACATGAAGGGGGATCTAAACGACCTTAAAAAGCTGACGCTAGAACTGCTGAACAACAACGACAGCGCAAAAGTACAGGAGGAAAACGAGAATCTAATCCGAAAAATATACGGGAAAGAAGAAGAAATCTATACGGAGGAAGAGGAGGAAGTAGCTCCTAGTATTTTGGAATTACCAAGACCTCCTATGGACAGCCCAAGCAGCCCCCCTTCAAAAGAGGACAAGTATCATTTTGCGGAGGAAATAGAAGAGGAAGAAACCCTATCTTTACAAGAAAAGGAAATAGAACTCATCAAAAAATCCTTGGAAAGAAATAAAGGAAAAAGAAAAGCAGCCTCCCAAGAGCTGGGAATATCGGAACGTACCTTATACCGAAAAATTAAACAATACAATCTGTAGACGAATGGCAGTGGGCAGTGATCAGTGGGCAGTGATCAGTGGGCAGTGGGCAGTGAACAGTAGTCAGTGAACAGTAGTCAGTGGACAGTAAGAAAAAAGAGAATGATAAAGAGTAAACAGTTTATTTTTATGCTTGTCTTGGTGGCAGGTATTTCTAGTTGTGGTATCTATAACTTTACCGGAGGTGATGTGGGAAGCGCCAAAACTTTCCAGGTACCTTATTTTCAAAACTATGCCTCCCAAAATCCGGGATCTACGTTTGAGCCAGGAATGGACAGGGATTTTACTTTGGCGCTACAAGACCTAATCCTAAACCAGACCAGCCTTAACTTAGTTACCTCTAACGGAGACCTTTTATACGAAGGGGAAATTGTGGAATACCGCATTTCTCCAATGTCTGCCACCGCGCAGCAGACCGCTGCCCAAAACAGACTGACCATTGCAGTGAATGTTCGATTTTTTAACAACACCAAACAAGATGTTGATTTTGAACAGCGTTTTTCGTTCTTTTATGATTACCCGGCAAATTCACAGTTTTCTACTGTGAAGGACCAAGCCCATCAAGTCATCTTTGAGCGTATCACTCAAGACATATTCAACAAATCATTGGCAGATTGGTAATCTATGAACGTACAGGATTTTACATACCTACTACAAAACCCTGATAAACTGGTTTCCCCAGTGCAGACCCACCAATTGGAAGACATTTTGGAAGAATATCCATATTTCCAAGCGGCTAGGGCCATGCACTTAAAAGGCTTGCGCAACCTCAACAGCTTTAAGTATAACAACGCCCTTAAAGTTACGGCCGCCTATACCGCAGATAGGGATATCTTGTTCGACTTTATCACTTCCAAAGATTTTCTCCAGAATACGATTGCCGATTCTATTTCTGGGAAAACCACCCCGCTAAACGAAACCCCCACCGTTTCCGAAGAAGTTAAGTCGGAGTTTAAGGAAGAGCAATCCCTGATTGCCACTTCGGAGGACGAACCATGGCCCCGTACTGCAAAGGACGCCAATCAAATTTTAGATCCCTCCCTATTCACCTCCAAGGACCCCAAAATAGATGAATCCTTAGCCGAGGATAAAAAAAAAGCGGAAGAAATTCTTGAAATAGGGAAACCCCTTAGCTTTTCAAAAAAAGAACGCTACTCATTTGGTGAATGGTTACAGCTCACCAACCAACCACAAAAAAGGGAGAAAAACACGCCACAGACAGCCTCAAAACCCAAAAAAAAGGAGTCGGCCCAAAACAATTCTGACCACAAAAAGAAAAAATTTGAACTTATAGATAAGTTCATTCAGGCCAATCCCAAAATAGTCCCCAAAGAGAATACTACTAAGGTATCCATTAAAGATTCCCTGACCATTGACCAGAACGAACTGATGACCGCTACCCTTGCCAAGGTATATGTGGAGCAGAAAAAATACAAACAAGCCATACAGGCTTACAGAATTTTAAGTTTGAAATATCCAGAAAAAAGTAGTTTCTTTGCTGACCGAATAAAAGCGGTGGAAAAATTACAACAAGATAAAACATAATTTGATGAATACTACATTTACAATATTCTTAGTCCTGATCATTTTGGTGGCCCTTTTACTAATGTTAGTCATTATGGTACAAAACCCAAAAGGAGGAGGCCTCTCTAGCTCTTTCGGAGGTGGCGGAAGTCAGGTTGTAGGAGGTGTTAAAAAAACAGGAGATTTCCTAGACAGAAGTACTTGGACCCTAGCCGCTCTTTTAGTGGTATTGATCCTGGTATCTAACATAGCGGTAAAAGGCAGCTTTAGCGATACCGATTCTAAATTACTGAATGGAGACCCCATTGAAAATACTACCCCAGGTGTATTACCTGGAGCTCCGGCAACAACACCTGCCAACAATGCTACGGATAGCGTAGAATAAGGACTAAAAGACATAAATCTTACAACAATGCCAGCTTTCGTGACAAGCTGGCATTTTTATTTCATAAAGTGTCAGTTTTTCAACAATGGCATAATTTCTGCCATAATCATTGGAAATTAATAACAATTTAAAATCTAATTAATATGGCTAAAGTTAGCATTAAACCATTAGCGGATAGAGTTCTTATAGAGCCTATGGCTGCAGAAACCAAGACTGCTTCCGGTCTTTACATTCCAGATACCGCAAAAGAAAAACCACAACAAGGCAAGGTAGTAGCTGTTGGTCCCGGTACTGACGAAGCTAAAGTAACCCTTAAGGTTGGTGACACTGTTCTTTATGGAAAATATGCCGGCACAGAGCTAAAATTGGAAGGTAACGAATACTTAATGATGCGCGAGAGCGACATCCTAGCGATCATTTAATTAAATTCTATAGCTCCCACCTACTTGGGGGCGCCTAATCGTTTTAATTAAAATTTAATATTAATCAGATTCCCGTTTATGCGGGATAGCACAATACAAATTAATTATGGCAAAAGATATAACATTTGATATCGATGCAAGAGACGGCTTAAAACGCGGTGTTGATGCATTGGCTAATGCAGTAAAAGTAACCTTGGGACCAAGGGGTAGAAACGTAATTATCAGCAAATCATTCGGCGCACCAAACATCACTAAGGATGGTGTTACCGTAGCTAAGGAAATAGAATTGGTAGACACCCTGGAAAATATGGGTGCCCAGATGGTAAAGGAAGTTGCTTCCAAAACCAACGATTTGGCAGGTGATGGTACTACTACTGCTACCGTACTTGCTCAGGCAATCGTAAAAGAAGGACTTAAGAACGTTGCGGCCGGTGCAAATCCGATGGACCTTAAAAGAGGTATAGACAAGGCTGTAAGTACTATCATCGCAGACTTGGCCAACCAAGCCAAGAAGGTTGGTGATTCTTCCGATAAAATTAAGCAGGTTGCTTCTATTTCCGCCAATAACGACCAAACTATTGGCGACTTAATTGCACAAGCATTTAGCAAAGTTGGCAAGGAAGGGGTTATTACCGTGGAAGAGGCCAAAGGAATGGAAACCTATGTAGACGTTGTTGAAGGAATGCAGTTTGACAGAGGGTACCTATCTCCATATTTTGTAACTGATTCTGAAAAGATGACTGCAGATTTGGACGACCCTTACATTCTTCTTTACGACAAGAAGATTTCTTCCATGAAGGATCTTTTACCAGTATTGGAGCCAGTAGCTCAGTCTGGAAAACCATTATTGATCATCGCAGAGGACGTAGATGGTGAAGCATTGGCCACTTTGGTTGTAAACAAACTAAGAGGTTCTTTGAAAATTGCAGCGGTAAAAGCCCCAGGTTTTGGAGACAGAAGAAAAGCTATGTTAGAAGACATCGCTATCCTAACTGGTGGTACCGTAATTTCTGAGGAAAGAGGCTTTACTATGGAAAACGCTACCTTGGAAATGTTGGGTACCTGTGAGAAGATTTCCATTGACAAGGACAATACTACTGTTGTAAACGGCGCTGGAGACCCAGAAGCTATTAAGACTAGAGTAAACCAGATTAAAGCTCAAATAGAGAGCACTACTTCTGATTACGACAAAGAAAAACTTCAGGAGCGTTTGGCTAAATTAGCCGGTGGAGTTGCTGTACTATATGTAGGTGCCGCTTCCGAAGTAGAAATGAAAGAGAAGAAAGACAGGGTAGACGATGCACTACACGCTACTAGAGCAGCTGTAGAAGAAGGTATCGTTGCCGGTGGAGGAGTTGCCTTGATCAGAACCAAAGCACTTCTATCCGAAATAAAAGCAGAAACTCCTGATGAGGAGACTGGTATCCAGATAGTAGCCAGAGCTATTGAGGCTCCATTGAGAATTATCGTTGCCAATGCAGGTGGCGAAGGTTCCGTAGTGGTTGCTAAGGTATTGGACGGTAAAGGTGACTTTGGATATGATGCCAAGACCGAAGAGTACGTAGACATGATTAAAGCGGGTATTATTGACCCAAAGAAAGTAACCAGAATTGCATTGGAAAATGCAGCTTCGGTTGCCGGAATGATCTTAACTACCGAGTGTGCCCTAACCGACATCAAGGAGGATGCTCCTTCAGGTCCACAAGCCCCAATGGGTGGAGGAATGCCTGGAATGATGTAATAGCATCTTGCTAAAACAAGCACTTATTAAAAAAGCCGTTCTTGAAAATTTCAAGAACGGCTTTTCGTTTTAATCCCCCTAAAAGATCAAGAGACCTTAATGCTGCTCGCCATCATCCGAATTATCTTCGCGATACTTGCAGCAAGGATGTATGCCGTTATAGACCTCATCGGCAGCTTTCAACTCCTTGGTATCATGCCCAACAGCTACGATGGCCATTTTAATTTTCATGGAATTGGTTTTACGCTCATCCATTATAATGGATAATTGATGCGTAGGAATATCCCAAGAGGCAAATTTAACCCCCTTCACCCCTAAAGCCGCTTCTTCTATTCGCTCTTTACACATGGAGCACTTCCCGTTAACCTCAAAGGTTAATTTTTTATTTTTCTCCTGTCCGAAGGCCACTAATGAAATTACAGCAAAGACAAGACCCAAGAATATTTTTTTTAGCTTCATATTTCTTCTTTTTATCAATTATTGTTCCTATAAAATTATAATTTATATCTAAATCCTGTATAAAACATTCTTCCCATAGTAGGACCATAGATAATAGTGGTATCAAAATTAGCGCCAAAGGGATCCCCTGCACTCAAGACAGGGCGATCCTGAACATAGTCCGTCAAATTCTCTCCTCCAATATAAATTTCAAATTTATTGGAGAACACCCTGGTCAGCTGGGCGTTCATCAACCCAAATGAAGGTGAAAACTCTCCCAGTTGATATTCGGCTGCATTACTAGTAGTATTGGGCAGGCGTTGCTTCCCCAAAACATGTAGGGTATAGTCCATTCGCCAAAGGGAACCGTTTTCCTTTGCTTTGGTGACGTATCCAATATTGGTAAAGAATCTGTGCTGCGCCTGCAATGGCTTTTGCAAAGACCCCGATAGGTAATCGGTTGTTACGTCGTAGTACTTATAGGCGGTTCTTACCTCTACATTTTCTAGGAGTTCATGGTTCAACTCAACCTGAAAGCTTTTAGCCCTACTCTTTCCATCCAAATTATAAAAGGAGACCGCCCGTGGATCTTCCCAATCTACCACTACCTGATTCTTAAAGTCCGTAACATAATAGTCCAGTGAGAAGTTTCCAGGCCTATTAAAAAGTGTGAATCCCTGTAAAAAGCCCATTCCGTAATTCCAGGCATCCTCTGCTTCTAGGCCATAGGCACCACTACCCTGCCCAGCTAAAACAATTTCGCGTGCAGACCCAAACATTTGCTGGTTTTCGGCAAAAATATTGGCTGCTTTTCTACCTCGGCCAACCGAACCCTTAAGACTGGCCCGCTCCCAAGGAAGATAGCGTAGATGTAACCTAGGGGTCACAAATTCCCCCAAATTATTATGCGCATCCACCCTTAATCCGGCAGTAAGACTCCATTGCTTTAAATCATCGTAACTATATTCAAAATAGGCCCCTGCGGATTTATCTACCCTAGAGTGATCTACCGCGTTCACCATTTCGATATAGCCGTCATAGGCGATGGTTAAACCCGTCTTAAACTTACTTCTTGTATCGCCAATAATAGAACTGAACTGCAAATTGGTATAACTACTCTCATGATCTATATGATACTGATTAAAGCCAAAATAAGAATCCTGCTTATGCAAACTATAAGCTGTTTGAAAACTTAGGCTCTGAAAAGGAAGCTCGGGAAAAACGTAACCTATTTTTAAGGAAGAATCAAACCGCCTCGTATCTATCTCACTCCCCCAGGAGTTAGTGGTGAACTTGTCTGTAGCCGGATTAAAATTGATCTCTCCCGTTTGCTTATCGTCCTTTAAAAATCGGAGATTAATAAAGCTCACCCATCCCTTTTCCGGATTTTGATACTGCCATCTGTTTAGAATATTAACCTGACCACCCAAGGGGGCATCTAAGAATCCATCATTATTCCCATCCTCCTTGGCGTTCCTATAATTACCATGCAGGTAGAGTCCGGAACTCCATTTATCGTTTAGCGCGTGGTTGAGATGCGTATTCAGCTCCAGCCTCCCATTCATATTGGCATACCCATTCACAAAAACACGCTCATCGGTAAAGGGCTTTACCAGCTCTGCATTTATCTGTCCAGATATACTCTCGTAGCCGTTCACCACACTTCCACCACCCTTGGTGATCTGAATGCTTTCTACCCAAGTCCCCGGCACAAAACTAAGTCCGTACACCTGAGACGCACCACGCACCATGGGGATATTTTCTTGGGTTATCAACAAATAGGGACTGGTAAGTCCTAACATTTGAATTTGTTTAGTTCCCGAGAGTGCATCGGAAAAATTCACATCTATAGACGGATTGGTCTCAAAACTTTCGGATAGATTACAGCAGGCAGCCTTTAACAGCTCTGCGCTGTTAATAGTTACCACGTTCTGCGTACTAAAATAGGACTTTTGCAAAGCATCCCTCTTCTTCTGCACTACCACCTCCTCCAATTCATTGGAAGGCTTTAGGTGGTGCCGCAGCACTTTTGGTGCATTAATTAGCAGGGTATCTGTCTTAAACCCTATATAACTCACCACCAACCGATTAAACTCTGGATTAAATGGAATGCTGAAGCTACCATCCTCACCACTTATGGTCCCGGTTTGTGAGTTTAACCAATATACATTGGCGCCGGACAACCCAATCTCTTTTCCATTTGGGTTAGATTCTAATATCACCCCTTCTACATGTTGGGAAAATATCAGTATAGGAAGGCCCAATAAAACAACTGTCAAAAAACGTTTCATTACTATAATTTTCAATATTAATATTATACAAATACACGACATACCCCCACATCGGTTTATAGATGCAGAACGTTGAAATAAATATTAATACAAATTCAAAGTAGAAAAACCTGGTAGCGCACTTGCAACTCCCCTAATTGGAGGGAGGGCGCTCTGTAGTTGTTGGGAATGGAAGGATCAAATAATAGTTCTGGGTGATGACTTGGAACCGCTGTAGGCACCATAAAAATAAAAGGAAGCTCCCATTTTAAGTCCTTAATGGAAGAATAAACAAGGTCTTCCAAGCCCTTAATTGACAGCACTTCACTACTACAGCAAGGAGGTTCCTCTACTGTAAAATCTAGCATTCCCGTTTCTAGATCAGCAATAGTACCACAGCTTTCCGCTTCCTGAAAAAAAGCAATATCCAATAAGTTCCCAAAACAGTAATGCTTTTTTACCGTCCAGGAAACCGTAGCTGCCAGCACTAAAAAGGACAGCAATAAGGAGGATATCTTAAAAAGGATTTTTTTCATCAACACAAAAATAAGTAATTATATATACACCTTCGCCCTGTCATCCTAAAACTTCTTCCTATTTCTCCCCACCCAATACTTAATAAAAACCACCTAAACAAAATACTGGAAAAGAGCACTCCCAAATCTTGCAGACAATTTTGGGAAATAAGGTTATTTTTGCAAAAAAATACTATGCTCCATCAACTAAAACCAAAAGTTTCGGACATCTTAAATGCTTCCGACAATGATATTCAGGCAAAACTCCAAGCAGTTTGCACTTTACTGAAGGACAGTGTCCCCTATTATGATTGGGTCGGATTCTATTTTAGGAACGGCACCAAGGAAGAACTTATCCTAGGACCCTATGCGGGCGAGCCCACAGACCATACCGTAATCCCGTTTGGAAAGGGCATCTGCGGACAGGTGGCCGTATCTAACCAAAACTTTGTGGTCCCAGACGTTAAGGCTCAAGACAATTACATTGCCTGTAGCCTCACCGTTAAATCCGAAATAGTGGTGCCACTCTTTGTGGATGGGGAAAATATTGGGCAAATAGATATCGACTCTAACACTCTGGACCCCTTTACGGAAGAAGATGAGCGCTTTTTGGAATTCGTCAATCAAGAAGTGTCTAAAATTTATTAAACTTTACGCTGATTGTTGTTAATCCTGCTGTTTTTAAGCACAAAAAAACTACTTTTACAACCTGATAATTTATAACAATAAGTACAAAAAAATGAGCACCTCTAAAAAAGCTACCTCGGCCCTTATTTCAGTATTCCATAAAGATGGTCTGGCACCCTTGGTAAAAAAACTTAACGAACTGGGAATCACCATCTATTCTACTGGTGGCACGGAAAAGTTTATTAAAGAATTGGGCATCGATGTAGTTCCGGTAGAGGACATTACAAGTTACCCTTCCATACTGGGAGGTCGTGTTAAAACCTTGCACCCAAAAGTATTTGGGGGAATTTTGAACCGTCAGGACAATCAAGGGGACCGCGATCAGCTGAAGGAATTTGGCATCCCACAATTGGATATTGTTATCGTAGACTTATATCCTTTCGAAAAAACGGTAGCCAGTGGAGCTTCCGAAGAAGATATTATTGAAAAAATAGACATAGGAGGTATTTCCTTGATCCGTGCAGCTGCCAAGAATTACAAAGACACCCTTTGTGTTTCCTCTATGAACGATTACGACGAGGTGTTAGAAATAATGACCCAAGGAAACGGCAGTACCACTTTGGAAGAACGCAAGCGTTTTGCAACAAGATCTTTCAACATTTCTTCTCACTACGATTCGGCTATCTTCAATTACTTTAACAAAGATCTGGAGCAGCCCGCATTGAAACTTAGCGAGCTTAATGGACAGATTCTTAGGTACGGGGAAAACCCACACCAAAAAGGATTTTTCTTTGGGGATTTTGATGCTATGTTCCAGAAATTGAACGGAAAAGAACTCTCCTACAACAACTTATTGGATGTAGACGCCGCGGTAAACTTAATGGAAGAATTTAAAGAGGACGAGCCTACTTTTGCCATCCTAAAACACAACAATGCCTGTGGTTTGGCCACCCGCCCAACCTTAAAACAAGCCTACCTTGACGCATTGGCGGGAGATCCAGTATCTGCCTTTGGAGGTGTGCTTATTAGCAACAAGGAGATAGACGAAGCTACTGCTACGGAAATCCACTCTCTTTTCTGTGAGGTGATCATTGCACCTAGCTATACAAAGGAGGCCTTGGACCTTCTAAAAGGCAAGAAGAACCGTATCATCTTAATCAAAAAAGATGTAGCCCTGCCAAACACTACGGTAAGAACCTGTTTAAATGGTGTATTACTACAAGATAAAGACAACAAGACCGATGCTTTGGAAGACCTTACTAACGTTACCAAGACGCAAGCCACAGACCAAGAGTTAGAAGATTTAATCTTCGCTTCTAAGCTGTGTAAACACACCAAAAGCAACACCATAGTATTGGCCAAAAACAAGCAGCTTTGTGCCAGCGGTACCGGACAAACTTCCCGTGTAGACGCTCTAAACCAAGCAATTCACAAAGCCAAATCCTTTAATTTCGATTTAAATGGAGCGGTTATGGCCAGTGATGCCTTTTTTCCTTTCCCAGATTGTGTAGAAATTGCGCATAAAAGTGGTATTACTAGCGTTATACAACCTGGAGGGTCTATTAAAGATCAGTTGAGCATAGATTATTGCGATGAAAATGGAATTTCTATGGTAATGACTGGCACCCGCCATTTTAAACATTAATTTCCTTACTTTTGACGATAACATTGACTTTTAATCCGAAAACAAACAGCTAAAAAATGGGATTCTTTGATTTATTAACCGAGGAGATAGCGATAGATTTAGGTACCGCTAACACCCTGATTATCCACAACGACAAAGTTGCAGTGGACAGTCCGTCCATTGTTGCCAGGGACAGAATTAGTGGCAAAATCATAGCGGTTGGTAAAGAAGCCAGTATGATGCAGGGGAAGACCCATGAAAACATCAAGACCATTAGGCCGTTAAAGGATGGAGTTATTGCCGATTTTGATGCCTCGGAAAAGATGATCAGTATGTTCATTAAGAACATACCAGCCCTCAAAAATAAATGGTTCCCACCGGCATTGCGCATGGTTATCTGTATCCCATCCGGAATTACGGAGGTGGAAATGAGAGCGGTAAAAGAATCTGCAGAGCGAGTTAACGGAAAGGAAGTATACTTAATTCACGAACCCATGGCCGCTGCCATAGGTATTGGCCTGGATATTATGCAGCCCAAGGGAAATATGATTGTCGATATAGGTGGTGGAACCACGGAGATCGCTGTAATTGCACTTGGAGGCATTGTTTGTGACAAATCGGTTAAAATTGCAGGGGATGTATTTACCAATGACATCATCTACTATATGCGTACCCAGCACAACCTTTATGTCGGTGAAAGCACTGCCGAAAACATTAAGATTACCATCGGTTCCGCAACCGAGGACCTACAATCCCCTCCGGATGAAATGTCGGTTCAGGGACGAGACCTGCTTACCGGTAAACCAAAGCAAGTTTCCGTTTCCTACAGGGAAATAGCGAAGGCTTTGGATAAATCTATCCTAAGGGTAGAGGATGCGGTTATGGAAACCTTATCGCAAACCCCACCAGAATTGGCTGCGGATATTTACAATACAGGAATCTACTTAGCAGGAGGTGGCTCTATGCTTAGGGGACTAGACCGACGCTTATCGCAGAAAACGGACTTGCCCGTATATATTGCCGAAGATCCTTTAAGGGCCGTTGTAAGGGGAACCGGAATCGCCTTGAAGAATTTGGACCGCTACAAAAGTATTTTAATTAAATAAATCTTAGAAAAGCTCCCTTTTTGGGAGCTTCCTATAATCCACAAATAAATCCAAACCAACCTTTACCCAATAATTCACCAATTACTAATGAAGGTTAAATAAATTAATTCTAGTACATGCAGCAGATTATAAATTTTATATTAAAATATAAAAACTTCCTGCTCTATGTATTTTTATTGACCATAGCATTGGTATTTACCGTAAGAGCACGCTCTTATCACCATTCCAAGTTTTTTAATTCGGCCAATTGGCTTACGGGCAATGTCTACGAATCTACCCACAGTGTTTCCTCTTTTTTTAGCCTAGGAACAGAAAACGAAAAACTGGTGGAAGAAAACAAATGGCTTCGCCAACAGTTATACAATCTGGAAAAAGCACCACCAGAACCTCTAGATAGCACTAAAATTACCTATAGCGTAACTGCTGCCAAGATTATAAAGAATAGCTATTCACTACCGAGAAACTATATTACCCTGGACAAGGGCCGTGTAGACGGATTGGAAATAGACATGGGGGTTATTACCTCCAAGGGGATTCTTGGTATTGTAGAGCACACCTCCAAAAACTTTTCAATGGTACAGAGCATTTTAAATGTGAGGTCTAGGATTAATGCAAAAATCCTGAACACCAATCATTATGGCTCCTTGGTATGGGACACCAAAGACTACCGTACCGTGCAATTAAAGGATATAGAGCGACTAGTACCCTTAAAAGTAGGAGATACCATTGTTACCGGTGCAAGCTCCAGTATTTTCCCAGAAAATATTCCCATTGGCGTAATAGCGCATTTTGAGGTGAACCCTAACCATAGCTCCTACCAAATAGATGTTAAATTATTTAATGACATGACCACGGTAAAGAACGTGTACATCATTAAAAACAACCAACGAGAAGAAATCATAGAACTAGAATCTAAAGTAGGTAATGATTAGTAATAACGCCCTTTTTATTGTTATTAGATTTTTACTATTAATTATAGTACAGGTCCTGGTGTTCAATAATCTGAATTATTTTGGTTATATAAACCCCATGGTGTATCTACTTTTCCTATACTGGTACCCCATAAACGACCAGCGGGCTTTCTTTATACTTTGGAGTTTTTTGCTAGGCCTTATGGTCGACTGGTTTTCAGACACCATGGCCATACATGCAGCGGCCACCGTAACCATTGCGTATTTACGTCCAGCCATTATGCGCTTTTGTTTTGGCTCTAATCTAGAATTTCAAAACTTCCGAATATCCAGTACCACCCAAGCACAACAAATAGTATTTCTAACCTTATTGATCTTTATACATCATTTGATATTCTTTTCCCTGGAAATTTTCAGTTTAGGAAATACTCTGCTAATTTTGAAAAAAGTTTTATTCACGGGATTGGCCACCTTGGTAATAAGCTTGCTACTGCGGACACTTTTTAGTATTAAAAAGCGATGAGAAAGATACTGTTATCCTCAATAATCTTATTGGCGGGATTAACTTTTATAGGCAGATTATCCTATCTGCAAATATTTAGTTTCTCCCCAAACCAATTATTGGAAGATCCGGCCATAAAAGCAGTATACGATTACCCAGAAAGAGGGTACATCTATGATAGAAACGGTGAATTGTTGGTAGCCAACCAACCGGCCTACGACGTAATGGTGATACCCGGTGATGTAAAACCGCTAGATACCCTAGAATTTTGTGGACTACTGGGCATTGACAAGGAGCACTTTATACAACAGTTGAAAAGGGCCCGCACCTACTCCCCAAGACTTCCCTCGGTTTTGGTTCCCCAACTTTCCAAACAAGATTATGGTAGGCTTCAGGAAAAAATGAGAAGGTTTGAAGGCTTTTATATTCAAAAGCGATCGCTACGTTATTATGATACCAATAGTGGCGCCAATGTCCTTGGATATATCAGCGAAGTGAACCCATGGGATTTAAAGAAAAACCCTTCCTATGCTGCCGGAGAATTAAAAGGAACAACGGGGATAGAAAAGGAATACGAAGAAATATTAAGAGGCCGTAAGGGAGTAAAATACATTCAGAAAGACCGTTTTAATAGGGATATTGGTCCCTATAAGGACGGTGCTTTGGACACCCTACCGATACAAGGGCAACAGATTACGGTTACTTTGGATAAATCTCTCCAGGAATACGGCGAAAAGTTAATGGTAGGGAAACACGGAGGAATTGTGGCCTTGGAGCCCAGTTCCGGGGAAATATTGGCCCTTATTTCAGGACCCAGCTATGACCCATCCATTTTAGTAGGACGCGAGCGGTCTAGAAATTACAGTAAGCTGCATTACGACAGTATTTCCAAGCCCACTTTTGATAGAGCCTTGCTGGCATCCCAAGCCCCTGGATCTCCCTTTAAAATTTTAAATGCTTTGGTAGGACTTCAGGAGGGTGCCATTACCACGGAAACTACCATTCAATGTTACAACGGATTCTTTGTGGGAAGAAGAAAACGAGGCTGCCATTGTGGAGGTGGTTTGCGCAACCTACATACAGGCCTCTACCGGTCTTGTAATGCTTTTTCCGCTGGAGTCTTTAGAAGATTTTACGATCAGTTCAATAGTACCGGCGAGGGACAAGAAGCTTGGGAAAAGCATATGAAAAGTTTTGGTTTGGGTACTTATTTAGGCTACGACCTCCCAACGGGAAGACCGGGACGGATCCCCAGTAGAGAATATTACGATCGGGTATACGGGGCTAATAGATGGGCACCCACCTATATTATATCGAATGCTATAGGACAGGGAGAAGTAGAGACCACTCCTATCCAACTGGCTAACATGACAGCGGCAATCGCTAACCGAGGGTATTATTATACCCCTCACATATTAAAAAAGATAGGTTCCGAAAACATTTCAAATCCAAAATTCACGGAAGCAAAACACACCACCATAGACAAACGTCATTTTGAGCCTGTAATTCAGGCTATGGCAGATGTTTATAAACAGGGGACGGCCAGATGGCTCCAAGTAAAAGACTTGGAAATAGCAGGAAAGACCGGAACCGTGGAAAACTTTACAAGAATTAACGGAGTAAGAACCCAATTGACGGATAACTCCGTATTTGTGGCCTTTGCACCTGTAAACAATCCCAAAATTGCCATAGCGGTATATGTAGAAAATGGTTACTTTGGAAGTCGGTATGCAGGACATATTGCCACCTTAATGATTGAAAAATATCTGAATGGGGAAATTAGTAGGAAAGATCTTGAGAAAAGAATGCTAGAAAAAACATTGGAGCACGAATATGCCAAGCCCTATAGTGGTAAACCTTTTAAAATAAACGAGCGTGCCTGGTAGAAGTACAGTAAGACGGTTAGATTGGATTAGTATAATCTTTTACCTTTCCCTAGTTTTTATGGGCTGGATTAATATTTATTCCACCGCCTTTGACGAGAACTACCCTTCAGTATTCAATTTTTATACCCTCTACGGGAAGCAATTACTGTTTTTTGGAGCAAGCATAGTAACTATTGTTATTATCCTTGGCCTTGAAGCTAGCTTTTACGAACGCTTTGCCACCATCTTTTACCTGGCTTCCATAGTACTCCTACTGGGCCTCTATCCCTTTGGGCGCACCATTAATGGGGCTACCGCTTGGTACGACCTCGGTTTCTTTAACCTTCAGCCAGCAGAGCTTGCCAAGATGACTACGGCATTGGCATTGGCCAAGTATTTAAACGACATACAAACAGATATAAAGCGTCTAAAAGATCAATTTTACGCCTTTTTAATTATTCTTATCCCTGCAGCGCTTATCTTTCTGCAGCCCGACCCTGGAAGCGCACTAACCTTCTTCTTCTTGGCATTTGTAATTTTTAGAGAGGGATTGCCTTTATACTATTTGGGTCTTGGAACAACCGTAATTGTTATTTTTATTACCACGCTTATGTTTGGCACCGTATGGTTGATAATAGGAATTGGACTGGCGTTAGCTTTATTTATGCTATTAAAGAAACCATCCTTTAAGGTTCCCCTCCTACCTATAGTACTAAGTTATTTGGCAATTATCCTATTCTCCCTTTCTGTTGATTTTGTTTACGACACCGTGTTAAAACAGCACCATAGAGATAGATTTAGCCTATGGCTACGTTTGGAAAAGGACCCTAGGAAAATGAATGAAATTCAGCGTACGATAGGGTATAACACCCATCAATCTGAAAAAGCCATAGAATCTGGAGGATTTTTTGGGAAGGGCTTTATGCAGGGCACCCGCACCAAAGGCAACTTTGTACCGGAACAACACACCGATTATATATTTAGTACTGTAGGCGAGGAATGGGGTTTTGTAGGGACTTCTTCGGTGGTCATTATATTTACCCTTTTGCTCCTTCGATTGGCTTTCTTGGCAGAACGACAAAAGAACCCCTTTAGCAGAATGTACGGCTATGGGGTAATCTGCATCCTGTTTATCCATTATTTTATAAACATCGGGATGGTAATAGGTATATTACCCACTATAGGGATTCCACTTCCCTTCTTTAGTTATGGAGGATCTGGACTGGTGTTCTTTACCGCCTTACTATTTGTCTTCCTTAAATTGGACGCCAATAGAATGAACGAATTGGGTTAAAATTTCCAAGCCTTTGTATTCACGGTCGCCTCCAGCTTTTCCTGCAGCTCACTTGGCACGCCTTGAAAAAAATCGATCCCTGTTAATTCCTCCACTTGGTCCACCGGCACTACAAAACGCTTTAGACCTACGTCCGTTTTCTCATTAGGGATAAGGAAGGCTATTACCTTAAGGGCCTCCCCTTCCCCTTTTGCTACTATCTTATAGAAATATTGGGGCACAGCCACTTGTTCCCTTCCTATGGTGGGCAAATTTCCCCTTAGGACCCCTGCCGTCACTACGGTTAGTGGGCCTTCCCTCTTAGCCCAGCGCCGAACTTGCTGCTCTAACCTATTCCACACGCCCCCATTAAAATCCGGATGTTGCGGACTAATATTACTGGTGTAGAAGGTCTCGTCATAGGCAGCCTGCGTAAACTTTCTGTCCCCAGCAGGGCACAAATGCCCACGATTATACCCAGACCCCTTGTAATTTCTCCAATCTGCAGAAGCTGTTTTCACCTTGGGATCCTGAATAAAATAAGGCCGCGTTCTATCGTCCTGGGTAATATGGGACCTATCTACCCGATAGGCAACCCACTCTGCCTGTTCGTGTTTTTCACTATAAGACAACATATAATGATTGTGATGCACCACCGCCCCCGTACTAGAGCTGGGCCAATAATCTTTGGACACCGTTGTTTCTGGCGCCATATAAGTCGTTGTCCTAGTAGCACTGGCAGGTGAATAATAAGTATCAAACCACCAAAACCCCACTATACAAAGAATCATTAAGAGGGTATAAATGATCTTATTTTTCCTAATTTTATTCATATATTACAATTAACCCAAACTTAGGTGGCGGACTATCTAATAGTGTAAGCTCCCCACTTAAAATACGACTACTATATGGACTTAGAACAATGAGGGGCTGCACTTTTTAGTACGTCTCAAGCGTCCTAGGTTGTAGGATATTAAAGTAGTAATAATAATTATAAAGAAAGACAATACACCATGTTAACCTGGAGAGATATAATTAATTTTAGTGTTAAAGGGAATCCTAGCCCGGAAAAAAGGATAGAAAAAACCGAGGAGGAATGGAAAGCCCTTCTCACCCCTGAACAATTTAGAATTGCCAGAAACAAAGGCACGGAACCCCCGCACAGCGGCGCATTATGTACCACCTACGATGAGGGTGTTTACGGTTGTATTTGTTGCGGAACCCCCTTGTTTGATTCTTCCATAAAATTTAACTCGGGTACCGGATGGCCTAGTTTTACACAACCTATAAAAGAGAACGCCGTTAAATATCATAAAGACACCTCCTATGGGATGATCCGGGTAGAGGCACTTTGCAACAGCTGCGACGCCCATTTAGGACATGTGTTTCCCGATGGCCCGGAACCCAGCGGATTGAGGTATTGCATAAATTCTGAGTCCATGAAATTAATAAAGGAAGGAGTATCCAATGAATAATAATAGTTTGGCATTAGCCACTTTTGGAGGTGGTTGTTTTTGGTGCGTAGAGGCGGTATTCCAAGAAGTAGCGGGAGTAGAAAAAGTAATATCGGGATACTCTGGAGGGAATGCCCCGGGGAAACCTACCTATAGGGAAATTTGCTCTGGCCTAACGGGGCATGCAGAAGTAGTGCAGGTAACCTTTAACCCGAAGCTTATTTCCTATCAGGATTTGTTGGTTATTTTTATGACCACCCATGACCCCACCACTTTAAATAGGCAAGGAGCAGATGTGGGAACACAATATCGTTCCGTAATCTATTACCATAACGAAGCACAAAAGGAGGTGGCGCAAGCAGTTATACAAAAAATGGCTCCTTTCTATTCCCAACCCATAGTCACCGAAATAAGTCCACTTTCCATCTTTTACGAGGCGGAAGAAGAGCATCAAAATTATTATCGTAATAATAAAACCCAAGGGTATTGCAGTGCAGTGATCACTCCTAAATTGGCGAAATTGCGTCAGGCACATGCCGATAAGCTAAAAAAGACGAGGGTCTAGGGTATCCATCCCACTTTAGTAGGGATTAGTCCCTATAAACAATAGTTGGGGGATATTCCTTGAAAAGTATCGGCATCGATAAACTATTAGGCATTTCCATTAGATCCTTTCCTGCCTACCTTGATACAACAATGGGGTACATCCCCTTTAAGGAAAAGTATATAGTTATGGAAGGAAAAGAAAGGGAGTCAGCCAGTATCGTTACAGCAAAGGAATTGGAAGTAAACCAATGGGTAGATGCCGCTGGAAAGCCAACAGCACCGATTTTACTATCCGATTATCCGGAGGTATTTAAGGTTATCTATTGTTTCCAATACTGGTGCAAAGGATGCCATAGCCGGGGTTTCCCTTCGCTAAAAAGGATGATTAACAAAAAGAGAGACCAGAAAAACATCTTATTTTTGGCTATACAGACGGTTTTTGAAGGGCATAAAGAGAATACCTATGACAATATGATAAAAACCCAGAAGGAATATGGATTAGCGATTCCATTTGGACACGACCCAGGTGATGAAAGTACCCATTCCATCTCCAAGGTGATGACCAACTATCGTACTGGTGGTACCCCTTGGATAATATTGATTAATGAGGAAAACAGGGTTGTATTTTCTGATTTCATTTAGGAATTACATCTCAACTTTAAAATGAAGCAAGCCCCATGCAAGTCTTTATAAAACAGTAAAAAATAGCATATGACGGTAAAACACGACAAGGACAAGCAACAATTTACTTTGGATATCCAAGGCGAAGAAGCTAGGGTGGACTATCAACTTAGGGATGGCACTATGTATTTAACCTATTCCGAAGTACCTTATCACCTTAGGGGAAAGGGTTATGGAAAGCAATTGGTTGAGCAGACTTTTGAGCAACTGACCAAAGAAGGTTACCGCGCCAAAGCCGTTTGCTCCTATATACGCGCCGTAGCCAGAAGGAGTGAGAAATGGAGCAACATTATTGAGTAGCTCCACCCTTATGGACAACACATTAATAGACACTATGAAATTTAATATTAAAGATACCTTCACCAAGGAACTGCCAGCAGATCCCATATTAGAAAACTTTAGAAGACCCGTAAAGGAATGTTTTTCCTATGTAACCCCCAGGAAAACCTCTAATCCTACTTTAGTGCATGCCTCTCCGGTATTGGCCAAGGAATTAGGCCTTACGGAAGCCGACCTACAAACTGACGACTTCCTTCAAATTTTCTCTGGGAACGCCGTGCTACCCAACACCACCCCCTACGCTATGTGCTATGGAGGACATCAATTTGGTAATTGGGCGGGACAATTAGGTGACGGAAGGGCCATCAATTTATTTGAGATGGAATACCAAAACAAGATCTGGGCACTACAACTTAAAGGGGCAGGGGAAACCCCCTATTCCAGAAATGCCGACGGCTTGGCTGTGCTCCGTTCTTCCATTAGGGAATACCTATGTTCTGAGGCCATGTACCACTTGGGCGTCCCTACAACTAGGGCGTTGTCCCTATGCGAAACTGGAGATAGGGTACTGCGGGATATTCTTTATAACGGGCATCCAGAATATGAGCCCGGAGCAGTAGTATGCCGGGTGGCTCCCTCTTTTTTACGCTTTGGGAATTTTGAAATATTAATGGCTAGGGACGACAAGGCCACCCTAAAAAAATTGACCGATTACACCATCAAACACTTCTACCCACATATAGCACTGGGGAGTAAGGAAGGATACATCCAATTCTTTAAAGAAGTGACCGATAAAACCTTGGAAATGCTGATCCATTGGCAACGGGTTGGATTTGTGCATGGGGTAATGAACACAGATAATATGTCCATTTTGGGCTTAACCATAGACTACGGCCCCTATGGATGGCTAGAGGGCTACGATGAGGGTTGGACACCCAATACTACGGACAGGGGTGAAAAACGCTATAGGTATGGAAACCAGATCAATATTGGGCTTTGGAATCTGTATAGGCTTGCTAGCTCCTTATTTCCATTGATAGAAGAAGCAGCCCCACTAGAAGCCATATTGGAGGGGTATAAAGATGCCTATCAAAAACAGTATCTAGCGATGATGAAGTCTAAGATTGGCCTTTATTCAGATGCGGAAGAAGATAGTTCACTACTAAATGCCCTGGAGGAAAACCTACAGTTGACCGAAACGGATATGACTATATTTTTTAGAAACCTCAGCTATATAGATAAGGAAGAAACCATTTCTGACAAGTTTTTAGACATAGTGAAAGATGCTTTCTATCTACCTCAGGAGCTTAACGGTGGGATTACCGAAACATGGAAAGAATGGTTTATAGCCTATGCGGCAAGACTGCAACGGGAAGACCTATCCAATGACGAAAGAAGAAAGAAAATGAATAGCGTAAATCCCAAATACGTCCTTAGGAATTATATGGGCCAATTGGCCATAGAAGCGGCAGAAAAAGGAGACTACTCCTTAGTAGAAGAAATGTATCAATTACTATTAGACCCTTACGGTGAGCAAAAGGAAGCAGAAAAATGGTTTGCTAAGCGACCCGATTGGGCACGCAACAAAGTTGGTTGTTCCATTCTTTCCTGCAGTTCCTAACCCACCACGTTTCATTGGCTCTTGCGTACAAATGACGATTATTGGCAGTTGTATGATTCCGAGCTTTATCATAAAGCTAATACAATAAAAACACCCTTTACCAACAATAGGTAAAGGGTGTTTCCTTATAAGGGGATATCCTAAATGATTTAGCCTTTTATACTGGCCAATCTAGATTTTTCCATGGAATCCTTTATTATATCCTGCAATACGTTTACCGCTTCTTCTACATAAACATCTTTAGCAAGATTTTTATGCCAACGAATACGCTTCTCCTTCAAAACGGAGTCCTGTGCAAATAGGTCCTGCTCGTATTGGAGCGATTTAAAGGTAAGCTTTGAATCGTAGTCGGAGATCTTTTTAAAGTACTTGGCTTTCTCTCTATTGAGTTCCAATTCCTTTTTAAAGTCCTCATAGTTTAACGAAACTACATTCTCATCTTGCCCTTTTTTAATCCATCTGGCATTTTCTTCAATCAATTTAATTTGTTCATTCTGCGCCATTCGTTCCATACTCTTGGCAACAGTAGTCTCATAGTCTATATATCCTTCCAAGGGAGTATAGGAAGCAGGAGCAATTTTGTCCCAGGCCAATGGGTTTTCCTGATCTTTTTCTCCAAGGTCTATATAACTATATCTATCTGGCACCACTACATCGCTCTTTACCCCTTCTAATTGGGTAGAGCCGCCATTAATCCTATAAAATTTCTGAGTGGTAAGTTTTATAGCTCCTAAATCACCATGCTCGTTACTGCGAACTATATTTTCCAATGGAATTACATTTTGAACAGTTCCCTTCCCAAAAGTTTGTTCGCTTCCTATTACTATGGCCCTTTTATAATCTTGCATTGCAGCAGCCAAAATTTCGGATGCCGAAGCAGACAATTCATTTACCAGGATAACTAGAGGACCATCCCATTGGATACGGGCGTCTCTATCATTATACACCTCAGGGCTTTTTCCGGTAGACCTCACTTGTACAATCGGTCCTTTTTCAATAAAGAGTCCGGCTATTTCTATTACTGTCTTTAAAGATCCCCCACCGTTATCGCGCAGGTCCAAGATTAGCCCTTGAGCACCTGCCTCTTTTAGGCGCTCTACTTCCTTGGCCACGTCTGTAGCGGCGTTTCTTTGGTTGTAGTCTTCAAAATCCACATAAAATTTTGGCAAATTAATTAGTCCAAACTTCTGGTCATCCCTAATAATCTTGGCCGATTTGGCATAGGATTCTTCCAATTCTACTACATCACGGGTTATAGAGATAACTACAATAGATCCATCTACCTTTTTAACGGTAAGATCTACCACGGTTCCTTTGGGGCCTTTAATAAATTTAATGGCATCATCTAAGCGCATGCCTACAATATCTACTGGCGTTTCTCCATCCTGCCCCACTTTTAGAATCTCGTCACCTACTTCCAATCGCTGATCTCTCCATACCGGACCTCCGGAAATAACCTCTACAATTTTGGTCTGATCTCTTTTCTTCTGCAAGCGGGCACCAATTCCTTCAAATTTTCCAGACATACTAGTGTCAAACTTCTCCTTGTCATCCGGGGCAAAATAAAAAGTGTGGGGATCAAATACGTCCACAATGGTATTCAAGTATTGTACATACCAATCTTTGCGCTGTAAGTCGGCAACAAAATCGAAATAATCATCCAAGGTATTTAGGGTGTTTTCTCTCGCCTCCGCTTCGGCTTCGGCAGGAGTCAATGGTTTTGAAGTTTCTATTTCTTCTTCAAAAACATCTACTTCCTCCCCTTCTTGTTGTGTATTGGTAGCGGCATCTACCTCATGCGCTGTTAGCTTGGAGTGATAGTTGCCCAAGGTGGCATACTTCAATTGCTTCCTCCAGCGCTCCTTTAATTCTTTTCGCGAAGTGGCGTAGCCTTGTTCCTTATAATCGATATCTAGACTTTCCGTAGCGTCAAAATCGAAGGGCTCACTAAGCACTTCCTTGTAGATCCCCTTCGCTTCCTCCATTCGTTTCATCAGTCGGGCATAAACCATTTCAAAGAAGGAGAGGTCCGTATTTTTGATCTGATCGTCTATCTGGAATTTGTACTTCTCGAACTCCTGAATGTCTGCTTCCAAAAAATAGCGTTTCGTAGGATCAATAACATCAAAGAAATTCTTGAAAACCTTTGCCGAAAAATTGTCATCGATGTCCGTTGGCTGATAATGCCCCCGTTCCAATACATAGGTAATAAGGTCTAGCAATAATTTATCCTTATCGTCCGTATCAAAGGATTTGTCAATTTTATTAGTAAAACTACATGAGCTAACCGCAATCAGCATTATCAACAATGCGTAGGCTAAATTCTTTTTCATTTATTCATTTTTAATTTACCCCCACCATGGGTCTCATTCCCACATGCCAGGATTTAATATATTCTATTAAAATTAATCAAACGGCTGCTGTTAACCAAGATTTATATTTCAAAACCCTTTTCAAATACCATTTTGCATAAAATAAGGAAAAAATCATGCCACTTGTTGCATAACTGCCATTAATCTTTTGTTAATATCACAATCCTACCCAATACTCCACCTTTAAAAAAACTAGGGGGAGCTAGTGTATTTTTAGGGCCATTCATCCACAAGTGGTAGAGCAGGGCAGATCCATAACATTTTAAAAACGTATTTTTGTGAACATAATTATATACTATGGCAAAACCTTTGATTTTAGTGACCAATGATGATGGAATTACCGCCCCGGGATTACGGGCGTTGATACGCTTTATGAAGGAAATAGGTGATGTAATTGTAGTAGCTCCGGACAGTCCCCAATCTGGGATGGGGCATGCAATAACCATAGACAGCACCTTGTATATACAAGAAGAAACGGTAGACACCCATGATGGAGCTAAGGCCGAATACAGTTGTAGTGGAACCCCGGCAGACTGTGTGAAATTGGCATTGAGGGAGTTATTAGACAGAAAACCGGATTTATGCGTAAGCGGTATTAACCACGGTTCCAATTCTTCCATCAATGTAATCTATTCCGGCACCATGAGTGCTGCTATAGAAGCGGGAATTGAAGGCATCCCAGCCATCGGTTTCTCGCTCTGTGATTACGGGTGGAATGCTAATTTTGAACCAGCCAAGGAGGCAATACAACAAATTGTACGGCAAGCCTTGGACCATTGGATACCAAAAGGGGTGGTGTTAAATGTGAATATTCCCAAGACAACTGCAGACGCGCCTAAAGGCATTAAGGTATGTAGGCAGGCCAGGGCCAATTGGAAGGAAAAGTTCGACAAAAGAACCAGCCCCAATGGCAAGGAATACTATTGGCTAACTGGAGAGTTTGAGTTGTTGGACAATGGGGAGGATACGGACGAATTTGCCCTGTCCCAGGGATATATCTCCGTAGTACCTACGCAGTTTGACCTTACGGCCTACCATGCCATACAGAACCTAAATAACTGGAAACTGCATGATTAAAAAAGAAATACTTATCGGGTTTATAGTAGGAATCATTGCCAATACCTTTGGCACCTTACTATATATCCTTATTTTTTCGGACTATGGCATAGCCGAAACCTATAGTATGGCAGTCCAGCAAGGACATGTAGGAAGTCTATTAGCCTTAGGCGCCGTCCTAAATCTTGCGGCCTTTTTTGGCTTCCTTAAAATAAAAAGGGATTACCGGGCTCGCGGGGTGTTGATCGCTACCTTAATGACCGCCTTTCTAATTTTATATTATAAGATCTCATAGATATATAAACGGCCTATTGCAATAACAAAACAACTACGGCTATCCTACTAAACAAGACCTATGAAATACTATATCATTGCCGGCGAGGCATCTGGGGACCTGCATGGGTCCAACCTGATTAAAGCAATAAAGACCAAAGACTCCGATGCCGATATCCGCTGTTGGGGAGGCGATTTAATGCAACAGGCCGGGGGCACTTTGGTAAAACACTATAAGGAAATGGCCTTTATGGGCTTTTTTGAGGTCATCGCCAATATCAATCAAATTTTTAAAAACATTGCCTTTTGCAAGGAAGACATCTCCCAATATAACCCTGATATTATTGTATTTATAGACTACTCAGGTTTTAATCTGCGCATTGCTGCATGGGCCAAGGAACAAGGATTCCCTACCCACTATTATATTTCCCCTCAAATTTGGGCCTCCAGGGAAGGAAGGATCAAAAAAATAAAAAGGGATATAGATGCCATGCACGTCATCCTTCCATTTGAAAAGGATTTTTATGAGAACAAGCACCATTTCCCGGTAAATTTTGTGGGCCACCCTCTTATAGATGCCATTGGCGAACTCCCCAGAACTGCCAATGAAACCTTTAGGGACCAAAATAATTTGGACGGAAAGAAACCTATTATTGCCCTTCTGCCCGGCAGTAGGAAGCAAGAGGTACAGAAAATGTTATCGCTAATGCTTTCCGTAACCAAGCAGTACCCCGAGTATCAATTTGTAATAGCGGGTGCCCCTAGTTTGGAACCCGATTTTTACCAGCCGTTTTTAAAATCGTCTCAGGTTGGGGTGGTCTTTAATAAGACGTACGACCTTCTTAGCATATCGCATGCCGCCTTGGTCACCAGTGGGACCGCCACCTTGGAAACCGCCTTATTTAAAGTTCCACAGGTAGTGTGTTATAGAGCCAACTGGATCTCCTATCAAATTGCGAAACGAATCATTACCTTAAAATTTATATCATTAGTAAACTTAATTATGGATAAGGAGGTGGTAAAAGAACTTATTCAGGGCGACCTAAACCAGCAGAACCTAATAAAGGAACTAGGCCTTATCTTGGAAGGGCCCCATAGAGAGCGGCAACTGGAAGCCTATGCCAGTTTGGAGAAAAAATTGGGAGGCGGGGGTGCTAGTGAGAAAGCTGCAGCCCTTGTTGTAGCAGCTGCCCAGGATGCATCTCACTAAAATCCTAAGATTCTCATTTAATTTTTTAAATTTGACTAATAGGTCCACTTACTTTTCAATATAATGATCAGAAAATTTCTTTCTTTAGTAGGGGTGTTTTTAGTAATCGGCTGCGGAGCGTCCAAGAAAAGAAATGTGGATACTGCCCAGAGAACAATCAGTGTTTCCCCCTCCGAAGTGTCTGTTGCACCCACCAAGGAAGAAGCCAAAGTGGTTGAAGCTAAGTCGGTAACCACTCCCAACAAATCTAGGGATATCATTGGCACAGCTCTTACCTTTTCCGGAACGCGCTATAAGTTTGGAGGCACCTCTTCTAAGGGAATGGACTGTTCTGGCCTACTCTACGTATCTTTTGGGGAGCACAATATAGATATTCCACGTGCCTCTTACGAGATAGCAAAAGAAGGGGAGGAAATTAGTTTAAAGGAGGTAGCGGAAGGAGATTTACTATTCTTTGGCACTTCCAACCGGAAGAAAAACATAAACCATGTAGGTTTAGTGGTATCGGTAGACGGAAATGACATAAAATTTATTCATTCTACAACCTCTAGGGGTGTTATAGTTTCCTCGTTGCGGGAAGGGTATTGGAATTCTGCCTTTGTAAAGGCAACCAGGATCCTTTAATATGCAACTACTAAGGTTCACAGCCATAAAACTTTGCCTGTGTTTGGCGCTGGGAATCCTTTTGGGAGATTACATTAATCCATCCCCAAAAATTGCGATGATTGGCTGCCTAACCCTCTTACTACTATTGGGATGGGAGCATTTCTTTGTTCAAAAAAAGCGATTGCACTTTGGAATTCTTGTGGCCTTACTAACCGCAATGATTGGGATGCTAAGTGTTAGCTTGGCAACCATTAAAAATAACCCCCACCACTATTCCCATTTTGGGATAGCCCAATCCCGCACCTACACGCTAAAAATCCAAGAGGTCTTAAAAGAGAATGCTTTTTCCCAACGCTATATTGCCCAATTACAGTATATGGATGGCAAAAAGCTTAAGGGAAAGGTATTAGTGCAGATTAATAAGAACCCTGCTACAGCAGCGCTAAGAGTAGATGATGAACTTATCACCCACACTACCCTCCAAGCTGTTCCGCGGCCGTTAAACCCCTACCAATTTGATTATGGAAGCTATTTGGAAGGACTGGGAGTACATCACCAAATTCGCCTGTCTAAAGAGCGCTATATTTTAAAAGAACATCCAACGGAAACCCTTTGGGGACTGGCAGCGCGGACACGGAACCACATCACCTCCCAATTAAGAAAAGAAGCTTTCGGGACCGCGGAGCTAGGAATTATCCAAGCCCTATTATTGGGGGAGCGGAACGAAGTAACCGAGGCCACCAACACCGATTATAAGGATGCAGGGGCCTTTCACATCTTGGCTCTTTCTGGCTTACACATAGGGATATTATTAGGGTTATTGCACTTTTTATTAGCACCCTTGGAATTCCTACCCAACGGAAGGGTCGTAAAGATGGTAAGCATTGTACTCTTACTTTGGGCATTTGCATTTTTGGCAGGCATGTCTCCTTCTATTCTCCGTGCCGTTACCATGTTCAGCTTTGTTGCCTATGCCCTATACTTGAATAGGCCAACCAATCATTTTAACATCCTAGCCCTCTCCTTTTTTTTCATCCTACTCCTAATAAACCCCCTACTATTGTTCCAAGTAGGTTTTCAGTTAAGCTATGCCGCCGTTTTTGCCATTATCTGGATCTACCCCCTTCTCCAAAAATTATGGATACCCAAAAATTGGGTCCTAAAAAGGGGCTGGGAATTGCTTGCAGTAAGTGTAGCCGCACAACTGGGCGTACTTCCCCTCGGTCTATATTACTTTCATCAATTCCCCGGCTTGTTCTTTCTCTCTAGCCTGTTGATCCTTCCTTTCTTGGCATTGATTTTAGGCATAGGAATCGTAGTGATCACCTTAGCATTGACCAACAGCCTTCCCCATGTACTAGTTGTTCTTTACAATAATATTATAGGCTGGATGAACACTACTATTGCATGGGTAGCACAACAAGAGCGTTTTATTTTTAGAAACATATCCTTTGATGCCATTCAATTACTCTTGGGTTACACCATCCTTATCACCCTAGTATGGATGCTGGAAAAAGTCACTTTTAAAAGAACCGCTCTTTTCCTTTGCAGCATCATTTGTTTTCAACTTTGGGTAATTGGGAAAACTCAGCACATCTACCAAAAAGAACTTTTGGTCTTAGGGCATACTGGCAACAACACTACTTTATTGCATCAAACGGGGCAGAAGGCTATGGTATACACCAACAATTGGTCTAAGGCCAATAGGATGGTTACGGATTACTCTATTGCCCAACACCTTCGTCAAATAGAACATCGGCCCATAAAGAACAGCTTTAAGATAGGGAAAGAAAGTTTGTTAGTGATAGACAGCACCTTTAGTAAGCTTCCCTCCCATTACCTAAAAGCCACTACCCTTTTACTAACCCAATCCCCAAAAATAAACTTAGAACGGCTCTTAGATTCGGTGCAGCCCAAACTAATATTAGCAGACGGCAGTAATTACCACAGCTATATAGCACGTTGGAAAGCCACCTGCCAAAAAAGAAAACTCCCTTTCCACTATACTGGTGAAAAGGGAGCCTATATTTTTAATAAACCTTGAATTTTATCGCACTCCGTGCATCAATTTTTTCAACAACGGGTTCAGCACAATGGAAACAAATCCTACGCCTGCTGGCACCAAAGCAAAAATTAAAAAGAAGGTCCCCAAGGAGTATTCCTCCGAAATTTTATCGATCATTCCCCCCATAGTCCCTGCGGCTTTCTGACCGATAGCGATGGCTAGGTACCAGATTCCAAACATAAACCCGATCATTCTGCCTGGCACTAACTTACTTAAATAAGATAAACCAACAGGTGATAAACAGAGTTCTCCCATGGTGTGGAATAAATAAGCCAAGATTAAGAACATCATACTTACCGAAGCGGTTTGTGCCCCTGATGGTATCCCAACGGTACCGAAGGCCAAAATACCAAACCCTACCCCTAATAGAATTAATCCCAAACCATACTTCATAGCGGCACTAGGGTTGTATTTACTCTCCCACCATTTGGAAAAGAACGGTGCCAAACTAATAATGAAGAAAGAGTTTAATATCCCAAACCATGAGGCACCTACCTCTGTAGTATCCTGACTAAACTCCCTGTCTATTTTCCAGATTACGATACCCCACAGGAAAATAAATGCTAGCGCCAATATAATATTAGAGTAAGGGATCTTGGAATAGGTCTTTTTAAACAATAAATACAGTACCCAAGTAATCACCGCCAAGGGACCCACGGTAAGGATCAGATCTATGATCTTAAATACCAAGGCCGAATTCCCCGCTAATTCCCTAGCGGTATAATCCCTTGCAAAAATAGTCATGGATCCCAAAGATTGCTCAAAGGCCGCAAAGAAGAAGACGGTAAAAATCCCGAAAATGGATACCGCAATAATTCGGTCGCGTACTATCTTGGAATATCTAGAGATCCTGCTGACAATTAGGTATAAAAACATAGCTAGGGCCAATAGCACCGTAAAATTGGATCCGTCTAAGGCACCTACTTTAAAATCTAAAATATTGATGTCACCCACTTTGGACATAGGGTCGTTAAACAAGTACAACAATCCGCCTAAAGAGGATAGTACAATCAGTACCATATCCAACTGGGTAAAAGGGTTGGGCTTTTCCTCTACCTCTTTCTTTTCTCCTCCCGCATTGGCCTCATCCCGTAAGTCTTGCTGCAATTCCGCTTCTTTAACTACACTAGGCTTTTCCCCAATTTTCCCAAATAAATCTTTCGCCAACCAGAACTGCAACATTCCTAGGAACATAAAGATACCGGCCAGGCCAAATCCATAGCTCCAACCAAGGTTTTCTGCCAGATACCCACAGAGCATCATTCCGAAAAAGGCACCTGCATTCACCCCCATATAAAAGATAGTATAGGCTCCATCTTTTTTAGACTCCTTTCCTTTGTACATTTCGGAAATCATGGAGGTAATATTTGGTTTAAAAAACCCGGTTCCTATTACCAAGAATGCCAGACCTAAATACAGGGCAAATGGAGTTTCTACAGCCATGGAAGCATGGCCAAGCGTCATTATAAAACACCCTATGATTACTGCCCATTTATAGCCCGTAAATCTATCTGCTATATAGCCCCCTATAATTGGAGTTAGGTAAAGTAGGGAGGCATAGGTCCCAATTAAGGATAATGCATGTTCCCTTGGCCATTCCCATCCTGGGTTATCACTGATCATTGGCGCAGTTAAGAACAACACCAGCAAGATTCGCATTCCATAAAAGGAAAATCGCTCCCACATCTCAGTAAAAAACAAAACAAAAAGTCCGGCCGGATGACCTATAACATTATCCTTAAATAATTTTTCAATATCGGTATTCATAAAATATGTATTTATTAAGCTTCCTTGTCTACGGTTTAATTCCCTTTCTTGATATCTGGATCCCCGAGTTCATAAGGCTCATTATCCTTAACATCATACTCATGATCCTCTGCCCCATGGGTAAGTTTTTTCAATTTCTTCAAGAACACAATAAGAAGCAATCCAAAACTCACGGTGAAAATGGTGAGCCACATAAACGTACTGAACTCCTGTTCGCTTTGCTCTTCCTCCAATACAAAGGACACTTGGTAATTATTACCGTCTCCTTTGTTCTCTATAATCTTGGCAGCATCACTATCTTTCTCGAACACCAGATTGGCATGATAAGGATTACCGGCCACCGCGTTGTTCTCCTTTAAGGTTTCTATTAATCTAGATTGGGTGCTTTTTCCTGTATCGTTTATCTCGAACAAGCTGTTAAGCAACTTTCCGGTTCCCATTTCTTGGAAAACTACCGAACCATTGTCTATAAAGACCTCACTTTTAATATTGAAGTTTTTATCCTCATTTATAGGGAAATCGTAAATCTTGACGATCCCTTTATCCAGGGTTTTTATTTCCATGGAATCTTTGGAGATAAAAGGCAGGATGCCTTCTTTATCTACCATCATTTCCCCCTGATAAGGATGCAACTGGGAAGACTCCCCAATGCTTCCGGCCAGTTTGTTTCCAAATCCTGTGGCGGCAAAATAAACTCCCATCATAATGGAGGCGTATTTAATTGGAGCCAGCTTGGTAATAAAGGAAAGTGAAACCGGGGAAGTACAAAGTTCTCCCAAGGTATGAAACAAGTACGCCAGGAAGATCCATACCATGGCTGCCTTTCCAAAGACTTCGGAACTAGCTTCCTTGGAGGCAAACATCATAAAGACATACCCAAGTCCCATAATCATGGTACCGATGGCCATTTTAAACAAGGAAGACGACTCTCTGCCTTTTTTCTTCCACCAGATCCAGAATCCGCCTACCATGGTTCCAAAAATGATAATATATCCCGCATTTAGCGATTGGAAAACAGCAGCAGGGATTTCCTCTAACCAACTTAATCCAATATGTCTATCTACTTTGGCATCTGCGTAAAGGTTCATTAAACCACCGGCTTGCTCAAAGGCTCCCCAGAAAACAATTACTATCAAGAAGGAGATTAGCAACACTAGTACCCTATCCTTTTCAACTTTATTCAAGGGGCGTTTAGCGGCTTGTCTCTCTTCTTCGGAAACATTTTTCCCTCCACTAAATTCTCCGACTCCTTTTAAATACTTCTGTCCCCAGATGAATACGGACTGTCCTATTAACATCCCTATTCCGGCCAATCCAAAACCATAGTGCCAACCGTAATAGTAGGCTACCAATCCAACGGAGATACTAGCTAAGAAGGCTCCGATATTAATACCAATATAGAAAATGGTAAATCCGCTATCCCTTCTTATGTCTCCTTCTTTGTACAAACCGCCCACCATAGTGGAAATATTAGGCTTTAGACCTCCTACACCCAAAATAATAAGGATAAGACCGGTGAAAAAGGCCCAGTCTTGTGGGATAGCCAACGTAATATGACCAGCACAGAGCAATAATCCACCTAACATCACCGTTTTTTTCTGCCCTAAAAATTTATCGGCTATCCAACCTCCGGGAATGGAAGCCACATAGACCAACATAGTATACCAACCATATAACCAAATTGCATCCTTATTAGACCACCCCAATCCGGGATCTACGGCCGTAGCCGAGGCAGCAATATAGAGCACTAAAATACCCCGCATTCCATAGTAGGAAAACCGCTCCCACATTTCCGTGAAAAACAGGATAAAAAGACCAACAGGATGGCCAAAAAGTTCTTTCCGAGGCATTTGAGTTACTGAAGTTTGCATAGGTAGATTTGTTAATTATAGATTTTCTTTAATAAAATTGGTCATTTTAGTATAGAGATGCAGCCGGGTATTCCCTCCGTATATCCCATGGTTTTTGTCTGGGTAAATGGCCCATTCGAACTGCTTATTGGCTTGCACCAATGCATCTACCATTCGCATGGCATTCTGCACGTGCACATTATCGTCACTACTACCATGAACCAACAGGTATTTTCCTTTTAGGAGCTCAGGGTAATTAAAGGGGGAGTTCTCATCGTACCCACTTGGATTCTCCTGTGGGGTACGCATAAAACGCTCCGTATAAATAGTATCGTAAAACCTCCAAGAAGTCACTGGAGCTACTGCAATAGCCATTTCGAAGGTATCGTTCCCCTTTAGCAAGCAATTGGTAGACATAAATCCGCCATAACTCCATCCCCATATTCCGGTTCTTTCTTCATCTATATAGGGCAGTTCACTCAATTTTTTCGCGGCATCAATCTGGTCTTCCACCTCGTATTTTCCCAATTCCCTATAGGTCACCTTCTTAAATTGGGCGCCTTTATATCCGGTGCCCCTTCCATCTACACAAACCACTATATACCCTTCATTGGCCAGCATTTGGTACCAGTAGTCATTGCTCCCCATCCAAGAATTGGAAACAGACTGGGATCCCGGGCCGCTATATTGGGTCATAAACAATGGATATTTTTTATTGGGATCGAAATCGGCAGGTTTTATCATCCACATATTCAACTCATTGCCGTTGATCGCTATGGTAGAAAACTCCTTAGGGCTTAAGGTATAGGCCGCTAGCTTCTCCAACAAATGGTTATTATCCAGGATATCCTTTATTTTTTTTCCAGTGGACGCTTGGTGCAAGGTAAAGGTGGGGGGAGTAGTTGCACTGGAATAGGAATTGATGAAATAGGTGAAATCCGCACTGAAGTCGGCCGAATTCCTTCCCAGGGCAGCAGTGAGACGTTTTTTCCCCTTTCCATTGCTGCGAATACTGTACACATCCCTATTGATGGAACCGTTTTCGGTGGACTGATAAAAGATACGGCCCGACTTGGAATCGTACCCATAATACCTGGTTACTTCCCAGGGCCCATTAGTCACTTGAGATTTTAATTTCCCACTGGAGTCGTATAGATAAATATGGTTGTACCCATCTTGCTCACTTGTCCAGATAAAGCTATCATCCTTCAGAAAAGTTAGGTTGTCGGTTACGTCCAAATAGGCTTCGTCTGTCTCCTCCAACAGGGTTTTGGTTGTCCCACTAGTGGCATTTACCTGCACCAACTTTAAATTATTCTGATGCCTATTCAAGGTTTGTACACTTAGAAAATTAGGATGGTTCATCCATTTTATTCTTGGAATATAGTAGGGATCGTTTAGATCTATCTCCGTGATACTACCCGAGTTCACATCCAACATATGAAGGGAAACTACGGCATTCTCTTCTCCTGCTTTTGGATATTTAAATACGGTCTGGGTCTGGTAAAGGTCACTGCCATATACATCCATTGAGAATTCTGGAACCAGGGATTCATCAAATCTAATAAAAGCCAATTTGCTCCCATCGGAATTCCACTCAAAGGCCCTAACAAATGCAAACTCCTCTTCGTAGACCCAATCTGTAACCCCATTTATAATCTTATTCTTTTCACCATCCTCGGTAATTTGTACGGTGGTGTTTTCCGCGATATTAAAAATATAAATATTATTATCTCGTACGTAGGCCACCTGGGTCCCGTCTGGGGAAAGGGAAGGTTCTTGAATTTTATCCTCAGAAACCTTGATGGTTTTTTGGGTCTCCATGTCGTAAACGTAGTACAGCCCCAAGGTAGACCTTCTAAAAATAGGGGTAATTTCCGTTGCCAACAGCACTTTGGTTTCGTCCTTACTAAACTCATAGGAAGTAAAGAAAGGGATGCCTTTGGATGCAGAAGAGCGAAGCAAGGTTTCGGATTTCTCCAGGGTTTTATAATCGTATTTGTCTATGGAAGATTCCCTATTCGCCCTATCTAGGTTTAAAATGGTGTATTGCTCTCCATTTTGTAGGGATCGCAATTTATCCATCCCCTTGGTACTGAAGGTACCACTATAGATTTCTTCGAGGGTAATTTTATTATTTTGGGCTAGTAGCGCAGAAAAGGAAGTGAAGATGAAAATCAGTACTAAAAAAGATGTTTTTCTCACAAGATTCAATAATTATGTATAAAGTTATGATTGCAAAAGACATTTAAGACTCCTGCATATTTTATCAGTTTGCTTAAAAGTGTCAAGAATACTAAAAATTTCACAAAAAAGGCTGTTTTCGACTAATATTAACGTGTTGAAACCATGCAAAAATACACTTTTCATCCTCATTATTCCTTGTTCTCGTAATTACTATCTTTGCACGATGAAATTGATGCAATTATGATTAAACCGATAGAGGGTTTTTCCAAACTGTCCAAGGACGAAAAAATTGAGTGGATAGCGAATACCTATACCCACAACAGTGAAGAAACCATTGCCATACTGAAGCAGTATTGGAGCACTGACCAAAAACTTCAGCAATTACACGATGAGTTTATAGAAAACACCATCACAAATTTTTATCTCCCGTTGGGAATTGCTCCCAACTTCCTCATAAACAATAGACTTTACGCCATCCCAATGGCCATTGAGGAAAGCTCTGTGGTTGCTGCCGCTAGCAAGGCCGCAAAGTTTTGGCAGCATAGAGGCGGATTTAAGACCAGCATCATCGGAACCGAAAAAGTAGGTCAGGTGCACTTTATGTACCATGGGGATACCAAGAAACTACAGCAGTTCTTTAAAGAGGTACACCCCAAATTAATTTCCAATGTAGCTCCCATTATCAAAAACATGGAGAAACGCGGCGGAGGCATCAACAAAATTGAGCTAAGGGATAAAACTGCGGAACTCAACCACTACCATCAACTGCACTGTACTTTTGAGACGCTAGACGCCATGGGGGCCAATTTCATCAACTCCTGCTTAGAAAACTTTGCCGACACCCTAAAAAAGGAGGCATCGGAGTATGCTGACTTTACGAAGGAGGAAAGGAATATCGAAATTGTGATGAGCATCCTCTCCAACAATATTCCCAATTGTTTGGTGAGGGCAGAGGTAAGTTGCCCGGTTGCAGAATTAAACGAAGACAAGGGAATCTCTCCCATGGAATTTGCCCAGAAAATGGTGAGAGCAGTAGCCATTGCAAAAGCGGAGCCCTATAGGGCGGTTACCCATAACAAAGGAATTATGAACGGGGTAGATGCGGTGGTCTTGGCCACTGGGAACGATTTTAGGGCCATTGAAGCAGGGGCACATGCTTATGCTGCCAAAGACGGACAGTACACCAGCCTGACCCATGCCAGTATTGAAAATGATATTTTCAAATTTTGGATAGAAATTCCGCTAGCCTTAGGTACAGTTGGCGGCTTAACAAGTCTTCATCCCATGGTACGCATGGCACTTGAAATCCTTCAAAATCCCAATGCCAAGGAACTAATGCAGATAGTGGCCGCAGCCGGACTGGCTCAGAATTTTGGCGCCCTACGCTCTCTAGTTACCACAGGCATTCAGCAGGGGCATATGAAAATGCATCTACTAAACATCCTCAATCAGCTGGGAGCAACGGAATCTGAAAAGAAAGCCCTGATCAAATATTTCAAAAAGCACACCGCCTCTCACAGTGCGGTGGTAAGTGCCTTTGAGAATCTAAGAAACCAAGCATGAGCACTTCCTTTTACAGCAACGGAAAACTACTTATAACCGGTGAGTACCTGGTGCTAGACGGCGCCTTAAGTTTAGCCGTACCCACGGTTTACGGACAATCCCTAACCGTAAAACCCGCAAGCACCAAACAGCTTATTTGGCAAAGTCTTGATGAAAAGGGAAAGGTATGGTTTCAGGAAATCTACCACCTGGGCCCGGAAGGCCAGCTTTTACCCCCAAAATCTTTGGAAGAGGGGATTGCTATTGACCCTCTACAAACGGAAGGCGTCTCCAACACCTTATATACTATTTTGGCAGCAGCTCAAAAATTGAATCCACACTTTTTGGAAGGGGAGGCCGGATTTGAAATTACCACCTCATTAAACTTTCCAAGGGACTGGGGATTGGGCTCTTCTTCCACATTGATCAATAATATTGCTCAATGGGCCCAGGTAGACGCCTATACCCTACTGTGGGATGCCTTCTCTGGAAGCGGGTATGATATTGCCTGCGCCCAGCACAATAGCCCTATCACCTATCAATTAAAAGAGGGAAAGCCAATTGTAAAAGAAGTCGCCTTTAATCCCTCCTACAAAAACGACCTATACTTTATCCATTTAAACAAAAAACAAAATAGTCGGGATGGAATTGCTGCCTACCGGTCCAAGAATCTAGACCTTTACGCAGAACTCCCAAAAATAAATAGCATTACCCAACGTATTGTTACCAGCACCAACCGCAGACAGCTAGAGAAGCTGATCACCAAACACGAGGCTATCATGAGTGAAATTCTAGGTATCCCTACAGTGAAAGAACAACTATTCCCAGATTTTAAAGGAGCTATAAAGAGCTTAGGGGCTTGGGGAGGCGATTTTATATTGGCGGTAGGCAATAAGAGCACGGTACATTATTTTAGGGACAAGGGATACAACACGGTGATTCCATATGCTAAAATGGTTAAGTAATAAAATCTGAGTGCAACACTAATTGAGCCCCAGAAATAAGCTCTCAGGCATGGATTTTACGGCAATCCAGCACACTTCCCCCACATAATAACAACCTCCACCATTAGCTTATAAGGCATAAAAAAAGGCGGATCTTTAAAAGATCCGCCTTTTTATTATCGTGTTTAGAAACTACTAGTAAAACGTAGCTCTTTTATCTACAACCTCCGACGCTTCTTTTAATGCGTTGTATACAGAAACATCTACTCTTCCTGCTGCAGATGCCTGAAGGTTATTGGCATAGGTACTGTAATTATCCAATTCCGGAGCCTCCTCCTTCTTTGTTACAGTAACCATATAAACGCCGGTCTCACCCTCTAACAACTCCGAGGTAGCACCTTGCTCCAATGCAAATGCAGAACCAACTACATACGCCTCAGAACCTGCACCTGGAATAATGGGCGACTTCATCGTTAAAGCAGAGGCCGTGGCCTTATTAACATTGTTGTCGCTTGCGAATGCATCCATGGATTTCCCCTTGTTAGCATTGATAATCTGCGCTGCTTTTTTCTTATTTCTAATTTTAGGCAGCACAATTATGGAAGCATCTTCTGCTGCCATAAGTCCTTCCTTATAACTTGCAGTAAGTTGAACCACGGCATACCCATTGTTTAGGTCGAAACGCTTTACATCACCTAACTTGGTAGCGTCATTAAAAGCCCACTGCACGATAGCTCGCTGTGCAGACAAGCCTGGAAGGTTTTCGTCCATTGCCTTAATTTTATTTACCGGTCTAATTACATAGTCACCAGCTTTAGCCGTAGCAGAAAAGTCCTTGCTATTAATAGCATCCATTTCAAATTTGGTAGCCTCGGTGAAAAGGGCATTGATAGTCTCATCGGAAGGCTCCAATTCCCTTGCCAAAGTAGCTAATTGAACCACATCGCGCTTATCATCGATCTTCACTACGTGGAATCCAAAATCGGTTTCCACCATACCAACGGTACCTACAGAATTCTTAAATGCAAAGTCGTTAAACTCCTCTACCATAACTCCTTCTTGGAAATACCCAAGATCACCACCTCTTGGCGCAGACGGTCCGTCTGAGTTATCTCTGGCCAATTGGGTGAAAATTTCTTTATTGTTTCTGGCTTCTCTAAGAAGATTTCTTGCCTTTGTCTCAGCTTCCTCCTTAGTTCTGGTTACTTGCGGATTTGCGTTTTGCGCCCCCTCATAAGCAATCAAAATATGACTTGCCTTTACGGAACCGTTGGCCTTTTTATCCATCATTTTGGACACCTTGTAATAACCACCATCCAAATAAGGACCAAATAGCGCTCCTTTTGGCAATGCCATTAGGGAATCTGCAAATTTTGCAGACAACTCATTTTTAGCCTTGTAGATGGTATCGTATTTTATATCGGAGTTACGATCCAAGAAAGCAGCAACATCCGTTGCATTCCTAAATCCAGGTACGGTATCGTTTGCATCTTTCTGGGCATTGTATACTACTTGGTCATCCAATAGATTGGTTATTTCGGCCTTCACCTGAGCATCATCCTCCACAGATGGTTTTTCCTCAAAATAAACAAACTGGATATCTCTAGCCACTTCCTGTTTAAAATCTTCCTTATGCTCTTTTATATACGCTTCAATTTCCTTTTTACTCACAGACACAGTAGAATCCGGAATAGAGGCGTAGGGCACTCTTACGTAAGAAATATCAATTTTATTATTAGCCAACTTATACTCTAGCTCGCCCTCTTTAAGGGTAGAAGCCACTCCGGCTCTTACCAAATTAAAATAGGACTGCTCCTTGGCATTCTGTATAATGGCTTGCTCATCTTGCAACCACAGGTTATAACGCGCTGGATTATTCTCTTTCCAATCTGCTACGGCAGCTCTAAACCTGTTTTCATCAAAAACACCGTTGGCATCGTGAAATTCAGGATTCTGAACATAGGAGGGAATGGTTTTAATATAGTTGATAATTTGATCTTGCCCCACTTGTATTCCCAAATCCTCGAACTGCTGGTTTAGGATAGTAGTTCTCAATTCCCTTTCCCACACTTGATTTACCAATTGCATGGACGAGGCCGATGGCCCCACCATTCTAGAATATGCTTCCACGTTCCGTCTAAATTGATCAATGGAAATTTTATCCCCATTTACTTCGGCAACGGAAGACCCTACCTTAGCTCCGCCACCCAGCTCATCACTGCTGAGAACTCCCGAAATAACAAATGCGAACAAGGCCAGACCTATGATCAAAATTAACACGGTTGTCCGTTTCCTTATATTCTCTAATACTGCCATTATGTAATCTATTTAAAATTAAGCCTATACCTATAGGGTCGCAAAACTACTACTTTCTTTTGAAATAATAAAAACTAAAAAACACCAAAAATTAGTGGAATAATCAATCTTTTTCTAAAACTTTTAACAAAACAAGATCTATTTTATTACTGGACACTTCCAATACGGTAAAAAGGAAATTTTGGATTCTAATTTCAGAATCTTGATCTGGGATCTCCCCCGTTTCGTTCATGATTAATCCGCCCAGGGTTTCGTACTCGTCATTTTCTGGAAGATCTAGCTTATACTGCTCGTTAACATAATCTACCTCTAACCTTCCGGAAAACTTAAAAGTACTCCCATCCAATGCTTCCTCGTGAAGATCCGTAGAATCGTGCTCGTCCTCTATTTCGCCAAACAGTTCCTCTACGATATCCTCTACGGTCATCACCCCAGAGGTACCTCCATACTCATCTAACACCACTGCAATACTCTTCCTTTTTTTGGTGAGAATATTCAGGATATCGTTGATCAGCATGGTCTCTGGAACAAACTCTACCGGCATCAGAATACTCTTTATTGTCTTAGGCTTCCTAAAAAGCTCATAGGAATGCACATAGCCAATAACGTCATCTATAGTATCTTTAAACACCAAAATTTTAGAAAAACCGGTTTCTACAAAGAGTTTCTTTAGGTTTTTAGGAGTCTCATGAAGCTCTACCGCAACAATTTCGGTCCTAGGAACCATTACCTCCCTTGCTTTTACAGCCGAAAACTCCAAAGCATTTTGAAAAATTTGAATTTCAGAGTCAATTTCATCCTCCTTTTCCACTGCCTCCATTTGCTCGGTAATATAATCGCCCAACTCCATTTTACTGAATGCCAATTGCACCTCATCCCCATCGGTCTTAAAGAACACCTTTAGAATAAAGTCTGATATCCAGATAACAAAATCGGAAATTAAGGAGAACAGCAAATAAAACACATAGGCGGGGAACGCCAATACGCGCAGCAGGGTATTGCTATAGATTTGAAAAAGAACCTTGGGCAGAAATTCTGCAGTCAGCAATATGATCAAGGTAGAAATAACCGTTTGGGTAATCAGGCTAAAATCTGTGAAAACCAACCTCACAAAACCGATGGAAGAAGTCTGCCAGCCCGAAAACAACTCCATTAACAGATCTCCCATGAACAGTCCGTACACCACCAAAGCAATATTATTACCAATTAACATGGTAGCAATAAACTTGGAAGGTCTTTTGGTAAGGAGGGTAAGCACCCTCGCCATAAAGTTATCCTGTTTCTTTTCTATTTCGATATGGATCTTGTTCGCAGAAACAAATGCAATCTCCATCCCCGAAAAAAACGCGGAAAAAAGTAATGAAATAACAATAACGATTATTGTTGCCTCCAAGACTACTATTTATTTTTATTTTGACGTTCCTCGAACCGTTTTCTGTAGGACTTTTTAAAAATAAACATCCCTATAGAAACTACTGCAAAGAACACAAACAGATAAGCCCGGTTCCTGTCCAAATTCCACTCTGCATAAATTTCATAAACGGAAATTACCGCTACGGCCAAGTAAATATACTCTGTGTACCTTAAAATCTTAATCATCCTTTTTCTCTTTTATACTCATTATCCCATAGGTTCTATTGGCATGTAGGAAACTAAACGACCTATTAAAATCCATCCCCTCCCCATCCATAACGGTTCCTTCCTCTGGATTGGTGTATTTAAATTTCTCTTGGGTAAAGATCCAGTCGTTCTTCCTATCCCAGTACAACTGAGGTGTTTCTAATTTTTTACCATCTTCGGTTTCTATCACTACATTACCCTGCAAATCTATGAGATTTGTCCGGGAATATATAATCCCATAATCTGCTGTAACTGTAGTTTTCATCCTTTTTTCATCAAAGAACTCTACCTTCAATCCATCTGGAAAAGTCCTATGAGGGAAGTCTAAGTTATCAAAATCATTGCTGACGGGGCTTTTCAAAACAGCTATCACCCTAGAGCCATACGACCCATCCTCATTTTTCGCGTCTGAAGTCTCGGTGTAGGTTAAGGTAAAATCTTCCGCAATCCCGCTGGGAAACATTTTTTTGATGGCTTCGTCCCCTACCCTTTTATAATTATCGGCACAGGAACAAAAAAGCATTGCCATAGAAAAGACTACGGCAATGCTAGTTAGTTTATATATTCTACTCAATACCATCTTATAAGCTAGGCACCTTTACGCTACCTCCAACCCAACAAGAGAAAGATATAGTCTTACCAGCCATTCCAGAGTTAAAGATATCTGTTCTGGATGGAGCTTTAGCATCGTAGCTTGTTGCTGCCTGTGCAGAGCTTCCGCTAACCGCAGGATCTACACGCCCTGCCTTACGAGCCATTTCTGCGGCTTTCCAGTAGATCGCTCTTTTCTCAAATGGAGTCTCCCCACAGTCATTAGCACTAGAAGCATACAAACTAGCAATCAATAAATAAGCTTTTCCATTCGCCGGATTAGCATCTATTGCTTTTTGAGCGTAACTCCTAGCGGTAGACTTACTACTTCTTCTGTAGCTAGTAGCAATTCTATAGGCAATGTTAGACTTCTTTCTAGAATCTGTCTCCAACTCTAACGCCTTGTTAAAATCGGCAATAGCACCTTTGGTGTCTCCTGCATTATTTTTTAGGGTACCTCCGTACATATAAGCACTAGCAGATGGCTCCATGGCCAATTGCGCCTCAAATAACTTTCTAAACAAAGGATCTTCTGTACACTCTTTGCTATACATTCTTCCCACTGCTCTTTTTACCCAAGTGATATCGTCCTTCTTAGCATCGAAACTCCTGTTATAAAGAGGGATTAAGTTCTCACAGTTTGCCAGAGCACCCAACTTACTATCAATACTTTCAGATATCTTTCCGTAATTCTCGGAATAGCTATTAAAAGATCTCAACTGTCTTTTTTCTCTAGCAGTTAAAGTACCTGCGTCTTCTTTTGGCAATAGTTTGGCAATAGAAGCAGTCAACTTTTCATTCTCCTCTTCTATCCTTTCCGTAACCGCATCATACCTTTCAAATACTTCCTCTATGTCTCTCTTTCCTTCAGCGTGAAGATCTACCAAACTGGAAAAATATAGATAAAGGGCTTTTGGGTTCTTATAATTTGCTGGATCTTCTCTGAAGGCTTTGTCCAACTCTGAATAAATCTCCTCGTTAGAAATCATTTTTTCATCAAACTTCAGCAACACCTTATCAATGATGGTTTCTGCGACACTGGTCTTAGCCGCAAAATACTTCATACGATTATCATAAAGCTCCAAGAGTTCTTTAATATTAGCAGCTTTTGCATCTCCGGTAGAATTATCTATCCTATCCTTTAATATTCTGGCGCCATATAGAATGTTAGCCCAGTTTAGGGTAGGACAGTTTTCATACACCATTTTCCATGGCGTATAGGCCGCGTCGTAATTTTTAACCTTTACATGCTCGGTGTATATGGATAAGTTGGTCATACACTCTGGATTCTGTGCCTGTGCATGCCCCATACCTACAGTTCCCATTAAGGCTATCGCTGCAATGTAGAGTTTCTTTTTCATAAGTCTGTATATTTTAAAGTGGTTAATGTAGTAAGCATTTTATTAATTAATCCTCCTCTTGGAGAACCAACCTGTATCATTTAAAGAAAGACCTAAATTTACCTTGAAATAGTTCTCTTCTACCAAGTCTCCGTATTTGGTTCCTCTTCTACCTAGTTCAAATCCAATATTCACGTTAGAAAATTCTCTTCCTTGTCCTAGTGGCAAACCAAGTCCAAAAGTTATGCCAAAATCATTAATCTCTTTATTATCTACCACAATCCCTGAGGTAGTTATACTGGCACCAGCCCTATAGGTAACACGTTTTAGATAACTAGAAAAGGAATTATACTCGGGGATATAATACCCTCCAAACCTAATGGTATTAGCATTCTGATATTCTAAATTACTCGCAGGCGACAACTCATTCTCAAAAGTACTCAACTCTTGAAAGCTATACTCGGCCCCTAGAAACCACTTTCTATCTAGGCCATATCCCAACCCCAAGGTGGTGGTGGTAGGAATTTGAACCCCTGTTCTCGCCAGCCCCTTAGCCTCTAAATCTACCGCTATCACCTCTACATCCATACCGTTTGCGGTGGAGAATGAGCCAATGGTGCGGGTATTTCTAGAAACTAGATTTGCCTGCGTATTTACTATAACACTGGAAAACAGCGTATGCTTCCCATCTATCTTAGGAGTATAATTGAGACCAAAATTAAAATCGAATCCATTAATTCTTGAAGACACCCTATTAAAGGAACCCAACTGCACCCCTTCGGTTGTTTGTATAGTATTGATTTCCTGATTTCCAAAATTAAAATTGGAAGTCACCCCTACACTCAAATTCTTTATCATCTCGTACCCCACAGATAGGTAAACGCGATTAACCCCTCCAGAACCAGAGAATGATTCCCTAACCGTTCCCTGACCGGCAGGGGTACGCTCTGATTGAAAATTATAACCTACCGAGGTATAGGGCATAATACCAAAACCCATTCCCAATCCTTTACCCAGCCTAAAACCTAAGGACAGGTAATCCAAATTGGAAACTGAGGCACTCTCATTGGAGGTGTTGGTCTTAAAATTATATTCGTTTCGTGATAGGCCCGCCGTATAGGTAGTTAGGCCCAATTTTCCGTAGGCGGCAGGGTTATTTAAATTGATATGAATACTATCTCCATAGACACTTAAACCGCCCATCATTTTATTCTCTACCGAATTGGTTGCCCTAAAATCCCCTATACCAAAATATGAATATGGGGACACTGTACTGTTTTGGGCATATATGCTAACCGAAGTTACGCATAAAATTGCAATTATAAAATTTTTGATCATCTAGCGTTTGTTGTATTCCAGCAAATGATTTAACCCCAGAAGGAGAAAATCAGAATGCGCAAATATGGTATTTTTTAATCGTTTTGACAAAAATTGCGCATCCCCCCCTGTTAAAATAACTGTTAAATCTGCAAATCTACTTTGATATTGTGAAATTACGCCATCTATTTCGTTACAAACTCCATTGACCACTCCACTGTGAATACTGGTTTCCGTGGTATTCCCGATGAAGTCGTTGATAGGGGCTTTTTCCAAAAGCGGTAATTTGGCCGTCTGATTATTCAGTGCCCTATACCGCATGGTTACCCCAGGAGAGATTGCCCCTCCTAAATACTCCCCATAATCGTTAATAATATCATAAGTAATGCAGCTTCCTGCATCTATCACCAAGGTATTACCATGGGGATTGTGATAAAAGGCCGCCGTTGCCAAGGCAATGCGATCTACACCCAAGCTTTGGGGCGTGGCATAGGAATTTTTAAAAGGTGCTTTGGTAGTATGACTCAGAATGTGGACCCGACAAAAAACAGCCACCATATTTATTTCAGCATCACTCAATGCCCCTACTGTAGAAAGCATGGTATATTCTATACTGCTGAATTCAGAAAATATTATTTTCACATTCTCAGCAAAATCTTTCAGGGGCACCTTACGGCTACTAATTATGTCCCGACCCTTGAAAACCGCCATTTTTGCTAGGGTATTCCCCGCATCGATAATTAAGTTCATATCGCAAATATCACTATTTGTAAAAAAACTACGAGCTTTTTCTTCATTTTTGTTTGTATATCTTAAAATTGAATTTATATTTGCACCCGCTTACAGACGTTATGGTGCCTTAGCTCAGTTGGTAGAGCAATGGACTGAAAATCCATGTGTCCCTGGTTCGATTCCTGGAGGCACCACCTCGAAAGCCCTTGATTTTTCAAGGGCTTTTTTTTATTTGCCCCCTTTAGCAACGCTAATTTACGGGAATAAGTGAAATTTTAACCGGTCTAAAAGAACAAACTTTAAGTCCAACCACTAGCCTCCCATCTATAAAGAGAAGTCCATCACAAGACCGCACCGGCCTATTATTGATCACAGTAAATAGTATATTTGGTTTTTAACCCCACCTTACCACGTGAAAAATCTATTACCCTTTGCTACGCTCTTTCTTTGCCTATTTAAAAGTCATGGACAGCCAAGGATAGAAGACACCCTAAAAAAGTTAAACAATCACAGTGTACCTTATATTACCACTAAAGAACTTAAACTCCACACCCATTACACATTATTGGATGCCAGAGAAAGCAAAGAATATGCCGTTAGCCGACTAGCAGAGGCATTATGGATAGGATATGAGACATTTAACGCTACGGATATCCAATCTTTAATTCCCCATAAAAATACCCCTTTGGTGGTTTACTGCTCCATTGGCATCCGGTCCGAGCATATAGGGGAAAAATTAAGACAATTGGGATACACCAAAGTGCTTAATTTATACGGCGACATCTTCAAATGGAAAAATCAAGGTAATCCCGTATACAATTCAAGGGGCCAAGAAACGGACAGCGTACATGCGTACAACAGATACTGGGGAAGGCTTTTAACCCATGGTGAAAAAGTTTATCATTAGAGAAACGAGAAAGGAATAATTGGAAATCTTTACTTAGAGCAGTACATTGATCCAATTAAAATATAAAAATTACCTACCCTATGGTAAAGCCTAAAAACTTACTCTTAATTTTCACCCGCAACCCCGTATTGGGCAAGTGCAAAACAAGACTTGCCGCCAGTATTGGAAATGAGGCCGCCTTGAATATTTACAAATTCTTACTTTTACATACACAGAAAATCACCACCGATTTAGAGGTGGATAAATGGGTGTGCTATTCGGATTATATCAATGAAGATGATTTGTGGAACCCCAATACTTATTTGAAAAAAGTACAACGAGGCACAGATCTAGGTGAACGTATGGGTAACGCTTTTGAAGATGGATTTAAGGAGGGCTACGAAAAGATTATAGTAATAGGTAGCGATATGTACGACCTAAATGAAAGCGAGCTTAAAGCCGCTTTTGAAGCGTTGGATTCCAATGACTATGTGGTGGGTCCCGCCCTGGATGGCGGATATTACCTATTGGGAATGAAAACACCCACCCCTGAATTATTCAAGAATAAGTCTTGGGGCACGGACACTGTGCTAAAAAACACCTTGGCACACCTAAAGGATGAAGAGTATTTTTTACTATCACCCAAAAATGATATCGACTACTATGAGGATATAAAAGACATAGCGGCATTTAAACCTTTTTTAAAAAAACAATAAAACTTATGACCAGTAAACAACTGAACGAATCTGTAGATTATCTTATCGAGAAAGGGTTTCATAAACCCGAAATAGGAATAGTACTGGGAACTGGATTGGGAAAGCTAGCCGGTGAAATAGAAAATCCAATAGAGGCTTTCTACAATCACATCCCCTATTTTCCCTTGGCCACGGTTGAATTCCATGCTGGCAAACTCATATTTGGAGAATTGGAAGGAAAGAAAGTAGTGGTAATGCAGGGCAGGTTCCACCTATACGAAGGTTACGACCTTATAGACGTAACCTATCCCATTAGGGTGATGGAGCGCCTGGGGATTAAAAAGCTTTTAATTTCCAACGCTGCCGGCGCCATAAACCTAAACTTTAAAAAAGGGGAGATTATGCTGATCGAAGATCATATTAATTTTCAAGGCGGTTCCCCTTTGGCCTTTAAAAATGTGGGCGAATTTGGGAGTAGATTCACCGATATGAGCAACCCTTATGATTCCGAAATGCGCACTAAACTTATATCCATTGCCAAGCAGGAGAACATTAGTTTACAACAAGGTGTGTATGTTTCCGTATTAGGTCCGCAATTGGAAACCAGAGCAGAATACCGAATGTTAAAAATGTTGGGAGCCGATGCGGTGGGAATGAGCACAGTGCCCGAAGTAATCGTTGCCAACCATTTAAACCTGCCCGTGGTGGCCATTTCCGTATTAACGGATGAGTGTGATCCAGAAAATCTACAGCCCGTGAATATTGAGGAGATTATTGAAATAGCTACCACCACCGAACCCAAGATGATAAAATTGTTCCGCGAATTGATAAAGGGAGTATAGAGTTGTAAGTACAAAGTAGTGAGTATTGAGTACCTTAGTTGGCATAAGCCTGTAACCTCTTATCTCTGAGACTTTAGACCTTAACAAGTATGTAACATTGGACTTTATCTGATTTTGCCTACTAAAACGGTCAACTCTAACCAGGGAAGTTCACAAAGTCTGGAGTTTTAAGATTGGCCCGCGTTGGATTAAGATGCCCAAAAGAAAAATAAAAAGTAATAAATCAACTCCCTACAAAGAAAGTTTATAAAGGTTAGAACGACGATTATATTATTAGAAACAAACCCATTAAAACAAAGGCACGGAATTAAGATTCTTAGCCCATTAATATATTATCCCCATGAGTTATTTAAATGCAACAAACGAATTATATAAAGATGCCGCATTAACCCCCGATGTTGGCCTATGCTGCACCACCAATCCGATATGGCAATTTCCCGGGCTTTCCATTCCAAAAATAATGCAGGAGATGAATTATGGCTGCGGAAGCACCATTTCCCCCCAAGACCTCATCAACAACCCCAAAGTACTTTACGTTGGCGTAGGTGGTGGCATGGAGCTCCTACAATTTGCTTATTTCTCCAGACAAAAAGGAGGTGTAATTGGGGTAGATATTGTAGATGAAATGCTGGAAGCCTCTCGCAACAATTTTAAAATTGCGGCCAAGGAGAATCCGTGGTTCAAGAGCGAATTTGTAGACCTAAAAAAGGGGGATGCCCTAAGCCTACCTATTCCCGATGAAAGTATTGACGTGGCGGCTCAAAATTGCCTCTTTAATATTTTTAAGGCCGAGGACTTAAAAAAAGCGGTTTCCGAAATGTATCGCGTTCTAAAGCCACATGGGCGATTGGTAATGAGCGACCCCATTTGTGAACAGCCCATGAACGAGACCCTAAGAAACGACGATAGGTTACGCGCACTCTGCCTTAGTGGGAGCATCCCCTTAAAAGAGTACGTAAAGGTACTTACCGATGCCGGCTTTGGCACCATTGAAATTAGAGCAAGAAAATCGTACAGGGTACTGTCCCCAAACCACTACCCTACCGAAGAACTTATCTTTATAGAGTCTATAGAAATTGCTGCCATTAAAGACCCTATGCCCAAGGACGGACCTTGTGTTTTTACTGGAAAGACTGCTATCTATTATGGAGACGAGGAGTATTTTGACGACCAAGAAGGCCATGTATTGATGCAAAACCAACCCCTGGCAGTTTGTGACAAAACAGCTGCTAGCTTACAAAAAAGCAATCCGGACATCCATATTAGTGAAAGCACCTGGCATTATAACGGGGGCGGTTGCTGCTAAAAATTACAGAAGTGAGTATTGCCACTTCCCCCCAAACACCCACAGAGTCAATAACAGTTTATGACAAATACAATCTATTTATTGCTCTTGCTATTTTCCCTTAACCAACTCCCTATCCCCACGGAAGTAGCGTTGGTTAAGGTGAACAATGGGGTGGAAAAAATTTCACAAACAGACCATTCCCTTTGGAGCAACCTACTACAGGAACACCTGGACAAAAATGGTTTTGTAAATTACAGCAGCTTTAAAAAGGATATCAATAGACTTAATGAGTACCTAGATTATTTAAAATACAACGGTCCCACGGATGGTACGGATCGCCAAGAAAAACTGGCCTATTATATCAATCTGTACAATGCGGCCACCGTAAAGCTCATTATTGATAATTACCCGCTAAAGAGCATCAAAGATCTAAGAAACCCCTGGGGCCAACGAATAGTTGCTATAGGAAACCAAATGATCTCCCTAGGAGACCTAGAGCATAAAATTCTTAGAAAAATGAACGAACCCCGAATTCATTTTGCCATTAATTGCGCCTCCTATTCCTGCCCCAAACTAATAGATCGCGCCTTTACGGCGTCTAATTTGGAGTTGCTTTTGGAACAATCAGCGGTTGATTTTATTAATGATAAAAGTCGTAATATTATAACGGAGGATAGGGCCTCCCTTTCCAAAATTTTCAGATGGTTTAAAAATGATTTCACCCAGGAAGGCTCCCTTAGGGAGTATATCAACAGATACGCACACACTCCATTAAATGCCAATACCAAGATTGATTATTTAGATTATAACTGGACCCTGAATGACACCAAATAACCCCCAAACTATTAGCATTATCATCCCGGTATTTAACGAGGCTGCCATTATTCACAAGCTTCTAGAATATCTAAGGGAAAATAGCAATCCAAATACGGTTAAGGAGATTATCGTGGTAGACGGCGGTAGCAGCGATCAGTCCATAGCCATTGCCAAAGACAGTGGCGCCACCGTCTTACAGTCCCGAAAAGGTCGCGCAACACAGATGAATCTAGGAGCCCAATACGCCAGTGGGGATATTCTCTACTTCCTCCACGTAGACACCTTTCCTCCAAGAGGGTTCGATCACTTTATAATTAACGCATACAAATCTGGAATTAAAGCGGGCTGCTTTAGGATGAAATTTGACACCAATAGCAGGTTTCTCCAATTTTTCGCCTGGTTTAGCCGAGTTAACCACAAGCTTTGTCGCGGGGGAGATCAATCGCTTTTTGTAGAAAAAGCACTTTTTCAAAAACTGGACGGGTATCGAGAAGCCTTTCTTATTTATGAAGACTCCGAACTTATAGGTCGCCTGTACAAGGCGGAAAAATTTACGGTTTTGCCCCATTATGTTATCACTTCGGCTAGAAAATATGAGGAATTAGGCACGGTTAGGCTACAATATCACTTTGGCATGATTCACTTACAACGAGTACTTGGCTCTGGCCCGGATCAATTATATAATTATTATAAAAAACACATTGTAGACTAAACCCTTAATACCCCCTTTTTGAACGATCTAAAATTATCCCTTCAGAAATCCATTTTGCCAATGCCTGCCTATTATTAGGTTCCAAAATACGTTTTTGGTCTCTTTTATTCCTAATATTCCCTATTTCGATGTAGGCCATGGCTGGCAAGGTGTTCTTCACCAAATACAAGCCGCTACGATCACTAAAACTACCTTCGTAAACTCTATTGGGTTGATACCGTTTGTATTTATTATAAAATGTTTCATGGATATGCTCTGCCAAATGCTTGCCATTCCTACTCTTTTCATGGTGATAGAAAAACACATCTATATTCTGGCCTTTCCCCCTACTATCCACATGGGTTACAATTAGCCGCTGATATTTCCCCTTATTCTTTAAGTAGTGCTTGTTCACTACCGCTACGCGTTGCTGTAATCGTTCTAATTGGTTTAAGGGAATTATGGCTTTGGGAAGCACTACCTCATCCCTATCTGCCTTCAAGAACCTGTTATCCCGTATCCCATCATTGGGATCTCGAACAATAATATAGGTTTCCGCACCATGACTCATAAGCTCTTTGGCTAAGCGAAGGGTAATATCATACGCATACTCATCCTCTGCAATCATCTTTCCATTATAGGTTGCCACAGCACCGGGATCGGGTCCGCCATGTCCCGAGATTAAATAATAAACAGCACCTTTTAGTTTGTTGCTCTTCCTAGTTACCGCAGCGTGTTTCTCTCCAAATAATGGCTCGTGGATTACTGTTGCCTCCTTGGCTATTCCTGGGGTGCTTTTTGGAGAGGAAGCCGGTTTGTCTCCCAAATCGGGATTCAATACAGGCAACAGATATTCCTCGCCTTCATATAGCTGGGTGCCCTCCCATAAATTCTCTTTATTAAGGGCTATAAAATGGCCATAATGCCTAGCAGGACTCATTCCTTGTTTTCTAAGAAGCGAATAGATACCATCCCCTTTCTCGGCGACCACCTTCTTTGTGGAGGTCTGCGCTCCTCCATAAAAAGATATCAGTCCCAACAAGCAGCCCAGTAGATATGTTCTTTTGCTTAGCACCATAATAAGTTTATATATAAAGCATCAAAAACACTGCCGAAATAATAAGCCCTTAGGGATTTGTTCTATTAACACTTCAACGTTTTAAGTAATAAAAGCAGGGGTAGCATAGGGCACTTGGCAAAGAACCCCCTCCTTTTCAGGAAGACTGCCTATAAAAGTTCCTTATCACTTCCTGGGCAGGTTTATTTTGAGGGGTAAATCTATTATCCATTGGTCCTCCCGACTTCTCATGATCTACAAACCATTTCCATACAAATCCCCCTGCAAACCACGCCTCGCCCCAAAACTCCTCAAAAATAGCCTGAAGGGCATTTGCTTGCGCCTCCAGATTAACATCATCCTGACTATGGGAAACCAACCACGGTTGTTTAGCCGCGTAATTATTGCTCCTATACCCATATTCTGTAAACAGTATTGGTTTATTCTTAGCTAGGGATAAAGATCTTATCCTTTCCTTATGAGGTTGCCAGCCCTGCCTCAATTGAGCAACCGTTGGTGTTTTTTGATCGGACAATGGAAAATAGGCATCTATACCAATAAAATCTAACTCCTCCCAAAAAGGAACCCTACTATATTCGTCCCAATTAGCTGCGTAGGTAAGCTTCCCTTTGTATATATTTCTAATTTTATTTATCAAAGAATACCAAAAGTCCGGACGGTGTTGTACAAATTGCTCCAACTCTGTTCCAATACAAAATGCATCCACACCTGTCTCCTGCGCAAGCAAAGCAAAAGCCATTATAAAATCTTCATAGGAGTTTTCCAAAGTTTTCCATTCCTCCTCTGTATCCATTTTTATATTTCCGGTAAACGCTCCCTTGGAAATCCAAATCTGAGGCTTCAGCATCACCTTAAGGCCGTTGTTATGTAAAATTTCTACATACTGCCTTGCTCCTGTCCTAGTTTCCCCGAACCACTGCCTGGAAGTGTCAAAAATAATTTCTGGAGATCCTTTGTCACGGATAAATCCAAAGGGCATTACTGCGGCACATTTGGCATAAACATCACGCACAGCATCCACATCTTTTTGGGTCACTGCATTCCGGGAAGCCACAAAACTCACTCCGTTAAGTTTATCGGTTGCCCCATTGGAACAGCCTAATAACAAAAAGCATATAGTGATAACCTTTAATTGACTCATTTAAATGGTTTTGCATTCTAATTTACGGTTTTCATGGCCCACTTAAAAATTCATTCACCTTCTTTCCCCACTTATTATCCCTATTTTTGAGGTAAACACCCCTAAAAGGAACCATATCCTGACTAAATTAGAGAGGATATTTTAAGTTCCACAGTTTAATTCCGACATAGTCTATACAACCATTCATCTATGGAACACATTGTTATTATTGGAAACGGAATTTCAGGGATTACCGCGGCCCGCCATATCCGAAAACTATCGGATAAAAAGATTACCGTTATCTCCAATGAAAATGCCTATTTCTTTTCCCGTACAGCACTTATGTACGTCTATATGGGCCATATGAAGTTTGAACATACCCAACCCTATGAAAACTGGTTTTGGAAAAAAAACCGTATCGAACTACTTACTGCTTATGTAGAGCGCGTGGATACGGAGAACAAAAAACTTATACTCCAAAACTTGCAGGAGATCAATTTTGACAAGCTGATTATAGCCACTGGCTCCAATCCCAATAAATTTGGATGGCCAGGACAGGATTTAAAAGGGGTACAGGGCTTATATTCCAAACAAGATCTGGAAATGCTGGAAGCAAATGCCCCCAATAACGAAGTCTGCAAACGTGCGGTAATTGTAGGCGGGGGATTAATAGGGATAGAAATGGCCGAAATGCTACGAAGTAGGGACATTCCCGTTACTTTTTTGGTCCGTGAAGACAGCTTTTGGAATATTGTACTCCCGAAGGGAGAATCCCAAATGATTAACGAGCACATTCGCGAGCACCATATCGATTTGCAACTGAATACCAATTTAGAAACCATTGTTTCCGATGAGCATGGAAGGGTGAAGGCCGTAACTACGGACAAAGGGGAAACCATTGCCTGTAATGTAGTTGGTTTAACCGCGGGAGTGTCACCAAACATCAACTTCTTAAAGGATTCTGGCATATCCCTAGGCAAAGGCGTTAAGGTAAATCAATATTTGGAAACCAATATTGCGGATATATATGCCATTGGTGATTGTGCCGAACAACACCAGCCCAAAGGAAATCGTAGGCCCGTGGAGGCGGTATGGTATACTGGTAGAATGATGGGTGAAGCCTTGGCCCAAACCATCTGTGGCCGAAAGACTCCCTACAACCCAGGGCATTGGTTTAATTCCGCTAAATTTCTAGACATCGAATACCAAACCTATGGTTGGGTTTTTCCCGAAGCGGTTAAAAAAGAATACGAAGAGCATTTTCATTGGCGACACCCCAAAGAAAAAATTTGCATAACCATCGCCTTTCACAAAGAAAGCAGACAATTCTTGGGTATCAATACCCTTGGAATACGAATGCGACACGAAATAGTGGACCGATGGCTCACTCAAAAAAGGTCGGTAGAGTCGGTCTTGGAATATTTAAAGGATGCCAATTTTGATCCAGAATTTTACTCCCAATACGAGAAAGATATCGTAGCCCATTACAACAACATCTTTGGCACCAACATTAACCCAAAAAAGAAAAGTTGGAAACGAATTTTCAGTAAAGCTTAACCCAATACCCATGAAAACGATAAAGCATATAGGGCTAGTCCTTTTTTTGGTGGGACTTGGAATATTTTCCCTTCTCCCGCTAACCGGCAGCTTTACATTGAGCGCCGATAACCTGGCAACGGTAGCGGAGAACCAAAACATCCGAAGCGAAGTATTTGTCCAAGAACTGGAACGTAAAGTGGTTGGGAAAACCTTCAATGGCCTGAGCACCTTTTCCCCAACGGTTATCAAAGCACTGGAGGATGCCAACACCCAACACCGAAAGGACAAAGAATACAATAAAATTATGTATGTAAGCCCCCACGATATGGTTGCCAATTTGGCTAAAGTTTCTGGGGAAGGCTTTTTGGTTAACAACAAAGTATTGATGTGGTTCCTTACCTTTGGTCTAGGCATTATTGGGGCCCTGCTATTTATTCTCCCAGACGCCATTTTATTAGGCAAGAAAGGAATTAAGAACAATGGTATTTATCACAGCAACTCCACTAGCAGAGGCTGGATTGCCTGGTTGGTGTTTGTGTACTTAATCACCTTTTACCTCTTGCTCTATTTCCGGCCAGAATACGCAGTGAATTGGACCTACACCGTAGATCCTATTAGCCAATGGCTAAGTGGAAATCCTGCCGGACATTGGTTTGTTTACGGATTTATGTACACCACCGTGATGACGGTAATGGCCGCACGCATGTACATTAAGTACCGGCACAATGCCTACCAGATGGTCAGGACCACCTCGGTACTTTTCTTTCAAATCGTCTTTGCCTTCCTGATTCCGGAAATAATGGTGCGACTCCAAATGCCGTACTACGATTTTAAGAATGCCTTTCCCCTGGATTATGATTTCTTTTTTCAATGGAACCTAAGGTCACTCCTTAATAGTGGCGGCATAGGATTGTTTATTCTGGTCTGGGGCATTGTACTCACCCTAATTATTGTTCCGGTGATGGTCTATTTCTTTGGCAAGCGATGGTATTGCTCCTGGGTATGTGGTTGTGGGGGCTTGGCCGAAACCCTAGGGGACCCCTACCGACAACACTCCAGTAAATCATTATTCTCATGGAAAGTAGAACGATGGCTGGTGCATGGCGTATTGGTTTTCGCAGTGGGAATGACCCTGATGACCCTGTACAGTTTTTTCACCGAGTCTGGAACCGTATTGGGCATAAGAACCCAAAGTGTACAGAACACCTACAGTTTATTAATCGGCGCCTTTTTTGCAGGGGTGATAGGTACTGGATTTTATCCCATTTTCGGAAACCGCGTTTGGTGTCGTTTTGGCTGCCCCCTTGCCGCCTACCTAGGATTTGTACAGCGATTTAAATCGCGCTTCAGAATCACCACCAATGGCGGACAATGTATTTCCTGTGGCAATTGCTCCGTGTACTGTGAACAAGGGATAGATGTAAGAGCCTATGCCCAGAAAGGAGAAAATATAATTAGATCTAGTTGTGTTGGTTGCGGCATCTGTTCTGCCGTTTGCCCCAGAGGCGTTTTAAAACTTGAAAATGGCCCTTTAAAAGGCAGGATTAACCCCACGGATGTGCTTTTGGGCAATGATGTGGACTTAATGGAATTGATGAACAAAAAATCATAAAACTAATGCTACCTTTGCCCCTTTTTAAATTTTCACATCATTGAACGCACCACTAAAATCGGCTCAAAAAAAAAAACCTACAGTTATATAAAATAAATGGACTCTACCCCTGAAAGTTCCCACTCCCCAAATTCCATGAAGGTCATCAAGGTAATTATCCCGGCTTATAACGAGGCTAATTCCATTGCCAAGGTAATAAAGGACATTCCTGAAATAGTTTCGGAAGTAATTGTAGTGAACAACAATTCCACGGATGACACCGCTTTAAACGCACAGCTTGCGGGAGCTACGGTCCTTACCGAGAACCGAAAAGGGTATGGATACGCCTGCCTGACGGGAATTAATTACGTCTCCCAACAATCCACACCCCCCGATATTATCGTATTTATGGATGGAGACTACTCGGACTATCCCGAGGAACTAATTAATGTGGTACAACCTATTTTGGAGAGCGATATGGACATGGTTATAGGCAGCAGGGTAAAAGCCTTGAGGGAAGAGGGCTCCATGACCCCCCAACAGGTTTTTGGCAATGCGCTTGCCACCACCCTAATGAAATGGTTCTTTGGTGCCACTTATACGGACCTCGGTCCTTTTAGGGCTATAAAGTACCCTGTACTCATGGCACTCCAAATGGAGGACAAAACTTACGGGTGGACCGTGGAGATGCAATTAAAAATACTAAAGCAACGTTTCACATACACCGAAGTACCAGTTCGTTACAAAAAAAGAATTGGGGTCTCAAAAGTTTCAGGAACCTTAAAAGGAACTATCTTTGCAGGCGTTAAAATTCTTGGCTGGATATTTAAATACAGCATAAAATAAAAAAATGGGAATATATATTTCATATCTTATTATCACCGTTTACAGTGTATCCTTATTGTTGATCTTCTTCTACAGTTTGGCTCAATTAAACCTATTGGTCAATTACTTGGGAAACAAAAGAAGGAACAAGGAAGCCCCAAAATACAATTTATTAGACCCCAAGGAGATTCCAACGGTCACCATACAACTGCCAGTTTACAATGAAGAATATGTAATGGAGCGTCTCCTGAACAACATTGCTAAATTGGAGTATCCAAAAAGCAAGTTGGAAATACAAGTATTGGACGATTCCACGGACGATTCCGTATTGGATACCGCCAAACGGATAAAGGCTTTACAGGAAACCGGATTGGACATAAAACACATCCGTAGAACCAACAGAAAAGGCTTTAAGGCAGGCGCGCTAAAAGAAGGCTTAATTACGGCCAAAGGAGAGTTTATCGCTATTTTTGATGCAGATTTCCTTCCTGCCAGTGATTGGTTAAAGAAAACCGTCATTTACTTTAAAGATCAAGAAATTGGAGTGGTACAGACCCGATGGGGACATATCAACCGGGAATATTCTACCCTCACCAAAATTCAAGCTTTTGCCCTAGATGCCCATTTTACCTTAGAGCAGGTGGGTAGAAATGCAAAGGGGCATTTCATCAATTTTAACGGTACCGCCGGGATTTGGAGAAAAGCATGCATCTTGGATGCAGGAAACTGGGAGGGAGATACCCTTACGGAAGATTTAGACCTTAGTTATCGTGCCCAGTTGAAGAATTGGAAATTTAAGTATCTGGAAGATGTGGAAACCCCTGCAGAGCTTCCCGTGGTCATCAGTGCTGCACGCTCCCAGCAATTCCGTTGGAACAAGGGAGGGGCAGAAAACTTTAGAAAGACGGTCTTGAATGTAATATCCGCAAAGAATATTCCTTTAAAAACCAAATTCCATGGAGTGATGCACCTGCTTAACAGCTCCATGTTCCTATGCGTATTCTTGGTAGCCATTTTAAGCATCCCCATGATGTATATTAAAAGCAGCTACGAGGATTTGGGATGGATCTTTGAAGCTACCAACTTTTTTATACTTAGCACCATCATCCTCTTTGTATGTTACTGGTTTACCTACAAAAGCATACAGGGAAGTGGTCTGGACAATTTTGTGGAGTACATTAAAATCTTCTTCACCTTCTTCTCGGTTGCGCTAGGGTTTTCCCTGCACAACTCCATAGCCGTGTTAGAAGGACATATGGGAAAAAGAAGTGAATTTGTAAGGACCCCTAAATTCAACCTAAAAAGCGTAAAAGACAGCTGGAAAGGCAATAAATACCTAACCACCAAACTGTCTCCCAATATGATACTGGAAGCCCTATTAATGCTTTACTTTCTTTTTGGCATGTACAGCGCCATCCCCTTAAACGACTTTGGGCTGTTTCCATTTCATTTTATGCTTTTCCTAGGCTTTGGATATGTCTTTTTCAAATCCCTATTTGCACGCGCCTAGCGTAGCAATAACAGCATTGCTTACGGCAATCATTTTATAAAATAATTATTCGGTTTCTACCACTTGGTAGGAACCGAATTTCTATTTCACCTTTACCTCATACAACAAAGTCGGGCTAGACTGCACCCCACTTTCTTGCGCCCCCAGTCCACATCTATTAACCCTATTTAATTATATTTGATTTTAATTTAATTAGGGGGTACATTTTGCCCCACCCATTTAAGATACTGTCCCTATGATCCACAAAGCCATTTCTTATTGGAAACTTCACCGCTTTCCAATGATAATGGTGTTGACCTCCATCTTATTTTACAGTGCCTTTGGTTATCAATTGCCTAGGACCGACTTTGTAAAGTTGATTTGCCTGTATGCAGCGCTGTTTTTTATATGCTATAAACTTATTCAGTTAGAGAAATGGAATTTTAAATTTTTGCTAATTGCCGGTACCCTGTTCCGTTTTATCCTCCTCTTCGCCGAACCCAACCTTTCACAGGATTACCTGAGGTTTATTTGGGATGGACAATTGATCATTCATGGGATAAACCCCTACCTACACTTACCCAAAGACCTGCTTATGGAGGTACACCACAGCATTCCCCACGCCATGGATCTCTACAATGGCATGGGAGAACTAAGTGCCTCTAACTTTAGCAACTACCCCCCATTAAACCAGGTGATTTTTGCCATCTCTACCTTCCTGGCAGGCCCCAGTATTTTAGGTAGTGTAATGATTATGCGCATCTTTATAATCCTAGCTGATCTGGGTATTGTCTTCTTTGGGCGCAAGCTCCTCTTAAAACTAAATAAATCCACTCACCTTATATTTTGGTATTTCCTGAACCCCTTGGTGATATTGGAGCTAACGGGGAATCTTCATTTTGAAGGTGTTATGCTCTTCTTTTTTGTCTGGGCATTGTACCTACTCCATCAACAAAAATGGAAGGTTGCTGCAGTAGTATTCGCCCTTTCCATTTCCATTAAGCTGGTCCCCTTAATGTTTCTCCCCCTTTTCCTAAAATACTTTGGAATTAGAAAAAGCATCTACTTTTATGCATGGGTGGGAGGGGTGATCCTTTTATTAGCACTCCCCTTTTACTCTCCAGAGTTTATCTCCAATTACTCTCAGACAATAGGGTTGTGGTTTTCAAATTTCGAATTTAATGCAGGCTTCTATAATCTAGTAAAATATATAGCAGAGTTTTGGGGTGCTAAACCCTGGGAACTAATTAAAACCTATGGCATGATTGTCCCAATAATTACCATTGCATGGATTGGCTTATTAACTTTTATAAGGAGCAACCAAACCGTTAATAGCCTAGTTGCCTCTATGTTATGGATTCTTAGCCTCTACTATTTTCTATCTGCAACGGTGCATCCCTGGTATGTGATATTCCTAATTGCCCTTACCCTCTTCACCCAGTTTAGATTCCCCATCGTATGGTCCCTAACCATCGTTTTAAGCTACTTTGCCTATTCCAATGAGGCCTATAAAGAAAACGGATTCCTATTGCTTTTTGAATATATAGCAGTTTACGGCTTTATGATTTATGAAATAGTTAGATTGAAATCTACAGATTATCTATTTCACAAAAATTGACAATAAGAATGCGATAAATAAAATTTATTTGTACTTTTGACTTCAGTAATGAACAGAACTACACACATATACAGCATTATAGAGGTTACCAACCTTGCTAATTTAACTACGCGTACACGTCGTCGCCCGTAAGGGTGCCATTCTGTTATGGAAATAGGTGAGTCCATTTCCCCTCTCAAGAAAACCATCAGTACTTAATTTCTAATTTTAAAGCAACATTCAATGAAGATTGTTATTGCTAACGATTCCCATTTTAAATACGCCGAAGTCATCTGCGAAACAATTGACGATTCGGCAAAGGTAAGGGGTACTGGAATCGCAAAACGAACTCCAGAATACATCAAGAAAAGGCTTCAAAACGGCAATGCAGTTATTGCATTAGACGGGGAAAAGTTCGCAGGCTTCTGCTATATAGAAGTTTGGGGGCACGAAAAATTTGTAGCCAACTCCGGACTCATCGTACATCCCGATTATAGAAATCAAGGCTTGGCCAAAAGGATAAAAAAAGAGGTTTTCAATCTCTCTAGAAAAAAGTTTCCCGATGCCAAGATTTTTGGAATCACCACGGGATTAGCGGTCATGAAAATGAACTACGAATTGGGCTATAAACCGGTCACCTTTTCAGAGCTCACTACAGATCCAGAATTCTGGAAGGGATGCCAAACCTGCAAGAACTTTGATATTCTCACTAGGACGGAGCAAAAAATGTGTCTTTGCACCGGAATGCTCTATGACCCGGCCCCAAAAACCAAATCACCCAATACAGAAAAATTAAATTCCAAAGCTTTCAAACGATTGAAAAGCATAAAGGAAAGTTTATTTTTAAGCAAGAAACCTAAATAAGGGAAGGCGTCCATCGCCATCCCAACAACTATATAAAAGAGTAAAATGAAAAAATTAGTTTTAGCCTACAGTGGAGGATTGGACACCTCTTATTGTGCAAAATATTTATCCAAGGACAAAGGTTTTGAGGTACATGCCGTAAGTGTAAACACCGGAGGATTTTCCCAGGAGGAAATAGCCAGTATTCACAAGAAGGCATTGGAACTTGGTGCTACCTCGTATACGTCCATTGATGCCGTACAGACCTTTTATGACAAGGTGGTTAAATATTTGATCTTTGGCAATGTCCTAAAGAACAACACCTATCCGCTATCGGTAAGTGCAGAGCGAATTGTCCAGGCCATAGAAATAGTAAATTACGCTAAAAAAGTAGGGGCCAAATATATTGCGCACGGGAGTACCGGAGCTGGGAACGACCAGGTGCGTTTTGATATGATATTTCAGATCATAGCGCCAGAGATAGAGATTATTACCCCTATCAGGGATAATAAGCTGTCTAGGGAAGAAGAGATAGAATATCTAAAGAGCAATGGAGTAGATTATCCATGGGAAAAGGCCAAATACTCTATTAACAGAGGTCTTTGGGGCACCTCTGTTGGAGGGGACGAAACACTCACCTCCCATAAACCCCTTCCAGACAATGCCTTTCCAAGTCAGTTACAGGAAACAACACCCACCCAGATTAAATTAAGCTTCCACAAGGGAGAATTAATTGCCTTGGATGGCGAGCATGACAGTCCGGTAAACAATATTGAAAAATTGGAAGCCATCGCCTCCAAATATGCCATTGGCCGAGATATCCACGTAGGTGATACCATCATCGGAATTAAAGGAAGAGTAGGGTTTGAAGCCCCCGCCTCCCTAATTATAATTAAGGCCCACCATTTGTTGGAAAAACATACCCTAAGCAAATGGCAACAATATCAAAAAGAACAACAAGGCAGTTTCTATGGCATGTTATTGCACGAAGGAAACTACATGGACGAGGTAATGCGAAATATAGAGGCCTTCCTTACGGATACCCAGAGAAATGTATCCGGGGATGTTTTTGTTTCGCTTCACCCGTATAGATTTGAATTGGATGGAATCTCCTCTCCCCACGATTTAATGAACGCCTCTTTTGGCAGTTATGGGGAAATGAATGAAGGTTGGACGGCAGAGGATGCCAAAGGATTTATTAAAATACTATCCAATCCTGGAAAAATATACAATCACGTAAATCAACAAGATGATTAAGGTAGGAATTATAGGAGGATCGGGGTATACCGGCGGGGAACTTATTAGAATACTTTTAAACCATCCCAAAGCAAAAATAGACTTCGTCTATAGTACCACGAGAGCCGATAAAAAAATAACTACTGCCCATCCTGACCTTTTGGGCACCACGGATCTTAGCTTCACAGGAACGGTAAATCCGGATGTAGATGTCGTTTTTCTATGTTTAGGACATGGGAACTCCACTAAATTTATAAAAGAAAACCCTTTTTCCGAGGATACCAGAATTATAGACCTCAGCAATGACTTTAGGTTGGCCGAAGATGCTCTCTTGGATGGAAAGACCTTTATATATGGGCTTCCAGAACTTAAGAAGGAGGAAATTAAATCTGCAAAATACATTGCCAATCCAGGTTGCTTTGCTACTGCCATTCAATTGGCCTTGTTGCCATTGGCAAAGGCAGAGTTATTAAATAAGCCTGTCCATATTAATGCCGTTACAGGAAGTACCGGTGCAGGAGCCAGCCTTGCCCCAACCGCTCATTTTAGCTGGAGAAACAACAATGTATCTTGGTATAAACCCTTTACGCATCAACACCTTGGGGAAATAGAGGAAAGCCTGCACAGCTTGCAGAAAGACACCGGAGAATTGTTCTTCTTACCTAATAGAGGGAACTTTACCAGAGGGATTTTAGCAACCGCTTATACGGAATTCAACGGAAGCTTGGAAGAAGCCTATAAGCTATATTCCGATTTTTATAAAGAGGCTGCCTTTACCCAGGTTACGGAAGAAAACATCCATCTAAAACAAGTGGTAAATACCAACCAATGCCACCTTCATTTGCACAAGCACAACAACACCCTTTTAATTACCTCTGCCTTGGACAACCTATTAAAAGGAGCGTCTGGGCAAGCAGTGCAAAACATGAATTTGGCCTTCGGATGGGAAGAAGATGCCGGCTTGCAATTAAAGGCAGGCGTATTTTAATAACATAAAACCAAGGGCTCGTTTAGGATTTTATCATTAAACGAGCTCTTTTTAAGACCAATAAATCAAACTTTTCACGAAAGGTCGCCATGGAAAGGCGCTCCTATCGGACCAACCTAAAATAAGAGGAAATGAAAATAGCCATAATTGGAGCGGGAAATTTGGGAATATCCATTGCCCACGGTATTTTGAGCACCAATGGAGCCACCTCCATGGTACTCACCAAGAGAAATTTGGCCGATCTTAAGGAATTTGAAAGCTATGACAACGTTCTTATCACTTCCGATAACAAAGAAGCCGTTTCCAAAGCCGACGTTTTGATATTTGCCGTACAACCAGGGCACTTTGCGAAAATCCTATCGGAGGTAAAGGACCTTCTTACGGAAAGGCATGTGGTTATTTCAACCATTACCGGTTTCAGTATTGCCAGAATGGAAGAAATTATTGGGTCTAAATACTATATCATTAGAGCCATGCCAAACACCGCTATTTCCGTTAGGAAGTCTATGACTTGTATCTGTAGCAACGAAAAAGGAAAAGAGCGCATAGACCTCACCAAAACTATTTTCAACAGAATGGGGCATTCCCTCCAGATTCCCGAAGAACAGATGCAAGCTGCCACCGTAATCTGCGCCAGTGGAATCGCTTTCTGGATGCGACTGATACGTGCAACCACCCAAGGCGCCATACAGTTGGGCTTTGATGCCAAAGAAGCACAAGAACTGGCCATGCATACGTGTAACGGGGCGGCAAGCCTATTAATAGAGTCGGAAAGCCATCCAGAGTCCGAGATAGATAAAGTGACCACCCCAAAGGGATGTACCATTTCCGGACTTAACGAAATGGAACACCAAGGCCTTAGTTCCTCCTTAATTAGGGGAATTGTAGCTTCATTTGATAAAATAAATGAAATTAAAAAGGATTAATCCTATAACAAATATGCTGGTGGATATATGCACCAGCAGACAATAAGTAGTAAAAGAAATGGAATTATTTGATGTATACCCCCTTTATGATGTAACCCCGGTTAAAGCAAAGGGAATTGTAGTTACCGATGATAAGGGACAGGACTATTTGGATTTTTATGGAGGTCATGTTGTAATTTCCATAGGACACGCCCACCCCACGTATATCACTCGGTTAAAAGACCAACTAGATAAAATAGGATTTTACAGCAACGCGGTGCAAAACCCGCTGCAAAAAGAGCTGGCCGCCAAATTAGGCAGCCTTTCCAATTGCGAGGATTACAATCTCTTTCTTTGCAATTCTGGTGCAGAGGCCAACGAAAATGCCTTAAAACTAGCCTCCTTCCAAAATGGGAAAACCAGGGTCATTTCTTTTAAACATGGATTTCACGGTCGTACTTCGGCAGCAGTTGCAGTCACCGACAATGAAAAAATAAATGCCCCCATCAACAAACAGCAGAAAGCTACCATTCTTCCCTTTGATGATTTGCAGGCGTTTATCACAGAAATCAGCAAAGGGGATGTCTGTGCCGTAATTATAGAAACCATTCAAGGGGTAGGTGGTTTAGATATGCCATCCCCCAAATTCTATGAAAACATCGCTAAACTCTGTAAGGAGCACCAAGTGCTTCTCATCGCGGACGAGGTACAATGTGGCTACGGTAGAAGTGGTAAATTCTTTGCCTTTCAACACTTCAACATACAACCAGATATCATTACCATAGCCAAGGGAATGGGGAACGGATTTCCTATTGGTGGCGTGCTAATCCACGAAAGTATTAAAGCCTCCTATGGACTTTTAGGTACTACCTTTGGAGGAAACCATTTGGCCTGCGCTGCAGGCTTGGCGGTCTTAGAGGTATTGGAAGAAGAGAAGCTCATTGAGAATTCGGCTCTCCTCTATGAATATTTTAAGCAAAAGGCCGCAACCATCCCACAAGTAAAACAGGTAAAGGGCATGGGACTGATGTTGGGATTAGAATTTGATTTTGAGGTGGCAGAACTGCGAAAGAAACTAATTCACAACCAACGTATGTTTACTGGTGGGGCCAGTGACAAACACGTATTGCGAATACTACCTGCACTCAATATAACCAAGGGAGATTTAGATGTATTTTTTGAAGCCCTGAAAAAAGAATTGTAGGCAGATGGCATTACGCATTGGGCACACCCCATGCCCTGCCCGGCACCATCACCCTTAAAGGGAATCGGTTAAAAAGCAAGCACATGAAACGAAAAAGGATATTATTGAAAATTGGGTCCAACACCCTCACCAAGGAAACCGATCACATTTCACGGGGAAAAATTGAGGATATTGGGCGACAAATTGCCCAACTAAGTGACCAATACGAGTTTATCATCGTGAGTTCTGGTGCCATTGCAGCCGCCAAACAATTTGTAAAACTAGAACACAATGGGCAGGAGATAACCGTTAAACAAGCCTTGGCCTCCATTGGACAACCCCACCTAATGCGCATTTTTCAGGAGAATTTTAGGGAATTGGGGCTTTTCACCTCCCAGTGCCTGCTTTCCTATTCAGATTTTGAAAGGGAAATCTCCAGGGAGAATATCTGCAACACCATCAATATATTGGTGGCCAATAATTTTATCCCGATAATCAATGAAAACGATACCGTGGCAGCGGACGAGATAAAATTTGGGGACAACGATAAGCTGGCAGCGCTCACTGCGGCCCTGATAAAGGCCGACTTATTGATTATTGCCACCAATACGGACGGAATTTACACCAAGGAATCCTTGGACAACAAGGATCCCAAGACCATTAGACAGGTCCATAGTCTGTCTGACCTCAGTAAAGAAGTAAATCACTCCACTTCCTCCCATGGAACCGGAGGGATGCAATCTAAGATAGAAGCTGCCACCATTGCACATAAGGCTAATATAGAAACCTGGATCGTAAATGGCCTCAAGGATCATTTCATTATAGATGCCATAGAAAACAAAACAGCTTTTACCACTATAAAATAAACACATGCAACATTTTTTATCCTTACAAGACATAGACTCGCTTCCCCAATGGGTAGAAGAAGCGAAATCCCTTAAAGCGGCACCCTTGCAACACCGAGCACTGGGTGCTGGAAAAACCATATGCCTGTTATTTTTCAATAACAGCTTAAGAACCCGCCTCAGTACCCAAAAGGCAGCAATAAACCTTGGATTGGAAGTGATGGTAATGAATTTTGGCAGTGAAGGATGGGCCCTGGAATATGGGGACGGTACGGTAATGGATCAGGGAACTTCCGAACATATTAAGGAAGCTGCACAAGTTGTGGCCCAGTATTGTGATTTGGTAGCCATACGCGCTTTCCCAAGCCTAACGGACAAGGAACAGGACGAAGCCGAAATAGTACTCAATGGCTTTAAGAAATATGCTGGAATCCCGGTTATTAATATGGAAAGCTCTGTTGGCCATCCCTTACAGGCTTTGGCAGACGCCATTACCCTTTCGGAAAACAAACCCGAAAAAAGACCCAAGGTGGTACTATCTTGGGCGCCTCATCCAAAAGCACTCCCCCATGCCGTAGCAAATTCCTTTGTGGAAATGATGCAGTTGCAGGAGGCCGATTTTGTGATCACCCACCCCAAAGGATATGAATTAAACCCTGAAATCACCAAGAATACGAAGATTGAATACGACCAGGACAAGGCATTGGAAGATGCCGATTTCGTATACGTAAAGAACTGGAGCAGTTACCAAGATTATGGAAAGGTGTTAAACCAGGATAAGAACTGGACTATCACCTCCAAGAAGTTGGGTAAAGCAAAATTTATGCACTGCCTGCCGGTACGAAGAAATGTTATAGTCGCAGACGAGGTATTGGATGGTAATCAATCCTTAGTTATAGAACAGGCCAATAACAGGACCTATGCAGCACAAATAGTGCTAAAAAAGCTCTTAAAGGGCTTAGACAGCTAAACTAACGGACCCATACCGGTCTATATGAAGTAGTAACATTCACTAAAACACCCCTATTGCTCCCGTGGGAGAAGTAGGTAAAGGCTTATGAAAAAGAAATTATCCATTATAAAAATTGGAGGGAACGTTATAGAAAACGAAGGGGAACTACATAAATTCCTCGATGCCTTTTCGGCCATGCAAGGTCCAAAAATATTGGTACATGGAGGCGGAAAACTGGCCACCCAACTTGCAGAGAAATTGGGGATAACCTCTAAAATGGTGGGCGGTAGGCGTATAACCGATGCCGAAGGCCTAAAGGTAATTACGATGGTTTATGGCGGACTCGCCAATAAAAACATTGTTGCTAAACTACAGGCCCGTGGCACCAATGCCATAGGATTGAGCGGGGCAGATGGCAATACCATCCGAGCGGTTAAACGCCCCGTTAAGGATATTGATTACGGATTTGCCGGGGATGTGGAAGAAGTAAATACTTTGGCCATCTATCAATTGCTACAAGCCGACTTTACGCCGGTTTTCTGCGCCATCACCCATAATAGGGAAGGGCAGCTCTTAAATACCAATGCAGACACCATTGCCTCGGAAGTTGCTATTGGAATGAGTGATGCTTTTGACACCACCCTCTATTACTGCTTTGAGAAAAAAGGAGTTTTAATGGATATCTCGGACGAGGATTCCGTGGTAAAACACCTGGAACCTGGCAACTATCAAGAATTATTGGAAAAGAATATTATAGCGGATGGCATGCTTCCTAAATTGGAAAATTGTTTTCATGCGCTTCACAAAAGTGTAGGCAAGGTGTGCATTGGGGATATAAGCATGTTAGCCCCAGATGCCAGCTTGTATACCACAATTACCTTATAAATAACTATGGATCAAAAACAACGAACGGAAAAAGCCATTGATTTACTGCATCAGTTGATCGGCATTCAGTCTTTTTCCTCCGAAGAAGATAAGACAGCTGCGGCCATTGAAAATTGGTTAAGCGATTTTAACATCCCTTTTAAAAGGGAGAAAAACAACGTTTATGCCTTTAACAAACACTACGATGCCAACAAGCCCAACCTCCTGTTAAATTCGCACCACGACACGGTTAAACCCAATTCTGCCTATACCAGAGACCCGTTTAATCCGCATGTGGAAGATGGCAAGCTATACGGACTTGGAAGCAACGATGCCGGGGGCTGCCTAGTATCTCTATTGGCAACTTTCACCCACTTTTACGACAAGGAAAACCTAAGCCACAACATAATAATAGTTGCCTCAGCAGAGGAAGAAAGCTCCGGACCTAATGGACTTAACAGTATGCTACCCCTTCTTCCAAAAATTGACGTAGCTATTGTAGGGGAACCTACACTGATGCAATTGGCCATCGCCGAAAAAGGATTGGTAGTTTTTGATGGTAAGGTGAACGGCACCCCTTCACATGCCGCACATCCTAATAACAACAATGCCATCTACAATACCATAGAGGTGCTTCAGTGGTTTAAAGATTATAAATTTCCCAAGGTATCCGAAGTATTGGGGGAGGTAAAACTAACGGTAACCCAAATAAAAGCTGGCAATCAGCATAACGTAGTGCCAGGGCATGTAGACCTGGTGATAGACGTTCGGGTAAACGACCGCTATAGCAATCAGGAAATTGCGGATATTTTAGCGGCCGAAGCCCCTTGTGAGATGACCCCAAGATCCTTACGCTTAAATTCTTCCTCCATCGCTAAAGACCATCCTTTGGTACAGTCTGGATTGGCATTGGGCAGAAAGACTTATGGTTCCCCTACCCTTTCGGATCAGGCTTGTTTATATTGCCAATCCCTAAAATTGGGACCAGGGGACAGTACCCGCTCCCACTCTGCGGACGAATTTATTTATCTTAGCGAAATAGAAGAGGGAATAGACCTATATATCAAGATTCTGAAGGGGTTTCTAATAGATAACAACTAACGCTCTACGGATACTAATAGGATTGTTGGGATTCACCCAAGTGGTGAGCAAAAAGAGAATATAGCAAGCAACACTAAACAGTTTCCCACCTAGGGGAAGTAAATACATAGAAAATGAAACTTTGGGACAAAGGCTTTAGCACGGACAAGAAAATTGATCACTTTACAGTAGGGAACGATAGGGAGTTAGACCTACTACTCGCAAAATACGACGTAATCGCCTCTAAGGCGCATGCCAAAATGCTGGGGAAAATTGGCCTCCTTACCCAAAAGGAAACGGATGACCTGGTACGGGAACTAGACAATATTGCAAAAACCATCGCAAAGGGAAAGTTTGTCATTGAAGACAATTTTGAGGACATGCATTCCAAAATAGAGTATGTGCTTACCAAGAAGCTGGGCGATACGGGTAAAAAAATCCATACCGCAAGATCTAGGAACGACCAAGTGCTGGTAGCCATGCATCTCTACCTTAAAACCGAACTAGCGGAAATAAAGAGCGAAGTAAAAGTCCTCTTTGACCTCCTATTAAATTTGGCCGACAAATACAAAACCGTGCTACTCCCAGGTTATACGCACTTACAAATTGCGATGCCCTCTTCTTTTGGACTATGGTTTTCTGCCTATGCGGAAAGTTTGATTGATGACCTATATTTTGTGGATGCAGCGTATAAAGTAGCAGACCAAAATCCGCTGGGAAGTGCAGCCGGTTATGGGAGTTCGTTCCCAATAGACCGCGATTTCACCACCGCAGAAATGGGTTTCGAAAGCATGAAATACAATGTAGTCTCTGCACAAATGGGACGGGGTAAGGTAGAGAAAGCGGCAGCTTTTGGAATGAGCAACGTGGCCGCCACCTTGTCTAAAATGGCAATGGATATCTGCCTCTATATGAGCCAAAACTTCAATTTTATTTCCTTTCCGGACGAACTTACTACAGGCAGTAGCATTATGCCGCATAAAAAGAATCCGGATGTTTTTGAACTGGTTCGGGGGAAGTGCAACAAACTACAGGCGGTGCCCAACCAATTAATTCTTATCACCAATAACCTACCTAGTGGTTACCACAGGGACCTTCAGCTAGTAAAAGAGGTCATTGTCCCCGCCATCCAAGACCTTAAAGCCTGTTTGGAAATCCTCACTTTTAGCTTGCGCGAGATACGGGTAAACCACTCCATTTTAGAAGACCCTAAATACGATTATCTATTTAGTGTAGACACATTAAACGAATTGGTGTTGAGCGGAGTTCCGTTTAGGGACGCCTATAAAAAAATGGGGAAGGAAATCAATGAAGGAACTTTCTCCCCCAAGAAAGATATAAAACACACCCATAAGGGAAGTTTGGGGAATTTATGCTTGGCAGACATCCGTAGAAAAATGGATCGGATATCCTAACCATATCCCTTTGTACTAAAGCAAAGACCAACATACACTTAAAATGCCCCTCTGGCCAGAGGGGCATTTTATTTTAATGCTTATTTCCAATAAGTGAAAGGTCTATTGCAATGCCAATAGATACTCGGTAAGGTATCTTTCTTTCTCCTTGGATTTGTATTGCACAATATACCGGGGATGATCTAATACCGTAACCGTATCAAATAGTTTTTCCTGGGTATTGATAGCCTTCAAGTATTTTGCATTTTTCTTTCCCAGTACAATGCAATTTGAAGTATCTACTCCCATGGCAAGCTGCTTTTTAAGATTCTCTACAATAAATGGCTTGGTTTGCTCAAACAACGCTGGGTAATCGTAATAGTTACAATTTACCCAATTGCCCTTGGCGTTTTGTTGGATAAACCCAAGGGGAAACATGGAATTGATAAAATAGTCCCTATAAAAGCGCGCTACGCCCCCATAGGCCTCAATAACCTCGTATACAAAGACCGAAGAAGGTTCATGACTGTTTACCGAGGCTATGTCAATATCGCAAACCTCTTTGAGCCTTTTAGAATCTGTAAAAGGAATTCCTGTGATCCCAGCACCCAATCTTCCAGGGTTTATACCAACAATCAGCTTCCTTTTATGGGTATCATTATAGAATTTACCGTAAAAAGCCTCTGTGATTTCTAGGATTTCGGGGTTATCCTGAAAAGGGTTCATCACTTGTATTCCCTTATACAAATCTTGGGAAAAGTTGAGTTCTTTATTAAACCTTATAATCTTGGTCGCAAATGTTTCCTTCATCCTTGCTAAACTATTTATTAGATGGCAGTTAGTATACCAACAAGATTATGAAAATAATCAGGCCTAAGCAAAGTCCCCTACAACCAATCGCTCCATGCTATGATTGCTTCGGAATTTTGAGAAACCCTATAGCTTATTCCTCGCTTCCCCAAGGGGCCCCGGGAGTTGCAATTTCCTTCGTTAGGTCAAACTTCACGGAAAAAAACCGATCCGTCCCTATTCTCCTCAAATTGTATGTAAAGGAAGTATCGTCCACCGTAATCCACCACACATTATTGGAAGCATAGGCAATTAAGTTAGAGGTAAACTGATCTGCAGGAAAAAATTGAATGTCTGCCAATCCAGTATTCGTACTACGTCCGCCGTACATCGTCACCTCATCATCGGTCCCGTCTGGAAGCCTATGGTCGTGTTTTAACTGAATTAGATTATTCTCATCCATGGTAAGTACCCAGGTCCTAGATTTGTCCTCGCCTACAAAAAAAGGTATCCTAAGTTCGTTTTTGCCACAGGCACGTACGTGCATCACCAATTTCTCTCCTGTAAAACCATCCCCGGCTTTACCACCGGCAATAATTTCGCCTTCATAGGCTTTGCCACAATGGGTAGTTAAGGTATTCCAAAAGGCTACGGATCCAGGCACCTCCTGCGCCATCATCTGGAGCGGTACTGCCAACAAAATAATAAGGAATTTTTTCATGCACGCAAGATATGTATTTATTTCTTGTGGGCAATTTCTCCTTACATTCCAGATAAAATAAGGCTGTATAAAATAAAAATGCCCTTGAGATAGTCTCAAGGGCATTTTTACGAACTCAATAAACTTTTAATTGATCATACCTAGATTGATTACTTCCTGCTTGGTAAGGTATCTCCAATGTCCACGAGGCAAATCTTTTTTGGTAAGACCGGCATAAACCACACGATCTAATTTAACCACCTCGTATTCCAATTCCTCAAAAATACGTTGTACAATTTTACTACGCGTACTTCTAAGCTCTATACCAATTTCTTTTTTGGGGGAATTATCTATATAACTGATATCATCTACACGCACTATTTTCTGGTCTACCATAACCCCCTCCTTGATTTTCTGGAGGTCTTCTCCCCTAAGGTTTCTATTGAGCTCCACATGGTATATTTTCCGAAGCCCGTTTTTGGGTTTGGTAAGCCTTTTTTGCATCTCCCCGTCATTGGTAAACAACAATAGCCCCGTGGTGGTTTTATCCATTTTCCCTATGGGGGTCAGTTTAGCTTTGGAGGCTTGCGTAATTAATGAAGAAACGGTTCTCCTCCCGTACTCATCCTTGGAAGAGGTTACAAAATCCTTCGGTTTGTTTAACAGCACATATTCTCTTTTTTCCGGATTCAATAAGCGTCCATCAAACTTCACCTCATCGGTGAGCTTTACCTTATATCCCATTTCTGTAATGGGTTTCCCATTTACCGTAACACTCCCGGCAGCAATATAGATGTCTGCATCCCTACGAGAGCACACACCACTATTGGCCACATATCGATTCAACCTCATCACATTGGGATCGGAGGGCGGTTTTGGATCATTCTTTTTCTTTATAGGAGAATTACCCCTGGCGTAACTTTTCTTCCGATAGTTACCACCCTGTCTTCCTGATGCCTTCTTATCGTCCCTTGAACTTGACCTACTCATACTTAATTAATTTGATACAAAGGTAATACAAGGAAACTGTATCACCGTGAGAATGCTTCCCTAATTCGCGCTTAGTGTATAATTCTATTTAAAACAAGATCTATATCGATCAACAAGATACTAAAAACCCCGGTTATAATAATCAACTTTAAAATAGCATGCAGCCAAACAAAATGCTTTTTGGTGGTGGCTTTGCTCAACAATACCAAAAATCCAATCTGAAAAAAGATACAAGCAATAAAGTAGAGGTACATATAGCCTACATCAAAGTACCTAATCAATAAAACGGAAGGCACTAGAGTAAGCACCATAAGGATAGTAATGCAGGCTTTGGAAAAGGCCACCCCGTGCAAAATTGGAATGGTCTTGTAGTTCTGGGCCAAATCCCCGGCAATGTTTTCCAGATCCTTTACGATTTCCCTGGCCAAGATCAACAAAAACAAAAAGAGTGCATGCACAAAAATTACGGTATCGAAGTTTTTGTAGTACACGAAAACCGCAAAAAATGGCACAATAGCCAAGGTAGCAAATACAAAATTCCCTAAAAATGCTACCTTTTTTAGTTTGTGGGAGTAAAACCAGATTCCGAAAATATAGGCCGAAAAAAACAACACCGCCCTAAAGGACACATAGCTAGCAAAAAAAACGGAGAGAAAATTAAGCACAAAATAAGTGGTGAGCTTGGTACGCTGACTCACCAAGCGGTCTAACATACTTTTCCTTGGCTTATTAATAAGGTCCTTCTCCGCATCGTAGAAGTTATTAATGATATATCCTCCTGCAATCACCAAGGCAGACACCACTACTAAAACAAAGAGATTTATATCTAGGACCACCTCCTTAAGGGGTAGGTCTGGAGCAAGAATATAAATGGAGGCCAAGTACTGGGCCAACACTATCATTAGGATGTTATAACCACGAATAACGGAAAACAAGCTCAAAAACTTTAACAGTAAGAGCTTATTTTTTCTACTAAGCATAGCTGGGCATCTTAGAAGTTATAAACTACTTCTAATTTATAGTCTTTTAGTGCCTTCCTAGCCTTTTGGATATCTTCCGTGAATCCCAAGATGTAGCCACCGCCACCGGAACCACATAATTTTAAGTAGTACTCATTGCTCTCTATGCCCTGTTTCCACAACTTATGAAACTCTGCGGGAATCATGGGCTTAAAATTATCTAGCACTACGTTGGATAGCTGTTTTAGGTTTCCAAAAAGGCTTTTAATATTACCTGTGATAAAATCTTCCACACAGGCGTCCGTATGTTTTATAAACTGATTTTTAAGCATGGTCCTAAACCCTTCCTGCTTCATTTGCTCCATAAACAGGTTCACCATGGGCGCAGTTTCACCAATACTACCGCTATCCAATAAGAATACGGCTCCTTTACCATCTAGGTTTTGGGATGGGATACTGGTAGACTCAATATTATCCTTGGAGTTTATTAGGATGGGAAGGCTTAAGTAACTGTTTAGAGGATCTAAGCCCGAGGAATTTCCATGATAAAAGGATTCCATCTTCCCGAAAATAGCTTTTAGCTTCAGAAGTTTTTCACGTGTAAGATTTTCCAAGACCGTAATCTTATCGATCCCGTATTTATCGTAGATGGCAGCAACCAATGCCCCACTACTTCCTACTCCGTATCCTTGTGGAATGGAGCTGTCAAAATACATCCCCTCCTCCAAGTCGCGCTTTAGGGCCTCCAGGTCAAAACGCACCAAATCTGCATTCTCCTCCTGCATCTTTTCCAAATACTGGGCAAATGCTACCAGGCTGGCGTTCGATTTCTTTGCTTGTTCGGTATCTTTATTGGTAGCCTTTAATGCTCCCTTATAGAAATTATACGGTATGGAGAGTCCCTTGGAATCCTTTATAATTCCATATTCCCCGAAAAGCAGGATCTTAGCGTAAAACAGTGGTCCTTTCATGCTATTAAGTTACTAATAAATTTACAATTAAATAGGGTGTGGGGCCAGCTACCAAAGGGTCTCTTACCCCTGCATGGGATAAAATAGCCTACCACACAACTCCTTAACTTCAACTATATCAATCGTTTAAAGTGCAACAGCGCCTTTCCCGATTTGGTCGCAAAGATACTGCCCGTTTTCACAATATACAATTAACTCATCCTTAATAAACTGCAAAATTAATTCTTTTTCGGAGGCCGGATACAACACATGCACATTAGCCCCTGCATCTAAGGTAAAGCAGACATGCAACTTAGTGGCAGCCCTAAACTCCCATATTTTATTGATAATATGAAGGGTATTCGGCTTCATCAACATAAAATACGGTAAACTGCTCATCATCATTGCATGGAGGGTCAGGGCCTCGCTCTCTACAATTTCTATAAATTTGGGAAGGTCTCCTTCTGCAAACACCCGTCTCAATTCCGATAAATTGTCATGCGCCTGCTTAAATCGCTGCTCGGCAAAGGGATGGCCGTGCATTAAATTATGCCCCACGGTACTACTTACCTGCTTCTGTCCCTTATCCACTAAGAGAATGGTATCCTGATACCCTTCAAAAACCTCATGAATTTTATGGGGATAGGTGATGGCATATAGATCGGAACTGCCTTCCGTATCCTGGTGCTGCCCCCATTGCATCAATGGCCCCGTTATACTCCTTGCTGCACTACCAGAGCCCAATCTGGCTAAAAAGGATGCCTTGGTTTTAAAGTATATCTCGTCCATCCCAGGTTGCAATTCCTTCTCTAGGTGCATAAGGCATAACGCCAAGGCAGACATCCCGCTGGCAGAAGAGGCTATTCCGCTACTATGTGGAAAAGAATTAGAGGTTTCTATTACAAAATGATACGATTTTAAAAAGGGCATATAGGGTGCTATCCTAGAAAAGAAGGTGTGGATTTTAGGCTTAAAATCGGGTTTGGGCTTGCCCTCAAAAAGCAGCTCAAAAGAGAAGTCTTTTCCTGGGGCGGCTAACTTGGTATAGCTAAGCGTAGTAGTGGTAGCACTGGTATCCAGGGTAAAACTTACCGACGGATTGGCCGGCACCTGATGCTCCTTTTTACCCCAATATTTCACCAAGGCAATATTGCTTGGAGAACGGTAGGTAACTTTTCCATCCAAAAAGGGGCCCGAGTACTCGCCCGCAACAAAATCTTTTTCCCTCATAATCCAAAAAATTTATACAAAGATAGGTTTTAAGGTGTGTTGCCCTAGTTGCTGTTAAAATAAATTATTAATTTAGACCGAATAACAACCAGCGTTTGAAAAACCGATACAAGTATATAGGAATTTCCGTGGCCATTTGTCTTTTGGTCGGGTTTCTATCTAGCTTTGCCACCCAAAGCTCGGTAAACGAGTGGTATGTTGAACTGAACAAACCCTGGTTTAATCCTCCTAACTGGATATTTGCCCCTGTCTGGACCTTGATGTACATTTTAATGGGCATAGCCGCAGGCATCGTATGGGCTAAAGGCTTTTATCATATTTGGGTAAAAACCGCCCTCTATCATTTTGGCATTCAACTCTTGTTCAATGCCCTGTGGAGCATTATTTTCTTCGGATTCAATAACACTTTTGGCGCCCTGCTCGTGATCATCACCCTCTTGGTGCTGCTAATTTTCACCATAAAATGGTTTAAAGTGGTGAATAAAACGGCCGCCTATCTTTTAATCCCGTATTTACTATGGGTTTGCTTTGCTACGGTTCTCAACTACAAGATTTGGGAGTTGAATTGATCAGTGATCGGCAACAAGTGCGCAATAAGCTTCCTTTTTGCGCAAGAGCAGCCTTCACCAAATACAGCTTCAATTGCTATTAGTTATAATCCCCCAAAAGATTAGTGCTGAGCTATTTTTTTGTGGGCGTTCCCCTAACGGGTCGCTCTTTCCGCTATATCTTTTTTGTCCTTGTCCCATAGCGGCAATACCTACCCGGTTTGGGAAGCCTTGCCCAACTCCCCAAATACAAAAAAGGATGCCGCTGCAATAGCTAACGCGGGGTCAGTGCATGGGCATCGGTAGCCAAGGAACCATTTGGTGAGTAGTAAACCCGAACACCTATAAGGTTTCAAACTCCTTATATGAAAGCCTTTTAATACTAAGAGCAGGTAGCGAAAAACTCCACATCCCGATTATTACTGCCTTAACCATAAGGTGCGGAATATACCTTCGCATAAATTAAGGATCCTAACCAACCATTGGGATTCCTTTAAAACAGCAGGTGTAACAGCCCTATTTCCAATATTGTCCTTACTTATTAAGAACCATTTACTTAATTTATTATCTTAAGCCCTTTATTCAATTAGAAATCCCCCATATGGCAAAATATATTTTAGCTTTAGATCAGGGCACCACCAGTTCCCGGGCTATTGTTTTCGACAAAAAGGGCAACATTGTTTCGGTTGCACAAAAGGAGTTTACCCAATATTTCCCCAAGCCCGGATGGGTAGAACACGATCCCATTGAAATTTGGTCGTCCCAAGCAGGCATGGCCGCCGAAGCCACCTCCAAAAAATCGATATATGGCTCCGATATTGCCGCTATAGGCATCACCAACCAACGGGAGACCGTAGTGGTATGGGACAAAAATACCGGACTCCCCGTTTACAATGCCATTGTATGGCAAGATAAACGTACCTCCAACTATTGCGACGAATTAAAAAAGCAGGGGAAATCTAAAATGATCCGAGAAAAAACGGGGCTAGTGATAGACTCCTATTTCTCTGCCACAAAGGTAAAATGGATTTTGGACCATGTGGAAGGGGCTAGGGAAAAAGCGGAGGCAGGCGATCTTATAATGGGGACCATAGACACCTGGTTGATATGGAATATGACCAAAGGGGAACTCCATATTACCGATGTTACCAATGCTTCTAGGACCCTACTTTTTAATATCAACAGTCTAGAATGGGACCAAGAGCTCTTAGAGCTATTTACCATTCCAGCATCCATGCTTCCCCAAGTAAAACAGTCGAGCGAATTATATGGCCATACCAACCCCAATTTCTTTGCTTCCAAAATTCCAATTGCCGGTATTGCTGGTGATCAGCAAGCGGCCTTATTTGGACAGATGTGTACCAAACCCGGAATGGCCAAAAACACCTATGGTACCGGTTGTTTTATGCTGATGAATATTGGAGACAAACCCATTGTTTCCGAGCACAATCTCCTTACCACCATTGCGTGGCAAATTAACGGCAAAACCCATTATGCCTTGGAAGGCAGTATTTTTATTGCTGGTGCCGTGGTGCAATGGCTAAGGGACGGTTTAAAAATCATTAAAAAATCCTCGGAAATCGAGGCATTGGCCAATTCCGTAGATAATTCGGATGGCGTTTATTTTGTTCCAGCCTTTTCAGGATTGGGCGCTCCCTATTGGGACCAACATGCCAAGGGGACTATTTTTGGACTTACCCGTGGTACTACCGATGCGCATATTGCTCGGGCAGCCTTAGAAGCCATCGCTTTTCAGACCATGGATGTTCTTAAGGCCATGGAGGCCGACTCTAACATAGAGATCAAGGAATTGCGGGTAGATGGTGGGGCTACCGTCAATAATTTACTGATGCAAATACAGTCCGATGTCCTAAATACTAACACCGTACGCCCCAAAGTAGTAGAGACCACCGTAATGGGAGCTGCATATCTTGCTGGATTAGCCGTGGGATTTTGGGATAGTTTAGAAGAAATTCAAGATATTTGGCAGACCGATGCAAATTTTGAGCCCAGTACCGAGCGCCAAGAGATAGAAGAAACTATTAAAGGCTGGCATAGGGCGGTAGAAGCTTTGCAAGTATGGTCCGATCAAAAAAACTAAATAGAAAAACCAAGCTAGTATGACTCCATTTATTGCCGAAATAATCGGCACCTTTTTTCTTATACTTCTCGGTGGCGGGGTAGTTGCCAATGTAGTTCTTAACCAAACCAAATCTAATGACCACGGGTGGATGGTAATTACCACTGCCTGGGGACTTGCCGTTTTTGTAGGGGTGGTAGTCGCCGCTCCCTATAGTGGCGCCCACCTAAATCCGGCCGTAAGCATAGGGTTGGCAGTCGCAGGAAAATTTGATTGGGCCCTAGTGCCATCGTATACCTCGGCGCAGTTTATAGGCGCCATGTTGGGATCGTTTATTGTGTGGATAATGTACAAAGACCATTTTGAAGTAACGGAGAATAAGGAACTAAAACGGGCAGTTTTCTGCACTGCTCCTGCCATTAGAAACCCTTTATCTAATTTCCTTAGCGAGGTAGTAGGCACCTTTGCCCTAGTATTTGTAGTACTCTATTTTACGGACGCTTCCATTACCGAAACAGGGACCGCTATAGGTTTAGGCTCCTTGGGTGCACTCCCTGTAGCTTTTCTGGTGTGGTCTATTGGACTCTCCCTGGGTGGCACCACGGGATATGCGATTAATCCGGCCAGGGATTTAGGACCGCGAATTGTACACGCCCTTATCCCCATGAAAGACAAGGGAGGAAATGATTGGGGGTATTCTTGGATTCCGGTGATAGGCCCCATCGTAGGGGCTAGCCTTGCAGGCTTATTGATGTTGGCGCTACATTAGGCGTTGATACTCTCTGCAATTCCCTGGGCAGCTATATAAGCACCCGTCCACGCATTTTGAAAGTTAAATCCGCCAGTAATGGCATCCACATTAATAATTTCCCCTGCGAAATACAGATTGGGTATTCGTTTGCTTTCATAGGTCTTGAAATTAATCTCTTTCAGGTCAATTCCGCCTGCAGTAACAAATTCTTCCTTAAAAGTACTTTTGCCATTTACCTGAAACTGGCAAGCTGTTAATTCCCTTGCTAGGTTTTGTAATTGGGATTTTTTGATGTCGGCCCATTTATCGGCCTCCGTAATCCCCGAGGCTTTTACCAAACTGTTCCACAACCTTTTAGGAAGGGCAAAACATTTGGTACGAAGCACGGTTTTTTTACCTTCCACTTCCTTTATTTGCTGAAGCTGTTTAAGCACCCCTCCTTCGTGATAAGCGGGCAGCCAATTCACACGAATGCTAAACCTATAGTCCAGTTCGCTTAAAAACAACGCGCCCCAGGCAGACAATCTTAGGATTCCAGGACCGCTCATCCCCCAATGCGTAATTAAAAGAGCCCCCCCCGTCTCTAAATCGCTAAGCTGTAACCCATGCTTTTTTAGGGCAGCCTGAAATTTATCTAGATGACTTTTCCTAGGCACTATATTTATTCTTGCGGGAGTACTTACCCCGGCAATTCCGGTGATTCTATCGTCTTTTATATTAAAGGTAAATAAGGAGGGAACGGGTGGTACTATGGAGTGTCCCAATTTTTGTAGTATTCCCCATATCTTGGGATTACTACCCGTACAAACTAAAAGTTTTTTTGCACTATAGTTGCCGCGTATGGTCTGCACCTGCCAGCTTTCGTTAGCATCCTGAGCGGCATCTTTGAGCTTGGCAAACCCAGTTACCGAACTATTCCTAAAAACCTTCACCCCCAAGCGTTCGGTTTCACTTACTAAACAATCTATAATAGTTTGAGAAGAATTGCTGGTAGGGAACATACGGCCATCCTCCTCTATTTTTAGGGAAATGCCTCTCTCTTCAAAAAAGGCCACGGTATCCCCGCTACAATAAGTGTGGAAGGGCCCCAATAATTCTTTTTCTCCCCTAGGATAGTATTTCACAAGTTCCCTAGGATCAAACTCGGCGTGGGTAACATTGCAACGGCCTCCACCGGAAACCTTTACTTTCCCCAGCACTTCTTTGCCCCTTTCCATAATGGCCACCTTTAGCTTTGGATCTGCTTCCGCTATATGTATGGCCGCGTAAAATCCGGCTGCTCCTCCTCCTAATATAAGTACGTCGTACATTAATTTATGCGTTCGGGATAATTAGTAATAATGCCATCTACGCCCATTTGCTTCATAGATTTTATATCCGCAGGTTCATTAATAGTATAAGGATACACCTTAAATCCTGCCTCTTGCATTTTATCTACATTTTCTAAGCTAAGGGTTTTATAGTATGGGTTAATTGCCAAGGCACCCAATTCCGCAGCAATATCCATTGCTTGCAAAGGATCCTTATCCGTTAAAACAGCAATCCCAATCTGCGGGTTTAGAGTCCGCATGCGCCTTAGTTCCTCCCATTTAAAGCTAGATATTAAAAACTTGTCTAAGGGCCAACCTTTTTCCCGAACATAATAATTGATTATAAAATTCACCCTATCCGCCGTATTGGCGCCTTTTAGCTCTATATTTAAATGAGCCTTTTTATCCATGAGATTAATAACTTCCTGTAGGGTAGGAATCTTGTGCCCGCCTGTAAGGGTTAGCTCTTGAAGTTGCTCATAATTATAGTCTTCTATTTTTCCCGTACCCTCCGTGAGCCTTTCCACCGTTTTATCATGAAAGACCACAATTTCCCCGCTTCTAATTTTAAAGACATCAATTTCTATCATATCCACCTCTAGATCCAAGGCTTTCTGAACGGATGCCAAGGTATTTTCGGTCTCATGGCCCATGGCGCCTCTATGTCCTATAACTAAAGGTGTATTCATATTCTCACAGCTTATGGTTAGTAGCGCTATCAAGAAAATTGTCACTGTAGTTGATAACTTCATATATCCAATTCTATAGGTATTAATAAACTCTAAATATTTGCGATTCCAAGGGTTGTATATCCACTCTAAACTCCCCCAATCCATGTAGCACCCGCAAGGTGCTTTCTTTAGCATTTTGCAATTGTTCCCGTAAGTGGTGTTCACCATCTTGAAGCCCCCATTCCCTAGTGATCTCCTCTGGGATTTTCAACTCGAATCCGAAGCCATCGTTGGCATCAAAATTAATAATAATAATTAGCTTTTCGTCTTGGGACCAGCGCACATACGACAGCACCCTATGGTTATAGTATTCGGTATGATCCCTGTTATAGAAATGGATATCACGGTACTCCCCCATTAATGCGCTACTATTAATAGTAAAGTTTAGAAGCTTTTTATAGAAGTCTCGAAGCTCTCTTTCCACGGAAGATAGCTGTCCGCCGTCAAACTTCCCATGGTTGGTCCAACGCTGAAAATGAGGCACCCCCACATAGTCAAAAATGGAGGTACGCCCCTTAGAACCAAAACCAGGACTTTCTGCGGCCGGCTCCCCCACCTCTTGCCCAAAGTAAATCATGGTAGGCGAGGTGCCAATGGTAGCAGATACCACCATCCCAGGTTTGGCCAATTGCGCCTTGCCCAAAAACTCAGGACTGGCAATTCTAAGCTCATCGTGGTTTTCCAAAAAATGGAGCATATGGTGCTCAATATCCAACACCTCTTTATGAACTACGGGGATGTGGTCTGTCCACCCATAGCCCTGCATAATCGGAATTAATCCGTCGTAGAAACCTACCTTATCGTAGAGGTAATCCATTTTCCCCTTAAAAATATACTCCCTGTACAAGTGAGGCTGGTATACCTCGGCCATCAGAAAGGCCTCGGGGTTTTTCATTTTTATAGTAGCGTTTAAATAACTCCAAAACTCCACCGGAACCATTTCGGCCATATCATACCGAAAACCGTCTACCCCTAAATCTAACCAATACATGGCGATATCCTTAAATTTCACCCAAGAATTAGGGACCTCCCGTTCGCTCCAAAAAGCAACATGCTCCGAAACATCCTTTTGATCGAATCCTTCGGGAAGGGAATCAAAATCCTTGGTCCCATCGGGGCGGATACCATAATTTATTTTTACCGTCTCGTACCAATCATTAAAATCGGGCTGCGCCAACCTAGAACCATTTCCGGTCCATTTCGCCGGATTCTCCACAAATTTATCCGCGCCTAAGTCATAGGGTTCACCTCCCAGAGGCTGGTATCCATTGCGCCATTCTGGAACTTGGAACACCTCATTGGGGATGTAATAAAAATTATTATCCCTATCATATTCCACGCTCTTATTGTCCTCCGTTCCAAAGTCTAGCACTCCTTTGGGGTTGTTTTTGCCCTCATAGTTCCGTGCAACGTGGTTGGGCACCAAATCCAAAATTACCTTTAAGCCAGCAGCGTGACTCCTTTTTACCAAGGCCTTAAACTCTAATATCCTATTGCTTGGATCATCCGCCAAATCTGGATTTACATTATAGTAATCCTTTACCGCATAGGGCGATCCCGCTCTGCCCTTAACAATTTCCGGGTCATCCTTAGAAATACCATAGGCAGTATAATCACCTATTAACGCATGATGAGGCACTCCCGTATACCATATATGGGTTACGCCCAGCTCCTTTATTTCTCCTAAAGCCTTCTCTGTGAAATGGGCAAATTTCCCCACTCCGTTTTCAGCAATAGTCCCCCAGGGTTTATTATGGGGATTGCTATTTCCAAACAGTCTGGTGAACACTTGGTACACTACCACTTTTCGCTTTTCCATTGCTGTATCGGAATTGTTATCACGGTTTTTAGCTTGGTTCATATAGCAAAATTACTTAGAAGCTTCTGATTAAATTTCAGGCTCCAATTAATAAAAACCCCATATACATAAGGTGATATATAAGGTGGGTGTTATAGGGAACTTGGGCCAAGGAGTTAATTACCCTCTTGCATTAACCTATCTAAAAAGGAAATATCCATCTCCTCAAAGTTATTAAAAACGTGGTCGGCAGCAGTTAGGATTTGGGCATCGCCAATCCCAATGCTCACCATATCCGCATTGTTCGCTGCTTCCAATCCTGCAACAGCATCCTCAAAAACCACACAATTTTGGGCAGGAACCCCTAATTTTTCTGCAGCCATTAAAAACACCTCGGGATCGGGCTTGGCTTTGGTAACCTGATTCCCATCTACTACCACCTCAAAATAACTGGATAGCCCTACTTTTTCCAATATGGGTATCGCATTTTTACTAGCAGATCCCAAAGCAATGGGCATCCCCTTAGATTTAATATAGGACAACACCTCTTCTACCTTGGGCAGTATTTCAGATCTGTCCATTTTTTCTATATAGGCTAGGTAATCCTCGTTTTTTTCTACCATCCATCGGTTAAATTCCTCGGTAGTTGCTGTAATTCCCCCTATATCCAACAAGATCTCCAGGCATCGTTTCCGACTTACCCCTTTAAAGAGTTCGTTTTGTTCCTCGGTGAACTCGAAACCTAATTCATTAGCCAATTTTCTCCAGGCCAAATAATGGTACTTAGCGGTGTCTACAATCACCCCATCCAAATCGAAAATAAATCCGGTTCTATACATCTTAATTTAAACTTTATTGTTTCTGGTAGATCCCCTTTCTATAAGGGTAGGGGCTAACACCTTGGTAACATAGGTTTCTTCCTCTACCTCCACCTCTATTTTTTCTATAAGCATTTGGGCAGCAATCTCCCCCATTTCCTCCCCGTGCTGGGCCACTGCAGTAAGCCCTGGGGTAGCGTATTTGGATAAAATTCCATCCGTAAAACCAATGAAAGAAATATCTTCTGGGATGTTATGCCCTTTGGCCTTTACATAACGCATACTAGCAATAGCGAACACCTCATTTACACATAAGACAGCATCTACTTCCGTATTACTAAAAAAGGAAGCAATTGCGTTTTCATCAATCTCCATAGTAGGCAGTTTTAGAATCAACTCCTCATCAAACTCCAAATCATGATCCAATAAGGCTTGTTTATAACCCGCGGTACGATCTCTACTTACACTAATATATTCATCGGTAGTAATCAAGGCTATTTTCTTCCTGCCATCCTTGATGAATTTTGTTACCGCTTGGTAAGCCCCTTCCTTATCGTTAATAACCACCTTATCACAGGTTATTTCATCGGTCACCCGATCAAACAATACCAATGGGATTCCTTGGTCCGTTACTTCCTTTAAATGGGTGTAGTCTCCCTTCAATTGGGTTCCTGAAGAAAGGGCCATGATAAATCCATCGATACTTCCATTGGCCAGCAGCTCCATGTTAATCACTTCCTTGTCAAAAGACTCATCGGACAGACATACAATTACGTTATACCCTTTCCCGTTGGCATATTTTTCTATCCCCCTAAATACAGTAGTAAAAAAATGATGGACGATATCCGGAATTATCACCCCAATATTCTTGGTTCGTTTGTTCTTTAAACTAATCGCAATATTATTGGGTTTGTAATTGTGTAATTTGGCATAAGCCTGAATCTTCACCTTGGTTTCCGCTCCTATCTCCTCACTGTTTTTCAACGCTTTGGATACGGTAGAAATAGAAACTCCCAATTCCCGCGCAATGTGTTTAAGCGTAATTTTTCTCTTCAAAACCTTGTTTTTTCCTTGTTATGGCTAATATATAAGAGTGAAAGATACTATTAAAAAAGAATTCTAGGTTAATTCATGAATTAAAATAAGTATTCAACCACGGCAAAAATAAAGGCAAAAAAAATATCAATCCGCGCCCATATTGTATGCATTGGCAAATTATGTTATATTTGTTAACATAACTTTAGGATTAACCACCTAAAGAACGAAGTTTATTGGACTGGTAAGCATTAAAAGACTTTTCCAATCAGTTAAATTTAGGAAACAACTTCCTGGCACGAAACCGTTTGCGTAAAATGGATACGGAAGCCCTTTCTTGAATTTAACAAAACTTTAACAATTAATAATAACTAAACTTAATTTACTATTTATGAGAATCAAACAACTTAAGGGTATTGTGCTGGCCGGGGCAATTTTATGTCTGGGGTTTGCTAGGGCACAAGAGGTAACCGGTACGGTTACTGACGACCAAGGTCCTCTACCGGGGGCCAGCGTAATTGTGAAGGGAACCACCAACGGTGCCCAAACCGATTTTGATGGAAACTATACGCTCAGCAATGTAGACAGCGATGCAGTCTTAGTTTTCAGCTACATTGGATATTTAAGTGTGGAGGTTCCTGTAAATGGGCAGTCTACCATCGATGTAGTATTAACTGAAGACGCACAGGCATTGGACGAAGTTGTGGTCACGGGCTACGGGTCCCAATCCAAAAAGGAAATTACTTCCGCGGTCACGGTAGTAAATGCAGAGGATTTTAACCAAGGAACCGTGAACGATGCCTCCCAACTGTTACAAGGTAAGGTGGCAGGTTTAAGTATTTACAATAAAGGGGGGAACCCCAATGAAGAAGCGGTCATCAGACTACGTGGAGTTTCTACCGTAGGGGCCAACTCTTCCCCATTGATCGTTATAGACGGAGTGGTTGGATCCTCGCTTAATAACGTTGACCCAAAGGATATTGAAAGCATAAACGTTTTAAAGGATGGTTCTGCAGCTGCTATTTACGGTACCCGCGGATCTAGTGGGGTTATCTTGGTTACCACCAAGAAAGGGACCCCCGGGCAGGTTAGTGTAGACTATTCCGGATCACTGGCCTTATCTACCATTGCGAACCACGTAGACGTAATGTCTGCAGACGAATTTGTAAATGCCGGTGGGGTAGACCTGGGAAGCAGAAATAATTGGTTAGACCTAGTGACTATGGACGGTACCTCTAAGGTAAACAACGTCTCCATTTCTGGGGGCGATACCAAGACCAATTATAGGTTCTCTGGAAACTTTAGGGATTCTCAAGGTATCTTGCGGGAATCTGGTTTTAAGCAATTTAATACCAGAGCGAGTGTATCGACCCTTACTTTTAATGACAAGTTAAAGATAGATTTCAACCTATCCTTTACCAATAGGAAAAGTGATTTTAGCTATGAAGAGGCATTGCGGTATGCATTGTTGTACAACCCAACAGCACCAATTTTTGGAAAAGATGCGCCCTTCCCCTTCGATTCGGCTTCCTTTGGTGGGTACTTTGAAACCTTGGGACTCTTTGATAGCTTTAACCCGCTCTCTATCGTAAATCAAAATACCAACAACGGTGCTAGAAACGAATTTACCTATAGCGCCAATTTTAATTACGATATCATGGATAACTGGGAGGTTAATGCACTTATTTCCCAGCAGACTAATAAACTAACCAACCAGGATTACTATAGAACCACTTCCCATTTTAGAGGAAATGCAACCAGTCCTAACAGAAAGGGTTTAGCTAGACTATATACACAAAATCGCGATTTCAAATTATTTGAACTTTATAGTACCTATAAGAAGTTCTTAGGTCCGGTAGACATGTCCCTTACGGGTGGATACTCGTGGCAACAACAGAATCAGTACGATTACTTCTTGGAAATGGGCGATTTCCCGAACAACGATATAGAATATATCAATGCGTTGGAGTGGTCCCAGGATCTGGCAAATGCAGGCTTTATCAATGCTAACAGTAATGCCAGCCCAGACGATAGAATTATCGCCTTTTTCGGAAGGTTCAGTGCTACCTATGACGGGGCAATTTTCTTTAATGCATCGCTAAGACACGAAGGTTCTACCAAGTTTGGGGAAAACAACCGATGGGCTACCTTTCCCGCTGTTGGATTGGGAGCAGACCTTAACCGTTATTTAAACATTAATAACGTAGACCTATTAAAAGTTAGGGTAGGATACGGGGTAACCGGTGCACTACCAGCCTCTAATGGCTTATCCAGAGCACTTTATGAGCCAGCTGGCGGTAAATTAAGCAGTAACCAAAGAACAGACGCAAACCCTGACCTGAAATGGGAAGAGAAGGCTGAAACCAACTTTGGAGTTGAATTTGGCATGGACAGACTTTCCGCTACCGTGGATATCTATTCTAGGGATGTGAGCGATTTTATCTTGGAAAGAGATGTAGACGTTACCATTTATCCAACTGGAAGAAGGGTAGAAAATGCAGGAAAACTACGCTCAACAGGATTTGAAGTTGCCTTGAATTACGATATAGTTAGGAATGATGCCCTAACCTACAACTCGGGTGTAATTGTTTCTCGCAACAAAACCGTCTTAAAGGAATATCTTACTCCGCAGGAAATGAGAGGATCCCTAGGTGCTCCTGGACAGAATGATACCGATATGATCCGTATTAAGGAAGGTGAGGAAATTGGACAGATTTGGGGGCCCGTTTTTAGCGGAGAGGTAATAGATGGAAGTCAGCAATTTGTAGACCTTAACAATGACGGCCAATTACTTACCAACCAAAACAATGCGTTGGATCCAGATGGGGATTTTGCCGTACTAGGAAAAGGTACCCCGGATTTTGAATTGGGATGGACCAACCAATTGCGCTATGGCAACTGGGATTTAAACGCCTTTTTTAGAGGTGCCTTTGGTCACAGTTTAATAAACACCTATAGGGCCTTCTACGAACCACGTGTTGGAAGCCAAGGCTCCTATAACTTTGTAAATACAGAGTTGGCTAACCCAGAAATCACCAATGCTAAATTTAGCTCCCTCTATGTAGAGAAAGCAGATTTCTTTAAATTGGATAACCTTTCCTTGGGTTACACCTTTGACATTAAGGAAAATAAGTATATTAAAGGTGTTAGAGTAACCGCAAGCGGACAGAACCTATTTACCATAACCAACTATACCGGTTCCGATCCAGAACCAGCATTACAGGATGCGGGTACCATAGATAACGGAGGATTCCCAGGAACAAGTTTTGACCCCTTGATCCCCGGAATTGATCGAAGAAACAACTATTTTTCCTCCCGTACCTATACATTGGGACTTAACATAAACTTTTAAAAGACTCACAATGAAAAACATATATAAAGCATTATTCCTTTGTGGCGGACTCCTCTTGGGATCCTGTACCGACTTGGAAGAAGATTTGATCGGGGAAATTGACCGCCCCGTAAGTATAGATGAACCCAGCACTACCTTTGATGGTGGTGGAAACGGACCTAACGACGCCCTTAGTGTCGCCTTTAGTAAATTACGGGATGCCGGTAGTGCCAATCACGGTGGCTATTGGTCCATTCAATCTGTTTCTACCGATGAAATGGCCGTAACCCAAAAAGGGGGAGACTGGTACGATGGTGGTATCTGGATAGATATGCACAGACATACCTTTGGTCCGTCTAACGGCCCAATTAATGATGCGTGGACCCAACAGTACAACGCCATTGCTGCTTGTAACGATCTGTTGCAAACAGACTTGGATGCCAACCAGAGGGCACAGATTAGAGTATTACGGGCCTTCTTTTACTATCGATTATTAGACTTGTACGGAAGGGTGAAAATAGTTACCACCCCAGGTCAGGATGCCCCACAGGCAACACGTGCCCAAGTATACGCCTTTGTGGAAACCGAGTTATTGCAAGCCTTGGGAATCCCAGCCGTTGGTGCTTCTATGGACCTTTCCAACAGCCCCCTTGGTACCGATGTAAATCCGTATAGAGTAAATCAATATGCTGCATTGGGAATATTAGCCAAGCTATATCTTAACGCAGAAGTATATACAGGAGTACCCAAATATTTGGAAGCTTCACAAGCGGCCTCTTATGTTATTGATAATTCTGGTTACGTACTTTGTGGCGTTGGCTGCAGCGTACCCAATCCAGGAAAAAGACCTAACGTAGCTTCCGACCCAGAGAACCTAGAAGGATATGCGGCGGTATTTGCTCCCAACAACCATAACAACCCAGAAATCATATGGTCTATTGCCTATGATGGGGTTACCGGGGGAGGGATGAACTTTGCCCATATGACCCTACACTACTCCAGCCAATTTACCTGGAACTTGGTTTCACAACCTTGGAACGGATATTCTGCTCTGGAAGATTTTTACAATTCCTATGACGATAACGACCAGCGAAAAGAGGCCAATTTTATAGTTGGGCCCCAATTTGACTTTAACGGATCGGCTATATTGGATTATGCCGCTACGGATGGTCAACTGGAATTGGACTATACGCCAGAAATTGATGAGCTAGAACCAAACGCTTCCCGAAAAGGAGGTGCACGTTTAGGCAAGTTTAGCTTTAGACTATTTGGCCGTGATGATATGGATAACGATATGCCTATTGTACGACTTGGCGATCTATATTTAATACGCGCCGAAGGTAGAGCAAGAGCTGCAAACAACTGGTCATTAGCCGAGGCAGATGTTAATACCATTAGAAACAGAGCTGGCTTACCGCCACTATCTGGTTTAAATGCCGATAGTTTCTTAGCCGAAAGAGGCCGTGAAATGTTCATGGAAACTACTAGGAGACAGGATTTGATCCGTTTTGGCAAATTTAATGACCCATGGTGGGAAAAATCGGCAAGCAGCGCCCACAGAACTGTTTTCCCCATCCCACAGCCTCAAATCGATGCTAGTTCGGGTACCTTAACGCAGAACCCTGGATATTAATTCCAAGATTGATTATTTTAAAAAGAGGGCTATCTTTGGATAACCCTCTTTTAATTTTACCCTATGCAATGAAAGTGTTCCCACTAATGGCCCTGTGCTGCCTATTATTCCTTTCGTGTAATTTGGAAAAAGAAGCTTCCAAAGATCATAACTCCCCACTATTTGTGTTGCGAACCGATACGGGAATAGATTTCCGGAACGACTTAACCTATACGGAAGATTTTAATCCCTATACCTATCGCAATTTTTACAATGGCGGAGGGGTAGCCATTGGCGATATAAACAACGATGGCCTACCAGACATCTACTTTACCGGGAATATGTCTGGCAACAAACTTTATTTAAACAAGGGGAATTGGGAATTTGAGGACATCACTGAGTTGGCAGGAGTAGCTTGTGAAAACGTATGGTCTACAGGGGCAACCTTTGTGGACATAAACAATGATGGCCTTTTAGATCTTTATGTCTGTAAATCCGGGAAACCTGGAGGACCCAATAGACACAACGAACTCTTCATCAACAATGGCGACCTAACCTTTACCGAGCGCTCAGCAGAATACGGGCTAGACATAGAAGGGCTTTCCGTCCATGCCGCGTTCTTCGATTTTGATGGGGACGGCGACCTGGATGTGTATATCCTTAATAACTCCATAAAATCTATAGGCGCCTTTGATCTCATCAAAGACCAACGAAATATACCAAGTGAGTCTGGCAATAAGCTTTTAAGAAACGACAATGGGAAATTTGTAGACATCTCTACGGAAGCAGGAATTTACACCAGTGCTATAGGCTTTGGACTGGGCATAACCCTGAGCGATTTTAATGGGGATGGTTGGCCAGACATATTTATTTCCAATGATTTTTTTGAAAGGGACTACCTCTACCTAAATAACCAAAAAGGAGGATTTAACGAGGTGGCAGAAGACTATATCTCCTCTTTTTCTATGGGATCTATGGGTGCGGATGCCGGTGACCTCAACAACAACCTACTTCCAGACATTATGGTCTCGGAAATGCTACCAGCTACCATGGAAAGACAGCGCACCAAAGCCATCTATGAATCCTGGGACAAGCACCGCATGGCGGTAAAACAAGGATACGCCCATCAATACCCCAGAAACGTTTTGCAGCGAAATATGGGTAAGGACGGATTTTTTGAAATTGGAAGGTTCGCCGGCGTAACAGCCACAGAGTGGAGCTGGGCCTCCTTAATATTTGACATGGATAATGATGGTCTCCGGGACATTTTTATAGGTAATGGTATCTATAAGGATCTATTAGACAGGGATTATCTAAACTATATGGCCAATGAGGAAAGGGTAAAGCACATGATGAAGACCGAAGAAGAGGTAATTATGAAATTGATAGACCTCATGCCTTCACAACCGGTCCCCAATGCAGCCTTTATTAACAAAGGCAACTTTCAATTTGCAAATATGGCCGATAGCCTAGGACTGGGAACTCCCAGTTTTAGCAACGGAAGCGCCTATGTGGACTTAGATAACGATGGAGATTTGGACTTGGTAGTCAATAACGTAAATATGGCACCCTTTATCTACGAGAACAAAACGGATACCACTACCAACAAAAGCATATACCTCCATTTTGCATCGGACTCAAAAAACACCAAGGCAGTAGGTGCCAAGGCCATTATATACTATGGGGAAAATCAAAAAGCCATGGCAGAGAACTTCCCCTCCAGAGGATTCCAAAGTTCTGTTAACCATGGGGTGCATTTTGGATTGGGCACCCATTCGGTAATAGATAGCCTTAGAATACTTTGGCCAAATGGATCTACGTCCAAAGAAGTAGGCCTAAGCGCCAATAAAACGTACACCTTTTTAGAACCCCTGGAAAACCAAGCGGATTCACCTCCAATCCTCCCTAAAGAGTCGCAGCTACTTACTCCTATTACACCCCTCTTTCCCTTTACCCACCAAGAAAATAACTACGTGGATTTTAATAGGGAAAGGTTGTTGCCAGATATGACCAACAACGAAGGCCCCGCCATCGCTATGGCAGACCTTAATGGGGACGGCATCATGGACTTTTACATCGGGGGAGCCAAGAACCAATCGGGAAGTCTATTCCTCTCCAATGCCAAAGGATATACGGAAATACAGGAGCCCTTTATGCCCCACAAGGGATCGGAGGACACCTATGCGCTGTTCTTCGACAGCGATAACGATGGGGATTTGGATTTATATGTAAGCAGTGGTGGCAAGGCATTCTCTTCCTACGATTGGGCTTTAAACGATAGGCTATACCTCAATGATGGCCGAGGGAATTTTTCACTTTCCCCCCATCCCCTACCCTTTAACCAACCCCTTAGCGCTTCTACGGTACAGGCGGTAGATTTTGATAACGATGGGGATTTGGACTTGTTTGTCGGTGGAAGGTTTAACCCGCAGTTATACGGAAGTCCCGTCTCTAGCTATATTTTGGAGAACCTAGGCGATAATAAATATTCCCTCTACAAAGCTCCCGTCCTAGAAAACTTGGGCATGGTAACCGATGCCGCATGGGTAGATATAAACGAAGATGGATGGGAAGACTTGATTGTGCTGGGGGAATGGATGCCGATTAAGATATTCATTAATGAGAAAGGGAATTTTGTTGATAAAACAGAAGCCTATGGTTTGGCCAATACCACGGGCATGTGGTCTTCCCTAAAAGTAGGAGATATAAATGGGGACGGAAAAATGGATATATTAGCAGGCAATGTCGGCCTTAACTCCTTGTACAAACCCGACACCAGATTATATTTAAATGATTTTGATCAAAACGGCTTTGCGGAACAGCTTATTTGCTATAAAATTGATAATGACTATTACCCAATAGTAGACCGGGACGAACTTATTGCCCAATTACCAGACCTTAAAAGCAAGATGCTATTTTATAAGGATTATGCCACCGCCACAATGAGCGACCTCTTTGACAAGGAGCGCTTAGAGGAGGCCTATAAGCTAGACTTGCAATTAACAACTAGCAGTTTGTTTTTAAACCAAGGCACGCGTTTCATTAGGCAGGAATTACCCCCAGAAACCCAGTATTCTAAGGTTTGTGCCATAGAAATCATGGATTATAATAAGGACGGGGTACCGGACATCCTGTTGGGAGGAAATCAATATTTGGTAAAACCCCAATTTGGAAGGTTAGATGCCTCCAAGGGATGGCTGGTACTGGGCAGAAAATCAGGAAAACAAGATTATCATTTTGGGAAAGTAACGTCCTTAGGAATTCCTGGACAAATAAGAAACTTTAAATTGGCTCCCTATAAGGGAAGACAACTATTAATAACCACCATAAACAACAATAACCTACTTTTTCATGAAGTACCCTAAATTAATAGTAGCCATATTAATCGTTGTAAGCGTCATTGGATGTGAATCCAAGTATACCAGCATGCTAAACCGAGAGGCAAAAAAAAACATACCAAAAGATAGCCTTATCTTTGGAATGGCTATGGGCGATAGTAAGGCCGATTTTTTTAAACGATGTTGGCAGCTTAATCAGGAAGGGGTGGTAACCCATGGCCCAAATAATCAAACGGTAAAGTACCAACTACCCATGGCTGCAGATCAGGAATCATCCTCTGCCATTACCCTTTTGTTTTACGGAGCTTTTAACGAGCAGAACACCATGGTAGGTATGGACATGTCCTTTTCCTTTTCGGCTTGGTCCCCTTGGAACTCGCACTTAACGGCCCAAAACCTATTACCCTTAGTGCAGGATACCCTTGTAAAATGGTTTCCGGGAAATGATTTTATTGAAGTGAAATCTAAAAAGACGAATACTACGGCCTACGTAAAGATTGATGGCAACAGACAGATTATGGCCTATTACAAGGACGATAAGGATGTAGTAGTGAAAATTGAAGACCTTAAGCAAAAATATCCAGAAAAATATAACTAATGACGACTATGCGAATGAAGTTTTACCTTTACTTATTGGGTGTAGGAACGCTCTTATTGTCCTGTTCAAATAGCGATAGCACCACCAAGGGCACCCCACCGCTTTTTCAATTGTTAGACAGTACCCAAACGGGGATCAATTTTATAAATGATTTACGGTATAACCAGGAATTCAATGTATACCGCTACCGAAATTTTTATAACGGCGGCGGCGTAGCCGTTGGCGATATTAATAATGACGGGTTATTGGATATCTATTTCACCTCCAACCTTACCGGTAATAAACTCTATTTAAACAAAGGGAATTTTGAGTTTGAGGATATCACCGAAAAGGCCGGAGTAGGTGGTGAAAAAGCCTGGTCTACTGGGGTAACCATGGCCGATGTTAACGGGGATGGCCTTTTGGATATCTACGTGTGTAATTCCGGGGACATCGCCGGAGACAACAAACAAAACGAACTCTTTATAAACAATGGGGACCTTACCTTTACCGAGTCGGCCGCCGAATATGGCTTGGATGACCAGGGGTACTCTACCCATGCTTCTTTCTTCGACTTTGATAAGGACGGGGACCTAGATGTGTACCTCCTAAACAACTCCTATAGATCCATAGGCAGTTTTAATCTCCAGCGAAACGAGCGATACGAGCGCGATGTCCTGGGTGGGGATAAGCTGTTGAGAAACGACGGAGGCAAGTTTGTGGATATTACGGAGGAAGCGGGGATCCATGGCAGTGTCATTGGGTTTGGCCTAGGGGTAACCGTGGGTGATATGAATAACGATGGCTGGGAAGACATCTTTATATCCAATGATTTTTTTGAAAGGGACTACCTCTATATCAACCAGCAAGACGGCACCTTTAAGGAAGTACTTACCCAACAGATGAAATCTATCAGCGGAGCCTCCATGGGGGCAGATATCGCCGATATTAACAACGATGGGCACATGGACCTCTTTGTAGCAGAAATGCTTCCTTCGGAATATGCCCGATTAAAAACGGTCACCACTTTTGAAGACTGGAACAAATATCAACTAAATTTAAAAAACGACTATTACCATCAATTTACACGGAACACGTTGCAATTGAACAATGGCAACAACACCTTTAGCGAAATTGGCAGGCTAAGTGGAGTGGAAGCTACGGACTGGAGTTGGGCAGCACTCTTTTTTGATATGGACAATAATGGCCATAAAGACCTCTTTGTAGCCAACGGAATTTATAAGGATCTCACCAATCAGGATTACCTACAGTATATCTCCAGTGAGGCAATCATACAATCTATCGTTGCCAATAACCAGGTAGATTACAATAAACTTATAGAAATTATCCCCTCTAACAAGGTGCCTAACCATGCCTTTAAAAATCTGGGGAATCTAAAATTCACCGAAGAGTGGAACTCCGGCCTAAACACATTAAGCTTCTCCAACGGCGCGGCTTATGCCGACTTGGATAATGATGGGGATTTAGATCTAATAGTAAACAACGTGAATATGCCCTCGTTCCTTTACAGGAACAACGCAGATTCCCAAACCAACCACAATTATTTAAAGGTTATCCTAAAGGGAGCCAATAAAAACACCAACGCTATAGGGGCAAAACTTAAACTTACCACCAAAACGGGAAGTCAGTATCTAGAACAGCAGCCTACCCGCGGTTTTCAGTCCAGTGTAGATCTTAGACCTAACTTTGGACTGCCTACCCAAGACCCCGTAGCCCTACAGGTAACCTGGCCTTCTGGGAAAGTCACCCACTTAAAAGACCTCCCAGTAAACCAAACCATCACCCTATACGAGGAGGAGGCATTACCCCCGGTTTTAGTAACCGAAACAAAACCGACCCCCTTGTTCACTCCTTCCGATTTAAAAATAGATTACACGCATAAGGAGAACCGCTTTGTAGACTTTGATCGGGACCGTCTACTCCCCCATATGCTAAGCACCCAAGGTCCTAAAATGGCTATTGGAGACGTAAATAACGATGGAGTGGAGGATATCTATATTGGGGGAGCCAAAGGCAGCCCCGGGTCCCTAATGCTTGGGGATGGCAATCAATTTAAACCCGCGAACAATCCTAGCTTCCTGAAGGATGCCGAATATGAAGATGCAGGCGTGCTCTTTTTCGATGCGGATAATGATGGCGATCTGGATCTTTATATCTGTAGCGGCGGAGTAGAGTTTTCACAATTTTCGACTTATTTAAAAGACCGACTCTATTTTAACGACGGGAAAGGGAATTTTACCCCCTCAGATCAACACCTACCCACCCCTACGGGTACTCACAGTACCTCTACCGTGATTGCAGCAGACATTGATATGGATGGAGATCTAGATCTCTTTGTAGGCGAGAGATCCATCCCTGGCCAATATGGGGTGCCCGGATCTGGTTTCATTCTACGAAACAATGGGCAGGGAGTCTTTGAAGACGTTACCCAAGAAGTTGCCCCAGAACTGATAAATATTGGAATGATTACCGATGCTAAATTCATCGATCTAAACGGTAATGGCTATAAAGACCTTATGGTTACAGGGGAATTTATGGGCATAGAAATATTCCTGAACCAAGAAGGAAAATTGGTTCGCAAGAAAGACAATCCCCTTTCCCAATTAAAAGGATGGTGGAATGTAATCCATGCCGTAGATTTAGATAAGGATGGAGACCTGGATTTTGTGCTCGGCAACCATGGTAAAAATTCTAGGTTTAAGGCTAGTGACGAAAAGCCCATTAATTTGTTTGTGAAAGATTTTGACAACAATGGTTTTAGTGATCCCATTATGACCTTTACTGCTAAAAATGGAAAGCACTACCCCTACAACCTGAGGCACAATTTAATAGACCAATTAAAAGACCTTAAAAAGAAATTTCCTAATTACGATTCCTTTAAGGATGCCAGTATTACCGAAATTTTTACTCCGGAAGAGTTACAAGGTGCCCTAAAACTAGAGGCCAACACCCTGTCTTCCGTAATTCTGATAAATGAGGGCGATTTTAATTTCAGAGTGTTAGCGCTTCCCTTGGAAGCACAATTCTCCCCTATTTACGCCATTAGTGCCCACGATTTTGACGATGATGGGGATGTAGATATAATTTTGGGAGGAAATCTATATGGGGTAAAACCCGAAGTAGGAAGGTACGATGCCTCCTTCGGTATCTATTTGGAAAACCAGGGCAACCTTCAATTTAAATACCATAAAGATGGCCGCGGACTCCATTTGGACGGGGAAATTAGGGACATGGAGATCATGGGCCGTAATTTAATCGTAACCAAGAACAACGATTCCACCAATGTTTTTAAATTTTAACAGTAGTTCATGAAAAAAACGCTTCTTTCCATACTAGTTATCGGATGCTTCCTAGGCTGTAATAATACCGACCCATCCAAGGCTAAGGCGCCCATTTATTTTGAAACGGTGCCCGAAAGCGTTAGTGGGGTGAATTTCACCAACCAACTGCATTCCAATGACAGCCTAAATATTATAAGTTATCTATATTATTATAACGGCGGAGGCGTAGCCGTAGGTGATATCAACAACGATGGTTTAGAGGATCTATTTTTTACCGCTAATGAGTTGCCAGACCGACTCTATCTAAATCTTGGCGATCTGAAATTTAAGGATATTACCCAGTCTGCCAATATAAAAATGGATGCTACCTGGTCTACAGGGGCCACCATGGCCGATGTAAATAACGATGGCTTCCTAGACATCTATATTTCGAAAGTGGGGAATTACAAGAATTTACAATCCCACAATAGGCTATACCTCAACAATGGAGACAATACCTTTACCGAAGTTTCCACCAGTGTCGGTCTAGATTTCTCAGGGTTTTCTACCCAAGCGGTTTTCTTTGATTACGACGGGGATGGGGATTTAGACATGTATCTTATGAACCATTCCATCCATAGCAACAGAAGTTATGGCAAGGTGGATAAAAGAATGGAGAAAGACGCCTTAGCAGGAGATCGGTTATATGAGAACAAATTGGAATCGGGCACTTTATACTTTGAGGATGTTACCGAACAAGCAGGTATTTACAATAGTCCCTTGGGATACGGCCTTGCCGTAATAGCGACCGATCTAAACCAGGATGGCTTAATGGACTTATACGTGGGGAACGACTTCCATGAAAATGATTATATCTATATAAACCAGGGCGACAAAACTTTTAAAGAGGTTGGAGAAGAATGGTTCAATCACAGCAGTAGATTTACCATGGGAGTAGATGTAGGGGATATGAACAATAATGGCAGACAAGATCTCTTTACTTTGGATATGATGCCTTTTCAACACAATATCTTCCTAAAATCTGGAGGTGAAGACTCGGATAAAGTAAGTAAGATTAAGGAGCATTTTGGTTTTGGCACCCAGTATGCGCGTAATCACTTTCAATTAAACAATGGCGACAACACCTTTTCCGATATCGCCCTCATGACCCAAACCCACGCAACCGACTGGAGCTGGTCTGTACTTATGGAGGATTTTGACAACGATGGACTAAAAGACATCTTTGTCACCAATGGTATCTATAAGCGTCCCAATGACTTAGACTATATAAACTATCTAAGCTCCACGGATTTCAGCCAATACAATCAGAATAAATCTGCCCAAATGGAGCAGAAACTGATAGCTGCCATGCCCTCCTTAAAGATCCCAAATATGATCTTCCATAATAAAGGCAATTTTGACTATGCCAGCTATGCAGAAGAGGCCGGATTTAATCCTTCTTACTCTAACGGGGCCGCCACGGTAGACCTAGACAATGACGGGGATATGGATCTTGTGGTGAACAACCTCAACGAAATGGCGGTTATTTTAGAAAATAAATCGGACCAAAACAGCAACAGTTGGATTGGGGTACAACTAAGGGGTAGCCAAGAAAAACCCTTGACCTTAGGGGCTAAGGTAACCGTATACTCCAACGGAGAACAATTCTACAAGGAATTGATCACCACTAGGGGGTTTCAATCCTCCTCCTCGCACAAACTACATTTTGGCTTGGGAATGGCCACTTCCATAGACTCCCTCACCGTACTATGGCCAGATGGGATGCAGCAGGTGGTAAAAGGGCTAGAACCTCAACAATATCATACCATTGAAAGGGACGCGAGCGCTGTATTAGCTGAACAGCAACCCCAACAGCAACCAGAATTTGTGGCTAAGGTATTCCCCTATACCCACAGGGAGAACACCTATTACGATTACGAATTGGAACCCCTAATGCCCGAAAAGCTTTCACAGGAAGGACCCGCTGTAGTGGTTGCCGATTTTAATTCCGATGGTCTGGACGATATCTTTATTGGTGGGGCAAAATATCAGTCGGCCACCTTATTCATCCAACAAGCAGACGGATCTTTTACTACTAGCTTTAGAGCTACTTTTGATAGTGATAAACTATATGAAGATGTAGGTGCCGTGGCATTTGACTTGGACAATGATGGTGACTTGGATCTGTATGTGATGAGCGGCGGAAACGATGTCCCCGAAGGAGATACCTATCTGGAAGACCGCGTGTACCTTAACGATGGCAAGGGTAATTTTGAACGACTTAAAGCTAGCTTGCCAAAAACAAATGGAGGTAGCATTGCCGCTGCAGATTTTAACAAGGATGGATTTACGGACCTATTTATTGGTTCCAGATCCATTCCTGGAGGTTATGGACTTTCCCCCTTGAGTATCATCCTGAAAAATACGGGCAACAATAATTTTGAGATTGTAGAGAGCGGCCCTTACGGCATGATAACGGATAGCCAGTGGGCAGACCTGAACAATGACGGTTATCTAGATCTTATCATGGTGGGAGATTGGATGCCCATAACCGTATTGATGAACAACGGGGACAACACCTTTAGCAACCAAACCAAAGCCTTGGGACTAGAGCATACCGCTGGGATGTGGAATACCGTCCTAGTTGCCGATCTGGACGGGAACGGGCATTTAGATATTGCTGCTGGAAATGCCGGCCTTAATTTTAAATGGAAGGCCTCCCCCACCCAGCCCGTTAAACTCTATATAGACGATTTTGACGAGAACGAACAATCGGACCCCATTATCTTTTATGATTACTTTGGACATCAGGTACCCTTTGCCTCCCTGGATCAACTAAAACGACAACTGCCCATGCTTCAGAAAAAGTTCTTGAGCTATACCGATTTTTCCAAGATCAAAAACATAGAAGATCTTACTGGCAAAAAGGAGTCCGATATTGTAGAGGTTAAACAAATCATGGAATTGCGATCCATGGTCTACATGAATACCGGGAATGGATTTACTGCTACTCCCCTGCCTAAGGAGGCACAAATGAGTACCATTGAAGGCTTTTATCTGGATGAGGAGTTGGACGATCCTGCCCTGTTCTTCGTGGGGAATTATAAGGGGTATGTAAACGAACTTGGGCAGAGTATGGCCAATCCCGGGGGAGTACTCCGCAACTTTAAGGATAACCAATTTACCTCCTATAAAAGACTACCACTTCCCAAAGGTATTAGTGTTCGTTCCATAAAGAAAATAGACAAATACACCTATTTGGTGATTTCAAATAATGCCGAGGCCTATACCTTGGAAATGAAGTAATCTATAAATTTCACAACCCCAATAAAAAAACATGCTAGGCCTCAACACTCTTGATTCCTAGCATGCTTTTTTGGTTATCCGATTAGATGAGGCAGGCCCTCTGTCCTAGGCTACTCCCTGTATATTAGTAAACAGCGGTAAAAGTTTCCCCTGGAAAACTTAAGCTTTATTTGGCGAAATAAATATAGATTCCGATAACTATAACGCAAATAAGGATACCTACAGGGTATAAATAGCGATAGGGTTCTATGGATACCTGCTGGGTATATTCTAGTTTAAATGGCTCTTTTCTTGGGTAGAATTTACCAATGAGGAGCATAATTACGGCATTGGTTACAAATAAAATGGCCATGATATGCAAATAATGCGGATAGGCCTCTGCCTCTATTAATCTTAAGGCACTTGCATCTGTAATACCCGATTCTTTTGCTGCGGATATAGCTTTTTCCACAAAGTGATCTTTAAGAAAAAACTGGCTAATGATATATAAAATTGACCCTGAAAATATTCCGATTTTGGCCGCGATAGAAGGCACTCTTTTGGTTAAATACCCCACCACGATCACTGTTAAAATAGGAATACTGTATATACCGTTAATTTCCTGTAGGTAGTTAAACAGACTTCCTGCATTGGCAATCATAGGCGCAATAAACATAGCTGCCAAAGCCAAACACACGCCAAAGACCTTTCCGTATTTAACTACGGTCTTTTCCTCGGCATCGGGTCTAATATGTTGTTTGTATATATCGATCCCAAATAAGGTAACCGAACTATTAAGCACACTGTTAAAAGAACTTAGGATGGCCCCAAAAAGAACGGCAGCAAAGAACCCTACCAGTGGTTTTGGAAGTACTGCCCTTACCAATTCGGGATAAGCAAGGTCACTGGTCTCCAAACCTCCTTCAAAATAGTGATAGGCTATCATTCCCGGCAATACTAGGATTAACGGCCCCAAAATCTTAAGAAACGAGGCCAACAACAAGCCTTTTTGTCCTTCTGCTAAATTTTTCGCTGCCAAGGCGCGTTGTATAATCTGCTGGTTGGTACCCCAGTAAAATAACTGCACCAACATCATCCCGGTGAAAATAGTGGAGAAAGGCACTTCCTGTCCAGGTTCTCCGGTAGAATCGAATCTATCCGCATTGGTAGTCATTAAATTATCCAGACCCGCTAATACATTTCCGTCCCCAATAGCCATCAACCCAAAAACAGGAATCAACAACCCACCAACAATCAGACCGATGGCATTGATACTATCCGAAACCGCAACGGCCTTTAATCCTCCAAATACGGCATAGATAGAGCCAATAATCCCAATGCCCCAAATACACATCACCAAGGCGGTTTTATCTGACACCCCCAACAATTCGGGCACGTTAAACATACCGCTAATAGCAACCGAGCCAGAGTAAAGGATCACTGGAAGTAGCACCACTACGTACCCGGTAAGAAATAAGCCAGATGTTATGGTCTTTGTAGTTACGTCGAAGCGTTTCGCTAAAAACTGTGGAATAGTAGTAAGCCCGCCCTTTAAATATCTTGGCAATAAAAAAATAGCGGTCACCACCATGGCAATCGCTGCTAAGGTTTCCCAAGCCATTACAGACAGCCCATCCTTGTAGGCACTCCCGTTTAGCCCCACTATTTGTTCTGTGGAAAGGTTGGTTAACAACAAAGAACCCGCAATCACGCCAGCTGTTAAACTTCTACCTCCTAAGAAATATCCGTCCGATGAAGTCTCATCGGTTTTTCGGGTTGCCAAATATGCTATTATGGCCACTAGAAGCGTAAAGCCAACAAAAGATATGATTCCGATCATCGTTAGTAAGTGTTTTGTGAATTGAATGGATAAATATATTGGATTATTTAGAAATAGCCTGTGACTTCTTGGTATTTATCCCATCTGTCACTTAAAATAAGCCGTTTTTATGAAAATCCTTTATACATATCTTCCCCCTCATCAAAGCTCTCCCTGATGGTTATCAATACTATTAGGTCCTGGAGCTCTAATTATGAATCTGACCAACCTAAATATATTCTAAGATCCACATCTATCGTGGTTTATAAAATTAATGTATTTTTGAAAGTCAAAATAACAACCCAACTATAAATGCCCCCTATTGAGGCACGGGCAAAATTAACCATCTATGACAAAGCGTTTTTTATTACTTATTATAGCTTGTTGGCTTCTATCCTGTAAGGATAATAACGAACCAATACTAGTTAGTGCCGAAGACTTGCACCAATCTATCCAAACGGTGACGGATATAATGGTTCATGACATATTCTCTCCTCCGGTAGCTAGCAGGATATTTGCCTACCCCAATATTGCCGCCTATGAGATTATGGCCCTAGACCATGTGGAATATAATTCTTTGGCAGGCCAGGTAACAGACCTTACCGCCATTCCCCAGCCAGAAGCAGAGACCCCTATAAACTATGAAGTGTCCTCCTTAGTTGCCCATATGGAGCTGAGTAGAAGATTAATTTTTTCGGAAAAAGACCTTCTTGCCTATAGGGATAGCCTATACCAACAATGGGAAACAAAAAACCCTAGACTATTTAAGGCATCCAAAACCTACGGGCTTCAAGTTGCAGAGCATATTGCAGCGTGGATGAATAAGGATAATTACAACCAGACGCGCACCATGCAAAAGTACACGGTAGATACGGACGATCCCTCTAGGTGGCAACCCACCCCACCGGCCTATATGGACGGGATTGAGCCTCATTGGGGAAAGATAAGACCCTTTACACTAGACTCTGCCAACCAATTTACGCCCGTCGCAGCCCCGGAATTCTCTATGGAGAAGGACTCCGACTTTTACAAGGAAGTAATGGAAGTCTATGAAATAAGTAATGAAATCACCCAGAAAGGAGACGATTCCGAAGAAATAGCCATTGCCCAATTCTGGGACTGTAATCCCTATGTATCGGTAACCAGAGGCCATCTTATGTTTGCTACCAAAAAAATATCCCCTGGAGCGCACTGGATCGGTATCACTAAGATTGCCTGTAAAATGACAGAGGCAGATTTTGCCCAAACCATTTACGCCTATACCAAAACATCGATGGCCATCGCCGATGCCTTCATCAGTTGTTGGGATGAGAAGTACCGCAGTAACCTTATCCGTCCCGAGACCCTGATAAACCAATACATAGATGAAAACTGGATTCCGGTACTCCAGACCCCTCCTTTTCCGGAATATACCAGTGGTCACTCGGTAGTTTCAGGTGCTGCAGCAACCGCCCTGACCGCAATTTTTGGTGACAACTTCGCATTTGATGATGACACGGAGGTACCCTTTGGTCTCCCCATTAGAAGCTTTAAATCTTTTATCCATGCAGCGGAGGAAGCAGCTGCAAGCAGACTGTATGGAGGCATCCATTATAGAAGCGCTGTAGAGCTTGGATATGATCAGGGGACAGACTTGGGTGAATATGTGGTAAACAAGCTGTCTATGAAGAACAGCAGTGCTCTGACCGATAATTAATCCAAAACCAACCATTGGTCGGTGTTATAAATAATAATTAACAGCTTATAGCTACCAAGGTAGGGAAAGAGCCACTTCCCCTTGATGGGGGAAGCTGGCCGATATGGAATAAAAACTTCGGTTGCATTAGTTACTTCTGTACACCTTCACCGGCATAAACCACCACCCTTAAGAATGTCTTAGAATCCAAACCCGATTCCAAAAGAGAGTCGGGCGCCTTCCTCCGAGGTAAATAGGGCAAGTCTGGCCGAGAGCACATCGGCCCCATTCAGAAATATTCCGCCACCGTAGGAGTGGTGCCACTTATTAGAGTTTTCACCGGATAGCCATACACGACCATAGTCATAACCACCGTACATTCCCAAAGCTATGGGCATTAGTCCCGTTCTCATTTTCCTTAGTTGCAGTCTAAGGTCCGTATTCTGAAAATAGGCCGTTTTCCCAATAAATCGTTGGTTTCTATACCCCCTAGGGCCATCGTTGGCACCAATACTGGCACCTTGATAAAACTCAAAGCCATTCCCTATATTAAAATGTGCCTTCCATTGGGTAGCCAAAACCACCCTGCCATTAGGCACCAATTTATGTATCAGGGACAGGCTGGGAATAACATACCCGAAACTCCTATCCGTTTCCTGTAAATTGGATTTCGCCCCTATTTCCAAGGAGGAGGCCATCCCTAGTGTTGGGAAGGCTGTGTTGTCCGAATTGCTATAGTGGTATTTGGCACTGACCCCCATAAACTCATTGCTGTTTTCCTCGTTGTTCTCCACATAAAATTCATTTACAAATCGGCCGTTGGTCTCCTCTACAGTTATTTGCTCATAGGAAAGTCCGACTTTAAAACTTGCTCCCAATTTCCCTCGCCAGATTAGGGAGGGAGAGAAAAGTAGGTTCTGCAACCGCACCCTGTTGTAATCCATGCCCAACTCGTCGTCAAAATTTGACGTAGTATTCCCCAGTCCAAAAAAGTTGGTGCTAAAATTGGGGCTCGTAAGCCTGGCATCCACCCCGAAATTCCATTTTTCAAAAATCTGGGCAAATTCCCCTGAATAACTGACGTCTAGTCCACTGGTTGCAAAATAAACAGCGGCAGTGATTGTGTGCTGTGCGGTAAAAGGGTTTTGCCTAAATCCGTAATGAGTAAAGGTATTGCTCAATCCTATTTTTATGCCATCATCGGGATTATAGCCTACGGTGGGCACTAGTAGGTTTTGGGTATTAACCAGCTTTAAAGGATCGTAGGTATTTAGCTCATAATCATCCGTCAATCTTATCTTTACCGCATTGTCTACCTCAAACTTGTCGGTTTTACTTTTATAGTCATAGACGGCCACCTTTCGGATATCGCCAATTTTATAGGTATCCTCTCCGTTGCCCCCAACCAATCTTATTTGTATGGCATTGTCCTTATGGCCATCCACCTCAAAAATATCGGTATCTCCCAAGCCATAGATCCAAATTTCCTTGGTAATTCGCTTGTCAAAAACCTTGTTATAAAAAAGCTTCTTCTTTTCACCCTTAATATTTCTATAGGCCTTAATGTGCGTATTTCCATCTGCCAGCACCTCTATCTGAAACCAATCGTCCTTATCCGTTCCGGCGATTACAACATATTTATTGAGCGCTCTATAATAATCGTCCGCAACTTTTGGCAATTGTTCCAATCTAGACAACAACACTTTTTTAATCCGTTGCAGGGTGTTGTCCCGTACTTCTTCGGGGAAGTGCATCAGGGAGCGGTCTATGACCTCCTCCGTAATATTTTGCCTTAAATAAGCAACCTGTTTCTCCCATTGTTCTCGCACAGAACTATTAAGTACTGTCATATCCAATGAAAAGGGGCTGGAATTAAATCCCTTTACACTTCTTATATTCTCATTAAAGCCTTCCATTAATTTTAATGGAGGCACTATCCTAGTGGCGATATTCATCAGAATACCATCGCCCATGATGGAATACACCTGATCCCTGTCTCTGGGAATCGGTTTAAAGAGTACTTCCCCAGATTCTTCGTCCCTAAATTCTCCCCAACGCCATTGATCTTGGTGACGGTCCCAATCTCCAATGACCATATCAAATAACCTTGCGCGAATATACATATCCGTATCTACCTTATACTTTTCATCCGATCGCAATTTATTCAGAAAGTCGTAGGTGCTTTCTATGTGGTCTGGTTTTCCAAAACTTTCCAAATCTTTGTGGCCCTTGGATACGTGCTCTTCCAAAAGGTAGAGTTCGTCCCCGAATTCTGAATTAAAATCCTTTAGGGCTGGCTGTTTGGGAATATAGAATAAGTGGGGATTGGTATGATAAATACCAGCAGCATCGGCAAGGGTCCCAATAGTCAAAGGCGCATAGGGATGGGCTCCGGTATAAAAATCTAGCAAGAGGCCCTCCGTATAGGTATCCTTAAACTCCCCAATGATATATTGATCTTTAAAGGCCATGGCCTGGAGGTACCTTTCTGCTTCTTTACGCACTGCCCGCATTACATATTGTTTCCCATGGGCATCTTCCAATCTAAGGGACTTGGACTGATGTCCTCCTCCTTTACGCACGGGCCGTAATCCACCAAACAAGGTATCTAGCGCTACCGTAGGCACAGAAACTTTTGTTCCGTAATATTTGCGATATCGATCACCCCAAATGGCGGTAAACAAGCCACTTTTCTTTATTTCCTCTTCTGTATATACGGAGGCTTCCACTTTCTCTGGAAACTGATCTGGATAGATGTTCTGGTTCATCGTGGTATCCCTGTGATACACGTTAGCGGCAAAAAGAAACTCTTCTTTAGCGTTGTCATCCACCCCAAAAAATCTAACGCTAGAAGAACCGTCCGTGTAGATTTCCAAGCGCGCATACCCTCTTCTACCAGAAGAGAACTCACTCCCGTTCAACAAATTAGTCGCCCCCGACTTTGCTCCGGAACCACTTACGATCTGTGGCGTATTCTTTTCTATGATATATTGCAGGGAATGTTCGTGACCAGAGGCAACAATCACCTTTTCTGCATATTGGGAAAGTGTGGTAACCCTTCTTATTAATTCTCTATACCTTTTATTCTGCATATCCTCGGAGGAGACCCCAGCAGTTTTCCTAAACAGATTAATTAAGGTACCCAACACGGGTAAGGGACCCGCCTTTTTCTTAGGATAAAACTGATGGTACAAGGTAAATTGACCTCCGTGCGGACCATAACTAAAAACGGGATGATGCATGGCTAAAATAATAGTTTTCCCCGCATTCTTTTTTATCAAGCTTTCCAGCTCCTCAAAAAAATGTTCCCTACTCTTAATTTCACAGTCTTCATTTATGGACGGACGTTTATCCCAGTTGGTTAAATACCAATAGGTATCCATGGCAACCACCATAACGTCGTCATTGATTTCGACTTTTTCAATGGGGCATCCGTCTTCAGGAATAAAGGAATCCTTTCTATCAAGGCTTTTTTCTATATACTTCTCCTGCCTTTTTAGTCCTACTAGGCCTTCGGTATACCAATCGTGGTTACCAGGAATAAAGATAACCCGTCCCTTGTAATTCCGCACCGCATTCAACTGCGCATCCAGATGGCTTTTTGCCCGTCTATAAGCGACTGTGGAATCTTTGGGATCTGGCAATCCTGCCGGATAAATATTGTCTCCCAAAAAAATGGCCGTGCTATTTTTGGGAGCATTGTCCATTTGTTTTTTAAATGCCTTAAGGACGGGATTCATTCCGTTGATAGGCGACAGCCCCGCATCGCCTATCAAATAAAAGGTATGGGAAATTTCTTTGGAATTGGGTACATCCTTGGTCGCCTCCATTGATCTGTACTTTGATTCATAGGTAGCACAGCTCCAAAAAAGCAATAGAATAGTGATTAGTGCAAAAACTTTGTTCAAACGGATAAAAACAGATAACATAATTTTGTAATTTGGGTGCTATATAGTCAAGATATGCCAGACCTAATTAAAGATACAGAAGATTTTGTTACAAATTTATTGACAACCCGCTTAAGTGAGGACTATCTGTACCATAATCTTCGCCATACCCAAAGAGTTGTTAAAAATACTAAAGAATTGCTAGAAGCTTTTGACTTGGATGAAAAAGAAAATGAAGCGATTACTTTGGCCGCGTGGTTGCACGACACTGGTTATACCCAAGGCCATGAGGATCACGAGGAAAAAAGTTCTGCCATTGCCACTAAATTTTTAGAGGAAAAAAAATATCCTGCATCGGGTATAAAGAAGGTAGTTTCTTTAATAAAAGCTACCAAACGCAATCATGAACCAAGCACCTTATCGGAAGAAATTATCCGCGACGCAGATTCTTCCCATTTGGGCAGTGGCAGTTATACCCAGACCTCCGAATTGCTACGCGAAGAACTTTCCAATCTGGGAATCGCCCACTTTTCCCCCGAGGATTGGGCCGAGGAAAACATCAAGTTGTTCACCACAGAACACCGCTATTATACCGGCTATGCGAAGAAAAATTGGCAGAAGGGCAAGGACGATAACCTTAAGTCCCTAATTAAGAAAAGGACTAAGCAAAAAAATAGGACCAAAAAAGAAAAGCTGAAGGTTAATTTAAAAAATAAAAGTCCGGAACGCGGTATACAGACCATGTATCGGGTAACCATGCGCAACCATTTAAAATTAAGTGATATTGCAGATACCAAAGCCAATATTCTACTCTCTGTAAACGCAATTATCATTTCCCTTTTGCTGACCAACCTAATGCCCAAACTGGACAATCCCAGCAATGACTACCTCATTTATCCGTCGGCAATTTTTGTGCTGTTCAGCATCATTTCCATGGTAATGTCCATTATGGCTACAAGACCCAATGTAACCAGTGGGGAGTTTACCAAAGAGGATGTGGAGCAAAAAAGGGTTAATCTGCTATTTTTTGGAAACTTCCATAAAATGAAACTCCCAGATTACGAATGGGCCATGAAAGAACTGATAAAAGACCAGGAGTATGTATACAACTCCCTTACCAAGGATCTATACTTTTTGGGGGTAGTTTTGGATCGAAAATACAAACTACTTAGGTGGACCTATACCATCTTTATGATTGGTATGATTCTTTCTGTGATTGCTTTTTTCGTGGCATTGAAATTTTTTGGACCCGAAAAAATTATCGAGCTTCCTACCTAGGTCTTTAATTCCTGTAGGAGCTCTTGGTAGGTATAGGTCTTATTGCTTTTCTTTTCCGGTTGGTATAGAATACCGACACGAATTGCCTTAAGACCTGGAACTCCTTGCATTCCTTCTAGCTCCACAATTTCCACTTCACTGTTAAAGTACCCCTTAGAGGTAAGGAAGTCTATATAGCGCAGGTACTCTATCTCTTCCTGTTTTTGCGAATATACAACGACCAATTTACCAGCTTGCGTCAATCGTTCCTCCGTACCCTTCACATTAGATTTATCAATTCTTTTCTTAACAATCTCATAGCGTGCATTATAGGTGCCATCCACATCAAAACGCTTTTCATCCATCCTAAACCGAATGGACATGGAACTGCTATGGACCAAAATAAGGGAGGCAACATCCAATTTTACGGCCAACTCCGGTTTTAACCTATAATGGGCATTTTCCAGTTCACACATCATTTGCAACTGCCATAGCCTTAGGTTATTCAAATAAAGTTGATTATAATTCCCTTCGGCGGAAATGGCTTCCCCTATATAGATATTATGCTCAATGCCATCGGTTTTATAGCGTTCAAAATAATGAGGATACATCAATTGAGCCTCTTTCTGCCCCTTATCTAACATAGCCGCCAGTTTCTCATTTATAAGGGTTACACTCTCATCATAATTGCGACGATGATCGTAATAGGATCCTATCCCCATATCGATCTGGGATTGATAACGCAGAATCTTTTCTTTTAACAAGCCCTCTTTTTTGGATAAAAATTCAAAAACCGGGTGAATTTCATGGGTGATAAAATCTAAGATGTCCTGTTCACTATTTGTGTGCAACGATTCTTTAATATCATCCAAGTGGTTGATTACCCTAAACAGCAATTCTTCAATGATAGGGAGTTTCTTTTCTTCTAAGGCCGAGGAAAGAACGCTTTTCACTTCCGATAGCTGAATCATTAAATCGCGCTGAATGGCATCGTTCCTTAGCTGGGAAGAGTTTTTGATGTCTATCTGCCCATATAAAGGGTGTACATCCTTAAAAACGATCTCCTTAAAAACAGGATTATTGCCCAGGAATTTCTCCCTTACAAATCGTTGTGCCTCCTCCCGAAACTTCCAGGAGACGGATGGATGCACCGAGGTACATTCGTTCTGGATTACTGCAGAGATCAAATTCTCCTCCTCTTCTATGGCACGCAGTGCAGCAGACACTATATAAGGCATAATATCCTCCAATTTCTGTCCATTTACACTGTTTAGGTCGTTTACCTTATCGGACACCAGTTCTAACACCCCCAAGAGTCGCCCTTTTTTTGCTATGGGTGCCAATAGGGCACTTTTAATATTTTGATCGTGTAAAGCTTTATACGGGGCAATTCCTCCACTGCCCTTATAGGCCCGCTCCACATTTGAAATCACAAACAGCTTACTCTCCCGAAGTAATTTTTTATAGGATTGCATACACAAGGAGGTACCACAGTTCTCGTGGTCTTTTTTCTGTAAAATAAAGCTTTTGATTCCATCAAAATAGGCATTCTCAAATTGCGCTAATTTTGGGTTGTACTTTACATACCCCAACTGCAAGCCAGGAAGACTAAAGAGAGATTTAAAGATAGGCTCTACCTCCTCCAAAAAATTATTCTTATAATCCTTGACTATTAAGTTTGATTTAATTTCCGATATGGCATATTCTGCAGTCACATCAAACATATTGGAAATTACAAAGCCCTTGCTTATAAAACTGTGGGGAGGAATCTTTTTCTTCCATTGTTCTAGATCCTCTATACTGACCAGCAATTGATCCACATCCTCTTGGGTAATTTTTATGGGGGTGCCATTGGGAATAATCTCTATAAATTCTGCATTATATAAGATGCGATAATGCCGCATTACCCCATTGGCATCTGGAATGTTATAAAAAAAGGGCCGTTTAAAATCGATATGGAATCCATAGTAAAAATTAAGGATAACCACACAGGACATGATGTAGCTTATCCCATCCTCCAAATTCTCCAAGTTAGGGTGGTACTCAGGGCCTGCAGCTTCTAGAATTCTTTTAAAGCGATTGCTGGCATTAAAAATCACCTCACTATAGGGAAGGGATGCCGCTTTTATCTCGTTATCGCCAAGAAGTGGAGAAAAGGTATCCTGCAATAACAAGCCTATTAACTCGCTATGTTTTTCTAGAAGGGAAATATCTGTAAATCCCTCCCTTAACTCCGGATAGGGAGCCTGTAAGTCTAGAATATACCTCGCCCTTTCAGCTAAATAGTGATCTTCACTTTTTGCCATTTCTTCATAACGCTGTAACAGCTTATTAAAGCTGATCAGATGCTGTAAAGGCAAACTTTTTTCCATGAATCCTTTTTTAATATGCTATTAGTCCTTTATGGCCACAAAAAATTACAAATTAAGGTCCCTTTCTCAAAACCCAGGTATTCATTTTATCCACCTAAAGAGCCCAACGCTACAAATGTACAACACTATTTTCCTGAGGACCAAATCTCACCTAAATACCTAGGAAATTAAATAGCCTTTATAATTCGTCAATTATCATCGGTACTCCCATCTACCTCCTCCTTCACATCCTTATAGGCCCCCTTAACTTCCTCGCCGGCTCTTTCTATACCCTCTGCTGCTTCATCTACCGCACGTTCCACGTCTCCCTTAACTTCTTTCTCTGTTGTTTTAGTCTCCCTACAGCTCCAGATGGCACAAAGAATAAATAGGGTTACCAGTAAAGAATAAATGCTCTTTCCCATAATGTATAATTTATTATTACGACATCAATTTAATGCCCATATAGTTAAAGATAACAAGGCCTTACAGGAACTATGACCCCTAAACAGTTAAAATTTTAATGCTATAACACTTTTCTTTATCACAGATGCTACGAATGCGCATGACTAATAAAAAAACAACCTATTTTACATGGTCTTTCTAAGGGAACGGTGGCCCATTAGAAATTTAGCAGGGTTTGTTATGAGTCGGCCAATTACGGCTCCTAATCTAATGTCCTTCTAAAAACTTAAGCCTTAGCCCCGTATAGATTTAACACTACAAACTATATCGATGAAAGCCTTACCTACCTTATTATGCATCCCGGACATAAGTGGTTTTACACAATTTATGAGTAAAACCGATTTTGAATTAAGCTCAAAAGTGATTCCCTCTCTTCTCAATAAGATTGTTTATTCTAACGACATTGGATTAAAAATTTCCGAAATAGAGGGAGATGCCGTTTTATTTTATAAAACTGGGGACCTTCCTTCCTTAAAAGACCTACTTAACCAATGTAAGTTTTTTTATACGGAATTCTACAAGCAACTATACGCTTTAAAAAAACGACACCAGGGAACGGAGGCTGCAAAGATTATTCCCGAGGTGCTCGGATTAAAAATAATATTACATTACGGTGAAGAGGTTGGATTGGTAGCTGTTGGAAAACGGATAAAATTGATTGGTGAAGATGTGATTACCGCCCATCGCCTACTTAAGAACAACATCCCGGAGGAAGAATACATATTAATTTCCAATGATTTACTATCCCAATTTAGTGAGGAAGAAGTAAACATTCAATTAGAATGGGCGCTTTTTGAAAAAGGTTTAATTAAGGAAGAGCATCTGGGGAAAATAGAATTCCACTACATAGATCTTACAAGGGTGCAAAAGGGTAGCTTCATAGACCCTAAATAATAGCGTTAACATTCACACCGAATGGATTAAGTGTTTTGGGCCTTGCTATGTACTTTTCGGGTACTAAAAATGTAAAATCATGGCTATAAAACAAGGAGAAGAAAACACCAAATTCATTAAAAAGGAAAAGGATCCAACCAAGCAATACGTCTTTCAGAAAAACAAAAAGACCATACTGGCCACTGGAATTGTTACGGCAATCTTACTATTACTTCTAATAGGAATCATTGTTTCCGGATTTATTTTAGAGAGTTAAATACCATATTATGTCAGCACCCCCTCACTAATCATTTTAGGAAGTGTACCAATTCACCTAAGCAACTTAAAGATTGGCAACCCATAAATCCATCACCAATGTCTATGAAATGGCTTATTAAAACCTGTATTCTTACCGTATGCATAAGTATAATTAACGCCTGCGCTACTTATGCTCCCCAGTTTAGTGAAACGCCATCCCTAGATAAGGTAAGCAACTCAGGGAAGAAGGTAGCCCATAGCATATATATTGCAGGCGGTTATGGCAATAAAAACCAGGGTGGTACCTACCCTAGCTTTTCTCTTTTGGCAAAGGAACTTAACAAAGCCTCGGAAGAAAGCACCCTCATTTTTACCGGAGATCAGATTTCACCAAAAGAGGGGGCCTGGGAGTTAGATAAAGATCTGTTGGATGCGCACTTAAAATTGATCCAAAATTTTAAGGGAAACACCATTTTCCTTCCGGGAAACAACGAGTGGAAGAGCTTTAAAAGCGGGAAGGTAGAAAGGGTGGAAGACTATATAAAGGATTTAGACAATGAAAGGATTCATTTTTACCCTGAGAATGCATGCCCAATAGAACAAGTGGTTATCAATGATCAATTAGATTTAATTTTGGTAGACTCCAAGTGGTTTATTTCTAACTGGTCTAGGGTGGAGGACATCAATAAAAAATGCACCGACATTACTACTAGAAGGCGATTTTTGGAAGAATTGGAAGGTTATATTAATGATGGCCAGGACAAAAATATAGTTATTGCCATGCATCATCCCATTTTTAGCAATGGGAAATATGCCGGACGGGAAAGTTTAAAAAATCACCTTACCCCCCTCCCTCTTATAGGAACCCTCATGCACGGTATTTGGGAGCTTGGGGCCTTCTCTCCAGACCTCTTAAATAGTAGGCGGTATAATTATCTAAGGATTTTAGTAAGTGCCTTGGCCAAGGCATCGGATAGGATTACCATTGTCTCTGGCCATGAGGAAAGTCTTCAATACCTTACAGGCGGGGACATTCACCAGGTTATTGGAGGTTCCTTAACCAATAACACCCCCACTAATTTAGGGAAGGACTATATCACTACTATAGGGGGCTCCCTAAAATATGAGGGGAAATTTACCGCGGGCACCACAGGCTTCGCGAAGCTAGATTATTTTATGGATGGGTCTTCCAAGGCCACATTTATAAGCGAGGACGCTACCACCGGGATGGCGGTTCTCCCTCCCCTTAAAAAAACACCCCCTGTTGAGAACATTGCTAGAAACAAGAATACTATAGAACAAGTCGCCATTTTGGACGACGAAGAAAAATTGAACAAATCTAAATTCTACAAATTTCTATGGGGTGAACGCTACAGGGATTATTTTGGAAAATCCGTCACCGCACCGGTTGCATATTTAGATACCCTCTATGGAGGATTGGAGGTGGTAAAAAAAGGGGGAGGACATCAGTCTTACTCTATAAGACTGGCAGATAAGGATGGCAAGGAATATTCTATGCGATCTTTAAGAAAGAACGCCCTTAAATTTCTGCGATTCAAAATAAAAGGAATTGCTTTCAACGAAGAGGAGTACAAGGACACATGGACAGAGGAAGTGATATCCGATTTTTTCACTACCGCCCACCCGTATATGCAATTGGTTATTAATCCCATGGCAAGGGCAGTTGACGTAAACCACTCAAGTCCGTCCCTCTTCTACATCCCAAAGCAAGAACGCCTAGGCGCGCTCAACGACGAATTTGGGGATGAACTCTACTTTATTGAAGAACGCCCATCGGATGAACAGGTTAATTTTAAGGGATACAGAAGGGCGATAGATGAGGCAGGGAAAGTTAAGGTGATGGAGAGCACCACCGATATGTTGGAGAAAATTAACAGTGATGAGTCGTACACCACAGACCAAAAAGATTTTATTAGGGCACGTATTTTTGATATGCTTGTTGGGGATTGGGATCGACATCAAGATCAATGGCGCTGGGCAGAATATGAGAAAGACGATGGGAATACCGAATTTCTTCCTATTCCTAGAGATAGGGACAATGCCTTTCCCAAATTTGATGGAAATGCTATAAAGGCCATTAAGCTTTTTGTCCCAGCAGCAAGGCGATGGCAATCCTATGGCCCTGAAATACAAGATGTAAAATGGTTAAATATTGGGGGCAATAGGTTAGACCGTGCCCTTCTTAACCAACACAATGCCTCCGTATGGGAAGAACAGGCTAGATATATACAGGAAAAACTTTCCGAGGAGGAAATAGACAAAGCATTTATGCGACTCCCTAAAGAAGTAAGGGATACTACCAGTGCAAAAATTAAAAGTAGTTTAAAGAAGCGACTTCAGAACCTTCATAAATACGCCAAGGAATACGGGGAATTCCTAGACGAAAAGGTGTTGATACACGGCACCGAGAAGGATGACCTTATAGAAGTAACCAGACGTGCGGATGGAAAAACCAAGGTGGTTATGAAGCGGTTGTTAACAGACGAAGAAAATGAGCTGATGTACGAACGCACCTTTGATCCCAGAAGCACCAAGGAAATTTGGATCTATGCTTTAGGCGACGGGGATATTTTTGAGGTTTCCGGAGAGGGTAAAAGTAACATATTTATCCGATTGATAGGAGGCTATGGGAAGGATCAATACAAAATAACGAACGCTAATGCCTTAAAAGTATACGACTGGAAGCATGAGGAATCGGAATTTGAGGAAAAAACCCCCTCTAAAACGTTGAGCAATCTCTACGAAATCAACACTTATCATTGGCGGTATTTTGGCAGCAACAGTAATGTGTTGGTCCCTTCCATTGGGTTTAGAACGGATGACGGTTTCTATTTAGGTGCTTCAAACACCTATACGCACAGCGGTTTTAACGGGAGTAATTTCAGTCAGAAACATCGTTTGGCCGCCAATTATTATTTCAAATTTAAAGCGCTGGAATTATCTTATGCAGGCCTATTCGCTAACATTATACCCAAATGGAATTTGGAATTGGACGGGTACTATACCTCCAATAGGTTTTCCCACAATTTTTTTGGTCTTGGAAACGGATCCTTAAACTTGGAAGACGATTTGGGACGTGATTTTTATCGCGCCAGAATGCAACAACTACAATTAAAAGCAGGGATAGCGTATCATACCTTAAAAATAAAGGGACTCTTTGAATCTTTTAAATTAAAGGATCTGGAGGATAGGTATTTTAATCCTTCCAATGTAGATAGTGATGTTTTTGAATCCCAACAATATGTGGGGGCAGAGACTTCCGCTCATTATAAAATGGACGATGCGGCAGATTTCCCTACTAAGGCTTTGTATTTTGGATTAAACTTGGGCTATAAAATGAATACCCGTATCCACAACAATCAATTTGGCTATTTTGCCTTTAAGCTCGGTTTTAGCCACAAGCTGATCCCCTCTGGTAATCTAGTTTTAAGCAGCACGGCAGAATATAAGACCAATATAGGTGGTGGCGGCTATTTCTTTTATCATGCACCTGCCCTAGGGGGCAATAATGGCCTACGCGGATTTAGGGACGACCGATTTGCCGGCCGTTCCTATTTCTACAATACCACAGACCTAAGGGTTCGCATAAAAAGGATTGCGACAGCTGTGGCCCCTATTACTGTGGGACTTTATGGAGGGTTTGATTATGGGCGAGTTTGGGAAAAAGGAGAAAACAGCAATAAATGGCATACTTCCCAAGGGCTTGGGGCATGGGTAAGCGGCTACAACTTCCTCACCTTTAACGCAGGATATTTTAATTCTGTAGAGGGGAATATTGTTCAAATAGGATTTGGCTTTGAGTTTTAAAGCTCAAAAGAACATGGGTGCTTCTAAATTATTGCAACCTAAAGGTTATGGGGATGATATACGACACTTTAACGGCCCTCCCACGTTGCTTTCCAGGCTCCATATGTGGTAGTGCGGCAATAATTCTGTTGGCCTCTTTCTCCAATAACTTATCTGGCCCCCTGGTCTGTATCTGTACAATTTCTCCGGTATTATTTATTATAAATTGAACATATACCCTACCCTCAATGCCCAACTCTACGGCCACATCCGGATAAGTGAAATGTTTCTGTATATGTTCTTGTATTTTCTTTTGAAAACACGCTTTTAAGGCGTCATTGTTTTTCCCTGTACAGCCAGGGAATACCGGCACATTTTCAATAACCGCAAAGGGCACTTCCACATCTTCCTCCTCCTCTTCTACTACAACAACGTCCTCTACCTTTAGGGGAGCAGCTTCCACCACCGTTTCCTGATTAGTTTCGGTGCTTTGGATAACCGTTTCCTCTATCTTAGCAATGTCCTCTACAATTTCAATAATCTCTGGTGCCGCTGGGGGCGCAGGAGGCGGGGGTAATTTTGGGGCATCCGTTATAGGTACCATCTCATCCAAATTATCTACCACAGATAATATTTCTACTTCTGCCCCTTCTTTAGGATAGGTACGCAATTCCAAGGCCCTCCAAACCACAAAAAGAACCAAAACAAGGCCGATAACAAAAAAAAGACCACTTTTTTTGTTCAAATCTACCTTGGGGTTCTTTTTAGGTTTCATGACGGTACAAATTGTCACTCTAATTTCCCCAATAATTATCGGTTTACCTATGATAATTATCAGTTTGGACAGATTTTTTAAAAAATAAAAAAGCTTGTTCTACGAAGGCTTTTCAGCAATATATTCATCCGAAAAGAACTTTAGAACTTGCCCCATTCGCATAGCATTCGTGCCATGGGGCAACGTACTTATGGCTTATTGTCTTGGAGTAGCGGTAATACTAACCTTAATAACTCCTGCAGATTCTGGCACATTGGGTTGGGATGTTGGGTCCACCAACCTTACCGTAGCATCAGGGTCATTACTTCCCGTATTGGAAGCAGACTGTCTAATTACTTGGGAGAGTCCGGCTCCGGGGTACTCATCGATTTCCGTACCTGCATCATAAAGAAAAACCTGTGAAGTTATGTCTCCACTAATCGGCTGTCTATTTTCAAATAGTGGAATCCCATTTTCGGAAAAGGCATAAAACCAGTCGTTGCTCTGTACGAACATCGTTGCAAAGGAAAGGTAATCTCCCTCTATCGCGGTAAAAGAAAACGCATAGCTCCCACCAGGCCCTATTGGCCCTGGGTCTGTAGCCCCTGTGGGAATATTGAATACCTGCGTAGATACTACTCCCGTTTTACCTTGGAGGGAGGCCAGTAGCATGCTAGGGTCACCATCTTCTGCCACAGCTTCCAGTCCCTCGCCAAAATCGTTATTCCCGCTACTATAAATTGGATGAACACCCATGCTATGAACAGCCCATACCCCAGGGGACAAGGGAATAATTAAGCCAGTACTTTCTTGGGTATCCACGGCTAAGGCTTCGGTAAAACCATCTTCGGCGATATTTTCTACCCCTTCGGCACTTTGTACAAGACCGGCATTGGCCAATGCACTTCCCTCTTCAAAAAATGGTGATTCTAAAGTATGGACTACATAAACTCCTGGAGATAAAGGTACTGCAGCAGTAGTACCCGCTCCTTGTCCCGGAGTAGGGATGGTACTGGCAGTGGAAACATTTTCGATCCGAACGGTAAACTGGGCAGGCCCTGTATTTTCAATGCTTACTTTGATCACCGCATTATTATCGGGAATGACGTTCCCAAATGCGTCCATATTGTTTTCTACTAGGGTCACCACCCCATTTTCATCTACTCCCTGATCTTCTGCATCCGGATCCTGTTGGGGTTTCTGATTTGGACCACCGGTTTCCTCATTCACCTCCGTACCCGCATCCCATAAGAGTACTTGGTCTGTAACATCTTCCGGGCCGTTGGCTCCAATGGGATTACCCATGGCATCATAAAGGGCGATGCCTTCTTCTGCCGGAGCAAAAAACAAGTCGTTAGATTGCACAAACATACTCACAAATGACAAGCGAGTACCACCATCATTAGGCACTACTACGGGACCTGCATTTATAGTAAATTCATAGGCATCCCCTGGAAAAATAGGTGCCGGATCCGTCGCACCCTCAGGTATATTGAATACAGCTGACTGAAAAATAGGTTTAGGAATTACTACGTTTTCTATGGTAACTGTAAAATCTGCCGAATTAAATACGGGAATAAATTCCCCGTTGTCATCGCTAAGGCATGCACCAAACAGAATAGCGGCCCCAAAAAGGGGTATTAAAGAAGTCTTTTTCATGATAGCATCTTTTTTTAGATTATTCGTACGCTCAGGCGCACGAAGAAAAACCGGGGAGGGTTTTAAAAGTTCCCATAATTGGGTTCTACAAAAATTTGCATCAGGTTTTCATTTGTTCGCTTCAATTCCAGCTCAATAAATACCCATCTCCATGTATGTCACAAGATGGTATAGCGTATTTTTCGAATTTCAGATCAAGGTTTTGGTTTCCTTGGTAGCACCTCTTCTGGGAAAGGAAATAGAATGGTCGAGTTTTTTTCGGCGGCAATATTGGAAAGAGTTTGATAGAGTCGCAGCTTAATAGCAGATGGGGACTGGTCTATGAGTTTACCCGCTTCCAGCAGTTTTCCGGCTGCCTGCTCCTCGGCCAAGGCGAGAATGATTCTGGCCCTTCTAGAACGCTCCGCCTCGGCCTGATTAGCCATCATACGCTTCATGTTTTCGGGCAATTGAATATCCTTGATCTTAACATCTATTATTTCTATACCCCACTCCTTGGTCTCCAATTCTACAATGGCCTTAATATTTTTTCCCATCTCTTCGCGCTTGGATAAGATGGTGTCCAATTCCACTTTTCCACAAACATCCCTTAAGGCAGCCTGTGATAATTGCGTAATGGCGAAGCGATATTCCTCTACTTCCAACACCGCTTTTTCAGGGTCGTTAATCCTAAAGAAGACCACACCATCTATGCTACAGGGTACATTGTCTTCCGTCATTACTTCCTGGGAAATAATATTAATGGTAATCACCCGAATGTCCACTACCTGAATAGTTTCTACAATAGGAATAATCCACCTAAAACCCGGTTGCAGGGTTTTAATATACCGACCGAACCTAAATTTTAGGGCCCGTTTATATTCGTAAACAATTCGTATTCCCGACAGGAGAAATAATACGAACAATACCAAAAAAACAAAAGGTGGTGCCATGGCGTATTCTTTATGTGGATGCTATTAATACTTTTTCCGTAGAAAAAATGTCTGAGCTTTCTTGCGGACCTTCTTCATCAACGGGGAGCAAGAAAGGGAAAAGCAACTAACCTTCCATTTCTTAAGAGGGCCTCCTTTAAAGTTACGAAATAAACCAATGTGCACCAAAACAAAGCCACCCCTAATTTCCAAGGGGCGTCCTTCTTTTATGCCTACTCAATTTTTAGTATCTTACAAGAACAAACACTACCCATGAAAATAACTTCCCACTCGCTGATATGGGTTTGCCTTTTATTTGGTTGTTTGGGGTATGCCCAAGATACAGAAGGAGGGCACGAGCAATGGGAGTATGCTTTGGAAGATACAGGCGACGTCCTACAAATGGCCTTACCGCTTAGTGCAGGAATCATGACCTTGCTCCATAAAGATTACCAAGGGACCAAAAAACTGGCTTTCTCCTATGCGACCACTATGGCACTTACCTATTCCTTAAAAAAACTGACCAAAAAGAAAAGGCCCGAGGGCAGGGAACTCTACGATTCGTTCCCTTCTGGACACACCTCATCTGCCTTTTCCGGGGCCTCCTTTATACAGCGAAGGTACGGTAATAAGTACGGTATTCCGGCCTATATTCTGGCAACCATTGTTGCAGTGAGCAGAACAGAAGCACCGGATGGATACCACGATTTTTGGGATGTTTCTGCCGGCGCCCTCATTGGAATTGGAAGCACTTACTTATTCACCAAACCGTATGTTAACAATACTATGAACCTTGGATTTTCTAGCGGCAGGGACTATTACACCCTAAGTTTTACCTACTCCTTTTAACTTAGGGGTTCCTTATTTTTTTTACCATTGATCAAAAAAAATTAAGCAAAAGGTGCTATTTACATCTAGGTTAATAAATAGTATATTTAAAGATTAAAAACCAACGAACCCTCAAAACCAACCCTATGCCTTTACTGATCGTAGTCCTTGGGATAGTACTCCTCTTTATCCTAATTGCCAGATTTAAGCTCAACGCCTTTATTGCCTTTATCATTGTTTCACTAGGGGTTGGCATTGCCGAGGGCATGGAGTTGGAACTCTTGGTCCAATCCATTCAGAATGGAATTGGGAGCACGCTTGGTTTTTTGGTCATGATTTTGGGATTAGGGGCTATGCTGGGAAAACTAGTAGCAGACAGTGGAGCAGCACAACAGATCACTAGCCGTTTGGTAGCCAAATTTGGCACTAAAAACATACAATGGGCCTTGGTGCTCACTGGTTTTATTGTGGGAATCCCCATGTTTTACTCCGTAGGTTTTGTTATTCTTATTCCCTTAATTTTTACTATTGCTGCCGCTACCCGGCTTCCTCTCTTATACGTTGGGCTTCCTATGATTGCTGCCCTATCCGTTACACACGGTTACTTACCCCCGCACCCTGCCCCAACGGCCATAGCCACCACTTTTAATGCAGATATTGGAAAAACCCTCTTGTACGGAATCATCATCGCCATCCCTGCCATTATTGTTGCAGGCCCCTTATTTTCCCGTACTATAAAGAATATTACTGCCACCCCTTTAAAAGAATTTGTAAACCCACGTATCCTAAAGGAGTCGGAGATGCCCGGAATGGCAACCAGTATCTTTACTGCATTGCTGCCCATTCTCCTGATTGTGATGGCTACCTTGGCAGATCTCTTCATCCCAGCAGAAAATCCTCTTCTTCCCTTCCTACATTTTATTGGGAATCCGGTAGTGGCCATGCTCTTATCTGTATTAGTGGCTATTTACACCCTAGGATTGGCCAGGGGCAAAAAAATGCCGGAAATTATGGGTTCGGTTAGCAGTGGGATATCTGGGATTACCATGATTCTACTTATCATCGCAGGGGCCGGAGCCTTAAAACAAGTACTTATAGACAGTGGAGTGAGTTTATATATTGCAGAAATTTTAAAAGACTCTGCCCTATCCCCCCTTGTTCTTGCCTGGATGGTAGCCACGGTTATTAGGGTCTGTGTAGGCTCTGCCACCGTTGCGGGTCTCACTACCGCCGGAATCGTTTTACCCTTGGTATCGGCCACTGGTACCAGTCCGGAATTAATGGTCCTTGCCATAGGATCTGGTAGTTTAATGCTTTCGCATGTGAACGATAGCGGTTTTTGGCTTTTCAAGGAATATTTTAACCTAACCGTAAACGAAACCCTGCGCACTTGGACCGTTATGGAAACAACCGTAGGCGTGATGGGCTTAGTAGGGGTATTGGTTCTAAATCTATTCCTCTAAATACAAGCACATTTAATAATAGCTCCAAAAGAATTATGAAGTTGCGCTTGGCATTCCCTTCCAAACACAGTAGCTTTAAGGTTGAAAGCCTTTGGAACATCAAAAGTTCAGCCAACGCAGGCAATTCCTCACATGATTTCAAGGCAATTAAAATGACGACAGATGACAACAAAAGATTGGTATACCCTTACCGAAACCAACAACATCCTTACGCCTTCCCTAGTGGTTTATCCTGAGCGGATAGCGGAAAATATTAAGACCATGATCCAGATAGCAGGAGGGGCGCAGTATTTAAGGCCACATATAAAAACCCATAAAATGGCCGAGATTGTTCAGCTACAACTACAAGCTGGAATTAATAAGTTTAAATGTGCCACTATTGCCGAAGCAGAATTGCTGGGGCAATGCGGAGCCAAGGACATCCTTTTGGCCATGCAGCCAGTAGGGGCAAACATAGCGCGATTTTTCTCCCTAATAGCTACCTTCCCAGAGGCCCATTTCTCTACAATTACGGATAATCTGGAGATTGCTATGGAGATTGCCAACAGGGCTGCTGAAAAGAACCTGAAAATCTCCCTTTGGGTAGATATTAACAATGGGATGAACAGAAGTGGAATAGTACCGGGTACTGCTGCAGAGGAGCTCTATAAAGCAATCCATAAACATCCTCACCTTATAGCCAGTGGCTTGCATGTATACGATGGCCATATCCGGGATAAGGACCCTATAGCACGTAAAAAGACATGCGACCGGGATTTTGCTCCTGTATTAGCACTTAAAAAGTCGTTGGAAGACGCACATATCCCCGTACCTACAATTATCGCTGGCGGCTCCCCTACCTTTCCGTTTCATGCCGAAAGACAAGGGGTAGAAACCAGTCCGGGAACCACGCTATTATGGGATGCCGGCTATGGCAACTCCTTTAAAGATTTAGCATTCCTTCCGGCCGCAGTGCTCCTTACCAGGATAGTTAGCAAGCCTAATACGGATATGCTATGTTTTGATTTGGGCCATAAATGGGTGGCCTGTGAAAAGGAACTACCTAGGATACATTTTTTAAATGTCTCCAATACAGAACAAACCGGGCAAAGCGAGGAGCATTTGGTGGTCCATTGCCCCCAGGATTCGCAACCTAAGATTGGGGCCTTGGCCTATGCCATCCCCCTTCACATCTGCCCTACAGTGGCAAAGTACAATCGGGTTTTAACAGCTGTAGACGGGACCATAACAGGAAGCTGGAAAGTGGCAGCACGCAACAATAAAATCACCCTATAAACAAACCTGCTTCAATAAAAAAAGGATGCAAAGAAGAACATAACCTATCAACCTCCCAACCTCCCCAGAATAAGGCTTAATTTAACAAGCATTTAATCTATTGTTGGCAAGGTATTTGATATTTTTGTAGGTCAACCGTAGCTAGAACTGGCCTTATGAGAATTATTTATTTGTGTTTTATCGTATTTCTAGTTTCCAATTTGGGGAGGGCGCAGACAGACCTTCCTACAACACAGCCATTAATAATTAAAGGGGATAGGAGTACCATGGATAAGCCAGAGGAAAGCACTATCCTAAAGATACCTTCGGTACTAGACAAGAAGCCTACGAGCAATCTAAGGGATTCCCTGACGGCCAGACAAATTAATATGCTCCCCACCCGAAACTTAATTCAAGCGGGCCATAACCTAAAGCTAGACCCTAAGGTGCGGGAAAAAGAGAGCAAGAGCTCCTCTACCTATTTTGGGGATATGTATCTGGGTGATGTTAAGACCAACGGTAAATTTGTGGGTGTCATGTACCGCGATCATGAATATGTTGATGGGGACCGAATTAAGGTTTCCCTAAACGATGAAGTGGTAGAACCCAACGTATTTCTTACAGGTGCATTCAAGGGTATTAATCTAGACCTTAAAAAAGGGTTTAATAGAATAGACTTTGAAGCCTTAAATCAGGGTACTTCCGGACCCAATACAGCCCAGGTAAACGTATACGACGACCAGGGTAAATTGATTCACTCCAATATGTGGAATTTATCCACCGGATCTAAAGCGACCATTATTGTGGTTAAGGAATAAAAACCCGTAAATAAACCCTGATTAAATAGCCCTTAGCGTTTCCTCTCTCCAGGAATATAGGTCTCCTGAGCCCTTTTAAGTACATCTTCCTTATAAAATAGAACGTCCTTAAAATCTGCATTGGCAAAGCGCTTGGCCTGATCGTCAAAATGAGGGGAAGATGGATCCCCACTTTGTCCGCCTGCCAAGATACTCTTTGCCTTCACCTTCTCCCCAAATTCTACTACCGCTACAAAACTATTGCCGCGAGTACCATATATTTTCTTGGTATTGTTGTTATACCTAGCCCCATAAGCTGCCAAGGCACCCCAACGCCCAGAAGCATATCCAATTGGTATACTGGGCAATGAGTCATTAAAGGGTTGGCGGATATCCCCATTGATACGTTGGTATCTGTTTACTTCCCCCCACGGTAGGTTCCACGTTCCAAAATCGGCCTCCAAGCGTTCTACCACCTCTGTGAAAGCTGCCAATCGCTCCGATAATGGCGACTGGGTACCAAGATAGTTTATGGCTTCCATATCACTCATATTATTGGGCAAGTCTGCCTTATTGCGGTAATGCGTACCATAGTAATGGGCTAGGGTCATCCCAACGGCCTCCGTGGAGGTCTTCAAATCCCATTGGCGCAATACCTCTATAGGTCCCTTTAGGGCATCATTTTTAGGGTTTAGCCTATCAAAAGCCTCCACCAAGCCAGGAATAAGCTTTTCAAAAGCGGGCAGGTAGGGATCGTGCGCCAAGCTTATTAAATTGTCTATGGTAAAACCATCCCTGTCTTTCAATAAATTGATAGCATGCACCCCTCTAAAATTCTCCCTATCTATTGACATATAGTTGGGATAATCCCCTCTTTTAGGGCTAAACTCCAACGCAGCGGTATAGGGAGTTGAATTACAGTTTTGCAACCATCCATTTTGGGGATTCAACAATAGGATATTTTCATCTACGCTGTGCAGCCCTTGCCAATCGGTTCTTGGATCGCTTCCATCTACAGGCTTAGAGTAATCAAAAATAGTATCTCGCTTTGGTATAAAATTTCCGTGAAAATAAGCGATATTCCCCTCAGCATCCGCATATACGGTGTTATTGGAAGAATTGGTACGCATGTCCATCATTTCCCTAAACCCTTTATAACCCGTCTGTTTTGTTCTAATAAAGGACTGCTCCAATGCTGTTTTTGGTTCCCACATCATGGCCGTGGCTACCCACCTATCTTCAACCATATGGGTTATGGGACCATGGTGGGTATGGTAGGCCGGAAATGTCTTTTCCTTTAGCACCCCATCCTCCAAATATTTCAGGTGAATATCCGAACTTTCAACTGAACGTAATTCCTCTCCATATACATAATACAACTCATCATTTTGCCGTACAATAGTTTCCATAAACTCGTCCATCACATCGGTATAGGTAGAGGTATGCATCCATCCTGTTTTTTCATTGAACCCCTGGTATACAAAGAATTGGCCCCAAGTAACCGCCCCATAGGCGTTAAGCCCCTCCTCACTAACCATATGCACCTCACCCCTAAAATAAAATGAGGTATGCGGATTTATCAGGAGCAGGGGATTCCCGGACTCCGTAAGATCCCCAGAAATGGCAATCCCATTAGAACCTTGTGGCTCCTCTTGTTTCTTTTGTTCTTCTTGTTTATAAACCTCCATTTCTGGAAGGGCCCTCCCGCTTTCGTAAAAAGCTTTTATTTTTTGGGTAGCTACCCGCTCTATATCGCCGCCAATAGATCCCTCACTAAAATACATGGGCATCCATGGCTCAAAACGGGTCAGAAGTTTAGGTTTTACCTCTGGGTGGGTGTGCAGGTAGTAATTTATTCCATCGGCAAAAGCCTTACAAAGCTCCCTTAACCAAGCGGGACTCGCTTCATAGTTAGCAATTGCCTCTTCCTCGGTCATAAACAAGCGGGCTCTTAGGTCACTGTAAATAGCCTCCTCACCTTCTACCTCTGCCAATCTCCCGGTGGCCCATATATAATTTTGTTCTACCCTATTAAAATCGTCTTCACATTGCGCGTACAGCAGTCCAAAAACTGCATCGGCATCTGTCTTCCCATAAATATGCGGAACGCCAAAATTGTCCCTAATAATAGTCACCCTTTCCGCTTGGGCCTTCCAGGCCTCCATTTCCGATACATCTTGGTTTGTTTTGCAGGATAGGAGGGTAAGAACAAGAAAAAAATAAAAAAGTCTCATAATTTATTACGGTTGTTGGTAGTAGACTAAGGTACGCTTAATTATTAAAACCTCCATGAAGCCCTTTTTAATTTTATCCCTTCTTACCTCCATAAAAGGGGGTACTTCCACCTAGAAAACTAGGTAGGCATAAAACGGGGTTACTTTTGTTACTTTTGTTATCTTATCCTTCATAAAAAAAGTTACATGTCCCAAAAAAAAGTAAGTATGCTCACCGCCTTTAAAACCATTATTTGGCCAAGGCGAAATTTGGTTTTCATAGGGTTACTATTGATTGTAATTAGTAGGGCGGCTAGTTTTGTAGCCCCTATGTCTCTCAAATACTTAATGGACGATATTATCCCCAACAAGGATATGGAGTTCCTAAAAATCCTTGTGATCGTAGTAGGTTTGGCCATTTTGGTGCAGGCCGTTACGTCCTTTTTGCTCACCCGAATATTAAGTGTACAGGCGCAGTATCTAATTTCGGAACTACGTGCCCAAGTACAGAAGAAGGTCCTTACCCTCCCCATCCGATTCTTTGACAACACCAAATCCGGGGCCTTGGTATCACGGATTATGACAGATGTGGAAGGCGTACGAAACCTTATAGGAACAGGACTGGTACAGTTGGTTGGAGGTACCATCACTGCCATAGTCTCCCTAGTCCTTCTATTGAACATAAGTCCGTCTATGACGGTTTTCACCTTGGTTCCCCTTGGGATTTTTGCCCTGATCGCTTTAAAAGCTTTTAAGATTATACGTCCCATATTTAGAAATAGGGGAAAGATAAATGCAGAAGTAACGGGAAGACTTACGGAAACTTTGGGTGGCATACGGGTTATTAAAGGATTTAATGCCGAGGCGCAGGAAAACGAGGTTTTTGAGGAAGGCGTAGCGCGATTATACCAAAATGTAAAGAAGAGCCTTACCGCTACGGCCTTTATGACCAGCTCTTCTACCTTTTTATTGGGAATCGCTACCACCGGTATCATGGGCATTGGAGGGTATAAGATTATGATGGACGAGCTTACCATTGGGGAGTTTTTAACCTTCACCTTTTTATTGGGATTGATGGTGGCCCCCATTGTACAGATGAGCAATATTGGGAGTCAGATTACGGAAGCATTAGCGGGATTGGATAGAACAGAGGAGTTAATGAATAAGACTGCAGAAGCCCAGGAGAAGGAAAGAACGGAAGTCTTGGACAATATAAAGGGAGATATCACTTTTAACGATGTATCCTTTGCCTATGAGGAAGACAAGGAGGTACTCCATAACATCAGTTTCACGGTAAGCTCTGGCAAGGTGGTAGCCCTAGTGGGCAGTTCTGGATCCGGAAAATCTACCATTGCGGGTCTGGCAGCAAGTTTCCTTAATCCCTTATCGGGGACCATTACCGTAGATGGTACGGACCTTTCCAAGGTAGACCTCAACAGCTACCGAAAAAATCTTGGCGTGGTATTACAGGACGAGTTTTTATTTGAAGGGACCATACGGGAAAATATTTTATTCCCTAGGCCCGATGCCAGCGAAGAGGAGTTACAGAAAGCGGTGAAAGCTGCTTATGTGGATGAATTTACCGATAGGTTTGATAAAGGCTTGGATACCTTGATTGGTGAACGAGGTGTAAAACTATCGGGCGGACAAAGGCAACGTATCGCCATCGCTAGGGCTGTATTGGCCAATCCCAAAGTCTTGATTTTGGACGAAGCCACTTCCAATCTGGATACCGAAAGCGAGGCCTTGATTCAAAAGAGTTTGGCAACCCTTACCGAAGGCAGAACAACTTTTGTGATTGCCCACCGCTTAAGCACCATCAGGAAAGCCCATCAAATTCTGGTCATTGAAAATGGTAGAATAGCAGAACGTGGCACCCATGACGAACTGATTGCCATGGAAGGCAGGTACTACAACCTATTCACTTATCAGGCGAGGATATAAAAAAGACCAAAATATGATGCTACGGCTGGTTGCACTATGTAAATTAATATTTCTGGCAGCCATTATAGGCCATGCCCAGGAACCTCTGGTGCAAAACTTTACCTATGTACAGGGCGCAGTGGTCCGGGGCGATAGTACCCAGAAAAACATTTCCCTTGTCTTTACCGGAGATCAATTTGCAGATGGTGGGCATTACCTCCAAAAACTTCTGAAAAAGGAAAAAATTCCTGCCTCCTTCTTTTTCACCGGGAATTTTTATCGGAATCCTGAATTTCATCGACTTATAAAAAAATTGGTACGCGACGGACATTATTTAGGGGCGCATTCTAACGAACATCTATTATATTGCGACTGGACCAAAAGGGATAGTCTGTTGGTGACCCAAGAGAAATTCGGTAGCGACCTCCTTGGAAATTACCAGGAGATGAAGAAATTTGGGATAGAGCGAAAAGACGCACCCTATTTTCTCCCTCCCTATGAATGGTATAATGATACCATTGCCCAATGGACACAAGAATTAGGGTTCACCCTCATCAATATGACCCACGGCACCCTAACCCATGCCGATTATACCACCCCCGATTCCCAAAACTATCGATCCAGCAACACCATCTATGAAAGTATTACCGAGTATGAAGAAAAAAACGCGCACGGCCTCAATGGTTTTTTATTGTTGGCCCACATTGGAACCGACCCTAAAAGGACCGATAAGTTCTACCATTATCTCCCTTCCCTCATCTATTATTTACAAAATAAGGGCTACCAATTTACGACCGTTGCACAGCTCCTAAACACAGACTAAGAACATCTATCCGGGCATCTGCATTTTTCTATCGGCAGGACACCCCTAATATCTTTGGCGCCTTTAAAAAACCTCCTCCTTACTACCTTTATCCAAAACCAAGGTCCAATTAAAGGGAAACGTTTTATTATCAGCAAGATATACTTTATATTTAGGTCTTATAGCTTAAAATACCAACCATGAAAACCACCATTATTTGCTTCCTAAGCATTATTTTAGGGCACTTTTCCATGGCACAAGACCGCCCAAGTGGACCGTTTATTCGCATCAATCAAGTTGGATATATAGAGGAAGAGCATAAAACCGCTATTGTGTTTTCCCACAACAAGGTAAACGAAACCTTCCAATTGATCAATGCCGATTCAAACAAAACCATAGCTACCCTTAAACCTAAAAAGTCGGATAGGAAAGGCTGGGGCACTTTCGATCATTTTTATGAGGTTGATTTCTCTGACCATAAAACCGCAGGCAGGTATTATATACAGGGAAAAAAATCCAAAAGCAAGTCGACCCCCTTTACCATTGGGAACGATGCCTATCACCAAAAACCAGATATATTGTTGGAGTTTATGAGGCAGCAACGCTGTGGTTATAATCCTTATTTGGATATGGTATGCCACCAACGCGATGGCCGTTCTGCCTATGGCCCTATGCCCGAGGGCACCTATGTGGATGCCTCCGGAGGATGGCACGATGCTGGTGACCAACTAAAATACCTTATCACCGGTAGTTATGCCACCGCCCATATGCTAATGGCCTATGAGCTGTATCCAGAAACCTTTGATGACCTTACAAACCATTTAGGGCAACCCATACCCAATGGCATCCCCGATATTTTGGATGAGGCCAAATGGGGCTTGGATTGGATTTTGAAACTACACCCAGGTCCAGACCAATTGATCCATCAGGTTGCAGATGACCGTGACCACATTGGGTGGAAAATGCCCGATGAAGATCCTTCCGATTACGGCTGGGGTCCCAACAGCTATCGGGTGGCCTATTTTGCCACGGGCAAGCCACAAGGCCTTAAAAAGTATCAAAGTGAGGCAACAGGAGTTTCTAATTTGGCAGGAAGGTCTGCTGCAGCAATGGCATTGGCAGCTAGAATATGGAAAGAAGAATTAAAAGACTCGGTTTTTGCAGCCAAATGCCTCCGTGCTGCCAAGAGTTTGTACAGATTAGGCCGGGAAAAAGAAGGCTTTCAACAGGGCAATTCCTTTGGTGCCCCCTATCGCTATTCCGAAAAAACCTGGGCAGACGATATGGAATGGGGCGCTGCAGAACTCTATAAGAGTACGGGAAAAAAGGAATACTTAAATGAAGCCAGGGAATATGCGGTTAAGGCCAATACGGTTTCTTGGACTGCTAAGGATTCTGTAGCCCATTACGAATACTACCCCTTTATCAACCTTGGCCATTATGCGCTCTATGATGCAGTAGACGATAATTTTAAGGAGACTTTGGCAGGCTATTATAAATCCGGTCTGGAAGACAATATAAAACGCGCTACCAAAAACCCATACAATATTGGCGTCCCTTTTGTCTGGTGTTCTAACAACTTACTTACAAGCATAATTACACAGGGCATTCTTTACGAAAAAATGACGGGCGATACTTCTTATAATCAATTTTTAGTAGAACAGCGAGACTGGCTTTTTGGGAGGAATCCATGGGGCACTTCTATGTTTACCAAACTTCCCGATCATGGGGAATATCCCTTAGACGTACACACCAGTATATGGGCCCTTACCAAGAAGGAAGTACCGGGCGGACTGGTAGATGGCCCCGTATACACCTCCATCTTTAACTCTTTAAAAGGGCTTCATTTGTCGAACCCCGATGTATTTGAAGCCTTTCAAAACGAATTTGTAACCTATCACGATGACATAGGGGATTATTCTACCAATGAACCCACCATGGATGGAACCGCAGGATCTATCATTATGATGGCGCATTGGGCCAGTAGGAAGAATCCCTAAAAGTTTTATGCGAATAGACCAGCCAATAAGCTGGACTTAGAGACCATATTTTATCACGGAGCGGCTACCCAACCCTCCGTGATAAATAAGTTTGGAGAATAGAGTCCTTTTTAGCTTTCTGGCGCCAGGGTTACCTCTAAGCCTTCCATCTCTTCGGTCATCTGGATTTGGCAGCCTAGGCGACTATTGTCTTGCACGTGAAACGCCTCAGCAAGCATGGCGTCCTCGTCATCGGACATTTCGGGAAGCGTATGATCCGATTCTACATAACACTGACAGGAAGCACACATAGCCATTCCTCCACAAACCCCGATGGTACCTTCTGGAGCCAGTTCGTAAGAACGCACTACCTCCATAAGGTTCATGTTCATATCGGTTGGTGCATCTACCTCGTGCACTACTCCCTCCCGGTCTTTAATCTTAATTTTAATATCACTCATTATGTTCGGTAAAATTTATTCTTGATATACCTACCCAGGTCCCAGTGATCCCATCCTTAGGCTTTGGGCTTATGATTTTGGCCCTAAATCGGGCGAATTTTCCTTTAAAATATCTGTTTATAGTTGCGTTTCCCCGGGCTACAGACCACCCTCTTTTCTGGGCAAAAATAGGTGAATTCCATTTTACTAGGAAGATAAAGGGGTAGTGTGCACCGCTGTAACTAAAAATTGCTAAATATTTTGTTTTATTCTATGGCCTTCACCACTGCTTTAGGTGCTTCCCGTTTGGTTCCATCGAAACCGGAAACTCCACCAACGGTAGTATATTTCATGACGTATTTTTTATCTGGAAATATACGCTGGTAGGCACTTTGACACATTAGGGTAGCCTCGTGAAATCCGCATAGAATCAATTTTAATTTACCAGGGTAGGTATTTACATCCCCAATAGCGTAGATTCCGGGAATATTAGTCTGATAGTCAAAGGTATCTACTTTTATAGCGTTTTTTTCTATCTCCAATCCCCAGTTTGCAATGGGTCCCAGTTTTGGGGATAGCCCAAACAAGGGGATAAACTCGTCCACTTCCTGAACAATTTCTTCCTCGGCATCTCCAGATTTCTGAATTACTACGGCCTCTAATTTTCCATCGCCTTTTAGGTCTACAACTTCTGCTGGAGTAATAAGGTTAATCCTTCCTAGGTTTTTAAGGGACTGCACTTTCTCTACGGAATCTAACGCACCCCTAAATTGATTCCTCCTATGGACCAAGGTAACCTCCGAGGCAACATCAGCTAGGAAAATACTCCAATCCAGTGCAGAATCGCCCCCTCCTGCAATAAGCACCTTTTTATCGCGATAGATTTCCGGGTCTTTTATAAAGTAGGATACGCCTTTATCTTCGTAGTTACCAATATTGTTAATTAAAGGCTTTCTAGGTTCAAAGCTACCTAAGCCACCCGCAATAGCTACAATGGGCGCATGGTGTTTGGTCCCTTTATTGGTGGTAACTACAAACGTTCCATCGTCTAATTTCTCAATCGTATTGGCACGCTCCCCTAGGGTAAAAGTAGGTTGAAACGGCCTAATTTGCTCCATTAGGTTATCTACCAAATCCCCCGCCAATATTTCGGGAAAGCCCGGAATATCATAGATGGGTTTTTTAGGATAAATTTCTGAACACTGTCCGCCTGGCTGCGGTAGGGCATCTATAAGGTGGCACTTTAGCTGCAAAAGTCCTGCTTCAAAAACAGCAAATAGACCTGTAGGACCAGCACCAATTATTAGAATATCTGTTTTAATCATGAAAAATAAACTTAAAGTGGTCGCCATACCGTATAAGGAGACGACCTCTGTTTATGATACTAGTACGGTAATCACTCCACATTGATTACCTCTAATATCTGCGGCGCATGCTTTTTAATGGTCATTTCCACACCGGTTTTCAGGGTCATCTGGTTAATAGTACAACCCGCACATGCTCCTTCCAATCTAACTTTAACTGAAGTATTGTTCTCAATGGAGACTAGGGAAATATCCCCTCCATCGCTTTGCAAAAAAGGACGAATTTCATCCAAGGCCTTCTCTACATTATTTTTGATTTCGATAGACGTCATAGTTATTTCTTTTTAACGGCCGAACAACCTGCCATGGTAGTTATTTTTATAGCTTCGGTAGGTGGTAGATCCTTATTCCTATCTACTACTTCCCTTACTACATTTTTGGTGAGTTCCTCAAAAACGCTTTCCACAACAGTAGCTGTTTGCAATGCCGCCGGTCTGCCAATATCTCCTGCTTCCCTTACGCTCTGCACCAACGGAATTTCTCCCAAAAAGGGAACTTTCAGGTCTTCTGCCAAAAACTTGGCCCCTTCTTTTCCAAAAATATAATACTTATTATCTGGCAGTTCCGCAGGAGTAAAATAGGCCATATTTTCTATAATTCCCAATACGGGAACGTTAATGGACGCTTGCTGGAACATGGCCACCCCTTTCCTGGCATCTGCCAAGGCCACCTCCTGTGGGGTACTTACTACAACGGCACCTGTAATAGGCAGGGCTTGCATAATACTCAAATGAATATCTCCAGTCCCCGGTGGAAGGTCTAACAACAAAAAGTCCAATTCTCCCCAATGGGCATCAAATATCATTTGATTGAGTGCTTTGGCTGCCATAGGCCCTCTCCAAATTACTGCCTGACTAGGTTCTGTGAAAAATCCGATGGATAAAATTTTGACCCCATAACTCTCTATGGGCTTCATTTTAGATTTCCCATCTACATTTACGGCCAAGGGCTTTTCCATAACCACATCGAACATGGTAGGCATGGAAGGCCCGTATATATCCGCATCCAACAAACCTACCTTAAAGTCCATTTTGGCCAAGGATACCGCCAAATTTGCCGTAATGGTAGACTTGCCTACTCCCCCTTTTCCAGAGGCTACAGCAATGATATTCTTGATCCCGGGAATGGCCTTCCCTTTTATTTCATTCACCTTTGGTTTGGCCGGAGCGTCTACTTTTACATTAACGGTTATCTTGGCCTTTTCGTAAACTTCTGAATGGATGATTTTTAAAATCTCCACCTCCGTTTTCTTTCTGGCTTGTAAGCTGGGATTGGCAATAGTGATATCTACAACCACCTCATCCCCAAAAACCATTATGTTTTTTAATGCTCCGCTTTCCACCATATTTTGGCCTTCTCCCGGAACAGTGATTTTCTCCAGTGCCTTTCTTATGTCCTTCTTATCCAATTTCATCCTGATACAATCTTTTCAGCTTTTATTAAAACTGATTCTAAATTACAAAGATAAGGCTTAGGACCGAGAATAAGAAGCTAGGAACTGAAAAGTAACACCTAGGCTAAGCCACGGTTTTAACCTATAATTCTCCGGTAGATTTGCTACAACGCCCCTATTTTAATTCCTTCGCAGGATCCCAAAAGAATTTTTCGAAATCTACAATCTGATCTTCCATAATTTCCAAGCCTTCATTTTCCAATAACTGCTGCATAAGATTGGTCCCCTCAAAATGATGTTTCCCTGTTAAAAGTCCCTTGCGGTTTACCACCCGGTGCGCAGGAATATCTTCCATGGAATGCGCATTGTTCATGGCCCAGCCCACCATTCTTGCGCTCCTTGCGGCACCCAAATACTTAGCAATGGCTCCATAGGAAGTAACCCGCCCATAGGGAATCTCCCGAGCTACGGCATATACTTTTTGAAAAAAATTGTCTTTATCGGACGTCATCAGGTATATAAAATACGGATCAGGGTAATCACCAGTAAAAGTGCCATTAAGACGCTAAGAATGTAGTTGGAGTTTTTGGAGAAGCGGTTAGACTTGGTCTCTAATTTATTAAAATATACGGTGTACAAGTACAGGACGGTAAAGGTTCCAAACCCCGCTGCCAAAATAAAAGTAGCAATATCCTTAAATTGAAACTTAATCCACCCAGAGGCATTCCACATAGCATTAAGGCCACTGTAATAAGGAATGGTCAGCAGGTTTACCGCTGCTAACAACACCCCCTTAAAAAAGCTATTCTTCTTACTTACCTTAACCCGCTCTAGTGGATCTTGTTCTTCATTTTTCTTGGCCTTAACAAAGAAGTAAATGGCAAAAAATGCAAATACCATCAGGGCAATTTTTAAGAGCCAATCGATTATTTCCGGATTATTGAATAAGAATTTGGAAATCAGCACGGAAATATAGGCCTGGACCATGATCATACAGGAAACACCCAGACTAAAAATCACCCCATTGGCCTTCCCTTTTTCCACGCTAATTTTTGCGGCGTTCATATTTAAAAGGCCCGGAGGAACCGTAGCCATAAAGGCGGCAGAAAAGGTAGCAAAGAAAAGGACTATAATATGGGTCATGGATTAATGCACTCTAAAACGGATAAAAGTAATAGGTTTTCCCTTTTCAAGATACTGTTTTTCATAAAACGTCTGAATTTCTAGCACTTCTTTAGGACTCCCAGCATTTTTGTACACGTCATGATTGGCGTACATAACCTCCAAACCACTCCCGTGCAGGAGACCTAAGGTATATCCATGCATAAATTCACTATCGGTCTTCAGATTAACCGTACCGTCCTCTTTTAGGATTTTTCTATATTTTTCAAGAAAATGGGAGTTGGTTAACCTATGCTTAGTCCGCTTGTACTTTATTTGGGGATCTGGGAAGGTAATCCAAATTTCGGATACCTCACCTTGAGCAAAAAGCAGATCAATCAGCTCTATTTGCGTACGCAGAAAGGCGGCATTATCAATTCCCTCTTCAATGGCAGTCTTGGCTCCTCGCCAGAAGCGGGCTCCCTTTATATCTATCCCTATAAAATTCTTCTCCGCATTTTGTTGTGCCATTGCAACGGTATACTCCCCCTTGCCACAACCTAGCTCTAATACAATAGGATTGTCGTTCCCAAAAAACTGATTCCACTTTCCCTTATTTGGGAATAAGCCGCCTACAATTTCCTCCCTAGTAGGCTGTAGTACGTTTTTAAAGGTTTCGTTCTCCTTAAATCTCTTTAGTTTATTCTTGCTTCCCACAGACTGTAACTGATAATTAATTTGGCAAAGCTACGGAAATCCAACTTCTTCGCCATCAATCTGTTATTTAGATCTACAAAATGCTCCTAATTAAAGTTTCCTTTAGGCCATTATGCAGCAGTCTCGGGAGATTTCTTTATGGATTTCTCCAGGGTAAAGGAAAACTCCGATCCTACGTCGCGAACACTTTCCACATAAATCTTTTCATCATGCGCCTCAATAATATGCTTCACTATTGCTAGGCCCAGCCCAGAACCGCCTACAGCACGGCTACCACTTTTATCCACCCTATAAAACCGTTCGAATATTCGCCCAAAGTGCTGTTTGGAAATTCCCTCCCCATTGTCCGTCACTCTAACAATGACCTTATTTTTAATCAAATTTTCCACACTTACCTCCGTGGTACCGTTTGCTTGGCCGTATTTTATGGAGTTCACCAACAAATTGGAAATTACCTGCTGTATTTTATCCCGGTCTGCCCGCACATAGATTGGCTCCTTATACTCCATATCGAAGGTTAGGATAATGTCTTTTTTGGCCGCTTTCATTTCCAAAAGGTCAAAAACATTTCGCACCAGCTCCAAGATATCGAAATCCTCATAATTCATCTTTAATCCTTCCATCTCCAATTTGGTAATGAGGTCTAGATCTTGCACAATATAATTGAGGCGTTCCACGCCCTTACTGGCGCGTTGCAAGTACTTTTTACGGAGTTGCTTATCTTCCATGGCCCCGTCCAAAAGGGTTAAGATATAGCCCTGCACCGTAAAGAGCGGCGTCTTTAATTCGTGGGAAACATTCCCCAAAAACTCCTTTCTGTATTCTTCCCTAATTTTTAGGGTATCTATTTCTACCTTCTTGTCTTTGGCAAATTTCTCGATCTCCTCGGTTAGGGTCTGCATGTCTGTAGTAACGGTCCTTGCTGCCAAGGAGGTAGATTGCAAAAGGGTAACGTCTTTATAAATCCGCTCTATCCTCCTATATATAAATCGCTGTACCCGCACCTGAAGGATACTTACGGCAATTATACTTGCCGCTACGGCAAACCCAACAATCTGCCACCAAATCACATTTCCGGAAAGCCATTGCATTAACCAAAACAACAAACTGAGAATGGCCGCAATTAACAATCCCGAACGCAGCGCAAATCGGTACGATTTTTTTATCCGCGTACCCATTACAATACAAATTTATAGCCCACTCCCTTAACCGTCTTAAAGTGATCTTCCCCTAGCTTCTCACGTAGTTTACGTATATGGACATCAATGGTTCTACCTCCTACGACCACTTCGTTCCCCCATACCCGATCTAAAATTTCTTCCCTCTTAAAAACCTTATTGGGCTTAGAGGTTAGCAAGGACAGCAATTCAAACTCCTTTCTGGGAAGAATAAGCTCCTCTCCAAGGTTTTCAATTTTATACTCTTCCCTATTTATGGTAATATCACCTACCTTAACAATATCGACTTCCTCACCTTCCATCTCCTTTAGTCTTCTAAGCAATGCCTTTACCTTGCTCACCAAAACCTTAGGGCGTATGGGCTTCGTAATATAGTCGTCCGCACCAGCATCAAATCCGGCCATTTGGGAATAGTCTTCTCCCCTTGCGGTAAGAAAGGTAATGATGGTATTTTCTAGGCCCGCAGTGTTGCGGATAATTTCGCAGGCCTCGATTCCATCCATTTCGGGCATCATCACATCCAAAATAATTAAATGCGGCTTTTTTTTCTTGGCAGTGGCTACAGCCTCTACCCCATTTTTTGCGGTATAGACATCATACCCCACCCCAGTAAGATTATAACTTATGATCTCCAAAATATCGGGCTCATCATCTACCAAAAGTATTCTAATATCCTTCTTTTTCATTTGTTTAATTTACTTTTCCCTTCGGCCTCACCGTGCTGATTTTGTTTGTTTTTCTAGGTATAAACTCAGCGGCTACGCCTCAAAAAACTATGGAAAAACCCTTCTTTTTTTTCTGTTTCTCGCAATTAAAAGTAAAGATAATACTATTCCTCCAACCCATTAACGATGAATTAAGATAGTAACAATATGGTAACCTTAAGCCAACAAACAGGTAATATCAGGATAATCCACCTTTTACAAACGGGTAATTTATTTGCGGTGTTCTAAAAATCGAATAAAACCTAAAAACAAATGAAAATTAGAAATTTAATTCAACGCAAATCCCTGGCTTTTTACACCTTAGCCTTAGCCAGTATTCTAATCCTTTCTTGCACCACCGACGACCAACCACCTATTGCCGATGCAATTGCCACTTGTAATGATGGCATACGCAACCAAGGAGAGCAGGGAGTAGACTGCGGTGGCCCCAATTGCCAACCTTGTCCTGATGAGATTGCCACCTGTAACGATGGCATTCAGAACGGAGATGAGACCGGTGTGGATATTGGGGGGTCTTGCGCCGAAATAATCACCATATCTGGTGAAATCACTACAGACACCACATGGACGGCCAACAACATTTACCTTTTGGCCGGTAAGGTAGTGGTAGGTGATGGGATAACCCTAACCATTGAGCCAGGGACCATCATAAAAGGAAAGCCAGGTAGCGGCTCCTTAGCCTCTGCCTTAATTGTACAAAGAGGCGCCAAGCTTATGGCCAAGGGGACCGCAGACAAACCAATTATATTCACTGCCGAGGCCGATAATATTGGTGTTGGACAAAAAAGCGGGACCAACTTGGATGAAACCCAAAGAGGTCTTTGGGGCGGAGTCATTGTACTTGGAAGGGCATCTGGCTCTTTTAAAGGCGATGTATCCGAGGTACAGATAGAGGGCATCCCTGCCGATGACACCTATGGACTCTATGGCCCAGGCGATTCGTTAAATGACGATGACAACTCCGGGGTATTACAATATATCTCCATCCGCCACGGGGGAGCCTTAATTGGTGAAGGGAATGAAATAAATGGTCTCACCCTAGGCTCCGTAGGAAGGGGCACCCTTATAGACCATATAGAAGTGGTGGCCAATGTAGATGACGGGATCGAGTTTTTTGGGGGTACGGTAGACGCTACCAATCTTTTGGTATGGGCGCAGGGCGATGACGCTATAGATATTGATCAAGCTTACTCCGGAACTGTAGACAATGTAGTGGTTATTCAGGGAGAGAATTCCGATCACGCTTTTGAAATTGACGGCCCTGAAGGATCCTTGGAAGGTTCGTTTACCTTAAAAAATGCCACTATTGTTGGAAGCCCCTCCGCTTCGGATGGGGAGTATGCGGATTACCGAAGTAATGCCATGGGAACCACTTCCAATATTTATGCTTACGGATTTCCTGAAGGTAAGGATGTGGAGCTAGACGCCAACGATGTGGCCAAAAACTTTTTGGACGGCAAGCTAGTTTTTGAAGCTTGGCAAGTTGTTGGCTTTGACCACAGCATATTTTCCGAAAAAGTTAAAAAGGACGAATCTGGAAACGATCTAGAAACCACCATCATAAAGGACCCCTCCTTTACGGATAGAGCAGCTACTTGGACTAGCAAGGTAGAGAAAGGATCACAAACGGTAGGGGCGGACACCTCTGTTTTTGGGTGGACCTTCTACGCTATTAGCCTAGGCGCCGCCGCTTTCTAAGACCCCATTCTATAACAATTTTACCAATAACCCGCCATTTTCAACAGGCAGGTTATTGGACTTTTAAAATAAAACTCACAGTTCACATGAAACATCCATTTAAACTCACTCTTTTTACATTTTTCCTACTACAACTCCTATATCCCCAAAGTGGGGAGGTAATGGGTACCTTGATAGATGGTGATTTCCAAGACCCCGTTCCCTTTGCCAACATCCTTGTAAAGGGTACTACGGTAGGTACCACCTCCGATTATGACGGGAATTATAAGCTAGCACTAGAGGAAGGCACCTACTCCATAGTATTTTCCTATCTAGGCTATGAAACAGTGGAAGTCTCAGACGTGGTGGTAAACAGTAAGGAACCTACCCAGCTAAACATTACCATGGAATCTTTGGCAGAAGGCCTGGAGGAAGTGATAATATCGGTTAGCATTAAACAAAATACAGAAAGGTCTGTCTTGGGCATCCAAAAAAGGGCAGTGAACCTACTGGACGGAATTTCTTCCGAAACCTTTAAGAAAATGGGAGCTGGCGACGTTGCCAGCGCCATTAAGACGGTTCCCGGAGTATCCGTACAAGGCGGGAAATATGTCTATGTCCGAGGTTTGGGGGACCGATATACTAAATCCATCCTGAACGGAATGGATATTCCGGGCTTGGATCCTGACAGGAATACCATTCAGCTAGATATTTTCCCTACCAATATTATAGACAACCTCTTGGTTCATAAATCGGCCTCCGCCGACTTACCAGCAGATTTTACAGGCGGAATTGTAGATATAGTAACCAAGGACTTCCCCAACAGCAAAGAACATAGTTTTTCCATTGGCGGGAGCTATAACCCGGACATGCATTTTAATAATGACTACCTCAATTACAAGGGTAGCCCTACGGATTTTCTGGGATTTGACAATGGCAGCAGAAGCCTTCCCATCAATGCCCAGCAATACATCCCCAACACCTTTGAATACAGCCCCTTGTTAACTGCCATCACCAAAAAATTTAATCCGACACTTTCTGCCATGCGAGAAAAAAGCGGGATGGATTACAGTATGGGCTTTACCACGGGCAACCAATACCATCTTGGAGAGAGTGATAACAGAATAGGCTTTTTTGGCTCAGTTTCTTATAAAAGTAAAACCACCTACTACGAGGGGGCCGAAAATAACTTTTACAGAAGAAATCCGGATCCTTCTATCTTTCAATTAGAAACAGATCGCACCCAAAAAGGGGATTTAGGAAAACACAATGTACTACTTAGCGGTCTTTTGGGTACTTCTTTTAAAACGGAACGCTCCAAGTACAAGCTAAATATGCTCCACATACAAAACGGGGAGTCCTCTGCAGGATACTTCCAACAAAGCTTAAATTTTAGTGACTTCGTAAACTTCTCCAAGGATAACTTGGAATACACCCAGCGGGCCATATCCAACCTACAACTCTCGGGTACACACAATAGTGAAGATGCCTCTTGGACTACGGAATGGGCACTGAGCCCTACCCTTTCTAAAATTCAGGACAAGGATATAAGAACCACCTCTTTTAGGGTAGAAGATGGCGTGTATAGCATCCCACAAAACAACCAGCCCAAGCGAATCTGGAGGGACTTGGAAGAGGTGAATACCGTAGCTAAATTGGATTTCACCAAAAAATATATGTTTTTAAATAAGGACGCCAAGTTAAAATTTGGAGCCTATGGCGCTTACAAGAACCGGGATTTCGGTATTCTAAACTTCGAATTGGAGAACAATGGGCAAACCACCCACTTCAATGGTATTGCCGATAATATTTTGCTGGAGGAAAACCTATGGACCGTAGACAATAATAAAGGTACTTACATAGACCCGGACATCTCCATTTCCGAACCCGCAAACACCTACCGCGCCAAGCAGCAGAATATGGCCGCTTATGTCTCTAACGAGTTTAAGATTGGCAACCAATTACGCACCATCCTGGGGATTAGGGTAGAAAATTTCACCACCAGGTACACCGGGGAAGACAACAGGGATCCCAACGACCCTAGAAAGGTAATCTACAACAATGAGAAGATTATAGACAAATTGGACGTTTTCCCAACCGCCAACCTCATCTATGCCCTTAACGAAGCCATCAATTTACGGGGATCTTATGCCCTTTCTACGGCAAGACCCTCTTTTAAAGAGGCTTCCATCGCCAAGATCTACGACCCCTTATCCAACAACACCTTTATAGGCAACATTGACCTGAATCCCACCTATATAGATAATTACGATTTTAGAATTGAATGGTTTGGGGAAAGTGCTGAGATGATGGCATTGAGTAGCTTTTACAAGAAGTTTACAGACCCCATAGAACTAACCTATTTTGAATCGTCTTCCGATAACTTTACTCCCAAAAACCTAGGGGATGCAGAGGTGATAGGCTTAGAATTTGAAGTGCGTAAAAATTTAGGATTTATAACCCCCACCCTTTCAAATTTCAGTTTTAACCTAAACACCTCCATTATCAAGTCGGCCCAAACTTTTGGAGAAAGCGAACGCAATTTACGGGAACTAGGCCTAAGGGAAGGGGAGCGTCTTGGCAAAACCCGTGAGCTGCAAGGACAATCGCCCTTTTTAATTAACGCTGGCTTACATTATAAAGGAGTGGAAAACGGAATAGAAACGGGGCTGAACTACAATGTTCAAGGCAAGACGCTTCAGGTAGTAGGCAACGGTTTTGTTCCAGATGTATTCACCATGCCGTTTCATCTCTTAAATTTTAATTTCTCCAAAAAATTTGGGAACAATGGAGAACAGCGCATAAGCTTAAAGGTAGAAAATCTCTTGGATGAGGAATTAATCAGCGAATATGAGTCCTATAAGGCCCAAAACAAAACCTTTTCCAAAAGGAATCCGGGTAGGACATTCTCCTTGGGGTATAGCATTACATTCTAAATCTAGTAGAACCCAAACCATTGGGGGTATATTGCCGCTAATGTCTCTGCAAAAGTCCTAGGAATAGTTAGAGACCAAGGTAAACCCCTCTTCCATTGACCATACCTTAAATTTAGCCCCAAGCATTACGGTTTATTACCAATGCTTGGGGCTTTTATTATCCAAGACTTCAGAATACCAAAAAAATCAAAACCGCATGAGACGCCTTGTATTGCAAGGAGCAGTCACCTTTATACGCCTCCCAAAACCACAGTAAACAAGAAGGTTATGAGTCATAAAAAGGCTTTAAGGACTAACGTCTTTAGATCTATAACCCTTTGCATTTCATCGATTTTAACGATATCAACAAGCTAGGTGACAACGTTCTGCCTTGAAATTTATTACATTTGTGGTATACACTTTGCTAACAAGTATATATGAAGCAACTTTACTTAATTGTAACATTCTTATTCCTATCCTTTTCCTATGGGCAAGATCCCAAAGGAAACAATGTGGATATAGAAGGCTTCAAAATATACCCCAACCCTGTAACGCAAGGCAGGGTAACCATCAGCACCACCTTAAACGCCCCTAAAAAAATAATGATTTTTGATATTTTTGGTTCTCTGGTCCTAGAAACCACGCTTTTGGGAAAAGAACTAAAGTTAGATAATCTGGATTCGGGTGTTTATATGTTAAGGGTAAACGAAAAAAATAAAATTGCCACCCGAAAATTAATTATAAAATAGGTTTAAAGGCTCCCACCTCCCCATAACACCCTCTTTTTTAATCGATAACCCACCAAAATCGATCTGAAAATCACGCTTCATATACAAAATACGTCCGTTTACAACAATCTATCCCTGTGCGCTTGTGATTACCCCTATATTTAAGCTATTGATTCCAAAATCAATGGAAAGCATGAAATTAATCTACACCTTACTACTCAGCATATGCACCATTAGCCTGTCTGCTCAAGAATTAACAGGCCCCGCAAACCTTAGGGAGGAGGCTACCCCAAGCTTTAAGCTATACCCCAACCCCACTTATGATGGGACGGTATATATCTCCACCAAAAACAACCACAGCACCAAGGACATTGTTATCTACGATGTATTTGGCGCCTTGGTACTTCAAGACAAAATTACCTCTAACCGATTAAATGTTTCCAAACTATCCCCAGGAGTCTATGCGCTACAAGTATCGGAAAACAAAAAGGTACGCTCCAGAAAATTAGTAATCAAATAACCTACATCAGCTCTTAATGGCCAATACTTGGCACGGGATTATAAAAACAAGGAACAATCTCTAAAAGCAGGGAAATAAATTGCCCAACTTCTTTACTCCATGTTGTTGTTCTATGCTTATAATAAACATAATTTTGGTTCCCGGCCACTGCTTATATTACTATTTTTGTAACCGTGAATAGCAATAACACCCATACAGATATTTTTAGCATCGGCAATGAGGAGGAGTTTAACGCCTTGGCGTTGCAAACCTTTAGCTCCCAATACCACCACAACAAGGTATACCGAGAATTTTGCCAACATTTAGGAAGGGATGAAGCTAAGGTTACCCGTGTAGAGGACATTCCCTTTCTCCCCATATCTTTCTTTAAATCCCACCAAGTGACTTGTGGCGCCTTTGATCCCGAAATTATTTTCACCAGCAGTGGTACTACGGGAAGCGAAGTAAGCAAGCACCATGTACGCGACCTAGCAGTTTATGAGCAAAGCTATCTATCTGCCTTTGAAGCCTTTTATGGTCCCATTAGCGATTATTGCATCTTGGCCCTGCTCCCCTCTTATTTGGAACGGGAAGGATCATCTTTAATTTACATGGCGGATGATCTGATAAGGAGAAGCACCCATCCAGATAGCGGTTTTTATTTGGACGATTTAGGGAAGCTACGTAAAACACTACTCAAGCTAGAAGACACTAACACCAAAACACTACTCATTGGGGTTTCTTTTGCCCTTTTGGATATGGCTGAAGCCTACCGCCTACAACTCAATAATACGATTGTAATGGAGACTGGCGGAATGAAAGGCCGTAAAAAGGAAATCATCCGCGAAGAGCTCCATCAGCTACTAAAAGCCGGATTTGGGGTTCCCCAGATACATTCCGAATATGGCATGACAGAACTATTATCCCAAGCCTATTCGTTTGGAAATGGCCTCTTTAAATCCCCAAAATGGATGAAAGTGTACACCCGGGAAACGGAAGATCCCCTTTCCTTACAAGCAACTGGTAAGACTGGCGGCATTAACATCATAGACCTGGCCAATGTACATTCCTGTGCTTTTATAGCTACCCAAGATTTGGGAAAAGTATATAAGGATGGTAGTTTTGAAATTTTAGGACGCTTTGACCATTCGGACGTCCGGGGCTGTAACCTAATGGTTTTATAATCCCAAAATCTTGGCATCCACAAAAAATATGGAAGCAATTTCTATCTCGTGATCCGATTTCAGCAACTCGTCCGTAACCGTATTCACTCTTAAGGAGTAGCTATCTTTTTTAATATACTCCTTTAGGTCGTCATCTGAAACCTCTAGCTCTAGCACCCCACCTACTGTTGCCGATACTTCATCGTTCCAAGCGATTTTTATTTCGGGAAGATCTTCGGCAGACATAAATACGGTAATAGACTCTAAAAAGCTAAAATCCTCTCCTTCTGGGGAGATTATGCTCAAGGTTAGTTTGCGCAATACAATTTCTTCAATAAGGTCTTTCCTAGTATCATTTACGGCAAATTCGGACGAGGAGTTGGTTTCAGTTTTGGGCGTAAAGACATCAAAAGGCAAATCCATCCCTGCAGAGGCGGGTATTACCACTCGTTGTTTATAATCCATCTCAAACTTGGTGAGTTCATCTAACTTATCGCACCCACCTAAACCCAGCATCACAGCCAAAATCAATATATACTTCTTCATAAAATATCTAAACTTTCTATTTAATTAAACAAACGAAAAGATTAATAGAATATTCTCTAACCTCCAATCCCGCGAATAAAAAAAACAACCCTTACAAATAAAAAGCCCCGAGATTAAAGCTTCGGGGCGTACCTAAGATGCTGTTTATTTTACTACTAAGACAAAATAATTTTTCTTGCCTCGTTGCAACAAAACAAACTTATTATTGATAAGGTCTTCTGCAGTAATACTATAATCTTCCTTCACTTTTTCCTTGTTTACGGAAATGGAATTTTGTTTTAATTCCCTTCTAGCTTCTCCATTGGAAGCCAAAAAGTTGGTCTTGGCAGCTAGTGCACCAATCATATCCAAACCATTTTCTACCTCCTCCATAGGCACCTCAGCTTGGGGAACCCCATCGAAAACCTCTAAAAACGTCTTTTCATCCAGTTCTTTCAGATCTTCGGAGGTAGATTTTCCAAATAGGATATTACTGGCCTGCTTTGCCTTGTCTAGATCTTCCTGAGAGTGTACCATCACGGTAATCTCATCGGCCAATCGCTTTTGCAGTACTCTTAAGTGTGGTGCTTCCTTGTGCGAATTCACCAACTCATCTACTTCTTCCTTACTTAAGAAGGTAAATATCTTAATGTATTTCTCTGCATCCTCGTCGGAGGTGTTTAACCAATATTGGTAGAATTTATAGGGAGATGTTCTTTCGGCATCCAACCAAATATTACCGCCTTCAGATTTTCCAAATTTGGTTCCATCTGCCTTAGTAATTAAAGGACAGGTAAGGGCATATCCCTTACTACCATCAATTCTTCTAATAAGCTCGGTTCCCGTGGTAATATTTCCCCATTGGTCGCTACCTCCCATTTGCAACGTACAATTATGGGTTCTGTACAGATGTAGAAAATCGTATCCTTGCACCAACTGATAGGTAAACTCTGTAAAGGACAATCCTTCACTGGCTTCTGCCGATAATCGTTTTTTAACCGAATCTTTGGCCATCATATAATTTACGGTGATATGCTTACCCACATCACGGATAAATTCCAAAAAGGAAAATTCCTTCATCCAATCGTAATTATTAACCAAGATGGCGCTATTATCCTTTCCGCTATTAAAATCCAAAAAACGGGATAATTGCTCCTTTATCCCTGCTTGGTTACGTGCCAAGGTAGCTTCATCCAATAAATTACGTTCGTTAGATTTACCGGAAGGATCACCGATCATTCCTGTGGCACCACCGATCAAAGCATAGGGCTTATGGCCGGCTAATTGAAAATGCTTCAGCATCATTACGCCTACCAAATGTCCAATATGAAGCGAGTCTGCCGTAGGATCTATCCCTACATAGGCAGATTGCATCCCACTTAACAAATGCTCCTCGGTCCCGGGCATTACATCGTGCAACATCCCCCTCCAAGTTAATTCTTCTATAAAATTTGAAGTCATGCTTTTAGTTTACAATTTTTACAATTCCCGCAAAGATAAAGCAAATAGCTAGCTTTTTTCCTGCAAAATAGGGTTTTAAGTATTTATTAATATCAAGTTCTCAAAAAATTGAAAACTGTATGAACAACGAAAAATGGAAGCCTTAAGGAAATTTTAGATTTATCAATGCAAATGAGTAATTTTGAGCCATGATCTTAGTTACAGGAGGTACAGGTTTGGTAGGAGCACATTTACTCCTACGTTTATTGCAAACGGGCAATCAGGTAAGGGCCATACATAGGGAAACCAGCAATCTAAAACAGGTGAAAAAAGTCTTTGGCTACTATAGCAATGAGGCCGATTACTTGTTCAATAAAATTGATTGGGTACCGGCAGACCTTATGGATCTCCCAGCACTGGACCATGCCTTTAAGGATATTACACATGTGTACCATTGCGCCGCCCTGATTTCTTTTGATCCTGAGGATTACGAGCTTTTAAGAACGGTAAACATTGAGGGTACCAAAAACATCGTAAACTTGTGCATTGCGCACGGGATAAAAAAGTTATGCTATGCAAGTTCCATAGCGACCATTGGAAGAACCTTAGACGGGAAGCCCGCCACGGAGGAAACCGACTGGACCAACCACCGCGCCAATGTATATGCCCTCACTAAGATGGATGCCGAACTGGAGGTATGGAGAGGAACACAGGAGGGGGTACCATCCGTAATCGTAAATCCAGGGGTAATCATTGGCCCAGGGTTTTGGAAATCTGGCAGCGGACTCCTTTTTCAAAATGCCTATAAAGCAAGGAAATTTTACCCACCAGGGGGCACAGCCTTTGTTGCCGTAGAAGATGTGGTTACTTTAATGGTTCAAATGATGGATTCCTCCATCGAAAACGAACGATTTATTGCGATTGCCGAAAACTTAAGTTATAAGGAGATATTAGAGCGACTCACCAAAGCGTTTAACAAACCAAGTCCCACCATTCAACTTAAATTTTGGCAATTGGAAATTTTGTGGCGATTAGACAAGGTGGCTTCACTACTAACCAGAAGCAGGAGAAGACTCTCCAAAAACTCGGTTCGTTCGTTAAGGAAGGTGCAACAATTCAGCAACAGCAAATCCAAGGAGCAACTAGGACATACCTATCAAGCTTTGGAAGATAGCATCCACTTTTCCTGCAAAAAATTTATGGAAGATCATCCTTAGCGACTTCGGGCTTCGCTTTTTTTAAATCTTTGGATTTTTGGGCAGCTTCCTCGGCAGCAGCCTGCTTTTGGGCATTCATAACTTCCTCTTGATTTTCTAGCTTTTCCTTTACCGCGGTATAAATTGCCTCATAGGTCGCGGGAATTGAAGCGTAGTACGTATCGCTGTCTACCAATTGAAGGCTATCTATGGCATATTTATTATAAATATACTTCATTGGCTCTATCTCGTATTCGTTTAAGACATTCTGATTGATAGCACGCCCCGCGTTCAACAAAGAAATATCGTATAAAACAGCTACCATCTTATCCTGGGGAATAAGATTATCCGGTTTTTTTACAACTTCCTCGTTACAGGAAACCAACATTATGAGAAGAATAAGAGGTAGAATATATTTTACCATAACTATCTATTAAAGGTTAGCCTCATGGCATTTCTTTCGTCCGAGAATCGGCCATTTTCGTATGCCAAATGCCCATTTACAAAGGTATGGCTTATTTTGGCCTGGAAAGCATCTCCCTGAAAGGGCGACCAACCGCACTTATAGGCAATATTCTCTTGGGTTACCTTCCACGGACTGTTAAGATCCACTACCACCAAATCCGCAAAATACCCTTCCCTAATAAACCCACGTTTCTCTATCTGAAACAGTTTTGCAGGGTTATGGCACATTTTCTCCACTATTTTTTCCAAGCTTATTTTCCCCGAATGGTAATTCTCCAACATGGCAGGCAGTGCGTGCTGTACCAAAGGCCCTCCAGACGGAGCCGAGGTATACAAATTGTTTTTCTCCTCTAGGGTATGTGGCGCGTGATCAGTAGCAACCACATCTATCCGATCGTCTAGCAGGGCCTCCCATAATTGGTCCCTATCGGCAGCGGTTTTCACTGCAGGATTCCACTTAATATGAGTCCCTTTGGTTTCATAATCCTCTTCGGAAAACCAAAGGTGATGGATACAGACCTCAGCGGTAATTTTCTTTTGCTCCAAGGGAATATCATTCCTAAAAAGGCTTGTTTCCTTTCCTGTAGACACATGAAAAACATGGAGACGCGCTCCTGTTTTTTCTGCTAGGGCAATTGCCTTGGAGGAAGACAGGTAACAGGCTTCCTCACTCCGTATAAGAGGATGGTATTTCATGGGAATGTCATCCCCATAGCGTTCGGTGTAGAGCGCCATATTTCTCCGTATGGTAGCCTCGTCCTCACAATGGGCCGAGATCACCAGCTCGGTATTCCTAAATATTTTTTCAATGACCTCCTCGTTGTCTACCAACATATTTCCCGTAGAGGACCCCAAGAATAGTTTTACCCCAGAACAGGCGTTCTTATCTAATCGCTTTAGCTCCTCCAAATTGTCATTAGTCCCTCCAAACAAAAAAGAATAATTAGCAAATGCCGATTGTTGGGCAATATCAAATTTCTCCTCTAATTTGGCAATGGTAGTGGTCTGCGGATTGGTATTGGGCTGCTCCATAAAGGTAGTGATACCTCCAGCTACCGCGGCCCTACTCTCCGTAGCAATATTCCCTTTATGGGTAAGTCCGGGCTCTCTAAAGTGAACCTGATCGTCTATGATTCCTGGCAAAACATACTTCCCTTCCAAATTAATTTCCTTGGCTCCCGCTTCGGTGATGTGATCATCAATTCTTTGAATGGTCTTTCCGTCTAGTAGAATATCCTTGGTTACGATTTGCCCCTCATTAACCAGGGTAGCATTCTTTAGTATTGTTTTGCCCATATTAAAATTTATTTTTTTGAAACAAGCTTCTTATTTTCATCTGAAGAACCCCAAACACCGCTTCCCCGACTATGGAAGTACTCATCTTAGATTTTCCACGGATACGATCTGTAAAAACTATAGGTACTTCTACAAGCTTATAGTTTAGCAGGTGGGCCCTGAATTTCATCTCTATTTGAAATGCGTATCCTATAAATTTAACGGAATCCAACCTAATCGATTCGAGCACCTCTCTTTTATAACACACGAAGCCCGCTGTGGGGTCGTGTACCCTCATCCCAGTTATCAATTTTACATAAAAAGAGGCTCCATAAGATAAAAGAATTCGGTGCAAAGGCCAATTTACCACATTAATTCCCTTTTTATATCGGGAACCAATGGCCACATCGGCCCCATTTAAACAAGCTTGGTACAAATTTATCAAATCACTGGGAGCATGCGAAAAATCGGCATCCATTTCAAAAATGTAGTCATATCCCCTTTCAACGGCCCATTTAAAGCCATGGATATATGCAGTTCCCAGTCCAAATTTCTCTTGCCTAACCTCCAAAAAAAGTCTATCCTCATACTTTCTCTGTAAAGTCCGAACCACCGCTGCGGTCCCATCCGGGGAGTTGTCATCTACCACTAGAATACTAAACTCCTTCTCTAATGCAAAGACCGCCTCAATAATAAGCTCAATGTTCTCAATTTCATTGAAGGTCGGTATAATGACCAAACTATCCGTCATCTGGGTATTTCCTTTTTTAGCAAAAATAGTATTTTATAATCCGTAGGGAAGCATTGCACCTTATTTATGATATTTTTAAATTCAAGGGTCTTTGTATAATTTGTAGTTTTGTTAAGGAAATTGTATCGAATGCTGCAAAAAACACCCAAAATTCTACTGTTTTTCATAGCGTTTACCTTTGTATTGAATTTGATACAGAGCAGTGTAACGGAGCTATTGTTAGATGAGGCCTATTACTGGTATTATGCTCAAAATTTAGCTTGGGGTTATTTTGACCACCCTCCCATGGTGGCCTGGATGATTGCCCTTGGAAGTTCCCTTTGTGAAGGGGAATTGGGGGTTAGACTCCTAAGCTGCGTCTTATATGCCTTGAACCTATTATTTATATGGTGGCTGATAGATCATCCAAAAAAAGATAGGTTTACCCTACATTATTGCGTGCTTGTTTTTGCAGTTACCCTAATGCATGCTTATGGCTTTCTAACCCTCCCAGATACGCCCTTACTATTTTTCACCACCTTATTTCTACTGGCCTATAAGCGATTTATTACCAACAATACCCTTTTAAATACCGTATTTCTAGGTCTTGTAATGGCCGCCATGATGTATAGTAAATACCATGGCTTCTTGGTAATTATATTTGTACTGCTGTCTAACATAAAATTGGTCTTCAACAGAAATGCTTGGTTGTCCGTAGTGATCTCCCTTATTTGCTACCTACCTCATTTTCTGTGGTTGGTGCAAAACGATTTTATTAGCCTTGGCTATCATCTCTCGGACAGACCGAACAGTCCTTACAAATTTGCGGACTTCACCTTGGGCTATATCGTAAACCTAATGGCACTTTTTGGGCTGCTTTTCCCTTGGGTATATTATGCACTCGCAACCACCAAAATTGGGGACCGATTTAACCGCGCCTTGGTGTTTTTAACTTACGGATTTATAGGTTTCTTTTTTATCAGCAGCTTTAGTAGAAAGGTACAAGCGCAATGGATGATTGCTATAAGCATCCCTTTAATCATCATTACTTTCAATTATTTAGCGGAGCACGCCAAAGCAAGGTTTTGGATACTGCGCTTAGGCTTGGCTAATGTGGTCATCTTACTGTTCTTAAGAGTGTGGCTGATTACTGGCTCCGTGCTCCCCATCCCCTTTGAAACCCATTACAACAAGGCTTGGACAAGTTATATCCATGATGCGGTAGGCGATATGCCCGTAGTGTTCGAGAATTCTTATGGAAATGCTGCTGTCTACGCCTTTTATACGGGAGCCACCTCCTATTCCCTTAACAATACCCAATACCGACTAAATCAATACTCCTTAGACAATTCTGAGGAAGCAGTACAAGATAAACGGGTACTGTATGTCTCTAGGTACTTAAATAAAGGTGATCTAGAATTTATCGGTGCCAAGGGGGAAGCATATCGGGGCAAGTACCTAGATAGTTTTGAATCTTTCCGCAAGCTGCAGTGCATCATCCCACAAGAAGAACAACCTATAAAGCCTGAGCAGGAAATAAGCCTGAAGGTTTACAATCCATATAGTGAGGATATCGATTTAAATAAACTTAAATTTGGGGTCACCTTTTTAAACAAATACAAACGGGTTATAGAAACCCAATTCGTTAAAGTTATGCCCACAGACCCCCAGGCGTTATATGTACAAAAAAAAGACACCACCACTTTTAGACTAAGCATTCCCAAGCCCAAGACGGATGAAGCTGCTTACCTTAGAATGGGAATATCTGAAAACGGTTTATATTTGGGGTATAACGGCAAAAACATATCGCTAAAATAATGGAAGCCATACTAAGAAACCCACCTCCTGCCGACTGGATAAGTCTTATCCTCTTTTTTAGCATTCTACTGCTGGTTCTTGCAAAGAGTTTATTCTATAGTAGGTTCCTAAACTTCATTATACTACCCTTTAACAATAAGTACATCTTAATGTACAATAAAAAGAATAGGATATTTAATTGGTTCAACATACTCCTCTCCGCTTTTCAGATACTTAATTTATCCCTTTTTCTATTTTTTATCAGAGAAATATTCTTTAATCCCACGGAAGAATCGGCCTTGCAAACCTTTGGCAGCATCCTGCTCACCCTTACCCTTCTTTGGGTAGTGAAACTATACTTTCAACTTGGCAATGGTTTTCTCTTTAATTCCGAAAAGTCGATTTCAGAAATAGTTTACAAAAAGCTTACCTATTTTAATTATAGCGGCATGGTAATGCTTTTAACCAATATTATGCTAAACTTCGTATACCCAGGATCTAGACCGGTGATTGCAACGAGCGTCCTATTGATTTTACTTATAAATATTGTAGGATGGTACACCACTTTAAAAAATCATCAAAAATTCATTGCCAATAACTTTGTTTATTTTATTTTGTATATTTGCGCTCTAGAAGTAGCTCCGTTAATTTTAATTGGTACTTACTTGTTAGACCGCAGCTTATGAAAGTAAAAACAATATTGGTTTCGCAGCCAGAACCCAAGAAGGAAAACTCCCCTTACTCTAGGCTTATAGATAAGGAAAAAGTAAAGGTAGACTTTAGACCGTTTATACATGTAGAAGGAGTAAATGCTAAAATGGTAAGGCAGCAAAAGATTGATTTAAATAATTTTACTGCGATTATTCTTACCAGCAGAAATGCTGTTGACCATTTTTTTAGGATTGCCGATGAGATGAGGTTTAAGGTGCCGGACTCTATGAAGTATTTCTGTCAGTCCGAGGCTGTTGCCTACTATCTTCAAAAATATGTCGTATACAGGAAGCGTAAAATTTATGTTGGAAAAATGAATTTCCTAGATCTCACTCCTTTACTTAAGAAGTATAAGGACGAGAAATTTCTTTTACCCTCCTCTGACGTATTAAAACCAATTGTACCGGAAACTTTGGATAGTTTGGGAATAGATTGGACTAGAGGTATTTTTTACAAAACGGTAATCAGCGATCTTTCAGATCTTAGAAATGTATACTATGATGTATTGGTTTTCTTTAGCCCATCTGGTATAGAATCTCTTTTAAAGAACTTCCCGGATTTTGAACAGAACAATACTAGAATTGCCGTGTTTGGCAACTCTACTGTGAAAGCTGCCACCGAAGCAGGTTTAAGGATAGATATTAAAGCACCTACTCCCGAAACCCCGTCCATGACCATGGCGCTTCAAAAGTATATTTCTACAGCAAACAAAAAGCAATCCTAATTTCCCATCACTGGGAATTTTAGAAACAACTACTTAATAAAAATAAAAACCCGAGGGAAACCTCGGGTTTTTTGTATTAGAAAGAGTACCGTTGTGGCCCTCCCCGTCTTATTTCCTCATTGGCATAGGCCTCAAACTTTTTAAAGTTTTCCCTAAAGGCATTGGTCAATTTAAAAGCTGTTTTATAATAGGCCTCATCATTGTTCCAGGTTGCCCGAGGACTAAGGACACTGCTAGGCACTCCTGGACATTCCCTAGGCTGCGCCACTCCAAATACGGAATGGATATGGTACTTGTCATAACTGTACAACCCCAAATCCCCATTTAGTACCGCACGGATCATTGCCCTAGTATATTTTAGCTTCATACGGGTTCCAACTCCATAAGGCCCTCCGGTCCATCCTGTATTTACCAGCCATACATTAACTCCCGCTTCTTTCATTTTAGCGCTAAGCATCTCGGCATATTTTGTAGGATGCAAGGGCATAAAGGGCGCTCCAAAACAAGCTGAAAAATTGGGCACAGGCTCTACCACTCCCGCTTCGGTACCCGCTACTTTGGCAGTATATCCAGAAATGAAATGATAGGCAGCCTGACTCGGGGTCAGTTTAGAAATTGGAGGCAGCACCCCAAAAGCATCGGCCGTTAAGAAAAAAATATTCTTGGGGTTTTTACCAATGGAAGGCACCTGTATATTATCAATATTATAAATAGGATAGCTTACCCTAGTGTTTTGCGTTATGGAAACATCCTCATAATCTACCACCCCATTGGCATCCAGGATAACATTTTCTAAAAGCGCTCCTTTTTTAATGGCCCCAAAGATCTCCGGTTCGTTTTCCTGGCAGAGATTAATGGCCTTTGCATAACATCCACCTTCAAAATTAAACACGGTATTCTCTTTGGTCCAACCATGTTCATCATCCCCAATCAATTTCCTTTCCGGATCAGCAGATAAAGTAGTCTTTCCCGTCCCGGAAAGGCCAAAGAAAATAGCCGTATCCCCATCGTCTCCCACGTTTGCGGAGCAGTGCATAGGAAGGCAGTCTTTGTAGACAGGTAAAATGAAGTTTAGAGCAGAGAAAATCCCCTTCTTTATTTCCCCTGTATAGCCAGTTCCGCCGATAAGGGCAATTTTTCTGGTAAAATTTAAGATCGCAAAATTGTGTTGCCTAGTCCCATCCACCTCACTATTTGCCATAAACCCAGGAGCGTTGATTACCGTCCATTCGGCTTCAAAACCCACCAATTCATCCTTGGTCGGTCTTATAAACATATTATAGGCGAACATATTAGACCAAGGATACTCATTAATCACCCTAATATTCATTCTATAATCATCGTCTGCACAGGCAAAACAATCCCTTACAAAGATTTCTTTGGTGTCTAGGTATGTTATCACCTTGTTGTAAAGCGCATCAAATTTATCGCTTTCAAATGGGATATTCACATTTCCCCACCACACCTCATCTTCGGTAATAGAATCCCTTACGATAAACCTATCCTGGGGAGATCTACCGGTAAACTCGCCCGTATTTACCGCTAGGGCGCCAGTAGAAGAGGTTACCCCCATTCCCTTTTCCACGGTTATCCGATGTAATTCTGATGGAGGCAATTGATAATGGATACTACAGTTTTTTAAACCATACTCTTTTAACGAAATCGATTTCGTAGTTGAAGCCATAATAACTGGGTTTTAATTAGCTATAATAAAGTATAAATTATGTATTAATTATTAGGTATAGATTGCTGTGTTTTTTTCAGAATTCCCACTCCCAAGAGTACCCAACCTACCAAGATCAGTAGGCCCCCAAAAGGGGTAACCAATGCTATCCGCGTAAAATCGAAACCGCTTAGCTCATTGAGTGCCAACAGGTATATGGAGAAAGAAAAGCATATAATCCCTAAAATAATAAAATATGAGATTGTTTTTTTCTGTTTTTCTGAAATAGGTTTTAATCCACTTAAAATCATTAGAAAAAAGGCATGATACATTTGGTATTGAACCCCGGTCTCGAAAGACTCTACCGCCTTGGGCCCCACGATGTTACCCAATCCATGGGCCCCAAAGGCACCAAGCAATACGGCCGTGGCACCGAAAAATACGCCAGCTCCCAAAATTGTTTTGTTCATAACTTGTGCTCTCTTATTTTTTACAAATATAACATTTTGATACCTTAGTATCTGTCTAATCAGAACATAAAACTACACATGTTGCGAAAAATAGTGATCCTTGGCGCTGGAAAATCTACCTCCTACCTACTAGATTATTTAATAGCTAAATCGGAAGAGGAAAAGCTTCACCTTACCATTTGCGATTTAAATCCGGAAGGGTTACCGGACAATGTAAAAAATCATAAGGCCGTCAACACTTTAAAGTTAGACATCTTTGATGCTACGGAAAGGAGCAACACTATTAAAAACTGCGACCTCGTTATCTCCATGTTGCCCGCACGTCTGCATATTATTGTAGCTAAAGATTGTTTAACGCATAGAAAACACCTAGTCACCGCCTCGTATGTTAGCGATGAGGTGCAAGCCTTGGACGCACAGGTTAAAGAGCGGGGACTGGTATTTATGAATGAAATAGGGGTAGACCCCGGAATAGATCACATGAGCGCCATGCAGTCTATAGACAAAATAAGGTGCAGGGGCGGCAAAATATTATTATTCGAATCATTTACTGGTGGACTTGTAGCACCTGAGAGCGACAACAACCTGTGGAATTATAAATTTACCTGGAACCCCAGAAACGTTGTTTTAGCTGGGCAAGGGGGTGCCGCAAAATTTTTGCAGGAGGGCACCTATAAATACATTCCCTATCACAAATTATTTAGGCGAACGGAATTTATGGATATAGAGGGATACGGGAAGTTTGAGGCCTACGCCAATAGGGACTCCCTAAAATACAGGGGAACGTACGGCTTAGACGATGTTCTTACCCTATACAGAGGAACCATGAGAAGGGTGGGATTTTCCAAGGCTTGGAACATGTTTGTACAAATGGGCATGACCGATGATAGTTATACCATAAAAAACTCGGAAGGGATGTCTTATAGGGAATTTGTTAACCTATTCCTCTCCTACTCCCCAACCGATAGCGTAGAACTAAAGATGCGACACTATTTAAAAATAGATCAGGACGACATTATGTGGGAGAAGCTCCTAGAGCTCAACTTATTTGATGATGAAAAAAAGATTACCCTAAAAAATGCCACTCCTGCCCAAATCCTTCAACAAATTTTAGAGGAAAGCTGGACCCTAGGAGACCAAGACAAGGACATGATTGTGATGTACCATAAGTTTGGCTACCTGCTTAACGGAAAGAAAGAGCAAATAGACACCAACATGGTGGTTTTAGGGGAAGACAGAGTACATACCGCCATGGCCAAGACCGTGGGATTACCTGTAGCCATTGCCGCCCTGTTTATCCTGAACAAAAAAATTACCATTCCAGGGGTACAGATACCTATAGCTAAGGAGGTGTACGAGCCAATTTTAAAAGAACTGGAGCATTATGGGATTCAGTTTAAGGAGCAGAAGGTTCCTTATCTTGGCTATAATCCTCATCTATAAAACAGCTTGCACTAGCAAAGTCATTTACAAAATTCAATAGGTTCCTGTTTTAGCTGAACGATACTTTAGCACTGCATGGATGGGTACATCCGTTCTGAAATAAATGCACCCAGATATACACCATCCGGGGTGTTACAAACTGAAAGGATTTTTAATACCTTTATCCTGAATCATGAAGGCTACCAATGAAATCACCTAACGAAAGTGTTAAAATAGACGGAATAGACAAAGAGATTCTAAGATTCCTAATGGAGGATGCTAGGAAGCCCATATTGGAAATAGCCAGGAAGATTGGTATTTCTGGGGCAGCCATCCATCAACGACTTAGAAAGCTAGAAGCGTCTGGCCTAATTGCAGGTTCTAAATTTATTATTAATCCCAAGGTCTTGGGTTATACCACCATGGCTTATATCGGTATCTACCTAGACAAGGCCATGAGCAACCCCAAGGCAGTAAAGGAACTGGAGAAGATTCCAGAAGTTTTGGAATGTCATTATACCACGGGCAACTGGTCTATTTTAATTAAGGTACTTTGCAAGGACAACGAACATTTAATGCATGTATTAAATAAGGAAATTCAAATAATAGAGGGGGTCTCTAGGACGGAAACCTTTATATCCTTAAACCAACAAATTGATCGCCAAATCAGCATTTAATGTTTGGATTGAATCTAAATAAGTATTAATTTTGCCCCGATGAGCATACTATTTCAATCCAAATTCTACACCTTATATCAATCCAATTCGGATAGATATTTCTACATCGATTTTGGCCAAAAAGTGGTTAAACTATCTTTTTGCCAACTACTGGCATTAAGACAGAAGGTAAATGCCATATCCATTGAGTCCCATTTTGATGCGGACCTAAACAAGCATGGCTTTGAAGTGCTAATGCTCTGTAACAAGGAACATTTATTCCTATTAAATACTTTTGAGGTCTTGGACCTAAAAAGCTTAGTAAGCAATGGCTTTGCACTCTTGGGTATTTCTTCCGAAAGCACCTTGTCTTACACCTAGGCTATTTTTATTGAGTCTAAGTCCAATTATATTTAAGCCTCTCCATTCTTATAATACAGACACTTTTAATATCTTTATATAAATCTAAGATATTCCGAAGTGATATTGTTGGTTTAAGCCCCAACATATCGCTCTATTTACATGGGAACCCAGTACACAATTATTAAACTTTGAGATAATGAAAAATATAGCTAGACAACAAATGAGTATTAAGGTCAGTACTATGGACCTGCTCAACGATCAGATAAAAATGGAAGCCCACGCCTCTGCCACTTATTTGGCCATGGCTTCTTGGTGCGACCAGCATGCATTTACAAACAGTGCCGAGTTCTTCTATGATCAAGCAGAAGAGGAAAGGGAGCACATGATGAAAATATTCAAGTTTATAACGGATTGCGGAGGAAACGCCATTTCCCCTACCGTAGAGAACATCAATCATGATTTTTCCCATTTAGAGGAAGTTTTTGAAAGTGCTTTGGATCATGAGATAATGGTAACCAACTCTATTCATAAAATTTTAGCAACCGCCAGAAAAGATCAGGATTTTGTTGTGGAGAATTTCCTTCAGTGGTTTGTTGAGGAACAAATGGAAGAAGAAAAATCCCTAAGAGACATCTTGGACCTTTTTGAAGTAATGGGACGAGACGGCATTGCGCTTAAATTTATTGACGAGCGCATTAAAAGAGACGAATAGTGTGGATTGCCAATAACCTATTATCACATCAATATCAGTGAAAACAGGTACATACAACCATAAAAAAAAGGAGATGCAAATGCATCTCCTTTTTTTATTCTTTATTTGAATACCACTTACTTAATCCCTACTACCAAGGACTTGCATAGCCCAATATACCAAGGTAGCCAAGGAACCAATAGCAGCCACTAAGTAAGTACGAGCAGCCCATTTTAAAGCATCTTCGGACCCTTTGTATTCTTCCTGTGTTACCATGTTCTTACTTTTTAACCAAGCCAAAGCCCTGTTACTGGCATCGTATTCCACCGGCAGGGTAATAAAGCTAAACAAGGTAGCAAATCCCATCATTACCAGTCCAGCTACGGCAACCCAGTAGCCTAAGCCCACACCTGCAGCGGCACCAAGCATAATACCTCCAAATACTACCCAAGTAGACATGCCCGAGGTTACACTAACTATAGGCACCAGTTTAGATCTCATAGTAAGCCATTCATAAGCAGTAGCGTGCTGTACAGCATGCCCCACTTCGTGAGCAGCTACCGCAGCAGCAGAAGCATTGCGCTGATTATAAACCCCTTCACTAAGGTTTACGGTCTTATTGGCCGGATTGTAATGATCTGTAAGCATCCCAGGTGTAGAGATTACCTTAACATCCCTGATACCATGGTCTGCCAACATTTTCTCTGCAATTTCCGCTCCGCTCATCCCATTGCGCAAATGCACCTTGGAATAATGCTTAAATTTACTTTTCAACTTATTGCTTACCAACCAGCTCACTAAAGCGATGGCTCCCAACAACACATAATATAACATCATATCTATATTCTTTTTTAGTTTTTTAAATAGTTCTAATATTCACTCACTGATATCCTAATTCAACCACAGCAAAAACCCCGCCATATTCACCAAGGATCTGCCGAAATGATCTTAAGTGCCAATTTCTGCCAAAATGTCTAACTCCTACCATTCTCATTGGCTTCCTAAGCTTCGTTAGCCAACGATATTTACAATCTTCCCAGGAACCACAATCACCTTTTTAGGGGCGCGACCCTGCAATTGATCCTGAGTTTTGGAATCTGCCAAAACCGCCTTTTCTATTTCCTCTTTAGAAAGGTCTACCGGCAACTCCAATTTAAACCTCATTTTCCCATTAAATGAAATAGGATACTCCTTAGTACTTTCAATCAGGTATTCTGGCTGAAATTTTGGGAAAGGTGCCGTAGCAATAGATGTGCTATGCCCCAACCTACTCCAAAGCTCCTCGGCTATATGAGGAGCGTAGGGCGCAATCAAAATCGCCAAGGACTCCAACACTTCCCTATTGTTGCATTTTTGGGTTGCCAATTCGTTCACACAGATCATAAAAGTGGCAACGGAAGTATTAAAAGAGAATCCCTCAATATCTTCCTCAACTTTTTTAATGGTCTTATGCAATGTTTTTAGATTGTCTGCCGTTGGAGCTCCTTCAGTAACCAAGAAGCTTCCCTGGGCACCACCGTGATACAATCGCCACAGCTTTTTCATAAACCCATAAACACCCGTTATCCCCGCGGTATTCCACGGTTTGGATTGCTCCAATGGCCCTAAAAACATCTCGTAAAGCCTTAAGGAATCTGCTCCGTATACTTCACAGATACTATCTGGACTTACTACATTATATTTGGATTTAGACATTTTCTCTACCTCTCGGGAAACCTTAAAACTACCATCGGTATTCTTAACAAAAGTAACGTCGGTATATTCTGGCTGCCATGCAACAAAAGCGTCAACATCTAAATGATCCGAGGAATCTACCATGGTTACGTCTGCGTGGATATCCTGAACCACAAAATCCCCATATTTCTTAACAAATTCCTCTACTGGACTATCTCCTGACGACTTATCAGGAGATTTAAGATATTCCTCTAATACATCTACATCCACAAAAATAAAGAAAGGACGCCCCTCTACTTCAAATTGCAACCTTTTTGCAAGGGCACTTGTACCAGTAATCATCCCCTGGTTGATGAGTTTTTTTGCGAATTCGGGTTGAGGGACCAACCCCTTATCGAAAAGAAATTTTTGCCAAAAGCGAGAATACAACAAATGTCCTGTAGCGTGTTCGCTTCCACCAATGTACAAGTCTACTCCCTGCCAATAGTCCATAGCCTCCTTAGAGAACACCTCCTCGGTGTTGTGAGGGTCCATATAGCGGTTAAAATAGAACGAACTCCCCGCCCATCCAGGCATGGTATTCAGTTCCAATGGGAACACCGTTTTATGGTCTATGGACTTATTAGAAACCACCGCAGCGGCTTCCACATCCCACGCCCAATGGGTAGCATTCCCCAAGGGAGGCTCTCCAGTTTCGGTTGGCAGGTACTTTTCTACCTCGGGCAACACAATGGGAAGGTGCTCTGCTGCAATCATTTGCGGCAATCCGTCCTTGTAATATACCGGGAAAGGCTCGCCCCAATACCGCTGTCTGCTAAATACAGCATCGCGTAGCCTATAATTTATTTTTCCTTTCCCCTGACCCAGTTGCTCCAATTCATGAATAACGCGTTTCACCGCTTTTTTATAGGGCATTCCGTTCAGAAAATCGGAATTGGCAATAACCGTGTTTTCCTTATCGGCAAAGGCCTCTTCGCTCACATCCACCCCCTCAAAAATATTAGGAATAGGAATGTTGAAATGTCTGGCGAAGTCATGATCTCGTTGATCTCCACATGGAACAGACATTACCGCCCCGGTACCATAACCGGCCAATACATAATCGCCAATCCAAATTGGAATGGGTTCTTTGGTAAAGGGATGCTCTGCATAGGCCCCCGTAAAGGCTCCGGTAATGGTCTTTACATCGGCCATACGGTCGCGTTCGCTACGTTTTGCCGTAGCCTCAATATATTGTTTTACCTCCTCCTTTTGCTCTGGAGTGGTAATTTTTAATACTAAATCGTGTTCCGGGGCCAAAGTCATAAAGCTCACCCCAAAGATGGTATCGGGACGGGTAGTAAAAACAGGGATTTCTGCGTCCGCTACCATGGTATTATTTTGGGGAAGCACCTTAAAGCTTACACTAGCCCCCTCGGACCTCCCAATCCAGTTGGTTTGGGCATCCTTTAATGGCTGCGGCCAATCTAAGATAGACAGATCGTCTAATAATCGCTGGGCATAGGCAGAGATGCGCATGCTCCATTGGGTCATTTTCTTACGGATTACTGGATGGCCTCCACGTTCGGAAACTCCGTTCACCATTTCATCGTTGGCTAGCACGGTACCTAAAGCCGGACACCAGTTAACCTCGGTCTCTGCCAAATAGGTTAATCTATATTGTAGCAACACCTGTTGCTTTTCCTTATCGGAGAAAGCATTCCACGCTGCTGCAGTAAACGGGACAACATCCTCGTCACAAACGGCATTAACCGCTGAGTTCCCCTCCTTTTGGAAGATAGCGATCAAATCGGCAATATCCCTAGCCTTGTCGGCCTCCTTATCATACCAAGAATTAAAGAGTTGGATGAATATCCACTGCGTCCATTGGTAGTACTTGGGGTCGGAGGTTCGCACTTCCCGACTCCAATCGAAAGAAAACCCAATTTTATCTAACTGCTCACGATATCTATTAATATTGGTTTCCGTAGTAATAGCAGGGTGCTGTCCGGTCTGTATAGCATATTGTTCTGCTGGCAGGCCAAAAGAATCGTAGCCCATAGGATGCAAAACATTGTATCCCTTATGCCTTTTATAACGCGCATAAATATCACTGGCAATATACCCCAATGGATGGCCTACATGCAATCCCGCTCCAGAAGGATAGGGAAACATATCCAACACGTAGAACTTTTCCTTTTCAGAATTGTTCTCTACTTTAAAGGTTTGGTTTTCTGCCCAATACCCTTGCCATTTTTCTTCAATTTTCTTAAAGTCGTATTCCATGTACCAAATTTCTTTCTACCTTCCTGCTGCTAATATCGGCAGGATTTATAGACCGCAAAAATAGGTCTAATCTATGAAAGGTGAAAAGATATTATCAACTTAACCGCTAAGGCATCCGCTTCTGATTCATATATTTATTCCTAACAATTAGGCCATCCTAGTTTAAATTGTTCCTTTACTATATCTTTAAACGGTGAACCAAAATTTTATAAAGCTCCCAGCGGCGCTACTTCCCATCCTCCTGCTTTTTGCCAACAGTCTGTTGGGACAAGTGGGATTTTGCCCTGGCAATACGGGCCAACCTATTTTTACGGAAGATTTTGGAAGCGGAACCACCAATGGTCCGCCTTTACCCCCAGGCAGTACCACGTACCAATATGTAAATGGAGAACCTACGGATGGCAGCTATACCATCTCTAGCACTACACCCTATTTTGACTGGCATCGCATTACGGACCACACCCCAAACGATTCCAATGGAAAGGCCTTTATTGTAAATGCCGATTATAGCGCAGGGGAGTTTTTTAGGCGAACGGTCACTGGTCTCTGCGAAAATACCTCCTATGAATTTTCGTCCTGGCTCCTAAACCTTCTGCCGGCATCCGGATGTAGCAACAACGGTATTCCCATAAACGTACGCTTTGAAATTTGGGATGTTACGGACACTCAAAGGCTGGCGTGGGGAGACACTGGTGACCTTCATGGTACCCCTTCCCCACTTTGGCAACAGTACGGCCTAATCTTCCAGACCCTTCCTGGACAAACCTCGGTAATTCTAAAAATGCGTAATAACGGGGAAGGCGGTTGTGGAAACGATTTGGCCATAGACGATATTGTCTTTAGGACTTGTGGAGATGCCATTGCCATTTCCGATGAACAGGGAAATTTAGACATGGCCTTCTGTGAAACAGCCCCTCCTAGCAGTGTAACACTTACAGCAACTCCCGATTATTCCATATACACCAGTCATGCTTTTCAATGGCAAGATAGTCCGGACGGGACAGTGTGGTCTGACATCCCGGGGGAAACCAGCCCAAAGTTCACTTCCCCGCTGCTAAACACCACCACTTTCTTTCGGGTGAAATTGGCAGAGGATGTCATTAACCTAGCTAATCCACTTTGCAGCACGTTATCGGATGTCTTCAAGGTTACTATAGTCCCAAAACCCCAACCACCAACTAGCAATGGGGATATAGCTACTTGCATCAACGAAAACAAGCCATTAACGGTCAGTGTTCCTGCAGATGTACAAGTAAATTGGTACGACGCCCCTTCCGAAGGAAACCTTCTACTACAGAATAGTTCCTCCTTCTTGGCCCCTTACGAAGGAACCTTTTATGCCGAGGCCGTATCTACCTTAGCAGCTTGTTATGCCGATAGTAGGACCCCGCTTAAGCTGACGCATTATGAGCTCCCTGTGGTAACGGACGAAACCATTTATTTCTGTGAAGACGATTCTGTTATTCTATATGCAAATACCAGTAATGCAACCTATGAATGGAATACAGGGGAAACTACCCCTAGCATCGTTGTAGATTCTTCAGGCACTTATTCCCTCATAGTCACCAATTCCCATGGATGCCAAAACACCAAAAACTTTACGCTATCCCAAATAGACCGCCCCCTAATAGAATCCGTTAGGTCGGATGAATATACAATTACGGTCTTAACGGAAAATCGTGGCGCTTTTGAATATTCCTTGGATGGCACCTATTATCAGCATCAAAATAGTTTTAAAAACACCGAAGGTGGACATTATACGATCTATGTAAGGGAGAAAAACGGTTGTGGATTGGCCACTATGGAATACTTGCATTTGGTAATCCCAAAATTCTTTACTCCCAACGGCGACCACCACAATGACCTTTTTATTATTAACGGCACCGAAAATTTTAGAAACGCCGAGCTACATATTTATGATCGCTATGGAAACTTATTGAAAAGCATTAGGAATGCCCCCTTTATCTGGGACGGAACCTTTAAGAATAGGGATCTGCCTGCATCGGACTATTGGTATAGCATACAGCTGGACCACCTGGAAAAACGTGGCCATTTCACCCTAAAAAGGTAATGGATCCTCATGTTTTTACCAGAATAAAACCAGAAGCATAAAAATGAACATATATCAGCCATTTTTATTTCAATTTACTTTGCTATTTTTACGCATTGATTTTCCATTATGAGCAAATCTTTTGAACGTTTTCAAAAAAGAAAGCTAATTTCCTCGTATTTTTCAGTGGTCCTCAGCATTGGGCTAGTGCTCTTTCTATTGGGCATACTGGGGCTATTGGTGTTGAATACTAAAAAATTAGCAGACCACTTTAAAGAACAGATCACCGTATCGGTTTTTTTAAAGGATAGTGCCAAGGAGGTAGAAGTAGACCAGTTACAGAAAAGTTTAGCAATGGCACCCTACACCAAGAATGCCATCTACGTCTCTAAAGAAGAAGCCGCAGAAAAGCACAGTGAGGAAATTGGAGAGAACTTCCTGGATTTTTTGGGGTATAACCCCTTAAAGAACTCCATAGACATTCGCCTGAATGCTGCTTATGTACATACAGATACCATTGCCAACATAGCCCAAGAAATTTCCAGGAAAGGCTATGTGGAAGAGGTAAGCTACGATCAACCTCTTATTAGTTTACTGAACGACAATGTAAAAAAATTGAGTTTTTGGATATTAGTGGCAAGCGGGGCTTTTACCTTTATTGCGGTTCTCTTGATCAATAGCTCCATAAGACTCTCCATCTACTCCAAACGTTTTATTATAAAAACCATGCAAATGGTTGGAGCCACCAAATCTTTTATTAGGAGGCCCTTTATCTGGACCAATATTAAGCTAGGGGTGTTAGGAGCCATTATTGCCTTAATTGCATTGGGGCTGGTACTGTATTATGTGGATCAAAGCTTCCCGGAATTAAACCTCTTCCAAGATCCCACCATATTGATAGTGCTTTTTGTAGGGGTATTTCTACTAGGAGTGTTAATTTCATGGATAAGTACCTATTTTGCCACACAACGCTTCCTAAACTTGAGGACAGATGATTTATATTACTAAATTTGCAGCATGAGCAAGAAAAAGAATATTAAACAAGGCCAAAAACCCACTCGGGAACTTATCTTCCAAAAGAGAAACTACCTTTTTATGTTTATCGGCTTGGCATTTATAGCCCTTGGATTTATCTTAATGAGCGGTGGCGGAATGGACGACCATGCTGTTTTTAACCCAGAAGTCTATAGTTTTAGGAGAATACGACTTGCCCCTACCATGGTCTTGATTGGCTTGGGCCTCCAAGTGTACGCCATTCTATTAAACCCCCATAAGAAAAATTAGTTTTGGACATATTTAAAGTTATTATTCTAGCCATCATAGAAGGGCTAACCGAGTTTTTGCCTGTTTCTTCCACTGGACACCTTATTGTTGCTTCCTCTTTTTTTGGCATTGCACACGAAGATTTCACTAAATTATTTACCATCGTTATCCAATTGGGAACCATATTATCGGTGGTAGTACTGTATTACAAACGATTTATTCAAAGCATAGACTTTTATTACAAATTGTTGGTGGCATTTATTCCAGCAGTAGTTTTAGGGTTGCTTTTTAGCGATGTAATAGACTCTCTTTTGGAAAGTCCCATAACCGTGGCCATTTCTTTAATAATAGGAGGTCTAATCCTCTTAAAGGTCGATGATTGGTTTGGAGGTGAGGAGAACACAGAAGTTACCTATTCTACCGCCTTTAAAATTGGGCTTTTCCAATGTTTGGCCATGATTCCTGGAATGTCTAGAAGTGGGTCCAGTATTGTTGGGGGAATGACTCAAAAACTTTCTAGGACCACAGCCGCAGAATTTTCTTTTTTCCTTGCTGTGCCCACCATGTTGGGGGCCACACTGAAAAAAAGCTACGACTATTATATGGCAGGATTTACCCTTAGCTCGGATCAGATCAATTACTTAATTGTAGGGAACGTGGTAGGTTTTCTTGTAGCCCTTGTGGCCATTAAAACTTTTATCGACTATTTAGGGAAACACGGATTTAAACTTTTTGGATATTATAGAGTGATTGTAGGAGTGGCAATTTTAATCATACATTATTTTATTAGCCCCTTAACCGTAATCTAATGACCAAGGAAGAATTTTTGGAAGGAAAATTGCTGCTCATTGATAAGCCGCTGGGTTGGAGTTCCTTCCAAGCAGTGAATTCCTTAAAATGGGCCATCCGTAAAAAGTTTCAATTAAAGAAGATAAAGATCGGGCATGCCGGGACCTTAGATCCCCTAGCCACCGGTTTATTATTAATATGTACGGGCAAGGCCACTAAGACTATTAACGAACTACAAGGCCAAGAAAAAGAATATACGGGCAGTTTTACCTTAGGAGCCACCACCCCTTCTTATGATTTGGAAACGGAGGTAGACAAACACTACCCCACAGACCATATCACCGAAGCGATGATCCATGAGGCCACCTCTGCGTTCTTGGGAGAAATAGAGCAGGCACCCCCTGTATTCTCGGCCCTTAAAAAGGATGGAAAACGACTCTACGAGTATGCAAGGGAAGGGAAAAGCGTAGAAATTAAAAAACGTTTAGTGACCATAACGGAATTCGAAATCACCAAAATTCAACTACCCCTAGTCCATTTCAGGGTAGCCTGTAGCAAGGGCACTTATATTAGATCTTTAGCCTACGATTTTGGAAAAGAATTGGGTTCTGGGGCACATCTATCCACCCTCAGGAGAACCAAAATAGGTGATTACAACGTAGATAAAGCAATCGCCCCAGAGGAATTTAGAGAATTATTGGCGATAGACGGCTAGTGAAATTAATTTGAAGAGCAACATCCTACCCGTTTATCGATAATTTAAAATATTTTTGATTAAACGCGGTTATAATCCTATATGACTTTAAACAGGAAACAGCTTTCTTTTTTAATAACCTTTCTTTCCATGGCTTTAATGGTATTGTTCCTTTACAATATCCATTTGGGACAAAAGGAAGTGGAAGAGTACGCCATTGAATTAATCTTACCAGACGAGGAAGAGCTTGAAGAAATCCTGGAGGAAGAAGAGCAGGAAGACCTCAGCAATACGCCCCCCATCAAAAGTCATATGGCTTATAACGAAGCCAACAAAGCTAGCTATGGAAATCCAGAGCCCCTTAAAACTTTGGAGGAGCTCATGGAGGAGCAGGAAAGCTCCTCGGATACGGAAGAGCCCATGGACTTCCCTATTACAGATTCGGAATATGCCGCAAGGGTAAAAGAACTTGCCCAGCGCAGACGGGAGAAGCAACAACTTTTAGGAGAAAAAGAGGCCAGCAAGGAGGTAATGACCAATAATTTGGCCAAGCGCAGAACCTCCGTATCCTACTCCCTGGTAAACAGGCAACACCGCAGCCTACCTATTCCAATCTATACTTGTATAGAGGGCGGTAAGGTTGTTATTAATATTAGGGTAGACCACCTGGGCAGGGTAACCCAGGCAGAGGTCAATAAAAGAAGTTCTAGCACCTTAAACGGCTGTCTTGTAGACAATGCCATTGCCTATGCCCTACGATCCAAGTTTAATTCGGGAAAGCGCTCCGAACAACCGGGTACCATCACCTATCTATTCCAAGGGAAGTAGCGACAAGAGGTCTGATATCGTATTCTGCCCCTTATCTTTATTATACCATTGCTGCAACTCCTCTATAAACTCTGGCGTAAACTCGCCAAATTTTTCCTTTTGATCTTGCACCATCTTTTTGGCAATAGAAGGTCTGGATCCCCATTCCCCTATTATATCCCCAGTGGCGTTGTCTATAGCAATCAGTTTGGGAATAGCCATAGCCCCATTGGTTAGAAAACGCTGCATAAGCGCTGTATTCTCATCACGCAAAACCAATCTCAAGGAGATATTTTCATTTAAGGCGACCATTTTATCCATAACAGGTAGTGTCTGTGCTGCATCGCCACACCAGCTTTCAGTAAGTACCAACCAAGTAATCTGGCGGTCTACACGCTTTATTTTATCGGCAGTTTCAGGATCAATTTTAAGGGTTTTCTCCAAGCGCTTCATTCTTCTTTGGTTTAGGGAAGTATAATTGCTCAACTTTTCATTTTGCTCGGGTCCCGTAGATTTCCCTTCCACGACTAGTTGGTCCATCAACTCCCGGTATTCCCCATAACTCATGCTATTTTTTAGACTCTGACCTATTAATTGGTGATCTACTAGTAGTTCTTGATTTTGCTCCATATGAATTCGCTTAATTGAAAGCAGCAAAGATAAGGATTATAAACCGTGATAAAAGATGACATTAATCACCTAATCCTATTGTTTGCAAGCAGAGAGAATGCTATTCCATACCCTCCGGATCTGCATTAAAGCACACCCCATCTAGCGCAATAAACAAATAGAAATAATCCTCTTCCCCCTAATCTATATGAATTAATTCCCCTATATTTAAATTTATAAAACAGGCCCATGGAAAAGCACAGATGCGGATGGTGCAAAGGCGATGCACTTTACGAAAAATACCACGATACGGAATGGGGCGTTCCCGTACGGGACGATGCCACCTTATTTGAGTTTTTAATCCTGGAAACCTTCCAGGCGGGATTAAGCTGGATTACCATCCTCAGGAAAAGAGAGAATTTCAGAAAGGCATTCGATCAGTTCGATTACCATAAAATTGCCCAATACTCCGAAGATAAGATAGCCTCACTCCTACAAGACTCGGGGATAGTAAGGAACAAACTAAAAATAAGGGCCACGATAAATAATGCGCAGCAATTCATAAAAATCCAGGAAGCCTACGGTAGTTTTAGCGAATATATCTGGGGATTTGTAAACGGCCAACCTATAAAGAACAAGATTGAAAATTATAAGGATACTCCGCCCACCACTCCCTTATCCGACCTTATTAGCAAGGATTTAAAAAAGCGAGGATTTAAGTTTGTAGGCAGCACCGTAATATACGCCCATATGCAGGCCACTGGGATGGTTAACGATCACGAAATAAGTTGTTTTAGATATCATGAAGTATAAGAACTCCCTTATTGTACTGTTTTTAATACTAGGGCATTTTGGTTTTTCCCATACCAAACCGGAAAGAGAGCATCGAATTAGAAAATCCCAATTCCCGGAAATAACGACTCCGGTAATCCCAAAAGCGGCCAAGAGAATTCGCTACTACAAAGAGGTAGATAGCCTCGCTACCATATATACCTTAAAATTTAGATTAGAAAGAATCAACTATCACGTAGAGGTAGACCAAGAAGGCGATATTCAACAGTTGGGTTTTGTTCTTAAGGAGGTAGATATTCCCAGGGATAGCTATTCCAGAATTAACAATTATCTAGAAAGAACTTTTAAAAAGATAAAAGTAAAGCGTATCCTACAATGGTATTCTGCCGAGTCCACAGATGCCATAAGGAATACTTTCCAAAATTTAATTCTTCCATCAAATACCTACGAACTCTTGGTAAGGGGAAAAAGGGACCTACAGCGAGGCAACCGGCAAGACTATCACCTCCTATTTAATGCTGAAGGCACTTTACTGTCCATTGAGAAAGCACTCCCTGTTAACTACGATCGGGTCCTCTATTAGTTTTCCCATCCGCATCGCGTAATAGATCCATAAATTTATTCCGTGAAATTTCCCTAGCCCCTAAACTGGCCAAATGCGAGTTGTAGACTTGGCAATCGATTAGCTGGTATCCTTTCTCATTTAATACTTGCGCTAAATGAATGAAGGCATATTTTGAGGCATTGCTTACCTTACTGAACATACTCTCCCCACAAAACACCTGACCTAGATCTATGCCGTACAAGCCTCCCACCAATTTATCATCTTCCCACACTTCCAGAGATTTTGCCACTCCCATTTTATGCAGTTGCATATAAGCCTTTTTCATGTCAGCGGTAATCCAAGTCCCGTCCTGATCCTTGCGGTCTATCGTTGAACATTGGTGCAGCACCTCTTTAAAGCGGGTATTCCAAGTAATGCGAAAGGGTTTCTTTTTAATTAGTTGCTTCATGCTCTTGGATATCTTTACCTCCTCTGGGAACAGGACCATCCTTGGATCCGGGCTCCACCACAGAATAGGGGACCCTTCGTTAAACCAAGGGAAAATTCCGTTTTTATACGCCAATAGCAACCTTTCCGGGGAAAGATCACCCCCTATTGCCAGTAACCCCTCCTTATCTGCATGTGTTACCTCGGGAAACAATAATCGCTCATCTAAAAGATACATTCACCCAATTGTTTTATGTTCCTAAAAACAGCAAAACCTACCTGGCTTCTTTCCAGGTAGGTTTTACTCCTTTTCTTTTTAGCCTTTGGTATCAGCTATTGATCACAAAATCCTAGCACCTTCTTAGAAAGGTAGGTCATCATGATCGTCTTCGTTTAAATTATCTGCTGGCTCAAAAGCATCCATTGGGGGAACCGGAGGCATTCCTGCTCCTGCCGCATCTTGCTGCAAGCTTTCTATACGCCATCCTTGGATAGAGTTAAAATATTTGGTTTCCCCTTGCGGGTTTACCCATTCCCTACCTCTTAGGTTAATGCTAATCTTAACTTGCTGACCAACATTGAAGTTGTTCAATAGGTCACATTTATCCTGTACAAATTCAACCATAAGGTGTTGTGGATACTGCTCCTCTGTAGTTACTACCACTTCCCTTTTTCTAAATCCGTTACTCCCAAAAGTTTGGGTATCACCTAGCATTTTAATTTTCCCTTGTACTTCCATTTTACTATTCTTTATCTAAATAATTCTACTTGATATTCTAAATATTTGTCAATATTAAGGATTTTGGAAAGGACCACCTAGTACAAAAGCTACCTTCTGTTAAGCGCCCCCTTATTTTAACATCCCAACCATATTAGTTTTAATACTATCCGTCTAATTTTAGCCTTCTATCTGGTTCCTCAGAAGCCCATCCCCTAGTTTAATTTTCAATCTAGACGTTCGCAGATCACATTTCTGCTTCTGCCAATAAAAACATCCAGGCGGTCATCACCTCCTTGGATCTTAAGAGATCCTGCGCCTTCTCGTGCAACTTTTTTGGCTCCCCCGAACTAATTAAGCTACGGACTTCCAAATTTCGATCGATAAAGGCCTTAACTTCCTCTTTGCTTGGCAGTTTTTCAATATTCGCCAACATACCCAAATCATTCCCCGTAAGGATGTGGCTTAATCGTATATGACTGGGAAGTTGATCTATTCCTATCCCTTTGGTGGAAAGAGGCTTGGGAACTTCAAACAATCCCATATTGGCCCTGCTATACCAATTACCTCCCATACGCGCCACTTGATCTATTTTATATGGGTCTATGCTTCCATTTTCATCCAATATATCTGCGTCCAAATGAATTTTCAGCACCTCACAAAAAACAAGGTTACCGGCACCTCCTTCCTCTCCCAACGGCTCTACCTTCAGTACCTTACATTCAAATTGCACTGGGGCTTCCGCCACCCTATGTGGCTTTACCAAATCGGATTGCATCATGGTAAATCCGGCTTTCACAAACTCATTTACCCCTGCTTCGTATTCCGTACTAGCCAGTGACATTTGTTGCACCATGGTATGGTTAACAATATTCACTACCACCTCCATGGTTTCTAACACGTTCTCCAAGGTGTGCTTGGTGGTATTATTGCGCACCCTCCTCGCTGGCGAGAATATTAAGATAGGCGGATTAGCGCTAAACACATTAAAAAAACTAAAGGGCGCTAAATTTGGTCTCCCCTGGGTATCCATAGTACTTGCAAAGGCGATAGGCCTTGGTCCTACTGCGCCCAATAAAATACCGTGCAATTTTGCAATTGGGACTTCTGAAACGAGAAGGGAAACCTTGGTCTTCATAGCGGTCAAAGGTAGTAATTTACGAATAAAACTAGATATATCCCACCTTTCCAAAATAGAATATCTTTGCCGAAATTACGTTATCTTGTAGTACCTATGTTTAATTATTTTGCTGGATGAGCTTTAATCCCAAAAAGAAAACTCCCAAGATGTTATTGCTCATGGCTTCCTTTGCCATAGTAAGCCTGATTCTTTGGAATACCAATAGTTTTTTCCAGAAGTTTAAGGAGGAGGAACGACATAAGATGGAAATATGGGCCACTGCCCAGTCGGAGTTCCTTTCCCTACCGGTGGAAGCGGATCCTGGCAATCTTCATATTAAAATTTTTCAGAATAACACCTCTACCCCCATGATCTTGGTTAACAAGGATGGTTCCATAAAAATAAATAACATGCCAGGGGCACAGATCTCAGATACTACTTATATAAACAAAAAAATTAAGAAGTTCAAGGCAGAGAACCAACCCATACTAATAGAATACAAGGGGGAGAACCTTGCCACGCTTTACTACGGAAATTCGGACGTTCTAAACAAATTGAAATTTTACCCCATTTTACTTCTTTTAATAATATTTCTCTTTGGGACCGTTATTTATTTCCTGTTCAAGACCAACAAAGCTTCCGAGCAGAACAAACTCTGGGCCGGGATGGCAAAGGAAACCGCGCACCAAATAGGCACGCCCTTATCCTCCCTGCTGGGGTGGAATGAATTGTTGAGGTCAGAACCTATTAATCCAGAAATCACCAAGGAGATAGAAAAAGATATTCAGAGGCTGGAAACCATCACAGACAGATTTTCAAAAATTGGCTCCCTTCCGGTCCTGGAGGAACACGACCTTGTAGAGGAGACTAAAAATGCCTATAATTACCTAAAGACCCGAAGCTCTAAGCTCATCCAATTTACTTTCCATACGGAAGTAGATCATTACCCGGTATTATTAAACAAGGCCTTGTTTAATTGGACCATAGAGAATTTGGTGAAAAACGGCATAGATGCTATGAGAGGTAAGGGCAAGATTCGTATTGAGGTTATTCCCAATGGGAATAGTGTTAAAGTTCTTATTGCGGACACAGGTACTGGAATACCCAAGAAAAACTATCAATCTATCTTCAATCCAGGGGCTACTACCAAAAAAAGAGGATGGGGATTAGGACTTTCCTTGGTTAAAAGAATCGTAGAAGAATACCATAATGGTAAAATTAAAGTACTTTCGTCCTCTAAAGAAGGCACCATAATGCAAATTACATTAAAAGCAAATAGATAAGGAGATGGCAAAGGAGAAAATGGTAGTTTTGAAAGAAGCGGATCTAACCAATAATTGTCCCGAATGTTTCAATCAGGAACTAAAACTTACTTTTTATCAAAAACACACTTATGGCAGGTTGTTTCACAGGACAACCAAGGATATTGAGCACGAAATAAAGTGCACCAAATGCAACTCTTTGATCTATCCGGTTTCTTGGACCGAGGATATTGAAAGAGTATATGAATATTACCGTAGAATGGCCGCCCCCAAAAGAGCCACTATACGGTTTACCACCTTATTTTATGTACTAATATTATTGCTAACCTCCATTGTAGCCATTGGGGGCTATTTTATAATTCAGGAATTTATTTGATCTGAGCCTTGATTTTTTCTGCAATTTCTACAAACTCTTCTTTGGATTGGGGCACCTTGTGCTGAAAGGTAGCATCGCGCATCTCATTGAGCGGTATCAGGTGAACATGAACATGGGGAACCTCCAGACCAATTACGGTTAAGCCTACCCTATTACAAGGAATGGCAGCCTCTATGGCTTTTCCTATTTTACGGGAAAAGGCCATAAGTCCCATATAGGTTTCCTCATCCAGATCTAAAAGTCGGTCTACCTCCTTTTTGGGGATACATAGGGTATGTCCCGGGCTGTTAGGGTTAATATCCAAGAACGCATAGAAATGCTCGTCCTCGGCAATTTTATAAGAGGGAATTTCCCCTTTAATAATTTTGGTAAAGATAGATGCCATAAACGTTGTAGTTTTTAAAATTATAGGACAGAAGACTCCAAAACCAATCAGAAATATGGAGCCGTACCCCTTTGGAGTACAATTTACTAAAAGACATTGATAAACCCAGCACCTTATAAAATGGAACGGCCTTAATTCACAAGAGAATTAAGGCCATCACCACATATATCATGAAGTTATCTGGAAATTTCCACTATTTCAAATTTCAGTATCCCATTAGGAACCGCTATTTCTGCGATTTCACCCACTTTCTTCCCAAGCAAGCCTTTTCCTATGGGGGAGCTCACAGATATTTTGGCCGCTTTTAAGTCGGCCTCACTTTCTGCCACCAAGGTATATTTCATTTCCTGTCCGTTATTCAAATTCTTTAATTTAACGGTAGATAATATCAGCGCCTTGGAGGTATCCAATTGCGATTCATCAATTAAACGGGCATTCGATAAAGTCTCTTCCAATTTAGAAATTCTCATCTCCAATAAGCCTTGAGCCTCTTTGGCCGCATCGTATTCTGCATTTTCCGATAAATCTCCCTTATCTCTTGCTTCCCCAATTGCACGTGATGCTTTTGGACGCTCCACATCCTTAAGGTAACTTAGCTCCTCCCTCAATTTCTTCAGCCCTTCTGCTGTATAATAAGATACTTTGCTCATTTTTTCTACGTTTAATAAATAAGAAAATCCTCTTTTTTAAAAGAGGATTCAGACAAATATACATAAATTTTGTTCAATTTTGTTCAAGATTAATTAATTAGACCTCCGTTATATGAAACCTATTTTAGGACTACTGGCATTGGCCATTTTTTTATCCTGTGACAGCAGCCACACTAATAGAAATCCCTATTTACAGGAAGTTAGCTTTAGGTATTCCATAAACCTAAATCTTCCCCTGTACAGTTCGCTTATCCATACTGGAAATGCGGTATACCTAGATAATCCAGGTGTTGGCACCCGAGGTATCTTTGTAATCAATACCGGATTTGACAATTATATGGCATGGGAGGCAAGCTGCCCCAATCATGCACCCAATAACTGTTCTACCATGAGCCTAAAGGGGCAAACCGTAAGCTGCTCCTGTGAAGGATTTGAATACAATCTATTCACCGGCCAGCTCTTGAATCGGCCCGATGATGGGACGCGGCATTATGACCTACTTTTTTATCGGGCAACCGTAAGTGGAAATACCATTTTTGTTTCCAATTAAACGCGCCCCTGCCCTAAAATCCGATCCATAATCCAACTGGTATGCAATCCCGATCGGCCTAGGGAAGGATGTTCCCTATTTTCCAACAGATGGGCTCTAATATTATCCACATGGTACTGCTGCACGTGGTGCGGATTCTCAATAAACTTACGGATAACCCCTTCATGGGTTTCCAGTATTAATTCCTGTTCCTTAAAGACAGAAAACTCAATGCTACCGTCACTCCCCATAATAGTCACTTTGTCTTCCCTCGCATACGCTCCAAAATTCCAGCTAGCATTGCCCAGCACTCCGCTTTTATGTTTCCAGCAGGCCGCAACGGCATCCTTGGCGGTATAAAGACCTTGTTGATTTAGGCTAGTGCCCTGCACCTCTTCCATCTCCCCCAACAAATAGGCAAACAAATTAAGCCCGTGACTGGCCAAATCGTCAAAATACCCTCCAGGGGCAATGAGGGCATCGGTGCGCCAATTATAGGATTTCTCCAAATCTACCTCCTTGGGCGGCCTACTAAACTGCCAGCAAAGCTGCCTAACACTCCCTATCTTCTTTTCATCTAACCATTCCTTAATCTTAAGAAACCTAGGCAAAGACCTCCGGTAATACGCTACAAAAAGTGGAAGTTCTTTGGCGGAAAAACGCTTATAAATCTCAAGACTATCCGCATAGGTAGGCGCCATTGGTTTTTCTATACAACATGGCTTTCCTGCATCGGCCACCTTTAAGGCATAGAATTTATGAGTATCCGGTGGGGTGGCAATGTAAACAGCATCTATTTCCGGAGCCTCAATTAAATCTTGGGCCTTGGCATACACCTTGGCTACCCCATGCCTTTTGGCATAATCCGCAGCTTTATCCATATTTCGACTCATTACCCCCTGTAATTTAAAATGAGGCGTTTGCTGGTAGGCAGGTCCGCTTTTCACCTCGGTTACAGCACCACACCCTATAATCCCCCATTTTATTGGAGGGATAAAGTTCTTTTTTGGCATCTTTAATGTTTGCGTTTGTATTATACGGTCTTTCTACAAAAATAGGAAATAGCGGTTAGAGTTTGTCCCCAGCACTTTAGCTGCTAGATGCAAAGGAAATAATGAAAAAAATACTGTATTTTAGTATTCACCAGGCTGAGAAGCTCATTCTAAAACCAGATACCCAATTTATGAAAACCACCTTAAACCTTGCTACTTCTTATTGTTGGATGCTTCTCCTACTTTCCTCTATTATGGGTATATCCTGCAAAGAAAAGGGAGTAAAAAATTTAAAATCGGATAATTCACCTCCCCTAAGCTCAGGATTTGTATCCCTATTTAACGGGAACAACCTAGAGGGCTGGGAAGGCGATCTAAACATTTGGCGGGTAGAGAATGGATTGTTGATTGGAGAATTGGATGAAGATACGGATTTAAATAGCAACACTTTTTTAATTTGGAAAGGTGGTGAACCAACAAACTTTGATCTGAAACTGGAATTCCGTATTTCCTCATTGGGGAATAGCGGTATCAATTACAGGAGTGATCGGGTAGATAGCATCCCTTTTGCACTTCGGGGATATCAGGCAGATATTGATGGCAAGAACACCTATACCGGTCAAAATTATGAGGAAAGAAAACGAACCACCTTGGCCTACCGAGGAGAGAAAATGGCCATCACCACCCAAGTCAACCCCAGCCTAAGCGGCTCCCTACGCTCCAATATAAAACACAACGCTTGGCAAAGCAGGGAACTACTGGAAGACTTGGGAAATTCGGATACCTTACAAAATAAAATACACACGGAAGGGTGGAACACCTTTAGGGTAGTAGCAAATGGATACAGCCTACAACACTATGTAAATGGGATTTTAATGAGTGAGGTGATAGATAGGGATACTATAAACAGAAAGGCCTCAGGGCATTTGGGACTACAGGTGCACGTGGGACCCCCAATGAAGGTGGCCTACCGTAATATTCAACTAAAAGAACTTTAAGCAGCCTAGACAAAGAAGCAATTGGTTGCACTTTGTTTAGAACACGCCAAAACTATAGCAAAACCCTAGATTCATTAAACTATACCACCAACACCTATGAAAAAACACCACTATAAAACTACCGTTAACTGGACTGGAAATAAGGGCAATGGCACGCTATCGCCCAACTTTAATAGGGACCATACCATATCTTGCCAAGGAAAATACGCGGAAATTAGCGGCTCCTCGGACCCTGCTTTTTCCGGGGATCCAACACGGTACAATCCTGAAGACCTGTTTCTTTCTTCCATATCTGCATGCCATATGCTCTGCTATTTACACCTATGTTCCGTAAATAATATTGAGGTGATAACCTATACGGACCATGCCACTGGAATAATGGAGGAAACTACCAAAGGCAGTGGCAAGTTCTTGGAAGTAATGTTACACCCTATGGTAAAGATCTCTAATCCAGACATGGTAGATAAAGCAAACGACCTACACCATGCTGCCCATGAAATGTGTTTTATTGCCAATTCTTGCAACTTTAAAATTGAACATAGTCCCAACACCACTACAACCTAGAGGTACTGGGTTAATAAACCAATACCCCTAAAGAGGCCACCTCTATACAACGGGAGGGGTTAGCTGCGATATATAACCCCTGTACTTTTTCTACTCGACTTCCTTTTCGATGGGGCAAGGGATTTCTTTTGATTTTCATGAGTCCTGGGTACTTTTGCTCACTTAAATGAGGGACTCGCTTCCAACTTCTTATCGCATTATAATAGAATATTGACCTTTTACAGTTTTAGCCAAAAAATCTAGTAAAAACACTGTAATATGAACATATTTTTAGATAGATTTATAAGGCAATGCAATGATTTACAGTCGTTGCAGGCAAAAAAACAAGACCTTTAAATAGACCTCTCATTTTTATTATCCAATCACTAGGGAGGTTGGTTTCAGACCTAGGTTCGATAACCCCACTATCGAATTCGGCCCATAGTATAACATAAATTATCCAAGCACTACCCACCCACTATTCCTATTTACCATGAGAGAAAAATTTGTTTTGATCTTAGTCCTACTATCCTCCCTTTCGGTATGCTCCCAGCAACCAAAATTTAAAAAGCTGTTCAACGGAAGAAACCTCAACGGATGGAATGTCCCCGCAGATAATATTTGGTGGTCTGTTAAAAACGGAGTACTTATCGGGAAAAGCGACCCACATCTAAAGGGTTCTATACTATGGACCAACAGGGAGTTTAGGGATTTTGAGTTGGTAACCGACTTTCGTTTTGGAGAGGGAACCATAGATTCGGGAATCTTTATCCGAAACGACAAACAGCAGATCCAACTAGGAATCTCTGCCTCATTAAAGCGCGACATGACGGCCTCGCCCTATATCGCTGGACTGGGATATCCGGTAGAAGCGCAACCTATAAAGGACATCCTAAAACCCCAGGATTGGAATACCATAAAAGTGATTGCTATAGGCGGCTATTATGAAGTTTGGCTCAACAACATCCATGTAATGACCTACGTGTCCAAAAGTTTTATCCCTCAGGGGCCCATTGGGCTACAAGTACACCCCAACAATGAAATGACCATCAAATTTAGAAACCTCAAGGTAGCGCAGCTCCACCAAGATACCCCCCACTAAACGGACAATCAAATGAAAGAGAGAAAACAACAACTCAGCAGACTTCCCTTAGCAATAGGCGCAACACTCTTAATTTTAGGCTTGTTTTCCTGCAAACAAATAAACAGGGACACCGCCCAGCTTCATCCTAGCGAAAAAAACAAGGAACCGAGAATACAATTGTTGAGGGATGACGCCCAAAAGCAGGTTTCGGTTTTAATAGATGGCCAATTATTTACAGCCTATCGCTATCCCAGCAACATAAAAAAACCGGTCCTCTATCCCCTTGTAACCCCAGAAGGGAGCACCATTACCCGAAAGTTCCCTTTAGAACCATCGGCGGGGGAACGCGCAGACCATCCGCACCACGTAGGAGTATGGTTTAATTACGGGGATGTAAATGGTTTGGATTTTTGGAACAATTCAGATTCCATAAAAGTGGAAAGAAGGGATGAATATGGCACTATAGTTCATAAAAACTTCTTAGAAATCCAGGGAGGGGACAGTACGGGCTTGTTAAAAGTAGCCATGGATTGGATTGCTCCCAGAGGGGAGGTATTGCTTACGGAAAACACCACCTTCCTTTTTAAGGGCGAAGGGGATGTATACTCCATAGATCGCATTACCCAGCTCAGTGCACCCAACGGGCCTGTACTTTTTAAGGATAATAAGGAAGGCGTCTTGGGTATAAGGGTGGCTAGAGCCTTAGAACATCCATCGGACAAACCCATCGTCTTTACGGATGCCAACGGACTCCCCACAGCGGTGCCAGTCCTTAACAACGACGGGGTAAACGGGAACTATATTAACAGTGAAGGAGTGGAAGGAAACGACTGTTGGGGAAAAAGAGCAGACTGGGTCAATTTAACCTCTAGTATAGGCAAAGAAAACATTTCCTTGGTGATCCTAGACCATAAAAACAACCCAGGCTATCCCACCTATTGGCATGCAAGGGGCTATGGTTTATTTGCCGCAAACCCATTGGGGCAAGAGGTGTTTAGCAAGGGAGAGGAAACATTAAACTTTCGCTTAGAGCAAGGGGAGGCCGTCACCTTTAAACACAGCATCATTGTAGCAAGCAAACATTTAGGAAAAACGGAATTGGATCATAGATTCTCTCAGTTTAACAACGAATAATTATCCCTCGTATTAGTAAAACAGCAACCTTAAAAATATAATAGCATGGGCAACAGAAGAAACTTTATTAAAAAGACCACTTTGGCAAGTACAGGAATCGCCATAGGAGCAACCGCATTTTCCGCCAAGTCCTACGGAAATATCCTAGGCTCCAATGACCGCATAATGTTGGCCTCCATTGGCGTTAGGGGACGTGGGAAAGGCTTAATGGAGAATTTTGCACAGATGTACGGTGAGGGAGTTCGGATAAAAACAATTTGTGATGTAGATTCTTCTTTTTTGGAAGAACGGGTGGCATTGGCTGCAAGTCTTCAAGACAATAATCGGCCCGGGACGGCAACCGATTTAAGGGAAGTATATGACGACAAGGAAATAGATGCCGTTATCATCGCCACCCCCAATCACTGGCATGCCCTCTCCACCATTTGGGCCTGCCAAGCCGGAAAACATGTATATGTGGAAAAACCCAGTTCTCACAACGTATGGGAAGGAAGAAAAATGGTGGAGGCCGCCCGAAAATACAATCGCGTGGTACAGGTGGGCTTTCAAAACCGAAGCATTTCCAATGTAATGCAGGCCATGGAATTTCTCCACAATGGTGGCATTGGGGAGGTATACATGGCCAGGGGAACCTGTTTTAAACCCCGGGATTCGTTTGGAATTTCAGCAGACACTGCGCCCCCGGCTAGTCTAAATTACGACCTTTGGTTGGGACCGGCCGCCTATAGACCCTACAACGAAAAAAGGGGACATTATAATTGGCACTGGCATTGGAATACGGGAAATGGGGATACCGGAAACCAAGGACCTCATCAATTTGATGTGGCACGCTGGGGATTGAATAAAAATGAACATCCTATAAAAGTGCAGTCTATGGGGGGAATTTATGGAATATCACCCGAAGAGTGTTCCCAAGAAACCCCCAATACCCAAACCTCGGTATTTGAATACGCCGATGGAAAAATATTAGAGTTTGAAACTCGAGGGAGGTATACCAACCACGAGGCCAACTTAGGGATTAAAATTGGCAATGTGTTTTATGGCACCAATGGATGGCTAGAGGTAAATGGAGATACTTGGAATGCCTATAAAGGCAGGGACACAGAGCCTTTCGCCGGGTCCAATATGGGTGCTGGTGCTGCTATTGGTGGAGACACCTCCTTTTTAACCGCCCCGGACAGCAAAGGGCATTTTGGGAATTTTATTGACGGACTCCGATCCGGAAATCCAAAGGATTTAAATTGTGATATCGAAATTGGCCACACCTCTACAGTACTTCCGTTAATAGCGAATATTGCCTATCGCGTAGGGGAAACTTTAAGATTTGATGGAAAAACAGAGAAATTCATTGGCAACAAAGAGGCAGATGCTATGTTGACCAGGGAATATAGGGAACCGTATGTGGTGCCTACTAGGGTATAAAGCTACTATTGGTGGTTGTATTTCATCAACAATTAAAAAGGCTATAAAGTAAAAAAGGCATTCCCCCACTTTTCACCTTATAGCCTTTTAATTATATAACTCTAAAAAAATTATACGGGCATTTATCCAACCTTAAAAATTTAGGGTTGCTCCCAACAGGAAATTAATACCTGCCTGAGGATAGTAACCTGCACCTTCTACCGTGGTTATGGTTCCCGGGCTAGAGAAATCGTCATCATAGGTATAAAAATACCCATTAGACTCGTACAGACTATCAAAAATATTGTTCACCAAACCAGAAAGCACAATATTCTTGATAAACGAATTGGTTTCTATGGTATACTGCACATTAAGGTCTGTCTGGGAATAAGCATCCAACACAGAGCTCTTAGCATCTATATTCCCCATATATTGCTTTCCTACATATTTAGAAAGTAGGCTAAGTTGCCACTGGGTGCTAGGCATATAGGTTAATACATTTCCTGCAACAATACTGGGTGAAAATGAAATATGGGTGTCTCCCAGCTTTTCCAGTTCTCCATCGCGTTGAAAAACAAAGTTTTTGTTTTTGTTATCGCTCAGGGCCACATTGGGACGTAAGATAAACTTATCGCCCAAGGTTAATATGGCATCTATTTCCAAGCCCAACCTATAGCTATCCCCAACATTGGCACGCATGGCACCACCTACATCATTTAATTCCCCGGTAAGGACCAACTGATCCTTGTATTTCATATAATACAGATTAGTATTCAAACGAATACCCGGTGCGGTATGGCGCCATCCCAATTCAAAGTCGTCCAATTTCTCGGGCTTAGGGTTACCGCTTTTATAGTCATTTCTATTGGGTTCCCTATTGGCCCTGGCATAGGAGAGGTAGAAATTATGGTGATCATTCAGGTTATAGGTAACCCCTGCCTTCGGATTAAAGAAAGTAAAGGTATCATCTACCAATCCTGTTTCTTCTCCATTGGCGGTATAGTTAATATTTCTTAATTGAAGATCGCCATACACGCTCCACTGGTTATCTAACTTATAATTTGCCTTGGCGTATACATTCATATCGTCTTTGGTAGAAGTATCGTCATAATATCGGTCTTCATAATCCCTATTGTTGGAATAACGGGCCCATATAATTTCCCCAAAATGATCTCCTGTATAATTGTTCCATCCCCCTCCTAGGATTACATCTACCTTATGGTCCCTATAATTGGCAGAAAAGGTAGTACCATAAAAGTCGTTATCTAGCCATCTCCTTCGGATCAGGTCCGTGGAATTCACGGTTTCCCCGTCCTTAGTGAAGGGGGTTATCCCGTAAGTAGCAAAACTATCGTCTTGCCTATATTGCTCAAAATACCCCTGCCCTTTGGTATAGTGCAGTGCGATATTAGTGCTCCAATAATCGGACAACTTCTGATTCCAATGTAACTGAAAGTGATTTTGCTTATAGTCGTCCACCTCGTTGTCATAAAATTGGATATTTCCCTTCTCATCGGTATACATCCCGGCGGTATTGAAGGTCCTGTTGTTCTCTAACTGCTCCTTATCCACTCCGTTCCATGCCTGATAAGTAGTTTGATGTCCTCCAAACAATAAGGCTTTGATTAGGGTACGATCATCCAGATAGGCTCCCTGTAAAAAATAGGAATCCAGCTCGGAGGAAGCCCTGTCAATATACCCATCGGAAGTAATTCTAGATAAGCGACCAGAAATCTCTATATGATCATTGAGCAGTCCGGTACTGAACTTAAGATTATTTTTTAAGGTATTAAAACTCCCAACCGAGGAGTTGATCTCTCCAAATGCTTTATCTGAAACAGCGTCGGTAAGAATATTTAAACTAGCTCCAAAGGCTCCAGATCCATTGGTAGAAGTCCCTACCCCCCTTTGCAACTGTAAGCTCTGGGTAGAGGAGGAGAAATCGGGCATATTCACCCAAAAGGTACCGTGGGATTCGGAATCGTTGTACGGTATTCCGTTCACTGTAACGTTCACTCTGGTTCCATCGCTCCCTCTTACCCGTATTCCGGTATAGCCAATCCCGGCCCCGGCATCCGTGGTAGTTACTACGCCAGGCAGAAAATTCATTAGGATAGGGATATCCTGCCCCAAATTTCTGGATTTCATTTGTTTTTTGGTAAGGTTGGTAAAGGTAACGGGCGACTCTTGGGTTACGCGAACTGCGGACACCAATACTTCATCCAAGGCAATTTTACTGCCTTCCAAAGAGTCTTTAGGTGTTTCTTGGCCATTGGCCAGGAGTACGGCACCAAACATGGCCGCCGTTTTGAACATAGTTTTCATTCGCAATACATTTGTTACGAATAAAAGGGGCTATTATTCTTGTTAAAAATTGTTTTTTGTTTTCCCTACCTATCATCGGTCTTGGAAAAAACGTTGGAAATTCCCGAACGCGATTTTCGCATCCCTTGGCAGCATTACCCGCCCAGGTTCCTTGGGTATAATCTCAGCCTACTACAGTAAGCACCCCTTTGAGATGGCCGCGAAATTACTGCTACAAAAATCAAAATCAAAATAATAGGCAACATTTAATAATTAACCTTTTTTTTAAACAAAAAAGAGGGCAAAGCCGTAATTTAGATATGTTGTTACAACAATATCCACCAATGAATAAAAGCAAAAACAAGTTTACCTTTAAGATCATCTTCAGTTATTTTATACTGGGTATTGTAGCCTTGGTAGTTGGATACTTTATTGCGTCTGAAATTAAGGTATACGTCTCCACAGAAATTGAAGTGGAAAACAATACCAAATTACTAAAAACCGGATCCCTATTAACCGAGCTGTACCAAGCGGAAAGTCTTTCCAAATTAGCCATACAAAAAGGATCTCAAAACAGTTTTACGGCCTACGCACAGAAGGTAGATTCCATTGTTGCTTCCCTAGATTCTTTGAAATTGCTAACAGAGAATGACCATCAGAAAAAAATGTTGGACAGCGTTCAGGGCTTGCTAAAAAAGAAGGTATTTAACAGCAAGGAATTATTATTACTCAAAAAAAACAGCGAAGACCATAGTTCTATTGACAATGCCTTATTGGAGTTTAGTAAAATTGAGCAATCCATGGGGAAGATTCCTCCAGAGAGTTTTAATCCCAACTACGAAGACTTACCGGAGAAATCCCGTGAAATATTCAAAAGCTATGTTCAATACCTCAATGACAATGTTCCCAAGGATCAAGACACCCGTGCCACGGCAATTGAGATGGATTCCATTATCACCGCCGCCAAACTGCTGTTGGAGCAAACCAAGCAGCAGAATATAATTACCATTCGCAACCTAGCAAAAAAGGAAATGGAGCTCAGCAGGGCCGATTTGGAAATATCCCAGCAGCTACGGAGTATTATTTCTGCTTTTGAGCAAGAGGTGCTGGCCCGTTCCTATACAGACAATTTAAAAAAACAGGAAGCCTTAGGGCGAAGTATTCGGCTCGCGGGTATAGCAGCTGTCCTAGGGTTTGCCATTGTGGCCTTATTTACCTTTCTCATCACCAAGGACTACTGGAAAGTTCAGTTATTTAGGCAACAGTTGGAGAAGGAAAAGAAATTCTCAGAATCTCTTTTAAAAAGCAGGGAGCAACTAATAGCTACCGTTAGTCACGATCTACGCACCCCGCTCAATACCATAACAGGTTATTCTGAACTTATGGAAACAACGGGACTTACCGGCTTACAGGTTTCCTATCTTAGAAATGTAAAGTCGGCCTCCCATTATGTAGATCGCTTAGTAAATGACCTTTTGGATTTCTCCAAGCTGGAAGCGGGGAAAATAAAAATTGAAAACTCCCCATTTATCTTGGCCAACCTAATTAGTGAAACCGCTGAAAATTTGAAGGAACTGAATTCTGGTAAGCAGATAGACCTGCAATTGGATTTGGACGAGCGATTAAAAGCCCCGGTGCTGGGCGACGCTTTTAGGGTTAGGCAGGTATTAACCAATTTAATTGGGAATGCCTATAAATTTACGGAGGAGGGCTTTATCAAAATTACCGCTAAGGTCCTTAAGCAAACAGAAGACACCTACCATACCCAAATTAAGATTATAGATACGGGGATAGGAATTCGAGAGGAGAAACAGGAACAGATTTTTAAAGAGTTTACACAGGCAGAAGACCATACCGATAAAAAATACGGCGGCTATGGTCTGGGGCTTACCATTTCCAAAAAAATCACGAAGTTGTTGGAGGGGACCATTCGCTTAAAAAGCCTTGAAGGCAAAGGCAGTACCTTTACACTGGAGATTCCTTTTAAGGTAGCCAAAGCCCCCTTACAACCAGACCAAAATATAAATATTGATCCACAGGCCGATCTGGCTTTGCTTATTGTGGACGATGACCCCGCCATGTTAAAGTTATTAAAGGAGGTCTGCCACCACCTTAAGCTAAGCGCCCATACCTATAGTGATTTTTACGAGATCGATAAAGAGGCCCAGTTGGCTTATGATTTGGTGTTGACAGATATAGAAATGCCCAATATCAACGGATTTGAGGTATTGGAACAACTAAAAAAGGGAGATTACAGGCATTTTAGAGGTCAACCCATAGTAGCGATGACGGGGAGAAAAGACTTAAAAAGACAAGATTATCTTCATTACGGCTTTGCCGATAGTATGCAAAAGCCTTTTGCCAAGGAGCGGTTTATAAGCATGCTTGGCGGACTCTTCCCTGAATTGGTTACTACGGACCAACCAGTGGTTCCCAAGGAAAAGATAGTATCAGGTTCTAGTTTATTTAGCTTAGAGGTTATCTCCTCCTTTCTAGGGGATGATGAAGATGGTGTTGCCGAGGTTTTAAATACATTTTTAAAAGACACTGCTGCCAGTCTGGAGAAACTAAAAGCGGCAATGACGAAGGCCGAAATCGCCCAAATAAATTCAATAACCCACAAGATGCTCCCCATGTTTAGGCAGCTGAAAGCCAAGGAGATTATTCCTATTTTGGAGCAATTGGAAACCCTAAAGCCCCACGAATTAAATGCCAAGGAATTAAAACAAACCTACAGCAGTCTAAATAATAAAATTACGGTACTCTCCTTGGCGATAAAAGCCTATTTGGCTAAAGATCCAAGTTATAGTGGTTAATTTTATTGTACAGGGTCTTTCTAGTGATTTGGAGTAGTTTTGCCGCTTGCGACTTATTAAAGTTGGTTTGTTTTAGCGCCCTGATAATTTGCTCTTTTTCATAGTCTGCCTTGGAGAAATTTTCATCGGACAACTTCTCTTCCTTGGCTTTATACACTTCCTTAGGCAGGGCTTCTTTTTCCACCAATTCCCCTGTTGTTAACAGTACCGCTCTTTTAATTACGTTTTGCAACTCCCTAAGGTTACCAGGCCAATGATACTTCTTAAAAACACCAACCACTTCCTCTGAAAATCCCAGTATGTTTTTATCGAGTGATTTATTGGCTTTCTGAAGAAAATAATTAGCAAATAGCATCAGGTCCTCATACCGATCTTCCAATGAGGGTATCTCTATTGAAAACTCATTTATTCTATGGAAAAGATCTTCCCTAAAACTACCCTGTTCCACCGCTTCGGCAAGGTCTTCGTTGGTGGCGGTAACTATCCTCACATCTACCTTTATCTCCTTGGTGCTCCCAACCCGCTTTATCTTTCTTTCCTGAAGTGCCCGTAAAAGTTGAATTTGATTCCCGTAGGAGAGGTTACCAATTTCATCCAAAAATAGGGTGCCCTTATGGGCCGCTTCAAAATGACCAACCTTGTCTTCCACGGCGCCGGTAAAACTCCCCTTAACATGACCAAAGAATTCACTGGTGGCAATTTCCTTAGGAATGGCCCCGCAATCCACTGCCACAAAATTAAAATCTTTACGCTTGCTATGATCGTGGATCGCCTTGGCGGTGACTTCCTTCCCGGTACCACTTTCCCCCGTTATTAAAACAGACATATCCGTGGGGGCAACCAATTTGATGTATTCCTTAAGTTTTCTGGAGGCTTCGCTCACCCCAGTAATTACCTCCCCTTCCGTCTCCCTGGTTTCTACGGGCTTGGGCGACTTGTTATCCTTCGATTTTTTTTCGGGTTCTGCCAAGGCCGCTTCATTTAGGGCACTTTTTATCTGCATTAAGATATCCTCTGGAGTAAATGGCTTGGAAATATAATCATAGGCCCCCTTCTTCATGGCTTCTACCGCAGACCCTACCTCTGCGTATCCGGTCATAACAATCACCTGAACAGAAGGCTTTACCTCCTTAAAATACGTCAGTAATTGCATGCCGTCGTAATTGGGGAGCCGCAGGTCTGTCAACACAAGATCGAAAAAGGAATCCTTAAATTTTATCTTGGCATCTTCACCCGTAAAGCTGACCTCCACCTCATAACCATTGCGGATTAGAAACTTTTGCAGCATCTGGCAAAAGGCAGCATCATCTTCTATAATAAGTATCTTGGACATAGTGGTTCTCTTACTTTTCCGATAGGAATAGTAAAAATACCACAAGTAAGCGAGTTGCTATTAAAAATTATCATAAAAATAGAAAGGGGACGCTAAAAGCATCCCCTTTCCTACCAAACCAAACTTGATACAAACAAATCACTCAAGTTAGCCTTACAGGTCTATCCAATTTCCATCTTTATCCGCGAAAAAAGTTGCAGCGGTCCCATCTTCCAAAGCAAGTTCCAATTTATATTGTTCCTTTTTGCTTACATAGGCTTTCTCAATAGTAGCCGTTGGGTAGTTGGTAGCTACGGCATTACTTACCGCTTCTGGTAGTTCGCTGGTCTCAATGGCAGAGAAATCGTCCTGAACTATGGATACCTTAACGGTAGCCTCTTCAGTTGCTTCACCCTCTTGGGCAAATGCAGTTAAACTTCCTAAGGATAATGCGGCAACAAATAATATCTTTTTCATAATGTTTTTATTTTATTGTATTAGTTACATATAGTATACCTATAGAAAATATAATACCAAGATGTATTTAAGCCACCAATAAAGATCCATAAGACTGACTTACAGCCTATTATGAAGCAACCATGAATTTTGAGCTCTGGGTAATTCTGGGTAGGAATAAGAATAACTGTGTAATAGTTATACACTTTAGGTAGTTAGCCCTAGGATTCTAGCTAAACACTTTGCGCTACTGTACAACTAGACATAAATAATTTAGTTACCTCCTTCCATCTCCAGATAACTACATCGGCTAACAGTTGGCCAATTTTTTCTCCTTATATAATCTCCTGGATAAAGGAGATCTAGGTTTTCCGATTGCAATTTACCCGCCAGCGGCTATATCAAAAAAAAGGGGACGCGCGATGCGTCCCCTTTCATACCAAACCAAACTTGATACAAACAAATCACTCAAGTTATTTCTACTCTTCTATCCAGTTGCCATCTTTATCGGCATATAAAGTTTCTTCAGTACCATCTTCATGTGACACCTTTAACTTATATTGTTCTTCTTTATTCACATAGGCCTTCTCAATAGTGGCTGCAGGATAATCTGTAGCTACTGCATTGCTTACCGCTTCCGGTAATTCGCTAATTTCAATGGCGGTATAATCGTCCTGAACAACTGCTACCTCGGCAGCAGCCTCTTGAGTTACTTCTCCCTCTTGGGCAAAAGCAGTTAAACTTCCTAATGATAATGCGAAAACAAATAATATCTTTTTCATAATGTTCTATTTTAATATGTTCGTTAAACCTACTATACCTATTGAAAATATGATACCAAGATGCGCTTCTATTTAAAAATTCACGCAAATACCTTATCTTCAGCTAGTTACACAATAAAGCCTGAATTTAGATAGTGGGTAATTCTGGGTAGTTTAATGGCCAACTGTATATTATTTATACACTTATAAGTGTAGTAGACATAGAACATTTACCCACTTTATCCTTATATGAAAGCTGGTGTAAATAACTTTGACTTACTTGAAAAATAAAAAAAGGGGATGCGTGCTGCGTCCCCTTTTTTACCGAGATAAACTCGATCCAATCAACTAACTCAAATAAATTCTATAGTTCTATCCAGTTACCATCTTTATCGGCATATAAGGTACCTTCTGTACCGTCTTCTAGGGCCACTTCTAATTTATACTGTTCTTCCTTATTCACATAGGCCTTTTCAATAGTGGCCGAAGGATAATTTGCAGTAACGGCATTGCTTACCGCCTCCGGTAGTTCGCTGGTTTCAACAGCAGAAAAATCGTCCTGTACTACTGCTACCTCAACGGCAGCCTCTTGTGTTATTTCCCCTTCTTGGGCGAATGCGGTTAAACTTCCTAATGATAATGCGGCAACAAATAATATCTTTTTCATAATGTTCTATTTTTATGTCTTAGTTAAACGTGAAATACCTATTGAAAATATGATACCACATCGTAGATTCATCACAAAAAACCCATCAATAGCCCTGCCTACAGGCGTTTACATGATTTTGAACGGAGTTATACCCTCTGGGTAATAATGAGTAATAGTTGCAGGCACTGTGTAAAACGTACACAGTAAAAAGGGGCAACAGTTAATTATCCCACGAATCTTCAATTACCTTAACAATAGAACTATCGTTATCTATATACACCGTGTGAATGGTATCTGCCTCAAAAATTAGATACAATTTATACATCCCAGCATCATTCACAAAGGCATGAAGTAGGGTATAGGTGTTAAACTCCTCAAATAACACTCGTATAATATGGGCGGGAAGCTCGTAAGCTGCTATGGGTTTAAAATTATTTTCCATATCCGACAATTCTTTAATCGGGAGGAAAATCAATCAGGTAGACCTATTAATTTACTTGAAATTTAAAGATAATATCCCACTTTATCTGTTTAAATAATCTTAAAGGTGATTTATTAAACACAACATCGCACCTGCCCCGTAAGAGTTTACCCCACTTCCGGTATTCCCGCTACCCAATAGAATACCCGAGAAGTGGAACCCGTTTTAAGGCTAACGGCAAAGAGGAAGAATCATTTATGGGGTAGGGAAAAAGAAAAGGCCGCAATTATTTATTGCGACCTTAACCAATCTAACCAACTCTACTTCTAGATTTATCTACTTACAAGGCAATCCAGCTGCCATCTGCATGTATATGTAACTCTTCAGTTTCCCCATCGGCGAGGGCAACCTCCAACTTATATTCGTTTACATCATTGATATAAGCTTTTTCCACTACGGCGCCAGGATAGTCTTTTTCCAAAGCTGAGGTTACGGCGTCTGGGAGTGCATCTTTTTCTATTTCAGAAAAATCCTGGGCGTGTATTAGTTCCATGATTCCATCATGAAAAATAGGCGGATTTGCGAATGTGGGACTTAAAGATCCAACGGCCAACGCAGAGGCGAATACTAAATTTTTTATTTCTGATGTCATACTGTTATGTCTTTAGGGTAAATAATCTCTTTGTTCCCAATGTATTATAGGAAAACCGTGCCAACAGCCCCCACCACCCCAAAATCACCCCAAATCACTTAAAATCAGCCTTTTAAACACCTACACCTCTTTTATAGGAGTGTTTAATAGTGTATACAAACAAAAAAAGTGTGTAAGATTTACACACTTTTTACGCCATATAATTTTATAACCTATAACTACTTATTTCACTTGGTGCGAAGGCTTTAACAGATCGTTTACCGTCTTTACAGGATTAAAGGTCGTTAAGGGCACTTCAACAAAAATGGTATTCCAAAAAGCCATGGCCCCATTCCACAATCCGGGCAATTCCAAGGCCTTAAGACTTTTACCTTCCTTGGTTTTTTCCGTGATAAAGCCTTGTTTATCATCTACATATTTTTGTAGATCATATTTCTCTCCTCTATAATTTCGGACCCCACATACCAGATCTACCGGATTAAAATGAGTAGCATTCCCCATAATCTGTAACTGTTCCGGATTTTTGGTATCTACCTGTGCAGATTCAATAATTTGCAAGGATATATGCCCTTGGGCATCCTTCACCCAAAAAGGTCCGCCTCCAGGTTCTCCTTCATTTTTCACCATGCCGCAGATGCGCAGCGGCCTATTAATCTTTTCTTTAAGGCGCTCTATTTGCTCCCCAGTACTATAGGCCTGAAATTCCTTTTGGAAATGCACATTGAGTTCCTCCTCCATAAATTTCTTTATGGTTTCCAATTGCTCCGCACTAAGCTGCTCCTCATCCAATAAACGGGCGTATTCAAATACTTTCTTCTGAAGTTCCAATAGCAATCCGGCAAGAATTTTCTTGTGATTCACCATCACTTCAAAATCCCTAGGAACTACTACATTATCGATGTTTTTAATAAAAATAATATCTGCATCCACCTCGTTTAGGTTCTCTATCAGCGCCCCGTGCCCTCCAGGCCTAAATAAAAGAGAGCCGTCCGCCTCCCTAAAGGGTTTATTATCCATATCCACGGCAATAGTATCCGTAGATGATTTTTGGAAGGAATAGGATACCGAAAAAGACACCTTGGCTTCTGCCGACACTCTTTCCCCAGCCGTTTTAAACTCTTCGTTAAACATTTCCCCATGCTGCTCGGAAATAGTGAAATGCAAAGCTGCCTCGTTATTTACAGACGCATAGGCGGCTGCTTCCTTTAAATGCTCCTCAAAAGGAGTGGCAGTATGGCTCCCATAGTGGTGGAAAGGCAACAGGCCTTTTGGGAAAAAACCGTAATTTAACCCCTCTTCCAACAGCATTTCACGTACAAAAAGATATTTCTCCTCATCCTTGGAGCTGGTCTTGCCCTTTATCTTGTTTTGGATGAGATCATAAAAAGCGAATTTTTTATAACCCTCAAAAAAGGTTGCCACGTCTTTGTCCTTGGTACGATCTATATAGGCCTCCAAACTTTCTTTTTTGGGATCGTAAGCGTCCAAAAAATTAAACATGGCCTTGAACATTCTAGAAGCCGCTCCGGATGCGGGTACAAACTTCAAAAGGGATAAGTTGTTTCTCTCTTCTTTAAAGGTGTCCATCAATTGTTTCTCCCGTGCCTCCGAAAATTTAGAGATCCCATGGGAGACAATTGCCGCTTTTTCCAAACGGACAAAAGGGATGCCCTCTTTAAACGTTTCAATTTGTCCCAATGCTTTTTCTGTGGACACCCCAAGGTTATCCAACTGAACTTTATCTGCTTCAGTCAATTCCATTATTTATCAAGTAGTTGGTTAATACATTTCACTGCCTTAGCTAGGCGTGTTTTTTTATCACCCTTTAATATAACAAAATTCTTGTTATAGCGCTCTAGGGTTTCTTTAAAATACAAAAACATCTGCTCACGCTCATCGGGCTTATCCCGTAAATCATCTTTTTCCCAAGGGATATCTATATATGTTAGTAAATATAGGTCATAAGTGTTCTCCAAGGCATACTTTTCTAGGATGGGATCGCAATAGCCCAGATAATAAACTTCAGAATACACCTTGGTTTCCAACAAATCCGTATCACAGATTAGGACATTGGTAGCTTTTTGGGCCAGCTCGTTCTCCATTTCCATTTGTCCCGCTGCAATAGGCAACAAATCGTGCGGTTCACAGGTCTTTCTTTCATTGTTCCATTTATCTTGGAGGTATTCCCGGGCATATTCGGGGACCCAAACCGTATTATAATGCCTGGCCAATTGTTCGGAAAGGGTGGTTTTACCAGTAGATTCCGGGCCAAACAACACTACCTTAACAACATCCGAGGGTTTTTGTTTAAACTTTTTTTCCATGCAAAGTATCCTAAAACAGCTATTATAGTAAATAAAAAGTATTGAAAGGACGTAAAAATTAAACCTTTGTACCAATAGAGGGGAATAGATATAAGATCCCCTATAATCCAATACGTCCAGTTCTCAATTTTCTTCCGGGCCATTAACCACATGGCCACAAAAAAGATGGCGGTAGTAAAGGTATCTACATAGGCCGTCCAGTTATTCCTTTGATCAAAAATTAGGTACACCAAGGCCACGAAGGCCGCTGCACCGATAAATAGCAAGATAGACCATATTTTCTCCTTGGCCGTTGTTCTACTGATCAATATATAATGCCCATCGTCTTCCTTCCTTGTCCACATATACCACCCATATAGACTCATGGAAAAATAATAGGCATTGATCAACATATCCCCCAATAGGCCAAAAACAATCAGGATATAGACAAATATGCCCGTACTGATTATCCCTGTAGGGAATACCAGAATATTTTCTTGCTTGGAATACCATACACTTAAAAATCCAAAGAACACACCTACCAGCTCTAGCACAATAAGATGGGTGGGGATATCTCGATATTGAGAAAAGAGCCAATCAAAAATAAGCTCCATATCTATGTCGGTAAAGTGGAACAATTACGGGGTCTTTCATCCCTGTATAGCAATTGACATTAAGCAGACCACCCCAAAAGACCGAGGCAGCAAAAGGGGTATTTAGTTGGTAGCGTTCCATTATTCTTGGGTTTTTATGGCATATACACAGGTATATCCTTCAAATTCCAAGAAATTAATATCATAATTGGAAGATTTCCCCTTATATATAATGCTTCCAGTAGTTTGTGAATCGGAGAGGGAAAAGTCTGTAATATCCATATGGTGCAGGAAACTTATTCCCTTTTGGGCGCAAATTTTATAGAGGGACTCCTTGGCACCCCATACAATGGTGAGTTTTCTGATTAAGGCATCGGGGTTGGCCACCGTTTTATACTCCTCCAAAGGGGTATATTTACTGGCAATTTTAAGGATCTTATCCCGTTGCATTTCTATATCGATACCAACTTCTAACCGGTCCGAAACTATGATCCCTGTAAAGTTGTGGGAATGGGTGATAGAGATAAAACGCCCATCCTTTAAGTGGGGCTTTCCAACCTCATCGTAATATAGGTCCTTATCCTCATAACCCTCTTCCGCCAAAAGATGGCGGATACTTAAAAACCCTCTACGGTGCAATTCCGACTTCATTCCTACCAACCGCTTATGACATATAGGGGTGAGTTCTATTCCTTTAGAAAGTTGTGCTTCTGTCTCTTCAACTTTCCAAATCAGGACCTTAACATGGGAATCTACTGTTATTGTTTTGTAAAGAGGCATGGGATTATTTAAGTTATTACTACCTTTGCAACTGCAAAATTGATAATTGCTCCTGTACGAAAGTAAAAATAAAAACGGAGAAGAAATAGGGTAAACTAATTTATTCCTGGTTTGGATATTCTTTTACTGAGTGCCCAGCTTCCCCGACGTACCATTGGAGTCTTTGACCACTAATTTAAAAAACAAAAAATGAGTACTAAAACTATTCCTTACATACCCTATAAAGTAAAAGATATTAGCTTGGCTAGCTGGGGAAGAAAAGAAATTGATTTGGCAGAGGCAGAGATGCCAGGACTGATGTCGCTACGCGAAGAGTACGGAAGTGAGCAGCCCTTAAAAGGGGCCCGCATTGCAGGTTGTTTGCACATGACCATACAAACTGCTGTTTTAATTGAAACCTTAATAGCTTTGGGAGCCGAAGTAACTTGGAGCTCATGTAATATTTTCTCTACCCAAGATCAGGCGGCAGCAGCCATGGCCGAAGCAGGAGTACCTGTTTATGCTTGGAAGGGAATGAGCGAAGAAGAATTTGATTGGGCCATAGAACAGACCTTGTTTTTTGGGGAGGAACGCAAGCCTTTGAATATGATTTTGGATGATGGTGGCGATCTTACCAATATGGTACTAGACAGATACCCAGAATTGGCCAAAGACATTAAAGGTCTTTCCGAAGAAACCACTACGGGAGTACACCGTCTTTACGAGCGCGTAAAAAAAGGAACCCTTCCTATGCCCGCCATTAACGTGAACGATTCCGTAACCAAGTCTAAGTTCGACAATAAGTACGGATGTAGGGAAAGTGCCGTAGACGCTATTAGAAGAGCTACGGATACTATGCTAGCAGGTAAAAGAGTGGTGGTTGCAGGCTACGGCGATGTTGGTAAAGGTACCGCAGCTTCTTTTAGAGGTGCCGGATCTATAGTAACCGTTACGGAAATAGACCCTATTTGCGCCCTACAAGCAGCTATGGATGGGTATGAGGTAAAGAAAATGGAAACCGTTGTTGGGAATGCAGATATCGTAATTACCACCACTGGAAACAAAGACATTATTCAAGCTCAGCATTTTAAGGCGATGAAAGACAAGGCCATTGTATGTAATATTGGCCACTTTGACAATGAGATAGATATGGCTTGGTTAAACGAAAACTACGGTCATACCAAGGATGAAATTAAGCCACAGGTAGACAAGTATACCTTGGATGGAAAAGACATTATAGTGCTTGCAGAAGGCCGATTGGTAAACCTTGGTTGTGCCACCGGACATCCAAGTTTTGTAATGAGCAACTCGTTTACCAACCAAACCTTGGCGCAAATTGAGCTTTGGAACCATAGTGACAAGTATGAAAACAACGTCTATATGCTGCCAAAACATTTGGATGAAAAGGTAGCCGCCCTTCATTTGGCACGTTTGGGAGTGGAATTGGAAACTCTAAGACCAGACCAAGCAGAATATATTGGTGTTAGCGTTGAAGGTCCGTTTAAGCCTGACTACTACAGGTATTAATAACACCCTATCAATAAATTACAAAATCCCTTATATTGATATCAATATAAGGGATTTTACTTTAGGCCATATCCAGAAATACCCTCTTATAAATCGCTCCATGAATATAATTTTAACTGGTGCCACCGGCACCTTGGGTTCCAGAGTACTATTTACCCTTCTAGAAGAAAAACTGCACAGCCTACATACCGTTTACCTCCCCGTTAGAAAAAAGGGCACCGTTTCACCGAAGGACCGGATCCAGAACATGCTCCAAAGTGAATACGCTCCGGAATTCATCCGGAATAACGAGCAGGAAATACATCAAAAGATAAAGGTGATTAATGCCGACGAGCTGTTGCAACCCAAAACTTTTCTTGGATCTCAAAAGATAGACATCCTTATTCATTCCGCTGGCTTTGTAAATCTCTCTACCCTCCCCGCTGCCAAGGACGAAATCTTCAATGAAAATCTGGACTTTACAAAAGCTATTTTTAAGGCCTTTAGCCCATACATCGGGAAGTTTGTATACATCAGCACCGCCTTCGCAATTGGAGACAAGGGAGGCCTGCTAAAAAACGATTACGGCGCTACCAACACCTCTGCCTACAGGAACCATTACGAGGCTTCTAAGCACCAAGCCGAACTCTTTCTAAGAAGCGAAGGCAAAATAAAAAATATCCCCATCCAGATTTTGCGCCCCAGCGTATTGGGAGGCAATATCACTGATGCGCCCCATTTTTTCATTTCCAAGTACATGGTTTTTTACCTATTTGCTAAATTCTTTAAGAATAGCGGGTCTAAGGACCCTGTACGCATAACGACCATCAAGGGCAGCGGATTAAATATTATCCCCACGGATTATGCCGCCAAGGTAATTGTGAAAACATTGGATACCGACATTGAGCAGTTGAATATTGTTCATTCCAAAGATACCGACCTAATGCGGGGCATGACGAAAATTTTTGAGGCGGTAGGCTACAACAATTTTAGCTTCACCCCAGAACCAATTAACGAGCGTTTGGGCTTTCACACTAAGTTGGAGCAATTTTACTATCAGACTATTGGGGTACACCTAACCCCCTACCTTACTTCCAAACCCAATGAATGGGACACCCAGCTGCTGGAAAGCATTTTGCCCATGCCAGCGTATAATTTAGAGGAATACCTATCCAAGACCGTACATTTTGCCATTTCAAAAAACTTTAGAAACCAACAGTGGTAGCCCCCCCCCCGGAAGCAGCTACTCCTAACCAAAAGCCATAAAAAAAACCCTTTTCAAAGAATGAAAAGGGTTTTTTTATATTTTAAAGAGTAAGCGACTAAGCCTCGAAGGGCTCAACGGAAACATACGATTTTCCTTTTGCTTTCTTTTGGAACTTAACAAGACCATCTACTTTTGCATGCAAAGTATGATCCTTTCCTAAATAAACATTTTCTCCAGGATTATGTCTTGTACCACGCTGTCTTACGATGATATTTCCAGCTAAGGCAGGCTGACCACCAAATATCTTAACGCCTAAACGTTTCGATTCTGATTCCCTACCGTTCTTGGAACTACCAACACCTTTCTTGTGTGCCATGATATTTCTGTTTTAATTCTTGTTATTTACTTAAAGCGGCAATTAATTCGGCCTTCTTCATCGAAGAATACCCCTCAATTCCCTGATCTTTTGCCATTTCCCTTAACTCCACTACCGTATTTTTACTTAAATCGGCCTCCGATGCTTCGGATTTCTTGGGAGCTTCGGCTTTTTTAGCAGCTGGTTTGGCTTCCGCTTTTTTCTCGGTCTTCTTCGCTCCAGAGGTAACAATTCCCTCAATTAGCAATTCCGTCAAATACTGACGGTGACCATTTTTAGTTCTGTAACCCTTACGTCTTTTCTTCTTAAAGACAATTACCTTATCACCTTTTAGGTGCTTAACGACTTTAGCCTCAACAGCGGCTCCGTCTATAGCGGGGGCGCCAACGGTGATGTTATCTCCATCTTCCAACAAAAGAACGTTGTCAAAGCTTACTTTGCTTCCTTCTTCGTCTTGCAAACGGTGAACATACACTTTTTGGTCTTTCGCAACTTTAAATTGCTGCCCTGCTATCTCTACAATTGCGTACATAGCTTGTGTTTTAATTTTATAAGAACAAGCCTAACACTATATTAGGCGGCTGCAAATATAAATCTAATTACTTAATCTACAAGCATTTTTTTCACATTTATGCCCCTGTTTTCCTCTTTGGATTGTTAGACCCCTTAAATAATTGCATAAAGGAGAGGGTAAGCACCAAAGTAGTGGCAAAACCCATGATGGCCACCGTAAAGAAAACAATTCCTTCCGAAGTGTTGTAATCCTTAAACCAAACCCTAGAAAGCTGATCTAAAAAACCTAGGTTGATTTCGGTGGCATAGAAGGCAAAGAAAATCGTAAAGATGATAGTAGCCACAAAACCGGTAACAATTCCCGCCGTAAAACCTTTACCGTAATTAAAGGACACCCCCTTTTGCAATTTAAAATACTTGATGGCCTCATAAATACCAAAACCAGTGATTACCGCATTGAACAAGCTGTAAAACACATTGATATGCAAATTAAACAAGGATAAGATTAAAAAATAGGCAATCAACGAACCGCTTGTAGCGATCCCAAACCTAATCGGAAGCGAAAACAGTTTCATAGTTTAGTTTTTTAGGTTATGCATTTAAATTACAGAATTTTTATGATTTAAACACATAAATTAACAAGTAACATCATATTAAAATCTACGAAAATTTCATTTACACCTACCCAGCACTCCATTTTCCGGCTTTATTCACCCCAATCACCCATTAAAAAGCCAAATTCCCCAGCTAAATTCCACGGAACACCCCCACCAAAAATACGCTATGTTTATTAATATAGAATGACACCAACCCACACCTATTTTCGTATATTTGATTTTCATAAAACATATCCAAACCCCTAGGGTCTTTACACCCTTTAACAATTTAATTTTTAAGTATGAAAATGAGTAGATTGATTCTTGTACTTGCCATAATAATGAGCACTGCCTATTCTTGTAAGGAAAGCAAACAAGACAGCTCCCAAATGAAAAAAGTATTGGCCATTCACGATGAGGTGATGCCAAAAATGGGGACCATAGGAAGTTTAATAAGTACGTTGGATGAAAAAATCTCCGAGGGCGACACCACCGAGCAGTACGACACCGCAAGACAAGATCTTAAAGCTGCCCACAAATCCATGATGGACTGGATGAAAAATTTTGGAGAACGCTTTGATGGTGATGAAATTATGAAGGGAAAGTCGCTCACCGAAGAAAAGCAGCAGTGGCTAGATGAGGAAGAGGTGAAAGTAAAAGCCCTTAGAGATCAAATAAACTCTAGCATTAAGAATGCAGAAGACCTACTTGCCAATCCCTAACAGGCAAGTTTTTAACCTCACTTTCCTAAGCGTGCTCCTACACCGGAGCCAAACTAAGGGCTTAAACCCCTATTGATATATACGGAAGTAATTTAAAAAACCTTGAAGTGGAAATTGCAGGCAGCGCCCTAGTTGTTCCACTTCAGGGTTTCCATAATTCTACGGATATCGTTTTGAAGATAAGCCGCGGCCGGCAAAACGGAATCATAATTGGGCTTGGCATGGAAGTAGAGGGACCCAGTTAGGAAGTGACCTGTGCTATCCGTGGCATAAAATTGCGCCTGGGAAGCAGCATTCCCCTTTACCTCATAGTACATACCAAACACCCTGTCCTCCTCATTTACAAATGGCTGCTCCAAGATATTATCGGCTTTCACTACATGCTCATAACTCAACCTCTGGGCATCGGTGAGAAGCTTGTCCAGATTGCCATCCACCTCTTTATAGGTAATAAAAATAGCTCCCTGCATTTGGGGATAATCCAAAACAAAAGAGTGGTTTGTTCGTGATGTTATGCGGGCCATCGCATTGCGATCCAGAGAAAAGTAATCTGCGGAATAGGTCGTGTATTCTGTCTCTGGATACTCCAATCTGAGCTGAGCCTTTGGTTTGGGCAATACCTCCCCCTGGCAAGCAGCCAAAAGTAGTACACCAATAAAACCAGCTATTGTTCTATACATCATTGGGCAGGGTAACTTTAATCTGTTTCAACCGTTTTTTATCCAGGCTTTCCACTACAAATTTGTAGTTCTTAAAACGCACCGTATCCCCCCTTTTCGGGAAGCTTCCGGCAATCTCCAAAACAAAGCCTGCAATGGTTTCGGACTCCCCTTTATTATCTTCAAAATCGTCCTCATCCTGAATCTTTGCTACCTTATATAAATCCCGCAAGGGTGTTTTGCCATCAAATACATAATTATAATCGTCCAACTTAGAAAACACTAGGTCCTCATCATCAAATTCATCACTTATATCCCCTACAATTTCTTCTATAATATCTTCCAAGGTCACAATCCCAGAGGTCCCTCCGTATTCATCCACCACAATGGCCAAGTGATTTTTCATGGACTGAAATTCCAATAAGAGGTCGTCCAACTTTTTATTTTCAGGTACAAAATAAGGCTCCCTTATTAGGGAGACCCAATTTAAGGTCTTGCGATCTATATAGGGCAATAAGTCCTTAACGTAGAGCACCCCAAGCACATTGTCCATATTCTCCGAAAAAACAGGAATCCTGGAGTATCCATTTTTCTTTATCTCGGTTAACACCTCTGGATACTTCATATCCTCCTTCAGCGCAAAAATATCTATCCTTGGTCGCATCACCTGCTTGGTATCTGTATTACCAAAGGATACAATACCTTCCAATATCTTCTGTTCCTCTTTAGTGGTGTCACCCTCGGAAGTAAGTTCTAACGCCTGCGACAAATGATCTACACTTAAGCTTGTTTTTTGTTTCCCCAATTTTTGATAAATCAGGATCGTTCCAGAACGCATGGGCAAACTTAGCGGGGAGAATAGCACATCCAAGACCTTTAATGGGAGTGCCATAAAATGCGCAAAGGTAAATCTATTCCTATTGGCGTACACTTTCGGCAGAATCTCCCCAAACATCAATATTAGGAAGGTAACCACCACTACCTCTACCAAGAAGCGGACAGGAATAATGCCAAAAGCCAAGAATTGCAGGTCCTGAAAAATGATTTTCGCAATCTGATCGAACAGCAAAACCGTTCCAATATTAATGGCGTTATTGGCGATAAGGATGGTGGCCAATAATTTCTTGGGTCTATTTAATAGCTGGACAATAATGTTGCCTTTGGTCGTTTTTTTATCTTCAATCTCCTTCAGATCCGTATGGGAGAGCCCAAAAAAAGCAACCTCCGCACCCGAAACAAGGGCAGAACAACACAAAAGAATAAGAAGAACGATGACCTTTAGGGTTAACGTTACATCCACCGCAATAAAATTTAATAATAAACTATGGGGGTCGGGATCCACTTGTAGGTATCTATTTTAATTGATCTAGAATGGTAAATCATCCTCCTGCTCCGGCACATTACCACTTGCAGGGTTATTTGGCTGCTGCATGGATGAGGGGTCCTGAGGCTGTTCTTGTTGATGTGGCCTAGCAGTATTTGGGTCGCCTCCTCTTTTTGTATTCAAAAAGGTAAACTCCTGCACGTGCACCTCGGTAGCATACCGGGTAGTTCCGTCCTCTGCCTGCCATTGGCGATTTTTCAATCGGCCTTCAATGTACACCTTATCCCCTTTGGATAAATATTTCTCACATACTTCTGCCGCTTTATTTCTCACCACAATATTGTGCCAGTCCGTATTGGTTACCCTTTCACCAGTTTGCCTATTGGTATAGGTCTCATTGGTAGCCAATGGGAAGCGTCCAATACAATTGCCACCTTCAAAATAGTGCATTTTTATCTCGTCCCCTAAATGCCCGATCAGCATTACCTTATTTAATGTTCCACTCATAAATTGATTCTTAGGTCAAAAATACTAAATTTTAAATGCATTTATAAAATCTGCGATCAAAACTGGTACAGGATATTTGTGCAAATCGTCAAATTTTATCCCATCCTTTAAATTGTCCTCTGCACGCACAATCCAAAAGCGGGTGTACAGGTGTTGATGAGACAGTTTATGGACCAGTTGCTTTTCATTATATAGGTATAGCTGGGCGGGCTCTGCTACAGCCACCACCTCGGATAATCTCTTTTCCACCTCAGTAGCCTGAATTTCCTTTTTTGTCTCCAAAAGGGGAAATTCATATAGATTTTCCCAGATACCTTGCCCTCTACGCTGTTGCAACAAGGTACTATTATTTTCATCCACTACCACGAGATAATTGAAATATCGTTTCCTCACCTTATTCTTTTTCACCTTAACGGGTAAACTGCCAATAGCACCGGTAGCCAAGGCAACGCAGCTATCACTTAAGGGACAGCTATGGCATAGGGGTTTTTGGGGCGTACATTGCAAGGCTCCAAACTCCATAATTCCTTGATTGTAATCCTTACTATTATGTACGTCCATTTCCTGCTTTGCCAATTTTTTAAAATAGGAGACCCCAGGTCCGGAATTAATAGGTAGCCCTACCCCAAAATACCGCGCTAGAACCCGATAAACGTTTCCGTCTACCACTGCTTCGGGCCTATCAAAACAAATGGAGGCAATGGCACTAGCGGTATAATCGCCCACCCCTTTAAGCTTTATCAATTCCTGATACGTATCGGGAAATTTTCCGTTGTACTCTTCCGTAATAGTCTTAGCGGTAGCGTGCAGGTTTCTGGCCCTTGAGTAATAACCAAGGCCCTGCCACAATTTTAAAACCTCCTCTTCCTTAGCCGAGGCTAGGGCTTGCACGGTAGGAAACCTTTCTACAAATGTTAAAAAATAGGGAATTCCCTGGGCTACCCGTGTCTGTTGCAACATAATTTCAGACAGCCAAATTAGGTACGGTTCACGGGTCTTTCGCCACGGGAGCGGTCTCTTATGCACGTTGTACCACTCCAAAATAATTCTTGAAAAACTCATTAAACAAGGTATAATTTACAAAAGTAATGGTTTAGCTTCTTAAAATTAAGTTCTTAAGCATTGAAAGATAATATTTAATTCATATATTTGCGTCCCGAAAAAAAACACTTAGAAATATATTAGTTAGCATGACGAAAGCGGAAATTGTAACGAAAATCTCAGATAAGCTGGGCATTGAAAAAGGGGATGTACAAGCAACTATAGAAACCTTTATGGAAGAAGTAAAGGCATCTTTGGAGAGCGGAGACAACGTATACCTAAGAGGATTTGGTAGTTTTATCATTAAAACAAGAGCAGAAAAGACCGGTAGAAACATATCCAAAAACACTACCATTAAGATACCAGCACACAATATCCCTGCGTTTAAGCCTGCAAAGGTTTTCCTAGAAGGAGTGAAAAGTAATGTACTAGTTAAATAAAATAATATTAATCCATAAAACAGACCTTTATGCCAAGCGGTAAGAAAAGAAAAAGACATAAGGTAGCTACTCACAAGCGCAAGAAGCGCAGAAGAGCTAACCGCCACAAGAAAAAGTAGTTGTAGCAACTACTTTTTCTTTTTGCACGTTCATTGACATAGAAATTCTCAAAAGAATTTCGACGGGTTTATACAACCTGTACAAATTATTGTTTAATCATTTATCCCGATCCATCCTTGGGGTGCGATCGCATGGGATAAATATAAATTAATTCAGGTGAATAGAGAATTGATCGTAAGATCTAGTTCCGATGCCGTCGATTTTGCCTTGCTAAAGGAGGGAAAACTCACCGAATTACACAAAGAGGAGGACAGTAACAATTTCTCTGTTGGCGATATTATGATCGCCAAAGTTAGAAAGCCAGTTACCGGCCTTAATGCGGCCTTCGTAAATGTGGGGTACGAGAAAGATGCCTTTCTCCACTACCACGACCTCGGTCCGCAACTCGCCTCTATGTTGAAATTCATAAAAAGCGTTAGCACAGGAAAACTTAAAGACTACTCTTTAAGCAATTTTAAGTTTGAAGAAGATATTGACAAGAATGGTAGCATAAACGATGTTATCAAAGCCAATCAATCCTTGCTGGTACAAATAGTCAAGGAACCCATTTCCACTAAAGGACCGCGAATAAGCTCAGAACTTTCCATAGCTGGCCGTTATTTGGTCATGGTCCCTTTTTCCGACCGTGTTTCGGTCTCTCAAAAAATAGAGAGTAAAGAAGAAAAAGATAGGTTAAAAAGACTCGTGAGGAGCATTAAACCTAAAGGGTTTGGCGTTATTATCCGAACAGTAGCAGAAGGCAAAAAAGTAGCAGAACTAGATAAAGATTTGCAAGGATTACTGGCCAAGTGGACAGCAATGTGCAAAAAAATTCAAAAAGCACCCCATCCATCCAAGGTATTGGTAGAGCTCAATAGAGCTTCCTCCATACTACGGGATGTATTTAACGATTCCTTTACTGGGATTTACGTAGATGAGGAAACGCTTTATGAAGAAGTAAAAGATTATGTGAGTGAAATAGCACCACAGAAAGAATCTATTGTAAAATTGTATAACTCTTCCGTCCCCATTTTTGAAAAATTCGGGATAGAAAGACAGATCAAAACTTCCTTTGGGCGCACCGCCTCCATGAGTAAGGGGGCCTATCTGGTAATAGAGCATACAGAAGCATTACACGTTATTGATGTCAATAGCGGTAACCGCTCCAACAAAGCTAAAAACCAGGAAGAAACCGCATTGGAGGTCAACTTATTGGCCGCATCGGAAATTGCCAGACAGCTAAGGCTCCGCGATATGGGAGGAATTATCGTGGTAGACTTTATAGACATGAGCAAGGGCGAACACAGAAGACGCCTTTTTGAGCATCTTAGAGAAGAGATGAAAGACGACAGGGCCAAACATAAAATACTACCTCCCAGTAAGTTTGGACTGATACAAATTACAAGACAACGGGTAAGACCCGAAATGAAGATTAAAACAAGTGAGGCAAATCCCAACGGCTCTGGCCAAGAGGTGGAAGCCCCAATTGTACTGATAGACAAGATAAATTATGACTTGGAAAAACTTCTAAAAGGGCCGGCAAAGGACAATGGGATTATCTTAAACATCCACCCCTTTATAGCCGCCTATATCCTAAAAGGCTTTCCCTCTATCCGAACCAAATGGTTCTTGGAGCACAAAAGATGGATTAAGATACAGCCTCGGGATGCCTATACTTATCTTGAGTACCGTTTTAAGAATAAAGACGGAAAAACAATTTATTAAAAAAAAGCGACTACCAAAATGGAGTCGCTTTTTTTATTGGCAGCAATTGATATTTTACCATGCCCAATCAAATAACCTTATTCTACCCTTGGGGTAAGCACTATATTTCTAAACTCTATAGGGCCATGATCTCCCTGCAACAATATGGGTCCGGGCTCCCCCTCCCTACTGTCCAGGGCACCACCAGTGATCCCGGGGATAATTCTATCACTGATAACGGTTTGCCCGTTAGCAACCACGGTTACACGCCTCCCTATTAAGGTAATTTCATATTCCTGCCATTCCATGGCCGACTTTGCCACTACCTCAGAGGGCGTAAGAAACCCATATATTCCACTGAATCCTACATCTGAAGGCGCTGCCCCCTTATCATCGGTAATCTGTACTTCATAGCGACCGCGAAGGTATACGCCACTATTACTTCCTTCCGGATACCTAAACTCTAACCGCAATTTAAAATCCGTAAACTTTTCCTCGGTGACCAAATTGGCACCAGGCTCAGGACTTTTTAAGACCCCTTGCTCCACTACCCACTGATTCTCACCCAAGGCATGCCACCCTTTCAGATTTTTTCCATTAAATATATGCTGCGGTTTTCCCCATTTGGCATTTTTCACATAGGCCAGTTCTGGAGCCCTAACGGCTTCCCATTCATAGGTCTTCCCATCGGTATAGACCATAGTACCAGTTAGCACCTCACCATCTAAAACACCACTAAATTCCATATGCCTATTCCCCTCTTCCCACTGTGGGGGAATAGAGAAACTAAATTTCCGATCTTCTATTTTCACTTCCGAAATAGGACGAGCACTTCCCATGGCATACACAAACCTTCCCACTAAAGTACGCGATCCGGAGGGGCGAATCTCCAACCAAGAAGGAAGCTCCTTCCCATCCTGAGAAATTACCATATTCCACCTACCTTCAATAGGATTAATCATTTGTCCATAGGCGAGGGCCCCAAACAAAAGGAGGACCGCACCGGTTAATTTTGATAAAAATTGCATATTAAATACTTTTATTTATTGATAGCGGTAAATATAACCACAAATTTGCCAGCTAACTACACCTCCACATAAAAATCCATACCCTATAAAAGGGCCTTAATAGCGCTTAAACCCGCCATGTTCCCTTCATGGCAGCCACCCAGAACCCCAATTTTCACCTCTATAAATACCCAACTGTTTAAAGAAGAATTACTATTTTGCCTACCTTGCTGCCCCTAGTCCTAAACACGGAAATTGGAATAACACACAACTATTACATATAGAACACCAACGTCCTATTAATTTATTTAAGATAACAAGCACAGCAGCCCCACTCTTACCAAATCCCAAAATCCACAGAAAACAAGGCGTCACCATACCAGAAGTAACCATGCAACAACCGTATAAATCTTACTCCCTTACCGAAGCCACCAAAAAAATGGAACGCTACTGCGCCTACCAAGATCGCTGCCACAAGGAAGTAGTGACAAAACTACGGGAAATGCGTATGATTCCAGAGGCTATAGACCATATCGTGGTACACCTCATCCAGGAGAACTATCTCAACGAGGAGCGCTTTGCCAAAAGTTTTGCACGCGGAAAATTCAACATAAAAAAATGGGGGAAAAACAGAATTACAAACGAGCTAAAACAGCGCGATATTTCGTCTATCAATATTAAGACGGCACTTAAGGAAATAGATCCTGCAGAATACCTTAACACCTTTAATGCGCTGGCAGAAAAACGTTTGACCGAAATTAGGGAGAAAGACGTTCAGAAACGCCGAAAAAAATTAGCAGACTACCTGTTTTACAGGGGATGGGAGAGCCATCTCGTCTTTGAGAAGATAGGGGAATTAATCCCCTTTAAATAATGAAAATTGCCCTATTCAAGAATCCTACGGACATAGAATAGGGCAACTAAATTTTTAATTGAGGTTGAATGACGCTCCAATACTAAACACAAACTGATTGTGCAGTTTTTCTGCTGCGGTTAAATTCTCAGTTTTATATTTCGCAAAAGGAGTCGCAAATTCGCTGTAAATTCCAAATCCATCCGTAAAGAAGTACCGGAATCCCAAATGCCCACCAAAGTTCTTAAGTCCTAAATCCAGCCCAGGATAAATATCCACATTATCCCCCAACTGAAAAACATTACCTAGGTTAGCATTGAACCTTGCTTTCAAATCAATCCTTTGATCAAAATCGGTGCTAACGTTTTCTGCTACGTCCAAAACATACGACGAGGCAACCCCAATAGAAAAGTTTTCACCAAGACCATAGTCGTAGTTAACAACAATACCGGTACCACGATCCTGAAAATTGGCTCCGATCTGCATTTTTTGGTCTCCTGTTCCTTCAAATGCCTGTGCATTGATGGATGCTGCCGTTAAAGCAAATAACATTACAAGCAATAAATTTCTCATAGTTCAATATTATTTTTAGCGTGCAAAGGTACAACTTCTCATACAATCACAATTGTTTTAAACTTTTATTGGTTCGGATAATTGCCTGTTGGTTCTTCCAATCTATCCATTCTTGCCCTTTCATCCTCCGCATCAGATTGTCATAATTCCTCATCACCAACAGGTTGTAAAACGCTTTCCCCAAGTTCTTGGGGTTTCTGGCTACTGCCCGTAGACTCATAGAAAACCCCGGCGTAATATAGCGCATATAATGCCAGTAGCCTTCGGGCATATACAAGACTTCCCCATGATTCAATTCGGTCTTAAATCCGCTTGCATACTGCAAGGCGGGCCACTTTTTAAAGTCGGGATTAGAGAAATCTATACTTTCATGCGTAATGAGGGAATGAGGCACTTTGTACAAATACCGGTTTTCGGTCTGAGGGAAAAGAACCACCTCTTTCTTCCCCACAAAGTGAAAATGGAAAATATTGGCCAGATCAATATCGTAGTGCATAAAGGTGTAAGAATCCTTCCCCCCAAAAAAGAGCATTGGCAAGCCCTTCATTAGTCGCAATCCAAAATCGGGGTACTTAAAATCTTGCTGCAAGGCAGGAACCTCCTTCAATATATTCCAAAGGAAAATACGGTATTTGGTAGGCTCCTTTTGAAGCAGATCAATATACTCGGACATTTTCATACTGGCATGCGGCTCATTAAAACTATCCTTAGAATTAACGGGCCTATCGTCATACAGGGGTACTATCTTATCACCAGCAACCTTCCGCATATAGTCAAAATCCCATTTTTTATAGGCGGGCCAGTCTTCTATACAATTCTGGATCACCACTGGGATCTGCGGTTTAAAGTAGTTGTTTATAAACTCCTCCTTACTTATATTCAATACCCTGGGTATTTCTTTTAATTCCAATACAACCTGGTTATTTAATACATTAACATTCTATATTATACCTAAGCTGAAACGCAGCTTAGCCCTATAAGTCGTTCAACTTGGCGTTTTGCTTAGCCGCCTCGTTCCGTTCAAAGGCATGTCTTGGTCTGGACCAATTACACCTCAGTTCGCTCTTAACTCATTCTGTTTGGGGCTTCCCCTCCTACCTTTCTGAAGCATGCATTAGCCATAAAGGCAAACAAGCTTCTTTAGCTATAGCTTGCAGATACTCCCTGATAAAAGTAGTCGGGACCGGGCTTTCCGCTATATCTTTTATTATTCCCGAGCCTAGCTTCGGGAAATAAAAAAAGGATGTCGCTGCAATCCCTAAGCCATCGTCCATTTAAGCTTCAAAAATAACTTTAAATCATTAGAAACAGTAAAAATCCATTCCCTTTTTCAAATCTGGGAACCCCTACTTTCCCTTTAAATCTAAAAATAAAAGAAAAATAACAGTCCCTCCTATAAGCCATGTAGGCAGGGTAAAATACCTGTATAAATAAAGCATTCCCCAGCTATTCTTTTATTAATATCAGCCTTATTCCCTAAGCCTATGAAAAAAGATTTCTATCTTTACGCTGAGATCACTCACAATCAGCGCTTCTGGCAATTTGTAGGGTAGATACCCACATCACAATTCAGCAACACAGAAGCCTTGAGTGGAAGTTGAAGAACCTTTTCAAAAAACACCCCTAATTACAGTCTTGTTTTTAGTAACGGGAATAGGGATATAAAAGGCCTTGGATGCTTCAGCAAGAAAACGTTTAAACAAAAAAGTATAACTAAAAATGAGCGACAAAAATATATAGGGCTAAGGAATCCCCTTACTTATTAGTAGATATATTGCAATCAATAAATTAGTCTTAAATCCCCCAAATCATGAAAGACCAACTTATATTTGATTATGTAATCCTTGTTGATGACGACACTATTATTAACCATGTTCACGAGCTTCTGATCAACAAACAGCATATCACAAAGAAAATTAAATCGTACTTAAATCCGCTCGAGGCCGTTACCGCCATTCAAGCGCTTCTTTTCCAAGACAATCTCAAGATCCTAGTGCTTTTAGACTTGAATATGCCCGAGATGACCGGGTTCGAATTTTTGGATAAAATTGGGCAATTGGAAAATAAGGCACAGTTACTAGAGGTGTTCATTGTATCATCCTCCATAGACGCCCAGGATATTTCTAAAAGCAATCGCCATCCCCTAGTACGTCAGTATATCCCCAAACCTCTTAATTCCAAGATCATTGCCGGCATAATGAAAGACTACTCACACCTGGCCACCCAGTCCTAACTTATTCAATATTTTACACAGCACCTGCTTTGCCCCCTAGGTCAAGGTTCCCTTAACACTAACCTAATTATAATTTCCCGAATGCCGAGAGCAGTTTTTCCATTAAGGCCCAAACCATCATTCGCTACCATAAAAAAGTCGATCACCAGGAGTTTTGCGATCATTTTTGCGGGGACCTTACTTCTTATCCTTGGATTCTATATAGCCCTTAACCAGCGGGGCTACGATGTTAAAATTATCAATCTTGCCGGGCAACAACGAATGATGAGCCAAAAAGTCCTCAAGGGAATCTATGCCACCCAGGTTTCCGAAAGCCATTTACCTAAATTAAAACAAGACGCAGCAACTTGGCATCAAATGCACCAGTCCCTAGAGAAGAAGGAGTCCCACTTAGAAGCCGCTGTACTTTCTAAAGAGATGGACAGCATTTTTAAAGCCATCACCCCCTATCACCAACAACTCTATGAGATTGCCAAAAAAGCAGACATTGCAGCCCTCACCAATGAGGAATTACAACAAGTAGATGTCTTGGGTCACAGATACGTGTTAGGCATAGACGCCCTAGTTGCCATGCTAGAAAAGGAATTGGCTCTAGAACTTTCCAGGTTTAAGTATATTATCATCCTTTTAACGGGGGTCTTTATTTTACTGATATGGATACTGTACCGCTTCTATGTAAAAGACATCATTGATGCAGTACGACTCCTTTCCAAAGAAAAGGATTTACAGTACCAACACCTCCACGCTATCATGGAAAGCACCAAAAATCAGATTTGGACCATGGATAGGGAATACCGACTAATTTTCCATAATTCTGCCTTTGTGCATCACAGGTCTAAATTTTACCAAAACGCCCCTAAAATAGGAGAGAATATTTTGGACTTCCCCTATGATACTAAGAAACCACAGCACATAAAAGACTATTACGACCGCGCACTTTCCGGGGAGTATTTTTCCATTGAAACAAAGATGGAGTTAGATAGTGAAACCTATTACTACGAACTCACTTTTATTCCCATTAGAGACAAAAGGAATGCAATTACTGGCTGTAGCGTATATCAAAATGATATTACCCAACGCGTAATAACCTTATACAAATTACAGGAAAGCAAAAACTCGCTATTAGAAGCTCAAAAAATAGCCAATATTGGAAGTTGGGACTGGGACCTCACCAATGACAAAATTAAGTGGTCGCAACAACTATACACCATTATGGGGAAGGACGCCACCTCCTTTAATCCCAGTTACAAGACTCTTCTTTCCCAAATACATGAAGAGGACAGGAAAGACTTTAAGAAAACCCTGTGCAGTTCCTTAGACGAGGATGGCGCTTTTAGCCTCTCTAACAGAATACTGCTAGACGATGGCAGCACAAGGTATATGCGGCATATGGGGAAGGCATATTTCAATGAGAACAATGCCCTGGTTCGGGTTTCGGGAACCACCCAAGACCTCACCCTGTTAGAAAAATCCCAGCAACAGATAATCCGTCAATACAGGGAACTACAAAACTTCGTATACATCGTATCGCATAATGTAAGAGGCCCTATTACCACCATTCTAAGCTTATTGCAACTATATGAAGATAGTAGCAGCGAAAAGAAAGAGGACATCATCCAAATGATCCACCAAACTGTAAATAAGCTAGATGGAACCATCAAAGATCTAAACCACTCCCTATCCCTAAAAAACTTTTCCCAAAGCGAATTGGAAAGAATAGAGTTGAAGAAAATTATCGAGGATGTTCTCATCCTAATTTCTTCGGAAATAGAGAGAACAAAGGCCAAGATAGATCTAAACATTGGCCCTTCGGTTCATGTTTATGGATTAAAAAGTTATTTCACCAACATTTTTTACAACTTAATAATCAACTCCCTAAAATATAAATCTAGAGAGAGACCCCTTAACGTTAGCATCAATGCAACTCCAAACTCTTTGGGAGGCACGGAGATCACCATATTGGACAATGGTGCAGGAATGGACCTAAACGACGAGCGCAGAAAAAAAATCTTTGATATGTACGGAAGATTAAGCGGTACGGCTAGCGGAAAAGGTCTCGGACTTTATTTGGTGAAAGTTCAGGTAGAGGCCATGAACGGTTCCATTGAAGTGGAAAGCACTTTGAACAAAGGCACCACCTTTACCCTACACCTACCGTCTTACTCATAAAAACCCCTATAAGCCATCGCTCTCGTATTTAAAACGATAGCCAAGATTGGCCAATAGGCTCCCAAACCACCCTATATGTAGGAGGCTATGCTATATACTACCTACAAGTACACTAACCGAATCACCCCCAAAGCCAGCCGCATTCAGCAGTAGCTTTTTATTTGTTTGGGCTGGTGATCATAGGCTACAAACGGGACGGGAGCAAGCTCTTGGTGCCGCAGCCTTCATACTCCCAACGCTAGGCTTAACAATACCCAACTTTTCTGGCTGGGTTTTTGCTGATTTAAAGGGCTAGCAGGGCATCCCTAAACTTGTCTGCATATTTTTTAATTACCTCCTTATCAAAATAAGCTTCTTCCTCAATTCTCCCGATTACAGGCACTTTAGTTTTTTTGATGATTAACTCCTCCGTGTAGGCATCTTCATCGCCGCTAAATAACACAGCCACATCATAACCCTTTGTTTGCAACCACTGAATGGTTAGCAAGGAATGGTTAATGCTTCCCAAATAATGCCTGGAGACCACAATTACTTTATAAGTAGGCATAATGATGTCTAGGATGGTATCGGAATCGTTCAAGGGCACTAGCAACCCACCGGCCCCCTCAATTACCAGGGAGCGCTTCGTAAGGGGTTCTACAATCTTATTAGGATCTATATGCACTCCTTCCAAATCGGCCGCTGCATGCGGACTCATGGGTTCTTTTAGAGCATAACTGTTTTTATGGATTACGGTTTTGGAGTTAGATATCAATTTGGCAACGGTATCATTATCCCTATCCTCCCCGGTTTGTACCGGCTTCCAATAGTCTGCCTCCAATGCTTCTACCAGTATGGCAGCGGCTAGGGTCTTGCCCACGCCAGTAGATATTCCGGTAACAAAAAATTGCTTCATTTTATTGTGGTTTGGTTATGATTTCACAATTTAAACATTTATACTTTCTTTTTTCGAAAAATGGGAAAAGTTTATAGAATAGGCCTTCCCGCTTAAAATAGGCTTCCATTCGCTGAGCCTTGCAATTGGGACAGCTCCTTAGGTTACCATGATCGTCCCTAGCATAGGCCCGTATTTCATTGTAAATATCGGTAGCTCTCTCCTTGTCCGTAAAATACACCTGAAGCTTTACCCCGCCAATCGCATTGCTAATCATGGGATCGGAATTTAGGGTATTTTCATCCCGCAAAAACACAGGTATCCCCTCCCATTCCAACCTTCCTTTCAGGATATGGACATCGGCCACATACTCAAAAGTAGCAAGGGTATAAAATTCTGGATGTTTTATTACTCCCATTTTAAAACAATTTAAGCAAGGTATTTAATAGGTCACTTATTTCTTCGCTGGCATTGGCACCGTGTAAATAACATTGGAGTCGCTCCTTCCCACCCCCATTCTTCAATCCTTGTAATCTAGCTGCCATATGAGCAAGGTTGTTATGTTTAAAAAGGCATTCTTCCTTTTCCTCTCCAAAAATTTAGTCTACAAATTTTGGGGAAGCTCCACCATATATCTAATGTAATATTTCCTGTTTAAATAGTATATTCGCAACTAGAGGCATGGAATAAGGGCCTCCTTTATAGCTCTAAAATTAAGCATTTCCTTATGAAAAATATTGCATTGGCTGTGTGGGCCCTAATTTTATCCGTACAACTGCAAGCGCAGGCCATTGAGTACCAACTATCCTTTGAAAATGCAGTGCACCACGAAGCTGCTATTGAAGCCTCCTTTACCCACCTGGATGCCGGAACTTTTTCCGTGCGCATGGGCCGGTCCTCCCCCGGACGCTACGCCATTCACGAATTTGCCAAAAACGTGTATAATTTTCAGGCTACCGATGGTACAGGAAAAGAATTAAAAGTACACAGACCCAACCCATATCAATGGGATATTACAGGCCATAACGGAGAAGTAAACATTAACTATACCCTGTATGCGGACAGAGGGGATGGTACCTACTCCCAAGTAGATGAAACACACGCGCATTTAAACATACCAGCTACGTTCATCTATTCCCCGGCATTGCCCGATAGGGAAATATTGGTAGACATAGTGCTGCGCGAAGACCTTAATTGGAAGGTAGCTACCCAATTGGAAAAACTCTCGGAAACCAAATTCAAGGCGCCCAATTTTCAGTATTTTATGGATAGTCCTATAGAAGTTAGTGACTTTTCCCTTCGTCAATTTGAGGTGGTCCAAAATGGCAAAAGTCAGACTATAGAGTTTGTGCTGCACCACCAGGGTACGGAAGCGGAATTAGACACCTATTTTGAGAAAGTTAAAAAAGTAGTGCTAGCACAAAAAGATATTTTTGGAGAGCTACCTAACTTCGATTTTGGCAGGTATACCTTTTTGGCCTGCTATCTTCCCAATGCCTCCGGAGATGGAATGGAACATCGCAACTCTACCATTCTTACCAGTAGCCTAGGCTTGGCACAAGGCGGTATGAGGAGAAATATTGGGACGGTTTCCCATGAGTTTTTCCATATCTGGAACGTAGAACGGATTCGCCCACAATCTTTAGAGCCTTTTAATTACGCCGAAGCCAATATGAGCGGAGAGCTATGGTTTGCAGAGGGCTTTACCAGTTACTACACCAACTTAACACTGTGTAGGGCCGGAATTATTACCCCCCAAGAATACATAGAGGGGCTTAGCGGGACCTTCAACTACGTTTGGAACTCCCCAGGCCGCCAATTTTTCAACCCCATAGAAATGAGTTACCAGGCACCCTTTGTAGATGCCGCCACTTCTGTAGATCCCGTTAATAGGGATAATACCTTTATCTCCTATTATTCCTATGGCAGCATGCTGGGATTGGCCTTAGACCTATCCCTTAGGGAACACAACCTAAACCTGGACGATTACATGAAATTGGTCTGGGAAACCTATGGCAAAGAGGAGATCCCCTATACTGTAGACGACCTACATAAAACCTTGGTACAGTACGCCGGGAAGGAGTTTGGGGATCATTTCTTTGATTTCTACATCCATAGAAGTGAAATGCCCAACTTTGGCGCCTTGTTTCAGCCAGTTGGTGTTGTGGTGAAGCAAGCTACGGACCAACCCTATTTTGGGGCTAGGGTAAGCATAGATCAATTGGGTGAGGGCATCGTGCAACGCAATACCCAAATTGGGAGTCCCGCATACGAAGCCGGACTAGAAAGGGGCGATGTAATTAGTACCATTAACAATACCCCCCTAGCAGCAGATAGGAATTTTGGGGATATTATTTCCCAATACAAGGTTGGAGATACCCTGCAAGTGGCTTTTACCCGATACGGTATTCCAAAAACAACACAGGTAATTCTGACGGGAAATCCGGCTTATACTATCCAATTGATAGAAAAGGAAGGCGATAAACCCAGTAAGAAGGTATTGAAAAATAGAATGGCCTGGCTAAAAAGGGAATAATATGGGCATTATCACCACTACTTGCACTACGGACCACGAACTACGTCAGATTTTGCAACTTCAGCAAAAGAACAGACCAGGTATATTAAGTTCGGAAGAATTGGCACAAGAGGGGTTTGTGACGGTATCCCATACGTTTGAATTATTGAAAAAAATGAACTTGGTCCACCCCCATATTATTGCCAAAGATGGGAATTTGGTGGTGGGCTATGCCCTTTGCATGCATCCAAGTTTTAGCACGGCCATAGAGATATTAAAACCCATGTTTGCCCAGATTAACCGCTTGGTGCCCCAGCCGGAATCCTATATGATAATGGGTCAAATATGTATTGACAAGGCATACCGCAAGAGAGGAATTTTCCGAAGTCTTTACAGTAGGATGAAAGAGAAGGTACAACCCCAGTTTAAAGGCATCATTACAGAAGTAGCCACTACAAATCCTAGATCCCTACAGGCCCATTACGCCGTAGGCTTCACCGATATTACTACCTACGTATCCGAAGGAACCGAATGGAAATTAATCCTACTGGTATAACCCACCAATACATGGATTGGTAGATTTCGCCAGTTAAAACACCCAGCTACCCTCCATTGCTTACCCAAAAAAATATAGGTCGAACCCATTTTTTTCACTATATTTATTTGAGCTTCCCTTGCAGGCTCCCTGCCGTGAAATCCTGGAGACACTCTTTGTACCCCATCTGGATTAGGCAAGACCTAAGTCTCTAATTGACAATTTGATGTAACCCAAGAAAAACGACCAACTCATATAAGTGAGTACAGAGGCCATAAAAATAGCGCGAATTACCCAAGAAGTTGTTTCCGATAAGGAAGGGAGTCACTTTTGTTTTTGCTGGATACAAAACGGGGTAACTTCCATTGAAATAGATGCCAGGAGCTACCAAAACGTCTCCAACTCCATTTTCCTACTAAATCCCCGTCACTCTTGGAAAATTCATAAACAGCACGATGGGAACTCTTCCGGATACCTGCTATATCTACCAAAGGAGGTCTTAGACCATCCCCTTATCAGCAAATTACACATTTCCGAAGTTCAACTTTTTGCCGCTGAGGAAATCCCCAAAATAAATTTGGCCCCCGGGATTGAAAAAAGGATAGAAGTCATCCTGGAAATGATAGACGAGCTCATAGGTTCGCATCTAAACCATAAAGAAGATGCCTTATTATCCCTATTACACACCTTCTTTGTATACTGTGACGGACAGTGCAATATAAAATCCATTATGGCAGAAAACAATGCCAAAAAAGCACTCGTCTACCAGTTTAAACGCTTGGTAAACCAAAAGTTTTCTGAATTTCACGAAGTGGCAGATTATGCCCAATCCCTAAACGTGTCCAATAAATACCTTAACCAATGTGTAAAGGAAGTCCTTGGAGTAAACGCCAAAAAAGTGATTACGGAACAACGGATCATGAGATCGAGACACGAGCTAAAATTCTCCGATAAATCTATCAAGGAAATATGCTTCTCCCTAGGATTCTCCTCCCCAGATTATTTCAGTTATTTCTTTAAAAAGCATACCGGCTTATGCCCTTCGGCCTTAAGACAGGCCTAGATGCAAAAATTCTAAAGGAATACTGCGTTTTTCACAATTTTACAGGAACCCTATTTCGTAACTTACAGTAAAACAATATTATGGACAGAAAATCATTTATTCAGCGTTCCGCATTTGGGGCAGCATTGGTCTTTGTACCCGCAACATTACAATCCAAAGAAAGGGCTTGCTTAGAAAAAACAGCCGTTAATAACAAGCCTAAAATAGTGACAGATGCCGATGGTGAGGTCCTGAACGTTATTGGCGACATCCAGACCCACAAATTGCTCGGGAAAGACACTGGAAACCAAATTGTAGAATGGGCAAATAATGTTCCGCCTGGCGTAGGGATTCCTCCCCACGTACATACCAAAGAAGATGAAATTTTTAGAGTGGTGAAAGGGCAGGTAGAAATAATGGTAGATGGCGAAGTCACCATTTTAAATGAGGGAGATGTAGCTTTTGCCCCAAAAAACATTCCCCATTCCTGGACGGTTATAGGAACCGAAAATGCCAAAATGATCACCTCCGCTTTTCCTGCCGGTATTGAACATATGTTTGTGGAGCTCTCCAAACTTCCAGAAGGACCACCAGATTTTAATAAGGTAGCCGAAATATGCGGTAAACACGGAATTAGTTTTATCTAAAAGACCCTCACCAGAAGGGCGACTAAATGAAGGGGTTTACACCTACCTTTTAAAATTTCTTTTCCGTTACCAAAACCTACGATCTGGGAGTTGACCATCTAAAAGAGATTGTTATCTTTAAACCAACCAAAAAAAAGATAACAATGAAGAGAATCTACTCGCTTGTACTGGCTTTCAGTATTTTTACCATAGTTTCCTATGCGCAAGAGCGCAAAATTAGTTTGGATACTACGGTAATCACCAGTGGCCAGGTTACCATTAAAGGAACACCCGTAAAATACAAGGCCACTACCGGATTGCAACCGGTATGGAACGACAAGGGCGAGATAATTGCCGGCCTGCATTACACTTTTTATGAGCGTTCTGGTATTTCGGATACTTCCAAAAGACCCCTCGTTATATCCTTTAATGGAGGTCCGGGATCTGCTTCGGTCTGGATGCATATTGCCTACACCGGACCCAAAATCCTAGCCATTGACGATGAAGGCTACCCTTTACAACCCTACGGCATTAAGGACAATCCCCATTCTATTTTGGATGTTGCAGACATTGTTTATGTAAATCCTGTTAACACTGGCTATTCTAGGGCTATAAGCACTATGGATAAAGGGGAACAGGCCAAAAACTTTTTTGGAGTCCAACAAGATATCAGTTACTTAGCCAGTTGGATAGACACCTTTGTGACCCGGCAGAACCGATGGGCCTCTCCAAAATATTTAATTGGTGAAAGTTATGGTACTCCTAGGGTATCTGGACTTTCCCTAGAGTTGCAGAACAGACATTGGATGTACCTAAATGGGGTTATTTTAGTGTCTCCCACCGGCCTAGGCATAGAGCGCGGCACCGCAGTAGAGGCCGCCAACCTATTACCGTATTACGCTGCAACGGCATGGTACTTTAAAAAACTTCCATCAGACCTACAAAGCAAAGATCTTACGGAAATGCTTCCAGAGGTAGAGGAGTATACCGTTAACCAGTTAATTCCCGCTATGGCCAAAGGGGGCTTTTTACCCCAAACGGAAAAAAAGCAAATTGCCTCCCAAATCGCTAGATATACCGGATTGTCCGAAAAGGTGATCCTAGAGCATAACTTGAGAATTCCCAAAAGATTTTTCTGGAAAGAATTACTGCGAGACGAGGGCTTTACCATAGGTAGGCTAGACTCCAGGTACCTTGGTTTGGATAGAAGTGATGCAGGGGATCGGCCAGATTACTCTCCCGAGCTTACCAGCTGGTTGCATTCCTTTACCCCCGCCATTAACTACTATATGAAAAACCACTTAAAATTTGAAACGGATCTAAAGTATAATATGTTTGGGCCCGTACATCCCTGGGATAGAAGCAACAATACCACTGCCGAAGACCTGCGTAAGGCCATGGCACAAAATCCCTATTTAAAAGTATTGGTGCAAGCAGGCTATTATGATGGGGGCACGGACTACTTCAATTCCAAATACAACCTATGGCAAATGGACCCCAGTGGTAAACTTAAAGATCGAATGAGCTGGAAAGGATACCGCAGCGGCCACATGATGTATTTAAGAAGTGAAGACTTAGCCACCTCCAACGAGCATATCCGCGAGTTTATTAAAGAAGCTACCCCAAAAGAAGGACAACCCGCACAATACACTCGAAAAAAGTAGAAAAACAATGGTTTAAGAGGAAAGCTTTAGAGCAATCCTACCTAAAAATCTTACAAAAACCACCGAGATAAGAAAGTTTATCCAGGTGGTTTTTTATTACCCCTATGCTACAATACCAAGGATAGATCACCCATCATCCTTGGAAAGAGCATGTATATCGATTAAATTCAAAAACCCTGATAAACAACTGTTTAAATTTATTATATTCAAGGAAAATTATATAAACCGATCTGGCAACACCCAGAATGGAAACAAACTTAAAAGCCAAGTATTATGACAATCTTTATGGTTCTGACAGTTTTTACAGTAGTTTTTTGGTTATGGGCGTTGGTAGATATCTTTCAATCAAACTTTAAAAATCTCACAATTAAACGGTTGTGGTTTCTCTTAATATTTCTCCTCCCTATTTTAGGTGCCATCATTTACTTTCTCTTCGGGAAAATACAAATTGAAAACATTAAAGAATTGTAATCTCTAGGTTCTCTTTTACCAGATTGAGCAAGTAATAAGATGCCTTTTATGGATAGTAGACCGCCAACACCTAAGCTTTACGTTTAGAAAATTGCGGATGAAAATCCGTTCTGTAAATATCCATTCCCTTCTCGGTCGCCTTTTAAATAAATCAGAATTATCTGATAATTATCTATTTAAGTACTACAAATATCCAAGGCAGTTCAACGAAGAAATTAGGAATTTAAGTTAATTTTAATTTTGTTTAAGGTTAAAGGACTACGTTTTGTTCAGATTAACCGCACCTTTTTTGCTTCTTGCATCGTTTAGCTTTTCCCAGAGCATCAATTTTGACCAATTGGAAAAGGAAAAATGGCTACGCTATAATGGCGGGATATCTGCAAATGGTGTTTATTATGACGGTACTGCCAATAGACAGGACCTTACCTATTACCTTACTGGTAATCTCAATTTTAATGTAGCCGGACTTTACACAATTCCATTGTCATTTACCTACTCCAATCAAAATTTTGATTTTCCCAATCCGTTTAAATTTAATCGATTAAGCCTGCACCCTTCCTACAAATGGGCTACCGCGCATATTGGTGATGTAAGCATGAACTTCTCCCCCTACACCCTAAGCGGTCATCAATTTACAGGCGGGGGATTTGAACTGAATCCGGGAGGGAGATTCCAAATAGCTGCCATGTACGGACGGTTTTTAAAGGCTACGGAGTACAATGCCGAGGAACCCAAGGCCCTAACAGCCTACAAGCGTATAGGATACGGAGTAAAGGCTGCGTACGATTTCGAGTTTATGAAACTGGGACTCATCCTTTTTAAGGCCAATGACGCTATAGCATCCCTAGAAAATCCCTTCCCAATGGAATTGGGACTGACCCCAAAAGACAATGCCGTACTCTCTTTCGAATCCGAATTTCGCTTGTTAGACAAAGCCAAATTCAATATAGAATATGCCATTTCCGGTGTTACCGAAGACACCCGCCTCCCAGATGCCCCAGCATCCAAGGGCATCCTCTCCTTTCTACTTAAGGAGAACATCAGCACCAATTACTACCATGCGCTAAACGCTTCCTTTACGTACCCTGCAGGAAACGGAACCTTGGGAGTGGGCTATGAAAGGATAGATCCCCAATACAAAACATTGGGCGCCTATTACTTTAATAACGACCTGGAGAATATTACAGTCAACGCTAGTCAGACACTGTTTAACGATAGGGTAAACCTCAGTGTAAACGCCGGCTTGCAACAGGATAATTTGGACAATGCTAAGACTTCGGATCAACAACGTATTGTAAGTGCCATCAACATCAATTATACTGCTTCGGAACGACTAGGTATCAATGGCGCTTATTCTAACTTTCAGTCCTACACCAATATTAAGGATCAGTTTGATTACATCAATCAAGTAGGGGAATTTGACAATATTGACACCTTAAACTACCGCCAAATCTCCCAAAACGCCAATCTTGGTTTTAACTATATCGTAAAAAAAACGGAGGATAAGCAACATAGCGCCAACCTAAACATGGTCTATCAGAACGCTACCAACCAACAAGAAGGTGAGCCCATCGAGGGTGGAAACAATGCCTTCTACAACGGCTCTGCGGCCTATACCCTGGGATATTTAAAAAGAGCTATGACGCTTACCTTGGCAGCAAACACTTCGTACAACACCCTAGGAGCTACAGACAATAGCCTAACCTTTGGTCCAACGATAGCTGTTGGAAAACACTTTTTTGACAAGAAACTTCGCACCAATCTATCTACTTCCTACAACACCTCCTTTGCCAATGGGGAACAACAAAACAAAATTTATAATATTAGGTTGGGCAGCAATTATGCCCTACTAAAAAAGCATAACCTCAGCCTTCAATTCATGGCGCTTTTCAGAAATACGGAGGTGAAAAATTCCCGTGACATTACCATCACCTTTGGGTATAGCTATTCGTTTGATAATTTTAAAATGGATTTTCATCCTGGAAACAGAAGGCCCACTAGTGGCGCCCTTAACAAGGAAGTTACCCTTACTTTCCGCTATAGAAATGTCTCTTATAGTGGTAGCATTCCCGAAATTAACAGGCAGTTGACCCTTGTTTTTCAAAGTCCGCAATTTGCCAACACCCCTACCTACAAAAAGGAGGAGCTACGGATGTTACTGAATTTGGTGAAAGAAGAACGAAAAGCAGGACCCTATAAGGAAAAGGCCTTGGTGTTTTTAAAGGAATTATACGATTATGCCGATTTTGAAGCCCTGTTCAGCACCTCCCTCTTTAATGTGATATCGGGAATTAAGTTAGATATGCGAAGAATTGATTTTAAACTAGAGAAACTATTTGTAGAGACCAAGGTAAAGCGCGATGAGCACCCACTAACCAAGACACCAGTCAATCCAATACCTACGGAAACAGATAGAGCGCAATACATCCAATTATTGGCCGATCACGAAGAACGAAGCAGGAAGTTATTTGGCCATCGATGGATGGAGAAAGAATTTGCCCAATACCATTCTATAGAGGTTGTTAGAAATCCTTATGGACATTTAAAAGATTTTATGGACCATATTACTACCAAGGCCTACCGACTCTACGAGGAGAGTAGGGACTTAGAGGAGTTGGAGTACTACTTGGAAAATCAAATCATTGATTACTACTATAAGAAATCCATAGGCACGGTAAATCCCGATGCCTTTGAACTGAGGTATATCAACAAGAACTAAACCTGCTTTTTACAACGCTAAGTGCAGAGCGGAATACATATTAATAGACAGTAGGAGGGCTAGCCAAGTATGCCAAGGCTTCTGTAAACCCCTCCCCACTTGACAACCACCATAATTATGGGTAACTTCATTTGTTTATATATCCTATTACAAATGAAATACAGTTTAGCAATCCTATTCTTATTTAGCATACTCTCTTCTACAGCACAGTATCTTGCAGAAAAGGCAATCCCCCTTGATGGAGAAACCAGCTTGGACAAACTAATCCTGGCCGCTGCCACCAAGGAATTGGTACTATTGGGAGAGGCCAGTCATGGTACCCACGAATATTACCTATGGCGCGATAAGATAAGTCGTAGGTTGATTGCTGAACATAATTTTAATTTTATTGCGGTGGAGGGCGATTTCGCAAGCTTATATCAACTCAATAAATACGTGAAAAATTTGGATGGCGCTGCCAGCTCGGCCAAGGAGGTGCTATTACAACTCAATAGATGGCCTACTTGGATGTGGGCCAATGAAGAGGTGGTGGCACTGGCAGAATGGCTTAGGGATTACAACGATCAATTACCCCCTGATAAAAAAATAGGCTTTTATGGCATGGATGTGTACGATGAATGGAATTCTAAAAAGGAGGTTTTAGACCTACTCAAAGCAACCAATAAAGCCGCATACAAATATGTGAAAGATCAATACCATTGTTTTGCACCCCACAAAGGGGATAGTTGGAGGTATGCCCATGCAGTGGGGGCCGGCAAAGAGGCCTGCGCCAAGGCTACCAAAAACGTAGTGGATTATCTAAAAAAGAATCGCGACAACTTCCCTGAGCTTTCCAAGGATACGTATTTTTATCTACTACAGAATGCCATGGTAGTACACAATGCCGAGGAATTTTATCGGGAAAGTGTGGTAACCAAAGGAAATGCTGCTTGGAATTCCAGGGTACATCACATGCATGGTACCCTAAATGAACTGCGGGAGCTGTATGGGGAAGATTCCAAAGGTATTGTTTGGGCTCATAACACCCATATTGGAGATGCCGCATACACCAACATGCGCCATACCGGTGAAAAGAACATCGGTCTCCTCACAAGACAGGATTTTGGGGAAGACAAGGTATTCCTAATAGGATTCACCACCTACGAAGGTACAGTGATGGCAGGCTCCAGTTGGGGCTCTGCCATGCAGGAGATGACCATTCCACCAGCAATTCCCAACAGTATAGAACATAGACTGAATACTATTGGTTTAGATAAGCTTTATATTATTTTTGACGAGGAAGACCGCAAGAAAGGTAATTTAAAAGTTAAGGGAAATAGAGCAGTAGGTGTAGTCTATAATCCAAAAGGAGATGCAAGACAATTTGTACCTACCATAGTCCCCATGCGCTATGATGCCCTATTCTTTTTTAAGGAAACCACCGCAGTGCGTGCATTAAAATGAGCTAAGGGTTGCAGTAAGCACTTTATCAAACCAATTTCATTGTCTTGAGGCTCAAAAATTTCGTATCTTACCAATAAGCTAGCCCAATTTTTTTCCTCTCCCCCAATGCTGTAGGCATATTAATCCATCATTTTATCCATCATAAAATGCCTCACAATGAAAACAGTTCTTCCATTATTTATGTTGCTTTTAGGGATTACTACCCAGGCCCAAGAAAAACTACCTATCTTAGATATGCACCTTCATGCATTACCTGCTTCGTTAAACGGTCCGCCACCAACCGCCATTTGCCCTTCCCCTAAAGAAATGCCGGTTCACGATCCCAGTTCGCCATGGGCAGACGCATTTAACCACTACTTAACCAAGCCCGATTGTGACCATCCCATTTGGGGACCTATCACCGATGAGGAAGTAATGGACAAAACCTTACAAATTCTAGAGAAACACAACATCTACGGTCTTACCAGTGGATCTTTGATTGATGACTATAAAACATCTGGTGGCGACCGAATTTTACCAGGACTTCACTTTAATTTTTTTATGCCCAACTTTACCCCTGAAAAGGTTAAGACCCTTTTGTCTTCCGGGAAATACCTCGTATTTGGCGAGGTTGCCATTCAATACAACGGGGTATCCCCTAGCGATTCCATATTTGAACCCTATGCCAAAATTGCGGAGAAACTGGATATTCCCATAGGGATACATGTGGGAACCGGGCCTCCCGGTGCAGCCTACTTGCCTGGGGTGGGTAACTACAGAGCTAAACTTCACAGTCCGCTAGTGGTAGAAGAGCTTCTTATGCGCCATCCAAAACTACGAATATACCTAATGCATGCTGGCTACCCTATGATAGACGACCTCCTAGCCGTTCTATGGACCCATCCACAGGTTTATGTAGATGTGGGGGTAATCTGCTATGCAATCCCCAGAAAAGCCTTCCACGAGTACCTAAGACGGATATTTGAAGCCGGCTTTGGAAAGCGGGTAATGTTTGGCTCAGATCAGATGAATTGGCCAGAGACTATTGAAGTGGGCATAGAAGCTATTCATACAGCAGAATTTTTAAGTGAGAAGGAAAAGCGAAATATCCTATACAACAATGCAGCAAGATTTCTACGACTAAGCGAAGAGACCATTGCGAAGCATCATGGGAGGGACTAGCCCCCTACAAAAAAAATACAAACCGATTATATTTTACTATTCACTTCTCCCAATTAAACACAAAAAAAAGCCATGCAATTATGCATGGCTTTTTATGATTTGATTATTGGGATTATATTAATCTGCCAATATAATCACCTTATTATTCTTCATTTCTACTGTACCACTGGTAATATGCAAAACGGTATCACCGTTGGCATCCTGTGTAAATTTGTTTTCATGGGCCTTATCAACAACTACTTTACCCTGAATCTTTACCTTCCCCGCATCAAGTAGGGAAATAATAGGTGCGTGATTGTTCAACATTTGAAACTCACCTTTTACACCCGGAACAGTTACCGCAGTAACTTCACCAGTAAATAACGTAGCCTCTGGGGACACAATTTCTAGATACATATTTTATTTTTATAGTATTGAGTATTGAGTATTGAGTTGTTTGCCAACCGCCACTGCCTACTGTCCACTAGTTTACGCCTCAGCAAGCATTTTCTCCCCTGCTTCTATAGCTTCTTCAATAGTTCCTTTAAGGTTAAAGGCAGATTCTGGTAGGTGATCTAATTCACCGTCCATAATCATATTAAATCCTTTAATGGTCTCCTTAATGTCTACCAAAACTCCTGGGATACCAGTAAATTGCTCCGCTACGTGGAAAGGCTGAGACAAGAAACGCTGTACACGTCTAGCTCTACCTACTGCCAATTTATCTTCTTCGGATAATTCCTCCATTCCTAAAATGGCGATAATATCCTGTAGTTCTTTATATCGTTGCAACAACTCTTTTACCCTTTGGGCACAAGCGTAGTGATCATTTCCTAAAATATCCGCTGTAAGAATCCTAGAAGTAGACTCCAATGGATCTACCGCAGGATAAATTCCTAGCTCGGCAATTTTACGGGACAATACGGTAGTAGCATCCAAGTGGGCAAAGGTAGTTGCCGGCGCCGGATCCGTTAAGTCATCCGCAGGTACGTAAACCGCCTGTACGGATGTAATAGATCCTCTTTTTGTAGAAGTAATACGCTCTTGCATAGCTCCCATTTCCGTGGCCAATGTTGGCTGGTATCCTACCGCCGATGGCATACGACCCAATAGTGCCGATACCTCGGAACCTGCTTGGGTAAAACGGAAAATATTATCTACGAAGAAAAGAACATCTTTACCTTGACCCTCGCCAGCTCCATCACGGAAGTATTCTGCAATGGTCAATCCGGAAAGCGCAACACGTGCACGTGCTCCAGGAGGCTCATTCATCTGTCCAAAGACAAAAGTTGCTTTGGATTCTTTCATTGCTTCCTTATCTACTTTAGACAAATCCCATCCGCCTTCTTCCATAGACTTCAGAAAATCGTCACCATATCTTATAATTCCAGATTCCAACATCTCACGAAGCAAGTCGTTTCCTTCACGGGTACGCTCACCTACACCTGCAAATACGGAAAGACCACCGTGTCCTTTTGCAATATTGTTAATCAATTCCTGAATCAATACTGTTTTACCAACACCAGCTCCTCCAAAAAGACCAATCTTACCTCCTTTTGCATAAGGCTCAATAAGGTCTATTACTTTAATACCGGTAAACAATACCTCGGTAGAAGTAGACAGGTCCTCAAAGGCTGGTGCATCCCTATGTATAGGAAGACCATCCTTCCCAGCTTTAGGCAATTCTCCAAGACCATCTATCGCATCTCCAATTACATTGAAAAGACGACCGTACACCTCATCACCAATAGGCATTTGTATTGCACTACCTGTTGCGGTTACCTCAAGTCCCCTTTTTAATCCGTCGGTGGAATCCATAGAAATTGTCCGTACGGTATTTTCACCAACATGGGATTGCACTTCCAATACTAATTTTGATCCATCTTCATTTTGGATTTCCAAAGAATCATATATTTTTGGAAGGTCTGCTCCAGATTGAAATTCTACATCCACAACCGGGCCAATGATTTGGGAAACTTTACCTGTAACTTTAGACATTACTTATGTATTTAATGTTGAGTATTATTAATTCGAAAAACATTTGGCACCTGTTAATTCTACCATCTCATTTTTCGCGCTGCAAAGATATATTTTTTTAATTAAACAAAGAAGTGGTATCAAGACGTTTTTTGGATATAAAAAAACACCTCCATAAAGAAGGTGTTTAAAATCGGTTTTTTTATCTAAACTATTGGAGTGTTGGACTATAGTTTGTTGGATACTGTCCAACATCGGCCTTAACACCCGCTTCAATAAAGTTTGACCCGTATTTGGCGTCAATGGCTGCTAAAAATTTATTGGCCATCACTGCATAACCCCTAGAGGTTAAGTGAATACCGTCTAACCCTACTAATCCACCACGCACTAGGGCAGTGGTCAAAATAAAGTCGCCATCGGATATCCCTACCGTACTCGCCTTTTGTAGTATCGACTTAAAATCTACCAAAGCCAAACCTTTAGCGTCTGCAACGGACTGGATGGTAGCATTATAAGCATCCGTCGCTGCTTTTATTTCATTTTGTTCGCTGGGAAGCAACACCCATTTATCTGCCAATGGCAAGGTAATCCCTTCTATGGAAAACTGACCCGCCAATTGCTGTGAAAGCCCTGCACCCATTAAAGCGGCCACAGAACTGGTATTCACGGTTCCTATTACAGAACTGCTGGGCAGTACCAATAAATCTTCTTCCGTTGCCTGCCTTGTTTGTCCATAGGCCTGCCCCAATAATTGGGCTACCATTGGTGCGGCTTCCTCTGGAAGACCAAACTGCCCAATAAATGCGGGGAAGGTTGGACTAGCATTTAAAGCGCCTTCCAACTGAGCGGAAACATCCGCCAAAGTCTCATCCCTTATCACTACCGCACTTGCTGCAGTTTCAGAAAAGACCACCTTTCGGTTGGGCTGCCCCAAGCCGTCATATATTTGGTTGAGCGCCCCAAAGATTGAATTCAATAAGGGTATTTGAGGACCAAAGTCTGGGTTACTGGGATCTAAAGGTTTATGGGGAACCGTAGTAAAATGTGGCAAGGAGGTAATATAAGGTAAATTGGCCACCACCCCTTTTGCTCCGTTAGCAGTAAGCCCATCCACCAATGCCGTATAGGAAGCCTCAAAAACTGCCGAAGGGGTAATAGGGCTATAATTACTTGCATCTGGGTTGCTCTCCCCACCAGATAGGGCGTACCCTAAAACATCTTGCCCACCAATTTCTGAAAGGCTAAAGAACGTAGGGCTCTGTGCCATTGCCATTTCCAACACGGAAGCGTTGGGTGTAGTTCCGGTCATCCTGATAAAGTAAGGATTCGCCGCTGCGGGAAAATTGGCAAGGTTACCATAGCCCGGAGCCAATAAATGGAAACTCTTTGCCCCTGGTACTCCTAAATTATTAAAAGGCCCAGAAGGATTGTTGATGGCGATGTCCGTAGTTACGGTAACCGGCCCTATAAGAGATTCAAGAGCAACAGGCCCAGCTCCTCCAAAGACAAGCCTTGGCTCGGTAATTCTAGTTCCGCCAACGGCCAATCCGCCAAAATTATCGTTCATCAAAGGCTGGGTAAAGCTTCCCCCTCCTCCTTGGGCAAATTGTTCCGATAGAATTTTTGGAAACGACTTTTCTTGCGATGCCTTAAATAGGGCATTATCCGAAAATCCTGCGGTAAAACTAGCTCCTACCGCTACGTAGTTGGATAAATTAAGGTCCGCCACGTTTAATTCTGGGGTAGCTTCAATGACCACCTCATTACTATCGTCATTATTACAGGCCGTGAAACCTATAAGCACCGCGGACAGCATTACGTATTTTATATTTCTCATGGTAGCTTTCATAGTTTTATTAGTTATTAATTGTCCAGGATAGATAGTACATAGAACCTATATTTCCGGTACCAATAGCCGTAAAATACTCATCTCCCAAAACATTGGACGCTCCTAACTTAAAAGTAGATTTTATACTTGGAACACTATAGTTGATCTGTGCATCCACGCTATGGTAAGAAGGAATCTGACCATCGCCAAAAGTTGCCTGCCAATAATAGGTATCGCTCCATCTCCAAGCTACGTTAAATCCAAAATTCTTTAAAAGGTCTGTATTCCCAAAATTAGCCTTCACCTTATGTTCTGGCGTATTAAAATTGGTTCTAAAATCTGGGAATGCATTCTGGTCAAAATCTTGTTGGGTGTAGGTATAGCTACCACCTAAATCAAAATTCCCCAGCACTTTAGTGTTAAGTCCTATAGACCCTCCATAAGAATTAACATTTGCCTTAGAATTGGTATAGGTCTGATAGGTTTGAAAATCCCCATTGGCCAAGGCTGCAACGGAGAGTCCGCCATCACCCACTTCCCCGTAAAACGGAGACACAACCAGCTCCCCGGAAATAAAGTCCTTATAGGAGTTATAATACACACTCATATCTATTTCCAACTTCTTGATCTTTCCTCTATACCCTAGCTCGGCAGAAGTTACACGCTCTGGCTTTACTAGACTAGAGTTCCCAATTTCCAATACGGATGGGTCTTCAGTTGCTGCAAATTCTTGTACCGAAGCTGCCAAATAAGAATTGTTGTAGGCCGCCCCTCCAGTTTGCTCCACGGTGGCCGGTTGCCCCATAAGCTGCCCTGATGCACTCACATCATAGGATCTGGAGTATCTGTCCAAGTTAGCAGGTGCTGATCCTACTAACACCGCTCTTCCAGCATTTAACCCAATAAATAGGTCTTGCGTTGTTGGATTTCTAAATCCAGTCTGCACAGAAGCCCGTATATTATGATTTCGCTTAATGGTAAAACCTGCAGAAAGACGAGGGGATACAAAGCCATCGAAGAACTCTGACTTGTCATAACGGGCAGAACCAGTCAGTTTCATCTCTACATAGTCACTAAGATCTACCTGCTTTTGCAACTGGGTATATATACCAAATTCCGAATATTGGATACTACCATCATAATCCGTATATATGGTTCCAAAAGAATTAAGGTCGTACTTTCTGTAGGAGCCCCCTACCTGCACATCTACCGCATCCCATAGATGGGAAAAGTTGTAATTGGCATCTGCATGGTAATATTTGGAAGCATCCTTAAACTGCGAACCTTTGGTGAAGTCCGGATCATTAATCACCTTTTCAAAGGCTGCTTGAAATTCTGGTGTCCCTGGAATTAACCTTCCTGTATCTGCCTGAGCCCTTGCTGCTGCATGTGCCTGCTCATCCGTAGCGCCACTCAAGGTAGCACCCGCATAGGTATTAATGTACTCCCTAAACCATTGCTGATTGGATTTCCACAGATTATTAATATTAAGTCCGGTAAACACCATATCGTAAGAATCCCCAGCCTTATCCGAAACCACATAACCTCTCAGGAAAAAGTTATCGTTTTTCATTTCAAACTTATGCTGCTGCATGGTGAAATTATCAATATTATACCTGTTGGTCCCCTGATAAATAGTAGTTCCTTTGCCTATTTTACCCACATAGGAAATTTCAAAATCGCTAGCCCAGGGTCTATAATAAAGCCCCCAGTCGGCCTTTACACTTTCGGCATTATAATCTGTTAGGTGCCTTTCTTCATACCCAGTCCTACTCACCACCACGTCCGGGATGATTCCCAGACCACCGGAAGCGGCGCGAATATTTGTGGAAGCCTCGTCCCCATATACATTATAGCCGTCGTAATCTATACTGGCCCTGGTAGCACCTGTTCCCGGCTTGCCATCATAATTGTTGGCCGCCCAGTCTGTACCTTTTAAAGAGGAGAAATTTACCTTACCAGCAAACTTATCGCTAAATTTAAGCGCCGCCCTCATACCAAAATCGGTATAAGCATTATCTCCGGATGCCACCTGCGAGGTAATCCCTCTTTTGGCATAGGCACTGATTCCAGAGTAATCAAAAGGATTTTTACTCCTCATGAATAAAATCCCGTTAAAGGCATTTGCCCCATAAAGCGCAGAGGCAGCTCCAGGAAGCAATTCCACGCTTTGCACGTCTGTTTCCCCCATCCCCACCAAGTTTCCAAGCGGGAAGTTAAGGGCCGGAGTGGAATTGTCCATCCCATCTACCAATTGCATAAAACGGGTATTGGCAAAGGTGGCAAAGCCTCTTGTATTGATAGACTTAAAGGTAAGACTGTTAGTATTAATGTCTACGCCTTTCAAATTTTCCAATCCATCATAGAAATCGGCCGATGCGGTATTTTTTATTTCTTTCAAACCAAAACGCTCCACGGTTACTGGAGACTCAAAAATACGTTCCGGGGTCCTGGAGGCAGAAATTACCACCTCGTCCAAACGGGTTTGCTCCTCACTTAATACAATGGTGAGATTTTGATCACTTTGAGTGATATTTACCGTCGTGGGCATATACCCAATACTGGTTATCTTTAAGGTAAAGGGGGGTGCCTCACTGGTATTTAAGCTGAATACTCCATCAAAATCGGTCACCGTTCCGATAGCCTTTCCCTCAATGACCAAGTTGGCTCCTGGAATGGGTGCGTTATCCTGGTCTACCACAGTTCCACTTAGGGAAGTTTGGGAAGAGGCGAGTACTCCAAACATTAAAAAGAATAATAGAAGGGTAGTTCTCATAAAAATGTCAAGTTTAGTTAGGATTATTTTACATTACTATGCATTAAGCCAATATACATATATTTTCATTTTAACTGTAATAAACATCCTTAAATTATGCATGCATAGTATTTAAATGGCAAAAATCACCCTGTTTAAATTCCCATACCACAAAAAAACCCCTAAAACAAAAAGACATTCACAATAACCGGCCTCCCAAGACCATTACCATGAATGTCCAACCCACTTTATCCCTATCTACGATTTATTCTACCGTGACAGATTTCGCCAAATTTCGCGGCTGATCTACATTACACCCGCGCATTACAGCAATGTGATAAGACAGTAATTGCAAGGGGATGGTTGTTAGCAGAGGGGTAAGATTCTCCAATGTTTCTGGGACCTCAATCACATGGTCTGCCAATTCCCGGACCTGTACATCACCCTGGGTTACCACGGCAATAATTTTACCTTTTCGGGATTTTATTTCTTGAATATTACTCACAATTTTCTCATAATGCCCTTTGCTGGTCGCTATTACCACCACTGGCATATGCTCATCTATTAAGGCTATAGGCCCGTGCTTCATTTCCGCAGCAGGATACCCTTCTGCATGGATATAGCTAATTTCTTTAAGTTTTAAAGCCCCTTCCAGTGCCACAGGGAAATTATAGCCCCTTCCTAGATACAGACAATTAGTAGAATCCTTGTACACATTAGAGATAATCTCTACCAAAGGGTTGGTGAGCAAAGCCTCCTCTACCTTGGCGGGTATCTGCTCCAATTCCGTTAAATACTCGTGAAAACGGCTTCGATCAAAAACTCCCTTTGCCTGGGCCAATTTTAAGGCCATTAAGGTTAAAACGGTTATTTGGGTAGTAAAGGCTTTAGTAGAAGCCACACCAATTTCCGGTCCGGCATGGGTGTAGGCACCGGCATCGGTTTCCCTAGCAATGGAAGAACCTACCACATTACAAACCCCAAATACAAATGCACCTTTTTCCTTAGCTAATTTTATAGCCGCCAAGGTATCTGCAGTTTCCCCAGATTGGGAAATAGCGATTAGTACATCCTTATCTGTTACTACTGGATTTCGGTACCTAAATTCAGAGGCGTACTCCACCTCCACCGGTATTCTTGCTAAATCTTCAAAAATATATTCGGCAACCAAACCAGCATGCCACGAGGTTCCACAGGCTACAATAATAATTCTATTGGCATTTAAGAATTTCTCAAGGTTTTGATCTATTCCCGCCATTCTTATTATTCCCTCCTTGGCTAGCAGTCTCCCCCTATAAGTATCCAATATAGCTCTGGGCTGCTCATAGATTTCCTTCAGCATAAAATGATCAAAACCTCCTTTTTCTATCTCCTCTAGGTTTAATTGTAATTCTTGGATAGAAGGGTAAGCAATGGAATCGTCCTTAATCTTTCGCAGTTTTATTTCCTTACCCAAGCGGATAATAGCCATTTCCTCGTCTTCCAAATAAATGGCATTATTGGTAAACTCTATAAAAGGAGATGCATCCGAAGCCACAAAAAATTCGTTTTCCCCTACCCCAATGGCCAACGGACTTCCCAATTTAGCCACTACAATCTCATCTGGCTTCTGCCTGTCAATTACCGCAATGGCATAGGCGCCTACCACCTGGTTCAACGCTATTTGGACCGCTTTACCCAGCTTTACGTTTTCTTTTAATTTTACTTCTTCAATAAGATTTACCAACACCTCGGTATCTGTTTCCGAGGAAAAAGTATACCCCCTATTGACTAGCTCCTTTTTAATAGCATCGTAATTCTCTATGATTCCATTGTGGATAATAACCAAGTCCCCTGAGTTGGAATAATGGGGGTGAGAATTCTTATCGTTGGGAGCACCATGGGTAGCCCATCTGGTATGCCCAATTCCCAAGCTCCCCTTTAAGGACATGGATGCCTGGGCTTTTTTCTTAAGATCATCTACCTTTCCTTTGGTTTTAGAAAGATTGATGTTTTCTCCATCAAAAAGGGCAATGCCCGCACTGTCATAACCCCTATATTCTAATCGTTGAAGTCCTTTTATTATAATTGGATAGGCATCCCTATACCCTATATATCCCACAATTCCACACATATGTTCTCGGTTTAGTTAGTTAAACAAAAAAAGGTTTACTGTAACAAATGTAGTTGCTTGTTACAATAAACCTTTGGATTTTTAGATAATTAACTAAAAAAATACTGTGAGTGGTACTTTTTTTGCCCTAGTTGGCCTTGGTATAAAAGATTTCGAGTTGTAGTTTCCTGTTCTCCTGGCCACTAGGTACATTTCCACTTCCCATCAATACCGTTCCAAACGGATTTACGATGGACATTAAAGGCATTTTCACCTCAGAATCATCGGCTAACAAAGCCTTTCTGGTAGTGGTTAACCTAATATCGGAGGTAACCGACAAGTTAAGGGTGGCGTTGGCAGAATCCCTAACAATAATGTCATTTATTAAGTTGGTAATCCTAATCTTATAACGATCTCCCTTACCATTTTCCTTGTAGAGCTTACCGTCAAAGTTGGTAATATTCCCAAGTGATAAATCTTCCTGGGTCTCCAAGAATGGATTGTATACAGAGCTACCATTTTCCTTATAGAGATATAGAATGGAAGGCTCTATAGCTTCTGGAGCAGCATCTAGGGTGGTCCTATCCACATAAAACACCAGGTTTGCCTCGTTAATTATCCAGTTTTCATTCTTTATCTGGTTAATAATCTCTGCGCCATCGTCTTCACCAAAAAGTTTAATCTGAGCATAACTTCCAGCCCCTCCTTTAATGTATAATTTAGAGGCGTTTTCGCCAGTATCCATCGCATTGGCAATGTGATCTGGATAGGCAGCGTTGTTAAAAGTATTTACAGCATTCCCAACAATACTCCCGGTTTCAACATCCCTTCTTATCAGCGAAAGCACATAGTCTTTCTCCACCTTTTTCACGGTGTCGTCAGAGGCACTGGTAACGCTATCGTACTCATAAGTAATAGTGATATTACCTTTAGTAAGATCTAACAACAATAATATATCATCGGGTATAGACATATGGATCCCTCTGAAGAACTCTACAAAGTTAGCCTGACTAAATAATTCTGGACTACCTTCCTTATCTAGGATATTAGCCTGGAAAAATGCCTTGTCTAATGGCACCTTTATCCCAGGAGGGGTTCTTACAGGCTCCTCTTCAGATTCGTCTACCCCTTCCGTAGCTGGGTCGTCCTCCTTAAAAACCAAGGAATCCTCATCAGATATTGCTACCTCCCCATCAAACAATACATCGGAAACAAAATTAGGCGAAAATTGCTGAGTAGAATAATAAGGTTGGGCTTCCTGAAAATTACTATTAGGATCCAAATCCCTTAAGAAATAGGTAGACCGCTCCACTTTTAAATTAAAGGGTACCTCCCTATTTCCAAAAATACTATCTAAATCAAAAACCCTAGGCTGCCTATTGGGGGGAGTCCCATCGGTAAGACTATCCTTGGCTTCTTCCCCTTTCTGATCTGCACGAGGATTAACTAGGTAAGGAATATATAAATACACCTCTTTTACCGTTTCATTCTCATTGATGGTAAGACTACTACCATCGGAATCAGCATTGGCTTCAACGCTGGCAGCGTATTTCCCAAAAACTGGATTAACGGAGGAAAGTTGTACTTGAGTAGTAATTCTCGCCTCCGTTGCTCCGTAAATGGGGTCGTTAAAATTTCCAATCTGATAAACTGGAATTCTATTAGATCTAACGGCCTTTACTTTTTTGTTATAGGCAAAAACGTCGTAAACTGCTTTATTCGCAGTAAACGGTTCGTTACCCACAACCCCACTACCAAGGGTGGTTATATCCTCTTCACACGATATAAATGTAGCTGCGAGCAGCATACCCACTACCGCTGACAAGGTTAATCCTTTCCTTAAGTTCATGCAGATTATTTTAATACTTCGGTGTTATAAAAGTTCATGTAAGCTTCCTCAAACTCATGCAATGCAACATAGGGCAAAACAGGTTTATCAAGGCCGGATATGTGATCTTCCAGCTCTTTTGGAAGCTCATTGGCCGCTAATATAACGGCATCGGAATTATTCACCGCAACTTTTAACAAATTATTATATGTGGGATCTTTAAGGTCTTTTATACTCTCTTCATCAACACCATCAAAGGCAATCTTCTTCACCAAATCAGCATCCAATGCGCCCTCAAATCCTTCGCCGTAAACGGACATAACTATCTTACTTTCACCAAACAAAGGCTCATCGGCATAAAACTTCTTTAGATATAAAGGCAACAAAGAAGCCATCCATCCGTGCACGTGAATAATATCTGGGGACCAGTTTAACTTCTTAACCGTTTCCACCACTCCTTTCGCAAAGAAAATAGCCCTTTCGTCATTATCCGGGAAGGCATTTCCATCCTCATCCGTAAAGGTGGCTTTTCTTTTAAAGTACTCATCATTATCTATGAAATAGACCTGAATCCTTTCTCTTGGTATAGAAGCAACTTTTATGATCAGTGGCATATCCATGTCATTGATCACCAAGTTCATCCCCGACAATCTAATTACCTCATGTAGTTGATGTCTTCGCTCATTAATGTTTCCGAACCTGGGCATAAATATCCTTATCTGGCCACCATTACTGTTGACCATCCTAGGTGTTTCATAGGACATTTGGGAAACTTCGTTCTCTGGTAGATAGGGGGCTAATTCAGAAGATACAAACAATATCTTTTTACCATTCATACAATCAATATTTTATTTCTAGTGCAAACGCAGCTGCAAAATTACAAAAATTATGCAGATTAGCAGTATTTATAGTAAGTTTGCTGACTTTTAAGTAAATCGCATGCAGTTAATTAACACCAAAAAGGAACTTAAATCACTTTTAAATTCTTTGGATGACACCAAATCTATTGGCCTTGTTCCTACCATGGGCGCCCTGCATTTAGGGCATCTCTCCCTAATTGAGCAAGCGAACAGAGAGAATGATCATACCGTAGTAAGCATTTTTGTAAACCCCACCCAATTTAACAATCAGGAAGATCTGGCAAAATACCCCAATACCTTGGAAGCCGACCTTTCCCTATTAAAATCAGTATCGGACACCCTAATTGTCTTTTCCCCCAATGCAGAGGAAATCTATTCGGGGAATATTAGCTCCCAAACATATGATTTTAACGGCTTGGATAAGGTTATGGAAGGGGCGTTTAGGCAAGGGCATTTTGATGGTGTGGGCACCATTGTGGAAAAACTTTTCACACTTATTAATCCGACAAGGGCTTATTTTGGCGAAAAAGATTTTCAACAGCTTCAAATCATCAGAAAGCTCGTTCAACTTAAAAATCTTCCAGTAACCATAGTGGGCTGCCCAATTGTCAGGGAAGCTAACGGACTCGCCATGAGCTCTAGAAATGCAAGGCTTTCCGAAGAATTAAGGGAAGAGGCGGCCTTTATCTATAAAACCCTCCTATCCGCCAAAGAAAATTTTGGCACAAAAAGTGCAGACTTTATTATGGATTGGGTGAAAAATGAATTTAGCACCCAACCCAATTTGGATCTAGAATACATAACCATTGTTGATGAAGCGCATTTACAGCCCATTAAAGAACCAAAAAAGGACACCCCATACCGGGCTTTTATTGCCGTTTATGTAGATGGGGTACGACTTATAGACAATATTGCCCTTTAAATTGGCAGGTTAGCAGCCGCAATAAGGTGGTATTCCAAAACAGCTATAACTAAAAACTAAATTGATTAACTTTGCACCATGCTAATAGAAGTAGTAAAATCTAAAATACACCGGGTAAAAGTTACCGGTGCCGACCTAAATTACATAGGCAGTATTACCATTGACGAAGACTTAATGGACGCCGCCAATATAATTAGGGGAGAAAAGGTACAGATTGTAAACAACAACAATGGTGAGCGACTGGAGACCTATGCCATTCCAGGCACTAGAGGAAGTGGAGAGGTTACCCTAAATGGGGCAGCTGCAAGAAAAGTAGCTGTAGGGGATGTATTAATACTGATCACCTACGCCCAAATGGAATTTGAGCTAGCTAAAAACTTTAATCCTTCCCTGGTATTCCCCAACGAGGAAACCAATCTTTTGACCTAGCCTTGAAACCATCGACTAAGAAAACCTTAAAAACCATACTCCCTATAGCACTGGGGGTTTTCTTAATCTGGTATTCCTATTTTTCTACCACGGAAGAGGAGCGGAAACAGATACTCTATTATATAAAAAACGCCGACCTTTTTTGGGTGGGCGTTTCTATCTTATTGGGGATTATGACCCATATCTCTAGAGCCATAAGGTGGAACTACCTTTTACAGCCCCTCGGATACCGCCCCAGCGTGGTAAACAATATTTTAATTATTCTCACTGCCTATTTCACCAATTTAGGTATTCCCAGGTCCGGAGAAGTGCTTAGGGCCACCGCCTTAACCACCTACGAAAATGTCCCATTTGAAAAAGGGTTTGGAACCATTGTTACAGAACGGATCATAGACCTGATAATGTTACTACTGGTAATTGGACTCGCGTTTTTTTTACAAACGGATATTATTTGGGCGTTTCTTAAGGACCGGGGCTTAAATGTTGCTTTTTTAACTACCCTCCTACTTTCAGGAATCCTAGGCTTCACCCTTCTTTTCCTTTTTGTTAAGAAATCTAAACACCCCTGGGCAGAAAAAATTAAAAGACTCCTAAGAGGCCTAATAGGGGGCATTCTCAGCATTTTTAAGATGAAACAAAAATGGGCGTTTGTAGCGCATACCATCTTCATCTGGACTGCCTATATTGCCATGTTTTGGGTTATAAAATACACTGTTTTGGAAACCGTAGACCTAACCATAGGTCAGCTTTTGGTAGCCTTTGTCGCAGGGGCCTTTGCTATGTCTGCCACCAATGGCGGCATTGGCATATACCCCATAGCCGTAAGTAGCGCCCTAGCTATTTTTGGAGTGAGCTCTGCTTCCGGAGATGCCTTTGGATGGATCATGTGGATCTCGCAAACTTTAATGATCGTAGTGTTTGGGGCAATATCTTTTCTATTATTGCCGTTATGGAACAGAAATAAATAGTTTCCAAATCCAACTTAACCTATGCTACGCTTTTACACCTTAATGGCGCTCTTCCTATGCTTAGGATCTAACGCTCAAATTACCCAAGAAGTTTTTGAATCCTATAAGTTACAGGATAAACGGACCGTATCTTATTACATACCCGAATCCTACGACAAGCAGCAAAAACATCCTGTCATCTTAACATTGGACGCAGAATACCTCTTTGATCAGGTGGTAGCCAATGCCAAGTTTTATAGTAGATTCCACGGTATGCCAGAAGCTATTGTGGTTGGAGTACACCAATCCATGCCCTACACTCGGGACCTAGATTCCAGCTTTGACCCCCATAACGGACTACCCACCGAAGATGGCAAACGATTTTTTGAGTTTTTGGGAATGGAACTCATCCCCTATCTGGAAAACAACTACAGTATTGCCCCATTTAAAATGTTTGTAGGCTACGATGTAACGGCTAATTTTGGAAACTTCTATCTCTTTAAGGATGTTTCCCTCTTTAATGCCTATGTCTCCATCTCACCTACTTTAGCCCCCGAAATGATTACCAGGGTTCCACAGCGGTTGTCTGTTATGAATAAAAAGATTTTCTATCAGTTGATTTTAGAAGGCGAGAAAAACGAAAAAACACAGGAGGTGCTTGCCCTAGACCAGGCCCTAAAAACACTGGATGCAGATAACCTACACTATTTCTTTGACCAATACCCCAACGCAGACCCTGTATCGGTAGTAACCTATGGCATTGGGAAAGCGTTCGACAATATTTTTGGAATGTTTAAACCCATCAGCCCCAAAGAATACCGTGAGAACATACTCACTTCCAATGAGCCGGTCTTTCAGTATTTGGCAGACAAACAACAATCTATTTCAAATTTATTCGGATTTAAAAAACCCACCAGCCTTAACGACATAATGGCTATTTATGCCGCCACCAGAAAAAAGGAGGATTTTGAATCGCTAAAACCCTTGTCTGATCTTTGCAAAAGAGAATACCCCAACACCATGCTAGGGTTTTATTTTGAAGGGGAATATTTAGAGCAAATGGGAAAGCCAAAAAAAGCACTGAGAACCTTCGAGAAAGCCTTCTCCATGGCAGAAATAGACTTTCTTACCAAGGATATGGCCTTGGAAAAAATACAGGCCTTAAAGGCAGATTTCGGCTATTGATCCTAGTACATTGATAGCCAAAAACAAAAAAGAAAGGCTATTAAAGATTACGGCTCTTCCATGCTTTGGCATAAGGATGAACTTCATTCATAGATCACAAAGGGCAAGCCTTTAAGGCTACGGGGCCATATGCTACTTTCTATAGGTTTCTACCTTCCAACATTGAGTCAACTCTCTTTACGATTGCCCACACGCTTTTTTTGAATCCTTTTACTACCTTAGCGCAAAGTAGAAAATAGGAAAATGGCCAAAACCAAAACAACATTTTTTTGTCAAAATTGCGGCACCCAGTACGCCAAATGGGCTGGACAATGTAGTGCCTGTAAGGAGTGGAACACCCTTGTAGAGGAAATAGTACAGAAAGAGGAAAAGGTAGCCTGGAAAAGTAGCTCCCCTAGCTCCAAGACAATCGCAAAGCCATTAAAGATCAATGAAATAAGCACTGATAAAGAACTTCGACTGGATGCGCACGATAAAGAATTTAATCGGGTGCTAGGTGGAGGTATTGTCCCTGGCTCCCTCATTCTTTTGGGAGGTGAACCCGGAATTGGAAAAAGCACCTTAATACTACAGATTGCCCTTAAACTACCCTATAAAACACTCTATGTTTCTGGTGAAGAAAGTCAGAAACAGATTAAAATGCGTGCAGATAGGATCAATGCTAATAATGAAACCTGTTTTATACTGACCGAGACCAAAACGCAAAACATCTTTAAACAAATCCAGGCGACCGATCCAGATATTGTGGTCATAGACTCCATACAAACCCTACATACAGACTATATTGAATCGGCCGCGGGCAGCATCTCACAAATTAGGGAGTGCACTGCAGAGCTCATAAAATTTGCCAAAGAGACCAACACCCCAGTACTATTAATTGGCCATATTACCAAGGACGGCGCCATTGCCGGACCAAAGATTTTGGAGCATATGGTAGACACCGTACTACAATTTGAAGGAGACAGAAATTACGTTTACCGGATATTACGCTCCCTTAAAAACAGGTTTGGCTCTACAGCAGAATTAGGCATTTATGAAATGCAGGGCAGCGGACTGCGCGAAGTAAACAATCCGTCCGAGATCCTAATTTCTAAGAATGAGGAGGGTTTAAGTGGTACTGCCATTGCCTCTACGGTAGAAGGCATGCGCCCCCTAATGATAGAAATACAAGCCCTGGTAAGCACGGCGGTTTATGGAACCCCACAACGCTCTACCACAGGCTATAATGCCAAACGCCTAAACATGTTATTGGCGGTATTGGAAAAACGAGCCGGCTTTAAATTGGGCGCAAAAGACGTGTTCCTTAATATTACCGGAGGCATCTCTGTAGACGACCCAGCAATAGATTTAGCCGTAATTGCAGCCATCCTTTCCAGCAATGAGGACATCCCCATAGAAAAGGGAGTTTGTTTTGCGGCAGAGGTAGGCTTAGCAGGAGAAATACGACCTGTACAGCGTATAGACCAGCGAATTATGGAAGCCGAGAAATTGGGCTTTACCACCATTTACGTGTCCAAAAACAACAAGATAACACTTAAACAGCCCAAAATACGGGTTGCATTAATTGGAAAGATCGAGGATGTTGCCCAGCAAGTATTCTCCTAATCCCTTGAATTGAACATTCTCGTTAGCACCAGTAGTATTAGGACAACCAATAAGATCAATGCCAATTGCCAAAATCCGATTTTTAAAAAATACATAGCTTTAGGTTTAAGGGGCAGGGTTAGGAATTTGATTGTGAATCGCTTCAATCCCTTGAAGCACCTCATCACTTAAATCAATATGTATACTTTCTATATTTTCTTTCAATTGCTCCAAATTGGTAGCACCAATGATATTACTGGTTACAAAGGGCCTGCTATTTACATATGCTAAGGACATCTGCGCAAGGGACAGGCCATTTTCCATCGCCAATTTATGGTACATCTCTGTGGCTTTAACCGCAGTTTCCCCACTATACCTATTGTAATTGGGGAACAAAGTGATCCTACCGTCTTTTGGCTGCCTCCCTCCCAGGTACTTTCCGCTTAACACGCCAAAGCCCAGCGGTGAATAGGCCAACAGCCCCAAATCTTCCCGATGGGAGATTTCTGCCAATCCTACTTCATACAGTCTATTTAATAAACTATAGGGGTTCTGAATCGTAATCATCCTTGGCAAGTCGTGATGCACCTTACTTTCTTCCAAGTATCGCATGGTTCCCCAAGGCGTTTCATTGGAAATCCCCACCTGCCTAATTTTACCCTCCCTGATCAGGTCGCGCAAGGTTTCCAAAATCTGATGAAAATTATCCTCCCAAAGATCTGTTCCGTCGTATTGGTAACCTCGCTTCCCAAAATAATTGGTAACCCTATCTGGCCAGTGCAATTGGTACAGATCCAAATAATCGGTCTGAAGGCGTTTTAAGCTTCCTTCTACGGCCGCGGTAATAGATTCCCTATTAAACCCGGTAGTCCTAATAAAACTGGTGGCCGGGGACCTACCCACAATCTTGGAGGCAAGTACCATCTTTTCCCTATTGCGATTCTTCTTAAACCAGGTACCAATAATTTTCTCGGTATGGGCATAGCGTTCCGCGGCCGCAGGAATAGGGTACAACTCTGCCGTATCAAAGAAATTGACACCCTGTTCCAAGGCATAATCCATTTGCTCATGGCCCTCCGCCTCGGTATTCTGATTCCCCCAGGTCATGGTTCCTAGACATATTTTACTGACTTCTATATCGGTATGCGGAAGATTCGTATAGTTCATTTTGCTGCTTTAAATCGTTTAGTTTTATTATTTTTTAGAATTAAGGTCGATGGATTTACTCCTCCAATTCCACCAAAATGGGACAGTGATCACTATGCACCGCTTGGGATAAAATCACCGATCTCTTTAGACGTTCTTCCAAGGGATTACTTACCAGGCCGTAATCTAATCTCCAGCCCTTATTATTAGCCCTAGAATTTGCCCTATAGCTCCACCAGGTATAATTATCCGGTTCTTTATTAAAATGCCTGAAACTATCTATAAAACCGCTTTTCATAAATTTATCTAACCATTCCCTTTCCACTGGCAGAAAGCCCGAAACATTTTTATTTCTTACGGGGTCATGGATATCAATAGCCTGATGACAAATGTTATAATCGCCACAGATCACCAAATTGGGTCTGGATTGTTTTAAGTGGTCCACGTAAGCCTGGAAGTCGGCCATATATTGCAACTTATGATCCAATCTAGCAATATTGGTCCCAGATGGCAGATATAGACTCATTACGGAAACATCCTGAAAATCGGCCCTAATATTCCTACCCTCAAAATCCATATAGTCTATCCCAGTACCAAATTCGATGTGATCTGGTTTCCTTTTAGAAAGGATTGCCACCCCACTATAGCCCTTTTTATTGGCACTGTACCAATAGTGGTAGGGGTATCCGGCGGCTTCAAATACCTCAAGATCCAATTGTTCTTCATTGGCTTTTATCTCCTGCAGACAGATAACATCTGGATTTACCGTTTGCACCCACTGCAAAAAACCCTTTCTCAGGGCTGCTCGAATTCCATTTACATTATAAGAAACAATTTTCATCCACTTCTATATTTCTCCACCCTGGCTACTGGTCCTCCCAGCCGAAAGGCGGTAGTTTTTTCGTTCTTTTCAGGGGAAATCCCTGAAAAATTGGGCTAAAAATAGACAATGTTTCCCTAACTGAAAAAGACAACTGGCATAGATTAAGACATGGGTTATGATTATCCCCAAACAAGATACCTAGTAAAGCAATTCCATAAAAATCCTAGAATAATCCTTAGGTTTGCCAATCAAAATACCATTTTATGAAAACCCCTTACGTTTATCTTCTTACGTTATTACTCATCAACTTTACCGTGGCCCAAGACCCTGTTCAAAAAGACAGCATAACGGTATTGGATGAAGTGATCCTCCTGGAGGCTCGTGCATCTGCTGCAGACAATGGAATTGTGCCCACCCAAATAATTGGCGGCAAGGTATTTAAAAATTACAGCCCTATAGAAATGGTGTCGGCTATCAATCAGGTTTCCGGGGTTTACATATTGTCTGGCGCACTAAACACCAATAGGATTACCATAAGGGGAATAGGGGCCAGAACCCTGTACGGAACGGACAAGTTACGCCTCTACTACAACAACATCCCTATTACCAATGGATCTGGCTTTTCTACTATAGAATCCTTCGATTTAGAAAACCTAAGTCATATAGATGTGATTAAAGGACCAAAAGGGACCAATTTTGGAGCTAATTTGGGAGGGGCTATCCTCCTTAACTCCAAACAGCCTGCCGTGGGATCCTCCTATTTTAGGAACAACGTAACCGCAGGCTCCTATGGACTATTAAAGAATAATTTTTTGTTTACGCTGCAAGAAGACAAGGTTTCCCTTAGCCTACATTACGGACATATGGAAAGAGACGGGTACCGGGAAAACAATCGGTTTGAACAAGACGGAGTCCTCTTGGATTTAAATTATCGATTAAATCCTAAAACAAACATCGGGCTTCTGGTAAACCATGTAGACTATACGGCACAAATACCCAGCTCCCTAGGACTAACAGATTTTACGGAAAACCCTAGAAAGGCAGCATTTACATGGAAAGCGGCCCAGGGCTACGAGGCCAATAAGTATAGCCTGATAGGACTCACCCTTAACCATTCCTTTTCGGATAAATTAAAAAACTCCAGCAGCATATTTTACAGCTACTTGGATCACTACGAACCCCGGCCGTTTGGCATATTGGACGAATACACCCATGGATATGGATTTAGAACCAAGTTTACCGGACACTTTGGGCAAAATACAGAAGGAATAGCCTACAGTTTTGGTGCGGAATTATACAAGGATGAATACAACTGGAGGGAATTTGAAAATTTATACAAGGAAAACCAGGGACAAGGAAGCAAAAAGGGGCATTCTTTTGCCAACAACAAGGAGTTTAGACGACAGTTCAATGCCTTTGGAAGCCTTTTATTTCCCATTACCGATGTATTTACAGCACAATTGGGCATCGGCCTTAACAAGACCCATTATGATTTTAGGGATTTGTTTAACGAGGGCGACGCCAATTTGAGTGCTAAAAGGGATTTTAAACCCATCTTCTTGCCCAGCCTTAATTTAGCGTACACCGTTCTAGACCAAAATACCATTTATGCCAATATAAGCAGGGGATTTTCCAACCCTAGCCTAGAAGAGACCTTAACCCCAGAGGGAGTAATTAATCCGGACATCGCACAGGAAACAGGAATCAATTATGAGATTGGCTCCAAATGGAATCTCCTAGACCAAAAACTGGGAATTCAGTTGGCGCTCTACAGAATGGATGTTAATAATCTATTGGTTGCGCAGCGCGTTGGGGAAGATCAGTATATTGGTAAAAATGCAGGGAAAACAAAACACCAGGGATTGGAGCTGGAAATGGAATACCGCTGGAATCTTGGCACCAATTTAGAACTATCCCCCTTTATCAGTTACACTTACAGCAAACACCAATTTGTATCCTTTATAGATGAAGGGAATGATTATTCTGGGAACCCCCTGACCGGAGTGCCGGCACACCGTTTAAATTCTGGTCTACAGGCTAGGGTATGGCAGCAGTTTTATTGGAATACTACCCACCAATACGTAGGGGAAATTCCCCTCACGGACGCGAACACCCTTTATAGTGATTCCTTCCAAATAATTAACAGTAAGCTAGGGCTTGGAAAACATTTATCCAAGAAGCTTTATATGGATGTATCCCTTGGCTTAAACAATATTCTGAACACCCACTACGCTAGGTCCGTACTTATTAACACCCAAGGTTTTGGTGGCTCCGAGCCGCGCTACTATTACCCTGGGGATGGCAGAAATTTCTATGGGAGTCTGCAGTTGAGATATTCCCTTTAGGCTATTTAATCCCCCGGTGCTTTTAGGCGAAACTACGAATACCCTTATATAGCGGTACAAGTCTCACCTAGCCGCGCAAGGAAAAAAACAACCCCCATTAGAATTTATTTTCCAATGGGGGTTTATGGTACTTATGATAGAGAATGCAACCTACATGCTACTCTATTCTTTTAAGCCAAGTTTTCATATCCACCTCATCATGGATAATCTTTTTAACATCGGCAATAGCTACTCGTTGTTGCTCCATGGTATCCCTATGACGGATAGTGACTGTTTGGTCTTCCAAGGACTGATGATCTACGGTTATACAGAAAGGAGTACCATTGGCGTCTTGCCTTCTATAGCGACGGCCCACTGCATCCTTATCATCATAAACTACATTAAAGTCCCATTTAAGATCCTCTACAATCTCCATAGCCAACTCTGGAAGGCCGTCTTTTCTCACCAATGGGAATACTGCCGCCTTGTTAGGAGCCAATACCGCTGGTAACCTAAGGACTGTCCTAGTAGTACCGTTTTCCAATTCTTCCTCTTGTAGGGAGTTGGCAAAGACAGCTAAAAACATCCTGTCTACACCAATGGAAGTTTCCAATACATAGGGTACATAACTCTCATTGAGCTCTGGATCAAAGTACTGTAATTTTTTCCCTGAGAATTTCTCGTGGTTGGCCAAGTCAAAATCGGTACGGGAGTGAATCCCCTCCAATTCTTTAAATCCAAACGGAAACTTAAATTGTATATCGGTAGCGGCGTCTGCATAATGCGACAATTGCTCATGGTCATGGAATCTATAATTGTCCTGGCCCATCCCTAGAGACAAATGCCATTTCATTCTTTTCTCTTTCCAAGTCTCATACCAATCCAACTGTGTACCTGGTTTGATAAAGAACTGCAATTCCATCTGTTCAAATTCGCGCTGACGGAAAATAAACTGTCTCGCTACAATTTCATTTCTAAACGCCTTCCCTATTTGGGCGATCCCAAAAGGAATTTTCATGCGCGCGGTTTTCTGTACATTTAAAAAGTTGACAAAGATCCCCTGCGCAGTTTCGGGCCTAAGGTAAAGATCCGTGGCGTTTTCTGCGGAGGCACCCAATTTGGTCGCGAACATTAGGTTAAATTGCTTTACATCTGTCCAGTTTTTAGAACCGGTTAATGGACACGCAATTTCCAACTCTTCAATGAGCTGCTTTACATCTGCCAAATCTTCTTTCTCCAAGGAAGTTCCAAGCCTCTTTAAGATAGTAGCAATCTGCTCTTGATATTTCACTACCCTAGGGTTGGTCTCCATAAACTGAGCCTCGTCAAAATCGTCCCCAAAACGCTTCTTCGCCTTGGCAACTTCTTTTTCGATCTTAGCCTCAATTTTAGCTGCATGTTCTTCTACAAGAACATCGGCTCGGTATCTCTTTTTGGAATCTTTATTATCTATTAAGGGGTCATTAAAGGCATCTACGTGTCCGGAAGCTTTCCAAATCGTTGGGTGCATAAAAATGGCAGAATCAAGGCCCACAATATTATCGTTCATCTGGACCATGGCTTTCCACCAATACTCCTTAATATTCTTTTTTAACTCTGCTCCATTCTGGGCATAGTCATAAACCGCACTAAGCCCATCATAGATTTCACTCGACTGAAATACATATCCGTATTCCTTAGCATGTGAAATAACTTTTCTAAAATCGTCTTCTTTTTTTGCCATGCGACAAAAATAGGACAATCCCCCATAATTGGGTAATTTATTTCAACTGAAATTCCGTGGAAGCCAACAATTTCTCGTCTTCAAAGACATTTAAGGTGTAAGTTCCTTCTTCCAACGATCCTTCTGGCATAGATATGGCATCGCAAACATTAAATTGCTCCCCCATAAAGACTAGCTGAACCCGTTTACTGTAAACATTTCCGTTCACTGAAATTGTATTAGCATTGTCTTCTATAACAGACATATTAGGCCCTAAAAACTGGTAGTAGATTACCCGGTCCTCATCTTTGGTGTTTGGGTTTCCAATAATAGTAACACACCCCCTAAGTCTAGAGATGGTATTGGCCTTGTTGGTCCTTATTGGTTTTCCGCTGCGGAAACGGAATCCGCTACCTTCGGAGTTAATTATTTTAAGGTGGTTCTTCTTCTTTAATTCCTGACTAAGCTCTCTATTCCTTTGTATTAATAGTGCCTCCTTTTCTGCCAGGGAGCTACTCTCCCCCCGTAAATTTTCTACCAATTCCTTGGTCTGTTCATACTTGTTGTCCATCAACATATTGTTGTACCTAAGAAAACTATTCTTAAGCTTAAGACTATCATACCTAGACTGTAGGGCCACGAGCTCCGTTCTGTATCCTTTCAGCTTTTCCAAGGAAAAATTTAATTTCCCTACGGAGTCCATCAATTGCTGTACCCTGTACTTGGAGTCTTGCAATTCTATCTCATTCACCTCGTTAAGGGCAGCTAAGCGATCTACGTCCGTTTTAACCAAAGCAATATCCCGCACCAATAACTCCCGTTCCTGTTGTAGAAAACTGAGGTCCCTTTTAGACTGGGCATAATTAAAATAAAAAGCAATGAGCACCCCTATAATAACAGCCACTAAAACAGCTACCATTATCTTATAGTTTAATTTATTATCTTGAAAATCCATCTATAGCTATGCGTATTTTGTAGTTTAAAGATAATAAGGGCTCATGTTCCACAAGCTTTCAAATATATTAAATGATATCAACTCCGTCTTACTACCCAAGCTATGTTTTGGATGTAACACCCTATTAATCAGAGGAGAAGAACACATTTGTACCGTTTGCAGGAACCAATTGCCACTTACCGAATATACCTTTAACGCAGAAAACCCTGTTGACCGTATATTTTATGGCAGAATTAACATTTCCAAGGCTAGTGCATTTCTTTTTTTCACGGACCAAGGCATCGTAAAAAACTTGATTCACTATCTAAAATATAAGAACCAAGAGCAAATTGGCTATTTTTTAGGTGAATGGTATGGCCTCACCCTTAAAAACAACAATTACCTCAGAGATATAGATTATGTTATCCCGGTTCCCCTACATCCCAAAAAACGCAGAAAACGGGGATATAACCAAGTAAGTTTATTTGCCAAAACGGTGGCTATTCATCTAAACGCACAATATTTGGAAAACGTTTTGATAAAAACTGCCAATACCAGAACACAAACCAACAAAACGAGGCTTTTACGGTGGCATAACAAGCAGGCATTGTATCTATTGACCGATCACAAACTGTTGCGGAACAAAAAAGTTTTGCTACTAGATGATGTAATAACCACTGGAGCTACTATGGAGGCCTGTGCCATTGCCCTATCTGAAGCACCAGGCATTGAAATATATCTTGCATCCATGGCCATTGTGCCTTAATTTTACATTTCTCCAAATTAGTTGTTTCTTTGTGGCACTTTTATTTATCGTATGGTTCAACGCGTTTTAGGGTATATATTTTTGGTTTTAGCGGTTTCTGCTTTTCTACAATGTGCTAGACGGGGCGCACCAAGTGGGGGCCCAAAGGATGTTACCCCTCCAAAATTAATTAAGGCAGAGCCATCAAATATGACCACCAATTTTAAAGGGGATAAAATTCGGCTCTATTTTGACGAATACATCAAGCTAAACGAGTTGGAGAAACAATTGATTATCTCCCCTCCCCTAAAATATACTCCGTTGATAACCCCACAGGGTTCCCCCAGAAAATATGTGGAAATCATCCTCAAGGATACCTTAAAGGAAAACACCACCTATACCTTTAATTTTGGTCAGAGTATTGTTGATAATAACGAAGGAAACCCCAGCAGCTATTTAACCTATGTGTTCTCTACTGGAGACTATATAGATTCTTTAACCGTATCTGGAGTGGTATTGGATGGTTTCAATAAAAAAGCAGACAATTTTATAAGTGTTATGCTGTACGAATTGGACAGCACTTATACGGACTCTACCATCTATAAACGGCCGCCAAATTACATCACCAATACATTGGATAGTACCACCATCTTTCATTTGAAAAATTTAAAAGAAGGAAAGTATGCGCTGTTTGGCCTAAAGGACGAAGCCAAAAACAATGTTTTTGATCAAAAAACCGATAAAATTGCTTTTATAAAGGATACTATTTCTCTACCTACGGACTCAATTTATGTACTAACCCTATTTAAGGAGATTCCAGATTACACCCTATCGGTACCGAATTTTGCTGCAAGCAATAAAATTATTTTCGGATATCAAGGAAAGGGCGAACACATTGAAATAGAGACCCTTTCCAAACTACCGGACAGCATAAAGACCAAGGTCCTTAAAGAGCGCAATAAGGATACCCTTAATTTTTGGATCACCCCCTTTACGGCAGATTCCCTAGTATTTTCCGTAAGCAACTCCCTAGAGAAATTTAGGGATACCTTTACGGTAAAAACAAGGAAGCTTGCAGCAGACACTTTGGTATTACAACCCAACCAACGGGGCTCTTTAGAGTTTGGAAAACCATTTTTTATAGGTGCCAATACCCCACTCGTTAACTTAGACACTACCAAAACTTCTTTGTGGCGAAAAGATTCTACCGCCGTGAAGCATACGGTTACCTTGGATACCCTTGGCAATAAAATTGATTTTAATTTTGAAGTGGAGCCCAATGAAAGCTATACCTTAGACCTCCTCCCAGGCATGACAACCGACTTCTTTGGAAAAGAGAACGACACCTTATCCTATAAATTAACCACTAAAAGTTATGCCGATTTTGGCAATCTAAGGTTAAGCCTGGAGGGTGCTGTTACCTATCCTTTAATTGTGCAATTGACCGATGAGAAGGGAGTGGTAAAAAAGGAGCAATTTGCGGATGAAGCCAGAATATTCCACTTTAATCATATTGCGCCCGCAAAATACCTTATTCGGGTAATTCACGATAGCAATGGCAATCAAAAATGGGATACTGGAAACTACCTTAAGGGCATTCAACCAGAAAAAGTCAGTTATTACCCTTCGGTCTTGGAGGTGCGTGCCAATTGGGAACTGGAGCAAACCTTTACTCTTCTAGAGTAAACTGATCGCGATCTTCCAAAAAAAGGAACCGCTGTCTGTGTTCTTCTATATGTTTTTTACTTAAAGTAGCATATAGGACCGTCTCTACTTCCGAATACGCCAGGGAATTACCCAAAACATCATACACAGCGGAATGGCCCACGTATTGGATCCCGGAGGGATCGGCTCCCACCCTATTAACCCCAATCACATAAGCCATGTTTTCTATGGCCCTTGCCTTTAGGAGGGTATCCCAGGCAGCTATTCTTTTTTCTGGCCAATTGGCCACATAGATAAGCACATCATAGGCCTCCGTATTCCTTGCCCAAACCGGAAACCGAAGATCATAGCAAATGAGGGGGCAAATTCTAAATCCCCTATAGTTTATTAACAACTTTCTGCGGCCAGAGGCATACACCTTATCTTCTCCCGCTAGGGTAAATGTATGACGCTTGTCGTAACTAGCCGTTGTGCCATCTGACTCCACAAACCAGAGTCGGTTGTAATAATTCCCTGTATCACCAAAGACAATACTCCCTACCAAGGCAGCATTATTTTGGGAAGCCATAGCCTTCATCCATGCCAGCGTACGCTGCCCTTCCTCCAAGGGGATATTGGCAGGAGACATCGTAAAACCAGTAGTAAACATCTCTGGGAGTACAATCAGATCTACTTCTTTGGAAAGGGTTTGGATTGTCTTCTCTAAGCTATCCCTATTGGCCTGAGGATTTTCCCACACCAGCGGGCATTGTACCAGGGCGATATGTAATTCTTTCGACATTGCTATCATTTTCTAATCCAAGAAACTTTGTACTATTGGGAAGAAAGTGGGCCTAGGCCTCTAAACATTTTCCAATAGGGCAACTAGATTGGAGAGGCCTTGCATGGCAGCATGGTCCAAGGCGGTTTTACCCCTAACATCGGCTATAGAGGCATCGGCACCAGCCTGCAACAACATTTTGGCAATTGCCTCCCTATTAAAGGTAGCGGCATAAATTAAGCAAGTAGCTCCCATAGCATTCCGCTCATTAATATTGGCCCCATTATTTATTAGGGTCTGTGCAACCTCTGAAAATCCTTTGAAACAAGCTCCCATTAGGGCGGTATTCCCCGAGGCATCCTTGGCGTCTACTTGAGCACCCTTATCCAACAGTAAATTCACGATTTCGGCTTCCTCATAATAAGCGGCTAAGATTAGAGGGGTAGCCCCCCGTTGGTCTACACTGTCTACCAATTGAGGATGCACGTTTAGCATTTTGCCTACTGCTTCTAAATTGCCATTTCTAATTTCGTTAAAAAAAACTTCGTTCATGGGCATATCACGTTGACGAATAGTATAACAAAAACCGTCACATCAAAAATTGCCGTGACGGTTCCGTTTTAATTAATTCATTTATTAATAATTGGCAAGCTCACTAATGCCCAGTGCTTTTCTTACACCCTTCCCGTAATTGGGATCGGCCTTATCGAAATGCGCCAACTGCCTTTCCACTATCTCCATGGATACGCCTTGCATAGCTGCTGCAATATTATTGAATAAACGTTGTTGTTGCTCCTCATTGAACAGTCTAAACAAGTCCCCAGGTTGTTTATACTCCCCATAGGTATCGTTTTCTTCGTAACGCCTAATATCCCCATTGATGGTCATTGGCGGCTCTTCTACCGTTGGATCCTCTACGGCCCCTCCCTTGCTATTTGGCTCGTAATAGGCATCGGGATTCCCAAAGTCATTGGTGAAAAAACGCATAGCCCCATCTTTGTGATAATGGTTCACCTCGGACTTGGCCTCATTAGCTGGTAAGGCCTCGTAATGGGTGCCCAAGCGATATCTATGGGCATCGGCATAAGAGAATATACGCGCTTGCAGTACTTTATCCGGTGAAAAACCAATCCCTGGGACTATATTGGATGGAGAATAGGCAGCATTTTCTACATATTGAAAATAATTATCAGGGTTTTTATTCAATTCCATGATACCCACCTCTATTAAGGGGTAGTCTGCATGCGGCCATACCTTGGTGAGGTCAAAGGGATTATAGGGTGTTTTTTCGGCTTCGGCCTCAGGCATTATTTGCACCATAAGTTTCCACTTAGGATACTCCCCTCGCTCAATAGCCCCGTAAAGCTCTTCTTGGTATTTCTCCCTAGTTTGCCCAATTACCTCCGCAGCTTCCTCATTGGTATAGTGCCGATGTCCTTGTTGTGTCTTAAAGTGGAATTTTACCCAATAGCGCTCTCCCTCATTATTCCAAAAAGAAAAGGTATGGGACCCATAGCCGTTCATGAACATAGGTGCGGTGGGTATCCCCCGGTCCGACATCAATATGGTTACCTGATGAAGACTTTCTGGGGACAGGGACCAATAGTCCCACATAGCTTCGTTAGATCTTAAATTGGTCTTGGGATGCCTTTTTTGAGTTCGTATAAAATCAGGAAATTTGTAGCCATCGCGTAAAAAGAATACCGGAGTATTGTTTCCAACAAGATCCCAATTTCCTTCCTCGGTATAGAATTTTAAGGAGAACCCCCTTACATCGCGCTCCGTATCCGCAGCTCCCAGTTCCCCGGCAACCGTAGAAAACCTAGCTAACATTTCTGTTTTCTTTCCTACTTCAGAAAATATTTTTGCCCTTGTATATTTAGTAATATCATTGGTTACCGTAAAAGTTCCCATGGCTCCCCATCCTTTTGCATGTACCACCCTCTCAGGAATACGCTCCCTATTTTGGTGTGCTAATTTCTCCAGTAACTTATAGTCCTGCATTAATACAGGGCCCCGTTCACCGGCCGTTTGCGACCGCTGGTTATTGGAAACGGGTGCGCCCGCCGAAGTTGTTAATCTTTTTTTCATTTTAATCTTATTTTAGTTTGCACGCATACCATGCAATTAATTAGTTGCTAACACTCCTAAATTTACAAAATAAAATGGCTTTTACCCAGTCTAACTCCCATAATCCCTAAGAGGCCCATTAATTACCCCTTATTTATTATCGCACCCCAGGGCTAAAATCTTCCGGGGCATTCTGGGGCTGATTGATAGTGTCACTACCCCCAGTGTCATTATAAATGGTCCATTCACTAAAAGTATAAACGGGATTTGCTTCTTCTACATTTGGGTTCCGTACTGCTCTACCATCCTCAAACTCATGATTGGTACCGGTACCATCTACCCCCACCACTCCAAAACTATCAATGACTGTCCCAAAGGGGTCTACCAATTGAAAATTATCATCCCCATTGGAGTCGGCCGGACTGTTTTTCCCCACGCCTAAGTCTGGGGGAAACCCGTACACGCTCGTAAAAGAATTGGCATTGGGCGATATCACAAAAGTACTTTCTGCCCCAATAGTAAATTCAGAGAGATCAATGGCAGAGCTCACTTCTACATTGGCATTGGTATAGCGGAGCAAACGCCACCCCTTTAAACTTAAGGGCATGCTATCTGCATTATACAACTCTACAAACCTAGCCTCGGCATTGTTATTGGGATCGGCCAGTTCTGATATAAACACCTTGTTAGACGTAAATTCGTCCACAAACTCAGCACAGCGCTCCTCTGTGAAATCCACATCCCCCAAATCCCGTATGGCCAATTGATAGGTGTTCCGCTCCCGTAACAACACCCCCGTAATCTCCCCATTTAAAGCGGGAAGTTGTTCCGCTTGGAAGTCGGCATAACCACTATTTAACATAATTAGCTCCTCATCCAGGCAATTAACCAGGGTTCTACTGGTAGCCTCCTTGGGATTGGCAAAAGGCAGCCCCAATTGGTCCTCTCGTACTTCTAGGTCCTTAAAGCGTACTAGGGTATGGGCAAAACGTTCATCTACCTCCCCTATCTCCAAGGTTTTAGGTTCTATTGTTACTACATCGGCACAATCTCTATAGAGATGACGGTCCATGACAGCAGCGGGCAACCTTCCCACCGAAATATTACCAAAGGAAGTAAATTGTCCTCCCAGTTTATACACCCCTTTGCTTTTCCCAAGATAGAGTCCTTTTAAGGCAATCAGGATTTTACTTCCAACTGGAAAGAACAAATGCGTATCGCGCACGTCCAACTCTATCTGAAATCCCTCTGTGGCATTCGCTGGCCTATCCTGAAAGTAGAGGACCCCGAAAAAATTTCCACTTTGGTCCGATGAGTTTACATAGCCCTCAATAATCAACTCTTCTTGTATCTGTAGGGTCTTATCCACATAAAGCCCTTTTACTTCTGCGTAGCTGGCGTTGGCGGTTAAGTTATTGGTACAATTGGTTTCTGGCATCTTATAATCGGGATCCTTTACACATCCAAAAAACGCCCATAGTCCAAACACCAGAACTCCCCATGCCCTAGAGAGCAGCTTACATTTAAGAGAAGTCGTTATGCACATTATTTTGGTCATTGTAATTTGGTTTAATACATCCCCATCACTTATTTAAAGCCCCCCCCTTAGAAACTAAGGGCTAGGTTAATAAAGTAGGTTCGCCCATACCCATACCAGTACTTTGGTGCAAACGAAGGACTCCCACTTAGGGTATCTTGTTGGTATTGACCAAAATTGGCATTTCTACTTTGTTCATACCCCCCGCTACGGTAGCTTACATCAAAAATATTATTGATACTTACAAATACGCTGATATACTTGCCAGCCTTCAACCAAGATTTTCCCCCTACCATATTTAATAAATAGCTATCGTCCAGTTTGTCTTGCCGCAGCAACTGTTTTACATTTTCTTCGGTTGCATTGGGAAACGGACTTCCCGTCTGTGGATTTATATAAAAGCTAGCTGTTCTGGCTATTGTGGAGAGTCCTGCATAGTTATTACCCAAATAATTAGCTGTAGTACCAATCCACCAATATTTTGGATCTCTATATTCTACGCCCAGCGCATAGGCTACTTGGGGTCCCTGAGAAAGTTTATGCCCCTTTATTTTAGAAATGCCCAAGGAGCTTTTCCCAAGCGTGTTTATAAGTTCTTCCTCCGCCCCTGAGGTATCAAAATTAATGGTGACCCTGGGGTCGCTTGCATAGAGGTGCTTCCCTACGGCGGCAACGGCCGACAGTTTTACGGAGGATGAAATTTGATATTCCAAACCCAATTCCGTCCCCATATGCAATTTATCCAAATCGCTGACTACTTCCTGAACAAAATCGCTCCCCACCCCAGCATCCACAAAGAAAAAATTTATATCGGTGGTGTTTTGTAACCGCGTATAATATCCGCTTAGCCTGCCCGTAAGCTTGGGCAACCGCAGGTAATAGTTAATATCTACCGTATTTATCTTTTCTGGCTGTTGTTGGGGAACGGTCTCATTGTTTTCCCTAGGATTAATAAATACATTCTGATAAACCGGTGCTTTCATGATATAAGCCCCTGCCAAGGAGATCCAATGCCTACCGTTAAACTTATAGGTAACCCCTCCCTTGCCGCCAAAATTGGAAAATTCCTCCCTCACCCCCTTTCCCAAGGAGTTTTCATAAAATCGCTCATTCCTAAACAATCCCTCCCTTTGGTAGGCGATATTAGAATATTTGGCCGCCAAAAATCCTTCCCATTTATTTCTGGTAATACTGAATTGCGAGAATAGATCTAGCGCCTCCGATCTAATTTTATACGAATAGTTAAACTTATCGCCTGTTATTTTATGGGGATTCCCCTCTACGTCATTTAATGTATTGGAAAAACGATCCCGATCCTCATGGAAATCGCCTCCCAACAAATCTTTAATTTGGGCGTAATTATCCGACTCCGAACTTCTATAGGTACCACCAAAATCTAATTTTACCCAGGGACTTATTCGATAATTAAATACCGTGCTAGCACTTAACTGGCTTTCTTCTAGGGTATCATCATAGAGCAAATAAGAAGATTTCCCATCCATAGCAGCAGTGGAATTCGCCTGATAAAGTCTACTCCAGTTTAACTGCGGATTTTCCTTAAACCCTTCCTTTGCCATCCGAGCACTTACAAAATTGGCCCCAATGGGGCTGTTGATATAAAAACTAGGTAAATACCGATAGTAGGTGGGATCTGGATTGGGGGCATTGTAATACCCTAACCTACTTCTGGCATCGGTTCCAAATTGATAGGAAATCCCGGTATTTACCTCCAAGGACGGGGAACTAAAAAAATGATTGAACATTAGTATAGGCGCTACCAACTTGCGTTCTCTAGCATTGCGAATCTCACCGTCTTGTTTACCCCAGTACGGATTATATCTTGCTCCTTGCAAATTAAATACCTCTTCCGTAATGGCAGAGGACCTCCCCCTTCTGTTGGGCGTTAGGATGCCCGTTAACAAAAAGCTGTTTTTTGGGTCGATGGCAACCTCCACAGCCCCAAACAAGGAATACGCATCGTAGAGGGTCCCTTCAATAAAGCCCTCCTCTGCCCACCGTCTGGAAGCAGACACGCTATAACTAAGCCCTTTGGCCCCCCTCCCCGAAGAATAGGTTGCCATTAACCTACCTGCATAACTGCGATTGGAGGCCGAACTGGATATTCTTACCCCCTTCCTAAATCCAGATGGCCTGGTATTTATATAGGTGGTGCCAAGGATACCTCCAAAGGAATGGTCGGAAATCTGAAGGCCATGGCTATATTCCTGATTGCGGGTTACGTCATTTAATCCACCCCAATTATTCCATTGTGGCCTACCATTCAACATTTTGTTCATTGGAATTCCATTTAATAGCACCTGACCATTTTCGGACCCGTATCCTCGGACCCTAAAAAATGCCTGACCAAAATCGAAAGCAGCACGATTGAGAAAAACATCCCTACTGGCTTGTAACATCCCAGACGTCAGGGCACTCATTTCATCTTCCAAAAGATCGGAATCCGTAAGGGTAATTAGGTTGTCTGACTTTTCAAAAGTGATATCCCTTTCCAAATAAATGATTCCCAAATCTATGGCATGGTCTGTTGCCTGAAAAGGAATTCGCTTGGAGATATAGTCTTGGGCATGGATGGTTAAGATATAAGAAACCCCAGCATCTACTTTAAAGGAAAAATCACCGCTTGTTTCATCTGGCCCTTCCAACAATACTCCCGAAAGCTCTAACTGCACCCCTGGCACCATGCTTTGGTTATAATGATCTAATACTGTCCCACCCACCTCCAATCTACCTTGAGTCCAAGCCTGAAGTCCAGTAAGTAAAAAAAGCGATAAAACGAGGGGCCTAACCATGCAGTAGTCTTAGACTTTGTTAAATTGTGATATAATATATTACAACTTGACAGATAAATCGCTAAATAAAATACGAATTGCATGATTTTTTAGTTAAATTACAGAGAATACCCACCATAAAATGAAATACACCACCTTTATACTTGTTTTCTTCTCTTTAGTGATTGGGATGTATTCCCAGGCGCCGAGAAGCTATCAGATCCGGACCGTGGCTTTTTATAACGTAGAGAATCTCTTTGATACGCATAGGGACTCCCTCACCTTTGACGGGGATTTTACCCCCACAGGAAAAAATCAATGGACCCAGGAACGGTATCGGAAAAAACTTGATAACATTACTCAGGTATTATACCAGATTGGGAGAGCGGTTACCCACAACGCACCCGATATTATTGGGCTATGTGAAATTGAAAACAGGGGGGTTCTGGAAGATTTAATACAACATCCCACCCTAAGGGACTTAGATTATGATATTATCCATTTTGATTCCCCAGACGAGCGAGGCATAGACGTAGCACTTTTATACAGGCAATCGGCATTCTTGCCCACCTCGTTTCGCAGCCATCGATTATTACTTACCAAAGAGGAAATATTCCTGGACTACACTAGGGACCAGTTGGTGGTAGGCGGACTATTAGACGGGGAGCCCCTGCATTTCATTGTAAACCATTGGCCCTCTAGAAGCGGTGGGGAGGCTAGGAGCAGGCCCAACCGTATTGCCGCTGCCCGGTTGAATAAACGGATCATAGATTCCATAATCCGCCAATCACCCGATGCAAAAATAATCAGTATGGGCGATTTTAATGACGACCCTACGGACTACAGCTTTAAAAAAATATTGAAAATTAAGACAAAGGAGGAAATCTTGGAACCTTCCGAGCTCTACAATCCCATGGAAAATCTCTATAAAAAGGGTTTAGGCACCTTGGCTTATAGAGATCGATGGAATTTATTTGACCAACTGTATTTCACTGCCAACCTGTATATGGAACCTAAGTCAGGATACCGGTTTTGGAAGGCAGGCATCTTTAATCCGCCCTACCTAATTGATCCTAAAGGCCAATACAAGGGGTACCCATTACGAACGTACGCCAATGGCAATTACGTAGGCGGCTACAGCGATCATTTTCCGGTATACCTCTTTCTAATACGACCGATTCCCAAATAGGTTACTGAGGCAGGGAAAGCTTAATGTTTCTCCACTTAACCTTTATACCGCCACCATCGTGTATCTGTAGGGCAATGGAACCTTCTCCCTGGGCTATCTTCTCATCGTTAATCCGTACCATTTCGGTACCGTTTAACCAAGAGGTTAGGGTGCCACCAGAAAGACGGATCTTCATGGTATTCCATTCCCCCTCCTTCAGTACTTCTTCTTTTTCTGGATCTGGCTTAACCAACCATCCTCTTCCATAAGACTCGTACACACCTCCTGTATGGTGTCCGGAAGGAGCTACCTCTACTTGCCAGCCACTTACCTTGGTACCCTCTATGGTAGAGCGTATAAACACGCCACTATTACCATCTGCCTCCTGCTTAAACTCTAGGCTAAGCTCAAAATCTTTATAATGTTCATTGGTAGCCAAGTACCCATAGGCTTTATCGGGCCCACTTTCACAGACCAACAAGCCGTCTTCCACATACCATTTCTCGGTACCGTAGACTGTCCACCCGCTAAGGTCTTTTCCGTTAAAAAGGGAGATTTCCTGGGCCATCATGGGGATCGCCAACAAAGAAAATAGTAGGGATAGTAGTTTTTTCATAGTATAAAGGTTAGGGTTGGATAATGGTGATTTATTTATCTAAAAAAAGGAGCCTGCCCGCTTAACTACTGGTGTAGGTAGGCTCCTTAAATTTATATGCGACTAATTAAGCCATTGTGCCCATGGAATTCTACTTAATATAAGTAGCAGACCCAAGCCGTAGAAAATGGTGATGGTCTTAAACTTTCGTTTGGCTTCCAATATTTTCTTATGCCTAGACCAACCAATGGTAATTAGTACGAGCGCAATAATATTAATAAAAGGATGCTCTACCGCCACTAAACGGGCAGCGGAATTCATTCCTCCCATTCCCAATGTTTGAATGGCATTCAATCCCTTGGGGGACACAAAGAATAGTATCAGTCCTACCAAGAGTTGTAAGTGAGCCAAGATCATGGCAAAAAGGCTTATCCTAAAATCTTTGGTCAGGGTAAAGTCTTTGTTACCCGTCCATCCCAAAATTGCATTGGCGACCGCCAAAAAGAGTACGGCCAAAGCCACATAGGCCAAATAAGAATGTGTGTTTAATAATGCTTCGTACATAGTTATAAGTTTAAGCTATAAATGTACTGACTTTTTAAGTATAAAAAAACCCTGCCGATGGCAGGGTTTTCAAATTTATTATGGAGAAGGTTCCTTAGAACTTCAAACGAATACTTGCGTTCCATGTTCTTCCAAAACCAAAATAAGCTCTGTTATTAACACTTACTCCCTTATACGTATCGTCTCCCGGCTCCACGTGAATGTTGGTCAGGGATTCAGAAATATACTCCTCGTCTGTAACGTTGTTTACGTTCACTCTAAACACCAAGTTGTAAGCAGAACTCACCTGCCAATCATAGGTTAAGCCAGCATCCAACAAGCCAAATGAAGGAAGTTTTACTGATCCTCGGTTGTTAGGGGTGGCAAACTCATCATCTGTTGGCAAGAATCCAGCATAAAGATTATCGAATTTATTATAATCCGCATCTACACTAAGTCCTCTAACAAACTCGTACCTTCCTCCAAAACCGTAGGTAAACTGTGCAGCATCGCCCACTTTAACTCCCTCAAGGTATAATGGATCTCCTTCGGCTACTACATTTTGGTTATCGTCATATACCGTCTGTCTAGCATTTCCATCATACTCCCAGTTTCCAATGGAGGTATACCCTCTAAACTGAAGATTGTCTGTAGGTCTTAAAGTGAAATCTACCTCCACTCCAGTATGCACCTGCTTTACCCCTTGGTACTGATAAAATCCGTCTCCAGAGCTTAAGCTACCACTTACTACTCTATCATCCCAAGTAGTGTGATACGCGTTTACGTTAGCTGCAAAAACACTACTTCTAAAGCCGTATCCAGCTTCAAAACCAGTAATCTTTTCATTAGTCAACAATGGATTGATCTCGTTCCTAAAGTTTAGGAACATATTGTCCTGGTAAGGCTGACGTGAATAATGACCGGCATTAACAAATAGGTTGTGCTGCGCATTAAAGTTATAGTTGGCCCCAGTTTTTACGTTATAACCAGAATTGGTAACCTTTTCGGAAGCTTCGTTCCCTTTGGCGTAGTTAAAATAGTCGAACCTTTGGTTAGACTGAGTAGATACCGCACCTTGAACAAAAGCCGATAGCTTTTCACCAGCGTACTCTAACTGGGTAAAACCACCCAAGTAACGAATGTCTTCCGGGTTGTCATAAGCAATTCTTTGATCCCTTGGCGTACTGTGGAAAGTAGCTTTCCAAGGATTTGGACTATAAGCTTCTGTAACTACATAGTCTGACCCCAATTGCTGATTGTTGGTATCATCATCCCAACCATCTAGACCAAAAAAGTCTACCACTCTTCTAAAGTGCTCACCGTGGTAAGACCTTCCGTCAAAACCAACGTTAAAACTCAACTGATCATTGATCTTATGGTTAAAGTTACTTACCACTCCAAACCATCTATGCTCGTTAACACTAGAACGTAGAATATCTGCCTCACGACCATTAGCTCTTCTTTCCCCAACAATTAAACCACTGGAGTTTCTTGGAAGAGAGCGGTTGTATCTGTACTGACCAGTTAAATCGAAATTATCCTCACCTTGGGAAGAGTAGTTTCTAAGTCCAATAGATCCACCTCTACCGTAGGATGCATAAAGCACCGTAGACAACTCGGAGTTATCACTCATTTTCCAGTCCCAGCTAAGGTTAGCTATTGGCTTGTGGTAATAATTTCCAGAAGTATTTCTAAACTCACCATTTAAATATCCCCACTGATCATTATACCTTTTTCCTTTTTCTAGAAGGGTAGCGATGGTATATCTGTTTCTCTGGTAGTGAATTTGAGGGGCACCGGTAATTAAAAAGTTAAAGGTGTGATTCTCATTAGGTACATATCCTACAGAGAAGAAGTAGGTTTGACCGTTTCCTCCCATAAAATCGTTATAACCATCTCCTTGCCAATGACCTAAAAGGGTAGAAAAAGCCCAGCCTTTTTCGCTCAACCCAGTAGAGTAATAGGCAGAAGTTTTTAGGTAGTTATCGTTACCGATCATGGTCTGCGCAAATCCACCTTCTTTGGTATCTACCGTTTTGGTAACAATGTTTACAGTACCACCAACTGAAGAAATTGCCAACTTAGAAGAACCCAATCCTCTTTGTACTTGTACGGCATTAGCAACATCTGTTACCCCTTGCCAGTTAGACCAGTACATCTTACCGTCTTCCATTCCGTTGATAGGCTGTCCGTTTAATAAGAAAGCTGTATTAGATTGGTCAAAACCGCGCACTTGGATTCTTGAATCCCCAAATCCACCACCACTCCTAGAGGTATACACAGAAGGTGTAGATTTTAACAATTCCGGAAATTCCAAATTCCCACCTTTAAGTGCAATATCTGCGGCCTTAATAGTAGATACAGCGATAGGGGTTTGTCTGTCCCTAGCCAAATCGATAATACCGGATCCTACAACAACAACGCCTTCTAACTCCTCTGCATCGGGCATTAAAGTTATAGCACCAATATTACCTGTTTTGGTAAAATTGACTCTCTTATTGATAAAACCGATGTACGAAATTATCAGAGTACCAGAATTTTTCGGAACTTGAATACTAAAGTTTCCGTCAAAATCCGCAGCAACACCCGTAGAGGTACCTTGTACCATAACATTTGCACCCGGTAAGGGTCCACCTAAATCACCGTCTATCACAGAACCGGTAATGATTCCCTGTGAAAATCCGATCGCCGTGCTTAAAAGCAAGGCAAAAACCAAGTAAATTTTTCTCATCCTTCTAGAGTTAAAGAGTTTTTAATTAACGCTGCAAACATGTTCATTTTTTTGCATCCGTATATTAATTCAATGTTAAATTAGTTGGCGCAAATTTAACAAAAAAACTCAGGAAGGATATATAGCTTTCAAGAAGTTATGGACGATTCGACGAAATGCCAAGCTTTCGCACTATTTCTTAAATAAGTGCAAAAGATTTAACGTAGAGGCATCATGATCGGCAATATTTTCACCTTCAATATCATTTAAGACAGCCGTGGCCAATTGCTTCCCTAACTCTACGCCCCATTGATCATAACTATAGATGTTCCAAATTACGCCTTGCACATAGATCTTATGCTCATAGAGGGCAATAAGGGAGCCCAAGGATTTTGGAGTCAATTTATCTATAAGAAGGGTATTGGTAGGCTTGTTACCCTCAAACACCTTAAATGGCAAGATCCGGCCAATCGCATCTTCTGGGGTATTATTATTCTGAAGCTCTTGCTGCACCACTTCGGCCGATTTACCGTTCATAAGCGCCTCGGTCTGCGCGAAAAAGTTGGCCATTAATTTATTGTGGTGATCGGTATCTCCATATAAGGATTCCTTAAACCCTATAAAGTCGGTAGGAATCACTTTGGTTCCTTGATGGATTAACTGAAAAAAGGCATGTTGGGAATTAGTACCAGGTTCTCCCCAGATAATAGTCCCTGTTTGATAATCTACTCGATTTCCATTTCTATCCACGCTTTTCCCGTTACTTTCCATCACCCCCTGTTGGAGGTAGGCAGAAAAACGAGAGAGGTATTGGGAATAAGGGATTACAGCCTCTGTTTCGGCGCCATAGAAATTATTGTACCATATACTGATCAGTGCCAATACCACTGGAATATTATTCTCCAGCTCGGTATTTTTAAAATGGGTATCCATCTCATGGGCACCGTCTAACAATTCACTAAAATTCTTATAGCCTACTGCTAAGCAAATAGAAAGACCTACTGCGCTCCACAGGGAGAAACGGCCTCCTACCCAATCCCACATAGGGAATACATTTTCTGCTGCTATCCCAAACTCCGAAATTTTTTCCGTGTTGGTAGAAACTGCAGCAAAGTGTTTGGCCACATCCGCTTGAGAGGCGTGTTTTAAAAACCATTTTTTTATGGTAGTAGCATTGGTTAAGGTCTCTTGAGTGGTAAAAGTCTTTGATACTACCACGAACAAGGTTGTTTCTGGATCCAAATCTCTTAGAATCTCGTGTACGTGATCCCCATCTACATTACTTACAAAGTGCGTCTTAAGATGGTTGCCATAATATTTTAGGGCTTTTACAACCATTTCCGGACCAAGGTCCGATCCTCCAATACCTATATTCACCACATCTGTAAAGGCTTTTCCCGTGTATCCTTTCGCGGCTCCGGAAATAATGGACTCGCTAAACTGCTGCATCTTATTCCTCACCGCAAAAACTTCAGGAACAATATTTTCACCAGCTACTTTTATTACATCGGTTTCCTTAGCCCTTAATGCGGTGTGCAATACGGCCCTACCTTCGGTTTCATTAATTTCCTTGCCGTTAAACTGATCGGCAATAGCAGCAGACAATCCCACTTCCTTAGCAAGTTGCAAAAGCAACTCCATGGTTTCCGCAGAGATTCTATTTTTGGAATAGTCTACTGTAAAATTGTTCCAAGAAATAGAAAAATCTTCTGCACGATCTGGATGTGAAGCGAAGTATTCGTTTATGGTTTTAGCTGCATTCTCCTTAAAATGTGAAGATAATTTTTTCCAAGCTTCTGTCTTGGTAGGGTTACTGTGCTGTTGAGCCATCTTTATTGTTTAGTGTTAAAAGGTCTTCCTCCGGAAGCGCTATATATTCTATACAGTCCAACCGTTCTTTAATTGGAGCGATATGTTCTAGGTATTGTACTTTTATGCTATCGGCAATGGGGTCTGCATCTGGCAACTTTTCACGTAGGGGATCTACCTGCCGTCCATTTTTCCAGAAGCGGTAACACACATGGGGTCCGCTGGTATTTCCGGTCATCCCAATCCACCCAATGATATCTCCTTGTTTTACAAATTGCCCTCTTTTCACATTTTGCGCCTTCATGTGCAGGTATTGGGTACTATAGGTACTGTTATGCTTTATTTTTACATATTTCCCGTTTCCGCCTCTTTGGGTAGATTCTGTCACCGTACCACTTGCCGTCGCCATAATGGGAGTTCCTAGGGGAGCGGCATAGTCTGTCCCCTTGTGCGGCCGCACCCGGTTACCGTAATAGGCAATTCTTCTATTGAGGTTATACCTGGAGGATATCCTACTAAACTGTACAGGGGAGCGCAAAAATGCACGCCTAAGATTCTTAGCATCCTGATCAAAATACTCACTGATATTCCTCACGGAATCGGCCACAAAATTAAAGGCGTAAAACGGCTCTCCATTATGCTCAAAATAAGCAGCCTCTATATTTCCTGCACCAGCATATATGGTATCGTTAATATATTTCTCCTTGTAGATAACCTTAAACTTATCGCCCTTTTGCAACCTAAAAAAGTCAATATTCCAAGCGTATATTTCAGAAAGTCTGTTGGTAATATTATAATCTATTCCTTGATCCAAAATAGCTTCGGACAAGGAGGTTTCTATTACCCCAGACGCTTCCCTTTCTACATATTTCACCTTTTGCTTTTTCCTATAGGCTACTACGGTATCTCGTAAATCCACCACGGTATAGTTAATAGGATCGTTTTGGTAAATAAATACCTGGGCAGCGTTCACCGTATCCTTGGATTTTAGAATTACATAGGGTTTCCCTACATTAAATTTTCGGACATCAAAGGTATCTTTATACTGTTGGGTAATAGCAGCTATTTTAGGATAGCCTACCTTATTCCGAAGCATAATTTCCCCAAAGATATCCCCTTTCCTTACGGTATCCCTCAACACCTCAAAGTCGGACAGATTGAATCCAAACTCTTCCACCTCCACAGGCTTCTGAATGGTTACAACTTCTGCCAAGTCATCTTTTTGAGTGTTATCCTCCTTACAGGAAACAACTAATACTAAACTAAAAACTAGGGCCCAATACTTACTCATTGTCACTTTTTACTTTTTCGGGGTTAAAGATATGGTCTACCCATTGTTTCCCCCAATCATTTAACTCTTGTTTTGTATACAGCTCCGGAAAAAAGACCACTTTCTGAAAACTAGGCGGCAAATATTGCTTCCAATTGGTGCCCCCGGTAGCTTCAATCTGGGCATCATCCTTGGTTAGGTAGCGATAGGCCGACCCCATGTGCATCAGCGGCCAGTTTACGTTGGCATTCATATCCATAGCCTTTAACGCATCAATCAAGGTTTTATTCTCCTTGGCAGCTTTGGGAAGCTGTTGGTATTTTTCGTAGATGGTATTATCCTTCAACCCCTTTGCTATTCTAATCAATCTAGGCGTGTATCGGTATTCGAACTGCTTAAGGGTGAGCGTCTTTTCCCCTGTTGCTTTATCGGTTGCCCCTTTTTTCCAATAGATATGCTCATAGAGCTCCTCTATGGAATTCCTGGAAGAGTAATTTGCCCTTTCCTTGTAATCTACCAAATTCTCCATGGGGGTGGCATAAAGCTCAATCATCCTATATTGCGCAGATTGGAAACCACTGGCCGGCAACAAGGCCATTCTATATTGCATAAATTGTTCCCGCTGCATCCCTTTTATCATCACACTAAAGGACGATATTAAGACTTGGTAGTAGCTATTAATCCGATTTGCCTTCTCTATAAAGAAGTCTACATTTTGAGATTTATCATCCACCAGTTGTTTTTGTTCGTGTAGGATAAGCTTAAAATAAAGCTCGGTAATCTGGTGGTACATGATGAAGATTTCCTCATCGGGGAAGTGGGTCCTTGGCACTTGTATACTGAGCAAGGTATCCAAATTAATATAATCCCAATAGGTGAGGTACCGCTGATAGAGCAGCCCATCTAAATAAGAACTAAGATCTTGCCCAGAATCCTTGTATTTTTCTTCTAATTTGGAGATCTGGGAATCTATATGCTCTTTGTTCATTTTAGTCCATTATTATTTTAAACTGATGCTTAAGTCCATTATACCCATCCAAACTAGCCTTTATAGACCCAACTTTTAAATCTGCCTGGATAAGTACAGGAATCTTATTCTTATCGTTGGAGACCCATAGGGTTAAGCTTTCCTGCTCCTTAAATACCCTACCGGATTGAACGTACGGCCTAAACTTTAAGCTCTCTACTTTGCCGTATTTAGTTTTTAGGACCTCTTTGCCCAAGTATTTAAGTTTAAAATTAAATACTCCGTCATCATCATAAAGCATATTAAGTTTAATGCTTTCATTCAGTTTCAAGTCCTCAAAATTATAATTGTTGCGAAGATAATAAAAGGCTGAAACCAAATCCTGGATATCATCCTGAATAGTAAATTTAAACTTTTTATCGTTCTTTTTATCTTTTAATACCGCAGTCTCCGAATCATAATCAAAATTCACCTCAATATCCTTGGTATATCCACCTTCATTGATATTTCGGATAAATTTATAGGGCCTACCGGTTTCCTGATCAAAATAACTTTCATAGGTATCGTCTACCTTAAAAAACAAACTGGCAAATCCAGTAGTTTTTCCATTCCCGACCACGTGGTACACGGGAACCCCATTAAATTCTTTAGAACTTACATGTAAGGTGGCGTAGCTGGCATTTAAAAAACCGTAATGAATTCGGAACTTAAGCCATTCCCCCGGTTTAAAGGCAGATTCCCTTTCTTTATCTGAGTCTAGGTATAGGTCAGTAGTCCCGCCTAGGGCCGGTTGGTTTTGGGAGTTCAAGAAAAGTCCTAAAATCAATATCAGGACAACGCTTATCTTTTTCATATTCTTTGGATGTTGTAAAATTAATAAAAACCTTTGATTTTCACCGTTCTTCTACTAATCTAAACAAGAATTACACCAAAGTATTGTAACAAAAAAAAGCCCAGTCGTTAGACCGGGCTTTCCTAAATAACCAACCAAACTTTAAATTATGAAAAACCAATACTTAAAGTTGCAAGGGAACCACCCCTTGCGAGTACAAATTTAAAACAATCATCCCTTTTGGAATAGGTTTTAACGTACTTTAACGCTCACCTTAACATTATTTAATACCGCTAAATATAAAATTAAGATTTTGTTAAGACATCCGTTCTATTTAGAGGGTTCCACGCGACTCCTGCTCCCTTTCTATCGCCTCAAAAAGGGCCTTAAAATTTCCCTTTCCAAATGATTTTGCTCCCTTTCTTTGGATGATTTCTATGAACATGGTAGGCCTGTCCAAAATTGGCTTTGTAAATATTTGTAAAAGATAGCCTTCATCATCCCTATCTATCAAAATTCCAAGCTCCTTTAAGGGGGCCAATTCCTCATCAATCTCGCCCACTCTATCCAAAACGTCCTCATAATAACTAGGCGGAATACTCAAGAACTCTACGCCCCTAGACCTAAGGGATCCCACGGTCTCTATAATATTATCCGTAGCGAGTGCCATATGCTGCACCCCAGAACCATTATAAAACTGTATAAATTCTTCTATTTGAGATTTTTTCCTCCCCGATGCAGGTTCGTTGATCGGGAATTTGATACGCCCGTTCCCATTACTCATCACCTTGCTCATCAGCGCTGTGTACTCTGTAGATATATCCTTGTCATCGAAAGACACCAATTGTGCAAATCCCATGACCTTGGCATAAAACTCACACCATTTGTTCATTTCGTTCCACCCCACATTACCCACAATGTGATCTATATATTTTAGCCCCACATCCGGCGCCTTATAATATGGGTCCCACGCCCTATAACCCGGCATAAAAACCCCCTTGTAATTCTTACGCTCTACAAAGATATGCACGGTCTCCCCATAGGTATGGATCCCGGACAGCACCACTTCCCCTTTGTCATCTTTTTTCACTTTAGGCTCCATATAGCTCTCCGCTCCACGACTTACCGTTTCCATATGGCTTTTCCTAGCATCATCTACCCATAGGGCAATTACTTTTACCCCATCTCCATGAGCATCTAAATGCCTATTGATATCCCCACCGGATACTAGGGGAGAAGTAAGTACCAATCTTATTTTGTCTTGTTGCAGCACATAGGACACCCTGTCCGAAACCCCCGTTTCTAGACCGGCATAAGCAAGAGGCTGAAACCCCCAGGCAGCCATATAATAGTAGGCGGCCTGTTTAGCATTCCCCACATATAATTCTATATGATCTGTTCCTAGAATAGGTAAAAAATCTTCTGCCTCCGGATTCTCCTTGGGCAGTTTTAATGAGGTATTGTCTGTAGCCATGATGATATTGTTTTTTTAAGTTGATTGAAATGTTTTGAAAAACGTACTTCGGAATAAGGGAGAACATCCCCTCTCCATAGATTCCTTAAAAGATAGAAAATCCTGGAACCACTTACCACATTGCCCTGAGGTGGGCACTAATATCAACCCTAAATTGCAGCATGCTTATTTACTAATACTGTTCCTAGCAAATATCGCAATAAAAACTGTCTTAACTGACTAATTGATAATTTTAACCTTTTAGAGGCCTTAAAACCAATACCCGAGACTAAAAAAAAGATGATTCTCCTTCTTCTCGGGGGAGAATGTAAAATAAACTTGGACGGGACCAAGAATAGACTCTAGGCCATATCCAATTCCGTAACCGGAATATTCCGGAATATCAAACCAATCTGCGGTCCTAAATAGGTCGTCCCCCACATTGGCATAATTAGCTTTCAAGAGCAGATGGTTTTTAGGCCAAAACTCATAGTCTAACTTCACGGTTGCCTTTACATAGCTATTCCCCACAAGACTTAAGAAGTCGTACCCCATAAAAGGTATGGCATTATTGGTTAATTGGGTGCCATACCCACCCAGCACGAAGTCCATAGAGGCTACGGGCGACTTCCCCCATTTAAAACCTCCTTCGTGTTCCATTTGAAAATACACCTTATTCAATAATTTAAAGGCACCTCCCATCCTAGCCCTGCCCACAGAAAATTCTTTAAAATTGTTATTGAAGTCGGACGAAAGCACATAAAAATGAAAATCCCCGTCAAAGAAAAGACCTTTGGTAGGAAAGAAAATATCGTCGTAGGTGTCAAACGTCAGCTTCCCGTACGCGCTGTAAAAATCGCTTTTCTCAAAATAGGTCCTTCCATTAGAGGGGAGGCTGGGTGCCTCGGAAGGCTCTGCAAGGTTAAGCGTTTTTGTACTGTATTTCAACAGCTTGTGCTCCATCCCTAAAATAAAGGAGAACTCTTCCTTTAATACTGTTTGTAGATATATCTGATTGGTGAGATCGGTGGCACTTAGATTAATCTTTTGGATATTGGAACTGGCATCTACCTCGAAGTTAGATTTTATCAAGGCAAAATCTACTTCCTTATTAAAATGATCGAACTCGGAATTGATTCCGAAACTCCAGTAAAATCCCTTATCTACATAATACTCTAGCCGATACCTTAGATTATCCCCTACTATAAGATCTAGGGAGGCCACATCATCATCCATCAAAAAATTCTTCCTAGTCAAATTTACAATTCCGGCACTTTTGTAGAGACCGTTATAGTGGAGTCCGCCTCTAATAAACATTTTATCCGGATTCTCCTTCACATTTAGCAGCAATCCAACTCCCGGTCCATTGCTAAGCAGCTCATACTTTATGGACTTAAAATTCCCTGTTGCAGATAGGTTATTAATACCGCGCTGTAGCTTTGCAAAGGTGATCTCATCATCCTCATTAAATCGCAACTTCCCCATAATATAGGCCCTGGAATAATTATGGTTCCCCTGTATCATTAATTCATTCACATGAATGGTATCCTTAAGTTTCGCTGGCACTACCCCCTTCTTTTTAGTTATAGGCTTCTTGGCCAACCCTTCCAACTCCTTAATTTTAAGTCGGGCTGCCCTTTCCCCTTCATCTATTATAGCACCACCAAAACCAAAATCGATGACCGAGTACCCCTTAATATTGGGTGTAATATAGATATCGGTCTGTTCTGCTTTGCGTTCCATAGCCTTCACCGTTCTATAATTATTGATCTGCAAAAGGATACCTGTTGCAGATTTCAAGGACTCCCTATCGGAAAGTCCGTGCTGCACATCTACACCAATGATCACATCGGCACCCATTTTTTTCACCTCCTCTAGGGGGTAATTATTAACCACCCCACCATCTATCAGCACTTTGTCATCAATTTCTACCGGTCTAAAAAGCGAAGGAAAGGTACCGCTGGCCAAGATAGCCTGAGGTAAATACCCCCCCTCTAAACGCACCTCATCCCCCGTTTCCACATCGGTTGCGATGCAGACAAATGGAATTTGAAGCTTATTAAAGTTACTCACATCTTTTACATGGTAGAGCAGCCTCACAAATTCATTGTAAATACTCTGCCCCCCAGAGATACCTTGTGGAATGGTTATTTTAAATTTATTGAAGGGAAGGGTAATGGCATACCTTTCCGAGTCTTCCTTTTCATAGAAGGTCTTGGCCCCTCTTGGTACATTATCCTGTATAAGTGCGGTGAAATCAGTGCTTTTAAAGATAGAATCTAGCTGGGAAGCGGTATATCCCGATGCATAGAGGGCCCCTACAATAGCCCCCATACTGGTACCACCGATATAATCTATAGTGACCCCGGCCTCCTCAATTACTTTTAACGCCCCAATATGGGCAAGGCCTTTGGCTCCGCCGCCACTAAGCACCAGCCCTACTTTTAAATCTTTATTCCCAGTAGTGTCCTGCCCGCACAGCAGCGCGGAAAAACCAAGAAACAGCAAGGGGAATAAAAATTTAGGCATAGTACTAAAATAGGGGATTAATGAAAGGTTTCATAAATTATTTTTGCTTTGGCGCTTCCCACGGTTTCTGCCAGCTGCTCTAAGCTGGCTTCCTTGACCCTTTTTACCGATTTAAATTTTTTAAGCAAGGTTTCCACGGTCTTACCCCCAATCCCCTTTATAGACTCTAGCTCCGAATTAATAGCCGCCTTGCTTCTTTTGTTTCTATGGAAGGTAATCCCAAACCGGTGTGCTTCATTCCGTAGTTGCTGTATTGTTTTAAGGGATTCAGATTTTTTATCCAAATACAGCGGGATGGGATCTTCCGGGAAAAATATTTCCTCCAATCTTTTGGCGATGCCCACAATAGCTATCTTACCCCTAAGTCCCAAGGCATCCAAGCTTTTAAGTGCTGCGGACAACTGCCCCTTTCCCCCGTCTATAATGATAAGCTCTGGTAGGGACTCTTCCTCTTCCATTAACCGCTTATATCGCCTAAAGACCACCTCTTCCATGGAGGCAAAATCATCTGGCCCCGTCACGGTTTTAATATTGTAGTGCCTGTATTCTTTTTTGGAGGGCTTACCATCCCTGAACACTACACAGGCCGCAACCGGGTGGGTCCCCTGAATATTGGAGTTATCAAAACACTCTATATGCCGGGGTTCTTTAGACAATCGGAGATCGGTCTTCATCTGCGCCATTAGGCGATTGGTATGCCTATCTGGGTCAATTATTTTTATCTGTTTAAATCGCTCCTGACGGAAAAATTTGGCATTCCGCTCCGAGAGTTCCATAATCTTCTTTTTATCCCCCAATTTGGGTACCACAATTTTCAGATGCTTTTCTAGCTCTATGCGGTATGGTAGGTAAATTTCCTTAGACTGGGAGTTAAATCGCTGCCTAATCTCTACCACCGCCAATTGCAGTAACTCCTCATCCGTTTCATCCAACTTTTTCTTTATTTCCATGGTATGAGACCGGATAATGGATCCATGCGAAAGTTGAAGAAAGTTAATATAGGCATAGGCATCATCCGAGACAATGGTAAACACATCCACATTATTGATGTTGGGGTTTACGATGGTTGATTTCACCTGGTAGTTTTCTAGCACTTCTATCTTTTCCTTGATCTTCTGGGCCTCCTCAAATTTCATTTCCTCGGCCAAGGTTTTCATCTGGTTTCTAAAGTAGTGTAAGGACGATTTAAAGTTGCCTTTTATAATCTCTCGGATATCCGCTATTTGACGGTTGTAGTTTTCTTCGGATTGCAATCCCTCACAAGGCCCCTTACAATTTCCCAAATGATATTCTAGACAGACCTTATACCTATCTCCCGCAATTTTATCTGGGGAAAGGTCATAATTGCAGGTACGCAACGGATACACACTTTTTATAAGATCTAACAAGGTGTGTACGGTCTTCATACTGGTATAGGGCCCATAATACTCAGACCCATCTTTGATAAATCTTCTGGTGGGAAAAATTCTGGGAAACCGTTCGTTTTTTATACAGATCCACGGATAGGTCTTATCGTCTTTCAACAGCACGTTGTACCGAGGCCTATATTTTTTTATTAGGTTGTTCTCTAACAGCAGCGCGTCCGATTCTGTTGGAACCACAATATGCCTTATCTGTTTAATTTTTTTTACAAGGACCCGAGTCTTTCCGTACTCGTGCTTTTTATTAAAATAGGAACCCACCCTTTTTTTAAGGTTTTTGGCTTTCCCCACATAGAGTATCTTTTCTTCGGCATCATAAAATTGATAAACTCCCGGATTTTCGGGCAGCGATCTCAATTGAACTTCAAGAGGTATATAAGGCATTATTATTTAAGGTTTCTCCTTTATTAATTAGTAACGAAAATTACTGCGATTTTATTAGAGCTCATAGGAAATCCCAGTTTTTAATGGACACTACAAAATACCCTGAGCTAGAAAGCTTAATCCTTAGACCATCCCAAAAGGCTTTTATTTTTTCCCTCCCACCACGGGAAGGTCATTTTCCTATAGCTAACCACTTAGACATAGCACTCTAGAAACCAGCTACTAATACAATAAATAGCCTCCAGTTTTAGGGGTATAGCTTTTGGCTACTCGGACCAGAAAACAAGGTTTTTGGCCTGAAAAACCCCTCCAAACCATAATGAAACGTTAAAAACAGTGCATTTCATCGATTAAATAGTGCTTTTTACGGATAATCTACCTCTTTTTTTGCTATATTTAAAAAAAATAAGGCGACAAAACAATGGACAATTACATCATTACGCTCGGAACATACTTAATTATAATGGGCATTTTTAAGGTCTATTACAAATTAAAGGTATCCACCAAAGAATAGCTTTCCCAATAAATTTAATCCACTATTCCCCAAAAAGGAATCACGCCCCCTACTCATAACTTTTACGTATGCTGAAGAAGGATTTGCGGTTGCGCTACAAAAATCGCCGAAAAGATCTTAGCAATCAGCAAGTTGATGATTTCAGTTTAGCTATTGCCAATCAACTTTTAAAAGTCCCTATCTGGGATTATTCCTTTTACCACTTATTTTTAAGCATTACCGAACAAAAAGAGGTAGACACCAGCATGCTCTTATCCATTTTGCAAGGCAAGGATAAAAATGTGGTGCTTCCAAAAATGGCCGACAATCAACAATTGGTTAACTACCTACTTACCGACAGCAGTATTATCAAGAAAAATCATTGGAACATTCCAGAACCCGTAGATGGAATAGAGATTCCCCCTAATAAGCTAGATGTGGTATTTATGCCCTTACTGGCATTTGACCTTAAAGGCAATAGGGTAGGATATGGCAAGGGATTTTATGACAGCTTGCTTAAAGACTGCAGGCCAGACCTTATAAAGGTAGGCCTTTCATTTTTCCCGGCTGAGGATGAGATATCTGACAGCGAACCCCACGATGTCCCTATGGACTATTGCGTTACTCCTGAGCGGATTTATTCGTTTTAGCCTCTTCCGGAGAGGGTCCGAAGGCTTTTTTATTGAAGACGATCAGAATTCCGACTCCAGTACTAATAGCCATATCCGCAATGTTAAACACCGGCTCAAAGAAGCGGAAGGTATTCCCTCCAATTACAGGGACCCAGGATGGCCACACCGTGTCTATCATTGGAAAGTATAGCATATCTACCACCTTCCCGTGAAAAATACTCCCATAGGGCTCTGCTGCAAAGGCAGTAGCCACCTGAGAATAACTATGATCAAAGATTACTCCGTAAAATACGGAATCTATGATATTCCCCAACGCTCCGGCAAATATTAAGGATACTGCTATGATTAGGGTTTTGGAGGCGTGTTTCTTAATGGTATCTAACAACCAATAGCCAATCCCTACAATTGCAAAAAGCCTGAAAATTGTGAGTACTAGTTTCCCTGCCCTATCGGAAATAGGCAGGATATCGCTTAGCTTGGTGCCCCAAGCGGCCCCTTCATTCTCTATGAACAAAATTTTGAACCAGCTAAAAACTTCTACCGATTCTCCCAACATAAAGCTGGTTTTAATATAGAATTTACTCACCTGGTCTACCAAGAGGATCAGGAGAATAATGATAAGCGATTTTTTTAAATTCATTACTTAAAAAATAGATGCGGCAAAAATAGACATATTTTTCGATTTTCCCCTGGAGGTACTTACCGGTTATGGAATTAGAAAGCAATTGTTTGTGCTAACAAAAAACATGGACACAAAAAAATCGCATTAAAAAAAAACGCCTTTTCAGGCGTTTTTTTCATTTGTTAGGTTTGCATGTTTTTTGCCTCGATGCTCAGGGTGGCATGCGGCACAAGCTTTAGTCGCTCCTTATTAATTAATTTCCCTGTAACACGACATACGCCATAGGTTTTGTTTTCTATACGCAGTAAGGCGTTCTTCAAATCCCTAATAAACTTCTCCTGACGGATTGCCAATTGGGTATTTGCTTCTTTACTCATGGTCTCCGAACCTTCCTCAAAAGCTTTGAAGGTGGGCGAGGTATCATCCGTACCATTATTCCCATCATTCATATATGAACTTTTAAGAAGCTCTAGGTGACTTTTTGCTTTTTCGATCTTCTCCTCTATCAAGGCTTTAAATTCGCTTAAATCCTTATCTGAGTATCTTACTTTTAAATCTTCGGCCATAATACTAATGTTTTACAATGAATAATCTCGTATTTATTTCATCGAAAGCTATCTCTACACCGTTCTCCAAGCTTTCTACAAAATTTAGCTCTGCTGTTAAGGTCTCGGACTTAATATAGGCCATATTACTATCCACAGCCTCCTCAACAAAACCATTTTTTAACAGGGTAACATTTATTTTATCCGTTACCTCAAATCCAGAATCCTTTCTAAGGTTCTGAATCCTATTCACCAGTTCTCTAGCGATACCTTCCTTTTTAAGGTTCTCATTAATGGATACGTCCAAAGCTACTGTGATGGAGCCTGAACTTGCCACTAACCAACCTTCAATATCTTGAGAGGATATTTCTACATCCTCAAGCTGTAAAGTAACACTTTTATTATTAATCTGCAGATTAATTTCGCCTTCTTGTTCAATTTTCAAGATATCTTCTTGATCTAGCTTGGCAACCTCCGCAGCTATTTGCTTCATATCCTTGCCATACCTTGGCCCCAAAGTTTTAAAATTGGGTTTTATTTGCTTCACCAAAATTCCGGAAGCATCGTCCAACAGCTCTATTTCCTTAACATTAACCTCAGATTTAATCAACTCTGCCACTGCTTCCACTTCCCTTCTCTGGTTTTCGTCCAGCACAGGAATCATAATTTTTTGCAGGGGTTGACGCACCTTAATTTTCTCTCTTTGCCTAATAGACAATACCAAAGAGGAGATTACTTGGGCTTTATCCATCTTGCTCTCCAACTCTTTATTCACCATTGCTGGATCGTACTTTGGAAAATCGGCCAAATGAACGCTTTCAAAAGGTTCCTTTTTGGTGGTATTGGTCAAATCCTTATAGAGTCGGTCCATATAAAATGGCGCTACAGGTGCAGACAATTTTGCCACTGTTTCCAAACAGGTATACAGGGTTTGATAAGCGGATATTTTATCGCGCTGATAATCCCCTTTCCAGAAACGTCTTCTACTTAGGCGAACATACCAGTTACTGAGGTGTTCCTGCACATAATTGGAAATGGCCCTTGTTGCCCTTGTAGGCTCATAATCGCCATACGCCTCGTCTACGGTCTTGATCAGCGAATGCAATTCGGACAAAATCCACTGATCTATCTCTGGTCGCTCTTCCAACGGCACATCGTCTTCCGAATAATCAAATTGGTCAATATTGGTGTATAAAGCAAAGAAGGAGTAGGTATTGTAGAGTGTTCCAAAGAACTTTCTTTTCACTTCCGCAATCCCTTCCACATCAAATTTTAAGTTATCCCACGGATTGGCATTGGAGATCATATACCAACGAGTGGCATCGGGTCCAAACTCGTCCATCGTCTCAAATGGGTCTACTGCATTCCCAAGACGCTTAGACATTTTCTTTCCCTCTTTATCTAGCACCAGCCCGTTAGAAACCACGTTTTTGTAGGCCACGGAGTCGAACACCATTGCAGCAATGGCGTGCAGGGTATAGAACCACCCTCTGGTCTGGTCTACTCCCTCAGCAATAAAATCGGCAGGAAATGTAGTCCCTTGATCTATCAATTCCTTATTTTCGAAGGGGTAATGCCATTGTGCATAGGGCATGGATCCACTATCGAACCACACATCTATAAGGTCACTTTCGCGTTTCATAGGTTTTCCAGAATCGGAAACTAGGGTAATCCCATCCACAATGTTTTTATGTAGATCTATTTTTTCGTAGTTCTCCTCGGACATATCCCCAACTACAAAGTCCTTAAAGATATCTTCCTCTAGGAATCCGGCTTTCACCGCTTTCTGCATTTCTTCCTTAAGCTCTGCCACAGAACCAACGATGCGTTGCTCCGAGCCATCCTCGGTACGCCAAATAGGCAGGGGAATCCCCCAATACCTCGAACGAGAAAGGTTCCAATCATTTGCATTTGCCAACCAATTTCCAAACCTGCCTTCTCCGGTAGCCTTAGGCTTCCAATTAATAGTCTGGTTAAGGCTGAACATTTTATCTTTTACCTCGGTAATTTTTATGAACCAAGAATCTAATGGGTAATACAGAATAGGCTTATCGGTACGCCAGCAGTTGGGGTAGCTATGCACATATTTCTCTACCTTAAATGCCCTGTTATCTTCTTTTAGTTTGATGGCGATCTCCACGTCTACAGACCTTTCGGGCGCCTCACCATCCTCATAATATTCGTTCTTCACATATTTTCCGGCCAGCTCTTGAAGTTCTGGGCGGAATTTTCCTTGTAGATCTACCAGGGGCACAGGATTGTTATTCTCATCTAACACCAACATAGGTGGCACCTCTGGTTCTGCCTGCTTGGCTACAAGGGCATCATCTGCACCAAAGGTAGGTGCGGTATGCACAATTCCGGTACCGTCTTCCGTAGTAACAAAATCGCCCGAAATTACCCTAAAGGCATTTTCCGGATGCTGATAGGGCTGCGCGTAGTCTAATAGCTGCTCATATCGAATCCCTACTAAATCGGCTCCTTTCACCTCATCAACGATCTGATACGGAATTTTCTTGTCCTTGGAAGTATAGTTGGCCAGGTCTGCCTCACTTTCCGCAAGGTAGTACTTACCGGTAAACTGTTTTCCTATCAAGGATTTGGCCAAAACCACCGTCATAGGCTCAAAAGTGTATTGGTTAAAAGTTTTAACCGCCACATAATCTATCTTGGGACCTACGGTAAGCGCCGTATTAGAAGGTAAGGTCCATGGAGTGGTAGTCCACGCCAAAAAAAATATCTCGTTCTCCAAACCTTTAAAAACACCGTTCAAGGAGTCTTTTTTCACCTTAAACTGGGCCACTACTGTAGTATCAGTAACATCTTGGTAGGTTCCAGGCTGATTGAGCTCGTGCGAACTTAAGCCGGTCCCTGCTTTGGGGGAATAGGGCTGAATGGTATATCCTTTGTAAATAAGCCCTTTATCGTAAATCTGCTTAAGCAACCACCAAACAGACTCCATGTATTTGGATTTATAGGTAACATAAGGATCCTCCATATCTACCCAATACCCTACTTTTTCGGTCATGGAATTCCATACATCCGTATAGCGCATTACGGCCTTCTTACAAGCTGCGTTATATTCTGCCACCGAAATCTTGGTCCCAATATCCTCCTTGGTAATCCCTAATTCCTTTTCAACACCCAATTCTATAGGCAAACCGTGGGTATCCCAACCAGCTTTTCGCTTTACCTGGAAGCCTTTCATGGTCTTATATCTTGGGAAGATATCTTTTATGGTACGGGCCATTACATGGTGTATCCCTGGCAAACCGTTGGCAGACGGGGGACCTTCGTAAAAGACAAAGCTCTCTTTACCTTCCCGAGAGGAAACACTTTTTTCAAAAATGGCGTTCTCTTTCCAGTAGTTCAATATCTCTTCTGCCACTTTGGGCAAATCCAATCCCTTATATTCTGCAAACTTCATAATAACAGCTTCTAATGCTTCATTTTAAGTTTGCAAAACTACTAAATCTATACAAATTTTTACCCATCTTAGCCCCGGTAAAAAAATCTTTTATCATTCCACTTGGTTTTTCATCAAACTAAATGAACCTCCTTTCTGGTCGTTTTATTAAAAATCCAATTCTTATCGCCTTCAATCTGATGCGAATAAAAAAAAGGGACCGTCCAAACGGACAGCCCCTTTTAAAATTATTAAACCTTTGTGATTTCTTACTGTACAGTCCCCGTAACGCTAACGGAAGCAGTAATATTTAAAGCAGAGGTTATATTGATTGCACCTAGGTTAAGTCCGGTGGTAGACTCTACTTCCAACATGGAATTAAAAGACAATTCACCTTGTGCATCCTCCTTATAAGAGGCAAAAACAAGCTCGTACTCTCCTTCTTTCAAAAATTCCAAGCTATAGGATCCATTTAGGCCTTTGGCCTCAGAACTGGTTACTGCGTTGGCAAAGGTTACATTACTCTCACCTTTCCCTTTAGTCTCCACATCGGCATTGAATTTACCTTTCTCATAAGCATACACAATAATCTTATCCGAAGTGTTTTTAGAATCGTTTACCATTCCGGAAATTTTTCCGGTCACCGCGGCGTTTACCGTTCTAATACCAGCAGAAAGCTCGGCCATCGTTACAAAATCGTAGTCGCTAGACAAGGTGCTTTTCTCTTCCTTGATAATTTTCCTAAGATCAAAATCCACCACAATTTTATTGTTAGCCTGTGCAAGGATCTCAAAAGTATCGGTCACTTTAATCTTGTTGGAAGAGGCTGCTATGGCGTCTTTTGTTCCGTCTGCTCTTTCTACGTAGCAACCAGGGGAGTTACCTTGGACATCCTTATCAAAATCCAATTCAAAAACAATGTTTGAATACGATTTTGCCTGCAGATCCAAATTACCCAAAGCCTTGGTTTTACCATTTACTAAAGCGGCTAGGTTTACCGTAGTAGCGCTAAAGCCTTCCAGTGCTTTTCCGTCTACAGACACATTGGCTATGGTAACAAAAACAGCCTTTACATCGGCATTATCAACGGGGGCATCAGTAATTTCAAAACTAGTATTATACGACTCACCTTCCATGGAAGAATCATCACTTTTTTCACATGATACCATTGCCATTACAGCAAATAACATCAATCCTGCATTCTTTAAATAATTTTTCATAGACTTCATAATAATTTAATTTGAATAGTTACTAATAAAACAACTCAATCTAACTTATCCCTACCCCAAAAATGTTAAAAGTACACAAGCAAACACTACCCTTTTGACTCCCAGCGGATTAAAATGCTAATTAACTAGGTGCGCATTGCCCTCTGGGACAGGGATGCACATTTTAGTGGCCCAACTGAGCGATGCTAAAATATAAATAGCCAATACTACATGCCAAACTCAGCGGACAGAAATTTCTATTGCCCCCAATGAATACGGCCTACCACATCCCTGTGAAGGGATATAATAAGCACCAAAAACCTTAAAGGAACCAATCTACTGTAGCGGGATTGAACCTTACATGGTTAAGGCCACCCCTATGTTGTTCTTCCCCCTGCAGTGTAGCATTTAGAACAAATAGCGCGCACCGAGTATTAAATTAATTCCAGGGGCTACAATCCCTGAAGAATAGGAACGGTAGCGTTGATCCGTTATATTTTCTAAGTGCAGGTGCAGGGTCCATGGCGAGGAAACCTGGTATTGGGAACGTAGGTTTAGGGTATACCAAGAAGGAGAATAGGTGTCTCCATTGGCATCTTGCGCATATATATAGCTTTTCTTCCTTTCGGAAAGAGCCATATCGCTATGGGAAATCTCACCGTTATAGTTAACAAAAAGATCGGTCTTTAGCCTGTGGTTCTTCCAAACAAGGTGAACATCCCCAAAAGTCGGCGCCACGTGTCTACCTGGAGAATGCGACCCATCATCCTCTTCTTCCTCCCCCTTGGTTACGGTTAAGTTGGAAACCAAGGATAGGTTTTCGGTCATATAAACATCCACTCCAATCTCAAATCCATGCACATAGGCCATTGCAGCATTTTGCACGGCCTGCACCCTGCTCATTTCTCCATGATAATCAATTTCACCCTGCCCATTAAATTGATAATCGCGACGTACCAATGCATCTACCAAATACGTATAAAAGGCTGCTGCTTTAATGGTAGACCGGTCCTTAAAATTCTTCCGAACCCCTATTTCCATATTATAGGCATATTCTGGTTCCAAATCCGCATTGGGGACTACTACAGCCCCTGGCTCGGAATCAAAGACTTTTCCTATATCATCTATATTAGGTGCTCTAAAGCCTGTAGAACCGTTTAGCGTGAGCTGCAAATCCGTTCTAGGGAACCAACTAAATCCCACACTCCCCGTTAAAGCGCCAGTACTTAGATCGGCATTTTTAAAAGGAAACGGGTAAAAGCTATGATCAAAATCTGCATTTATCCACACATGGCTATAGCGCAGGCCGGATGAGAGGGTGAAATTGGGTTTTGCTTTGAGCTCCCCACTTATATAAGCGGCCAGCGTTTGCCAACTAGACCCATCGGGATAACGGGAAGCGGATGGCTGATTGGTATTGTCCCCTAGGTGCAGCCTATGACCATGGGATCCAATCTTATTGTACACATACTCACTCCCATAATAAAGCCTGAAGTTGCCCATTCTCTTATTTTCAAGATCCACATTTAGGCTAAGTGCATCCACATTTTCTTGGGTACTGTATAGGTAGTCCTCCTGGAAACCACGCTCATTTCTACTCTCCTTAAAGTTTTGATAAGCTGCAGTTATTTTTAACCCATCATAGAATTTTCTAAGTCCGTCTTGATAAAACTGAAGATTCCCCATAAACCACTTTTGCGGACCGTAGTACCACTCTGCAGATCGGAGTCCGTCCCCATCCTTGGAAGGCCTAATCAGCCTGTCGTACCTATCAAAATCGGAGGTTTCCGAATAAAACAGTCCTAGGTCTATATTCCAATTATTATTAGGTTTATAGGCCACTTTCTGCATCAGGTTTAGCTGATCATAGCCAGTTGGGCGCTGCAATTTAGAATTCTTGTTTTGCTTAATTACATCTCCTTCTCCCATACCATTTACCACATACTGCGTACGCAGGTAAGATTGCGGACCGTGCGACCCCATCCTCAGGTCGCCAAAATCATTGTATGAAAAACTGGATAAAAAGGCCCATTCCTTTTTACCTAAATTAAGATCTACATGAAAGCTATTTTCACTATTGGCCGTAGCATACCTGTAACCTCCAGTACCGGTAACCAAAAGGCTATCCTGGGAAGAAAACTGCGGTTTTTTAGTGTAAAAATTCATTACCCCTCCAATAGCATCTGAGCCATAGATAACGGAACCGGGTCCAAAAATAATTTCGGTACTCCTCACGGTAAAGGGATCTAATGAGATGATATTTTGGATATTACCACTTCTAAAGATCGCATTGTTCATGCGTACCCCATCTACGGAAATCAACAATCTATTGGTTGCAAAACCACGTATCATTGGGCTCCCTCCCCCTAACTGACTTTTTTGCACAAAGACCTTTCCGCTATTACTAAGGAGATCAGCCGAGGTTTGAGGCGCGGTAAACGCGATGTTTTGGGCATTGATCACTTCAATTTTCTGAGGAATATCTTTTCGTTGTTGTTCCCATTTGGAAATGGACATAACCACCTCATCCAATTGTTCGGCATCTAAGGTCATATACACCTTTCCCCTCTTCAACAGATTTTCTTTGGTAGCCTTCACCATCTGATACCCGATATGTCTCAGGGTAATACGCTCTCCCTCCTGGAACTGGGAGAGGTTGCACACCCCATCAAAATCTGATAGCGCTGTTTTAGACTTATCGGCGTTATAAACAACCACATTGGAGATCGGCTGCCGATCATCTGCATCCAACACAATAATTTCCTGACCTCTAACCCCATAAAAAAGCAAAAGGACAAGTACAAATACGGTCCTTTTCATATTAACTAAACACCTCATTTAACACTGCCAACGTTTTCGGTTTTCTAAACCCCTGTAGATGCAACTCATAAAAAAGCACCAGGTTTTTCAACAGGTTCTTCCTGTCATTTTTATTCAACTTAATCCCTTCTATGCCATCAAAACCTATGCCCAAAATGCTTTTAAAACAAAATAGTTCCCTCCCCTCTAGAATAGGGTTTAGGGAAGGTTCTTTTACAAATTCTCCCTCCAAAAGATCGAAACAGGGGTAGTCTTTATTTTCCATATCGGGGAAAAAGCCTAGGTACTTACTAAGCATCAAAAGAAAATGCAGGTGAAAATTAGCATAATCGCTATGGGTATCTAGCCATTGAAAAGAGGCTTCCATAAAATGAAAAAGCTCTGTATTGGGCTCTTCCTCATGAATACTATTCGCAATCATTTCGGCTAAGAAGAAGGTAATGGCATTTTTGGCAATTTGAGTATGGAGACTCTGAAAGTGATAGCTCACCCTCACTTCTTTTAAATGTTCTAAAGTGCCTTTATCCTTGTGAACCGCAACAATTTCTAGCTGCGCCAAGGGTTGAAAGTACGCTGCCTTTAGCTTGCCTTTCTTTGCCGCCAGCACCCCTTTTAACATATAGGTCCGTATTCCGCTAGAAAGGGTGTACATGGTAACTATCAGGCTGGTTTCCCCATATTTTATGGCTTTCAGCACAATGGCCTTCGTAGTGACCTGCATAGTGAATGTATTTAGGGTTAAAAATTGAACACTATTACCAAATGAACTCTTACTTCCCGGTACCGTAAAGCTCAGGATATTAGCCCTACACGCATAGTACCATTCATAAAAAAGGACCGGAAATGCCTTAAATCGCCATTCCGGTCCTACTTTTTACTGAGTATTTTCTGCAAATACTATATTACTCCCTGCGCAAGCATGGCATCGGCCACTTTTACAAAGCCGGCAATGTTTGCTCCTTTTACATAGTTACAGAATCCGTCCTCTTCACGGCCATATTCTATACAAGCCTCATGAATGTCGCTCATAATTTTCTGAAGTCGGCTATCCACTTCTTCACGGGTCCAACTTAGTCGCAATGAGTTTTGTGACATTTCCAGACCAGAAGTAGAAACTCCCCCAGCATTGGCCGCTTTTCCTGGTCCAAACAAGATTTTAGCCTCCAAGAAGCTATCTATAGCCTCTGGGGTAGAAGGCATATTTGCACCTTCTGCCACACAGATACATCCATTTTTCAATAAGGTCTTCGCATCTTCCCCATTCAATTCATTTTGGGTAGCACATGGCAAGGCAATATCACAAGCTACCTCCCAAGGCGTTTCCCCTTCCTTATAAACTGCAGAAGGATATTTCTCCACGTATTCCGAAATTCTTCCTCGTCTATTGTTTTTTAGATCCATCACAAAGGCCAACTTCTCCGCATCAATACCATCCTTGTCATAGATATATCCACCAGAATCGGAAAGGGTAAGCACCTTCCCACCCAATTCCATCGCCTTTTCGGCGGCATACTGGGCCACGTTTCCAGATCCAGAAATAACAAACGTTTTACCTTCTATGGTTTGGTCTATATTGTTCAACATACTCTGAACAAAATATACCGTTCCATATCCCGTAGACTCTGGGCGAATTTTGGAACCACCATAGGAAAGACCTTTCCCGGTTAACACCCCTGTGAATTCATTTCTTATTTTCTTGTACATACCAAAAAGGTACCCTATCTCTCTGGCTCCTACTCCGATATCTCCGGCAGGCACATCCGTATCTGGACCTATATGTCTGCAAAGCTCCGTCATAAACGACTGACAGAAGCGCATGACCTCCCCGTCCGATTTTCCTTTGGGATCGAAATCTGCACCCCCTTTACCACCTCCTAAAGGAAGGGTAGTTAAGCTATTCTTGAATACCTGTTCAAAGGCAAGGAATTTTAATACACTCGCATTTACAGTGGGGTGGAATCTTAAGCCGCCTTTATAAGGTCCTAAGGCAGAGTTCATCTGTACCCGGTACCCCCTGTTTACATTTATCTCTCCTTGGTCATCTACCCACGGCACCCTAAAATAGATTAAGCGCTCCGGTTCTACCATTCTTAGAAGTAAATTTTTACCACTGTACTCTTCATTCCCCGGTAGGAAAATAAAGGGTATAATGGTTTCAGCTACTTCTTGAACCGCTTGAATGAACTCTGGTTGGTGACCATTACGGGCCTTTACCTCGTCCATGAATGCTTTAATCCTTTCTTCCATAAAAAATATTGTCAGTTTACTATTCTTAAGTTAATATTGATTTTGATGACAAAAATATGGCTTTTATGGTGTTTCTCAATCAATTTTATTGAATTTTGTTGTTTTCACTGCTAAAAAGCCTGTTCCAAGTCCTCAATTAAATCGTCCACATCCTCTATTCCCACACTCAGCCTTATTAATGAATCTACCACGCCGCTTTTCTCCCGTTCTTCCTTGGGAATACTAGCATGCGTCATACTTGCAGGGTGTCCGGCCAAACTCTCTACGCCCCCTAGCGATTCTGCCAGGGTAAACACCTTTAGCCTTTCCACAATTTTTATCGCCGTGGCATAATCTGCCCCCTTGGGAACAAAAGAAATCATACCGCCAAAATCTTTCATCTGATCTTTTGCCACCTGATGATTGGGATGACTGGCAAATCCGGGCCAATACACTTTTTCTACGCCTGGGTGGTTGGCGAGGTATTGGGCCACAGCCCTCCCGTTCTCACAGTGTCTCTGCATTCGCACATGCAGGGTCTTTATACCTCTCAGCACCAAAAAGCTATCCATGGGTCCGCAAACTGCCCCACTGGCATTTTGAATAAAATAAAGTCTATCTGCTAATTCCTTGTCCTTCACTACCAAACCTCCCAGCACAACATCACTGTGACCGCCCAAGTACTTGGTAGCAGAATGCATTACAATATCGGCCCCCAGATCTAGGGGTAACTGCAGATAGGGAGTAGCAAAAGTATTGTCTACCGCCAAGAGAACATTATGCTGTTTTGCCAATTGCGCCACCGCTTTAATGTCTATAATGTTCATCATGGGATTGGTAGGTGTCTCTACCCAAATTAATTTGGTCTTCTTGTTGATATGCGCTTCAATAGCACTAGCATCTTGCATTCCTACGAAGTGAAACACAATACCATACTGCTCAAATATCTTTTTAAAGATTCGATAACTACCTCCGTACAGATCATTAGTAGAAATTACCTCATCCCCAGGTTTCAAGAGTTTCATCACCGCATCCATAGCGGCCAGTCCACTCCCAAAAGCAAGTCCGTAATTTCCGTTTTCTATACTTGCCAGCGCATTCTCCAGGGCGGTTCTGGTTGGGTTGGCACTTCTAGAGTACTCGTACCCCTTATGGCCGCCCGGGGTGGTCTGTGCATAGGTGGAAGTCTGGTAAATAGGAGGCATTACCGCTCCATAAGCCTTATCTGGAAACTGCCCTCCGTGAATGGTTTTACTATTGAATCTCAAGGTTTTCTTGCCCATAATAATAAGTTATATCACAAATGTACCTTTATCTTTCCGGGAAACCAATGAAATTGTAGCTTTGCAATACTCTAAAATTGCTATCTACGATGAAAAATAGTGTCTTGTGTTTCTTGGTTTTAATTTTGATCTTGGGTTGCAAGGACGACGGGCAACTTGCGTTTGAACCCCTAGAATTCACCTCGGAAAAATGTGCGGACTGCCCTGAGATTACCATTTCCATTCCCAAGGCGCTTCCCAAGGATGCCTTAAGCGAAGCAATTAATACCGCGGTAAGGGAAGAGGTAATTTCCATGCTAGATTATGACGACACCTTAGAGGCCAGCACCATAACGGAAGCCATGCAATCCTTTAAAAACGGATACTTAGATATTAAACAACATTTCCAGGATGAGGCAATAGGATGGGAAGCCATTATAGAAGGTAAGGTCACCTACGAAGACCCCCACTTAATTACGCTTCAAATTAACACCTATACCTTTACGGGGGGTGCCCATGGATTTTCGTCCATCCGATTTTTAAACTTTGATAAAAAGAAGGCGGTAGAACTAGACAATACCCAACTGTTTTCCAATCAAGAAGCCTTAGCCCTCTATGCGGAAAGGCAGTTTAGAAAGCAAGAGCAGATTCCAGAAACCGACAGTATTAACGCTACTGGATTTATGTTTTATGGAGATTCTTTTTACCTGCCCGATACCATAGGATTAACTACCGAAGGTCTGGAGATGATCTACGCCCCCTATGAAATAGCCTCCTATGCAGATGGTCCCATTAGGCTGATCTTACCTTTTAAGGAAGTGCAACCCTATTTAAATTATGAGCTGGGCTCTTAACCATTTCTCTTTAGCGCTTTTAACAAGGATAGAACAGCCCCCGTATGCAGCCCTTCGTGAAACACGTTGAACACAATGGCATCTTCCACAGATGAAAGCGTCACGTTTACACTTGCGGTATACTCCTGAAAATCTGAGAATAGCCCGCTAGCATAATCTTGTTGTGCCCATTCTACCGTTGCGAATAAGAGCTCTTTTATTTTATTGATCTCCTCTTCCGTAGCCGTACCATCGGGAACCGTGCCCTTTTGAAATTTTTCTACCAATGCGGTATCTACCCGCATGGGCTGGCCACTAAGTTTATAGATCAATAATTGCTGGGTTACCACCACATGGGCAATATTCCACCAAATATTGTTCCTAAATCCCTCCGGAATCTGCAACAACTGATCCCTTGGGGTCTCCTCCAAAAACTTGTTTAGTATTTTCCTATTTTGAAGGCTAATAACAAATGCATGTTCCAAAACTTCCATATGTACACGTATTACCAATTAGCTATAAATGTAGTGTTTTTCAAGGAAATTGGGTTTCTTTGCATGTCTTATCAACAACCGTAAAATGAAAATAATGAAGAAGATATATCACCTAAGCAGCTGTGATACCTGTAAGCGCATTTTAAAAGAATTAAATCCTGGAGCGGAATTTGAACTTCAGGATATAAAAACAACTAGTATTAGCCCGGAGCAACTCTCACAAATGGCCGAAATGGCAGGAAGCTATGAGAAACTGTTCAGTAGGCGGGCCCGTCTTTACAAGGAGCGGAATTTAAAGGAACAAAACCTTTCCGAATCCGATTACAAGGAGTTAATCCTAGAGCATTACACCTTTTTAAAACGCCCCGTAATTATTGTTGACAATCAAATTTTTGTAGGCAATAGCAAAGCAGCGGTTGCCGCTGCTAAAACGCTCATAAAGCCCACAGCATAACACATAAAAGCAACCCTGGACCAAGGTAACTGCTATTGCGTTGCTCCAGGGTATTTTGTAAATAATTTTTCCTGAAATAAACTTATACCAAGTCCTTGGGACGCACGGAAAACTTACGGGTATCCTCCCTGGTAAGCACCTTAAAGGTCCCTGATTTGGGTACCTTGTTAAACGAGTTCAATAAAGGCCGGGCCAATCCGGTAAGACTTCTAGTAGTTAAATCTATCCAGGCACCCATCACCTCACAATGAGCAAAGTTTCTCCCCTTTTCGTCGTAAAAGTTGTGGTGAAATTCAAAAAACATTCCGTCTTCACTAAGTCCGTTCAATTCCAAGCTCACCCTAACCGGGGTGCCTATAAAAGCCTCCTTAAAATAGTAGACGTGTTCATGAAAAACCACCGGCCCAATATTATGGGTAACCATTGATTGTTGATTAAATCCCAACTCCATTAAAAAAGCCATTCGTGTGTGGCTCATAAAATTGAGATAGGCAGCATTGGCCATATGCCCATTGGCATCCACATCACTCCAGCGAATTTCAAATTCTTTTATATACATCCTTATTTATTTAGTATTTTTGAAAATGTTATGCATGCATAACATTTTTCAAATGTAGCACAGTTTTGTGAGAGAATAAATTTATACCTTACAATTCTTGTGTTACCCACAAGGTTTAACTAATTAAAACACCCATCCAAATGAATGAAAAAGCAGCTTTTATAAAAGACCTCTCCCTCCCTGCCATAGCAGCCCCTATGTTTTTGATATCCGGGCCTCAATTGGTCATAGAATGTTGTAAAAATGGGATTGTAGGGACCTTTCCGGCTCTTAACCAACGTACCACTGAAGGTTTTGAGGAATGGGTGGTAGAGATTAAATCTCAATTAAAAGCATTTGAGGCGGAAACCGGCAAGAAAGCGGCCCCTTTTGGAGTAAACTTGATTGTACACCCTACCAACCCAAGGTTGGAGGCCGATTTACAAGTTTGCATTAAACATCAAGTACCTCTAATTATCACCTCTTTGGGTGCCGTCTCTCAACTGGTGAATGCCGTTCATAGTTATGGCGGACTCGTATTTCACGATATCATAAAGAAGCGCCATGCCGAAAAAGCGGCAGAGGCAGGCGTAGACGGATTGATTCTAGTATCTGCTGGGGCCGGAGGCCACGCAGGAACCATTAACCCCATTTCCCTAGTGGCAGAGATAAAGAAATTCTTTCATAAGACTATCATCCTCTCTGGCTGCCTCAGTACCGGTAGGGATATTGCCACCGCCCTTCAAATGGGGGCCGATTTGGCCTATATGGGCACCCGCTTTATAAACACCAAGGAGAGCAAGGCCCCTGAAGAATACCAAAAAATGATCATCGATTCGGACGCGGACGACGTAGTATATACCGCAGCCGTTTCCGGGGTACACGCCAACTTTTTGTATGACAGTTTAAAAGCAACAGGGATTACTGAGGCCGATTTAAAAAAAGATACCAAAATAGACTTTGGAAAAGAATTGGATACTGAGGCCAAGGCATGGAAAACTATTTGGTCTGCAGGGCAAGGAGTCACCTCTATAGACAATGTGCCCACCGTTTCCGAACTGATAACCACTTTAAAATCTGAATTCAAGTCATCCATTGAGGAACAGGCAAAGCGGTTGGAAATCTACCCAAAGTAAAGCAAACTTTTATGCCTATAATCACTTCCGAATACCATCCGCCATTTCCTTTTAGAAATGGCCATATTGCCACCATTTATGCTGGCCTGCTAAGAAGGGTAAGCGAGCCACCTCAGCAGAGGGAGCGACTCCATCTCCCGGATGGAGACTTTATGGATCTAGACTGGAGCTTTACCAGTGGGAGCACTTCCAAGGTAGCAATTCTATTGCACGGCTTAGAAGGAAATTCGAAACGCCCTTATATCACCGGAGCAGCCAAGGAATTTGTTGGAGCGGGAATAGATGTTTGTGCGGTTAACTATAGAGGTTGTAGCGGAACCAATAACCATCTCTTTAAATCTTACCATTCTGGGGCCACGGAAGACCTGGAGCAAGTGGTACGGCATGTTTTAGAAAAGGACCGTTATAATGAAATTCACCTTAAGGGATTTAGCCTTGGCGGTAATCTGGCCTTAAAATATCTGGGCGAGGAACGCAGCCTCCCTAAGGAAATAAAAAGTGCCATTGCCGTATCGGTACCCTGCCACCTTCACAGCTCCCTAGAGCAGTTATTAAAGCCCAAAAACCGTTTGTACGCCCATCGGTTTAAAAAACGTTTGGTAGAAAAACTCCGTGCCAAACAAGCGCTTTTCCCCCAGAAAATAAGCGACCATGAAATTGCCAGTATCCAAACCCTGAAGGATTTTGACGACTTATATACCAGTAAGGCCCATGGTTTTTTGGATGCCATGGATTATTACGAGCAATGCAGCTCCCTGCAATTCTTGGAGTCTATAAACATTCCCACCCTAATCATCAATGCCAAAAACGATTCGTTCCTAGGCAAACAATGCTATCCCTACCGAGAGGCGCAGAATAGCCGCTCGGTTTTTTTTGAGTCGCCCACCTACGGCGGACATGTTGGTTTCTATGAGCATAATAATATTAGCTATACGGAAAAAAGGGCATTAAATTTCATTGAAGAGCAGCAATAAAAAATCTATTTCCTATCTTAGTGCTTTAATTAAAAAAAAAATGAAAAAACTACTGATCCCTATCGCCATTTTGGGCTTAATGATAAGCTGTGGTGAGAAAAAAGAAGAGAAAAAATCCGGTTTTGAAATGAACCGCACAAAGAAGGAAGTAAAAGCGGTTACGAAAAGTGAAGGAGTGCCGATTGACATGGACAACAAAGGGGTTGGTCCCATTAAATCCGTTACTTTCGGCGACAATATAGATAAAGATATGGCCGCTAAGGGCGAGAAGATTTTTAGCTCCCTATGTGTGGCATGCCATATGGTAGACCAGCGAATGATTGGACCTGCAATAAAAGGAATCTATGAAAGAAGAAGTCCAGAATGGGTTATGAATATGATCTTAAACCCTGACGGAATGCTTAAGGAAGATCCAATTGCCAAGGCGCTACTTAAAGAATACAACAATGCCGTTATGCTGAATCAGAATTTATCAGAAGAGGATGCAAGAGCGGTTGCTGAATATTTCAGAACCCTGTAGGCTAGGAAACCTTATTAAATAGAAAAACGCTGATCAATGGCCTATGGCCTTGGTTGGCGTTTTTTTGTTTTTACACACTACAGTAAGGATTGTGTGTATTCTTTAGTGAGGCTCCCAAAACTAAATCGGCGCTCACCCAATTGAGTTTAGGGACTCATTTCTAGATTACATCTTACCCCTCCTGTACCTCTTCTCTTATCCTTAGCTTTGTTTTGTATCCATTCCCTGACCTAGACCTTTCAGCTCCCTTAAGAAAGGAACAGCGGACTTTTACTAGGCAAGCCTATACAACTTAAAGCTAGAGAACAAATAGCTTGTAGGCTATTAAATAAGAAACTCTAATGCCTCCATAATGACCCATAAAAAAGCCCCCTATCTTTTTGGATACGGGGCTAGCTATTTTTCAGGAACTGCACGTAGGTTACACCCTATCTGCCATCACCTTATACGTTGGATCTTTAATAATGTCTACCTCTATCACACTTTCGGCATTGGACAACAATCTTAAGCAATCACTGCTTAAATGTCTCAGTCGTAATTTCTTCCCTTGTTTCTGGTACCGAGCCGTAATTTTGTTAAGGGCATCTATGGCAGACATGTCTACCACCTTACTCTCTTTAAAGTCTATCACCACCTCTTCCGGGTCGTTATCCACATCAAATTTTTCTAAAAAGGTAGTGGTAGAACCAAAGAATAAGGGACCATATATTTCATAGTATTTAACACCATCCTCGTCTACACGTTTTCTTGCTCTAATTCGCTTGGCGCTTTCCCAAGCAAATACTAAAGACGATATAATTACCCCGATGAGTACCGCTAGGGCCAAGTTGTGAAGCACAACCGTCACCGCAGCTACCAATATCAAAACAAAGATATCGTGCTTCGGCATTTTATTGAGTATTTTAAAACTCACCCATTCGAAGGTTCCAATGGCAACTACCATCATCACCCCTACTAGGGCGGCCATCGGGATTTGCTCTATCACCGGCCCTCCTACAAGGATAATCAGCAGGATGGTCAAAGCCCCAATAATTGCAGACAGCCTTGCTCTTGCTCCAGAACCAACGTTCACCAAGGTTTGGGCAACCATGGCACATCCGCCCATACCACCAAAGAATCCATTAGCAATATTAGCAACACCTTGTGCAGCAGCCTCCCTATTGGATTTCCCTCTGGTATTGGTGATCTCATCTACCATATTAAGGGTTAGTAGCGATTCTATAAGTCCAACCCCAGCCATCACCATAGCATAGGGAAAAATAATTTTTAGCGTCTCCCAAGTAAAGGGGATATTCGGGATATGGAACGACGGTAAGGAGCCACTTACAGAGGCAATATCAACTACTTTTTTCGTTTCTATACCTAGAAAATACACTACGCCAAAGACCACTAATATCGCTACCAAGGAAGCAGGAACCGCTTTCGTAATCTTGGGCAATACCGATACAATTAGAATAGTCAAAAGTGTTAAGCCCAGCATAGTATACAGTGCTGTCCCTTCCATCCATGAATTTTCCCCACCTCCCATGGATTTAAACTGGTCTACCTGCGACATAAAAATAATCACCGCCAGTCCGTTTAAAAATCCGAACATTACTGGTTGGGGGATAAGTCTAACAAATTTCCCAAACCGGAATACGCCAACCATTAATTGTAATAGTCCGGCCAAAGCCACGGCCGCGAAAAGGTATTCCACTCCGTGAGAAGATATCAATGCGATTAACACTACTACAGTAGCCCCTGCTCCTCCGGAGACCATTCCTGGTCTTCCTCCGAAGATTGCCGTAACAATCCCCATAATGAAAGCAGCATAAAGCCCGGTTAGGGGGGTAAGTCCTGCTAAAATTGCGAACGAGAGCGATTCTGGTATCATGGTCATAGCCACCGTAAGCCCCGCGAACACCTCTGTTCTGTAATTTACTTTTTGCCTAAAATCGAATAGATTTAAATACTTTTTCACATTTGCGTTTTAAGGGAGGCAAAAATACTGGTTTTTATTCTTTAATGAGGCATTATACCGCAAAAAATGAGAACGCTCCTTCTTTACCACCTTTTTAACCCTAAAAGCTTCTCCCCCAACTCACTTAATGTTGCTTGCGGGTATTTTAATTGCTCCCAATTTCTGGGATCCCCTGGAAAAGCATAGCCTTCTGGAGCCACTCTATTCTTCCAAGAATTCACCCGCCAATCGCGTAAGGCAGTATTATCTTCTTCGGCGGGCATCATGGATATATACTGCGCAATGCGCACTTTGTCTTTACTAAGATTAGGTCTTATACCATGGGGTTGGGTGCTATTAAAGATCAACAGGTCTCCAGCTTCCATTTTTACCTTCACAATTTTATCCTGCAAATTGCTTACATCTGGCTGAAATCGATCCCGATCCTCTGGCTGGGTACGTTTCCAGCTGTCATAATTGCGATACAACCAAGGGATGCATTGAAAACCGCCTACATTCTCATCGGTTTGATCGGATAGCGCTAAAACACCTTGAACATTTTGGGGTTTGGTCTCCGGATCATAATCCCAGTGGATAAAACCTTTCTGTTCATAACCTGGCCGATTGGGTAGATTTAGATTGGCCCTATCAATGGTGACCCATAATTTTTCCGTGCCCCAGATATCTACAAAAGCATCGTAGATACGCTGTTGTTGCCTATTGTTCCATAACAATTGATTGTTGTACACCTCCACCATTCCCGTTCCTGCTAGCTCTTTCATCTTCATTTCTGCCCTTGGCGGCGCATACCAACTCTCCTGATCCTTGGGGTCTTTTTCATCAAATTCCCATAAGAATTGGGCGGTTTCATCGGCCTGGGCCTTTGTAATGGCATTTTTGATCACAATATAACCGTTGTGCACCCAAAAATCCCAATCGGCTTCACTGAGCACCCGTAGGCTCTGGTCTTTTGTCCGATCGTTCAGTTTCATCTTGCTGGAAGTTGCCGTAGACGGGTTTCCAGGAATTTCCTCATGGTACTTATTCCCCATTTCCATTTTTTGCATAACCACTAGTTTTAAGTTAACAATTTGTCTAATTAGCTAATAGTAAATGTAGCCATCAACAAAAACTGAAACCACCTTGATATTGACCGTAATTTGAACTATATTGACATTTAATGAAGTGACAGGGCAATACACTGAACAATATTGTTATATAGTGCATGAAGATTCAACTCGAAAAAATAGGTTCGGATGCGGAAAAGTCCTTTTATCTCTTGCACCATCCCAGATTAAACGATTTGTTCTATTGGCATTTTCACCCAGAATACGAACTAGTTTACATAGAGGGTGCAAGTGGCACCAGACATGTAGGAACACATATTTCCTCCTATTTGGAAAGCGATCTAGTCCTGATTGGGTCTAACATTCCCCATTTAAATTTTGATTACGGGGTGAAGACCGCTTATGAGAAAGAAGTACTGCATTTAAAACCTCATTTTAAAAACAAGGTATTTAAGGAAATGCCGGAGTTCTCTAACCTCTATACCCTTTTGGAACGATCGCAGCACGGCATCGTCTTTTACGGTAAGACCAAGGCTATCATTGGAAAAAAAATGAAGACCCTATACGGTATGCCTCCCTTTGAGCAATTTTTGGAAGTGCTCCATATATTACACCTATTGGCCAACAGCCAGGAATATGAACTCTTACACCCCCATCCCGTAGTTAATCAATATTCCAAAAAGGAACAACAGCGATTAAAGAAGGTATACGAATATGTAGATGCCCACTATCAGCACAAAATAACTTTAGACGAGGTAGCCGATCTTTGTAGTCTGGAGAAGGCGGCCTTTTGCAGGTATTTTAAAAAAGCCACTGGCAATACCTTTATCCAATTTTTAAACCAATATCGAATAAGTCAGGCCAAGCGCTTATTACTCAAGGGCAAAAACGTAAGTGAAGCCTGTTTTGATTGCGGCTTTGAAAGTCTGTCTTACTTTAACAAGATATTTAAAAGGTTAAACCAGCAGAATCCTTCCGATTTTAAGAAGGAGCACCATAAATATACAGACCAGCCCAGAAGATTTTAACTATCGTCCACAAAGAATGATTCCATGATATCGTTAAAACACAGCGGCTCCCTAATAAAAAACCGCCCCTACCACTACGCAGGGACGGCTTTAACCAACCAACCTAAACCTTCAATATTTCCTTGCTTACCTTAAAATGCAGTTATCTTTTCCTTTTCACGGACTCTTCCATAACGGCATTGGAAGATTTTATCCTCTTTTTGTCTCTTTGTGAGCCATCTGATTTAAGGTAGGTAATAAAACCGCGTCCTTTAAAAGTATAGACAGTGCCACTACCAGTATGGTAAAGTTCTAACGTACGATCGTTAATAACATAAAGTTCAAAATAATCGTTGTCCATAAAGTCATAATCCAATGTTACGGCCTTTACCAGCTCTTCATTGAGCAGGTTAAAAACCTGATAACGCCCCATATAATCCCAGCTCACCTCATTTAAATTAGTTCCACTGGCATCCAAAGAAGAACGAAAACCACCACCGTTCCCATCTTCGTAGAACTGCAAAAAGTTTTCTTCATCAAACGCATTAATCTCCCCCTCCTCACTAGTATATACTTTCTCCCATAGGTCATATTCCTGAAGAAAATATTGGAGATTGTCATAGAAAATTCGATCGTAATTAAAATTGGCTCTTTGGTAACCCTTTAAAAAGTAAGAGGTATCTGTTTGACCGTCATAGAGTTCTATGGTATTATCGTTTACCACAAAAACTTCCAAGCCCCAAAGGCCATCTACATCATGATCTATATTTAACCAACCTTTTTCGGTGTTAAATAATCCCACTGGAATTCCATAACCATTGCCTGTTTTTCCAAACCCTACCAAATTATTGTTGGCATACAGGGCTCCCCCTTTAAAGGATACCGTAAATGCTCGCTGTAGAAAGGGCACCTCCCCCGTTCCCATGCTAGCGTCTATATCTACATACCACAATTCGTAGGAATGCAGTAATTCCCTAAGATTGGAACCAGCTTGTTGTAAATAATCCTCTTCCTCTACATTTTCCACATAACAACTTGCGACCAAGGGTCCCATTAATATTAAAAGGCTCCATAATTTAACAGCTCTCATAAGCTTTCTTTTAATCGGTTACTCAAATCGCTTTAATCAATCTTCATGCCGCTTTTCCTCGCGCCTGATCATCAAGCAATTAGGATTTCTCAATTTACTTAGAGGAGCATTTTGCCAACCACAGGCCCATTAACCGTGATACTAGCCCTATTGTTTTTCTACCCTAAGGGTGTTTTGAAACTTCAGAAAACCGCCCTACATTGTCGCCCCGTAAGAAGGTGGCTTAGGGAGTGCTCCCCATGTTCACCATAGGTTTCTTATTTCATGGGAAACCTTAAAATATGTAATCTTCCAAAGTGGTTGTTCCAGATTATGGGACTAGTTATTGTCTGGGATTTTGGATAGAGAAATGGGACCCCTATAGAGAGGAAGTAAAAATTGATACCTTTGTGCTGATGAAAAACGATATGAATATCGCCGTTTTAGGAGGAGGAAGCTGGGCTACCGCCATTGTAAAGATGTTAACAGAAAATGCTGATACCGTACAATGGTATATGCGGAATAAGGATGCCATAGCCCATATTGAGCTTCATAGGCATAACCCTAATTACCTAAGCTCTGTAGAGTTTAAAACGGAGCAATTACGACTCACCGATGATATAAATGTAGCTGTCTCCAATGCAGATGTCCTTATTTTTGCCATTCCATCGGCGTTTTTGCATTCAGAATTAGAGCCATTGACCGTATCCTTAAAAGACAAGATTATTTTCTCTGCTATTAAGGGAATTGTCCCGGAATCGAGCCTGATTGTTGGGGAACATTTTAATGTAAACTACGAGGTCCCCTTTAAATACATAGGAGTAATCACTGGTCCTTGCCATGCAGAAGAGGTGGCCTTGGAGCGACTTTCTTATTTAACCATTGCCTGTGCAGATACGGAAAAGGCAGAATTAGTGGCCAAGCACCTCAGCAGTGAATTTATAAAGTGTAAAATTTCTGATGACATCATAGGCACCGAATATGCTGCCATGCTGAAAAACATATATGCTATAGCAGCCGGAATTGCGCATGGACTTGGTTATGGCGATAATTTTCAGAGTGTACTGATGAGCAACGCTATTCGGGAAATGAAGCGCTTTATTAAACAGGTACATAAGATGAAACGTAACATCAACAATTCGGCCTATTTGGGAGACCTTTTGGTTACCGGATATTCTGTTTTTAGTCGCAATCGTATGTTTGGCAATATGATTGGCAAGGGGTATACGGTAAAGAGTGCTATGATGGAAATGAAAATGGTTGCCGAGGGATATTACGCCACCAATAGTGCCTATTTAATTATAAGCGACCGAAAAAAAGAGGAGAAGACCCCCATTTTAAATGCGGTTTACCAAGTTTTGTACAAGCACGAAAACCCTAAACAGGTCTTTATGGAGCTCACTGAGAAGCTAGATTAACCACGGCGGTTTTCCTAACAGGCACCGCAAAGGCACTGCTTACGGCCTGTCTAGCGTAAAACGCGAATGTTCCGAGATATCTGCCTGCAGGGTTTTTCTATAGCCGTCCACTATAGTGTCGTCCAATTTATAGATCTTTTGAAATTCCTTTAAAAGGGGTTCCATCAGTTCTTTAACGCTATCAATATCGAAATAGAGTCGGCCTGTTCTTCTGATGAAAAAATCCATAGGATTTGCTACCATTTCATAATCAACGGCAAATCTCAACTCGGCCTTAGCCATACGAACGTTAGGATCTTTTTCTTTTAACTTGGCGTATTCCGCCAAGATTGTTTCTGTCTGCTTCCCGTAAGTGGTTACCAAGAACCAGGCATGGTATTCTGAAAAACCCTCGGGGGCCAATCGCTCATAAATTTTGGAGATATATTTTTTAACGTGTTTGTACTTTTTAAAATCGTTCCCACAGAGCGCTATTTTATCTGTGGTGCAATCCTTAGTTTTTGTGCTGTATTCCTCCTCCAACTTTTCTGCCACCTTATCCACCACCCGTTCGGCCATTTTCCGATAACCGGTGAGTTTCCCTCCCGCAATACTGATTAAACCGGATTTGGAAGTGAAGATTTCATCCTTTCGGGAGAGTTCTGTTGCAGATTTCCCCTCTTCGTGGATTAAGGGCCGCAGACCCGCCCAGGAAGAAATGATATCCCCCAACTCTAAGTTGATTTTAGGAAACATATTGTTCACCGCGGATATTAAATAAAGGGCATCGGCCATACCTACCCGCACCTCATCTTTATCCTCCTTGTAATTGGTGTCCGTAGTACCTATATACGTAATTTTCCCTCTTGGGATGGCAAACATCATCCTCCCATCCGGAATATCAAAATAGACCGATTGTTTTAGAGGCAGCTTACTATAAGGAAAAACTAGGTGCACCCCTTTAGTAAGGTGTAGCCGCTTCCCTTTTATCTCATCATCCAGTGCTCTTACCTCATCTACCCATGGCCCAGCGGCGCTTACCACGTATTTGGATTGTATGGTAAACCCACTTCCCCCCAAATGATCCGTTACCCTTACTCCAGTTACCTTTCCATTTTTATAATCAAACTGGCGTACCTCGGCATAGTTTAGGGCGATAGCCCCATATGTTAGGCTGGTTTTTATGACCTCCAAAGTTAGTCGCGCATCATCGGTACGGTATTCCGCATAATAGCCGGCCCCCTTAAGGATCTTTTTAGGCAAGAGCGGTTCCAGTTTTAGGGCTTGCTTCTTTTCCAGCATTTGTCGCTTATCGTCCCCGGTCACCTGTGCTAGAATATCGTATACTTTTAGTCCGATAGAGGTGAGCCACTTACCATAGGAACCGTTTTCTATTAAGGGCAGCAACATTTTCTCTGGCACCACCAAATGCGGCGCTAGTTTATGTACAATGGCCCTTTCTGACCCCACTTCCTTCACCAACCAAAAATCGAACTGCTTTAGATAACGCAGCCCTCCATGTATTAATTTAGTGGATTTACTACTGGTTCCGGAGGCAAAATCTCCCTTATCTACCAGGGCCACTTTCATTCCTCTAGCGGCGGCATCCAGGGCAATACCTGCTCCGGTTATACCTCCCCCAATAATGACGAGATCAAAAGTTGTTTCTGTTAATTTACCAACCGTGTCGGCTCTGTCCAAGTTAGTGAAGGGAAGATTGTTTTTCATAGTTCTTTCGGGTTAAATAGCTGGCCCAAAAACATTTTTGTAAGAACCACTCTCCTTTAAAGATAAAAGATTGGCTTCCCATATCAAAACAAAAAAGAAAAAGTGCAAGCTCCAAAGGACAATGTGATTACTTACGGTAGGGAGCGTCCGTATAGTTGTCCAAAAACTCTGTCCTATGAATGGAATGGCCATAGATAAATAACAAACCTATAGGTAACTTCTTTTCATAGGAGGTCATAAAAGCACCCATAAGCTTGCAGATTGCCCTCGCTATCCTTGAAAACAACAAATGGACAAGTGGAAAAAGCTAGGAAGAAAGGTGTTAAAAAACACCCTTATGGGGCTTAGGTTATATATTCCTTTTCTACGAAGTAACTCACCAAGGCCTCTTTCATCAAAATAGATTGCTCCCCAGCTTTTAAGGCAGGCAATTCTTCTTTAATGGTATAATGCGGCCAGCCATCTTCATCAAAATAATCGAATTCATAATACCCATAAGGCTCCAACACCCTACAAATGGCGATATGCATGAGGTTTAGCTTTTCATCCTTTTTAAATTTCCTATGGATCTGACCTAATTCCTGAAGTCCTACTAAATAGATGATTGCATCCAAATCTAACGGGTCATTATCCGCAAATTGGGCAGAAAGTTTTTCTACCAAAACCCGCCATCTTTCTTTTAACTGTATATCTCTAGACATGATAATTTTAACTGAAAATTGCTCTTTGCTTACATTCCCAATTAGGAACACAAAGAATTACCAAAGGTACAAATCAAAGTTCTATATTTGTCAAAAGCGTAATTAAGAATGGAGATTTTGGACATCATTTTAGGCCTATTATTACTATATGGTCTATACAAAGGCATTAAAAATGGCCTTTTAGTAGAGTTAGCCTCCCTGATTGCCGTTATCGCCGGTCTTTACGGGGCCATCCATTTTTCTTATATCGTAGGGGAATATCTGTCCGAAAATATGGACTGGGATGAGAAATATATGAATACAATTGCCTTTACGATTACCTTTATCCTCATTGTAATCTTAATTGTTCTCATTGGAAAAATACTGACGAAAATTGCCGACTTTGCCATGTTAGGGCTTTTAAACAAACTGGCCGGAGCGGTGTTTGGCACCTTAAAAGTTGCGGTAATACTTGGGGCATTGCTGGTATTTTTTGACAAGGGCAACAATCAACTAGGTGTTGTTAAACCCGAGTATATAGCGGAATCCAAGTTATACACCCCCGTGAAGGAAATAGGGGCCTTTGTTTTTAGCAAAGTACTAAAGGAAGCCCCTTTATTTAATGACAACCAGGAGGACGAAGAGGAAAACTTTATGGGATTTTAGGCTATTAATACCTGCCCCTTCACAAAAGTAATTTCACAAAAAAGCCAGACTAGTAAGTCTGGCCGTTCTAGTACAAAGAGCCCAACATATTATTTTGCCGACTCAAGATCGTTTGGCGCTTTGGAATAGGTAAAGGTAACTTCCGTTCTAATCTTCATCCCATGGACATCCGTTACCGTATAATCCCCTTTATAGGAAAAAGTAGATTTCTCCTCATTGAATTCTAGCGGTAAGTTTTCCATGGAACAGTCCCTTACAAGACTCAATGCCTGATTGGTTAATCGCCAGGTTCCAGAGAACGTTACTTTATTGGTACAATTATCGGCATTCTGTCCTTGGGAGTTGGTATACCCTCTATTCGAGGAAAAAACAAAATCGGTGTCTTTCTCACATTCCGAATATTGAGCATAAATATCCTTGGTGGGATTATCCTCCCCATCACTGGTAAGGTCTACCTCCTTGTCTGCCATAATACCGGTTAATTCCCATTTCCCAACCAAGCCATTTTCGTTTTCCAAGAGGGCCCCGGTAAAGTCTTCAGGACATTGAAAATCCGAATCATTGGATATATCACAACTATTAAAACCCATTGCAAGGACTACGGTCCCCAAACCCATTAATGCATTTCTTAATTTCATAGATAAATATTTTGTCATCAACCTTTAAAATGCAAAACTTCATAAATGGTTGCGTGCAAAACCGCAAAAACTTTTTTTCACCTAATTTCATTAAGTCCGTCCCTTCTAATGCCAATCCATAAGAACCCACACCCTTGCTAGGAAGGATTAACAGAGCCCATTTATTACTGCCAAGGCCTAAAATTCCCGATTGCATCCCTAGAATGGCCTTACTTTTCTTATTTTTGAGACTGAAATGGGTAATAGGATAGCTTTCATTGAAGGATTAACCATTCCCCACACCCGCACACAATGATTCGCAACAAATATTAAAGCACATGGCTATATCGAAACCTTTTAATTTAGGTAAATGGATCTCCGAAAATCGTGACGTCCTAAAACCCCCAGTGGGGAACAAAAACCTATATACGGAATCTGGAGATTATATTGTGATGATAGTGGCCGGCCCCAACGCTAGAAAAGATTATCATTACAATGAAACCGAGGAACTCTTTTATCAACTAGAAGGGCATATAGAGGTGTATGTTCAGGAAGACGGAGAAAAGAAAACCATGCATTTGGGTCCCGGCGACATGTACCTTCACCCCGCCAAGGTTCCCCATAGCCCGGTTAGACATGAGGGTTCCATAGGGCTGGTAATAGAACGCAAACGGGCAGATATGAACGTAGAGGATGGACTACTTTGGTTTTGCGATAATTGCAACCACAAACTATACGAAGTGTATTTCACCTTAAATGATATAGAAAAGGATTTTCTAGCTCATTTCAATATTTTTTACGGCTCCAAGGAGCTACGCACCTGTAATAACTGCGGAACGGTAATGCCGGTAGACCCGCGATTTGTAACGGACGGGGAGCATTAAGCGAACTCTGACCCAACAAAATTGTTTCGCATTGCAAAAATGCTCTTATAAATTTGTAGATTTGATAAATATCACAATTAACGCTTAAAAAGTTATAAATGTCAAAAATAGCGCAAGAATTTGGAATAAAAGATGCCCTCATTGCCTTGGGGATCAAAGATATTAATGAAGGAACTTCTACGGGTTCTAACAATTTTTCATCGGGACCAACTATAGAATCCCACTCTCCCGTAGATGGTGCTTTAATAGCAAAAGTTAAAACCACCACCAAAGCAGATTACGAACAGGTGATGGAAACGGCTACCACCGCTTTTAAGGAATGGCGAACAAAACCAGCTCCAGAGCGAGGCGAGATCGTTAGGCAGTTTGGGAATAAGCTTCGGGAATTAAAGGAGCCCCTTGGGAAATTGGTTTCCTACGAGATGGGAAAAAGTTACCAGGAGGGATTGGGAGAAGTACAAGAAATGATAGACATCTGTGATTTTGCGGTAGGTTTATCTAGACAGCTACACGGATTCACTATGCATTCTGAGCGACCAGGACATAGAATGTACGAACAATACCACCCACTGGGTCCGGTAGGAATTATTTCGGCCTTTAATTTTCCGGTCGCCGTTTGGGCATGGAATACGGCATTAGCATGGGTATGCGGGGATGTTTGTATTTGGAAACCAAGTGAAAAAACACCGCTTTGCGGAATTGCTTGCCAAAATATTGCTGCAGCGGTTTTTAAGGAAAATAATTTGCCAGAGGGTATTTCCTGCTTAATCAATGGAGATTACAAGGTAGGGGAATTTTTATCCCACGATGGCCGCATCCCATTGGTGGCAGCCACAGGCTCTATACGGATGGGGAAAATTGTTGCCCAGGCAGTAGCGGCAAGGTTAGGGAAATCCCTTTTAGAGCTAGGCGGAAACAATGCTATTATAGTAACCCCTGATGCCGATATTAAAATGACCGTGATTGGGGCTGTCTTTGGCGCGGTAGGTACCGCAGGACAACGCTGTACTTCCACCAGAAGACTCATCATCCACGAGTCCATTTACAATCAGGTAAAAGACGCCATAGTGGCCGCATACCATCAGCTAAGGATAGGGAACCCCTTAGACGAAAACAATCATGTAGGTCCTTTGATTGATGCGGACGCTGTGAAAAACTACCAAGAAGCCCTGAAAAAGGTAGTGGAAGAAGGTGGAAAAATAGTTGTGGAAGGCGGAGTTTTGGAAGGTGAAGGTTATGAGAGCGGATGCTATGTTAAACCTGCCATTGCCGAGGCGGATAACAGTTACGATATTGTTCAGCACGAAACCTTTGGCCCAGTTCTTTATCTCCTAAAATATTCTGGGGATGTAGAGAATGCCATTGCCATTCAAAACGGAGTGGTACAAGGATTATCCTCGGCCATAATGACCAATAACCTTAGAGAGGCAGAGCGCTTTTTATCTACTTATGGGAGCGACTGTGGTATTGCCAATGTGAATATCGGTACATCAGGTGCCGAAATTGGAGGGGCATTTGGTGGCGAAAAGGAAACTGGAGGCGGACGTGAGTCTGGTTCCGACGCCTGGAAAATCTATATGAGAAGACAAACCAATACCATTAATTACACCACCGAACTTCCCTTGGCGCAGGGAATTAAATTTGACTTATAAGCCCAAGACCCTATCAAAGTTCAAAAGCCGTTCTTCTCTTATGGAAAGAACGGCTTTTTTAATTTATGTTACTCGTTTTAGGGATAACCCAATGAGACGAATCCCTATAGACCCACTAGTCCTCTACACCATCCTCGCAAATTCATCACTGCTCGGTATATAACATGCTAAAACCCGAAGCCACTATAAATTTCCCCTCCCCCCGAATAGGCAAATTCGCAATAGCTGCGGGTTTAACCAAACTAACTCAAACTAACTTAAATCTACAAAACCCCATTTTACATCGAACTGAGTTCGTGAAAAATAGGTCTTACAGGTTTCAAATGATGCCCCAATATTGTGTTTTTTATTGAAGTCTGCACCAAAATTTATATGGATGGTCTTAAAACGTGTGTAGTTGGTAAATTTCCCGATAAAAGTTTACTAATCTCTTGTGATTCAATCCATGGAGCGTCTATAATTTCCATCTAAAGCAAGAGAACACCCCTATAATCCTACTCCATTTTATAGTTAGATAATAGAGGATGGTTTTATATGGCCCACCTAAATTAATTAGAAATGAAAGCGGAAGCATTTGTCTTTTTCCTCAAAAAAAAAAAAAAAGCGATTCGAGTTTCAGTTTGTGTAAAACCGAAACCCGAATCGGCTTGCTATTTTCACGAGTCCACCCTCAGGAGGAAGACAAGGATTAAAGACCTATCGCATTCTTCCGTTGGCCTCTACCCACTTAAAGGTATATTGGTCTTCAGGAAATTTCATTCTACTGGCAATGCGCTCCAAACGTTCTGGGAGTTTCATTAAGTAATCCCTGGCCCTTTCAGCATCATCATCCAACGCCCTAATATTACCAAGATCCCAATAGGCATTCAATTTCCTCAAGATATCTATATAATCATGGGCGGTATACACCCCCAACCGCTGTGCACAGTTAGAGAAGTTTTCAAACGCCTCACCAATGGTTCCTCCAGACTCCCTTAAGAAGTGGGCCGGCATAACAATTTTCTTTTTCATCATATCGGCAAAAGCCATCATCATCTGGCTGGGATCCTGCTCAAAAATGACCTTTACAAACTCCCTATAAGCCAAGTGGTGGCGCATTTCATCACCAGCAATGATATTACACATCTTCCCTAGCAGGGTATTACCACCTTTTCTACACATTTGCCCCACCCGCTTATGGGAGATGTTGGTAGCCAATTCTTGGAAGGAGGTATACACAAAGTTTTTATAGGGATCCCTATCGGTACCTATATCAAACCCATCTGCAAGCAAATGCTGGGTAGTAATTTCCATTTCCCTCATATTCACCCTTCCTGACAGATAAAGATATTTATTCAACACATCACCATGCCTATTCTCTTCGGCCGTCCAATGGCGTACCCATTTAGACCAGCCGTTTTTATTCTCCCCATGCTGATCTATACCCTCCACGTCCATTAACCAGGATTCGTAAGTGGGTAGCGCTTCCTCGGTAATAGTATCTGCAACCAGCGTAACCCATAGGTCATATCCAAGCTCTTTTGCTTCCTCCCTAATCTGAGCCACATGATCCATGAAGCCCTCGCTCTGTGAATCGGGAAGAAAGTCTGTAGGCTGCCAAATTTCTTCGATCGGGATAAGATAGGAGTCAATAAAACCTTCGACCTTACTCTCAATGGCCTTCATTACTTCCAACCTTATATTTTTTTTCTTATCAATAGTAGACATCGTTCCTATTTTTATGTAAATATCCTAATAATCTCTTTAAAAAGGCACCCCATTTTACAGTAAATTTTAGTTTCTACCGTTTTCATTTGGATACCATAAATGCACCGGATCGCTCTGCCAAAATTCCTTGGAAGCGATATCCATCACTGTAAGCGGTCCCTTAAAGGCCGCACCTGTATCTACATTCCAAATATTGGCCGCTTTTTTAGGAGTGGTCATTCCAATTCTGGTAACCGGGGTATGACCTATAAATATTTCCTTATAATGGGTCAATCTCTTGGGATACAATTTATCATTAGGAGCAAGCGAAGGATCCATGGACAAGGCCATTTCCCAAAGCGTTCTATCCCAATAAAAGTTTTTGGAGTCATATTCTTGCTCCACCCCTTTTAAATTAGTAAAACCTGCATGAATAAACAAGCGATTTCCATCATCAATATAATAATTTCGCAAATTATCATAGAATTGAATATGAGCTTGTTTCACCTTTTCGGATACTCCCTTATAAGAAGCTAGGGTAGCACTTCCTCCGTGCTGCACCCAAAGCTCATTGTGTTCGCCGGTTTTTAACCAATGATTACAAAGCGCATCGTGATTACCCCTTATAAAGGTACACCTTTGCCTGGTTTCTAAGTCCTGTAAAAAATTTATGGTGTCCACTGCCTCACTCCATCCATCCACATAGTCCCCTAAAAAGATTAGATGATCGTCCAAAGTGACCCTTGCCCTCTCTAGCAACTGTTTTAAAGCCTTTAATCCGGCATGTACATCTCCTATTACCAATGTTCTCATATTGCAAAAATCGCAATTAGCACCATTATAACAAGGAGAAAAGCCGCTAAAAAAAAGGCAATACGGCCGCTCTAGGAAAAGAGACGCTCTATTTACCCCATAGCACCCCTTTAAAACACCTAGGTAGTTCTTATTTCTGACACCTTTAAAACGGCACGAACTTATTTTCAGGTAAAATTTAAATGGGAATTACCATCCCATAGCAAAATTGGAAAGCGGGTATAAAAGCTTAAATACGATGTAAAAAAGAGGGTATTAAATGAGTCGTAATCCATTAAATCACTAGCATTTAACCCCAAAAACACGGTAGAAAACCCCTTTAATATACAAGTAATTAATCGAAAGACAAAACAATTACAATTAATTTTATTTGTTAACTTCTGAATGTTAATAAAATATCAACTTACTCATTATCAGCTTTTTACGTGTTTTTTCTTGTAAACTTTATGAAATGACACATAGTTGTTTATGCCAAAAAATTTAATACTTTTACACTTTCTAAGGAACAACTCCATTAACATTTTAATATCATTCCATGTCGACAAAATTAGCTCCAGACACCAAAAAGACCTATACCCAGGAAGAAGCGTTCAACGCCTCCCTTGAATACTTCAAAGGAGACGATTTAGCCGCTAGGGTTTGGGTAAATAAATACGCCCTAAAAGATTCTGACGGTAACATTTACGAACAGACCCCAAATGATATGCACCGTCGCATTGCACGGGAAATAGCAAGGGTTGAAAAAAAATACCCCAATCCGTTAAGTGAGGAACAGGTATTTGACCTCATCAAGGATTTCAAATATATAGTACCCCAAGGAAGCCCTATGGCAGGTATTGGAAACCCCTATCAAATTGCCTCACTTTCTAATTGCTTTGTGATTGGCAATGAAGGTGTGTCCGATTCTTATGGAGGTATTTTAAAAATAGACCAAGAGCAAGTACAGCTTATGAAGAGACGTGGTGGGGTAGGCCACGACCTTTCCCATATACGTCCCAAAGGATCTGCGGTAAAAAACTCTGCCCTTACCTCCACTGGACTGGTACCATTTATGGAGCGTTACTCTAACACCACTAGAGAAGTGGCCCAAGATGGGAGAAGAGGAGCCTTGATGCTTTCAGTCTCCATTAACCATCCGGATACGGAAGACTTTATAGACGCCAAAATGGAGCAAGGGAAGGTAACGGGAGCCAATGTTTCTGTTAGAATGGACGATGCTTTTATGAAATCTGTGGAAACAGACCAGCCTTACATCCAAAAATTCCCTATCCACAGTGCAGACCCTAAAGTAACCAAATCCATAGACGCCAAAAAGCTGTGGGGCAAGATTGTCCACAATGCTTGGCAGTCAGCAGAGCCGGGCATCCTGTTCTGGGACACAATTACCAAGGAATCTGTTCCAGATTGCTATGCAGATCTTGGGTATGAAACCGTTTCTACCAATCCATGTGGAGAAATTCCATTATGTCCCTATGACTCGTGCCGACTTTTGGCGATTAATCTATTCTCTTATGTAGATCAGCCTTTTACCGAGGAAGCAAGCTTTAATTTTGAACTGTTTAAACAACATATCGCTGCCGCCCAGCGCATTATGGATGATATTATTGATCTAGAATTGGAGAAAATCGATGTGATCTTAGCAAAGATACAATCGGATCCCGAACTAGACGAGATTAAAGCGGTAGAGCTTAGGCTATGGGAAAAAATCAAGGAAAAGGCCAAGGAAGGAAGAAGAACAGGTATCGGTATCACCGCGGAAGGCGATATGTTAGCGGCGCTAGGTATGCGCTACGGTAGTGAAGAAGCCAACGAATTCTCTGTTGAAGTTCATAAAACCATCGCTTTAGAAGCGTACAGAGCCTCCGTTTACACCGCCAAGGAAAGAGGAGCCTTTGGCATATTTGATGCAGAGCGCGAAAAGAACAATCCGTTTATTCTACGCATCAAGGAGGCAGATGAAAAGCTGTATTATGAGATGCTAGAGTATGGACGCAGGAACATTGCCCTTTTAACCATCGCACCTACCGGAACTACCAGCCTTATGACCCAGACCACTTCTGGGATAGAACCTGTCTTTCTACCTGTTTACAAACGTAGACGTAAGGTAAACCCTAACGACAAGGACGTTCGTGTAGACTTTGTAGACGAGGTAGGAGATTCTTGGGAAGAGTACACGGTATTTCACCACCGCTTTAAGCAGTGGATGTCCGTTAATGGCATAGATACCGATAAAAACTACAGCCAAGAAGAGCTAAATACCATCGTTAAAAAATCTCCTTACTACCAAGCCACCTCCAACGATGTAGATTGGCTAAGCAAGGTACGCTTACAGGGGGCCGTACAAAAATGGGTAGACCACTCCATTAGCGTTACTATTAACCTCCCTAATGACGCTACCGAGGAATTGGTAGGTAAATTATACCTAGAAGCATGGAAGGCAGGATGCAAAGGTGTTACTGTATATCGAGACGGATCTAGATCTGGGGTACTAATTAGCAATGATGCCAAAAAAGAAGAGAGCGAAGAAGCACTTACTCCCTTCCCAATTAAACGTCCTCAAGTATTGGAAGCAGACGTAGTAAGACTTCAAAATAACAAGGAAAAATGGATCGCCTTTATTGGCCTGATCGATGGAAAACCTTATGAGATCTTTACTGGAATGTCTGACGACGAAGATGGTATCCTGATCCCACGTTGGGTTAATAGCGGACTGATCTTAAAGAACAGAAATGAAGATGGATCTTCCAGATACGACTTTCAATACAAAAACAAAAGAGGCTACAAAACCACTATTGAAGGGCTTAGCCATAAGTTTGATCCAGAGTACTGGAACTATGCCAAACTAATTTCGAGCACCCTTCGCCACGGAATGCCCATTGAAAAGGTAGTAGACCTTATCAATAGCCTACAACTAGACAGCGAGTCTATAAACACCTGGAAAAATGGGGTGGCCAGAGCCTTAAAACGCTATGTAGCGGATGGCACTGAGGTTAAGGGCCAAAAATGTGATAGCTGTAAATCCAACAATCTAATTTATCAGGAGGGATGCCTTACCTGTAAGAATTGCGGATCTTCTAAATGTGGATAACCCACAACTAATTGCCATCAACCATCCCCCACTTAAGCAGTAGGGGTAGTTGATGGCAATATTTTTATTACCTTAACATCCATTGTAAAACACCCAACCCTCTAAAACCAAGTGGATGAAAAACGTATACTGCATCGGGGAATTATTGATCGATTTTGTTGCTACTCAACAAGGTAACGATCTTAGCAAGGCTACCGACTTCTCCAAAAAGGCTGGGGGCGCACCCGCCAATGTTGCGGCCGCCATAGCCAAATTAAATGGGAGCGGTTATTTTGTGGGATGCGTTGGAAAGGACCCCTTTGGCACCTTTCTTTTACACACCTTGGAGCAAGGCAAGGTAAACACCTCCCTAACACAACTAGCTACCACCTTTACCACCTTGGCTTTTGTTTCCTTAGCAGAAGATGGGGAACGCGATTTTGTTTTTAGCAGAGGTGCCGACCAGAAGTTGCGGCATGATCCCAGCTTAATAAACCACTTTAAAAACCAAATTATCCACTTTGGGGCCGCCACTGCGTTTTTGGGCGGTGAATTGGAAGACACCTATACCCGCTATTTACAAGATGCGGTACTGGTAGATGCGTTTATAAGCTTTGACCCCAACTTTAGAACCGATTTATGGAAAGGCAAGGAAGCTACTTTTGTGGAGAAATGCCTCCCCTTTATTGAGAAAGCCCACCTGGCAAAATTCAGCCTGGAAGAAGCCCAGTTAATTTCCGGAAAACAAGACCTACAAGAAGCCTGTGCCTTTTTGCATCGCTTAGGAGCAGAAACCATTACCATCACCCTAGGCAAGGAAGGCACCTACCTTAGCACGGCCACTACCCAAAAGACAATTCCGAGTATTTCCGTAAACCCTGTAGACACTACAGGAGCAGGCGATGCTTTTATAGGATGCCTATTGTATCAAATCTCCAAGCTAGAAAACACCTCAAACCACAGAGCATTGCCATTTAGCACCTTAGAAGAAATGGTTTTAATCGCAAATAAGGCTGGGGCCATTACCACTACCAACTACGGAGCCATAGAATCCCTACCAACCCAAAATCAACTAGACCGGCTTTAACCCCTATACTTTATTAACTATAATTCACCTTTCTAATGATGCGGAGCGATTCTTTTATGGATTGATACGTAGGAAGGTCGTACTTCTTAATCATAGGCTTGGCCTCTTCCATGACCTCTTTTGCCTCTTCAAACCCATTTACATAACAGATCAACATGGTATCGGACAATAAGGAGAGATCCCGTTTTTCATTAGGGGTTAACTTCCTATTTGCCTCTATCTTTTTTAAAAGGGCCAAATTGGCATTGTAGATATGATATAGTGTTTTTTTATCGTAACGGGGAGGCTCAAAAATTAAATCACTTAGAATGGTATAGGTGCCATTTTCAAAAAAGGTGAGCACTACTTTTTCTAGGGGGTAATACTTTTGTTGATCGCTCAGTCCCAATTGCACATATTCTATAGTAGTAAAGGAATCCTCGTCATAGGCAATGGTAATCTCATCAAATTCCGAATAGAAGAGTTTTACTTGTTCGGTAATCAGTTCTATATCTACCCGCGAGTAGTAGATCTCTCCATTCACTTTTTTCTCATTTCCTGCCCAGCAGACCACAAATTGTTCTTTAAAAACCTTATAGGAACTACTAAGGTCTTTGTGCCTCTCCATCAGGAAGTTGACCACCCCGTCTAGGGTAAGCTCAATATTGTTTTTGGCGTGTTGCTCAATAGTGGCTACGGCTTGGGAATTTAAATCCACCAACTCCACCCCATAAGCCTTAGGCAAGCTAATACTGCCCTCCCTAAAAAAAACGGTTCCCCCGTAATACTTCCATATATTCTTTCGTAGCGAACAGACCTTTCCGTTAGACCTAATGGTCACCAGCCCTACTACCTTCCCCGAAGGAAGATGCGGGAAAGGAATATTCTCATAAGCGATCCGAGGCGGATTCTCCAAATAGGCATTTACAAGATTCTGGATTTTGCTATCATCGAAAAAATCGACCCCCATAATGTCATTTTTCTCATCCCCTACGCCAATGACAATAAAAGAGTTGTTATTGGGATTGCTATTTGCCAAGGCACAAACATGTTTTAAGAATTTTGCCTTTCCCTCCTTCTGCCCAATATTTATAGATTGTTTTTTATCGTAAAAACTATTTTCATCGTTATGGGCCAACAGATTTTTTACAAGTAGTCGCTTATTAATCATGGTTCTTTATTCACAATAGTAGCAGAAGCCTGCGCGGTTGGCAACACCATTAAATCGGCGATATTCACATGATAGGGCCTGGTAACTACAAAATGGATAATATCTGCAATATCCTTAGCCTGCAAGGGCTCATAGCCTTCATAGGTCTTGGCGGCTTTTTCCACATCGCCCTTAAAACGGACGTTACTGAATCCCGTTTCTACCTTCCCCGGATGAATGGCCCCTACCCGAATATTATACTCGTTGAGATCTATCCTCATACCCTGGTTTATGGCATCTACTGCGTACTTACTGGCGCAATAAACATTCCCCTTAGGATACACTTCCTTAGCGGCAATGGAACCAATATTGATGATATGTCCCGACCTTTTTTTCACCATTTTGGGAATTATTGCTTTGGAAACATACAGCAGCCCTTTAACGTTAATATCTAGCATGGCATCCCAATCATCTATACTAGCCGTATCAAACCCATCCAAACCGTGTGCATTGCCCGCATTATTCACAAGGATATCCACATCTGAAAAATCAACAGGAAGGGAGTTAATCGCCTTAAAAACAGCCTTTTTATCACGGACGTCAAAAGTTAGGGTATGCACCTTGGCATAGCGCGATAGCTCCTTTGTTAAGGCATCCAAAGCATCCTGTCTTCTTCCACAGAGGATAAGATCTATTTTATTTAAAGCAAACAGCTTGGCCGTTTCCAGCCCTATACCACTGGTGGCCCCTGTTATAAATGCTACTGGTTTTTTATTTGATGAGTGCATGGTTTTGTATTTTAAATTTTGCATAAAACTATTTCCGTAATAGCGTCTAGGAATTACTCCCAACAACTTAGAAAGGGAGTAAAATAATTCCAGAAAAAACGACTGTTGGAAGGCTTAGATCCGCCCTGATTATTGAAGGTACTATCCGCGGATAAAGCAGGCTATAAATTTCAATGCAATATTCGTTTTTTGGATTGGTCGATTTATTTTACATATGTTTGTGAAAATATGAATAAATCCCTTAAATACTTCATAAATTATAGGTCATTCAACAATATTTAACCATACATTAACAGCCGATAACTAAATAAATTTTCATTTTGCATCCTCTTTTGGATCTTACAAACTAACTCAAAAAACAAACAAAGGGCTATATGGAACAAAATACTTCGGTGGATATCAGCGCTGTAAACGAGAAAATTGCACAGGAGAGTGCTTTTATCGACCTACTTATTTTAGAAATGAACAAGGTGATCGTTGGGCAAAAGCACATGGTAGAACGATTACTCATAGGTCTTTTGGGTCAGGGTCACATCCTTTTGGAAGGGGTTCCGGGCTTAGCAAAAACCTTGGCGATTAACACCTTGGCCAAGGCGGTGCACGGCAGCTTTAGTAGAATTCAATTTACCCCAGACCTCTTACCGGCCGATGTGGTAGGGACCATGATCTATAACATGAAAGAAAACGACTTTTCCATAAAGAAAGGTCCCATTTTCGCCAATTTCGTTTTGGCGGATGAGATAAACCGAGCCCCCGCAAAGGTACAATCGGCCCTCTTGGAAGCCATGCAGGAAAAGCAGGTAACTATTGGGGATGAGACCTTTATTTTGGACAAGCCTTTCTTGGTAATGGCCACCCAGAACCCTATAGAGCAGGAAGGGACCTACCCCTTACCGGAAGCCCAGGTAGACCGTTTTATGCTAAAGACGGTGATAGACTACCCTAAGCTTAACGAGGAACAGTTGATAATCCGTCAAAACCTCAACGGCTCTTTTGATCAAGTACAGCGAGTAGCAACGGTAGATCAGATATTGCGGGCGCAAAAGGCGGTCAGGGAAGTCTATATGGATGAGAAAATTGAAAAATATATCCTAGACATCGTTTTTGCCACTAGATACCCAGAGAAATATAACTTGGAAAGCCTTAAGCCTTTAATAAGCTTTGGTGCCTCTCCAAGGGGTAGTATTAATTTGGCTACTGCAGCCAAATGTTATGCTTTTATAAAAAGAAGAGGGTATGTGGTCCCCGAAGATGTACGGGCGGTTGCCTTAGATGTTCTTCGTCACAGAGTAGGCATTACCTATGAGGCAGAGGCAGAAAACACCACTTCGGAGGAAATCATAAACAAGATCATTAACGAGATCGAAGTACCTTAATCAGTCTACAGTTATCAGTCCATAAGCAACAGCCCAGCACAACAGCCTCGGCTATGGCTGAATACTTATCAATGTAAACTGCAAACTGTAAAATGGATACCAAGGAATTACTAAAAAAAGTACGTAAGATTGAGATAAAGACCAGGCGTCTTTCCGACCATATTTTTGGTGGGGAGTACCACTCTACCTTTAAAGGCAGGGGGATGACGTTTAGCGAGGTTCGCCAATACCAATTTGGGGACGACGTACGGTCTATAGATTGGAATGTAACTGCACGCTACAACGAACCCTATGTAAAAGTTTTTGAGGAAGAGCGAGAGCTAACCATGATGCTTATGGTAGATGTGAGTGGCTCCCAACTCTTTGGTACCAACAATCAATTTAAGAAAGAAGTCATCACGGAAATTTCGGCCACCTTGGCCTTTTCCGCCCTTCAGAACAACGATAAGGTAGGTTTAATTTTATTTACCGATGAAGTGGAGCTGTACATTCCCCCTAAAAAGGGAAGAAGTCATGCCCTGCGAATAATCCGGGAATTGCTGGAGTTTTCTCCAAAAAGTACAAAAACCGATGTGGGCAAAGCTTTAAAATTCCTCACGAACGTGATGAAGAAAAAGGCCATTGTTTTTGTACTCTCCGATTTTATTGCGGATGATTACCTCCAGACCTTACGGATTACGGGCAAAAAGCACGACCTGACCGGTATTCGGATTTTTGACGAAAGGGAAGAACAAATTCCCAATTTGGGAGTGGTACAAATGCAGGATGCAGAGACAGGGACCCTACAATTGGTAAACACCCAATCTAAACAAGTAAGGAGCGCCTATGGGAAATACTACCACGATAAGGTGGCATATTTTAAAGACTCCTTTACCAAAGCGGGTTGCGGAGTATTAAGCTGTAGGGTAGATGAAAGTTATGTGAAAAAATTGTTAGGCTATTTTAAGCGACGAGGTTAATACAAATGAAGGATTCTGTGTTTTTAATTAGAGATAAATATGCTTCGCATTTATTGCGCGCCTTGGCCGTATGCCTGTTTTTGGTAGCAACACCCGGTTTTTCCCAATCAGCCCCCACTATTACCTCTTCGGTAGATACGACGGCCATTAAAATTGGGGAACAGCTACATTGGAAGGTAACCGTAGAAACCGACACCTTATCCCATGTGGTTTTTCCAGAGGGCCAAACCTTTTCGCCTTTAGAGACCGTGGAAGCAATAATGACCGATACTATACGAAAAACAGATCGACTAACCCTTCAAAAAACTTATGCCCTTACCCAATTTGATTCTGGCACCTACACCCTACCCGCACAGATGATTGAAATTAATGGGAAGCACTTTTTCACGGATTCGCTCGTAATAAATGTAGCCAACGTGGCCGTGGACACCACGGTACAAAAGATGTACGACATAAAACCCCTGATCGCGGTAGAAAAGAGTCGCTCTATTCCGTGGGGCTTAATTCTTTGGATTTTGGGCATTCTCCTTGTTTTAGGCGGACTTCTTTACTGGTTTGTTTTTAGAAAAAAACCCCTCAGTGAAGAGGAGAAAGTAGCATTACTACCTCCTTTTGATAGGGCTATCCTGGGTTTAAAACAATTGGAAAACTCCAAATATCTGATTCAGGACGACTATAAAACATACTACTCCGAACTAACGAACATTGTACGCTCCTATTTGGAGGAAGACGTTCATGTAGCCGCCATGGAAAGCACCACGGACCAGTTGATAGACAAGCTGGAAATGATGAAGGATGCGGGGAAATTGAAACTGGAGCAAGAAACCATCCAACAATTCAAAAAAGTGTTGCAAACTTCGGACCTGGTAAAATTTGCCAAGTCCAAACCCGACACATCCGTAGCCGAAGCCGATAGAAAATCGGTAGAATTGATTGTTATCAAAACAAAGGAAGCCATTCCAGAGCCTACTCCCGAAGAGCTAATGCAGCAGGAAGAATACCAGGAAGAAATTAGGCAAAAGAGCCAACGAAAAAAACTGGTTTACACCTCCCTGGCCGCCGTTTTATTATTGGTATTTACTGGGGTTGCCGCCGTAGGCTATTACGGATTCGACTATGTTAAAGATACTGTATTGGGCCATCCCACCAAAGAATTACTGGAAGGGGATTGGGTACAGAGCGATTACGGTTTCCCTCCAGTGAGCGTAGAAACCCCTAAGGTGCTATTGCGCCAGGCGGTAAAGTTACCGGCAGAATCGCAGGCTACCATCAAGGAAATGCAAGCCTTTGCCTATAGAAACCCTTCGGCCTTGTTTACCGTAGCCACCACTTCTATCCTTCTTGCTCAGTCTGAAGAACCTGATTATGAAAAATCTTCGGAACAGATATTGCAGAATTTTGAAGCACAGGGAGCTAGAAACATTATTACCAAACAAGAGGAGTTTACCACTCGTACGGGCGTAAGAGGAGTAAAACTTTATGGAAGCGGAAAGTTTGCGGTTCCGGATTCGGAGCAATTGGTAAACGGAAAGTATGCCGTGCTATTTTTTGGCGGCAAGGGTTTTCAACAAAACCTGATCCTTAGCTGGCAGGCAGACGACCCTTATGCCGAACAAATTGTAGAGAGGATTTTAAATTCAGTTGAAGTAAAAACAACCTTATAAATGTTTGAGAATATCTACTTTGCAAACCCACAGTTTTTCTGGCTCTTACTTTTGCTGCCAGTGGCGGTGCTATGGTATTTTCTAAAACGAAAGGAGCAAACCGCCTCCCTTAAAATATCGAGCATAGAGGGTTTCCCTAAATCGAGCCTGCTGCCAAAATTAAAGCCCCTCTTGTTTGCAATGCGCTTATTGGCCCTAGCCGCGATTATCGTGGCCATGGCCAGACCACAGACCGAGGATATCTCTACTAGGACCAAGACCACCCAAGGGATAGACATAGTAATGTCTATAGACGTATCGTCCAGTATGTTGGCACAAGATCTAAAACCCAACAGGTTGGTAGCCCTAAAAAAGGTAGCGGCAGAATTTATTGACAAACGGCCCAATGACCGAATTGGATTGGTGGTATATGCTGGGGAAAGCTATACCAAGACCCCTATCACAAGTGACAAGGCCATTGTACAAAAGGCATTAAAGGAAATCACCTACGGGCAAGTAGATGACGGTACCGCTATTGGCCTAGGCCTAGCAACCGCAGTAAACAGACTTAAAGACAGCAAGGCCTTAAGCAAGGTAATTATACTACTTACCGACGGAGTAAATAATACTGGTTTTATTGAACCACAAACGGCGGCCGACCTTGCAGTAGAATTTGGAATAAAAACCTATACCATAGCCATAGGGACCAACGGCAATGCCCTATCCCCCGTGGCCTACAATGCCGATGGCACTTTTAGATATGCCATGGAAGCCGTGGAAATAGACGAGGCCCTTTTACAATCCATTGCCGAGACTACCGGGGGGAAATACTTTAGGGCGACGGACAATAAGAAGTTGGAGGCCATTTACGATGAAATAAACAAGTTGGAAAAAACGGATATAGAGGAGTTTACCTACTATAAATACGAGGAGAAATTTAGACCTTGGGTATATTTGGCAGGAGCGTTGCTTTTATTGGAGTGGCTGACAAGGATTACCTTGTTCAGGAGTTTTATTTAGCCATTGGCCTAAGCAACCCCCTCTACCTTAATCCTTAGAAATGAAGAAAGAAAAATGATTCAATTAGACGAAAAAACATATTTATACCTGTTGTTCATCATCCCGGTGATGATCGTACTATTTGTATTGTTGCAAATTTGGAAAAGAAGGACGCAAAGAAAATTTGCAGACCTTTCCCTTCTAAGACGATTAACGCCGGACAAATCCAATTTTAAGGCCACATTAAAACTGATTCTCCTCCTACTTGGAATTGCTTTTTTAACGCTAGCACTGGTGAACCCCAAAATGGGCACCAAATTGGAAACCGTAAAAAGGGAGGGCCTAGATATAGTCTTTGCAGTAGATGTTTCTAAAAGTATGCTAGCCGAGGACATTGCTCCCAATAGATTGGACAAGGCAAAACGCTTGGTGTCCGAAATCATCAATCAATTGGCAGGTGATCGTATCGGGATTATAGCCTATGCAGGACAGGCATATCCGCAATTACCCCTTACCACGGATTATGGGGCAGCAAAAATGTTCCTACAAAACATGAACACCAACATGCTTTCTTCCCAAGGGACCGCCATTGACCAAGCCGTTAATTTGGCCACTACCTATTACGATGATGGGGAAGAGACCAATAGGGTGCTATTTATAATTTCTGATGGGGAGGATCATTCCGAAGGGAATATTTCTAACAGTGTAGCCGATGCAGAGAAAGAGAACATTCGGATTTTTACAATTGGCGTAGGAAGCACCAAAGGAAGCCCAATCCCCATTAAGAAAAACGGGGTTGTAGAACGTTTTTTAAGAGACCGAGAAGGAGAAGTGGTCATTACCAAAATGAATGAACAGACTTTGCAGGATATTGCCGAGCAAGGCAACGGATCATATATCAACGGAGAAAACACCAAGGAAGCTGTTACCTTCATAAAAGATCAATTAGACCGCATAGATAAGACAGAATTTGAAGCCAAGCAGTTTGCCGAATACCAAGATCAATTTCAATGGTTTTTGGGAGCAGGGCTTTTATTTCTATTTTTAGACATCTTTGTATTGGATAGAAAAACCAAGTGGCTAAAAAAGTTGAACCTATTTAATGAGAAGGAAGTATAAACCAAGGAATATGAAAAGGATAGTAGCTCTTATTATATTGTTCGGGTTTCTTGGCCATGCACAGGAGGTGGATAAGGAAACCCTAAAATCCATCAACAAAGCAACCAACTATACCTGGTTGGGCAATCAGCATTTGGAGGAGGAGGATTTTGTAAACGCGGAGGCAAATTACAGAAAAGCTATTTCCGAAAATGCTAACAACAGTGTAGCCCCGTACAACCTGGGTAATGCCTATTACCAGAACGAAACCTTCACGGAAGCCTTTGGCAGGTTTAAGCAAGCCGCCGAAAATGCCTCCAGCAAGGCAGATAAGCATAGGGCATTCCACAATATGGGGAACGTGTTTATGAAGAACAAGGAATACCAGAAAGCGGTAGAAGCCTACAAGGAGGCGTTGCGCAACGATCCTACCGATGAGGAGACCCGATATAATTTTGCGCTGGCTAAGGAGATGCTGAAAAAGCAACAGGAAGAGCAGAAAAACAATCCAGATCAGGACGATCAGGACCAGGAAGACAACAAGGACCAACAAGATCAGAATCAGGATAAGCAAGAGGGAGAGCAAGACCAAGAGGATAAGAACGATCAACAAGACAATCAGGATCAGAACAAGGAAGATGGGGAGCAGGGCGATGAAGGAAACAAAGATGAGAAAGATGGGGATGGTAATGAAAAGGAACAAGAGGATCAGCAGCCCAAAGACGGAGATCAGCAGGAGCAACCTCAACCAAGACCCAACCAATTATCTCAACAGCAGGTAAGAAGCTTGTTGGAGGCCATGCAGAACGAAGAAAAGAAAGTTCAGGAAAAGATAGATGCCAAAAAAATAAAAGGACCTAAAATTAAGAACGAAAAAGATTGGTAGAACAGTGGAACTAAAAAGATACATATCGATTATAGCAATATTGTTCCTGGCCAGTACGCTTAATGCCCAGAACGATGATGATTCGGTTACTTTTAAAATGGAACTCAGCAAGGATAAGCTGGGCATTAACGAAAGGCTTCGGGTAGATTTTACTATGAACAAGGACGGCGATAATTTTAGTCCGCCAGATTTTAACGGCTTCAGAATTGTCATGGGACCTTCTCAATCTATTAGCTCTTCATGGGTGAACGGGGTAAGAAGTTTTTCCAAAACCTACAGCTATACCTTGGCCCCAACGGCCAGGGGAAAATTCACTATCTCCCAGGCCACCATAGACATAGATGGCACTACTTACAAATCCTTGCCTAAGGAGGTAGAGGTAACCGCAGCTGTAGACCGGCCATCCGGAGAAAAAACCATAGACGACGTAGCGGATGAGAGCTTGCATTTAGTTGCAGAAATCTCTAAAACCAACCCCTATCTCAATGAGGCTGTTACCGTGGTTTACAAGCTTTACGCCAGCCCACATGTAGACGTAACCAACTTTAGGGCTTTGGACAATCCGAGGTACAATAACTTTTGGAGTCAGGATATCCCCGTTACTAAATACACCATAGAAAACACCACCTACGATGGAAAGCCCTATAGGTCCGTAATCCTAAAAAGAGTAGTACTCTATCCCCAACGAGAAGGGGAATTGGAGTTAGAGCCTCTTTCCCTAGACGTTAGTCTACAGGTACCTACCAATAAACGCGATTTTTTTGGAGGAAGGGTAATGGCACAAGCCAACAAAACGGTCTCTGCTGGAAGAAGAACCCTGCAGGTAAAACCGCTTCCAACAGAAGGCAAACCAGCAGGTTTCAGTGGTGCTGTAGGAGAGTTCGATTTTTTTGTGACCCCGAGCAAAACCCATTTAAACGCCTCAGAATCCCTACAAACGACAGTCACTATAAAAGGAAAGGGAAATTTAAAACTCTTTGAAATTCCCCAATTAAACCTCCCCAGCTCTCTGGAGGTATACGATCCGGAATACACTGAGAATATACGCACTAGATTATCTGGCATGGAAGGAGAGGTAGTAAACAGCTATACGGTGGTACCTACCTATAGGGGTAAATACCCCATTCCGAGTATCTCCTTCAGTTATTTTAACCCCAAGACCGAAAGATACTACACCTTAAATTCAGAAGAGGCCATGATTAATGTGCTGGAGGGCCCCACTAGCGGAGCCATCACTGCAGAGGCACCTAGTATTGGAAGCAGACAGCTTGTGGTAGCAGCATCTGATCAATTTGTCTTTAACAAATTAACCCCCAATCTAACCGCTATAAGCACCCGCTCCTTCTTTGGATCTACCGCCTTTTTTATGTGGTGGCTGCTCCCCTTATCCCTTATACCGTTGGCCATCATTTTTGGAAAAAGACGGGAGGCCATCACTAGTGACGTGGAAGGCAATAAAATTAAAAGAGCAAACAGACTTGCCAGAAAGTATCTTTCTGCCGCCAAAAAAGCCCAAGGCTCCAAGGAGTCGTTCTATGTTGCCTTAGAAAAAGCGCTACATAATTATTTAAAGGCGAAATTAAAGATAGAAACCTCGGAGTTCAGTAAGGAGAAAATTGCCACCTTATTAGAAGAGAAGAAGGTAGACGAGCTTACTAAGGACGGATTTATCGGACTGTTGAAAAGCTGTGAAATGGCTAGGTACAGCCCATCTACCGAAGTGCAAATGCAACAAGACTACGACAAAGCCAGCGAGGTTATTTCACAATTAGACAAACAAATTTAAGTCATGATACGTGTATTAACAGTTCTTTTCTTTCTGCTTGGAACCCTGGGATATTCCCAGAACCAAGAATTATTTGAAAAGGCCACCTCTTTCTATAATGAGGGAGAGTACCAAAAGGCAGCAGATAACTATCTTCAGATCTTGGAGAACGGTGAGCACTCTGCAGCCCTATATTTTAATCTTGGCAATACCTACTATAAACTAAACGATATTGCCCCCAGCATCTATTATTACGAGAAGGCGTTGTTACTAAAACCTGGGGACCAGGACATATTGAACAATCTGTCATTTGCCAGAAATATGACCATGGACGCCATAGAACCCTTACCCAAAACAACCCTCGCCAAATTTTACGATACGGTGACCAGCTACCTAACCTATGACCAATGGGCCTATACGGCAGTGGCATTTATGTTTTTATTTGTTGGGTTTTACATCGCGTTTTATTTCTTCAGATTTTCATCTCAAAAACGCATCGCATTTATCACCAGCCTTTCTTTTCTGGTTTTAACGCTCAGCTCTGCCACCTTAGCCTACCTACAGTACAATAATTACCACGCAGATAGGCCTGCCATCATTTTTGTGGAGCAAGCGCCAATAAAATCTGAACCCAACAACAGGAGTCAGGCTATCTTTAATCTACACGCCGGCACCAAAGTACAGGTGGTTGAGGAAATGCAGGGATGGAAAAAGATTGAAATCGCAGATGGAAAAACTGGCTGGCTGGTATCCGATGAGATTCGGGAACTAAAGGAATTCTAAATAGGATACCTGCTGAAAACCAGTCCCATTTCTGGTAGCCATCGCCTACAGCAAGAAAACCGCTTTTTTATCCGCTTCGGATTAGGGCACTATTTTAAGCGTTCGGCTTAAAAAAAAGCAACGCCACGATATATTTCCCTTTAATTTTATAATTATCTTGCCCCCGATTAATAGAAATTGGGAACACAGCGTCCCTTTGGAAGCAATTCTAGCTGGACCTTTCCCAACTTTAAAAAAAAAAAACAATTCAGATGGATAGCCTAAACGACGTCTTCAAGAACAACGAGCAATGGATACAAGATAAACTGGCCAATGACCCTGAGTTTTTCAAGAATCTCGACAAGGGTCAGAAACCGGACCTTCTATATATTGGGTGTTCGGACAGCAGGGTCACCACCGAAGAACTGATGGGCCTTGGCCCAGGGGAAGTCTTCGTACACCGCAATATTGCCAATATGGTAATAAGTATAGACCTCAACGTTATGTCCGTTGTAAACTACGCGGTAGACCACCTGAAGGTAAAAAACATTGTCGTCTGTGGGCATTATTCCTGTGGAGGCGTTAAAGCCGCCATGCAATCTGCAGACCTCGGGATCTTAAACCCATGGTTACGGAACATCAGGGATGTGTACAGACAACATAGGAATGAGCTGAATGCCATTGAAGACGAAGAGCAAAAATACAATCGTCTGGTAGAGTTAAATGTACAGGAACAATGTATCAACCTTATTAAAACAGCCGCGGTACAACGCGCCTATCGGGAAAGAAACCTAATTGTTCACGGTTGGGTTTTCGACATAAAGACAGGGAAGTTAATAGACCTAAAAATAGATTTCAAGGGAATCCTCAACAACATTATGGAAATCTATCGCTTGGATTACAAAGACCTATAGTCTTTACGGTATTCCGGGCTTGTGGTAGTAAAATGCCGTTATATAGTGTCTGCCAACACTATTTAGCGGCAACATCCTTATATAGCATCCCCCATAAAAACATCATTACATTAGCCCCTAGGAGCCGGAGAAGGCTTCGGCAAAATAGATTTAGATAAAATCTATTCGTGGCTTGCCATAAAAGTTTTAAATTTGCGGATCAATTCTTGATGAGAATCCAAGCTAACCCATTGTAATGATAGATCAGATAAAGGAACATATTTTGGAAGTAGAAAAATTTACTTCCTCAGACAAGGACGCCATTGAGGCATTTAGAATAAAATACTTGGGAAAAAAGGGATTGTTTAATCATTTTTTCTCAGATTTTAAAAACGTTCCCAACGAACAGAAGAAAGAGTTTGGACAAACGGTTAACCAACTAAAAACCGTAGTTACCGAAAAGGTAAACACCTTAAAACAAGCACTGGAGAACGAAAAGCTGGCCCACGGAATCTATGGCGACCTTACTCGCCCTGGAGAACCTATAAAATTGGGATCTAGACATCCTATCTCCATTGTTAAGAATCAGATAATCGACATATTTTCTAGAATCGGCTTCAATGTATCCGAAGGTCCAGAAATAGAAGACGACTGGCATAACTTTACCGCCTTAAACCTTCCGGAATACCATCCGGCAAGGGATATGCAGGATACCTTTTTTATCCAGACCGATCCAGATATTCTGTTGCGTACGCATACCTCCTCCGTACAGGTAAGATATATGGAGAACAACAAACCCCCTATCAGGACCATTTCCCCAGGAAGAGTATATAGGAATGAGGCCATTTCTGCCCGCTCCCACTGTTTCTTCCACCAAGTAGAGGGACTTTATATAGACAAGGACGTCTCTTTTGCAGATTTAAAGCAGACCCTACAGTTTTTCACTACGGAACTCTTTGGAAAATCTGAAATACGCTTACGCCCATCTTACTTTCCTTTTACGGAACCGAGTGCAGAGGTGGATGTTTATTGGGGATTAGAGTCGGAAGCAGATTATAAAATGACCAAGGGTACCGGCTGGTTAGAAATTATGGGATGTGGTATGGTAGACCCTAATGTCCTTACCAATTGCGGGATAGATCCCAATGAGTATTCAGGATTTGCCTTCGGGATGGGAATAGACCGTATTGCACTGTTATTACACCAAATTTCCGATATTAGATTACTGAGTGAAAATGATATGCGTTTCTTGGAGCAATTTAAAAGCGCCCTTTAATGACATAACCGTCAATTTACACATCCAGAATACAATCATCTTTAGATACACTGTATAGTGAAGAAGGACATAGAAATACCTGTTTCAAAGAATGTCTACATAGGCGTTGTCCATGAATGGAACGACGAATTCCTAGAAAAAACATGGAATGCCTATATCATAAACGATCGGGAAAGCTCCATAGAAGGGGTAATTGCCGTTTCTACAGGCTATAAAGGAGACCAAAAAACCTCTACCATGAGACACGGCCTGGGGGATATCCCTGCAAAGTCCTACAGAAAAATAGAGTTGCTGCAAGAGGGGGTACTTTCTTTCAACAACGAGTTTTTTGTCACCTATTTTGCAGATAACAAGCTCTATGAAAAAAGGTTTGTCTTGGCACAGGACACCATTAAGGAAGCCAACTATAGCACCCTCCCCGTAATGGAGATAGAGGGGGTAATTGCCAACTAATCCACTGATCCCCCACCTTAAGGCATTCATTTTTAACTTAAAATTAACGCGTTCTCGGTTCGCTTTCTTCTGAACCAATACTAAGTTTGTATGTTTAGCAGAAACTTGGTAGCGTTGACAAACGATCTGGAAAAAAATAAGCTGATTGAAGAGCTAGGGGTATATTTTGAAAACAACAAAATATTGTCTCCCCTTGCTGCACGGATTTTTGCCATGTTAATCCTTACCGATGAAGAAGGCATTTCCTTTGATAGCTTTGTTGAGGGCCTAAAAGCCAGCAAAAGTTCCATTTCCACCAATTTACAACTACTACAGGCTGCTGGGCGTATTGTTTATTTTACCAAGCCTGGGGAACGTAAACGCTATTTTAAAATAGCTCCCAACGATTTAACGGAGCAATTGGATAAAAAAATAGCCCAGTGGGAGATGGAAAAGGAAATGCACTTAAAAGTCTATCGTTTTAAAAAGAACATGTTTAAGGATGGCGTCCCCTCCTTAGATCAAATGCCCGGCTTACAATACATACAAACCTATACCAAGCTTGCAGACTATTTTATTGACCATCTGAAGCAACTCAAAGAAAAATTAGAAAACACCCCTAACACCAATTCCAAATGAAAAGATCACTAATTGCAACCCTAGTCCTCAGCATCACCTTGTTCAGCGGCTGTGGAGAAAAGGCACCTTCGGTTCGCTCGCAAGAAGCAGCTCCCTACCCTACAATTAAGGTAGCGAAAAGATCCGTGGATAATTTTACCAAATACCCCACCAGTATAGAGGGTACCATTAATAGTAAGGTACGCGCAAAGGTAGCTGGCTATATCCAAGATGTATTGGTAGATGAGGGTGAGCGGGTAAAAAAAGGACAATTACTGTTTACCTTGGAAACCCAAACCCTTACCCAGGATGCCGCCGCGGCACAAGCCAGGGTACATTCTGCCCAAGTGGAAGTAGATAAATTACGTCCTTTGGTAGAAAAGAATATAATAAGCAAAGTACAGCTAGAAACGGCCATAGCCAATCTGGAGCAGGCCAAGAGCAATTATCAGAGCATAGCCGCGTCCATAGATTACGCACAGATAAAAAGTCCGGTTAACGGCGTAGTAGGCTCCATACCCTTTAGGAAAGGAAACTTGGTAAGTGCCCAAGATGCCGTGCCCTTGACCACTATATCCAGTATAGAGAACGTATATGCCTTTTTCTCGATGAATGAAAGGGATCTATTAGGCTTCCTACGGGAATTGGAAGGCAATTCCATGGAAGAAAAAGTACAAAACATACCCCCAGTGCAATTAATCCTCGCCGATGGTTCTTTGTACGAACATCCCGGAAAAGTAGAAACAATAAGCGGAGAGATCAATGTTAAAACCGGGACGGTTACTTTTAGAGCCACCTTTCCCAACCCCCAAGGTCTTTTAAGAAACGGTAACAGCGGTAGCATTATTCTACCCAATAAAATGGACGATGTATTGGTGATCCCCACCCTTTCCACCTACGAACAGCAGGGAAAAAAGTTTGTATACCTGGTTCAAGGCGATACCCTGGTCTCTAAATCGGTGACCGTTAAGGCTGCCGTTAATGGCTTATCGGTTATTGAGGGATTGGAAGAAGGCGTACAGATACTGGCGAACGGACTTGGCAAAGTAAGACCAGGACTGCCGATTATTCCACAACCTACCAGTTTGGATAGCATTATAAACTCTTACAATCCTGTTTTTAAATAAATCAGTATGCTAAAGACATTCATAGAAAGGCCCGTACTTTCCACCGTTATATCCATTATTCTGTTATTACTAGGCGGATTGGGGTTCCTTACCTTACCGGTAACCCAATACCCGGATATTGCCCCACCTACCGTACAGGTATCCGCTAGTTACCCAGGGGCCAATGCCGAAACCATTCTGGAAAGTGTAATAGTCCCCATTGAGGAGCAAATTAACGGGGTAGAGGACATGACCTATATTACCTCTACTGCCAGTAACACCGGTAGTGCTAGTATTACCGTGTATTTTGAGCAAGGGGTAGATCCCGATATTGCTGCGGTGAACGTACAAAACCGGGTTGCACGTGCCAATGCATTGTTGCCTGCAGAAGTAATCCGATCTGGAGTGATTACCCAAAAGCGACAAAGCTCGGCGCTTATGTACGCCTCCCTATACTCTACCAATCCAGATTATGACGATACCTTTGTACAGAACTACCTCAATATTAACGTTAAGCCAGAGTTACAACGTATTAAAGGGGTTGGGGATGTAAATGTTTTTGGAGGAAAGGACTATGCCATGCGCGTATGGTTAGACCCCGTAAAGCTAACCTCTTATAATTTAACCGTAACGGATGTTACCCAAGCCATTGGAGAGCAAAGTTTGGAAGCTGCTGCCGGATCCCTTGGTCAAAACTCTGGGGAATCCTTTGAGTATGTTATAAAGTACAAGGGGCGCTATAAGACTGCCGAAGAATATCAGAACATTATTATTAAATCGCTGGGAAATGGTCAGTTTCTAAAGCTAAGTGACGTTGCCGAAGTAGAATTAGATGCGTTTTCCTACACCTCTATTGGTCGCGCAAGGGGCTATCCCGGAGTCGGCTTTGGGGTTTTTCAAACTCCAGGCTCCAATGCACAACAGATCATAGAGCAGATCTATGAGAAAATGGATGAGCTAAAAGAGGGGTTCCCTCCTGGGGTGGACTATATTGTAAATTTCGATACCAATAAATTCCTCACAGCGTCCATGACTAAGGTGCAGATAACCTTAATTGAGGCGTTTTTATTGGTTTTCCTTGTGGTATTCCTCTTCCTTCAAGATTTTAAATCGACCTTAATTCCCGCTATTGCGGTGCCGGTATCCATTATAGGAACGTTTTTCTTCCTAAACCTTTTAGGCTATTCCCTGAACCTCCTTACCCTATTTGCCCTTCTTTTGGCAATTGGGATTGTTGTGGATGATGCCATTGTGGTTGTAGAAGCGGTACATGCAAAACTGGAGGATGGATACACCTCGGCAAAGAAGGCCTCCTTAAGCGCCATGAACGAAATTAGCGGGGCCATTGTTTCTATTACCTTGGTAATGGCAGCGGTTTTTATCCCCATTACCTTTATCCAAGGACCGTCTGGGGTTTTCTATGAACAATTTGGGGTTACCCTTTTAATCGCCATTCTTATTTCTGCGGTGAACGCCTTAACCCTGAGTCCGGCACTATGTGCCATCTTCCTTAAACCCACCAAAAAGGAAGGGGAAAAGAAAAAGACCGTCATCAATAGATTTTATACGGCCTTTAACGCTGGTTTTGAAGCCACCACGCACAAATACGTTAAATCCCTAAGGTTTTTAGTAAAGAACAGCTGGGTTACAGTAGTGATATTACTTGTATCTGTAGCGGGCATATGGTGGGCGAACAACACTACCCCTACAGGTTTTGTACCCTCTGAGGACAGGGGTGTGATCTTTATGAATATGGAGCTTCCTAAAGGCGCTTCCTTAGACCGAACCTTTAGTATTACCGAGGAAATCTATAAGTCTATTGAAAGCATAGAAGGGGTAAGAACCGCTTCCATACAAGGAGGAAGAAACTTTTTCTCCGGAGCGGGTAGCTCCTATGGTATGGGTTTTATCCTTCTAGAAGATTTTGATAAGCGAACCACTGATGAAACCTCCATAGAAACCATTATCCAACAGTTATTTGCCAAGACAGGGCATATCACAGATGCTAATATTATATTTTTCACCCCTCCTAGCATCCCGGGTTTTGGAGCTTCGGACGGATTTGAGGTACAGATTTTGGACCGCTCCGCAGGAAGCCTTAGGTCCATGGACACTATAGCAAACAATTTTGCCGCAGCCCTTACCCAACGTTCGGAAATTGGCTATGCCTCTAATTCCTTTAGTACGGATTTTCCTCAGCTGCAGATGGATATCAACATTCCGAAAGCCAAAGAAGCTGGGGTAGAGATAAGCAGTATACTGCGGACCTTACAAGGGTATATAGGTGGCTTGTACACGGCCGACTTTAGTAGGTTTGGAAAACAGTTTAGGGTGATGGTACAAGCAAAACCCGATGACCGCAGAGACGAAAACAGCCTAAATAGCATGTTTGTTAGGAATAACAATGGCGAAATGGCCCCGGTCTCCCAATTTGTAACCCTGAGCAGGGTCTATGGTCCACAGACGGTGAGTAGATTTAACCTATTTAATTCTGTAACTATAAATGGATCAGCAGCAGCAGGATATAGTTCGGGGGATGCAATTAAGGCCGTGACAGAGGTGGCAGAACAAAATCTACCTCAAAACTACGAGATTGCGTTTTCCGGAATTACACGGGAAGAAATAGCTTCGGCCGGCCAGTCTGGAGTCATCTTTTTGCTCAGTATTGTATTCGTGTATTTCTTTTTATCTGCCCAATACGAAAGTTATCTACTGCCATTTGCGGTTTTATTCTCACTCCCCGTTGGGGTAGCGGGCGCCTATTTATCGACCAAATTCCTTGGTTTGGAAAACAATATTTATTTCCAGATTGCCTTGATTATGCTGATAGGACTATTGGCAAAAAACGCCATTCTTATTGTGGAATTTGCTATTCAACGAAGAAGGCAGGGCCTCTCTATTACCGAGGCGGCCTTAGAGGGAGCTAGAGCTCGATTAAGACCTATTTTAATGACCTCCTTTGCATTTATCCTTGGGCTTATGCCATTGGTAGTAGCAAGGGGTGTAGGGGCCGCAGGTAACAATGCCATTGGTACAGGTGCCGTTGGCGGTATGTTAGTAGGAACAGTAGTCGGGGTTTTTATTATACCCGTCTTATTTATCCTTTTCCAGTGGCTTCAAGAAAAAGTTACTGGAGTTCCCACAGAAGAAACCATTGAAGAAAATTAGTAGAAGATATTATGCAAAACAACACTTTGTACCGACTGATCTTATTGACCATAATTCCGATATTGATGCAATCTTGTTTCTCTGCCAAGGATTATGTTAGACCTTCTTTGGAAAACGAGGCATTGTACCGTACCGATTATGTGATGACCGATAGCCTCAGCATGGCCACGGTATCATGGACCGAATTGTTCACCGATCCCATTTTAACGGATTATATCCACCAAGGGTTAGAAAACAACCTGGATATTAGGGTTGCACTTCAGAACATACAGGCGGCACAGGCTTATTTAAAACAAGGAAAATCGGGTTATTATCCTACCCTGGATGCCTCCGCTAGCTATGGCCGATCTACTTTTTCAGAAAACGGGCCGATGGGATTGAATGGCGGATCTGCCTCGGAACAGTATCAGCTTGCTGCTTCTCTTTCTTGGGAAGCCGATATCTGGGGTAAAATCAGAAGTATGGACAGAGCTGCCCAGGCCTCCTACCTACAAACTGTGGCAGCCCACCAGGCAGTAAAAACACACCTGATAGCCGCCATTGGCAGCACTTACTTTAGACTCTTGGCCTTGGATAGGCAAAAAGACCTCCTAAAAGAAACCATAGCGTCTAGAAAAAGTAGCCTTACTACTACACAAGCCCTTAAGGATGCCGGACAGGTAACGGAAGTGGCGGTAAAACAGACGGAGGCGCAATTGTACACTACCGAGATTTTGTTGATAGACCTAGAAAAGGATATAAAACTATTAGAGAATACCTTCTCCATCCTCCTAGGCGAAGCGGGGCAAACGGTCGTAAGAAGCACCCTGGAAGACCAGCAAATAAATACGGCATTAACCACGGGCGTCCCAGCAGACCTATTGGTTAACAGACCCGATGTTATGGCGGCCGAGTACAGCTTGATCAATGCTTTTGAACTAACCAATGTGGCAAGGAGCCAATTTTTCCCTTCCTTGCGACTCACTGCTTCGGGAGGATTTCAAAGCCTTGAATTGGATAATTTATTCAGTGCCAGCTCCCTATTCTCCAATTTAGCGGGATCCCTAGCACAGCCGCTATTGAACGGAAGAAGAATAAGAACACAGTACGAGGTATCACAGGCCCAACAGGAACAAGCCCTGCTAAACTTTAAAAAAACGCTCTTAATTGCGGGAAAAGAAGTTTCGGACGCTTTGTACACCTATGAGGCCGAAAGCCAGAAAATTGAAGCCCGAAAAAAGGAACTTGCCTCTTATACACTAGCAGAGACCTATTCTGAAGAACTATTGAACAACGGATTTGCCAATTACTTGGAAGTATTGACCGCCAGACAAAATGCGCTTAATTCCGAACTGAGATTAATAGACTCCCAATTTGGTAGGCTAAACGCCATTGTGACCCTGTATGAGGCCCTTGGTGGAGGCTGGCGATAGGCTGGCGCTTTTTCCGGGGGGCCAACGTATAGGTACGGTGCGCCCCTGAGCCGGGAACAAGTTGGGACGGTTATATGGGACAAGGGGCATCCTTTGTATTTATCGAGAAACCAATTTTGTAAATTTGAACAAAGGGAATACTTTAGATACCATAGCTTTAATTGAAGATTATGCCAACCACCAACTCCAACGCCCAAATTCAGCAAGAGCTCGTCAACAGCATCATCCATGGATTTGGAATTATATTCGGGATTGTAAGCATTCCCGTTTTAATAGCCTTTGCCATATCCAGCAATAACACTCCAGGAGTTATTGGAGCGGCCATTTATGGATTCTGTTTCCTGCAGCTTTTTACTTTCTCTACACTTTATCACGGGTTTCAACACCCGCAGGCCAAACGAATCTTTCAAATTCTGGATCACATCAGTATTTATTTCCTCATCTCTGGCACCTATACCCCATTTCTATTGATTTATTTAAATACCCCCTTTGGCATCACCCTTTTATCCGTGTTGTGGGGGCTAACGGCTGTAGGGATTATTTTCAAGATCTTTTTCACCGGGAAATGGAACCTTGTTTCCACCCTTATCTACATTGCCATGGGCTGCATTATGATCGTAGGGGGCCGCACTTTTTTTGAGACCATTCCTTCCGGAATAATGACGATGATTCTCATCGGGGGCGCCCTTTATCTTATTGGGGTTATTTTTTATCTGTGGAGAAAATATCCCTTTAATCATGCCATCTGGCACTTTTTTGTACTGGCAGCCGCAGTTTGTCACTACGTAGCCATTCTAATGGCGGTTTAAGGCCCTCGCTGGCCAGAAGGATAGGGAAAGACGCTAACGTAGCGAAAAGCCCTTAGCAGCCCACCATGGGTGTATTTCAATAGCGAGCCTACCCGCTGCTACCATGGGATCCAAATTAGCCAAGCTATCGGCCATCTTTAGGGTAGGTACATTGTAAATGGTGATCCCACGGATCTCCCCATCGTCGCCGAAGGGGCCGGAGATATCTGCATAGCCCAATTCGTACATGTTTCCCAAATGGGCCAGGTGGAGTGCCTGTAGACTATCTAGCTCCTCCTTGGATTGGGAGGTATTTGTGCCTCTTTTTAAAAAAGCCATAAAATATTGCTGCATCAAGATAGTATCCTTGGTTTTCTGGTCTACATAGTCGAAGATCTTAAATCCCCTTGCTTCCAACTCCCGTTTTGTCTCTAACACAGATACCTTTTCCGCGGGGAATTCCGCTTTGGCATCCACCGCTTTTTCGGGTGTTTCCTTACAGCCAATTACCAATACAAAAAGAAACAAATAGCCTAAATACTTCATTTTTCCCATGTTTTAAAAGGTTGCTTACTCAATTGCGAATTGTAATACTTGGGGTTTCCGGTGACCTCTTTCCCCAACCAATCCGGGATTTCAAACGGCTCGTCTTCCCGCTCCAATTCAACTTCGGCAACAATAAGTCCGCTATTATCGCCAAAGAATTCATCTATTTCAAATAGGTGTTTCCCCCTAGGAACCTCATACCTAATCTTCTCTATAACTCCTGGCTCGGCCAGTTTCAACAAGGCTTCCGCCTCTTTTAGAGGGAGTACGGTCTCCCATTCAAAACGGGTAGTACCCTGGTCATTCCCCTTTCCCTTAACGGTTAAAAACCCAGTATCGCCCTTTATGCGCACCCTTACCGTACGCAGGGGATCGGTATTGAGAAAACCTTGTACAATCCTGTTGGCATTCACCGAATCTTCTTTAAACGCCTCCGAATTCACTAAAAACTTACGTTCTATCTCTATCACTTTGTTGATTTGTTTTATTTTAATCCACCCACTTCTACCCCAATTCGTCCTTGGCTATCTTTCTAAGCTGATCCGATTCCAAATACAGCTGTTCGCATTTATTATTGGCCAACCAGACCATCGCCGCAGCAATGGCTTCCGGTCTTATGGACTTATACTTTTCCAAAGGCCCTACCAACACCAGATTCAACACCTTCATAAGCTGATTGGCCCACCATTCCCCTGGTCTTTTTTCTGCTCGTTTGCCCGATATTAGGGAAGGACGTAAAAAATGTGTTTTGGGAATATGATAATCCATTACAGCCTCTTCCATTTCACCTTTTAGCCTGTTATAACCAACCCTACTGTTGGCATTGGCTCCCAAAGCCGAAATAACCAATAGGGTATGGATGTTGTTTGCACTACAAAGTTTTGCCGTTGCTTCCGGAATCCCAAGATCTATTTCCCTATACATGGATGCGTCCGGCGTTTTGGCCTTGGTGGTTCCTATACAGCAATACACCTCATCTGCAGTAAAAAGAGATTTAAATTCTTCCAATTTCCTCAAATCCCCAAGATGCTCCTCCAATTTGGGGTGGGTAAATCCTACTGAAGATCTAGAAAAGAGTTTTATTTTAGCATAGCGATCATCTTTCAAGAGCATCTTCAGCAAAACACCACCTGTTAACCCGGTGGCTCCCAATATAATGGCAGATTTTGATTCTGCATCCATAGACTTATTATTTTTATCCAGTGCGAGTTTAACCAATAAATAGGTCCACTCCCCTATAGTTGTTATAAATTTACAGTATGAAAATGGATTTTCCGCTACGAAAAATAATCCATGTGGATATGGATGCGTTTTACGCTTCCGTAGAACAAATGGATGATCCTACCTTAAAAGGGAAACCCCTTGCCGTTGGCGGGGCCGAAAAAAGAGGGGTGGTAGCCGCGGCTAGTTATGAGGCAAGAAAATTTGGGGTGCGCAGCGCCATGAGCGGGTATCTCGCCAAAAAAAACTGCCCCGATCTTATTTTTGTGCCTCCCAGGTTTGATAGGTACAAGGAAATATCACTCCATATACGGCATATTTTTCTGGAATATACGGATTTAGTAGAACCCCTCTCCTTGGATGAGGCTTATTTAGACGTTACCAACAATAAAAAAGGAAATCCATCTGCCTCCCTAATTGCGACAGAAATACGAAAACGGATTTTGGAGGAGGTAGGGTTAACCGCATCGGCAGGAATTTCCATAAATAAGTTTATTGCCAAAATAGCCAGTGATTACAACAAGCCCAACGGACAGAAAACGGTAAACCCCGAAGAGGTACTACCTTTTTTGGAAAAACTGGAAATTCGAAAATTCCACGGGGTAGGGAAGGTAACCGCAGACAAGATGTATCAATTGGGAATATTTACCGGCTTGGACCTAAAACAAAAATCCTTGGAATTCCTTATGGAACATTTTGGAAAAGGCGGTCAGTATTACTACCAAGTGGTAAGGGGAATTCATTTAAGTCCGGTAAAGCCCAACCGGATTCCAAAATCGGTAGGTGCCGAAAGAACATTTCGCGAAAATTTGAGCAGTGAGGTCTTTATGCTGGAGCGTTTAAAGCATATTGCCAGCGAATTGGAACGCCGCCTCAAAAAGGCTAATATTGCAGGAAAGACCATCACCCTAAAAATAAAATATAGCGATTTTACCCTTCAGACACGGAGCAAAACCATTCCCTATTTCATTGCAGACCAAAATTTAATCTTGGAACTGGCGAAGGAATTGCTATATCAAGAAAAATTGGAGAACTCCGTGCGCTTACTCGGTATTTCACTCTCTAACCTAAACACGGAGAAAACCACCCCTGAAGCCCAGAAATCACTATCCGTACAGTTGAAGTTTGACCTATAGATAGGCATAAAAAAACCTGCTAGATCTTAAGACCCAGCAGGTGTTTGCTATAAAACTAATATGCTATTTATTTAGAAAAGCTTTCACTTCCTATTTCCGATACTCTTAGCGTATTTACCATTCCTTTTGCCTTTATAGGCATGGCAGCCAAGCTGATAAGCATATCGCCAACTTCCAAAAATCCTTTGTCGCAGGCCATTCTGTTAACATCCTCAATGGTCTCGTCTGTAGATACAAACTTATCGTAATAGAATGCCCTTACGCCCCATAGCAGGTTAAGCTGGGTAAGAATCCTTTTGTTGGAGGTAAAAACCAGAATATGTGCCTTAGGTCTCCAAGCAGAAATTTGAAATGCGGTATATCCGCTATTGGTAAGCGTAGAAATTGCCTTGGCTTTGGTCTCATTGGCCATATTGGCAGCATGAAAACAAATGGTTTTGGTAATATATCTATTGGTCCTGATGTGTGGGTGCTGGTGGGGAACTTTAATAAGGTCCGAGTTTTCCACACTCACTAGGATACTTGCCATCTTTTCTATCACCTGTACTGGGTAATTCCCTACAGAGGTCTCTCCGGAAAGCATTACCGCATCGGCCCCGTCCATTACGGAATTGGCCACATCATTAACCTCTGCCCTCGTTGGGGTAAGGCTGGTAATCATGGTCTCCATCATTTGAGTAGCAATGATCACAGGGATCCTTGCCTCTTTGGCACGCAGTACCAACTGCTTTTGGATAAGGGGCACTTCTTGGGCGGGAACTTCCACTCCCAAATCACCTCGGGCCACCATTAGACCATCACAATAAGCAACAATCTTATCGATGTTTTCTACCGCTTCTGGTTTTTCAATTTTTGCAATGATTGGGATCTTATGCTCGGAATGCTCCTTAATAATGTTTTGTAGGTCTATCAAATCCTGACTAAACCTTACAAAGGAAAGGGCAATCCAATCTACCTTCTGAGAGATCGCAAAGATGGCATCCTCCACATCCTTCTCTGTAAGTGCAGGCAAGGATATATTGGTATTGGGCAGGTTTACGCCTTTTTTGGATTTAAGGGGGCCCCCTTGAATCACTTTGGCCTTAACCGCATCTTTCTTATTGGTTGAAACTACTTCGAACATTAATTTCCCGTCATCCAACAGAATACGTTCTCCCGCCTTCACATCCCTTGGAAATTGGACATAGTTCATATATACTTTCTCCGAGTCCCCTTCAAAAGGTTCTCCCGTAACAAAGGTAATCTCGTCTCCTGGGGAAACAATCACCTCTTTGGCCATTACCCCCACCCGTAATTTAGGACCTTGCAAGTCTGCAAGAATGGACGTATTGGTCCCCAACTCCTCATTTAATTCGCGTATCATAGTAATGCGCTCCTTAACATCTTCGTAGTCGGCATGTGAAAAATTTATCCTAAAGACATCCACTCCTGCTCCTATCATGTCCCTAAGAACACTCTTCTTACTAGTAGCTGGACCTAGGGTGGCTACTATTTTTGTCTTTTTTAATGCTGGCATTCTAATAAAATATTAAATTATTTCTTGATTTCAGTTTGTTTACATCCACGCTATAGGCAGTAATCACCTTTGGGATGGTTAGCACGGCCTTGAGAATTTTCTCCTCCAAGTCCAGTTCATCATGCGCTACCTTTAAAAAATAATCTACGTCCTTGTACTCTGGAATTAGACTATAGGCAGTAATTGAGGGCTGGTCCTGGAAAAGGTTTCCAACGTTTAATTCTTCCTTTCCTACGCTATTATTACTAACCAGGGTATAATAACGATCATTGATTTCATCCCTCCAATCAAAGAACGGAAACATCCCGTTGGAGGTTATCTCCAGATCCTTTTTTGTTCGTTTTAGTTTTAATTTCAGACAAGCGTTCAGTGCATACACCAGCGAGTAATCTTCTCTGCTAGAGTGTAAAGCGATTAAGGTAAAATCTTCATCATAAAAATCTTCCGAAATTTTATATATCGCCGCCATACTTTCCGTGAAAAGTCGTAAATATAGGGTTAATAAAGAAACAAGCCTAGTCTATAGAACCTATAAAAACATCCAGAAGCAACTAAAACGTTGGAGTTCACCATATTTTCACCTAAGAATTTTTCATTTTGTCTTGTAAGGCAAAGTAAGCTCTTTTGGCAGCTCGCTCTTCTGCTTTCTTCTTAGAGGTAGCCCTTGCCTTTGCCACCACCTTACTATCTATCTTCAACTTTACAGCGAAATGTTTAACGGTATCGTTGCCCGTATCCTCATATATTTCAAAGTTAAAGGATTTTTTTTGCTTTTGGCACCACTCGATCACCAGACTTTTATAACTGATCACCTTCCCCTCTAACTGCTCAATATCTACGTAGGGCGCAATCACCCGTTCGGCAATAAATTTTTCACAATATTTATATCCCCTATCCAAGTAAATAGCGCCCACCAGCGCTTCAAAAACATTACCGTGGATATTATCCCCAAAACGCGATTTCGGGATTTTACTTTCCACAAAATCGATAAGCTGCAGGTCTTTTCCCAATTCATTGAGGTGCTCCCTACTTACAATCTTAGACCTCATTTTGGTAAGGTACCCCTCATCGCCCTGGGGCACTTTGGTATACAAATGCTTGGAGATAATGGTTCCTAGCATCGCATCTCCCAAAAACTCCAAGCGCTCATAGTTAACGGGGTTACCATCATCATCTCGCCAATTGGCAGACCGATGAACGAAGGCTTTTTGATAAATTTCCAGGTTTTTGGGCTTAAAACCCAAAATATTCTTCATTCCCAAAAAAAAATTCCCATCCTTTTTGGAATGGGAATAAAATAAATTGGAAGGAAAGTTCATAACCTGATGACTTAACTAATTTTTTTGAAAATAACACACGCATTGTGTCCACCAAATCCAAAGGTATTGCTCAAAGCAACATTTACTTCCCTTTCCTGCGCTTTGTTAAGCGTTAGATTAAGTTTTGGATCTATCTTATCATCTACCGTAGTGTGGTTGATGGTAGGCGGCACCAAACTGTGTTCCATCGCCAAGATGGAAGCAATGGCTTCTACAGCTCCTGCAGCACCCAACAAATGTCCGGTCATGGATTTTGTAGAGTTGATATTGATATTTGGGGCATGATCTCCAAATACCTCGGTAATGGCCTTTAATTCTGCCACATCCCCAAGGGGTGTAGACGTACCGTGGGTGTTAATAGCATCCACGTCTTCCGGTTTTAATCCGGCATCCCTTAGACAGTTTTCCATTACCCGAATCACACCTGTTCCTTCGGGATGTGGTGCAGTCATGTGATAAGCATCACTAGACAATCCTCCACCCACTACTTCGGCGTATATTTTGGCACCCCTTGCTTTGGCATGCTCGTATTCTTCTAGTATTAAAGCTCCGGCTCCTTCACCAAGAACAAATCCGTCCCTAGTGGCATCAAATGGCCTAGAAGCTGTTTCGGGTTCATCGTTTCTTGTAGAAAGTGCATGCATGGCTCCAAAACCACCCATACCTGCAATGGTCACAGCAGCTTCACTACCACCGGTTACCACGACATCACAAGTCCCCAAACGAATCGTATTTAACGCGTCTATAATAGCATTGGCCGCAGAGGCACATGCTGAGACGGTTGTATAATTGGGCCCCATAAATCCATGCTTAATGGAAATATTCCCTGGAGCAATATCTGCAATCATCTTAGGAATGAAGAATGGGTTGAACCGTGGGGTCCCATCTCCCTTCGCAAAATCCATGACTTCGTTTTGAAAAGTTTCCAAGCCGCCAATTCCTGCTCCCCAGATTACTCCAGTCCTAAACTTGTCTATCTTATCCAAATCCAAACCAGAATCCTTTATGGCCTCATCCGAAGCTATAAGGGCATATTGCGCAAACCTATCCAGTTTACGTCCTTCTTTCCTATCAAAATAATCTTCGGTTTTATACCCTTTTAGCTCGCACGCAAATTTCACCTTAAACTTCTCAGTATCGTAGTAGGTAATAGGTGCAGAGCCGCTTTTTCCGTTCTTAAGACCCTCCCAGTATTCCTCTATATTATTGCCTATGGGCGTTAAAGCTCCAAGACCAGTAACCACAACTCGCTTTAATTGCATTGAAACAGATTTTTGTTTATCCTAATAAGTAATGCGTAAATTAAAAAAAATTATCCATGCAGCGTCCTTACCACATGGATAATTTTGAAACTTGTTCAAGAATTCATAAAATTACTTGGCTTCTTCTATATAACTTATAGCTTGACCAACTGTAGCAATATTCTCTGCTTGATCATCCGGAATCTGGATATCAAATTCCTTTTCGAATTCCATTATCAACTCAACAGTATCCAATGAATCCGCGCCTAAGTCGTTGGTAAAGCTAGCTTCGGTTACCACTTCGTTCTCGTCAACACCTAACTTATCTACGATGATAGCTTTTACTCTTGATGCAATGTCTGACATAATAATATCGGTTTTAAAAATTTAAATTGATTGGCAAAAATAAAAAACTTTAGATTAATACCACCATTTGTCCTTAAAATGTAACCTAATTTAATAAATTTAAGTACAAGAGTAGTACTTTTACCCAAAATTTTTTCCGATTTCTAGCCCTTAACACCTAATGAAAACAATTGTACTTTTTGCTTCCGGATCTGGTTCCAATGTAGAAAACATCATCGAATACTTTAAGGACAGTACCGAGGTCCAGGTTAAATGTGTGCTCTCCAACAATAGAAAGGCCATGGTTTTTGAGCGATGCAATCGCCTACATATTAGCGCCCTTTATTTTAACAGGACTTCCTTTTACAAATCGGATTGCGTATTGGATGTTCTTAGATCTTTAAATCCAGATCTAATAGTTTTAGCTGGGTTTCTATGGAAAATTCCTGAAAACCTCATTCAAAATTTCCCCAACAAAATTGTAAATATCCACCCCGCTCTATTGCCAAAGTATGGGGGCAAGGGAATGTACGGCATGCATGTGCACCAAGCCGTGAAAGAAAACAAGGAGACGGAGACAGGGATTACCATACATTATGTCAATGAAAATTACGATGAGGGCGCTATCATCGCCCAGGAAAGTGTATCTCTGGATGCTACAGACACTCCGGAGACCATTGCAGAAAAGGTACACCAACTGGAATACGAACACTTCCCTAAAGTGATCCACAAAATTATAAGGGAATTATAATGGCCAAAAACAATAAATTCTATACAGTTTGGAAGGGATTAAAGCCCGGCATTTACGAAAGCTGGAAAGAATGTAAAGCAGCCATCAATAATTATAAGGGCGCCCAATACAAGTCGTTTCCCACCCGCGAGGCCGCCCAAAAAGCCTTTAATGGAAATTACGAGGACTACAAGGGCAAAAACACCAAAACCCAGGGTTTGACCCCACAAGAACTTTCAAAAATAGGCGCCCCCAATTACCATTCCATTTCCGTGGATGCCGCTTCTAGTGGCAATCCCGGCATCATGGAATACCGTGGGGTGGATACCAAGACCAAAAAAGAGCTCTTTAGGCAAGGCCCCTTTAAACAGGGCACCAATAATATAGGGGAGTTTTTAGCGCTGGTACACGGACTCGCGTATTTGAAACGGCACAATAGCAATAGGATTATCTATACGGATTCTAGAACGGCCATGAGCTGGGTGCGCAAAAAGAAATGCAACTCCAAGCTAACGGAATCTACTAAAAACAAAGACGTCTACGAACTGGTTAGGCGAGCAGAGAACTGGCTACAGACCAATACCTATACTACGGTAATTGTAAAATGGGAAACCAAGGCCTGGGGAGAGATTCCTGCCGATTTTGGGAGGAAGTAAAAGGTAATAGAAGCTTACTAAAAGGTAGCTCTCCTCTAAGATTCCGCAATTTCATATTTAGCACAAGCAAAATGATGCTCGCGCTAGCATAGGCGCTACAAATTCACAAATCCTGCCAATTAAGACAGCTACTGCGTGTCAGCCTATTCAGTCAGGCCAGCCTACCTATTTCGAAAGATAGGCGACGTCGCCCGTACCAAAACCAATATAAACATGCAAAACAACCGCAGAAAAATGTTCACGCTAGCTTGTATAGTAAATTCAAAATATTTAAAAATTGATTTCCAACCCTATTGCATTGGTATTTCAATATCCTATCTTTGCACAAATTTTAAGACTTAATGGGCAAACTATTAATTGTAGGCACTGTTGCCTTTGATGCTATTGAGACCCCTTTTGGGAAAACAGACAAAATTCTGGGCGGGGCGGCAACCTTTATAGGACTGGCAGCCTCCCAATTTAATCTGAAATCGGCCATCGTCTCAGTGGTTGGTGAAGATTTCCCCCAAGAATATTTAGACTTACTTTCTAGCAAGAACATAGATATTACGGGCCTACAAGTAGTAAAAGGCGGAAAAACCTTTTTTTGGAGCGGTAAATACCACAACGACCTAAACTCTAGGGACACCTTGTCTACCGAACTTAATGTATTGGCCGATTTTGAACCTTTAGTTCCAGAAAATTTTAAGGATGCAGACGTAGTGATGCTGGGCAATTTGCACCCTAGCACACAATTAAGTGTAATTAATCAGATGGAAGAACGACCAAAGCTAATAGTATTGGATACCATGAATTTTTGGATGGACCATGCTTTGGACGAATTAATGGAAGTTATTAAGCATATAGACGTTATCACCATAAACGACGAAGAAGCCAGGCAGCTTACTGGAGAATATTCTTTGGTAAAGGCAGCTGAAAAGATTCAGGAAATGGGTCCAAAATTCGTTGTCATCAAAAAAGGAGAGCACGGTGCCCTGTTATTCCAGGGATCCAAAGTGTTTTTTGCCCCTGCACTTCCCCTAGAGGAGGTTTTTGACCCTACTGGAGCGGGCGACACCTTTGCCGGTGGTTTTACCGGATATTTGGCCGAGTATAAGAATGCTAATTTCAGCAGTCTTAAACGCGCCGTTATCCACGGATCTAACCTCGCCTCGTTCTGCGTGGAGAAATTTGGAACCGAACGCATGACAAATTTAGACAAAGAAGAAGTAAACAACAGGTTGATCCAATTTAGGGAATTGACCCAATTTGATATAGAATTACAATAATCGCATGCCTTGAACTTTCAAGGCATTTTTAATTCCAGAATAAATGAGCGACGCCATTAAGCACGAGTGTGGAGTTTCCCTAATAAGGTTGCTAAAGCCATTGGAGTATTACAAAGAAAAATACGGTACTGCCTTTTACGGAGTAAATAAGATGTACCTAATGATGGAAAAACAGCACAACCGGGGTCAGGATGGAGCTGGATTTGCCAGCATAAAGTTAGACATGGAGGTTGGCGAAAGGTATATGAGTCGGGTACGATCCATAGACAAGCAACCCATACAGGATATTTTTGCGCAGATCAACGACCGCATCAACACCAGCCTAAAGGAAAACCCAGAATACGCTGATGATGTAGCCAAGCAAAAACGCTACATTCCGTATATTGGAGAGGTGCTTTTAGGGCACGTTCGCTACGGGACCTTTGGCAAAAACAGTATAGAAAGTGTACATCCCTTTCTAAGACAGAACAACTGGATGCACAGGAATCTTATTGTTGCCGGAAACTTTAACATGACCAATGTTAATGAGCTTTTTGACAACCTGATTCAAATAGGCCAACATCCTAAAGAAAAGGCCGATACCGTAACCGTTATGGAAAAGATTGGTCACTTTTTGGATGATGCGGTTGCCAAATTGTACAAGGAAATTAAAAAGGAGGGCTTTAATAAAAGGGAGGCCTCCCCCATTATTGCCGAAAGGCTAAACGTGGCCAAAATTCTAAAGCGGGCTGCAAAGAACTTTGACGGTGGCTATACGATGGCCGGAATGTTAGGCCATGGCGACTCTTTTGTTCTTAGGGACCCCGCTGGGATACGCCCTGCCTATTACTATATAGACGACGAGGTGGCTGCTGTAGCTTCCGAAAGACCGGCCATACAGACCGTTTTTAACGTTGCTTTTGAAGATGTTAAGGAGCTAGCTCCTGGACATGCAATTATCATCAAGAAAAACGGCAAGGTAAAAATCAAAAAGATTGTAGAGCCTACGGAGCGTAAGGCGTGTTCTTTTGAACGTATTTATTTCTCTAGGGGAAGCGATAAGGAAATTTACCAGGAAAGAAAAGAGTTGGGAAAATTACTGTTCCCCTTGATCCTTAAATCCATTAAAGAGGATATAAGAAATACCGTGTTCTCTTATATCCCCAACACGGCCGAAACTTCCTTCTTTGGAATGGTAATCGCCGCTCAGAATTATATGAACAAAAAGAAAGAGGAACAGATTCTTTCTATTGGTAGGAAAATTACGGCAGAGGAATTACACGATATCCTAGAAGTACGGCCAAGAATAGAAAAGGTGGCTATTAAAGACGCCAAGCTAAGAACGTTTATTACCCAAGATAATGGTAGGGACGATCTGGTAGCACATGTATATGACATTTCCTATGGATCTGTAAAAAAGGGCGACAACCTGGTTATTATTGACGATAGTATTGTACGGGGCACCACTCTTAAAAAGAGTATCTTAGGTATATTGGACCGCTTATCTCCCAAGAAAATTGTGGTGGTTTCGTCTGCACCTCAGATCCGCTATCCCGACTGCTATGGAATAGATATGGCTAAACTGGAAGACTTTGTTGCTTTTAGGGCCGCGCTGGAATTGCATAAAGACCGGGGCACCATGCATTTAGTAGAGGAAATCTATCAAAAGTGCGTTAATCAAGTGAACAACCCAGACGCCAAAATCATCAACTATGTAAAAGAGTTTTACGATCCCTTTACGGATGAGGAATTATCCGAAAAGATCGGCGAAATATTAAGTCCGCCAGACATTAAGGCAGAGGTTGAAATTATCTTCCAGACTATTGACAACTTACACCTAGCCTGTCCACAGAATTTAGGAGACTGGTATTTTACGGGGGATTATCCCACGCCAGGTGGTAATAGGGTAGTAAATAAGGCATTCATAAACTTTTATGAAGGCAAAAACGAAAGAGCCTATTAATTGACTTGTAGAATGGGATAAAAGGGAATTTCATCGGTAAAAATCACTTTTTATCGCAGTTTTAACCTATGTCGCACAGACTGCTATTAAATTAGCAGTACCATAGCATAAGTAGAATTAAGTTCATGGTAAGATTTGGGGCAAAAAGGGCGGGGTATTCCCCCGCCTTTTTTATTTTCTACTATTTTCTCCCTACCACCTCCACATACCAGCCTCTTTTTTACCAAAAGATGCATTTCAACTCTTTTAAGCAGACATTCATCCAAAACCTTTTTTCCCTTTCCTTGGTAATCTTATGTTTGGAGTACCATAGCATAAGTAGGTTAAGTTTATGGTAAGATTTGGGGAAAAAGGCAGAGCGATAAGCTCTGTCTTTTTATTTTAACACTATCCGAATTGATGCCATCCTCTATTTTTAAGCCCTACCACTCTCACAGCAAGTAGAAGTTTAATTTAATGGACAGCGCCTTCTTGTTACTTCATTAGAGGCCGAATCCATTGACTGACATCAAATTTGCAGTCTCAGAGAAGGATATTCAATGGCCCACAAAACTCCTCCCAGTCAGCAAAATTCATACGAATACAGCTTATAATTAAGCTGAGACGTCTTTGAACTCTTTTGTTATGTACCATAATACTCTTATTTTAGTTGCACCATAGCATGAGTAGATTTAAGCCTATGGTAAGATTTGGGAAGAAAAGGGTGGGGTTTCCCACCCTTTTCTATTTCAAAAAAAATCCCGTCTTAAACCTAATTAAGACGGGATTTTGATGTTATGCAAGTCGTTAACAAAAAACTATGCTAACGGGAAGCAATGGAATAAATTACTTTTTATCTGCGTAAGAAGCAGCTACTTTTTCCCAATTAACTACATTGAAAAAAGCGTTGATATAATCTGGCCTTCTGTTTTGATAGTTTAAGTAATAAGCATGCTCCCACACGTCCAATCCTAAAATTGGGAATCCTCCACAGCCAGTATCCGGCATTAGTGGGTTATCTTGGTTAGGAGTAGAACAAATTTCCAACTTACCTCCCTCATGAACACATAACCAAGCCCAACCAGAACCAAACCTAGTGGCTGCCGCCTTAGCGAAAGCATCCTTAAAAGATTCGAAAGATCCAAAGCTAGAGTTGATAGCATCAGCTAGCTCGCCCTTAGGCTCACCACCACCATTTGGTCCCATAACGTCCCAAAATAGGGAGTGGTTAAAAAAGCCACCTCCATTGTTCCTAACTGCTGCATTGGACATATCCAAATTCTTCAACAGCTCCTCAATGGACTTATTGGCCATATCGATGCCCTCAATAGCATTATTCAAATTGGTAGTATATCCATTGTGGTGCTTGGTATGGTGAATTTCCATGGTCCTAGCATCAATATGTGGTTCCAATGCGTCATACGCATAAGGTAACTTAGGTAATTCAAAAGCCATAATAATATTGTTTTTTAAAATTAATGTTGTTATCCCAAAAATAAGATATTACTTAAGATTTTCAGCTAAAAATATGTTAAGAACTATCATATATTGCTTAATTTGCGACTAAAACGACGTGCAAGAGGCCCCATACAAAATTTATAACGCATCCGCCGGTTCCGGAAAGACGTATACCCTTGCCAAAGAATACCTCAAAATAATCCTTTCCTCCGATTTAAACAAGAGTTATAGGAATATTCTCGCCATCACTTTTACCAACAAGGCGGTAAACGAAATGAAGCAGCGTATTCTGGGCAGCCTTTTCATTTTTGGAAGGGCAAGAGTGGAAACCGAGATCCCATATATGTTATTGGACATATCCAAGGAGCTAAATGTGGAGGTAGCCATTCTACAAAAAAGAGCGAAACAGGCCCTTAAGGAGATATTACACAACTATGCTTTTTTTGATGTTTCTACCATCGATAAATTTACCCATCGCCTCATTAGAACTTTTGCCAAGGACCTAAAACTACCCCAGAATTTTGAAGTGGTCTTGGACACCGATGGATTGTTGGATGAGGCCATTGCCAAATTAATAAACAAGGCAGGCAGCAATAAGGAGCTCACCAAGGTGATGATAGATTTTGCCCTGGAAAAGATAGATGAGGACAAAAGCTGGGATATAAGCTTTGATCTACATAAGGTTGGAAAATTGCTCTTTAATGAAAACCACTTGCCACACCTAAAAAAGCTAGAAGGTAAGCAGATTCACGATTTTCAGAAATTGAAAACCACCTTGTCCCAAAACACCAAGGTTTTGGAGGAGCAAATATTGAAAGATGCCCAAGACATCCTAGCCATTATTGAAAGAAACGGGCTAGAGTTCAAAAACTTTAGATCGGGCTGGTTTCCAAAATTCATTCAAAAAATAGCATCGGGCGACCTAAAGATGGATTTTAAGTCGGGCTGGAAACAAAATTTTGATTCTGAACCACTCTACACCAAGACCTGCCCAGAAGACATCAAGCTTATTTTAGACGGACTCCATTCCGAGTTCAACGAACATTTTCAACACATAAAAGAAAACCACACCGCGGTTTCCCTTATGCGGAACGCCTACAAAAACTTAGTCCCTCTAACCGTATTAAACGCTATACAACAAGAAATAAAGACTTTGGAGTTAGAGCGAGACCTACTTCCAATCTCTTCCTTCAACAGTCTTATATCCAACGAAATAAAAGATCAACCAGCACCTTTTATCTATGAAAGGATCGGGGAAAAGTACCGCCATTATTTTATAGATGAATTTCAAGACACCTCCCAAATGCAATGGAACAACCTAACTCCATTGATAGGCAATGCCTTGGAAAGCGAAGACGCACTGGGGAAAATTGGATCCCTAATGCTAGTAGGCGACGCCAAGCAGGCCATTTACCGATGGAGGGGTGGTAGGGCAGAGCAATTTCTAAACCTAATTAACCTAGACGAAAACCCATTTGTTTATCCCCCTTTAACAGCCAATCTACCCGCCAACTATAGGAGTCATGAAGAGGTCATAAAATTCAATAACGACTTCTTTACCCGTACCAGTGAATTTCTGGAAAACAGCACTTACAATAAATTATTTATAGAGGGCAACCAACAAGCGTATAACAGCAAAAAGGGTGGCATGGTACAGCTATCCTTTATAGAGAATAATGAGGAAGACCTAGACCAAAACGAATTGTATTGCCAGGCTGTATGGAACAGCTTACAACAGATTCTGGAAAAGAAGTATTCCCTAAAGGATATATGCATCCTAACGCGGAAGAAAAAAGATGGAATTGTTATCGCCGACTTCCTAATGCAGCAGAACATCCCCATTATTTCCTCCGAAACGCTATTACTAAACAGCAATCCAAAGGTTCGGTTTCTGATTAATCTTCTTCGGTACAGCCTACAACCCGATGATTTGGAAATCTCATTTGAGCTCCTCTCCTTTTTATTTGAGGATGAAAAAAACCTAAACCAGTTAATACAAACCCATCTTAAGGAGGTAGACAGTTTGTTGAAGAACCAATACGGGTTTAAGCTGGAAGAATTAAGGCAATCCTCTGTCTACGATGGCTTGGAGCAGGCCATTAAGAAGTTTGACCTAGCGGAAAGCTCGGACGCCTATATCACCTATCTCTTGGATGTGGTACAGGAGGTAGAACAAAAGGAAGGCGCCAACAGTCAAGTATTTTTGGCGCATTGGGAAAAGAAGAAGGATTCACTGAGCATTACGGCCCCAGAAAATGTAGATGCCGTGCAGATCATGACCATCCATAAATCTAAGGGATTGGAGTTCCCTATTGTGATTTTCCCCTTTGCCAACTCCAATATATACGAAGAAATAGATCCCAAATTGTGGATTCCCGTTCCCGAGCACTCCTTTAACGGTTTCCCAGAACTTCTAATCAACAAAAACAAGGATGTACTTACCTATGGCGCAATGGCCGAGGCTATTTACGAGGAAGAACAACACAAACTGGAGCTAGATGCCTTTAATCTATTGTACGTAGCACTGACTAGGGCCGAAAAAGGGCTTTACATCATTTCCAAAAAGGATCTCGACGCTAAGAATGTACATAAAACCAACTATTACTCTGGTCTATTTATCCACTACCTAAGAGAAAAAGGGCTTTGGGAGGATAACAAGCTAACATACCAGTTTGGTGAATTAGAAGCTGCTGACGGAAACGAAAATGCTACGGATTCACAAGAGAATATCCCCTATCTGTACAGCTATAAGGACCGCCCTGAATTTCGCATCTTAACAAAATCGGGAGCACTTTGGGACACCACTAGGGAAACGGCCATAAACAAAGGAAATTTAGTCCATCTAATTATGGGCCAAATAAACGGTAAGGAAGACATTGCACCTGCCGTAACGGGAGCGGTAAAAAACGGGTCGCTATCCCAAGACGATGAGCCTGAAATACTGGAAAAGGTCACCGGCATTGTGATGCATCCAAAATTATCCAGGTACTATGGCAAGGATTTGGAAATTAGAAACGAACAGGAGATCCTTACTCAGGATGGAAAAATCCTGCGACCAGACCGTATTGTTTTAAACGGAAAACAAGCCACAATCATCGATTACAAAACGGGGATGAAAAATGAAGCCTATCACCAGCAACTTCATGTGTATGCAGCAGCATTGGAAGGGATGGGCTATGAAATAGAAAACAAAATTCTAGTTTATATCAACGAAGATATTATATTCGACTTTATAATTTAATTAAAGTTATGTACGGAAACATTAAAGAACATTTACAGAACGAATTAGCCGCCATTAAAGAGGCCGGACTTTACAAAGAAGAAAGAATAATCACCACCCCACAGGGTGCGGTGATAAAAACAGATACAGGACAGGAAGTTATTAATTTTTGCTCTAACAACTACCTAGGCCTTTCTTCCCACCCAGAGGTAATACAAGCGGCAAAGGATACGTTGGACTCTCACGGATTTGGCATGTCGTCCGTACGCTTTATTTGCGGAACCCAGGACATTCACAAAAAGCTTGAGAAAAAGATCGCTGAATTCTACGGCACCGAGGATACCATATTGTACGCCGCTGCCTTTGATGCCAATGGAGGCGTTTTTGAACCTCTATTGACCGCTGCCGATGCCATAATATCCGATTCGCTGAACCACGCCTCCATTATAGACGGGGTTCGTTTGTGTAAAGCTAAGCGGTATCGCTATGCCAACAATGATATGGGCGATCTGGAAGCACAATTAAAACAGGCCAATGCAGATGACGCTAGGTTCAAGATCATTGTGACGGACGGGGTATTCTCCATGGACGGCTTGGTTGCCCCTCTGGATGAAATTTGTGATTTAGCTGAAAAATACGATGCCATGGTAATGATAGATGAGTGCCATGCTACCGGCTTTATTGGGGAGACCGGAAAGGGCACCCTAGAAGAAAAGAATGTAATGGACAGGATAGATATCATTACAGGGACCCTGGGCAAGGCCATGGGTGGCGCCATGGGTGGTTATACTACTGGAAAAAAGGAAATCATAGAAATCCTAAGACAACGTTCTAGACCCTATTTGTTCTCCAACTCCTTGGCTCCGGCTATTGTGGGGGCCTCATTAAAGGTATTCGACATCTTGGAAAAGGACCAGAGCTTAAAGAAGAAGCTGGACGAAAACACGGCCTACTTTAAGGAAGGAATCAAGAAGGCCGGCTTTGATATTATAGATGGAGACTCTGCCATTGTTCCGGTAATGCTCTACGATGCCAAGTTATCACAGAAGATGGCAGAAATGTTACTGGAAAAGGGGATATACGTGATTGGATTCTTTTATCCGGTAGTACCCCAAGACAAGGCAAGGATACGTGTTCAGCTATCGGCCGCACATGAAAAGGAACATCTAGACCATGCCATTAAAGCATTTACGGAGGTTGGGAAAAGTTTGGAAATAATTTAATTGAAGCTTTTCTCCTACGGATTGAGTTAAAAAAACCAATTAAATGATTTTGTTAATAAACTTTAACAACTTACATTTGTAATTAATAATCACTTAAACTTAAATCAATTAACATGAAACATCTTAGCAGAATACTAGTTGTTGCCCTACTCCTTGTAGGTTTTAACAACATACAAGCGCAAGACGATAATAACCCTTGGCAAATAACATTCGGTGCAAACGCAATTGACGTTTTCCCAACAGAGGATGTTAGCAGCTTTGGAAATGAGTTCTTCAATGCTACAGACCACTGGAATATGCTACCGTCTATCTCTTACGTAGGAGTATCGAAATATGTAGGTAGTGGTTTCTCCGTAGGTGCAAGAGGTTCCTTGAACCGTATCGATAAATGGGGGGATGTTAGTGTAGACGATTTATCTCACTATGCAGTAGACGGAACCATTAAGTACGCTTTTTTAAGCAACACTGTGGTTGATCCGTTCGTAGAAATCGGTGGTGGTTATACTTGGATAGACGAAATTGGCGCTGGAACCCTAAATGGTGGTGTTGGAGTTAATGTTTGGTTTACCGAAAACATTGGCCTTACCCTTCAGACTGCTTACAAGCACGTTTTTGAGGATTATGCTACCGCAAGCAGACCTGCAGCTATCACTCATTTTCAGCACATGGCAGGTATTGCCATCAAATTTGGTGGTGTAGATACGGACGGAGATGGTATCTATGACAAAGACGATGCTTGTCCTGAAATTCCAGGTTTAGCTCAGTTTAACGGATGTCCAGATTCTGACGGCGATGGTATCCCAGATAAGGATGATGAGTGTCCTAACGAAGCTGGTTCCAAAGAAATGAACGGTTGTCCTGATAGCGACGGAGACGGTATTGCCGATAAGGATGATGCTTGTCCTAACGAAGCTGGTCCTGCCGCTCTAAACGGTTGTCCTGATTCTGATGGTGACGGTGTTGCCGATAAGGATGATGAGTGTCCTAACGAGGCTGGTCCTGCTGCCAACAACGGTTGCCCATGGCCAGATACTGACGGAGACGGTGTTTTAGACAAAGACGATAAGTGTCCAGATGTTGCTGGAACCGTAGCCAACCAAGGTTGTCCTGAGGTTACTGAAGAAGTACAGAAGCAATTAAACGAGTATGCTAGAACCATCTTGTTTGATACTGGAAAATCTACTATCAAAGCTTCCTCTACATCTGTAATGGTAGATATTATTACTATCCTTAAAGAGTATCCAAATGCTAAGTTTACAGTAGAAGGACACACAGACAGTGTAGGTAGCAAGACTCTAAACCAAAGACTTTCTGAAGCTAGAGCCCTTTCTGTGAAGGAGTTCTTAGTAGACAAAGGAATTGAAGAGTTCAGATTATCTGCCATTGGATACGGTGAGGATAAGCCAATAGCTACTAATAATACTTCTAAAGGTAGAGCTCAAAACAGAAGAGTTGAAATTAACTTGGTGAAGTAATCATCAATACCAATAGATATTAAGAAAAGCTCCGCGATTGCGGAGCTTTTTTCGTTTACACCCCGGCTAAGACCTAGTCTACCACCTTGTTAATCCCTCTTCATATTTCCAAAAACATTAAGTTACCAAGTCCGCCCTTAACTACAATCTATATCCTATATTTAGGGCGTAAATCAATTGCAAAACATATCCATTTGTGAAAAGCTTTATTCAACAGATAGTAGACCACCTCCTAGATACATACCCCTCCCTAGACAACATCACCGTAGTACTTCCCAGTAAAAGAGCGGGAACCGTGCTTAAAACCGCTTTGGCGAACACGGCGAATAAAACCTGCTTTGCGCCAAAAATATATAGCATAGAGAACTTTGTAGCACACATCTCCCAATTGGAAACCGCTAGCAGTACAGAGCAACTTTTTACGCTATATGAAGCTTACCAAAACCTTGAAAAAGAAAATAGGGAACCCTTTGCCGCATTTGCAAAATGGGGGCAGATCTTACTTCAGGACTTTAATGAAATAGATCGCTACCTCATAGACGCCCAGGATATTTTCTCCTACTTAAAGGACATCCAGGAGCTAAATCATTGGTCACTACAGGCAGATCGATCCCAGATCATTACCAATTACCTTCAATTTTGGAAGCAATTACACCCCCTATATACTACCTTCAATAAATTACTTAAAGACAAACATATAGGGCATCAAGGACTTATTTACCGCACTGCCTGTGAAGAATTACCACAATACTTGGAAAACAGACCAGAAACGACCCATGTATTTGCAGGTTTTAATGCGCTGAACACGGCAGAGTCCCATATTATACAGGAGTTACTATCCAAAGGAAAAGCCGAGATACTGTGGGATATAGACCCTTATTTCTTAAATGATCCCGTGCACGATGCCGGCTACTTTATTAGACAGCATAAAAAGAACTGGCCCTGGTTACAGCACAACCCACTAAAAGGCCTCACCAATTATTACTCCCATCATAAAAACATCCATATTATAGGGGTACCAAAAAATGTTTCCCAGACCAAATACGTGGGCAACCTCCTATTACAATTAAAACAGAAAAATGCGGCCAACCTAAAGAATACCGCCATTGTCCTAGGAGATGAAAATCTCCTAAACCCGCTGCTCAACTCTATTCCACAGGAAATAGATACCGTAAACATCACCATGGGATACCCCTTAAGCAGTACACCCCTGGCTAGCATGTTCTCCCAGTACCTGGATTTACATTTAAAAAAGGATGGGGCAGGCTGGTACTTTCAGCAAGTATTGGATTTTCTTTCGCATCCTTATGTACAGCTACTCTTTACACACCATAATAAGAACCATGCCTCCCTTTTGGCAGACACGATTAAGAAGAACAACTGGGCCTTTGTAAGTCCCAAAAACCTAGTTTTGGACACCCCGGAAATTCAGCTGCTCTTAGACCTATTCTTTTTAGAGAAACAGCAAAGCGCAGCACAATTTTTAATTAACTGCCAGAAAGTAGTATTAAGTCTCAAGGAAAAATTTTTAAAGACAAAGGATAACTTAGGGCTAGAATACCTCTACAAGTTTTACTCCCTCTTTAACCAGCTTCAGGAAATGGTGGCCACCTATGCGTTTATAAACGACCTAAAATCCTTGGAAAGTCTTTATAGGGAATTGCTGAGGACCGAGACGCTAGATTTCCAGGGAGAACCATTGGAAGGCCTGCAAATAATGGGAATGTTAGAAAGTAGGGCCTTAGATTTTGAGACCGTTATCCTGACCTCAGTGAACGAGGGTATCCTTCCATCGGGAAAATCTAATAACTCCTTTATTCCTTTCGACCTAAAAAAGTATTATCAGCTCCCAACCTACAAGGAGAAAGACGCCGTATATACGTATCATTTTTATCGACTATTACAAAGAGCGAAGAATATTTACCTAGTCTACAATACCGAACCCGATGTATTGGAAGGAGGGGAAAAGAGCAGGTTACTGACCCAATTACTCACAGACGAAAATAAAATATCCCAGATAAAGGAAAGCATCGCCGCTCCAGAAATACAATCGACTCCCAAAACCCTGCAAATCGTACACAAAGATACCGGCCTTATGGAGTTGATAAAAAAACATGCGGAAAATGGCTTTTCTCCAACCTCGTTGACCAACTATGTACGGAATCCTATAGATTTTTATAAGCGAAACCTCTTAGGGATAAACGAAACTATAGAAGTGGAGGAAACCGTTGCGAGCAATACCTTTGGAACCATTGTTCATGACAGCCTAGAAGATCTCTATAAGCCCTACCTCAACCAAGTACTAACGGAAGCTATGGTCCAAGACATGCAAGGGAAGGTAAAAACCACCGTGCTATACCACTTTAACAAGAGTTTTGCTGAAGGGGATATCTCCAAGGGGATAAATCTTATTGCCTATGAGGTAGTTCTCCGATATATTTCCAATTTTTTGGCCATGGAAATAGAGGCTGTAAAAAAGCATGAAATTAGGGTTATAGGGATTGAAATAAATCTAAGGATGGAACTGGAAATACCTGGGATCGATTTTCCCATTGTTTTAAAGGGAAAATTAGATCGTATAGACGAAAAGGATGGCCAACCTAGAATAATCGATTATAAAACGGGTAAGGTTATGCAGGGAGATGTGGAGCTGATAGCATGGGACCCAATTATTGAAGATTATAAATACAGTAAGTGCTTTCAACTCCTATGCTATGCTCTAATGTATAATCATAGCACACCAACACCCTCTTTAGAGGCTGGAATTATATCCTTTAAAAACCTGAAATCGGGAGTTTTAAGCTTTGCCACCAAAGAGAAAAAGGGCAGTAGAACCAAGGATAAACAAATTACCCAAGAAACTATCGCCCTTTTTACCACTGTTTTAAATCAACTGATATCCGAAATTTGCAATCCGGATATTCCCCTGACCGAAAAAGAGGTGTAACTTACTTTTTATCTGGTCTTGTGGGTCTTACCTCAATTTTACTAGGTAAGGTTCTGGGGTTCATCCGCAGTAAATCCAATACCAGATCCCCGATATCTTCTGGTTGAATTTTCCATGCATCCTTATCAGAGGGTTCATTATTGTTAAAATGGGTAGCTACGGAACCTGGCATAATGGTAGACACCTTAATGTCGTATTCCCTTAGGTCTAACATTGCAGCTTGAGTAAAACCTACAACGCCAAATTTACTGGCGTTATAGCCAGCTCCTTGGGCAAAAAAGTTGGTCCCTGCCAAACTGGCCAGGGTGATATAGTATCCCTTACTCTTTTTTAATGCATCTACAGACGCTTTTAATGTATGGAAGGCACCCGTTAGGTTAGTGTCTATCATCTGGTGCCAATGATCGTCTGACATTTGGTCTATAGGCGCAAAATGTCCTACTCCCGCATTGGCGAGTACCACGTCTACGCCTCCCCATTTATCAACAATCTGTGCCACTGCCTTTTCCTCCTCCTTCAATTTAGTGACATCGGACGCCAAGGCAAGTACATTATCCTCTGCTCCTAAACTCTTGGCTGCTTGGGTTACCGTTTCTAAATTTCTACCACTCACGGCAACTTTCATTCCCGCTTGTAACAATTTTTGGGCCACTCCGTACCCAATACCTTTTGATCCGCCCGTTATATAGGCTATTTTACCTTTTAATTCCATTATATTTTACTTTTACCTCAAGATAAAATTATAAGTCCTGAAGTGGAAAAATAAGTAGTTATAGTTTTCTTAAAAACTAGGCGAATCCATCTCCCAACCCCCTAAAACATTAGCTATCAACCCTTCAAGAAAAACCTGGTCCTACGAAAGAATTCTATAATTACCAATAAACTACCCAATCTGGATAATCCCATAAAAATAGGGCACCTCTGTTCCCAGGAAACATTGAAAACCAGCGGCTATAAGACTACGACGCTGCTAGCCCATCTTTGGCTCATCTACCCTTAGTAAATATATGATGCTGTGTGGCTGTAAAATAATCGCGGAATACTTGATTAATGGGATGACTTTCCCTACTTGCAGCAATCCCAAGAAAGGGATAGGTTCTAAATATAGCTTTGGTAATTAGCTGTACCGACTCTACCGCTTGGGTGTGAATTTCTTGAAGGCTGGTATCTGTGCAAATTATTTGATCTACACTCGCAGTTGTTATCTCTTGGGCAGATTGGAACATTTTTTCATCGGCCTGCTCTATGGCCTCCTCTAATGCACCCCACTCTTTTTGGGGCCGTATTGCTTTGGCTTCCTCCAAAAAGTGGGCTGCCATCCCTATATAATTAGCCAAAAGTGTTAGATCGGCAAATGCGGTAAAAGGGATTTTAAATATGGGATAATCTAGCTGCACTTGATTGTACCAAAAACTATATTTTTGATCTACCAGAACCTCCTTCACTTCAAAGGAATGTGTCACCGAAGCCTTTAGTCCCATGGTATTCCAGTTTTTAATAAGTTTCACCTTATTTCTGGGAAGCAAAAAGGAACGGACCATTGGGGAGCCATCGTCATTCTGCAATTCTTTCCCATGCGCTATAATCTTGGCATTCAGGGTAAAATGGGTGAGGTAGACCGCTCCTGTAGCGTAATGCCAATTCCCCGAAATCTTATAGAAATCACCCTGCTTTTCGGCTGTTCCATACACCCCGCCACTACCTCCAAAACAAACTTGGGATGCCTGGCCGCCAAAGATTTCATTTGCCACTTTTGGCGGAAGATTTCCAATAAAAAAGTTAGCCCCACTACATAGGGTTACCGTCCACCCCAAACTGCCATCGATCTCTGCCAGCAGCCTTAATGTTTTTAATCCCTCTACCAGGGACATCTCCAGGCCACCGTACTGTTTTGGCACCCAAATATTCCATAGATTCTCTCTTTCGATAAAATCTAAGACCTCCTTTGGGAATTGATGGGCATTAAAGCACTGCTTCCTTAGCTGGGTGAAATTGATCCTTTCTCTCATTCTTTACAATTGTGCGCCATTTCAAATATCCGGAAGTACCCACCATGAATAAAAAGATGGTTAGCCCCGCATAGATATACAACCCCTTATAAAAAAGCAGGGGTATGGAGATTATATTACTAATATTAAGGTAAATCCAATTTTCGAGCTTTCTTCGTGCCATTAGCCACATCCCGGCCCAAGCGAAGGCTACCACTACAGCGTCCCAGATGGGAACATCGGAATTGGTATGGTACTTAAGCCAATAGGCCATTAGAAGAAAACAAGCTAGGACAATTCCCAGTGCCTTTAGATGTTCTTGTATGGTGGATGCCGAAATAGGAGCCGCTTCTTTCTGCTTTCCAAACTTCCAATACACCCAACCGTAGATGCTCATCACAAAATAATACATGCTCAGCAGGATATCTGCATACAATTTGGAGTGATAAAGCACGTATATCCCTAGCAAAATGGATACCATGCCAAAGAGATAGTTATTCACATTATTATTCCTGGCCAACAGCACCTGGGTAATTCCAAAGCCGGTGCCCAAGGCCTCCAATAGAGTAAGATTCATTAAAAAGTCTACGTTCATCAATCTCGTTTTAAGCAATGAAAGGGGACGATGAACCAAGAGAAGTTATGGATAAATATCCATAGGTTGAGATCCCTACGCCGGCATTATCCGGATCAGGTACAGCGCATACACGCTCTTGGGTATCATCTCAGCCTACTGTAAACAGCAAGCACCCCATTTCGGCGACAAAGTTAGGTCTAATAAGGGGATAAACTAAGAAGGAAGTAGTAATTTTTATAGTTATCTGCCCATCGCGGTCCTTGGCACTTAGAACTAGTTAATCCACTGATTGTTACCGGCCCCACAGCCAAGATACCCACCATAAGGTCTTAGACGATAGTCACCACAATGCCCATGTCTTCCAGTTTATCTACCACGTTGGTAGAAACTCCCTTGTCCGTAATTATCTGATCTATTTGATCTATATTACAAATTTTGGCAAAACTCTTCTTTCCAAATTTTGAAGAATCGGCCAAGACAATCGTCTTTTGTGCAGAAGACAACATCTTCCTGTTCAATTGGGCCTCCTCTAAATTAGTTGTGGTAAGCCCATAGTCCAAATCGATCCCATCTACTCCTAGAAAAAACTTACTACAGGATACGTTTTCCAAGATATGTAATGCGTAGCTACCCACTACCGAAGCAGAGCTATGCCTTACATAGCCTCCGAGTTGCAGCACGTCCACATCCTTAAATTTTATGAGTTCGAGCACTACATGCAAGGAAGAGGTAATAACCATTAACTTCCCAATGGGTTTACAAAACTTGGCCAATGCCTGTACGGTAGTCCCAGACCCAATTAAAATAGAATCGTTTTCCACGATAAGGGAAGCAGCGGCTTGGGCAATCCCTTTTTTTTCCTCTACCGATATTTTTTCCTTCTCGGTAACATGCCGATCATTGATATAAGGATCTTCCAAGGAGGCTCCACCATGGGTGCGGAACAATAACCCCTTTTCCTCTAGGAATTTTAAATCCTTTCTGATGGTTACGGCCGAAACACCTAGAACTTTACATAGGTCCAACACCTCTACATACTTTTCCTTTGCTAATTTCTCCAATATAATTTGGTGTCTTTTCATGACTTAAGGTTTTTCGCGGGTATTATTTTAAGCTCTCCTATTAATTGTTTCTTCCCTCTTCCATCTTTAAACGAAACCTTACGAAGATATCAAAATATAGCTAAAAATGAATTCGGACGGCAAAAATACAACAAAGCATCAGGAATATGATTCCCCCCCTAATTGGTTTATACATAAAAGGAATGAATTTCATCGAAAAAACCTTCGATATTTTTCTTTTAGCGATCAATTTGTTTTTGTTTATCGGAATTTTAATTAATATTGAAAAGTTTTGAAATATATCGAAAGTGAATTTATATAATAGAGAAGCATTATTACAGCAAATAGACAGCCCGGATAAATGGGATGTCCTCATTATCGGCGGAGGAGCCACGGGTCTTGGCGTTGCCTTGGACAGTGCCGTTCGCGGATACCGAACGCTGTTACTGGAACAGGTAGATTATGCCAAAGGAACTTCCAGTAGGAGTACCAAATTAGTGCATGGCGGGGTTCGTTATTTGGCGCAGGGCGATTTAGGCCTGGTAAAGGAAGCCTTGTACGAAAGGGGGTTGATGCTACAAAATGCCCCCCACTTGGTAAAAAACCAATCGTTTATTATTCCCAATTACAAGTGGTGGGGAGGCATCTTTTACACGCTTGGGCTAAAAGTGTACGACCTGTTGGCGGGAAGGCTCAGCTTAGGGAAATCTATCCCTATTGATAGAAAGGAGACCCTAGACCGAATAGGCACCCTTAAACCAGAAAAACTCAAAGGCGGCGTGCTCTATCACGATGGTCAATTTGACGACTCCAGACTAGCTGTAAATATTGCCCAGACCTGTATAGAAAAAGGCGCCACGCTTTTAAACCATTTTCAGGTCACACAACTCACAAAAGATGGGGAAGGTATTGTAAACGGAGTAGTTGCCATGGACAAGGAAACCAACAAAGAGTACGTTCTCCCTGCCAAAGTGGTCATCAACGCCACAGGTGTATTTACGGACCAAATTTTAAAAATGGACAATAAAGATGCGAAAAACATGGTCCGCCCAAGTCAAGGAATCCACCTAGTATTAGACAAATCGTTCTTACCAGGGGAAGATGCCATTATGATCCCGAAGACCAATGATGGGCGTGTGTTGTTTTTGGTCCCTTGGCACAATAGGGTCTTAGTGGGAACCACGGACACGGTTTTGGATGATCATAGCTTGGAGCCCATTGCCTTAGATAAGGAAATTGACTTTATTATTGAAACTGCGAACAGTTACCTTTCCAAAAGAGTGGGCAGGGAAGACGTCCTCAGCATTTTTGCCGGCTTAAGGCCTTTGGCCGCCCCACAGGACGGCTCGGAAAAAACCAAGGAAATATCTAGAAGCCATAAGATTTTGATTTCAAACTCGCACCTCCTCACCATCACCGGAGGAAAATGGACCACCTACCGGAAGATGGCAGAAGACACTATGGAGAAGGCTATAAAATTAGGGAAGCTGCCCAAAAAAGAATGTGCCACCACCCACCTTCCCATTCACGGCGCTACCCAGGAGTTAGACCCTACGGATCATCTCTCTGTGTACGGATCGGACCGGAAGGCCATTTTAGAGCTCATTGAGAAATCGCCCAAACTGGGAGAAAAACTACACCCCAAAATGGAATTCCTTTGCGCAGAAGTGGTATGGGCCGTCCGCAATGAAATGGCAAGAACGGTAGAAGATGTACTTGCACGCAGGGTTAGAGCCTTGTTTTTAGACGCACAGGCCTCCATTGACATGGCTCCAAAAGTAGCGGAAATCATGGCGCTGGAACTGAATAGAGATCAAGCTTGGCAACAAAAACAACTGGCCGACTACAACGCAATCGCCATTCACTATGTTTTACAGGAAAGCGTAGCGAGTGACAAACAACAGAAAATCAACTTAAAAACCAAGATTTCCAACTGATATGGAGAAATTTATTCTTGCTCTTGACCAGGGCACAACCAGCTCTCGGGCTATTATTTTTGACAAGAAGGGCAACATAGTTTCCACCGCCCAAAAAGAATTTACCCAGTACTTTCCCAAACCGGGATGGGTAGAGCACGACCCCATTGAAATTTGGTCTGCCCAAGCTGGCATGGCCGCAGAGGTAGTTACCAAAAAAGGACTCAGCGGCGCCAATATAGCAGCCATTGGGATCACCAATCAGCGGGAAACCACTGTGGTCTGGGACAAAAATACCGGGGAACCCGTGTACAACGCCATTGTATGGCAGGATAAACGAACGGCCGACTACTGTGACGAACTTAAGGAGAAGGGAAAATCGGACTTAATTAGGGAAAAAACGGGATTGGTCATAGACTCCTACTTCTCGGCCACCAAGGTGAAGTGGATCTTAGATAATGTGGCCGGGGCAAGAGAACGCGCCAATGCCGGGGAGTTGTTATTTGGCACCATAGACTCCTGGTTGATCTGGAAAATGACGCAAGGAAATCTCCACATTACCGATGTAACCAATGCCAGCAGGACCCTACTATTCAATATCAACACCCTGGAATGGGACAAAGAACTTTTGGAGCTGTTCAACATCCCTGAAAGCATGTTGCCCCAAGTGAAGCAATCCAGTGAGGTTTACGGCTATACACACCCCAATTTCTTTGCACAAAAAATTCCTATCGCCGGTATAGCGGGAGATCAACAAGCTGCCCTATTTGGACAGATGTGCACCAAACCTGGCATGGTGAAAAACACCTATGGCACTGGATGCTTTATGCTCATGAACATCGGGGACAAACCCATTATTTCTACTAATAATCTACTTACCACAGTAGCATGGAAGATCAACGGAAAAACTCAGTATGCCTTAGAGGGAAGTATTTTTATTGCAGGGGCAGTGGTGCAATGGCTAAGGGACGGCCTCAATATAATCAATCAGTCGTCGGACGTGGAAAAATTAGCCAATATGGCACTGAATTCGGACGGGGTTTACTTTGTCCCTGCATTTGCAGGTTTAGGGGCACCCTATTGGAACCAGCGGGCTCAGGGCACCCTCTTTGGGCTCACTCGTGGCACCACCGACGCCCATATTGCTAGGGCTTCCCTAGAGTCCATAGCCTACCAGACCATGGATGTTTTAAAGGCCATGGAGGCCGATTCTGGAGTGAGCATAAAAGAGCTACGAGTGGATGGAGGCGCTACGGTAAACAAACTGATGATGCAGTTCCAATCTGATGTACTCAATACCAACACAGTGCGCCCCAAAGTGATAGAAACCACGGTAATGGGAGCCGCATACCTAGCCGGATTGGCGGTAGGTTACTGGAAAGACTTGGAAGAAATTCAAAAAATATGGCAAACCGATGTGAATTTTACCCCAACCGAAAATCGGGCCACAATTGAAGAAGGGATCAAAGGTTGGCACCGGGCCATTGACGCGCTACAACATTGGGCCAAACAAAACTAATAACCACTAAACCAATTAATTATGACGCCATTTATTGCAGAAATTATCGGCACCATGCTATTAATCCTCCTAGGAGGCGGCGTGGTGGCCAATGTAGTCTTAAACCTAACCAAAGGCCAAAACAGCGGATGGATTGTAATCACCACCGGCTGGGCATTGGCCGTCTATGTAGGTGTTGTGGTAGCGGCCCCTTATAGTGGCGCCCACCTCAATCCGGCAGTAAGCATAAGCCTAGCTGTAGCAGGCCTCTTCCCTTGGATGGAGGTCCCTTCCTATGTCTTGGCGCAATTTATTGGCGCCATGATGGGAGCCTTTCTAGTTTGGGCTATGTACAAGAAACACTTTGATGCCACCATGGATAACGGCTTAAAAAAAGCGGTGTTCTGTACAGATCCCGCCATCCGGAATACCGGAGCCAATTTTATAAGTGAGCTCATAGGCACCTTTGTTTTGATATTTGCAGTGCTGTATTTTACGGATGCCACCATCGTAGACCAAGAAACAGTGATTGGACTTGGATCCTTGGGAGCCCTACCAGTTGCCTTTGTTGTCTGGGCCATTGGCTTGTCTTTGGGCGGAACCACTGGATATGCCATCAATCCAGCCAGAGACCTAGGACCACGGATTATCCATGCCATCTTGCCCATACGGGGAAAGGGAAACAGCGACTGGAGCTATGCATGGATACCCGTAGTAGGACCCATAATGGGAGGAACCCTAGCCGCCCTACTTATGTTGGCACTCTCACATCCCTAAACTAAGGACACTAGAAAACAATCGAAACTAAAAACTGGTACAAGCACCCCCTTATTCAATCGTAACAAGGACCATTTTGTTTCATTAATCTTTCAATAATTTCACTTTGTTTTTAAATACAGATTAATTATGTATTATTGAGTAATGTAAATAACAATTCGAAACCATACTTCTATGCAACATCTCCATTTTAATTCCCAAAGTGTTATTGATCAACCTTTTAAAATAAACCAAAATTGACGAATCAGGAACTTAATATTCCCTTAATACCAAGCATTAACCAAGCATCTATATTTGACCAAGAATTATTAAATAATTAAATTCTCATGAGAAAAATTGACCAACTTTTTACGCTACTGATGTTATTTGCGATAACGTCGTTTTCGTACGGACAAACAGTAACGGGTACTGTTTATGCCGATGGAACTCCCTTGCCGGGTGCTACAGTTCTAGAAAAAGGCACCAACAATGGGGTAGTTACCGATTTTGACGGGGTCTTTAGCCTACAAGCTAGCAAGAAGGAAATAACTTTGGCTGTTTCTTTTATAGGATACGTTACCCAAGAACTAACAGCACGTGCTGGCGACCACTTGGAAATTGCAATGCAAGAGGATGCAGCTGCCCTAGACGAGGTTGTGGTTACCGCCCTTAATATTACCAGGGAAGAAAAGTCCCTAGGGTATTCCATTGCCAAAGTAGACGGTGAAGAAATAAACAAAACAGTTACCGGCAACTGGTTAAACGGCATGTCTGGAAAGGTAGCCGGATTAACCTTTGATCAGGCAGGGACTGGACCAAGTGGATCTATGAGGGTTACCTTAAGGGGAGACCAATCTTTAAACTACGGGAGCAACGAGGCGCTTTTTGTAATAGACGGGGTCCCTGTAACTTCTGGAGCTACTGCCACCAAAAGTGTAAGTAACTATGCACAAGGGGATGCCCCGATAGATTATGGAAATGGTATGAGTGACATCAACCCCGATGATATTGCTTCGGTTTCGGTCCTAAAAGGTCCGGCAGCAGCTGCACTCTACGGATCACGTGCCGCAAACGGTGCCATTGTAATCACCACTAAATCTGGAAGAAAAAGCAAAGGCCTTGGGGTAAGTGTTAGTTCTTCCGTGACCTTTGAACAAGCGGGATACTTTCCTGATTTTCAAACAGAATATGGAAATGGCTCTGATATGGGAGCAGGTGAATATTCCCTTTGGGAATTGAGCGAAGATATGGCCCCGGATGGGGTAGCCGTCCCAAGACGTTACTCCAGATATACTTTTGGAGAAAAGTTTGACCCAGGAAAATTGCGCTATCTATACGCCTCCAAAAACTGGGATACGGGCGAGTTCACAAAATTACCTTGGCAGTACCAGGACGATTGGTATACGGGCCTATTCCGAACTGGCTTAACCACCAGCAATACCGTTAGTCTAAGCGGAAGCAATGGTAAAGGAACGTCTACCCGTTTTTCGGTGACCGACTATAAGAACGATTGGATCTTACCCAATACGGGCTTTGATAAAAAGACCGTTTCCTTAGCCTTTAATACGCCCATCAGCGATAAAATAAAATTCAATACCAAGATCAACTATTACCTTAAAAATAGTGACAACATGCCCGGCGGTGGGTATAGCGCCAGCAACCCCATGTACGCATTGGTCTGGGGATTTAACGTGAATAGTATTGATGCTTGGAAGGAAGAGTATTTTGAAGGACGGTACAATTATGCCAATTGGTTTGCTGGTGGCGAAAACGGCCAAGGATTAGTGTATCCTTCCACCAATGGCTTTAACCCATACAGAACCTTATACGAGGCAACCAATGCTTACGATAAAAACAGAGTTTTCGGAAATGTTGGACTCACCTTTGATCTAATGGAAGGATTAACGCTAGACGTTGGTTCTGGACTGGACTGGTCCGATGAGTTCCGTACCCAGAGAAGACCCTTTTACACCACTGGCTATCATGACGGATTTTACCGTGAACAAACCGTACGTGTTATAGAAAACAATAATGATTTTATGTTGCGCTATACCAACGATGACCTAGCAGATGGCCGTTTTGGTCTTTCTACTTTCGTAGGGGGCAACAATAGAATCAACGAATACTACAACAACAGACTTACCTTGGACAAACTTGGTGAAGAGGGTATTTATCATACCAACAACCTACCTACTGGGGTAATTCCAGAGCCCTATAATTATCGCAGTAGAAAGGTAGTAAATAGTTTATTTGGAATGGCTTCCTTTAGCTGGGACGGAACCTATTTTGTGGATGTCACTGGACGTAACGACTGGTCTAGTACCCTTTCTAGAGGCAACTGGTCCTTCTTTTACCCCTCGGTGGCCACTAGTATCTTGATGGATAGAGTCCTAGATTTTAAGCAGAACGCACCCTGGGTAGATTTTGCCAAATTACGGTTTTCATGGGCAAACGTAGGAAACGATACCTCACCCTATTCCCTGGACCAATACTACGGAAACTCCTCCTACCCCGGTGGTTATACCTTACCAGGCACCATCCCAGATCCGTTAATTAAACCGGAGAATGTGGAAAGCTGGGAAGCAGGACTAGAAGCGAAACTCTTTAAAAATAGGGTCTCTTTTGATGTAACCTGGTACCACTCCTCTACCACCAACCAAATTGTGTCCGTAGATGTAGATCAAATTACAGGAGCAACCGGCATGAAAATTAATGCAGGGGAAATTACGAATCAGGGACTGGAAGTGTCAGCAAATTTTGCACCAGTGAGAACCCAAGATTTCGATTGGTCCTTTGACCTTACTTGGTCTAAGAACAATAATAAATTAGTGAGCCTACAAGACGGATGGGATCCCAATGAACCATTACAAACCAATATGGGAACCACTATTGGAGGCCGTACCTACATCTATTCCTATGTAGGCGAAGAAATGCACGTTATCTACGGAAGAGGTTTTCAGCGCGCACCGGAAGGATCCTTTTATACGGATGAGAATGGAGAGCAGGTAGATGCTTCGGGAATGCATATTGTAAATGCCGACGGATATCCCATACTGGATGAATCTCCTGATCGTAGAATTGGAAAAGTAAACCCCGATTGGAGGGGAGGTATGGTACAGCGATTTAGGTATAAAAACCTATCTCTATCGGCCGCCTTTACCGGACAAATGGGTGGAAATACCTTTTCCGTGACCAACTTTGCACTTTCATATCAAGGAAAGTTGAAAAATTCCTTGGAAGGAAGGTATGATGGATTGGTTCACCCTGGAGTAAATGTGGTAACCAATACCGATGGATCCGTGAGTTACACCAAAAACAATACGGTTACCAAAAGCATTCAGAGTTATTACAACTCCTATATCTGGAACCGAAATAATACGGAGATGAATACTTTTGACACCTCCTTTTTAAAGTTGAAGGAAGTGCGATTGGATTACCAATTACCACAGCGTTTCTTGGATAGGACAGATGTATTTCAGCAGATAAGCCTAGGGGTTTACGCCACTAACCTGTTTACCATCACAGATTTCCCCCAATACGATCCGGAAACAGGAATGGTCAATGGATCCCAAATCCATAAAGGGATAGAATCCATGTCTTTCCCCATGACAAGATCTTATGGTTTTAACGTAAAATTCTCATTCTAAATAATCAGGATATGAACAATTTGAAAAAAATAATGTTAATTGGATTTATAACGGGAATTACCTTTTCCTGTACCTCTGATTTTGAAGAGATAAATACCAACCCTAATAGGACCACTGTTGGGGAAATACAAGCAAGCGGTATGTTTGAGCCCTTGCTCTATAATGGTGCCAATGCCTGGATGTACTACTCCTGGTATTGGAACAATGAGCTTATACAGTTTACCGCCTTTACCGGTGGTACTACCAGACAAGAGCACCGTTACTTTATTAGTGACGGGAACTGGCAAAGTGTGTGGAATCTATATACCCGTTACGCCAACAACGCACTGCACATGTACGATTTGAGTCAAGAGCAGAACCAAGCTTCCTTGGAAGCTATTGCCCTTACCTTAAAAGTATTGTATATGAGTAACCTAACAGACATGTTTGGGGATGTTCCCTACTCCGAAGCTTTTTCGGCAAGAAAACCAAATGGAACCACCAAGCCCAAGTTCGACTCCCAAAAGGAAGTATACGAGCAGATGTTCAATGATTTATTAACCGCCAATGCTATTTATGCTACCAAACCCGTATTTGCCAAACCTTCCCTAGATGGTATGTACAATGGGAATATGGAGCAGTGGCAAAAATTCAACAACTCCCTATACCTAAGATTACTCAATAGGGTGAGCGGAAGAAGTGAAATGAAGACCGGTGCAAAAATGAATGAAATTCTTAACAATCCGGACAAATTCCCCATTTTCACCTCCAATGCAGATAATGCAACGGTAATCTTCTCTGGAAATGATCCCTATAGAAGTCAGTTTGCCAATAGCAACGAAGGGGACTTTACCAGTTCGGGTAGAAAACTAACCGAGCAACTAATAAAGATGACCGTAGTAACCGATGGAAACGGCAATCAAACCTACGAAGATCCACGTCTTCCCATTTATGGAAAGAAGAATCCCAACGTAAACGTTAATCCAGACAATATCTGGAAGGGTACCATAGCTGGGGTATCGGAACAGGATCAGAGCACTGCAGACCGCGGTTCGTCTTGGCTCAATGCAGCCGTATTTGTAAGACCCGATGCTCCCGGAACCTATATGGACTATGCCGAGGTGCAGTTTATATTGGCAGAAGCAGCCTTAAAGGGAAGAATTCCTGGAGGGGAAGCCGCAGCCAAGACCTATTACGAAAGCGCCGTTACGGCTTCCGTGGAAAGATGGGCCGAAATGGGCGCATACAGCGAGGTGCCAGTTACCGTTACCACTGAGGATATTACCAAGCTCCTTTCTTCCGAACTCGCTTCTTGGGATGCAGCTACCAATAAGGAAGAACTGATTGGGAACCAGAAATACTTGGCTTTATTCTTTGTTGGAATGGAAGCCTATCATGAATACCGACGTACCGGATATCCCAATTTAACCATCGGGAACGGAGCGGTGTTTAATGATTATATTCTTCCAACCCGTTTTGCTTATCCTACCACTACCATGGCTACGAACAATGAAAATGCACAGCAAGCCCTACAGCGAATGGGAGGGGATAATAATATGAAAACACCGGTATGGTGGAGTAAACAAGCCATTGAGGAAGGAAAATAACAACCGTAAAAAACAATAATCATGTATACGACTAATAATAAAACAAAAAGCGGGATTGGGTTAGTGCTTCTATTGGCCCTGTTCTCACTATCCCTAACCTTTACCGCGTGCAGTGATGATGACAGCGAGTTTTCCGGGGAGCCATTCTTCGCGATAGAGGAAAACCCTACCGGATTGGAAGTGGGTGTTAGTGGCAACACCAAAAGTTATGTGGTACGCTCTAACCGTCCATGGCAGATTATACCGCAAGAAGAGGTGAATTGGGCAAAGACCTTCCCTACAGAAGGAAAGGACGACGGTATTTTTAAAATCATCGTTTCGGAAAACGACACCTTTGACCCGCGCACCATAAACTTCATCTTTGTGGTTGATGGAAAAGAGCAGCCACTATTGTTCCGTGTAGATCAAGAGGCCAATGTGCCCTACATCACCCTGGATGATGAGGAAAAAGGGATAGCCGTACCCTCTGCAGAGGGAGCACTCACCATTGGCGTAAAGGCAAATGTTTCATGGACCTACACCATAGAAGACAGTAGCTGGCTTTCCGAAATAGAAGTAACGGAAGAGGGCATACAACTCCTTGCCGATAGGAATATCAGTGAAGAGCGCTCCACCAAAGTCACTGTTACCTCCTCAGAACAACCTGGTCTAGACAAGGAAATTATCATTACCCAGTCTGCAGGGAATATTATTCTAGAGGAAAACTTTAACTGGTTAACTTACGGAAGCACCATATTCTATACCACCACCGGAGAGAAAAGAATGGATAGCTGGACCCCGGAAGAGTTGGGCATGGGATGGACCAGTACCGAAAACACTTTTTCCAGTAATCAGAAGCTGGTATATGCCCGTACTGGATTTGTAAAGTTGGGGAAAACCAATTATGGTGGGGATTTAATCTCTCCGGCCTTATCCAACTTAGAGGAACCCGCAACGGTACGTGTCACCTTTAAGGCAGTCCCCTACCAAACCCTAAAAGGTACACGGGATGCTAATACCCTAAATATTGAGGTGCTTGGTGCCGGAACCGTCAGCGTAAACTCCATGACTATTGATAATTGGCCCGATTATGATGCCGATCCTGAATGTACGGAAGTATGGCAGGCGCCATCGGCACAATACGAATTCACTATTACCGGAGCCGATGCTGGAACACGCTTTAAGCTACTGGGTGGCGACTATGATCTACGCAATGCATCCCCTAATAAGAATCGTATTTTCATTGACGATATTAAAGTAGAAATAATCGAATAATAGCACCAACTAGCAATGAAACATACGAGAAGAAGATTTATAAAAATAGGTGGATTATCAACCATCGCTGGAATAAGCGGCATAGGGCTGGCATTTTCCAGCTGTCAGAAGACCGACTCTGTTGAGTTTAATGAGGACAACAACCTGAACATCACGGGAGTCTCCATCCCTTCCAGCATGGATGTAAAACAAGGGGAAACCATCACCCTTAGCGGAAAGGGGTTTAAAATGGGCGATCAAATTAAATTGACCTCCACCCTAGACACCACTATAACCTATAACAACGAGGTGACCGCCATTGGCAATGGAACGGTCACCTTTTCTGTGCCTAACGGATTAACCACAGGTAGTTATCAGATAAATGTAGTACGCGGAGCAGAAAACCTTCTTTTGGGTGCGGTACTCCTAAATTTGGTAGCCAATCTCAACATCCCGGATATTGAGGGCATGACGGTGAAAGGCGTGGTGTATTCCGATGGGAAAGGAATTCCAGGAGTAGTGGTTTCCGACGGGTATGAAGTGACCGTTACCGATGATCAAGGGGTATATTACCTTTCCTCGCAAAAGAAAATTGGGTTTGTCTTTATCTCCCTACCCTCCAATTACGAGGCAACCAATGTAGGGAAGGCACCACAGTTCTTTAAGCGATTGAGCAATAACACCTCTACGGTAGACCAAAGGGATTTTTCCCTGATCAAGGTAAACAACGATAACCATGTGGTAATCCCTATGGCCGATTGGCATTTGGCAAAGAGAAACAACGACATTGACCAATTTACCGGCAAGGTGTTACCGGATGTAAATGCAACCATTGATCAATATGCGGCAGATGGCACCAAGGTATATGTGCTTACCCTAGGCGATATGACCTGGGATACCTACTGGTACAGAAATGACTTTGGACTGAACGACTACCTTCCCTATATGAATATGCTGCACTCCCCCGTGTTTAATGTAATAGGGAATCATGATTACGACCCTTATTATGCTGACGACTGGGAAGCTGAAAATAAGTATAGGGAGGTGATAGGCCCCACCTATTACTCCTTCAATCTAGGAAAGGTGCACTACGTGGTGTTAGATACGGTAGAATACCTAAATACGGGTGGAAGTGTTGGAAATGAGGGGGATCGCAATTACAATACCAATATCAGTCCAGAACAAATAGCATGGTTAAAAAAAGACCTAGCCGCTATTACCGATAAAAGCACCCCTATTGTAGTGGCCATGCATACCCCCTTGTATAAAAGACCAACCTTGGATGCCAACGAAAACCAAGTGAATGGATATGCCTTGGATAACGGAAGCACCCTCGTAGACTGCTTAAAAGACTTCTCCACGGTACACGTACTATCTGGGCACTCCCATATAAATTATAGGGTAGAAGAAGAAACCAACCTTATGGAGCACAATACCGGTGCAATATGCGCCACGTGGTGGTGGACCGGAAGGGATGGTTATGCCGGAAATCACATTTGCAAGGATGGAAGCCCCGGAGGTTATAGCATATGGCAGATGAACGGAAAAGATATTAAATGGCGCTACAAGAGCATAGGTTTTGAAGAAGATTACCAGTTCCGTACCTACGACCTCAACCAAGTGCAAATAACCGCTGCCGAATTTGCTCCGAATACTACGGAGGAAACACTCGCCCCCTACGCCGAACCCTACTCCCAGAAAAGTGTGAACAATGAAGTGTTGATCAATCTATGGGGGTACGATAGCCAATGGGATATTGAAGTAACCGAAAACAACAATAAGCTAGCCGTTACCCGGGTAAATACCAAAGACCCCTTGCATATTGTATCCTATGAAGCATTGCGACTTAATGCAGGGGCCACCCCTACAGGCGCTTTTGTGACCAACGATACGGCACACCTGTTTAAGGTTTCGGCCTCTGAACCCGATACTACCCTAGAAATTAGGGTTACAGACCGTTTTGGCAATGTGTATACCGAAACCATGGAGCGCCCAAAAATATTCTCCCTGGATATGAGTTAATCATAAAAGGAAAAACAAGGGGCATGCTGTTATCAGTAGCCTAGAAAATTATTAGTGATCACCCTTTAAATAAGTAAATTACATACCCAAAATGATTCGTCCTAAATTATAATTTGGGGCGAATCATTCTTTAATAATTAAACCTATGATGTTAAGATTTTTATCCGCTAAAACCAGTAAAGCTTTAGGAGTATTCCTAGTTCTAGCACTTCTATTTGGAAGTTGTGCAGAAACGGTAAAAAACCCCGTTATAGCCCATAGAGGCGCATGGAAAACAAAGGAAATTCCGCAGAACTCCATTGCTGCCCTAAAAGAAGCCATTTCATTGAATAGTTTTGGGGCGGAGTTTGATGTGCGATTAACCAAGGACAATGTTCCGGTAGTGAACCACGACAGGGACTTTCTTGGAATAGAAATTGACACCTCCACCTATGAGCAGCTGCTATCCAAGAAGCTCCCCAATGGAGAGAAAATCCCGACCTTGAGGGAGTATTTGGAGGAAGGTCTACAACAGAAAAACACCAAACTGATCCTAGAAATTAAATCGGCCCCCTCCAATAAGGAGCGCACGCTTAAACTAGCCGAACTGTCCGTGGCCATGGTGCACGAATTAGATGGGCGTGATATGGTAGAATATATCTGCTTTGACTACGACGCGGGTAAATTGGTGAGTCAATTAGACCCCGAAGCAGAAGTGGCCTACCTAAATGGGGATAAAACCCCGGCCCAACTTAAGGCGGATGGCTATACCGGAATAGATTACAACCACAAAGTCTACAAAAACAACCCCACTTGGATTAAAAAGGCGCAGGAGTTAGGACTAAAAGTGAACGTATGGACTGTAAACCAGGAGGAGGACATGAACTATTTCTTGGATCAAAATGTGGATTTTATCACTACGGACGAACCAGAACTTCTCTTTAAGATCCTGAATAAGAAATAAGCACGAAAACACCTTATTTGCTGAGGGGAATGCCTTATTAAATCTATCCCAATTCTACAACTCCTGGATCCCTAGTATCCCTAATTTACTATCTTGCGCCATTATTTTTTAATCGCCAAGAAGGGCACTATTACTAGGAAATATGATGAAGTTGCGTTTTTTAAGGAATTTAGGCATTCCCCTTATTATTTTACAATTATTAGCCAGCTGCAATGGTCCACTAGACCAGGTATACCAACCTACCGTGGTAGGCACTCCCCCATACAATGCCTTTATTGGACTAACCCGTTTAGACAATGGGGAGATTAGACACTACAATTACGGTGAAGGCAATAAAGAAGGAACATCGTACTACTTACGAAGCATGGACAACGGGTTTACCTGGGATTCGGTAGCCGTAGAAAACAAATGGATAGGCGCCGATGTTAAAAGCCCTTTGACCGGAGAATACGTCCGCTTGGAAACAGGAGAAAATGGCGTGTTGGCGGTCCGCTCTAATGGAGGCATCGATGGGGATTGGACAAAAACCCAGGTGTATGAAGCGCAAGAGGACGAAGGCAGCTATATTATGTTGAAGCCTCCCGTGTTTATCCGGGAAGGCAAACGCATTTTGGTAGGCGCCCACAGCACGGCCCGTTTTGGTTGTGGTGTTTTTTATTCCGATGACGACGGATTAAGCTGGAAACGCTCCCAATTTGTACAGTCGCCCCCACACCAGCCCGGTGGCGTTCACAAAGGAACACGATGGAACCATGGCGCCGTTGAACCAACAGTGATCGAATTAAACGACGGTAGAATATGGATGTTGGCACGTACTGCCCAAGACCAACATTACGAGAGTTTTTCCGAAGACGGAGGGGAAACGTGGAGCCCATTAAAACCATCCTCATTTTATGGGACCATTACCATGCCCACTATGAAACGATTGAAGGATGGTCAATTACTTTTTATCTGGAACAACACTACCCCCTTGCCCGAAAAAGAAGGCGTTAATGGCGTTTGGGAAGATGTATTTACCAATCGCGATGTACTGCATGCCGCCATCTCCGAGGACGATGGAAAAACGTGGACGGGTTTCCGTGAGCTTTTCCTAAATCCAAATAGGAACGATCCTAATTTTGGGGTAGCCGATCAAAGCTTAAGCTTGGATATGAGCGTACACCAAAATCAATCTGTGGAATTACCAGGTGGAAAAGTACTGGTTTCCTTAGGACAGCACCGAGACCATAGAAAGATGTTGCTATTTGATCCGGAGTGGCTAAAAGAAACTACCAGGGAAGACGATTTTAGAAACGGATTGGATACCTGGACCACCTTCCTTTATCAAAAGGGAATCATAGGTCATTGCGCTTATAATAGGGAGGAAGGAGCCCGTTTGGTAACAGATCCAACAGATGCTAGCAAACAGGTGCTAAAAATCGCTAGAAGGGATAGTGAGACCCTAGAAATAGCCACTCAGGGAGCGGTATGGAATTTTCCAGCCTTGCAAAAGGGGCGGTTCAGCACCTCGGTTTATATTCCCGAAAACAGTCAGGGAGGAAGGATAAGCCTTAGTGACCGCTGGTTTAATCCCTCGGATACCACTGCCTATAAGTTTGCCATGTACAATTATCCATTAGACGGATTGCAAGAAAATAAATGGCACACCTTACATTTTAATTATGACTTTGGAACTGAGAACAAAAACTGTGTGGTAACGGATGAAAATGGGAAGGAAGTAGCTTCCATCCCCCTAAACTACGAAACTATTCACGGACTTAGTTATGTACATTTTATCTCCACGGCCCAACAAGAAGACCCCCATGGGTTTTTAGTGGGCCCGGTAAAGAGCAGTGATAAATAGCCGCTTAAATTAGTGAGAATGAACCACGCATATCTCGCCATCTTTAAGCTATAAGCTATTCCGTTGGAATGTTGGTAACAAGCCAATGCTTTTCACTATCCGTTGGATGCGCTGGGAGAGACGAGATATAGAAATGATAAAAACCCCTTGGTAGTTAATGCTGTAAGGGGTTTTTCTTTTGCAGAAACTGTAGGTAATATGGAATTCTAAAGTAGGCAAGGAATTATTTCTAACCAGCTATCGTGGAGGGTTGTCCATCTACAGGTTTTCTACACGCCCCTACAAGAAGACACCCATAGGTTTTAGTGGGCCCGTAAAGAGCAAGGTGCCGGAGAAGACCAATTAAATTTCTGAAGTGGCTATTGCTCTCTCTTACCTCAGCAATAAGACATCGACTTAAAGAATAGGTGCACCCTAGTTTTTATTAAAAGACCTTCTTCTTTTAGACATATAATAGGTAATTACACCCGATACCACAAAAAGCAATCCGATGGCACTTTCCACCGGTTTCTCAAGCAGCATATACCCCAATATCCAAACGCTAAAAAGCACAAACGCTATTTGCAAGAAGGGTTTAAAGGGACTCCTAAAAGCCCCTTCCCTACCCTTAATCCAGAATATAGAGGCAACCGTTAAGGTGCCCATAAGTTGTAATACAAAACTTGCATACAATAAGACCTGTTCAAACGTTCCTGTCACTGTAAGTGCAATGCTAATTATAGCTTGTAACCACAAGGCCCTAACGGGTATTCCACTCTTGCTTTTTACTGCCAATTTTGTCCATAAAGAATGGTCTTTAGACATGGCATAGGTAATCCTGGACCCTATCCATAAATACCCACTAACTGTTGCGATCAGTTGAATTGCAATTAAATAGCTTACCCAATTGCCACCTAGAGTCCCAAATAGGTTCTTAAAGGCTATGAAGGCTATTTCTACTTTACCAGACATCTGTTCAACGGAGGCATGCTTTAAGAACACCACCTGCATTAATACATAGAGTACCGTTACTAAGGCCGTTCCAATGATCAAGGCCTTTGGTAGGTTTCGCCTTGGGTCATTAATTTCATCTACAATATAGGCTGCAGAATTCCAACCGGTATAGGCGTAGGTAACATAGAGTAAGGAAACAGCGAAACCAGGAAGCAGTATTTCCCCTTGCCATGAATTACTGAGATCTATAGCAGTTTCTTGCACCGGCACATAGCTAAAACCCAAGATAATCAAAGCCACTACAAACCCCAACTTTACCAGGGTAGTGATATTTTGAAATTTCCCACTTTGTCCTACGCTTATGGAGTGGACCGCAGTGAGGATCAAAATAACCAACACCCCAAACCATTCATTGAAAATAGCCGGATTTATTGGGTTGAGATAGCTTTTCATGGCCATCACAGAAATTGCAATGGGTGCGGTAAAACCTACCGTTAAGGATACCCAAGCATATACATAGCCCACCAAGGGATGCATCAATTTGGAAAGAAAGATATAATCCCCTCCAGAGTCATCAAAATTAGTGCCTAGTTCTGCATAGGTAAATGCCCCTACTAAGGCAAATACACCCCCCAACACCCAAATGAGTACAATACTCCAAGTATTCTGAATATCGACAAGCTGGTATCCTAAACTGGTAAAAACACCTGTACCAATCATATTGGAAATAACCAAAGCTGCAGCAGTTTTCCACCCTATCTTATGTTTTATCTTCATTGATTCACAAGCTTATTACACAAAAATATAGCGATGCAGTGCTTGGTTATTTTCCATTAAATGCGATTGAAATTTATAGACTACCTATAGTTTATAGTTTAATCTTGCAAAGTAAAATGCTCCGTTGGTTCCCATTTGAACGGGCGCGTATTTAAACACCCCGAAATAGCTGTTATCCATGATTTGCTCATCAGGATAAACATCTAACAGGTTATTTACCCCTGCTACCAAAGATAATTTCCCATTAAAATTATAAGTCGCACTTAAATCGGTGGTTACTTTTGCATCATGTCGCTGAGCTCTTCCAAAGGGCGCTTCGTTACGGGTAACTTCGCCCCAATAGGTGTTTCTCAGCATCAATCCTAGTTTATCACCCGTAAAATCTATGGTAAATATCCCCTTATCCTTTGGGTTATTAGTCTCTATAAGACTTCTTTCCTTCGCACCAAAATATACCTCTTCTTGACCTATAAAGGTGGATGGCAAATTTTTGATACCATCCGCTACTTCATTTTCATTATGATTATACAATAGCGAGAAATTTAAGCTATTGACACCCATTGGCACCCTATAATTCATCACTAAATCTACTCCGGTAGTAGTGGTATTTACCGCATTGGTGAAAAAGCGTGCCGAAGCTACATTAAAGGGTTCAAAAATTTCTTGTAAGGCTGGTACGGGCTCACCAAAAGGGTCATTTCCTAAATCGCCCGTATAGATAATTCTATCATCAATCCCTACTCTGTAAGCATCTAAGGTAACCTGAAAGTTTCTAGCGACCCTTGCTGTTAATCCAACACTTATACTGGTAGATGTTTCTTCCTTAAGCGCTGGAATCCCCAAGGATTGGGCAACGCTACTATCATTTCTGAAGGTACCTGCGTGAATTAAATTTCCATCGACAATATCAACGGTAATATTATTAAAATACTGCTGGTGCAAGGACGGGGCTCTATACCCAGTACCATAGGCCCCTCTAAGCGCAAAATTATCGGTAAGGCGATACCTAGCGGCTACCTTACCATTGATAGTATTCCCAAAATCACTGTAATCTTCGAACCTACCTGCTAGTGCCAGTAAAAATTTATCGGTAAAGTTAAGTTCAAAGTCGGCATACAGCCCTACAGAGGTTCTCCCTTCGTTTACTTCATTGGTAGGAGCAAACCCGGGAAAGGAATTGGCCCCGTCCCCAATGTACGATCCCTCTTCACCTACATGTATCTGATAGTTTTCATATCTAAATTCAGCTCCAAAAGCCATCCCCAATCCACTCATTACCGTTTCGTTAAACTTAGAGAAATCTAGATTGGCGGTATTTTGAAGGAAGGAATGACCTCCAGCCCTAAAGGAAGTTGGACTATCTACTCCTAGAAAATCATTCACGGTATTTGAGACCGTATAATTAAAGTCATTGATTCCTATGGTATTACTTACATCAAAATTCCAGGTTCCTAATTGTGTTTTAAAACCCGTTATCATGGAATGATCGGTAACATTAGTTCTTAATTCCGGCTGAAAACCATTGGGGAAAATCTCTAGCACATGGCCTTCCGAAGGCAATCTTCTAAAACCAAATCCTGTACCCGTTCTAAAGTTAGCTCCGCCCGCAGCATAAAACTTCCCAGTTTCACCAGTAGGCAATTCAAAGTTTAGAAAGAACTGTGCATTTGATATGGCAGCATCCCCTATTTGAAAATTGAAATCATCCCTTGTTAATCCGGCCGCAGCGATTAACTCATCATCGCGTTGTCTTGCTTCCTCATTTCCAAAATAGGCGAAGTAATTACCTAGATCGGATTGATCGTATATGATAAGCTCATGGTTTTGAGTTCTTGTAGTCTTGCCCCTATCGTTGTATTCTGCGGTAAGGTTAATAAATCCTCCATTTTCCCCTACCTCAGCTCCATAATTAAAGTTGAAATTGTAAGTTTCCCCATCGCCAGCGGAGGTAACGCCATAGGTGGCACCTACTTCCATTCCAATATTTTTCTTTAGAATAATATTTATTACTCCTGCAATAGCATCCGAACCATATTGTGCAGCTGCTCCGTCCCTAAGCACCTCTATCCTATCTATGGCCGAAGAAGGAATAGAAGACAAATCCGTACCTACGGTCCCATTACCGACGGTCCCTTGATTATTTAATAGGGAGGTGGTGTGCCTTCTCTTGCCGTTAATTAATACCAGTACTTGGTCTGGCCCCAAACCTCTTAAGGAGGCAGGATCTACGTGCTCCGTACCATCGGAGGAAGACTGCCTGTTAGAGTTAAAAGAAGGAACAAGGGTAGACAACAGGTCATTAGCCGTTGTTTGCGCTGTAGTGAGCTTTATCTTGGAAACATCTACCACATCTACCGCGGCAGGGGTCGATAGTTTAGTCTGTCTGGGGTTTCTACTCCCTACCAATACCACCTCAGAAAGCGCCTCAGCCCCTTCTTGCATAACAACCACCATCGCTGCAGCCCCTCTTAGCTTTTGAGTTTTAAAGCCCAAAGTGGAAAATATTAAAATTGGTTGCTCTAAATTGGATGAAATGGAAAACATTCCATCAAAATCGGAGGTAGTTCCGGTGCTGGTTCCCTCTATCACGATGTTTACCCCGCCTAAAGGTTGATTATCCGAATCTACAATTTTTCCCGAAAAAATGTTTTGGGCAGATACGGAAAGCGTAAAACTCAATGTTAACAATAATAATAACGACTTCATTTACATTAATTTATATAAGTATTCATTTTTATGTATTCGGCTTTATACCCTCGAAAATTTTACTCTTGTCCCTATTGGCATCTCCTTTATATAGAATGCATAATCATTAAAACTGGATTTATCCCATGACCGCCCAACTTCTGGAAGAATAAAACCATTTAACCCCCTACTAGAACCATTGGTGATAGTATCCCTACCCCCATGCTTTCCAAGGTGATCAGTAATGATAAGCGTTCTAGTATCCATAAGCTCATTCGTATCTGGATGGAAAAACTCTGCTTTCACTTCAGTATCTAATTCCACTCCAAGGTATTCCGCTATTCCAAACATTCCACTCGCATATTTAGAGAGCGATTTACCATTGTAATAATGGTCTGGGTTTACAATAATGACCTCATTTGGCCCTATTTCCAAACCAGGAATCTGATCATTCACCGCCACCTTTGTTACTGCAAATCCTGGAGGGCATCCGCCTCTTGTAATTGCAGAAAGTGCCTGTGGAATGATAAAATGTTTAAGCGACCTAAATTGTGTTCCCTTACTTAGATCACTTAACATATTGTGATCTGGGACGCCATTTATTACATACAATTCCTCAATATACTCCCTGAACGGCATAAACACCTCGTTATCAACACCTATGATGTTGTGCAAGGCATTGGTTTTAGGATCCCGCACCCTTGCCCAAAGACAATTTGACCCCTTCGATTTTTCTTCGCCTGCAAACTTAGCCCTACTGGCGTTATTTACAAAAACATTTACCGATCTACATATGGTATTTTCGTGATAATCCGACTCCAACTCGGCCCTACTACCTAATAAATCGAGTACCTGACTCCCTGTTTGCAGGCTTCTGCCCGGCGTAGAGCCTATGTAGTCTACTACTTGAACAAAAGCCCCATATTTTTCATTTATAATTTCATAGTGATCCCTGATTTTGGATTTCGCTATATCCCCATCTTTTATGGTATCGGAAAAATAAAACACCTTGGTTCGCTTGCCATTCGCCCTTAACAAATCCATCACCCCGCGCACAACAAGCTCATTGGGGACCGTATCCAACAAACCTCTCTTTATGGCCATAGCAGTTCTTAAGATGAGGATGAGCCTGGATTCTTCCACCGTATTCACCGAAAGATGTGTTAAGTCTGACAAATACCTGCTAATATCCGATTCTTGTACCTCTTCAATAAAGGAATTCCATAAGGAGGTAGCCAGGTCTAACTCGTTAGCGTACTGTAACAGTATATGCTTTGAGTCTGCATCCGAAATATTTTTGGTTAATGAATTGATTATATCAGCATCGTAGTGCCAGCTAATTTCCTTTAACTCCTTAATTCTTCTCCTAATATTGTTCACCATAGCGTATTGAATTGAATTTAAATTCGTAATATAGCGGCGCAAGGTAAAGAAAAGCAACATACACCCACTTATCATGAATAGTATTCGAAGAAAAGGCAGCAACACCGAATTAGATGAAATAGATGAGCTTATTATTAAGCTTTTACAGAAGAACGCAAGGCTATCTAATAAGCAAATTGCCGCTGAAGTTGGTATTGCAGAGTCTACCTGCTCCGAAAGAATGCGGAAATTGGAGCGAAATAAAATGTTTTTTGGGTTCCATGCGTTTATTGACTCTTCTAAACTGGGTACCAATATTGAAGCTATGGTATCTATAAAATTAACGAAATACACCAAAGAAGTGGTAGAGGACTTCAAGAGCTCCATGAAGAAATTACCCGAAGTGGTAAGCATTTATCACATGGCTGGCTACAGTGACTTCTTACTTTACATCGCGGCCAGGGACAAAGACCATTTAAGGGATTTTATTATGGACCACGTAACCAAAGATTATGTGAAGAGTGTAGAAACCTCGTTAATCTATGACTTTAACTTCAACCCCCTATTTCCAATTTACTTGGATCACGATAAATAATAGGAAATTCCATATACGAGGCATATAGGTTTAAGGTTGTTGTTTTTTAAAGCTAAGGAAGCACAATCCACGTGATTTCGCGTTTAACAATGTGCAAGTCCGTAGAACAAAACTCTAAAACTATTCCTGTTTTGGCACTTCTCTAGCTAAGCTTTGCCACAATCCTTCTCTCCCAAGAAGCATCTAAGCCTTTAACCAACCTCCAAATCCTTAATAGAATTCTTAAAATCGCTACAAATTAGTTAAATCTTGGCCAACATTCCTTTTGCCAGGTCAGAGGTGCTTCCGAAATCACAAACATTACCCTATTTTTGTGTCAAACAAGAAATTTCACTTCCGTTTTTCAGAAACACCTATTGGGTGGTCTAGGTGCCAATTATCAACAAGACCCCCTACATTCCTCCTATAGGACAATAAGTATTCAATGGCTCCCTTTATATGTGGCATATCTTAGGGCCTATGGTCACTTTATTGCAAAAAATTACAACTTCGAGGATCGCAGTTCTATCCATATTGGGTGGACCAACATTCATTGGGATAACTTGTAATTCCCAATGAGATATATAAATTTTAAAAATTAATCTATGATGAAAAAAAAGTTTTTCAATGCGAAGTTTTACCGCAACGATGCAGCAAGCGAAATGATTGTAGAAAATGGAAAAATCCTTCAAATTGGAACTAATTTACCCCAATGCGAAGAGGAAATAGACCTCCGTGGAAAGCTTGTGCTACCTCCATATGTAGATCCGCATTTGCATTTAGACTACGTATATACCTTATCTGAGCTTGGACAAGAAGGGGCCGGTTCTGGAACCTTGTTTGAAGCCATTGAATTATGGCCGAAATTTAAAGAAACCCTGACCGTAGAAAGTGTAAAAAGGCTTGCCCTTAAAGGAATAAAGGATGAGGTCTCCCAAGGGGTACAGCACATCCGTACCCACATAGATGTTACGGACCCAAACTTCACGGCATTGAAAGCGATGCTGGAAATGAAGGAGGAACTAAAAGACACCGTTGATATTCAAATCGTAGCCTTTCCACAAGAAGGAATGTACATGTATAAAGGCGGACGTGATTTAGTGGAAGAAGCTCTTAAAATGGGGGCAGATGCTGTGGGCGGAATTCCCCATTACGAACCTGCTAGGGAGTTTGGAGAAAAATCTGTTCACGACATCGTTGAACTTGCTTTAAAATACGATAAACTTATAGATGTTCACTGCGATGAAACCGATGATCCACATTCGCGTTTTGTGGAGCTTTTAAATGCCCTTGTTCTCATGGAAGACTACGGAAGTAGAACCACTGCCAGCCATACCTGTTCCTTTGGATCAGCAGATAATTCCTATGCCTTTAGAATGATGGATTTGTTTCAAAAGAGCAAGATGAATTTTATCTCCTGTCCCACGGAAAATGCCTATCTACAAGGTAGACAAGACACCTATCCAAAACGTCGCGGACTCACTAGGGTGAAAGAGTTCTTAGATTTAGGGATTAATGTTGCTTTCGCACAAGACTCCATCAACGATCCTTGGTATCCTATGGGTAGTGGTAATATGATGAATATCCTGGATAACGGAATCCACCTAGCTCAAATTATGTCTCCGGAAGAAGTAGCAACTAATTTTGATCTAATTACCTATAATGGAGCTCGTTGTTTAAACATTCAAGACCAATATGGTTTAGAGGTAGGAAAGCAAGCAAACTTCATCGTATTAAATGAAAGCTCTGTTTATGAAGCTATCCGTAAAAGAGTAGATGTTTTAGCATCTGTACGTAATGGAGAATTCCTTTTCCGCCGTAAAGAAGTGGAATACGATATTCCTTTGAGCCTATAAATTAATTTTCATCTAAATTATTAGCACGTAAAAAAGACTGTGGCCGTGGCTGTTTTAGTTATTGCACAAATAACCAAAAGACCACGGCAACTTTCATTATATATTTGCAAAACTATGAGCAAACAAAGTATTTCTTCACAAACTAAAAGTGTTTTTCCGTGGCTGATTATGATTCTAATGTCATCTGTCACTTTTGTGGGAATCCTGTCCGAGTTGATGCCTTCGGGGGTGCTCCCACAGATGATGACCGATTTAAATATTAGCGAGGTGCAAACAGGCAACTTAGTGGGTTACTACGCCATAGCTTCTGCTATTTTTGCGATTCCGCTTATTTCTATGACCATGCAGGTTAACCGAAAATACCTGTTACTAATTTTGCTAGTTGGGTTCGCTGTTTCCAATATTGTGGCCGGACTTGTTCACAACTATACCATAATTGGTATTCTTAGGGTACTAGGGGGAATTTGCGCCGGGGTGATGTGGCCAATGATTGCTGCTTATGGGATGCGTTTAGTAGATGAACAACATCACGGAAAGGCTATCGCAGTAATTATGGCGGGAACTACCCTGGGGATTAGCATAGGGATGCCTATAATGACAGCTATTGGTAATGATTACGGGTGGCGAACAGAGTTTATTGGACTTGGAGGCGTGATTATTGCCATTGCCATAATCAGTTTCTTTGTACTACCCTCCATTCCTGGAGAGAAACTCACTAAAAGCTCATCGCCTTTTGCACTATTAAAAATACCAGCGGTTTTAATTGTACTACTACTCACCCTACTTGGGGTAATTGCACATTATGGGGTGTATGTGTATATCACAAGTCTGGTTGATGAAATAGCGTTAGCAGGGGGAGTGGAAAGCGCCTTGTTATATTTTGGAATAGGTTCTTTGCTTTCTGTTCTATTGGCTATAAAATATACCGATAAATACTTAAGGCTCTTAACCATTGCGATGTTTGGGTTGCTGATTATCTCTATGGGTATTTTTCTACTATTCGGAAGCACAACAGGTGTGGGACATGTTGCTTTCTTTTTATGGGGTGTTTCTTTTGGTCCATTGGTAACCTTGCTTCAGGCTGCAGTAAGTAGACAGGTAGAAACCGCTAAAGACGTTGCCACTTCTGTGCAGTCTTCCGTATTTAACTTTTCCATTATGATCGCATCTTCTGCAGCAGGACTATTACTAGGAATTTATTCTCCCATGAGCTTGGTTTATTTGGCAATCGCTTTGTCCATTCCAGGAATACTTATTTCTTTTTTTGCGAAAAAGTCTTTAAGCTAAGCGTGGATTATACACCTATCCATACCCACAAGTAAAGAAAATAAAAAAAGGCCTCCATTTATTTTGGAAGCCTTTTTTATCTATTTGGTGGAGAATATCGGAGTCGAACCGATGACCTCTTGCATGCCATGCAAGCGCTCTAGCCAGCTGAGCTAATCCCCCATAGAACGGTGCAAAGAAAATACTTTTTATTGCATTTTCAAAATACAATTTCAGCTATTTAACAAATAGATCCTTCTTTTTAACAAATACCCGCAAAACCAATGCTTATAAACAGCAGGTACACCCAATATCCTCCTCTATTCACTAATTCTCTTTAATTTTCGCTACATTTAATCTATGGTCCAACCAAAATATGCCGCTACAATAGCTATCTCTACTAGCTTTAAAACCATAAATTTGCCCAATTATTAAATAAGCTAGCGAATGATTTGTTTGGCAAAGGAGTCTGACATCCCCGAAATTCTTAAGCTTACTGCCGCCTGTGCCAAGGCCTTGGTAGAAGTGGGTATTTATCAATGGAACGAAAGTTACCCTTCCCAAGAAAAATTTGAGAAGGATATAAGTAGGGGTGAACTTTACCTCTTAAAGACTGACCAAGAAATAATAGGGACTATTGTAATTTCTACCTTTATGGATCCAGAGTATCATTCCGTCTCTTGGACTACTCCTAACCAGCACAATTACTACATACACCGTTTGGCAGTACATCCCCAGCATCAGAAGAAAGGATATGGAAAACTGCTCATGGAGTATGCGGAGGAATATGCCCGCACCAATAGGGCCGTCTCGGTGCGGTTGGACACCTTTAGCAAAAACGAAGGCAACAATACCTTTTATAAAAATAGAGGCTACCAGGAAGTGGGCCACATCTTTTTTCCGAAACAGAGCAAATACCCTTTTCTTTGCTACGAACTAATACTGTAAAAGTTGATCCATTGAATACCGGAATAAATTTAAGGTCGATTAATAAGTTGGCCATACCCGCCACCATTGCAGGCATTGCAGAACCCGTACTGTCTATTACAGATACCGCAATCGTAGGAAACATTCCCGAATTCGGGATGGAATCCCTTGCTGCAACAGGTATTGTTGGATCTTTCCTGTCCATGCTTATTTGGGTGTTGGGCCAGACAAGAAGTGCCATTTCGGCCATTATCTCCCAATATGTGGGTGCAGACAAAAAAGATAAGATTTTGGCCCTCCCTGCCCAAGCGATATTTTTAAATATATCCATGAGTATTCTTGTTCTTCTTTCCACCATTTTTATAGTGGAAGAAATTTTTGTCCTGATGAATGCAACAGGCAAAATTCTAGAGCTATGTATCGCTTACTATTCCATACGCGTTTGGGGCTTCCCCCTAACCCTCTTCGTATTTGCGGTAATGGGTATATTTCGCGGTCTACAAAACACCTATTACCCCATGCTGATTGCCATTACAGGGGCAGTTTTAAATATTGTATTAGACATCATTTTGGTGTATGGTATTGAGGGTTATATATCTCCTATGTATTTGGAAGGCGCTGCTTGGGCCAGCCTTATGGCCCAAGGGGTGATGGCCATCATGGCCTTTGTTCTTTTGATTACCAAAACCGATATCAGCTTGGCCCTTAGATTGCCAATTCACCCAGAATTAGGCCGACTCGTAGTAATGAGTTTAAACCTATTTGTACGTGCACTGGCACTGAATGCCGCTATGATTCTCGCCGTAAGGGAAGCTACCTCCTTGGGAGATAGGTATATTGGAGCACATACCATCGCGATAAACCTTTGGTTGTTCTCGGCCTTTTTCATTGATGGATACGGAGCCGCAGGTAATATAATGGGTGGAAAACTCCTAGGCGCTAGGAATTACAACGGTCTATGGCTCTTGGCAAAGAAGATAACCACCTACGGCCTGGTCGTAAGCCTGGGATTAGTAACCCTTGGTTTTCTATTTTATTACCCTATTGGACGTGTCTTTTCTAATGACCCAGCGGTCTTGGAAACCTTCTACGCTATTTTCTTTATTTTGATACTCAGTATGCCCTTAAATATGATTGCTTTTGTCTTTGATGGCTTATTTAAAGGGCTTGGCGAAATGAAATACTTGAGAAACGTTTTACTTGTAGCATCTTTTTTGGCCTTTATTCCGCTATTGTACCTTGGAAAATATTTAGGGTGGGGAATTTATGGGATATGGGCAGCCTTTACTATTTGGATGTTGATACGTGGTGGGGCTTTGGTCTGGAAATTTAGGCAAAAGTTTCGCCCGCTACTACAAAACGTTTAATTTTGGGTGAACCATTAAGGAACGTTTCCTTAAAAACATAATCCACAAATAACCAATACGGGTCCAGAGCGGACCATAGGGGGGATTATTTCTCAAATTTATAGGACAATGGGTACAACTAGAACAAACGGCAGTTTATACGTTAAGATAGACAACGGTATTGCAACGGTAGAATTTGGCCACCCGGCCAGCAACTCCTTTGTATTGGAGCTTATGGATCGACTCACAAAAGCTTTTGATGAGTGTTCCGAAGATCCCAGTGTCCGGGTTATTATCTTAAAATCGGAGGGCGATGGCACCTTTTGTGCTGGCGCATCCTTTAATCAGCTTACACAGGTAAGCACTGCGGCCGAGGGCAAGGTGTTCTTTAGTGGGTTCGCCAATATTATAAACGCCATGAGACGTTGTAAAAAAGTAATTGTGGGCAGAATCCAGGGGAAAACCGTGGGTGGCGGACTGGGAATTATTGCAGCCTGCGATTATGTATTTGCGGCGGAAGCAGCCGCTATACGTTTATCCGAGCTCACCATTGGAATTGCGCCTCTAGTCATTGCTCCAGCAGTACAACGCAAAATAGGAGTAGCAGCATTGTCCGAGCTTTCCTTGGCACCCACCGAATGGAAAAATGCCTATTGGGCACAGGAAAAAGGCCTGTTTTCCAAGATTTTTAATACCACTGCCTCTATGGACCGTGAAATAATGCTATTCACGGAAAACCTGGCAAAATACAATCCCGAAGCCTTGGAAGAATGGCGTAAGATACTTTGGGAAGGCACCAACCAATGGGAGACCCTATTAATAGAACGGGCAGAAATGACCGGAACTTTAGCCCTGTCCGAACACACCAAAACTGTACTTCAAAAATTTAAAAAATAAAAAATGAGTAAAATCCGCCTCGAGTTTAAATGGGCCATTAGGTTTCTTCTAGCCGTTCTGGCCTGGATGATTTTAGAAAAGTACGTGGGACTGCACGATGTACATATTGCTAAACACGCTATTTACACCAACTTATTTGCCCTTGTAGCCATTACTATTTACGTATTGGCCCTGTTAGATAAGAGAAACAACGACTACGAAGGTAAAATGAGCTGGAAACAAGGCTTTACCGCCGGGGTAACCATGACTATCATCATCGCACTCTTTAGTCCGCTTACCCAATACATCAGCAGTACCGTTATCTCTCCCGATTATTTTAACAACATTATTGAATACTCCGTAGAAACCAAAAAAATGAACAGGGAGATTGCAGAGGGGTACTTTAGCCTAGGGAGTTATATGCTACAAGCCTTTTTTGGCGCTTTAACCATGGGGGTAGTTACCTCGGCCATTGTAGCTTATTTTGTAAAAAAACAATAAGTAGTGATTTTATTCGTTTTATAAGTCCGATAAATAGTCATGGATATAATAGCATTTCTTAATGGAGACCTGGTATTTCCGCTTCTTGCCCTACTTGTTCTTGTGATGTATTTTGTAAATAGACTCAACAATAGGCGTAAATACAAAAGGTAGTTTATCTAAAGGGTTCGCAGTGCGCGGAGCCCATCGTTTCCTAAATAGCTGCTTAGGGGAATTACGATAAGCACATGGTATTGCACACCATGGAGTGTAGGTTTTGGATTTAGGGTTCCCGAGTTACCAAACATGTTTCTTTAATTTTTCACCTATCAAAATATCATCAAGGCAGATAGGCCTAAGCACGGCAACTCATGAATTTTCACGGACTATTTAAAGTAGAATGCATACTTTCAGCAAGCACCTTAAGACTGTGGACTCCCTACACAGACCTGACTGTCAATCCTATAACCACTTTAAATCTCCTATAATATTTCATGGATTTGACCGATAATTTTTGTATTGAAAATTTTCGGCAAAAATGCACCTGATAATTTTAAAAATGTAGTTTTGTAAAGCTACATGTAAAAATGAAAAGAAAATTATGACAGGAGAAAAAACTTACCCCATTGACAGGGTTACCAAACCCATTCAAACTTTTATGCATCAACAAAAATCTGGAGGAATTGTTCTAGGAATTAGCGTGATAATTGCCATGATTTTAGCAAATTCACCCTTATCCGAATATTACTTCAGTTTTTTTGAACAGAAACTAGGCTTTCAATTCAACGGGGAATCTTTTCTCAATTATAGTCTACTCCATTGGATCAATGACGGGCTAATGGCGGTTTTCTTTTTTGTGCTTGGTTTGGAACTAAAGCGAGAGATTGTAGGAGGGGAACTATCCAATCCTAGAAATGCCCTACTCCCCATTGGTGGTGCCCTTGGAGGTGTAATGATTCCCGCTATTATCTATATCCTATTAAACCCTACTGGTGAAGCCAGCAATGGTTGGGGTATTCCAATGGCTACGGACATTGCCTTTGCCCTTGGCGTGCTCTACCTCTTAGGTGATAAAATTCCATTATCCTTAAAGGTGTTTTTAACCGCTTTGGCCATTATAGACGATTTAATAGCTGTTTTAGTAATTGCATTTTTCTACACTTCAGATATTTCCATACTAAGCCTTTCCATTGGTTTAGGATGTGTCTTTATTATGTTTATCGGGAATAAAATGGGGATTAGAAACATTCTATTTTATGCCATCTTAGGAATCGTGGGAGTTTGGACCGCCTTTTTGCTATCTGGTGTTCATGCGACCATTGCTTCCGTTCTAGCCGCATTTACCATTCCTGCGGATATGAGCATCAAGGAAAACACCTATATAGTAAAAATCCAAAATTACCTTGCAAAATTTAAATCTGCCGACCCAGACCATAATATCCCCACCTTAACCAGTGAGCAAATACACATCCTGGATAATCTAAAGGACGATACCAAAAAGATAATTCCGCCGCTACAACGCTTGGAACACGGAATGCATCCTTTTGTTACCTTTTTCATTATCCCTGTTTTTGCTTTGGCCAATGCAGGTGTTTCCGTAGCCATTGATATGGAGCAATTGTTAAGCACCAATATTGCACTAGGGATAGCCCTTGGCCTTGTAGTAGGGAAGATCGTTGGGGTAGTAGGGTTTACGCTCTTGCTTGTAAAACTTAAGGTAGCCCCCCTTCCTACTGGGATGACTATTAGAAACTTATTCGGGCTTGGGTTCTTGGCCTCTATTGGATTCACCATGTCCTTGTTTATTACCTCCTTGGCGTTTACAAGTGAAACCTATCTGGTACAAGCCAAAATAGGCATCTTTGTGGCCTCCATCATTGGAGCCTTCGTAGGTTATTTTTTATTGAGCAAACAAGAAGCCAAATAGCATACACAGCTCTCTCCATAGCCAAACGAGGCAGTAATGAAGGGGGGTAGCTGTTTTAAAAAGGAAATGCCCGTTTACCACGCTAGTAGACGGGCATTTTTATTTCCTATGAGCATACGGCCCGTGACTATTTTCCCAATAATGCCCATGAAGCTATGGAGAGCATCTATAGCCACGAAAATGAGGGAAACATAAAAAAGAAAAATGATTCGTTCACGAACAACCTCATCATTTTCAACCCCATACCTCCAAATTGAGATAGATTTATTATCTTTCTTAGCATAAGCCAACCACCCATGAAAAACCCCCTTACCTCCCTGACCATAGTGATGTTGTTAGTGCTATCAGCTTGCAAAGAACAACCTCGTCCTACAAAACACAAAGAAGGGAAAGCATGGTATAAGGGTAATCTTCACACCCATTCCTTTTGGAGCGATGGGGACGAGTTCCCCGAACCAATCCTACATTGGTACAAATCCAATAACTATCAATTTATAGCCTTATCGGACCACAATACCATTGCCATGGAGGAAAAATGGATACCAGTGCGTAGCGATTCCCTTTTTCAAAAAAGCTATAATAACTACTTGACCATTTATGGGGAAGAATGGGCAGAAACCAATAAGGAGTCGACCAATACCTTAGTCCGACTAAAAACCTACGAGGAATACCGTAAGCTATTTGAGAAAGAGGGGGAGTTTTTGGTAATCCAATCCGAAGAAATCACGGATAGATTTGAGGACAAGCATGTGCATATTAATGCCACAAACATACAAGAAAAAATAGATCCTCAGGGCGGCAATAGCGTCCTAGAAACCATGCAGAACAATTTGAACCAGATTTTAAAGCAGCGTCGGGAAACAGGAGCCCCCATTATGCCCCACATTAATCACCCCAACTTTTTTTACAGTATTACTTTAGAGGACATGATAGCCCTTGAAGGAGAACAGTTTTTTGAAGTATATAACGGACATCCCATGGTACATAATTTAGGCGATTCCCTTCACATTTCCACCGAAGAAATGTGGGACCTTATCAACATCTCCTATATCGCCAATAACAAACCCCTGATGTACGGATTGGCCACAGACGATTCACATAACTACCATAGAAAAGGGCATAAATGGAGCAATGCTGGAAGAGGCTGGGTAATGGTCCAGGCCGATACCTTGTCTGCCCCCTCCTTAATCCATGCCATGGAAAAGGGTGATTTTTATGCCAGCACCGGTGTTACCCTCGCAAGTTTGGACCATAGCGATGACGCTCTCACCATTGCAGTAGCTGCAGAGCCTGGGGTAGGCTACACCATTTCTTTTATCGGCTGCCTGAAGGGAGAGACAGAAACAAGGGAACTCCTATCTGTGGACGCCGCAAAAGCGCGATTTGAATTTCCAAAAGACCTCCTCTTTGTACGTGCAAAAATCACCTCAGACAAACCCCAGGAAAATCCTATAGAAAATATGAAATACGAGTTGGCATGGACACAGCCTATACTTAAAGCTCCTTAATTAACAGGAATGGGTTACCTTTGTAGCGCAAACTACAGTTATGAGTAAAATTCGTATTACCAAACAGTTTAATTTTGAGACAGGGCACGCCCTATACGGCTATGATGGCAAATGCAAGAACGTACACGGACATAGCTATAAACTTTCCGTAACGGTCATTGGAACCCCTATTACCGATACCTCCCATGTTAAGCTGGGTATGGTCATTGATTTTGGTGACCTAAAAAAAATAGTGATGGAAGAAGTGGTGGACAAATATGATCACGCGACCGTTTTCAACAAAAACACCCCCCATGTAGAATTGGCTGAGGAACTCACCAATAGGGGACACAACGTTATTTTGGCCGATTACCAACCTACCAGTGAGAATATGGTAATCCACTTTGCCGAGAAGATTAAAGGAAGGTTGCCAGAGAACATCCAACTATTTTCCCTTAGACTGCAGGAAACCGATTCTTCCTTTGCAGAATGGTACGCGTCGGACAATTAAAGATCCCTAGATGAAGTCCATTACAGTCCCAGAAGGCAAGAAAGTATACTTTTCCAGCGATCATCACCTAGGTGCCCCTACTCCCCAATTGAGTTTCCCGAGGGAAAAAAAATTGGTGGCATGGTTGGACGAGGTTAAAAAAGATGCCGCCGCTATATTTTTATTGGGCGATCTATTCGATTTTTGGTTCGAATATAAGACGGTGGTTCCAAGAGGTTTCACACGTACTCTGGGCAAACTAGCGGAAATTTCGGATGCAGGCATCCCCATTTATTATTTTGTAGGCAACCACGACCTTTGGATGAACGGCTATTTTGAAGAGGAGCTGAATATACCGGTATTTCATAAACCTCAGGTATTTTCCATAAACAACAAGGTATGCCTAATAGGTCATGGAGACGGCTTGGGACCAGGAGACAAAGGTTATAAGCGCATGAAAAAGGTATTTACCAACCCCTTGTCCAAGTGGTTGTACAACTGGCTGCATCCAGATTTGGGCGTAAAGTTGGCACAATACCTATCCGTTAAGAACAAGATGATTTCTGGCGATGAGGACGTACAATTTCTAGGGGAGGAAAACGAGTGGCTGGTACATTATTGCAGACGAAAATTGGAACAACAACATTACGATTACTTTATATTTGGGCATCGCCACCTCCCTTTGGAAATAAAACTGAATCCAACATCCACCTACGTAAATCTAGGAGATTGGATTACTTATTTCACCTATGCGGTATTCCAAGACAACAAACTCTCCTTAGAGACCTATAAACCCGAGGCTAGCAATCGCTAATCCGGCCATGCTATATTTATAGGTATTCCTTTAGAATCTCCTTTTATTCAATTAGGAAGTATTGGGTTATTTAACATCCTTCAACCTTAATTGAAGGCTAATTTTTCCTTGCCATTCGTTTTCATCTAAGGAAAAGACCGCACTAAAACCCTTTTGTTTTACCCGATCTAACTTAATCCCCAGATTAAATCCGATGGCATCAAAACTTCGTCCCCTGGACCCTATCCCAGCATCTGCAATTCTACATTTTAAATGCCCTCCATCATTACCTACCACCTTGGCATAGCCAGTATCCATCAAGTTTTCTGCCATAAACACCGGAGCTTGGTTTCCTGGACCGAATGGCGCAAATTGCTTTACAATGCGCATTAATTTAGGGCTTATGTTATCGATAGAGATAATGGCATCGACCTTAATTTCTGGCGACAACAGCTTTCTATCTATATTCTGGGACACCACCTCTTCAAAGCGGGCTTTAAAAGCCTCGTAGTTTGCCTCCAACATGGTTAATCCCGCAGCGTATTTATGTCCGCCAAACTGCTCTATGGTATCTGCACATTGTTCCAGCGCCCTGTACACATCAAATCCTTTCACGGAACGGGCAGAAGCGGCCAATTTATCCCCACTTTTGGTAAAGACAAGGGTAGGTCTATAATAGGTTTCCATTAGCCTGGATGCTACAATCCCAATAACCCCCTTATGCCAGTCATCCTTATAAACCACGGAGGTATAAGCTTCTTCCTCACTATTTTCAGAGATTTGCAGCAGCGCCTCCTTCGCTATTTCCTGATCCAGATTTCTTCTATCCGTATTATATACCTCTATTTCGCTGGCAAATACCTTTGCCTTTTCCAAATCCTGCTCTCGCAATAAGTTTACGGCGTGTTGGCCGTGCTCCATACGTCCCGCAGCGTTAATACGGGGTGCAATGATGAAAACAACATCGGTAATGGTAAGTTCCTTTTTCTTTATTTGATCGATAATGGCCTTAAACCCAATTCTAGGATTTTCATTGATTACCTTTAATCCCCAATAGGCCAGAATACGATTCTCTCCGGTAATGGGGACAATATCTGCTCCAATAGCAGTTGCCACCAAGTCTAGATAGGGAATAAGATCGTCTATGGTTTGCCCTCTCTTAGACCCTAGGGCTTGTATAAGTTTAAAACCTACCCCGCATCCACAGAGCTCGTCGTATGGATAGGGACAATCTTCCCTTTTGGGATCTAGGATGGCTACTGCCTCTGGGAGCTCACTCCCTGGTCTATGATGGTCACAGATGATAAAATCGATTCCTTTTCCCTTGGCATAAGCCACCTTATCGATAGCCTTTACCCCACAATCTAACGTAATAATAAGGGTAATATCATTGTCTTCCGCAAAATCTACCCCTTGGAAGGAAACCCCATAGCCTTCCGTATATCGGTCTGGGATATAGGTAGCCACATTGGGATAGAAAGACTCCAAGTAGGAAGACAATAAGGCTACAGAGGTAGTACCGTCCACATCATAATCTCCATAGACCAAGATATTCTCGCCCTTGGCCACTGCCTCCTCTATACGGGCAACGGCCAACTCCATATCCTTCATTAAAAAGGGATCATGGAGTTGCGACAATTTTGGTCTAAAGAACCTTTTGGCCTCGTCAAAAGTGGTAATTCCCCGTTGCACCAACAGCTGTGCCACCAAATCATCTACCCCAAGCGCAGTAGCAAGGGCATTGATCTGCTCCTCTTCCGGTTTTGGCATAATGGTCCAACGCATAGTCTTTACTCTTTTAACCTAATCCTATTCTTAAATATTACCTCTCCATCTACCTCTACCTTTAGCGTATACCGCATTTTTGGCAGGTAGGATAGGTCATAGGTAAATGTTCCCTTGTCTAAGGTACTATACAAATGGGTCTCCATAACCTTGGATTCATCCTCTTGCTGGCTAATGGTTACCGTTACCTCTTTTGCTTCATTCGCAAAATAGTCTAGCGTAACCGGCCCATCCGTTCTAGCGGGAAACATGGTTACCGATGGCGCATTATCCAAATGATAAGGAACGGAGGGCTCTACCCTAAAGTTATAAATGATATGACTTCCAAAATCGGAGTTAAAATGCTTAATGGCACGCCCAAGGGTATCTAATAGCCTTGCGTCTCCACGGCCGTCCCTAGCCTTGTACCAAAACTCTAATCCGTCTCCTGCAGAATCTTCTACCATAAAGGTATAATTCCCCTGTGGCAGTTGAAGGGTATCCCTATAGATGGTATTGGGCGAAAGGGATACGCTATCCTTTTTAAACCATACTTTTCCAAAGCTATCCGTCACCTTGTATTGATTCTGCTCTGGTTTATTATTGGTCTTAAAATAAATGACCACATTTTCGGGAAGTATGTCCGGACGGGTATAGACAGATTGCTTGGCATTATCGGCCATAAATCCATCCTTTTTACCATTTGGCCTCTTAAGCGCTACCTTAAATATAGCAGTTTCTTGCGCTGTATATATTTCCTCGGGAAGGGTCAATAATGCCGTTTCTCCGTAGGGGAGATCGCCCTCCCACTTAAACTTTTTGGGCTTTTCCCCTTCCAGTCCATAGTGCACCATTAGGGATTTCAGGTTGTTTTTCCCGTTGTTCTTAATTCTGATCACCGCTAGGGCGCCCTGCTCATTTTTACGGCTGTAGATCTCCTCATTGGAGGGATTGATTATGTCTACCAAAGTAGCATCATTGTCAGCGGTGATTTTTCCATATTCTAACACATAGGCCACCAGTAGTTCCCGGGCGCTCGGATTCTCCGTTTCATAGGGTTCCATATCCAGATCTACCGTATAGGCTTCGTTAGAACTGAGGTTAAACAATACCTCATCTGGCTGTAAGAGGTATCCAGGGCACCAATTGGCACGATCAAAGATCCAAGTACCCGCCTGAGGATATAAGGGGTTATCGCCACATTGCATCCATAATTGCTGGGAATGAATAACCTGACCATTCAAAAGAATTTCCCGGTATTTATCACAAAACTCCCCACATCCATTGGCATCCATCCCATGACCGGTCTGCAACACCTTTACTTTTCCGAAGGTAGCTTTAGAATTGGCTTGGAGGTTTACCGGCACTAGGTGATTTTCTATAGGGTCTGCCTTATCCCCATAACTGAAATAGCCATCGTAGATCTTATGAACAGCTAAGGCTTCCACAGCAGGCTTACCATAGGTAAATTCAAAATCTACGGTAACCTTCCAACCTCTTGTTTTATTGTCTTCCCATCCGGTATGGATGTAATCCACCACCACAGAATCCCTTAAAATTGGACTGAAATCCGTAATATCTACCTTCCAATTAAAACTCCAATCCTTTTGAAATCGGCCTCCATACGGGGTAAGCATCCTAGCAATTTCATAGGTAGTGGAGTCGTTTTTGGGCATCACCTTTATATGGTCTACATAATCCCAGTCTGCGCACCGCATCCCATCCGGACACTCAAATCTTAGATTTAGCATTATCTGCCTAATCTCTTTTTCTTTTCCAGGGAAGACCACTTCCCGTTTATAACTGTTTGCGCCCTTGGAAGGGTCGGTAACAATAGTTTCCTTATTATGTGAAATAATATGTTGCGTCTCTTGTGCATCTAGGCCATGAAGCACTCCAAAAAGGAGGCCTAGAATAGAAAGGTATTTTCTGATCATCAAAAAAGATATAAGGGGATTTTGGGGATTACTTTTTAAATATGGTCTTAATTTCCAAGGTTGCAAATTGCCTGAACATTTCCATGACACCACAATATTTTTCTATGGACAGGTCTACTGCACGCTGTAATTTTTTCTCGTCCAAGTTAGCTCCCTTAAAATGGTACTCTAGCCTCACCTTATTGTAGTACTTAGGATGCTCCTCGGTTATATCGGCAATGGTTTCTATGGTAAATTCTTCTACCTCCAATTTCATTTTTTTAATTAGAGAAGCCACATCCAGCCCAGAACATCCTGCCAAACTGGTTAACATTAACGCCTTGGGGCGAAATCCTTGACCTTCCCCTCCATCTTCGGGAGCAACATCTATAATTAATTTGTTACCAGAGATATTATTGCTTTCAAAGGTCATGTTACCAAGCCATTTAGTAGTAATATGATTTGTCATCGATATAAATTTTTTGTTACTTGTATTGCCCAAAAATACGTATAAAAACACAACCATGCCGCTCGTTAACCCATTAGATATAAACCACGATCCCGAAACAAAAGTTTTGGCCGAATTTTTTAACGAAACTCTGGGGTTTTGTCCAAATTCTGTATTGACCATGCAGCATAGGCCCGAAATCTCCAAAGCTTTCATACAATTAAACAAGGCAGTAATGGCCAATCATGGGCGGGTAGACGCTACCTTAAAGCGCATGATCGCATGGGTGAGCAGCAATGCTACGGGCTGTAGATATTGCCAGGCACACGCCATATTGGCCGCAGAACGCTATGGTACCGACAACGAAAAGCTGAACAATATTTGGGAATATCGGACACATGCGGCCTTCACGGAAGCCGAAAGGGCCGCTTTAGACTTTAGTTTGGCAGCTTCCCAAGTCCCCAACACCATGAATGCAAAAGTCAAAAAAAACCTGTACAAATATTGGGATGAAGGTGAGATTGTAGAAATGCTGGGCGTAATTTCCCTTTTTGGATTCCTTAATAGATGGAACGATACCATGGGCACCACTTTGGAGAAAGATGCGGTTGACTGTGGCAAACGCTATTTGGAGAAATACGGATGGGAGAAGGGAAAACACGTTTAGAATCCTCCACTACTCCTCTAGGATTTATAAATACGTTCAAATTAATAACACCTCCAATAAATAAATGGTGAACATTCCCCAAAAGGTACCGGTTGCCATACTAAGAATGGCCAGTATCACTGCATGGGGCATCCATTTCTCCTCATAGGCAGCCGTAACTGCAGGGGCAGTAGCAATTCCACCAACATTGGCCATACTGGCTATGGGTACCCACGCCATATTAATATTCAATAGCTTGGCTACCCCTATCATAAAAACAAAATGCCCAAGCAGCCAAACGATTAAAAATCCGAGGAAAGAGGTGTTAAAGCCCAGCGTCGCGATTCGTAATTTCAACCCCAAAACGGCCATCACGATAATTATTAGTATACCACCAAATTTTAGAACAAACCTAAAGTTCCACCTAGGAAAAACATTGCTTAGTAGCAATCCAATTATAGAAAGCACTATAATCTTAACCACAAAGCTATCAAGGATCCAATTGCACAATACAACAAACGAAAAGAGCACTAAAAAACAAACCCATCCCGACCATACGTGTTTCTTAACAGATCTTAGCTCTTGGGGCATCCCAAAATCCGTAATCCCCAATTTTCGATTTAGGAACTTACTTTTCTTAATGATCTGGAACATTAATATGGTCCAGACATTTACCAACACATTATCCATCACCAATACGGAAAGAAAAATATTCTCAGGACAATCTACCAATTCCTTTAAGACCAACTGACTGGTACTGCCCCCGATCCAACTCCCAACAATTGGCGGAATACCCTTCCAATATCCCTCGGCGACCAAGGTAATGGAAACCAGGGAGGTTTCTGAAAACCACAGACTGAGAATAACGGGCAACAAAGCAATACAAAATGACCCGGAAATAAATAATAGAATAGGTTTCCACCCAATAGATTTTAGCTGCATCATGGATAAGCTCCCCATTACCGCGATTATAGCCAAGGGCACAAAATAATCTTTACTGTATTGATGGATTGTTGCTTGGGATAGGTCTAGCTGTAACACATAGGATATAATGGCAGGAATAATATATGCCAGAAGAATAGCGGGAACCCAATCGAAGAGGGATTTAATATGCCTATTTTCCCATCGATCCAAAAAATAGATCGAGAGTACCGTAATTAGGGTAATAAACCAAGGTAATAACATTACCTCAATTTAGTTTTTTTTAAGCGGATTTTGAACTATTTATTTTTTACCCGCCAACACAATTACAATTTCCCCTTTTGGTGGGTTTTCGGTAAAGTGCGCCAACACCTCTTCCAGGGTACCACGTATAGTTTCCTCGTACATTTTGCTAAGCTCCCTAGAAACCGAGACCTGCCTTTCCGACCCAAAATAGGAGACAAAATGCCCCAAGGTCTTCACCAGTTTATGGGGAGATTCATAAAAAATAAGGGTTCTGGGTTCCTCGGCAAGGAGGGTAAGCCTGGTTTGCCTCCCCTTTTTTACGGGCAAAAACCCTTCAAACACAAACTTATCATTGGGCAGGCCACTGTTAACCAAAGCGGGTACAAAGGCCGTAGCCCCCGGTAGACAATCTACCTCTATATGGTTTTGCACACAGGCCCTAGTCAATAAAAATCCAGGATCCGAAATAGCTGGGGTGCCTGCATCAGAGATAAGTGCAATGTTCTCCCCAGCCTGTAGTCGCTTTACAATTCCGTCTACCATTTTATGCTCGTTGTGCATATGGTGACTCTGCATATTGGTTTCTATCCCATAATGATGCAGCAACTTACCACTGGTTCTGGTATCTTCCGCTAAAATAAGATCTACTTCCTTTAGCACCCTAATGGCCCTAAAGGTAATATCCTCCAAATTTCCTATTGGTGTAGGTACAATGTATAATTTCCCCATGAACAGTTGTGATAGCTGGTAAAAATAATGAAAAATGCCCCCAAGGGCACACCTATATCCCACAAAATACCCTTGGGTATGGTATTTTGGAATAGGCAGCTTGCAATTGAAAAATTTTTAAAGCAGTTCTCTAGGAAAACTTTCTTGAGATCATATCCATAAAGCGCTTTTCGTACTCTTCCTTGCCCACCCAGTTATCATAATCTGGTTTTACCATATTAACAATAAAAGCAATAGATCGCTCTTCCGTATCTATGGTACTAAGCTGAGACAAGACCCTATTGTAGTCTTCCATACTATTATTGAAAAGATGCTTCACAAAGGCCAGTTTATCATTGAGGTCTATCTTGATATTCCTATGGACCTGGGTGGTGTCTTTACTACTTACAGGATTAGCCTGACTCCCCTCTTTGCGCATAAAAAGGTCCTTATCATTGATGAGCTCCTGTTTGGAAGTAAATTGGGAAAGCACCTCATCTATGGTGGTAGAACTAGGCATCTCTGAAACCATATCCTTTATGGTGTCGATTCCTGGGGTAATAATATCCTCTTTGTGCGGATTGCTTTCGGGTACGGAGGAATTGGCACTTAAAACGGAATTGGCCATGGTTTCAAATCTTGAGCCGATAGAACTCTTGGAAACATCGATCTCTACCTCGTTTAACTTATCCTCTATATATTTTAACACCGCTAACTTTTCATATAATTCCCTGGAGGTTTCGTAAAGGGAAGAAATGTCCCCCATGTCCCGGGCAGTTAGGATTTCGGTCGATAATTTTCTCAGTTCCTCTTTAAGTCTCTTTTTCATGTTCATAAGTTTTACCAAAGTTGGACTCCTAGGGAGCACCATTATCACAATTCTACAAGTAATATAAGGGTGGCAATCAAAAGATGGCCCCTAGTCCAACTTTTCTCAACAATAATGCCACTTGGATTATTTTTTTAATAATTTTATGCCTCCTATTAAATTAACGGAAAACAAATTACTTTCGTCTAAAATTACAAAATGTTTCTCGAAAATACTGTTAACCCTAAAGAACAATTCGGATGGATAGAAGTTATCTGTGGTTCTATGTTCTCTGGAAAGACCGAGGAACTTATCCGACGTTTAAAAAGAGCCCAGTTTGCCAAGCAGAAAGTGGAAATTTTTAAACCCATGATAGATACTCGCTATCATGAAGAAATGGTTGTTTCCCACGATGCAAACGAAATACGCTCTACCCCGGTACCAGCAGCTACTAATATCCGATTGCTTGCCGATGGTTGTGATGTGGTGGGTATTGACGAAGCTCAATTTTTTGACGACGAAATAGTAGCGGTCTGCAACGATTTGGCCAATAAGGGGATCCGCGTAGTGGTAGCAGGCTTAGATATGGATTTCAAGGGCAATCCCTTTGGCCCCATGCCCGCGCTAATGGCCACCGCAGAATACGTTACCAAGGTACATGCCGTGTGCACCCGTACCGGAAACTTGGCCAACTATAGTTTTAGAAAGACCCGTAGTGAAAATTTAGTACTCTTGGGTGAAACGGAAGAGTACGAACCCTTAAGCAGAGCTGCCTACTACAAGGCAATGCTAAAGGAAAAAGTGAATGCTATACAAGTTACTTCCCAGGAGGTGATATTGCCAAAAGAAAATAAATGAGCAAGGTTCAAGAAACCGTTCTAGAGATAGATCTCCATGCCCTAGAACACAATTACAACCACCTAAGGTCTAAGATTAAGAAAGATACCAAATTTTTAGGAGTGGTTAAAGCATTTGCCTATGGTAGCGATTCCGTAGCCATTGCAAAAAAACTGGAAAACTTGGGAGCCGATTATCTGGCCGTTGCCTATACCAATGAAGGGGTGGCTTTGCGAGAAGCAGGTGTAACACTGCCCATCCTAGTACTACATCCACAACGCGTCTGTTTTCCCAGAATAATAGAACACCGGTTAGAACCAAGCCTGTATTCCCCACTGGTTTTAACTTCCTTTTTACGGACTGCCAAAGCATTGCAGCAAACTAGGTATCCAGTGCATTTAAAACTTAATACTGGTCTCAATAGAATAGGGTTCTCGGAAAGGGAGGTAGATTTTCTCATAGAGCAACTACAAGGGGCTAAGGAAGTAAAAGTAGCCTCCTTATTTTCTCACTTGGCGGCTTCCGAAGATATAAACGAACAGGAGTTTTCCCTTTCCCAAATTGAGGCTTTTAAGCGGATCGCCACCCAATTATTGGATAAAATTGAAGACCGCCCACTCTTACATTTATTAAATACCTCCGGAATAATTAATTATCCCCAGGCCCAATTTGATATGGTTAGAAGCGGAATAGGCATCTATGGCTATGGTAATGAAGCCTCCGAAGACGCCCAACTGATTCCGGTTGCCACCCTAAAAACCATTATTTCCCAGATCCACAAGATTGAACCCAACCAAAGTGTAGGCTACAACAGAGGCTTTATAGCTACTTCCCCTACGGTTACCGCTACCTTACCCTTGGGACACGCCGATGGATTGGGAAGAATCTACGGCAACCACAAAGGACACGTATGGGTCAATGGAACACTGGCACCCATTATTGGAAATGTGTGTATGGATATGGTGATGATAGATATTACTGGAATAAAATGCCAAGAAGGGGACGAAGTAATTGTTTTTGGCAAGACTCACAGTGCAGATACCATGGCCGCGTACGCCGATACCATCTCCTACGAACTACTAACAGGAATTTCTCAACGAATAAAGCGGGTTTACATCGGGAAATAATTTTTAGCATTTTGTTAAGATAGATTTTTTTTATTACATTGCAGTACTGCAAAAACCAACCAATAAACTAAACCATCGCGTATGCTAAAGGAATTCAAGAATTTTATCATGACGGGAAATGTCATTGATTTAGCCGTTGCAGTTATTCTGGCGGGTGCCGTGAGCCTAGTGGTGAATGGCTTTGTAAATGACATTATGATGCCTATTGTAGGGTATTTTACCGGCGGTATGGATTTCTCAGAAATGCAGATCGTACTCTCCGAAGCAGTAGTTGCATCCGATGGGACTGTCACCAAACCAGAAAGTGCTATCCGTTATGGAGCATGGGTAAATTCTATCGTTAATTTAGTAATTGTAGGCTTTGTACTTTTCGTTATTGTAAAGGCGTACAACAAAACCAAAAAACCACCCGCTCCTAAAAAAGAAGCACCCAAAGGACCTAGTCAGGAAGAATTATTGACCCAGATTAGGGACCTATTAAAGAAACAATAAAACCAATCTTATTGTACCGGTCTAAAGATTAGACCACCAACTAACCAATCAACCCAAACCGTTAGCCTTGTCATTAGCACAAAGCTGACGGTTTTTTTCCGCACCAATGTTTTATATGTAACAATCTGTTATATTTTTAATAAAATTAGATGAATTGCTTGTACCCAACGCTTTAATGAGTACCTTTGCCGTCTCAATTTTAATTTTATTACAATGAAAGTAGCTGTAGTTGGAGCAACTGGAATGGTTGGAGAAGTAATGCTGAACGTATTGGCAGAACGCAACTTTCCATTAACCGAATTGTTATTGGTAGCCTCAGAAAGATCGGTAGGTAAAAAATTAACTTTCCAAGGAAAGGAGCATACGCTTATTGGCTTACAAACCGCTTTGGAAGCCAAACCAAACTTGGTAGTCTTTTCGGCAGGTGGCGACACCTCATTGGAATGGGCCCCTAAATTTGCAGCGGCCGGAATTACGGTTATAGACAACTCTTCCGCTTGGAGAATGGATCCTAGCAAAAAGTTGATTGTTCCGGAGATTAATGCCCATGAACTCACCGAGGAAGACAAGATTATTGCCAGCCCAAACTGTTCTACCATTCAGTTGGTTATGGCCCTATCACCGCTACACAATAAATACAAAATGAAACGTGTGGTAGTTTCTACCTACCAGTCCGTATCTGGGACAGGTGTAAAAGCGGTTCAACAGTTAGAAAATGAAATTGCCGGCGTAGAAGGAGAAATGGCCTATCCGTACCCAATTGGGAAAAATGCGCTACCTCATTGCGATGTATTCTTGGAAAACGGCTATACCAAAGAAGAAATGAAATTGGCCCAGGAGCCTATAAAAATACTTAACGACAATAGCTTCTCGGTATCGGCCACTGCAGTACGTATCCCTACCTCTGGCGGACATTCCGAATCTGTAAATGTAGAGTTCGAGAACGACTTTGAACTTTCCGAGGTTCGTAAAATGCTAAGCGAAACCAAAGGTATTGTTGTACAGGATAATACAGATACCAACACCTACCCAATGCCTATTTATGCCCATGGCAAGGACGACGTATTTGTTGGAAGAATCCGAAGGGATGAAACCCAAGCAAACACACTAAACATGTGGATCGTTGCAGACAACCTAAGAAAAGGTGCCGCCACCAACGTAATACAGATTGCAGAGTACTTGGTAGAGAATAAATTGGTATAACTCACTACCTAGGACTGCCATTTGGCACCACGTTTTTACAACATCCTCCGCAAGGAGATAGAACCCTAAAAAATACCTTTGCATCCTTACTTGCTGCAAAGGTTTTTTTTGTAGTATTTTTGAGCTTCACCTATCTAATTAACATATGAAGAAAATAGTATTGACCACCATTGCTGCCAGCTTTGTACTGGCCTGTGGTACAGATCAAAAAAAAGATGCGATTGTGTTGAATTATCCCGTTACTAAAAAAGTTGATACGGTAGACCATTATTTTGGAACCGAGGTACCCGACCCCTACAGATGGTTGGAAGATGATAGAAGTAAGGAAACGGAGGCTTGGGTAAAAGAACAAAATGTAACCACCTTCGATTATTTAGACCAAATTCCCTTTAGAGACCAACTAAAAAAACGTTTGGAGACCTTATGGAATTATGAAAAATTGGGATCTCCGTTTAAGGAAGGGGATTACACCTATTTTTACAAAAACGACGGACTCCAGAATCAGTACGTTATATACCGAAGTAAGGATAACGAGGAAGAAGAGGTTTTCCTAGACCCCAATACCTTCTCTGAAGATGGCACCACCTCTTTATCTGGTCTTAGTTTTTCGGACGATGGCTCTATAGCCGCCTACTCCATTTCTGAGGGAGGTAGTGATTGGCGTAAGGTGATTGTCATGGAAACAGAAACCCGCAGAATTGTAGAGGATACCCTGGTGGACATCAAATTTAGCGGCATCTCTTGGAAAGGCAATGAAGGCTTCTTCTACTCTAGCTATGACAAGCCTAAAGGCAGCGAACTATCTGCCAAAACAGATCAGCACAAATTGTACTACCACAAATTGGGAACTTCCCAAAAAGACGACGAACTTGTCTTTGGTGGAATTCCCTCGGAAAAGCACCGCTACGTAGGTGGAAGGGTTACGGAAGACAACCGCTATCTATTGGTATCTGCTTCTGTTTCAACTTCGGGGAACAAGCTGTTCATAAAAGATCTTACCAAGCCTAACAGCAAATTATATCCAATTATAGACCATACGGACTCGGATACTTCCATCTTAGACAATGTAGGATCTACCCTATATTTGGTTACCAATTTAGGAGCACCCAACAAAAAAATAGTTACTGTAGATGCGGCCAATCCAGCTCCCGAAAACTGGAAAGACCTAATTCCTGAAACAGAGCATGTTCTTACAGCCAGCATTGGTGGGGGATTCCTCTTTGCAGAATATATGGTAGACGCCATCTCTAAAGTATACCAGTACGATTATGATGGCAAAAAGATTCGCGAGGTAAAGCTTCCCGGTATCGGTAGTGCCGGTGGTTTTGGAGGCAAGAAAGATGAAAAGGAATTCTATTTTTCCTTTACCAATTACAATACCCCCTCCTCTTCGTACAAATACAATGTAGCTACTGGGGAATATGAATTGTATTGGAAACCGGAAATAGATTTTAATCCGGAAGAGTACGAATCTAACCAAGTGTTCTACACCTCTAAGGACGGTACTAAGATACCCATGATCATCACTCATAAAAAAGGATTGGAACTAAACGGTAAAAATCCGACCATCCTATACGGTTATGGCGGATTCAACATTAGCCTAACCCCCTCTTTCAGCATTACCAATGCCGTTTGGATGGAACAAGGTGGTATTTACGCCGTTCCCAACCTAAGGGGAGGTGGCGAATATGGAAAAAAATGGCATGATGCCGGTACCAAAATGCAAAAGCAGAATGTTTTTGACGACTTTATAGCGGCTGCCGAGTATTTAATTGACAACAATTATACGTCTAGCGATTATTTAGCCATTAGAGGAGGCTCCAATGGCGGTTTATTGGTTGGGGCCACTATGACCCAAAGACCGGAATTGATGAAGGTAGCCCTTCCCGCTGTGGGCGTGTTAGACATGTTGCGCTACCATACCTTTACCGCTGGTGCAGGTTGGGCTTACGACTACGGAACGGCAGAGGACAACGAGGAAATGTTCCAATACCTAAAAAACTACTCTCCCGTGCATAATGTTAAAAGTGGCACCGCATATCCTGCTACCCTTATTACTACAGGAGACCATGACGATAGGGTTGTACCAGCACATAGCTTTAAATTTGCTGCTGCCCTTCAGGAAAAGCAGGAAGGAGACAACCCAGTACTTATTAGGATAGAAGTCAATGCCGGCCATGGGGCAGGCACCCCAGTGAGCAAGACTATTGAGCAAACTGCGGACATTTTTGGCTTTACCCTGTACAATATGGGTTTCCAGAATCTTCCCAATCAGTCAGTTTTAAAGGAAATTAAAGGGTAGGTTTCAATTTAATTGATATTTTTGTTAAGTCCATTTCTTTTTTGAAATGGACTTTTTTTATTCCAGTACCCCTTATAACACAAGACCATGTTACAAGTAGACTCCCTTTCATTTTCATATCACAAAGCACCCATCCTAACGGATATAGACTTTACTGTAGCTAAAGGAGAACATGTCTCCATTGTTGGGGAGAGCGGATGCGGAAAGAGTACTTTACTTCAGCTTATTTATGGACTTCTACAACCCAATGAAGGCGAAATACATTGGGGAGATAAAAAAGTGCTGGGACCTAACTTTAATTTGGTGCCCGGAGAACCCTATATGAAGTACTTGGCCCAAGACCTAGAGTTAATGGCTTATACCAGCGTAGAGGAGAATGTTAGCCAATTCTTATCGGTTTTCTACCCCGAAGAATTAAAGGAGCGCACCCAAGAACTGTTAGAAATGATAGATATGGTGGAGTTTTCCAAGGTTAAGATAGAAAAACTAAGTGGCGGACAACAACAACGGGTGGCCCTAGCCAGAGCCTTGGCACAGGAGCCCGAATTATTACTTCTAGACGAGCCCTTTGCCCATATAGACAATCTTAGAAAGAACAAGCTTAGAAGAAATTTGTTCAACTATCTTAAGGAAAAAGGAATCAGTTGTATTACCGCAACCCATGACCACCACGATATTTTGGGATATGCAGATAGGGTTTTGGTGCTTAGGGATCAGGAAATATTGGCAGACGAGGAAACGGAAACTCTTTACTTTAATCCTAGGAATATTTACACGGCTACCCTTTTTGGCGAGGCAAACCATATTCCCATAGAAATTGTAAAATCCTATGCCGATACCAAGCGTAAAATAATTGTCTACGCCCATGAGTTTAAGGTCTCCAAAAAATCGGGGATCCCAGTGGTTGTAAAAAAAAGTTATTTTATGGGCAGCTACTATCTTATAGAAGCCTTGTCTGGGGAAGAAATTATCCGATTTCATTCAGACAAAGCGCTTAAACCTAAGAAGAAAGTATTCCTAAACATCTCTTTGGAGACCATTAATCAACGTTTAAAACAATAACACCGTTTGGACAAGGAGCTGCTTATACAAGAATTAAAGTTTAAGGCCGTTCGCAGCAGTGGGGCAGGAGGGCAGCATGTAAACAAGGTTTCTTCCAAGGTGGCGGTTTACTTTAATATTGGCAAATCCAACTCCCTTACGGATCAGGAGAAAAGCTTGATTCTCAAAAAACTGTCCCATAAACTAACCAAAGAAAAGGTTTTGGTACTCTGGAGCGAAGAAACCCGTAGTCAGCACAAAAACAAGGAACGGGTTATTGAGAAGCTACTAGAAATGCTAGAAGCAGGCCTTAGGAAACCGAAACCTAGACGAAAAACAAGACCTACCCGAGCCTCTAAGGAAAAACGCTTAAGACAAAAGAAGCAATTGGCACAAAAAAAAGCGTATCGCGGAAAACCAAGTATGGATTAAGCCCTGCATTTTCTAACCAGGGAAGTTCTCGCCAGGAATTCCCCTAGCCAATCGCAGTGATACAAAACTCGCTGCCATTAAAGTTGATACATTCGCCTTGGGATTTTCCCATCAATAACTTCCCCATGGGCGTATTGGGGGCGATAGCAAAGAAGGTTTGGTCTTCTACGGTAACCTTACCCGCACTAATCCCAATATAGTAATGGTATTGAGAAGTAAATACCAAGCTTCCCAAAACTACTTGGTCGGAAGCACCTTCTAAGGGTACTTTTTTAAAGCGCTGCTGCAGTAACTCAACCTCGGCCAATTGATTTCCCAACTTCTCGCGCTCTAATTGGATCATTGCCCTCCCAGTTTCGTGCTTGTCACCGGCACTACTCTTGGTCTCCGAGATTAGCGCCTGTTGTAGGGATTGTATCTGTCTTTCAATTCGGGCATATCTATCCTGAATATACGTTTCACAATACCGATACAATGCCTCTCTTACAGTAGGTTTCATTTAAGCTTATAATTTATTCTACCAATGCCGCTAGCTCCTTGCCCACACTACTCCCAATGGCTATCCCCATGCCTCCCATTCTCACGCCGCAAAACACGCGATTGGACAATGGTTTAACAATAGGCTTTTTTTGATTTCCCACCCCCATTATTCCGCTCCACCTTCTGTCTATTTGGAAGGGAATTTCGGGTAAGATGATGGTCTTCAATAATTCTTCTAAACGATTTTGCACAAGAGGCGTTTCCCCAAACTCACTGGTTTCCTCCGCTTTAAAATCGAGATTCCTACCACCCCCAAGGAGAATTCTATTGCCTACGTTCCTGAAATAGTAATAGCCTTCATCCAAATGGAAGGTGCCTTTAATAGGAAGCTGGTCTATGGGCTGGGTAATTACCACCTGCGCCCTAGCAGGCTTAACATCCTCTTGAAGCAATTGGCCAGCAAAACCATTGGTGGCCACCAACAAGTGTTTCGTATTAAATTGAAACTGATCTGTTTCCACTGCTACCTGGCTATGGGATTCTGCATACGATTTTACCTGAACGCCATTAAGAATCTTGATACCCGCCTTGTAAACCTTATTGAGCAGGGCGTCCATCATCATCCCGGTATCCAATTGTCCCTCAAAGCTAGAGCTGATATAGTTGTTTTCTACATTCTTAAACTGAAAGCTGTTGGGATGCACTGCAAAACAGTCTGCCTTAAACACCTGTTCTAAAAGGCTATTGACGCTCTCTATCTTATCCATACACCGGTTATAAAGCTCTTGCTGCCCCTTTAGGAACACCTCATGGCCGCCGTAATTAAGATAACCAATTTGCGCATCGCCCAAGTTCTTGCGCAACAGCTGTACGCCCTCCCATCGCTTCTGTACTAACTGCACTACCTCCTGCTCAGTATGTGAGCCAAGATCGGATAACACCTCGGAAATACTCCCAAAACAAGTGAAACCCGCATTTTTGGTGCTAGCACCCTGCGGTAGTATCCCCTTCTCCAAAACCAAGATATTGGCTTTAGGAAATCGCTCTTTTAACTGGAGAGCGCAATTGAGTCCGACAATACCACTGCCCACCACTGTAAAATCTAGATTGGAGAGCCAGGTCTTATATTCCCAAAAACTTAAATTCATATCCCGATATCTTTGTAATGATGCAGTTAAAGTTAAAGGAAAATGCTAGGATTCCCCCTTATTTTTAGGCATAAAAAAAAGCGAAGCAAGCTGTTCATTGTTCAGCTTACTTCGCTTTTTAAAAATCTTAGGCATTATGGATGCCTTTATTAGTCTTCCGCGACTGGTTTCATTTCAAAATCCTCCATGAATTTGGTGGTATAATTACCCGCCAAATAATCTGGATGATCCATCAATTGCCTATGGAAAGGAATAGTGGTATTGATACCTTCTATTACAAACTCGTCCAATGCGCGTTTCATTTTATTAATGGCTTCCTCCCTAGTCTGTGCCGTAGTGATCAATTTTGCAATCATGGAATCGTAATTTGGAGGAATGGTATATCCACTATACACATGCGTATCCAATCTTATTCCATGGCCACCAGGCGTGTGCAAGGTGGTAATCTTTCCCGGAGAAGGCCTAAAATTATTAAACGGATCTTCGGCATTGATTCTACATTCTATGGAGTGTAATTTTGGAAAGTAGTTCTTTCCGGAAATGGGCACACCTCCAGCAACTAAGATCTGCTCCCTAATAAGGTCGTAATCTATCACCTGCTCGGTAATGGGATGCTCTACCTGTATTCTGGTATTCATCTCCATAAAGTAGAAGTTACGGTGTTTGTCTACCAAAAACTCAATGGTACCCGCACCCTCATATTGTATGTATTCGGCTGCTTTCACCGCCGCCTTACCCATGGCATCCCTTAATTTATCCGTCATAAACGGGGAGGGCGTCTCTTCGGTAAGTTTTTGGTGTCTACGCTGAATGGAACAGTCCCTTTCTGAAAGGTGACATGCCTTTCCATACTGATCACCTACAACTTGGATTTCGATATGTCTTGGCTCCTCTATCAGCTTTTCCATATACATGCCATCATTGCCAAAGGCCGCTTTGGCCTCTTGCACGGCACTCTCAAAGTTTCTTGCTAAATCTTCTTCCTTGAAAACTGCGCGCATCCCTTTTCCACCACCACCGGCAGTAGCTTTAATCATTACGGGATAGCCCATTTCCTTGGCTACTTTTTTAGCGTGGTCCAAATCTTTTAGGAGTCCGTCCGACCCTGGGATAGTAGGTACCCCTGCTTTTTTCATGGTCTCTTTGGCCGTAGCCTTATCACCCATTCTATCTATATGTTCTCCGGAAGGACCGATGAACTTTATATCGTGTTCCTTACAGATCCTTGCGAATTTAGAGTTTTCCGAAAGGAAGCCATATCCAGGATGAATGGCATCTGCATTGGTAATTTCCGCAGCAGCTATAATATTTGGGATCTTCAAGTACGACTCGCTACTTGCTGCAGGTCCTATACAAACTGCTTCGTCCGCAAAACGAACATGAAGACTTTCCTCATCCGCCTTGGAGTAAACCGCTACCGTCTTTATTCCCATTTCCTTACAGGTCCTGATAATACGAAGCGCTATTTCTCCCCTATTTGCAATAAGTATTTTTTTAAACATCTCTTGAAATTTTAATTAGTATTCCAAATTTTTAAACCCGTATGACTCCGATCACATCGGGTCATCCACATTTAGCATTTAAAAATTTCTTATGAGGGGTCTACCAAGAATAACGGCTGATCAAATTCTACTGGCGAACTATCATCCACAAGTACTTTTACAATCTTTCCAGAAATTTCCGATTCAATATCATTAAACAACTTCATCGCCTCAATCACACAAAGAACATCCCCTTTGTTTATAACGGACCCCACCTCTACAAAAGCAGGCTTATCTGGGGAAGGCTTTCTATAGAAGGTACCAATGATGGGGGATTTAATGGTAACCAGTTTATCATCTTCCTCGGCCTCTGCTTTTCTAGTAACTTCAACGGCAGGCTGTTCTGCTGCTGCCTGCGGCAAAGTTGGTTGAGCAACGGGAGCATTCATGGGAACATGCTGTACGTAGGTAGGCTCCTTGGAACCTTCGGTACCGGTACGGATGGTGATCTTAATATCTTCCATCTCTAGTTTTACCTCACTAGCCCCTGATTTGGCCACAAATTTGATCAAGCTTTGAATTTCTTTAATATCCATAGTTAGTTCGTTTTAGATTTTTAGGTTTCGTCTAATTTAAGAATTATAGGCCCATTTTAAATAGATGGAACCCCATGTAAAACCGCCTCCGAATGCAGCGAAAACCAAATTATCTCCTTTTTTCAACTGGTTCTCGTAATCGCTGAGCAATAGTGGTAGCGTTGCAGATGTGGTATTTCCGTATTTTTGTATGTTCATCATCACCTTAGAATCTTCTACGCCCATCCTATTGGAGGTAGCATCAATAATTCTTTTATTGGCCTGATGTGGCACTAACCAATTAACATCCTCGTGAGTTAAGTTATTCCGCTCCATAATCTTCGCAGCGGCATTTGCCATATTGGTAACTGCAAATTTAAAGACCGACTTCCCGTCTTGGTAAATAAAGTGTTGGCGATTTTTAACGGTTTCCTCCGATGCGGGTAATAAAGAACCTCCAGCATCCATTTTAAGGAAGTTTCTCCCGATTCCATCAGATCGCAAGTATTCGTCCTGCAACCCTAATCCCTCCGTATCTGGCTCAAACAAAACCGCTCCGGCACCATCGCCAAAAATAATACAGGTAGTTCTATCCGTATAATCAATGATAGAAGACATTTTATCGGCCCCAATCAGCAGTACTTTTTTATATCTTCCAGATTGAATATAGCTAGCGGCGGTAGACATTCCATATAGGAAACTAGAACAGGCTGCCTGCAAATCGTATGCAAAGGCATTTTCAGCCCCTATTTCCGAAGCGACATAGGCTGCGGTAGCTGCCACCATCATATCTGGGGTGGCCGTGGCTACAATAACCATATCTATTTCCTTGGGATCTAATTTTCTTTTGGACAAAAGCTGTTCTGCCGCTTTTATAGCGAGATAGGAGGTACCCAAACCTTCTCCTTTTAAAATCCTTCTTTCTTTAATACCGGTTCTGGTAGTAATCCATTCATCATTAGTATCTACTAAGGTTTCCAGGATTTTATTGGTCATTACAAAGTCTGGTACATAAGACCCTACAGCCGTAATTGCCGCCGTTATTTTACTCATCCAAATTTGTTTTTATCGATAAACCTTCAAAAACAACTGAAAATTTGTGAAAATTAGTAATTTTCTATGACTTTCAGCCCAATTATATAGTGTTTCTTAGATTTTTAATCTTTGATAAAAAAAACTCCCACCTTATATAAGTGGGAGTTCATATTGTAATTTTTCCGTACAAATTATGCTACAGCTTCTTCTGTTTGGTCAATTAAAACCTCCCCGCGGTAGTATAATTTACCTTCATGCCAGTGGGCTCTGTGAAACAAATGCATTTCCCCAGTAGTTGGGTCTTTTGCAACGGTAGGCGCTACAGCCTTGTAGTGCGTTCTTCTTTTATCCCTTCTGGTTTTGGAGATTTTTCTCTTAGGATGTGCCATTATGAAACTTATTTATCCGTTAATAATTTTTTTAGTGCGTCCCAACGGGGATCTATATCTTCTTCGTCTATCTTTAATTCTTTTGGTTGAAGCTCCGCCAACTTTTCTAATGCCTCCGATTGCAAACTGCCGTCCAAAACTCCCGGGTGTACCCTTTTTTGCGGAACGGTCAACACTAACATTTCATAAATGTATTGTGCAACGTTTATTTGATGTTCCGCATGCGGAATAATCAAAATCTCATCGTTGTCATCATTATACTCATCACCAAATTTAATTGCCAATTCTAGATTAGCTTCTAAATCTTGGTCATAAGGCTCGTTGGACAGGTCACAGCTTACATTTACGGTTCCCCGCGCATGCATCTCCAACTCCATCATAGTACTCATTTTGTTCAGGGTAACGGAAATATCTATATCCGCTTCGTGAAACTCATGGTACTCAAAAGACTCAAAGAACTTATTTTCAATGGTATATTCAAACTCGTGTTTTCCCTGTTTCAACCCTGAAAAAGGAATACTAAACTCCTTATGCGTCATCATGTCCACACTTGTTTTTAATGTACCCGCCACAATTAAGGCGGGTGCAAAGATACTATTATTTTATAAAATCCCAACAAATCAAAAGAAATAAATAAAAGTGCTTTGAGACGCCCTAAAGCATTGGTCTCAAGCGCTATAACCCTCTTTTAATCTATGGATACCGTCTATCTTTTAATTTTTTGTTTCCTTAGAACATCGCTGGTTAACTCCTTAAATTCCAGTCGGTTCCTATATATATTGATCCCTGTAAACACTGCTTCCTTAAAAGAGCTATGATCGGCTACTCCCTTCCCAGCTATTTCATAGGCCGTTCCATGATCTGGTGAAGTTCTCACTTTATTTAGGCCTGCGGTATAATTAACCCCTTTCCCAAAGGACAAGGTTTTAAAAGGAATAAGGCCTTGATCGTGATAGGCGGCCAAAATAGCATCAAACTGCTTGTAGTTGTCCGAGCCAAAAAAGCTGTCCGCGGCATAGGGCCCAAAAACCAAATGCCCTTTTTCGGTCATTTCTTTGATGACTGGCTTCAATACCTCATCGTCTTCTTTCCCTATTACGCCATTATCTCCGCTATGAGGATTAATTCCCAACATGGCAATTTTTGGCTTTCGTATACCAAAATCCATCTTTAGGGATTTTTCAATTGTAGCCAACTTACTCTTTATCAGTTTCGGGGTAATGGTCGCTGCCACATCCTTTACAGCAACGTGATCTGTTAACAACCCCACCCTTAAATCGCCAGACACCATAAACATTAGACTTTCCCCTTCCAGTTCTTGGGCTAGGAAGTCTGTATGTCCAGGAAAATTAAAATCCTCGGCCTGTATATTGTTCTTGTTGATAGGCGCCGTTACCAAGACATCTATCTCATTGTTCTTCAGTGCTGCCACGGCGGCCCTAAGGGATTCTATCGCAAACTTCCCGCTCTCTGGTGTTGGGGTGCCAAACGCTACCTTATGGGTATCCTTCCAAACATTAACCACATTCACCTTCCCATCCAAAGCATTGGCGGGCTCTTTTACGCCATTGTAATTAATATCTATCCCCAAGGCAGATTTCTGATGGGCAATAGCTCTGTTGGATGCAAAAATCACCGGGGTACAAAAATCGAGCATTCGGACATCCTCAAATGTTTTAAGTACTACCTCGCACCCAATACCATTTAGATCTCCAATGGAAATACCCAATCTTATTTTCCCTCTTTCCTGCATACTGTATTGTCGTTTAATATAAAATAAACCGTTAATTTTACCCCACAAAACTAATTAATTAAAACGACACATGTTTACTGGAATTATTGAAACTTTGGGAGAAGTCACAAATACAGTGCGGGATGGCAGCAATTTCCACATCACTATAAAATCTACCATTACCCAGGAACTTAAGATAGATCAGAGCGTTTCTCACAATGGGGTTTGCCTTACCGTGGTAGGCATAGAGGAGGATCGTTATACGGTTACCGCCATAGACGAAACCTTACAAAAAACCAATCTGGGCAACCTTACACCGGGGAATATCGTAAACCTGGAACGCGCCATGGTTTTGGGGGCAAGATTAGACGGACATATTGTACAGGGCCACGTAGATCAGACCGGGACCTGCACTCATATTGAGGAGCAGGACGGAAGTTGGATATTTACCTTTAGCTACGATGCCGACCTAAACAATGTAACCATTGAAAAGGGTTCCATTACCATAGATGGCACTAGCTTAACGGTAGTAGGATCTAAAAAGGATAGCTTTAGCGTAGCTATCATTCCCTATACCTATGAGCATACGGTATTTAACACTTACCAGGTTGGAACAGTAGTGAATTTGGAGTTTGATGTAATTGGTAAATACGTATCCAGACTATTGGAGCTTAGAGATTAAATTAATGTCTTTGGAGGTCTAGCCCAGTTCTCCACACCTCTTTCTTAGCGACCGTGACGCTCTACCAACCAATACCTTATATCAGTAATACCAAACTTTCATAAACAGTTACCATAATTAAAAAGAGCACCGCTATGGGTGCTCTTTTTAATTTTCTACATCCTTTTGGATTGATATTTATAGGATATGATCCTTCATCTTGTTCCAAGCCCTTGCCAGCAATAGTCCGGAAACAATGGCTACCCCTGTTAAGATTATTGCCTGAGTTGTTTTGCCATAGATCCAATAACCAGTTGCAAACATACAAGAGTATATGAGGACACAGCCCAATAGCATGGCACTAATTCCAGAGGGTACACTCCATTTTTCCTTGGAGTTTACTATGTCCGTATTTTCAGCCTCGGCTTCGTTAACCACCTTGGACCATCCCGGGCCTCCTGGCTGTATTTTTTTATAAAAAGATTGTAGCACCTGCTTAGATTCGGGCTGGGTCATAAACGTAGCCGCCAACCAGATAATGGTAGTAGTTAACACTACAAAGGGGTATTCTGCCCATTGCGGGAAAACACCAGATTCTGCGGCAAACAAGAAAGGACCCACTGCCGTAAGCTTTAATACAATAGAAATGATCCCGGAGGCAAACATGGCCGTAATCTCACTCCACGCATTAATTCTCCACCAGAACCATCTTAGAATAAAGATTAATCCTGTACCTGCACCAAATACCAACAACACCTCAAATAACTGTAGCGCATTTTGAAGCAACAAGGCCAGTACGGCACTACAAACCATTAATATCACGGTAGAGATTCTACCAACGGCAACCAGTCTTTTTTCCGATGCTTCTGGATTAATCTGCTGCTTGTAAAAGTCATATACTATATAGGAAGACCCCCAGTTTAGCTGTGTAGAGATGGTACTCATATACGCGGCTATCAAGGAAGCCAATACCAGGCCTAATAGTCCACTAGGCAATTTGGTCAGCATCGCAGAATAAGCCAAATCGTGTCCCAACTTATCTGCAGCCACGTTAGGGAATGCCTCGTGTATACTGGCTACGTCCGGATATACTGCCAAAGAAGCCAATGCCACCAAAATCCACGGCCATGGTCTTAGGGCATAATGCATAATGTTAAAAAAGAAGGTAGCACCAATGGCATGGTTCTCGTTTTTAGCGGCCAGCATACGCTGAGCGATATACCCACCACCACCTGGCTCTGCTCCAGGATACCACGAACTCCACCACTGTACTGCCAATGGTATAATAAGTAGGGTAATGACGGCATTGGTATTACTAAAATCGGGTAATATAGAAAGCTTGTCCGACACATGTTCATTGGCCAAAAGTGCTTCTAAACCCCCTACTTCTGGAATGTTCACTAGGTAATAGGCTGCTCCAATAGCACCTCCCATAGCTACGAAGAACAAAAGGAAATCGGTATAAACCACCCCTTTAAATCCACCCAAGGCACTAAAGGTTACTGTAATAAGACCAGCACTTACCACGGTTACCCATGGCTCCAGTCCCAACATAATACCTCCAATTTTTATCGCTGCCAAAGTAACGGCAGACATAGTAATCACATTAAAGATCACCCCTAGATAAACGGCCCTGAACTTTCTTAGAAACTCGGCAGGTTTTCCCCCATACCTAAGCTCATAGAATTCCAAATCCGTGCTTACATTAGATTTCCGCCAAAGCTTGGCATAGACAAATACGGTAAGCAATCCAGTCAATAAAAAGGCCCACCATACCCAGTTTCCAGAAACACCGTTGGTACGAACAATATCCGTTACCAAGTTGGGCGTATCGGTAGAAAAGGTAGTGGCTACCATGGAAAGTCCCAATAACCACCAAGGCATGGTCCTGCCAGAAAGAAAATATTCTGAGGAGCTAGATCCTGATTTTTTAGATACATAGACCCCTATAAATAAAACGATTGAGAAGAAAACGATTATAAAACTATAATCAAGCGTACTTAATTCCATCAATTTTGCTTTGGTTGTTGAAAAAGCGATAAAGATAATTTTTTTTAGGATACTTTTGCCGAACGATCGCCAAATGTTGCAAATGAATCTCACAATCGCAATGGATACTACCGCTACTACCTGGATACTTGCTTTTACAGCTATTTTTGTTTTAGGAATCTCCAAAGCGGGAATTAAAGGTATATCCATCATCATTGTTACCCTTATGGCCTTGGCTTTTGGCGCAAAGGATTCTACCGGAGTGCTTGTCCCTTTGCTAGTGGTAGGAGATACCATCGCCGTAATCTACTATAACAGACATGCTAAATGGAAATACATCCTAGCCTTTTTGCCATGGATGATCTTGGGGATTTTTATTGGAACCGCCATTGGAAAAGAGCTACCAGAAGCTACTTTTAAAATTGGGATGTCTGCTATTATCTTATTCACCGTAGCTATGATGTATTGGTGGGACCGCAAAAAATCTAAAAATGTCCCTACCCATTGGGCTTTTGCAGGCTTTATAGGCACCCTAGCAGGAATAACCACTATGATCGGAAATTTGGCGGGGGCATTTTCCAACATCTATTTTTTGGCCATGAGGCTCCCTAAGAATGAATTCATCGGAACTGCAGCCTGGCTGTTTTTCATTGTAAACATCTTTAAACTTCCCTTTCACATATTTATCTGGAAGACCATTACCCCAGAAACACTGCTAATAAACCTAAAATTAGTTCCAGCAATTATTCTAGGTCTTTTTGTAGGGGTGCGATTGGTAAAGATTATAAAAGATCAGTTTTACAGAAGGATGATCCTGATTTTAACTGCCATAGGGGCCTTCCTTATTCTTTTTAGATAAAAAAGTATAGGGTTGATAAAAAAAAGCTGGTGCAATGCACCAGCCTCCAATTAAAACAAACTCTAACTACTTCCTTAACAACTCCCTACAAATATCCCCTTAATCCCCCAGCGATAGGTTATCATAACTTCAACCTATCATTATTAAAACACTAACCCCATAAACTTTTAAACCCCTCTCTTTTCACCTATTCCATAAGGGGAAATTTAATTAATCAGTATGTTCATTCTATGATAAAAATCATGAAATAGCATTGGATTTATCGTGAATTTTGACGATTAACACACAGGGGGACGCTAACTATAACTCACTGAAAACCATCGCCCTACTATTAAAAACGCTTTTAAATAACACCTACTTCCTCCGCATCAAATATTTAAATTAATTTTATGACACATCACAATTTTCACATACCCGTAATGGGAATAGGGTTTACCATAGACACTCCTTTAAAGGTATCGCACCTTGGGATAGACTCCGTTATTTCACTGGTAGACGATATCCTTTTAGAAAAACTTCGTAAAATGTACTGCGAAAAATTTGAAGTTCCCTACCAAGAAATTTCAGACAAGCTGGAAGATTTTAGGGCCAAACGAATTACCAGTTACCTGAACCTCATCCATGATGCCGCGAACAAAAAATTTGAAGCCCTTAAGAATTCCACCTTCAATACCCGTAAAGAGCTAAGTGCCTACCTAAACTTACTTCCAGATGCCACTACCCTAAAACAGGAGTTGGAAAAATTTTCCTCCCACGAAATTAAAAAAGGTGCGGTAAATAAATGGTTAAAAGAGCACTTAACCATGGGGAGTGTGGATGTTAATATCATGACCAAGGTAGACAAGGATAATTTTACAAAGGATGTGAAACTGCCTACCGAATTTAATGATGCACATGCTGCACTTCGGGGATACGCCAACAGTAAACTATGTTCTTCCCTTATTCTTTCTGCCGGTATGAACCCAAGATTGTATAGTTATCTGGAAAATTTTGAAGATTTCTACCCAGATAGTAATGGCTTTATAAAGAAGAAAATTGTACTTAAGGTTAGCGATTATCGATCCGCATTGATACAGGGAAAATTTTTGGCATAAAAGGGACTTTGGGTATCCGAATATAGAATTGAATCGGGTTTAAATTGCGGGGGTCATGCATTTGCTACCGACGGATATTTAATGGGCCCCATATTAGCTGAGTTTAAGAACAACCGCCAGGCCCTGCAAGAAGAGATTTACACCTTGTTAACATCGGCCTTGGAGGCTAAGGGAAAGGAAGCTCCACAAAAATTACCCCTAAGAATTACTGCTCAGGGAGGTGTGGGTACTTTTGAAGAACATCAGTTTTTACTAAACCACTACCAGGTAGATTCCGTAGGGTGGGGAACTCCTTTTCTATTGGTTCCGGAAGCTACTACTGTAGATAAAGCAACGATGAATCAATTAGTGGCTGCCAAGGAAAAAGACCTTTATCTAAGTGACGTTTCTCCTCTAGGGGTTCCATTCCATAACCTTAGAGGCAGCACAAAAGACCTGGAAAAACAACAATTAATTGATAAGAAGCGACCTGGCAGTTCTTGTCCCAAGAAATTTGTTGCCCTTAATAAGGAATACACGGAAAAAGGATTGTGTACCGCTTCTAGGCAATATCAACATATAAAAATCAAGGAATTGGAGACCCAGGATATTTCCAAGGCCGAGTACGATTATAAATTCAATAAAATCACCGAGAAATCTTGCACCTGTGTGGGCTTGGGAACATCTGCTCTTTTAGCCTACGATTTGGATACCAAAACAGAGGGGCCGGGGGTGTCTGTTTGTCCAGGACCAAATATGGCTTATTATTCTAAAATTGTTTCACTTCAGGAAATGACCGATCATATCTATGGTCGGACCAATATTATAGCTAGAACCGACAGGCCCAATATGTTTATAAAAGAACTGGGAATCTATATGGACTATCTAAAAAGCAAAATTGAAGAAAGCAGATTTTCCATGAATAAAAAACAAGAAAAGTATTTATTGACCTTTATAAAAAATCTAAATTCCGGAATCGCCTATTATCAAGACTTGTTTTCTAATTTAGAGAAAACCTTCTCAAGCGCTAGAATAGCGATACTCGCAGAATTAGCTTGTACAACCAAGACTCTTAGCAATTTAGAAATTGAGGTGCAATCACATTCCCAATCGGCAATCTAAATCGCTACTTCCTAGAAATCTCAATGTTTATAGTGGTTACTAACAAAAAACTTCATCCCGATGATTCGAGATGAAGTTTTTATTTAGATCAACATAGTATCCGAATTAACTACTCCAAGGATACTAAGTTTTAAAAATGGACCAATTATGGTCAGTAGCTATTATTATTTATCCAATTTCAATGTTTTTCCTTTAAAACCAGGTCCTTCTAGGGTAACCCCTAGGTATTTTATTACCGTGGGCGCCACCTGATTGGTATAAAGCTGTTTTTCTTCTGTAACTTCTCCCTTGGCAGATACGCCTTTACCAAAGGCAACTATCCATACCTCATCGGAGCCTTCTGTACTAGAGCCATGACCTTTCCAGGTGTCCAAAGGTTGTGTACCCCGCCCATGATCGGTGGTGATAATAAAGGTAGTATTGTTTTTATAGAAGGGATCTTGCTGGGTAAAATTCCATAATTTTTCTATTAATCCGTCTGTATTTAAAGCCGATTTTAAATAGGCATCGTATTCGCCGTCGTGCGCAAAATCATCGGTTTCCCCATAGGATATGAATACCAATTTTGGTTTTTTCCTCTTCATATACTCCATAGCATAGTGATTGGTAAAAGCGTCTAAACGAACCGAGCCCCATGGACTAGGTATTTCTGACTGTAATTGGTTAAGAAAGACTTCCCTTTCCGTAAGGTCATTGCCCTCTACAATATCAAAACCTGCGTTCACGGGCACTCCAGAACGGGTTTTGTTTATGATAAAGGGAAAGACGTCCCAGCTACCAAAGGCCGCAACTTTTCCCTTATAGGCAGGCAAGTTATTCACTCTTTCCAAGATGGTCTTATTAGGGTTGTTCTCTTTTCTGTTGCTGGTAATCCTTTTGTCGTCTGCTTCCCCGGTTAAGATCTCGTTATACCCAGGATAGGAAAACCACATTTCATTGGTGAGGTTTACCTTATTCCCAAGGCTTCTATTTCCGTGCAACTGTCCCATTTCTTTCACTTTATTCCAGAAAAAAGGCATCAAAATAGTTCTTCTCTCCTCTGGGGTATCTCTCCAAAATCTGGCCTTTAAACCAGTAGTATCCCCTACATAATTTTTGTTGGTTACCAACAAGGGATCTGCTCCGGAAAAAAGCTCCTGCCAACGGAGTCCGTCCAAGGTTATAAGAATTACATTGGGTTGCTGGTCGGTTTGTGCCATGCCTTTAGAGAATATTCCCGCTAGGAGAACCATCATCACAGTTACTACGCTTCTTTTCATCTGATTAATTATTTATAGTGTTAAAATTTATATTATTGGAACAACTGCTCCAATCTAAATATTGGTTTCAATGGTGATGTTTATGACTACACCCACGGTTTAACAAGAAGGTTTGGCAGCAATCCCTATACTTACTAAGGAAGGATAACAACATAACTAAACACTGCGTTCCCCTATAGTATGGTCCTTATATATCCAAAGCCTCCCTGGCCCTCTAGGGGTGCCCCACTACTTGGCAGCTATGCCCAACCTCTAAAATAAACATTCCATTATATGAAGCCCATATTCAAGTCCAAAATATTACTGCAGCCACCAGCTAATTTCCCTTATCTTATCGTTTCCTGCCCCAAACTGTGCTTCAATTGCTTGGGAAACATGTTGGGTATTATTGTTGTATTCAGATTGAGGGTACATCCACCTAGTGGGAGGAGTAACTCCTGGGGAATGTGCAAAATTGGGATATCCCGTTCTTAGATGGTCAAAATACATGCTCCAGCCCGACTGCAAAAAGGTGGTGAAGTATTTTTGGGTCAATATCAATTCCAGTTTATTATCCATAGACATCCCTTCTTCAAAAGCCACCAAGGGACCGTTTAGGTAGGTCTCGGCATCCGATGCCGTTACATACGCTTCCAAGTTTTTGGCATACTCATTATAAAAGCTAAAAGAAGCTTTTACGGCATTTTCATAATGCGTTTTGGCACTGCTGCCTATCCACCCTCTAAGCGCGGCTTCGGCCAGAATAAATTCTAGCTCCCAATAGCCCATCAAATTATGTGGTTCGGTAGTGGGGTCTGTGGAATATCTCAAATTTACCTTGGAAACATCGCCTGCCGCAGCCTTATCATTTACCTCGGCATAGGGAGCCAGGGGATCGCCTCCGGCATAGGCATTAAAATCGTCTATTGCCAGTCCCGCTTCCTTGGCATTTTTAGTAATTCCACTGAAAATAAACAATCTAGGGTCTCGTCTTTCCTTTAATCGGTCTATAAAAGTCGCATCCATATACATCCCAGATCCGTAGCTACTGGAGTTAAACTCTCTATACCTACTTCCTTCCTCATCCAAATACACTAACTGACCGTTATCTCCATTAGACTCCATAAGTGGTTCATTGGCAACAATACTGGCAAAGGCTTCTTTAACCCCCAATTGAGCATCATGTTCCTTTTTAGAGAGGGTAATAAGGACTTTTAGCCTAAAAGAATTGATTAAGCGTTGCCACTTAAGCGAATTACCGCTATAAATTATATCTCCAGCTATTAACTCGGTATTATTATTTAAGAGTAAGTTGGCTTCCTCCAATTCCTTTAATATCCCGATAAACACCTCTTTTTGAGCATCGTATTTAGGGGCATAGTTACCCTCTGTCTCCCCTTGTAGGGCTTCGCTATACGGGATATCCCCAAAGCGAAGCGTAAGATTATAAAAATAATAGGCCCTAAAGAATTTAGATAGCGCTATATAGGCCGGACTCTTTATACGTTCTGCCTCCTGCATCATCTTGCTTACCTCCCCTAGCATATTGTAATCCCCAAACTCTGCGCGACTCCAGTTATAATATTGAAGGTTGCTTTCCCCATCGGTTTGCACCAGCATTCTGGAGGCGTATAAGGCCGATGTACCATTGACCGTAAATGCATTGCTCGCAATATTGGTCAACAACAATTGTGGGTGGGTCTCACTTACGTTATTTGGATTTACGTTGATGTCGGAAAGATCGGTACAGCCCGTTAGGGTGATCATCAGCATCAGAAAACTTAAAAATGGTATTTTATTCATGTTCTTTTTATTAGCATTATTAGAATTTCACCTTAACCCCCATGCCGATATATCTGGTAGACGGGTCTTGCAGGTTGTTGTCGTTTCCAAAGTCGGGATCAATAATATCCGCTTTTTTCCAAACGAAAAGATTATATCCGCTCAAGGTAGTCTCTAGCTGCTTTACCCCTTTTATATTGGCCAAATCGGTAAAGTCATATTTAAAGGATAGGGTACGCAGTTTAAAGAAGCTGCGATCAAAAACATTCGCAAACTTTTTGTTTTCCTTATAGCTCACTGCTGCCCGGTAAGGATAATTTTGGGACCAGGTCTGCCAACTTACCGCAGTGGTGTTTTTCTGATACGTCCTAGTATCGGAAATAACACTACCATCCACATCCTGCACCAATTCTCCTCCCGTCACGGTAACCCCATTGGGCACGTACACCGGTTTCCCAGCGGCATATTCCGCATCCCGGAATTCCGTTGAGTTGGGATGCTTCCCGCCCCACCACATTTTCTCTACCGTTACGGAACGCATCAATCCGCCCCAAACCCCATCAATACCGATGTTTACAGAAAGGTTTTTGTACTTAAAGGTATTTTGAAGCCCAAGGGTCCAACTGGGATCGGAATGGCCTAATCGCTGTTTAAAATTATCGCGAATGGGCATTCCCTGATCATTTAGAATTAAATCCCCATCAGCTGTTTTCTGCCAAACGGTGGCATAATAACTATCGGCACGATCATTTAACCTTAGGTCCTTATAGGTAGAGTTCTCCCCATAAATGTCCGTAATCCGCTGTACCTTTCTACTCCAGTTAGCTGTAGCATCCCACCTAAAGGTATCGGTGCGAAAAGGTGTAGCCCCCAAAACAACCTCTAGTCCCTTGGTAGTATATTCGTTGCCGTTCACCTTTCGGTTTTCAAAACCAGAGGTGTTAGATATTGGCAAATCTATAATCTGGTTGGTATCTACCACATGGTAATAGGTAAGGTCTAATCGCAATTGGTTTTGTAGAAAGGCCGAACTCAACCCCAATTCATAGGAGGTAGAACTTTCTGGTTGAATATTGGGATTGACCAAACCATTGGGGTATTCCAATTTAACATTCCCTCCAAACACCCCATTATTGGTATAGTAGGAAGCAGTACTATAGGGCCCTAGGTCACTGGAAACCTTCGCCCATGAGCCAAACGCTTTTAGATAATCTATCCCTAAGGGAAGGTTCACATAATTGGATACCACTGTACTAAGGGAGGCCGAAGGGTAAAAATAGGATCTATTTTCCTTTGGCAAGCTAGAAGACCAATCGTTCCGAGCCGCTATATTTAGGAAGACGGCATTATAAAGATCCATTCCTAAGGTTGCATACACGCTATTGGTAGCTTTTTCCTCTAGATAGGTTTTTGCCGCTACCGATCCCTTGGTATTGTTTAAACTATAAACAAAAGGAACCACCAAACCATCCGTAGAATTGTACTCTTCCTGGTATTTCCTATAAAAGGAGGAGGCCCCAGCATTGATATCAAAGGAAAAATCTTCGGATATATCTTTGTTATAGGTAGCAAGGATATCATAATCTACCGTTAGCCTGTTTCGGTTCCACGTCTTGTAGTCCCCATCCCTAGCATCGCCATAATTTAAATAGCTCTTGGGGCTTTGCCGGTCCTCAAAAATATCCTGTATCACGGCAGATCCCCTTGCCTGTACTTTTAGTTCATTAGTAATATCATAGTTCAGCGCCAGCTGTGCGTTTATAAGATCGGCATCGTATTTCTGGTTGAGTTCATGGGCAGCAAAGTACACATTGTTATACCAGGCGTAATTATAATTTGCCTGCCGGTAGCCTTCCTGTCCAGGAACGTAACGGTGCTGGTCCAATTCTTTTCCATTTACATCGTCCCCCATCCAAATTAGAATGGTATACATATGGTTTTTGGGCCCATAGCCATGTCTGGGATAGTTAGGGGAGTATACTTTATTATAAGACAACTTACTGTCTAGCGTAAGTGCTTCGGATAAATTGGTGGTGGCCTTAAAGCTTAAGCCCCCAGTTTTTAGGCTAGCGTTGGGCACCCTATCTTTTTGGCTAGAAAAATTCCCTGCCAATCTAAAGGCTCCTTTTTCCGATTTGTTGGCGATGGCAAACTCTGTGGAGGCGATATAGCCCGGCTCCAAGAAATCTTTTAAGTTGTTGTGATATTTCCAAGGGGTAGGTACACGGGAGTATCTGGACTTATCGTCGTACTGGGTACCAGAAACATCGCCCCACCACGGAATGGTTTCATTGGTTACCTTATCATAGATTGGGCTGTTCCATTGGGATACCAATACGCCGGGTTCAAATTTAGGGCCCCAGATCATATCGCCATCGGACACCCCCCCATCCTTACCGTCCCAAAACTCATACTTCCCATTGGAACCGTTCCCGTATTGGTTTTGGGTTTCGGGAAATACGGTAAATCCGGCTGAAACCATGGTATTATGGGACACGGTGACCTCCAACCCATCGGTTTTTGCATTTTTTGTAGTAATCAATATAGCCCCGTTCCTACCTCTAGAACCATACAATGCCGAGGCAGTGGTGCCTTTCAACACATTGATATTGGCAATATCATTGGCGGAAACATCATAAAAATCGGTTTCTACGGCAATACCATCGATAACCACCAGCGGCGTTTTCCCCCTTAGGGAAAAGGATGGCTTTTGAAAAAGTCCGGTAGGATTACTCACCGAGAGTCCGGCTACCTGCCCCGAGAATAAACTCCCCACGTTGGGTGCATTTACCTCCTCTATTATTTCGGTATCGATGGTTTGGGTGGCATAGCCAATTTTTTTCTCTGCACGACTAATTCCCAAAGCGGTAACCACTACCTCATCCAATATTTGGGAATCTGGTAGTAGCTGAATGTCCATCCTATCCTTACCCCCCGTTTCAATTTCTTGGGCAATATATCCTATGTACGATACTACCAAGGTTTCGTCACCTGTAGGCAATTCGATTTGAAAAACCCCATCAAAATCGGCCGCCACCCCTATGGTGCTTCCTTTTATTACTACCGAAGCCCCTGGCAAGGGCAGCATGTTCTCATCCAGAACCGTTCCCTCAAAGAGTTTTTGAGAGTGGCCGGTTACAAATGCCAATAAAGCCATTATTAAAATAAATTGCGTCCTCATCATGTTGTTCTAAAGATTGTATTAGTTATTAATAGGCCGCAAATATGAGCTTCACAGGTTAACCGGATTCAAGTAGAATGTTAAGGGATTGTGATTAAAACCAAGCTATGTTAACTTATTGTTAGCTAAGGAGTGGAGTGGGGTATTTGCCGCAAAGCTAGTTCTAAGGGTAGGCAGAAATCCTATCATCCTTGTACTACTAGGACAAAAAAAAGCGGACTCTGATTTTATCAATCAAAGTCCGCTTAAAAACACCCTCTTTTCTAGGGTTATATTTTTGCTGCCCGCAGCCTCAGAGCATTTGCTATAACTGATACCGAGCTAAAACTCATCGCCAGTGCGGCAATCATAGGGGAGAGCAGTAATCCAAATACAGGATAGAGGACTCCTGCTGCAATTGGCACCCCAAGGGTATTGTAAATGAGCGCAAAGAACAGGTTTTGTTTAATATTCCCCATCACCTTTTCACTCAGGTTCCTGGCTTTTACAATCCCTTGCAAGTCTCCTTTCACCAAGGTAATCCCTGCGCTTTCTATAGCTACATCGGTTCCGGTGCCCATAGCGATACCGACATCGGCTTTTGCCAATGCGGGGGCATCGTTGATCCCATCCCCGGCCATGGCAACTTTTTTACCTTCTTTTTGCAACTGCTCTACCACCGTTAATTTATCCTGTGGTAGCATTTCGGCTTTAAAATTGGAAAGGCCCAAGGTTTCTGCCACCGCCTTTGCAGTATCGTGATTATCCCCGGTCAACATCATCACTTCAATTCCGTGCGACTGCAGCTGCGCAATGGCGCTCTTACTGCTTTCCTTTATCTTATCACTGATTACCACATAGCCTACACCTACATTATCTACGGCTAAAAAGGGAACGGTTTTACCCATTTTCTGTTCTTCCAAAACTGCTTCCTGCAATTGGCTAGACAGCTTCACCTGGGCTTCTTCCATCATCTTTTTATTCCCCAACGCTACTTTTTTACCATCCACGGTTCCAGCAACACCTTTTCCGGTTACGGAATTAAAATCTGTCACGGACCACAACGAAACTTTCTTTTCTTTGGCAAAATTAACCGTTGCTTCTGCTAGGGGATGTTCGCTCTGGGCGTTCACCGCATAGATATATTGCAGTACTTGCTCCTCGCTATAATCGGGAGAGCTACTATTAACACTTTCTACAGAGGGTTTCCCCTCGGTTATGGTACCTGTCTTATCAATAATAAGGGTGTCTATCTTATCCATCCGCTCCAGCGATTCCGCATTTTTTAATAGGACCCCAGATTGGGCGCCTTTCCCTACCCCCACCATTACAGACATTGGGGTGGCGAGTCCAAGCGCACAGGGACAAGCAATAATCAGTACTGCTATGGCATTTACCAAAGCAAACACATAGGCAGGTTCTGGTCCTACAATAGCCCATACAAAAAAGGTGATAACAGCCACCAACACCACAATAGGCACAAAGTAGGCAGAAATCTTATCGGCTAGCTTTTGTATGGGAGCCTGACTCCTACTGGCCTTGTTCACCATCTCTATTATCTGCGCCAGCAAGGTATCCGATCCCACTTTTTGGGCTTCCATCACAAAGGATTGCTGACCGTTGATGGTCCCAGAATTAACGGTATCGCCCTCCCCTTTATCCACAGGAATGGGTTCTCCGGTAATCATGGACTCGTCTACGGACGAGTTTCCTTCACGGATGGTTCCGTCTACCGGTATTTTCTCTCCAGGTTTAACGCGAAGCAAATCGCCTATTTTTATCTTATGGATTGCAATGGTTTCTTCCTCCCCATCAACAACTCTGGTCGCTTTATTGGGAGCCAATTTCAGCAGTTCCTTTACCGCATTATTCGTTTTACTGTGTGCCCTCGCTTCCAACAACTGCCCCATTAAAACCAAGGTTAGGATAACGGTGGCCGCTTCAAAGTATACATGCACCGTTCCGTGATGGGTCTTAAATTGTTCGGGGAAAAAATCGGGAAACAACAAGCCGAAAAAACTGAACAACCACGCTACTCCCGCCCCAATACCGATTAGGGTAAACATATTGAGGTTCCATGTTTTAATGGAACAATAGGCCCGTTCAAAAAACATCCATGTAGCATAAAACACCACTGGGATAGAGAGTGCAAATTGTATCCAGTTCCAATAATTCATGGAAAGTATATTGTACAATGGATTATTGGGAATCATTTCGGACATGGCGATGATAAAAATCGGCAGGGTAAAAATTCCCGCTATCCAAAACTTACGGAGCAACTTTTTGTAATTCTTTTCTTCGGCAGAAACATCTGCTTCCACCGGTACCAGATCCATGCCACAAATAGGGCAATCACCGGGATCGTCCGCTATTATTTCTGGATGCATGGGACAGGTATATTGGGTAGCGCCAAAGGCATCCATTTTCACTTCTTCCACCAAATCCATTCCACAGACTGGGCAGTCACCTGCCTTGTCGTAGGTCTTATCGCCCTCACAATGCATAGGGCAGTAAAAGGTCCCTGTTCCCGTACCCTTTACTTCTTTTTTAGGATTTTTTAGGTGGTCCGGTGCTTCCTCTCCTGGCATAGCAATACTATAACGGCCACCGTCTTTCTCCAAGGCACTTTGAAATTTCTCAATCCCAATAGGCTCCTTCATTTCTATAGTAGCCTCTGCCTTTGCCAGGTCTACCGAAGCATTGGAAACCCCCTCCACCTTTTTTAAGGTTTCCTCTACATGGCTCCTGCAACCATTACAGGTCATTCCAAATATGGAATAGGTGGCAGTACCGCCACCATTGATGTTTTTATGGGATTCCTGCTGCTGAAGCCGCTCCTCTCCCTGCATGGCAATACTATAACGGCCTCCTTCTTTCTCCAGAGCCCTTTGAAATTTCTCAATCCCAATATGCTCCTTCATTTCTATTGTGGCCTCTGCCTTTGCTAGGTCTACCGAAGCATTGGTAACCCCCTCCACCTTTTTCAAGGTTTCCTCTACGTGGCTCCTGCAACCATTACAGGTCATTCCAACTATGGTATAGGTATGTGTCATTGTAAAAGTTTTAAGTGAAAACTCAAAGTTAGCCCATCCAAAGCCAGATGGTTATCACAATTGTGGAGGATGTTTATACTATTTGGTCCAAAGGCTTCCTTCCCCACTGCTGTGAGTTCTTATAATCGCTCATAGACATCCCGGTCATGGATTTAAATTGGGATGCCAAATGGCTACTGCTCTTATAGTTTAGACCATAGGCAATTTCAGAGAAGTTAAGTTGTTGTAGCTGAATCAGTTCTTTGGCCTTCTCTATTTTTAGGTGGATATAATACCGTTCTATGGTGACTCCCTCTAATTTACTGAATAATTTGCTCAATACGGAATACTCCCTATTAAGTCTTTTGGACAGGTAGGACGATAGGTTTTCTTCGGAGCCGGCATCCAGTTGATCTACCGCTTCTAACAAGGCTAATTTTATTTGTTCGACAAGTATTTCGCCGGTATCCTTTATTAGTTCAAAGCCATTTCTCCTTAGCAAGTCTTCTATCACAGCGGCACCAATTCCTTCTTTTTCTTCATAGACAATTTCTCCCAAAACAATGGAATCTACCCTTAGGCCCACCTTTTGGAACTCCTGTTCCAAAAAGGTAATGCACCTATTGCACACCATGTTTTTTACGAGAATCTTTTTTTTCATGCCCATCTAGATATCTGACGTCTAGTACCCTATTTCTAAGATAATATACGACTCCTATCGTCCCTGTCCAAATACTAGGTGGTGGCCTAGTTTAGTTCCTTCTGTACAAATCCACATTTCAACATTTGGCTTCCAAAATATGGGTTCAATACCGCTTTTTCCGTACTTACCCACATACCACCTTTATCGTCCTTATACATTGGGCAGAATTGCTGATACAAGGGCATTGGAGTCCCGGCAATGGCTACTAAGCTCACCAAATTATCACTAAGTCCCTCAAAGTGCTCTCGCTGTTGGGTAATAGCGCTCTTAGCAATCTGATTGGCACTTTCCTTGGCCGCATCAATAATAGCCTGCAACTCGGCCTCCTTGGAATCTGCCAAGGTATTTGCCTCCATAGTGGATAGAGTGCCTGCCAGCGTCTCCCCTGCTTTCGCAGCCAATTCTTGGTTGTCTCCTACCAAGGCATCTTTAAGCTTCATATAATCGTTGATGATCAAGGCCACCCCCGTCGCTTCTTGTTCCGAAGCAACTCCTTGTGCCTGTGCATTTGCTGCATTTTGATCGGTATTCTTTTTGGTCTCCTTACAAGACATCATTCCCATGCTTAATAATCCTAAGGCTAGTACTCCAATTTTTAGTTTTACTGTATTCATTTTTAATTGATTTTATAATTAATGTTATTCTAATTTATAGGCTTGTTTCACGCCAATCTGCTTCTTAGTTCATTGCGCTCCCAATCTTCGCAATAACTCCATCAGGGAATATTCATCTAAACTGGGAGCAGCCCTAACCATCCCCTGTGCTCCATGGAGCTCCTTGTTTGTAATTCTTACACAAATAAAGGGGTCCTATAAAAAACACTGGCAGCTGGTCTTAAACAACTATTGCTGTTAGTCGCTGTTTTCTATAAGGTAATGAAAATCAAAGCAGGAAGGTCTCATACAAAATGGGAATGTCCCGTACGAGATAGGGGGGGGAATAGTCTAAAAAGTGATGAGTGTTTGTATTTTCCCCTTTGTAGATCTGTAAAAAACCATAGGAAAAGGAAGCCACAAACACTTGTTGCTGAAATTTAAGTTGGTCCCATGAACTTTTTAGAATGTCTTGCCCTTCAAAGGTAAGGTGTTCCTCCATACAACAGTTATCTACCACTATGGAGCAGCTTTCAATTTCCGGAACCTGCATCATTTCCATTCCACAGCTTTCCACCTTGTTAAAGAACGAATAATCTACCAGCGTCTTTCCGCAATAGTGCATACCCACGGTAAAAGACATGGTAGCACCAAGCACTAATAGTGCTAGGCTAAATGCTGCTATTTTTTGAAAAACACTTTTCATGAACCGCACAAAAATACGGAATTTTAAAAACCTGCGTGCCTATTCCTTAAAGATTGTACTTAGCAGTTCGTAAGATCGCAGTCGGTCTTCATGGTTATAGATATGGGACACTACCATAACCTCATCTACCCTGGTAGCTTCCACAAACGATGCCAGCTGTTTTCGCACGGTTTCCTTAGAACCCGCAAAACTATAGTGCATCATTTTCTCTACCTGCACCTTTTCTAGGGGATGCCAAAGTCCATCCATACTTTCCACTGGGGGTGCTAGGGGTTTTCTAGTATTCCTGATAATTCCCAAGGCCAGCTGTTGCAAACTAGTCTCTAAAAGTTTGGCTTTCTCATCGGTATCGGCTGCAATTACATTTACACATGCTATGGTGTAAGGGGTATTGCATTGCTTGGAAGGCTGAAAGTTCTGATGGTATAAACGCAACGCATCGTGTAGGTGGGTAGGTGCAAAGTGGCTGGCAAAGGCATAGGGCAGCCCTTTTATTCCAGCTAATTGAGCGCTAAAGGTGCTAGAACCCAACAGGTACAGGGGAATATCCAATCCTTCTCCGGGGATGGCCCGTACGGCTGCGTTGCGGTTTTCCGAAGAAAAATAGGTTTGCAGCTCCCCAATATCGCGGGGAAAATCGTGCACCGTTTCGGGACGGTCCCTTCTCAATGCTTTGGCCGTTAACTGGTCTGTTCCGGGAGCCCTTCCCAAGCCAAGATCTATCCTTCCAGGATAAAGGGTCTCTAAGGTTCCAAACTGCTCCGCAACCAGTAAAGGAGCGTGGTTGGGCAGCATCACCCCACCAGAACCTACTCTAATACTTTTGGTTCCCTGTGCTACATACCCAATTAAAAGCGGGGTGGCAGAACTTACCAGGGTATCCATATTATGGTGTTCAGAAATCCAAAATCGGTCATATCCCAATCGCTCTACATGCTGTGCAAGCGCCAAACTATTTTCCATGGATTGGAGGTGCGTGTTTCCTTGGGCCACCGGTACCAAGTCTAATACCGAAAACTTCATCCCTTTTAAACTATGTTTACTGTCCTGCTTCATAACTACCGAAATTTAAGACTGCAAAGATATCGATAATAATGCAGGGGTAATATCCTCCCAAACCATAAGAAAAGCCTAAAAGTGGGGTCTAAAAACCTTTTTTAGGGTGGTGAAAATCCTACTTTTTAAGTCAATTTCTATTGCGATAGCAGAAATACAGCTAAAAGCAAAGCCCTATTTTTACCCACAATATGAGTGAACTATCCAAACTAAAAAAGAAAAAGAGAAGATTTTACAATCTGATGATATTGGTTATTTTGGCCGTGATTATTATCTCGGCCATCCTATTAAATTATTAGTCTCAAAGAAGGAGCTTTCATTAATGCCGCGTAGTCCAATGATACTCCACAGCGGATTTTAATAATGGCAATAATCATAATTTAAATCAACTTTGATATAGAAACTGCCATTTTGCACTTAGCTTTGTTTAAAAGTGCATAGCTAAACAGAAAATGAGTTCCCAAAAAAAAGAGAAAGACCGTAGTAAAAAGTCTAAAGCGCTAAAGATAATTGGCAGGATAGCCCTTGCCTTGCTGGCACTTGTTTTTTTACTCCTCCTCTTTATCCGAAGTCCCTGGGGACAAAATATCATCATCCACAAGGTGGTTCACTATGTTTCGGAGAAAACCAATACCAAAATAGGGATAGACCGCCTCTATCTTACCTTTTCTGGGAACGCTTATGTAGAGGGACTTTATATTGAGGACCAGCGGGGAGATACCTTGCTACATTCCAAAGCCTTGGAGGCATCCATCCCCTTACTTCCTTTGATAAAGGGCGATAAAATTAGGATTGCATCCCTAGACTGGGAGGGAGTGGTGGCCAAGATAGATCGTTCGGAAAATACTGGCGTCTATAATTTTGATTTCCTGATAGATGCCTTTGCAACCGATACTACCGCTAGCAGCACTAGCAGCGCGCCGCCCAAAGTGGAAATTGGGACTATTAAACTAAATGACTTTAAGGTAGATTTCCGGGATGAGGTTGCCGGTTTAGACGCTTCGCTTCAGTTGGGTAATCTTCGTTTAAGAATGAAGGAGATAGACCTAGAGCAATTCGTATTCCATATACGTAGCGCCTCTATCTCCAACACCCACATCACCTATTCCCAGAGTAAAGAATTACAACAGGAGACGGAACCCTCTGCGGAGAACACACTACCTCTACTTATGGTAGACCAGTTAACGATAGAAAATACCGCGGCCAACTACAGTTCCCTCCCCAGTAAAATAGAAGGACAGCTAAACATTGGGTCTTTTGTCCTAGCCTTGCCCAAGGCAGATCTTGCGAATAGAAAGATAGCACTAGAACGCCTAGAACTACACAACTCCCAAGTAGCTTATAGTGACCTAAAAGTGACCAAGCAGCTGCCCAAGGACACCACTAAAACCCAAAAACCCTTGGAGTTTAAATGGCCAAATTGGGAAGTTGAAGCAGGCCCCGTGGTTATGGAGAATAATAATATTACCTACACCTACAAAGAGCACGATGCAGCAAAGGATTTGGTAACTACCACTACCTTAGCAATAAGCAAGCTAGACCTAAACATGCCGACGGCGCTCTTAAGAAACAAAGCTGCCGAAATCTCCCTAGCCCAATTTTCATTTTATCAAAAAGATGGCATCGCCCTAAATAATTTTGGCGTAGACCTTAAGGCCAACGACAAGGGTGTTTCCTTTACTAATATTGATATTTCCACCCCAAAAAGCAGGCTCAATGGAACGATCAAAATAAAATATACCTCCATCACAGATTTTCTTAATAAGCCAGCAACCGCCCAGGTGTCCGTGGCCATGCCCTCCTTGCTGCTCCACCTGGAGGAAGCATACCCTTTTTGGGCTGCATTAAAAGAAAACGAAGCTTTCCAAGTTTTAGCTAAGAAGTCGGTTTCCGGAAAATTATTCCTAGAGGGTACCTTGGGGAATCTTCAACTACAAAATACCGCCCTGCAATGGGGGAAAACTACCGCGCTACAGCTACAAGGAACCTTATCTAACCTAATGCAAACAGATTCGCTCTATGTAGATTTCCCAAAGCTTGAATTTACTACCCTTAAAACCGATGTTGCCCAATTTCTTAATGAGGAAGAATTAGGAGTAACCCTGCCAGATTCCATTCAAATAACAGCAGTACTTAAGGGAACCTTAGCGACTATGGACGCCCAAGCCATTTTAAAAAGTCCCGATGGTTCTATCTCCCTAGACGGAAATTTTTCCAGCAAAGAGCTAGTAGCATTCAATGGCCAGTTAGAGGTAGTACAACTACACCTAGAAAAACTGCTGAACAATGAACAATTGGGACCAGTTTCCTTTACATTAAATGCCACGGGGAGTGGTAGCTCTGTAAATACGTTGCATGCGGAAGTAGATACCGATTTTACCGAGCTACAATGGCAAGGGTATGATTTTTCCAATTTAAAATTACAAGGGACCCTAAACCAAGGCAAGGGAAATATAAATCTAAGATTTAAGGATGAAAACCTAAACGCCCAAATGGAGGCTGGACTAGATCTGGATTCCATTTCCTCAAAAGTAGAACTGTTTCTCAATGTGATAGGGGCAGACCTTTCTGCCTTGGGAATTACAAAAAGGGATACGAAGGCCCAATTTAAGCTACAGGCCAATTTTAAAGGCAATGCGGATGATTTTACCCTGCAATCGCAAATAGACGATGCCCTATTGGTTTATGAGAACACTCCATATCCCGTTACCAACCTTAAGGTAAATGCCGCTAGCAACGGGAAAAGGACCACAGTAGATATCAACAGTAAGATAATACAGGGGGAGCTGCGTTCCAATAGCGATATAACCTCCTTAAACAAGGCCCTTAAGCGGCACTTTAGTGGTTATTTTAAGGATACTACTGCCAAGGAAACAGGGCAAGATCCGGTTTCTATGAAAATGATGTTGGCCATAAAACAAGATCCCGTCTTGGAAGAGGTTTTTGTAGGGGGATTAAAAAAAATGGACACCGTCTACCTAGAGGCAGGCTTTAATGAGGCAGAACAACACCTAACTGCCAACCTCAGCGCCCCATATATCAATTATAACGATAGTACCCTAGATAGCTTACACCTAGATCTGGAAGGCACGGGAAAAAACTTGGATGTTAATTTTGGATGGAAAGCCATTAATTCAGGGCCTATTGCCATCCCCAAAATATCTTTAAGTGGGACTTTAAAAAACCAGGAGCTAGGTCTCAATTTTGATGCCTACGATGGGGAGGCAACACTGGCGCATATAGGTGCTACATTAAGCGTACGCCAAGATACCCTACGCCTTAAAATAGACCCTTCCAATCTGATGCTCAATAAACAGCAATGGCAAATTCCCGAAAGTAACCACATCGTCCTAGCGGAGCGGTTTTTAGAACTTCAGGATTTTAAACTGCAGCGAAACCAGCAGGTAATGACGCTTAGCAGTAGTCATTACGCTGACAAAGATCAAGACCTTTCATTGATATTTGAGAATTTTAGACTGAGCACCTTCACTAGTTTTTTAAATCCGGAAGAAAACCTGGCAGCAGGGATCGTAAAGGGCAACCTTACTTTTGAAGATCCCTATGGAGATACCGGAATGGTCGCAAAAATGGAAATAACCCAATTTTCGGCTATGGAGTCGGACTTAGGGAATCTGAGATTAACGGCCAATTCTAAAACAGCAGAGACCTATGATTTTGACCTTTCCCTTTCTGGTGGGGATGTTAACCTAGGCATTAAGGGCGATTATGTTGCGGCGGAAAGTGGGGCACAACTAAACCTAAACCTCCTCATCAACGAGATAAAAATGAAGGCACTAGCAGCCTTGGCACCCGAAAGCATTTCTCAGCCAACGGGCAGTCTTGCAGGGGAATTTAGGGTGAACGGCACCCCCGCAAATCCCAAGTACGAGGGGAATCTCCGATTTATGGAGGCCGGATTGAAGGTGAATTCCCTAAATGCCACTTTCAGCCTTCCACAAGAAGAGATTAAAGTAGATAATAAGGGGATTTATTTCGATGACTTCTCCATAGCCGATGCCAATAACCACCTATTTCACCTTGACGGTAGTATCTATACGGAACAGCTTAGCAATCCTTCTTTCGATCTTAAAATAAAGACCCAGGGATTCCAGCCCATTAAAGCCACCAAGGAAGATAACGAGTTATTTTATGGAACATTAAAACTTAATGCCGACCTAGCGGTAGGGGGAGATTTATCCGTCCCTAAAATAACAGGAAACTTAGGAGTAGTAGAAGGTTCCAATTTAACCTTTGTAGTTCCAGAATCCCAATTGGAAGTGATGGAACGCGAAGGGGTGGTGCTCTTTGTGAACAAAGAAAATCCGGATGCTATTATCACCAAAAACACCGATAGTACCGCCACCTCCTCAATACTAAGAGGTTTAGACGTTACGGCCACCCTAAACGTAGCGGACAATGCCACCTTTAAAATAGTCATAGACCAGCGGTCCGGAGATAATTTTGAAGTTACCGGAAAGGGGGAATTTGATTTGGACATCAATCCCAACGGTCGTACTAGCTTGGCAGGGAGGTATGAGGTAAGTAGCGGACACTACGAAGCCAGTCTCTATAATCTGGTAAAGCGGCGGTTCGATATTGCCCCGGGAAGCACCTTAACTTGGAGTGGCGACCCATACAATGCAGAACTACAGGTACGGGCCATTTACAAATTGGAAACCTCAGCCGCACCCCTTATGGCTACCCAGACCTCGGCTGCCAGTTCGGAAATTGCCAATAAATACCGCCAAAAACTGCCGTTTTTAGTCTACCTGAATGTAGAAGGAGTGCTGTTGCAACCAGAGATATCCTTTAACCTAGACATCCCAGAAGACAAACAAGGATCCCTAGGAGGTGATGTTTACGGGCGGGTACAACAACTAAACAATAGGGAGGAAGAGTTGAACAAGCAGGTATTTTCCCTGCTCGTCTTAAATCGGTTTTTCCCTGGCTCTACCAGTGATGGGAGTTCTGGAGGGGCGGCCTCCATTGCCAAAGACAACGTGAACAAAGTATTGTCCGGGCAATTAAACCAATTTTCGGACAAGCTTATCGGAGGCACTGGGGTGGAACTCGATTTTGGTTTGGAAAGTTTTACGGACTACCAAGGGGATACGCCCCAAGAGCGGACCCAGTTGGATGTAAACGCCAGCAAGCAACTCTTCAATAACCGACTCATTGTTCAGGTGGGAAGCGAGATGAATATAGAAGGGGGTAATTCTGGAGCGGAAAGTACCCCGGTAATCGGGAATGTAAGTGTAGAATACCTCTTGACCGAAAATGGAAGGTATCGACTAAAAGGCTTTCGTAAAAATGAATTTGAAAGCGTTATAGACGGACAATTGATCGTTACGGGAATTGCCCTGATCTTTAACAAGGAGTTTAATGAATTTAAGGAGCTTTTTGCCAAAGCCATTAAGGAGGAAGCAGAAAACGAAAAAAAATAGCATCGCATTGAAAATCGAACAATCAATAAAATATTTTTTAACCCTCCTATTACTAGGGGTCCTGCAAGCATGTAGTGTTAAGAAATATATTCCGGAGGACCAGTGGTTGTATACGGAAGGTGAAATTCAGCTAAACGCAGATACCACCGTAGCAGACCTCAACCAAGTAAGCAGAGAATTACAAAGCCTACTTAAACCAGAACCCAATACCAAGGTCTTGGGCATGTATCCCGGCCTATGGGTCCACTATATGGCACAACGGGAAAAACCGGGATTTATAAATAGGTGGCTGAACAAAAAAATTGGGGAAGAACCCGTGTACCTTAGCGATATCGATTTGGAGAGAACCCAGGAGCTAATTAACAACCGACTAGAAAACAGGGGCTTTTTTAGAAACCAACTCACATCCCAGGTAAATAAAAAGGCTAAAACCGCCTCCTTGGCACACCAAGTAGCCGTTACCAAGCCTTACAAATTGGCTTCCTATCAATTGGAGGGCGATTCCCTTCCTATAATACAAGACATAAAGGAAAAGCTCGGAAACAGCCTACTAAGACCTGGCACACGCTACGACCTTCAGCGATTTAAAATGGAAAGGGAACGTATAGACCAAGATCTAAAGGCCAGGGGATATTATAATTTTAATGCCGATTTTCTAATCTTTGAAGCCGATACCAATCAGTATAACAACAAGCAGTTTAACCTGTTTTTACGGTTGAAGCGAGACGTACCCAAAAAATCCTTGGTTCCTTACCGCATAAATTCCATACAGGTATTCCCCAATTATTCCGTGGCCACCGATAGCCTGGCAAAGGATACCGTGCAATATGAGGAGATAACGTATATACAGCACAACCACTTTTTTAAGCCCAAGAGATTGGCACCCTATATTTTGTTGGAGGAAGGGGAAACCTATGCCCCCCTAAAATCCAAGCTTACCAGTAACCGATTGGCCTCCATTGGAACCTATAAATATGTGAACATCCGGTATAAGGAAGACCATAGCAATCTGGAAACCGACGGGTACTCCAAACTGGATGCCTATATCTATTTATCGCCCTTAAACAAGCGTTCCCTACGGGCAGAGTTACAGGCCGTATCCAAATCGAACAACTTTGCGGGCCCCACCCTATCGCTCACCTATAGCAACAGAAACCTATTTAGAGGTGGGGAAACCTTAAATATCACTGGCAATGTTGGCTATGAAACCCAATTGGCAGGAAGCAATAGTACGGGCTTAAGCAGTACCCAATTTGGATTAAAAACAGACCTGATCTTTCCTAGGTTGTTATCCTTTGTAAAATTTAAAGAACGCTTTAGGTATGCGGTCCCCAAAACCAAGATAAGTCTGGGAATGGAACACCTAAACAGAAGTAAACTGTATAACCTTACCTCCTTCAGTTACATCTTTGGCTATGGCTGGAACGAAAATAGGTATGTGTATCATGAGCTAAATCCCCTAAATATCAACTACGTAAACCTCTCCAATACCACGGCAGAATTTGAGACCATTTTGGATAACAACCCCTTGTTAAGAAGTAGTTTTGAACAACAGTTTATTGCCGGTCTCAATTACTCCTTTACCTATAACGAACTGGTAGACCCCAAGAAGAAAAACGCCCTGTTTTTTAACACTAATGTAGACCTGGCAGGGAATACCCTAGGCCTGTTTGGAAAGAAATCTACCGAAGATGGGGATAAGACCATTTTAGGCTTGGCCTACTCCCAATTTGCAAAAACGGATATAGACCTTAGGTATCACTGGCGGGTAGGGAGCTCCCAAACATTGGTAGGCCGACTCTTTGGAGGGATAGGGGTTCCTTATGGCAATAGTAGCACCCTGCCTTTTTCCAAACAGTACTTTTCTGGCGGACCTTATAGTGTGCGGGCATTTAGGATTCGCTCTCTGGGCCCGGGCACCTATAATCCCGAAACAGGGGATGCTGGTTCCTTTTTTGATCAGTCCGGGGATATAAGGTTAGAGGCAAATTTAGAATATAGATTCCCCATTTATTCCTTTCTAAAAGGCGCGGTCTTTGCCGATGCGGGGAATGTATGGTTGCTAAAGGAAAATGAGGCTCTCCCAGGGGGGAAATTCACTTCCAGTTTTATGGAGGAGTTGGGAATTGGCGTGGGCGCGGGCCTCCGTATAGATATACAGAGTTTTGTGCTGCGGTTTGATTTGGCTGCTCCCCTACAGAAACCCTACCTACCTAAGGGAGACCGATTTGAGTTGGATTTCTCCCAACCCATCTTGAATTTTGCGATAGGATATCCTTTTTAAGTTTATTGGACTAAAGTCCAGAGGTTTGCTAGCGCTTCTACCCACGGCTTAAAAGCCGTGGCAATTCATGTGGAAAGCGATTCCTACCAGGGGAAAGTCAGAATCGGTTTTGCCAATTCCGAAGGCAAGTAAAGCGCTTTTTGGGCTTTCTCCAATACATATTTAAAAGGCAGTATCGGCCAACCAATGCTTAGTTTTTGGCAAAGGTCTTATCAGCAATTTTACCAGATTTTATAACCATATCAATGGATAGGGTGTTTTCTATACTTTCTACTGGGTTTTCAGAAAACAACACTAGATCGGCTATTTTATTCGCTTCAATAGTACCGAAAGATTCTGAAATTCCTAAAAACACTGCGGGGTTCCAAGTTGCCATTTTCAATATTTCAAAGGGAGGGATTCCTATTTCTTCCATTAATTTTAATTCCTCATGATAACTATATCCCGGATAAACAAACTGCATCCCTGCAAAATCTGTCCCAATTAGAAGAGGAATTTGGTGATCATAAAAAGCCTTAACAAGTTGTTTTTGTTTGTGGTATCTAAGTGTCGATTCTTTTATTTCATCACCGATTTTTGGAGTGCTCCCTTCCTTTAAATATTCCCATTCCAGTTTCAGGTCTTTATCCAGATCTTCAAAAAGGGAATGGTAGAAAAATTCTCCATTTGCCATTTCATATTTTCGCTGATAGATCACCAATGTAGGACACAACCAACTCCCATGTTCATCTGCAATTCCAAAAAAATTATTCAGCCTATCCGAATCATCAAGCAATTCCTCTAATTTATTAAGATGCTCAAAACTTTTTTGACCCCGTACCGCAGCCATTTCCGGAGTAATGTATTCAGAAATGTGTCCCGCGAAATCGATTTTCTTCTCCTTTGAATAAGCCGATATGCTGTCCAAAACACTGCTTGGCAATAAAGAGTAGACTTTAAGAAAGTCCACCTTTTGACTCCTTAGACTATCTAAAACTATTCTGAAATTATTTGTGGTTACCGAAATACTGAAGGCTGGATGAATAGGCTTCTCACCGTCAAGAATTGGTCCGGCTCCAAATAAATTAGGATATAAATGAGCCCGAACTTTAGCGCAATTCTTGAAAGTATTTAAAATTTCCAAACTTCCACCCAAGTCCCGAATTCCAGTAATGCCATACTGAAGAAATATTGGAAACACTGTTTTGTCTAAGCTGTCCTTCCAACAGGTGTGGACGTGCATGTCCCAAAAACCTGGTAATACGTACTTGCCTTTTCCATTGATGGTGGTATCGGCAATAATTCCGCTATTCCCCTTAGATGGTGTGATTTTTAATATTCGGTCTTGCCTTATATAAATAGTTTGATTGGGTAGTAATATCGAGTTTTTAGCATCAATAATAGTAACATCCTCAATGACCATATCGTAGGTCTCAGTTACCTGTTGACAACTGATACAAAAATATATAAGCAATAGGGTTGTTGGTATTTTCATTTTTAATATGTGTCTAAGAACAAGGGTAATTCAGAGCTGCCAACTTGTCAACGAGACGAAGATTGCTAAGGACCAGGAACATGTAAAAACCATTGTCCTTACTATGCTCTATACCCATTACATATTAGTTGAATTTTATTCCTGTGCTGTGTGAGTTACAAAGTCGATTCCCACATTATTGGGGTCGATTACCGCAAAATGACGGTCTCCCCAATCTTCCGTTCTCAGTTCTAAAGCGATGTCTACCCCCTTTTCTTGAATGGTTTTATAGGTGCTATCCACATCCTCCACTTCTATGGTCAAATAAACGCCGTTTCCCATAAATTCCTGTCTAAACCGATCTATTCCCTGAGTAGGGTGATTGGGGACTAGGAACGAAATTGTGTCAGCCCCGATTGGTGTTGCCAGTAAAAGAAAGCAATCGGATTCCCATACCACATCAAAACCGAGTTTCTCCGTATAGAATTTTTTAGTCTCCACGAGTCTCTTGGTAATAATTCCTGCGTTCAGTCTCATATTAATTTCCTTTTGGATGGGTAAGGTTTTGAACCATCGAGCAAGATGGCTTCCTGAATGATTTCATGCAGTGCTTGCTGCGGAATGTCCTTTAGTTTTTCGAATTCAACGCTAAAAACCTGTTTTCTTCCTTTACTCTCCAATAATCCCTGGTCGTTGGAAAGCTCGTTCCCGCGAACAAAGGCAAATTCGATCTTCCCCTTTATTAGTCGGATTTAAGTAACATATCCATGATTTCCCATCGTAAAACGGGATCTTGTACCGCATTTTGCAGGTTAGGTTTAAATCTGAGGCCAACCAATTATGTAAGAAGAGCATAATCTTCCTTTGGTCATCTTCGTATTGATATATAAATTCTTCTACTGCTGTCATACCCACCTTCTATCCTCCCATCTTGGGCGTATGAAATCCACTATTGATTTCCTACCGCTGCTGAAATCCTATCACAGACTAAGATAATCTTTTTGTGATATTTATAATTAGTCAAGATCCTGAAAATGAAGTAACAACCAAAAATCTACCCTACTCTACCTCCGTAGATTGTGTGACTTTCTTATAGGCTTCCTTGGCAATTTCCAGTTCTTCATTGGTAGGCACTACCAAGATCTTGGCTCGGGAAGTTGGGGTGCTTATCTCCCTGATTTCAGCATTGCGGATTTCATTTTTCGCTGCATCCAATTCCAGTCCAAGGAATTCCATATCCCTACAAACCATTTTCCGTAATACGGAGGAGTTTTCACCAATTCCGGCAGTAAATACGATGGCGTCCAAGCCGTTCATCGCTGCGGCATAGGCGCCGATATATTTTTTAATTCGGTATGCATTCATCTCCAGTGCCAACACACAGTCTTTATTTCCTTTTTCGGCTTCTGCCTGTATATCCCTAAGGTCTACATGCCCGGTGAGTCCCAACATGCCACTTTTTTTGGTGAGCAAGGTCTTTACCTCATCCAGTTGATAACCCAAAGTGTCTACCAGATAAAAAATTAGGGCATGGTCTATATCCCCAGAGCGAGTACCCATAATAAGTCCATTAGAAGGGGTAAACCCCAAACTATGGTCTATACTCTTCCCATTTTGAACAGCGGTGATACTGCAGCCATTCCCCAAATGGATACTGATGAGTTTTGAGTCTTTTTTGTGGAGGTAGGTATTGGCCTTTTCCGAAACATATTTATGACTGATCCCATGGAATCCGTACACCTGAATTTTGTGGTCTTCAAAAAACGTATTGGGCATGGCATACTTGCTGGCCTTGGTAGGGATGGTATGGTGAAAGGCCGTATCAAAAACCGCTACCTGCTTGGCTTCACTAAAAAACTTCTCTGCCAATACAATGCCCTCCAGATTATGGGGGTTGTGCAAAGGGGCTAGGGTTGATAGCTCATGGATCTTGTCCTTTACTTTTTGGTTGATAACCGTGGTTCTATAAAATCCATTTCCCCCGTGGACTACTCGATGTCCTACGGCATCAATTTCGGAGGCATTTTTTAATACCCCTAGCTCCGGATCTACCAACCAAGTGGCTATTTTTTCCAGTCCCTCCTTATGGTTTTTTACGGCTAGGGTCTTGTTTACTTCATCTTTATCCGTTTTATAGATAAAGATAGCATCCTGGGATCCTATACGCTCTACAATCCCCTGGCAGAGCACCTGGGCCGTGGGCATGTGCATTAATTGGTATTTTATGGACGAGCTTCCGCAATTAATGATCAGAATTTTCATATGCATCTATTTCTTTGGTTTCTTAATGACTTCTATCCAACTATCCCCTTATAATCCTTGGGCTTGTATAGCAGTTATAAGGACCGTATTGTATATATCGCTTACCGTACACCCCCTACTAAGGTCGTTCACCGGTTTATTAAGTCCCTGTAGCATAGGACCAATAGCCAAGGCGCCCGTTTCCCGTTGTACCGCCTTATAGGTGTTGTTTCCAGTATTTAGATCGGGAAAAATGAAGACATTGGCCCTGCCAGCCACTTTGGAGTTGGGCAACTTACTTTTTGCCACTTCCATATCTACCGCAGCATCGTACTGTATGGGGCCTTCTACCTTTAAATCTGGCCTAAGCTGTTTTACCAGTTCCGTAGCCTTTCTTACCCTATCTACATCCTGTCCTTGGCCAGAGCTACCGGAAGAATAGGAAAGCATCGCAATCCTAGGTTCTATACCAAAAGCCTGACTACTGCTTGCGGAAGAGATGGCAATTTCTGCCAGCTGTTCTGCAGTGGGGTTGGGATTAATGGCACAGTCGCCAAAAATGCTTACCCTATCTTCCAAACACATAAAGAACACGGAGGAAACCACAGAAACCCCAGGAGCGGTCTTAATAAACTGCAGGGCTGGTAAAATGGTGTGTTGGGTGGTATGGGCTGCCCCGGATACCATGCCATCTGCATGGCCTTTATGGACCATCATGGTACCAAAATAGGATACATCTTCCATCAGGTCTCGCGCCATGGCAAGGTTTACATTTTTATGCTTTCGCAACTCGTGCAAGGTGGCTGCATACTCCTGGAACATAGGAGAGGTTTTTGGTTCTACAATCTCCAATTGCTCTACATCCAGGTCTATATCCAATTTGGATATCTTATCCAGGATCTGCTCTGGATTCCCCAGCAGGGTGATCTTGGCCGCTTTGGATGCCAATATTTTAACGGCCGCCCTTAGGATTCGTTCATCGGTACCTTCGGGTAAAACAATATGTTTTTTATGGCCTTGTGCTTTTTTTAATAGCTGATGTTGGAACATTCTAGGAGTGATTCCCTCTGCCTGAAAAGTGATTAAACGGTCTGTTAGCATCTCCACATCCACATATTTTTCAAAATCGAGGATAGAAGTGGTTATTTTCTGTTTGTTTTCTGCATAAATCTGCGATTTTATGGCCCCTATCTTATTGGTGATAGCAAAGGTTCCGCCCTTTACGGAGATGATGGGAACCACATCCGAAAGGCCTTCAATTAGTTTAATAATGGAATCTTCGGGGATAACGCCGCCGGTAAGTACAATCCCAGAAATGGAGGGGTAGTTGGCCGACTCATGGGCCTGTAAGGCGCCTAAAATAATATCGGCCCTGTCCCCTGGCGTAATCACCAAGCTATCTTCCTTTAAGAAAGTTAGGTAGTTGCGCAGTTGCATGGCACCCACACTAAAGGCCCCTGCCTGATTGTTGATGAAATTGCCACCAAATAACACCTTCCCATCCAAGGTTTCCACAATTTCCTTGATGGAAGGGTTGGCCAACACAGGGTTTAGGGGAATGGCATGGATAAGGACATGGGACGGCAAATCCTTTTTTAACCCGTTAATAGCTAGCTCTACATTCTCTTGCTGCACTTTATTGGCAATAATGGAGAGTACTTCTACCCCTTTATCCTTAAAAGAATCGTAGGCCATTTGCATATTGCCCACAAACTCTTCTAGGGTTTTCCCCACACCACTACTAATGATAATGGCGGGGATACCCAGGTTTTTTGCGATAAGCACATTGATGTCCCACTCAATTAGAGCTCCTTCCCCAGAAAAGCTGGTCCCCTCTACCAACACAAAATCGCACTGCTCCTCCATCGCCTTGTATTTGGAAATGATGGTGCTTATAATTTCTTCTTCTCTCCCCTGGTTTTTTTTAAGGATTACTTGGCTCCGGGTATAGGCATAGGATTCCTGAAAGCTCAATTTTAAATCGAAGTGACTAATCATGGTGTTGATATGATTGTCTATCCCTCCCAATTTATAATCATCTATAATCGGTCTAAAATATCCCACCTTCGCGGTTTTCCCCAATAACTGCTGCATTAGCCCAAGGGAAACAATAGATTTTCCACTGTCTGGTCCGGTGGTGGCAATGTAAACGGCTTTACTCATACTATCCTCGTTAATTCAATACGGATATAGAATATTGCAGGCTTCCCAAGCATCTCCTATGTCCTAGTTCATAGATTCACTTGACAAAAGTATGCTGCCGACTATTCTATAAATATGAGATATATCAGCTTATCCCTTTTAGGCGGAAAAACCCCTATATTTACTAGCCAATACCTTCCTAATTTTTAAAATTATTTATTACATTCCTAGCTTAAAGACGCTGAATGAAACTAAGAGACCATTTACTTTCCGTGGTAGCTTTCCCGGAGGAAGACCTAGACCAAATCCTGTCTAGTTTTAAGGAGAACCTCTTGAAAAAAAACACGACCCTAGCCAAGGCAGGGGTAGTATGCAATACGCTTTATTTTATGGAAAAGGGAGTGGCTCGCAGTTACTACTACAATGCAGAAGGGAAGGATATCACCGCTTGGTTCTTTAACGAGGGGAATTTTTTAACCAGTATGGAAAGTTTTTTCCATCAAAAGCAGAGCACCTACCACTTGGAACTTTTGGAAGACAGCGTTATTCACTCCATTTCTAGGGAGGATTTAGAGCGATTGTTTCAAAAATTCCCGCTAATGGAGCGTTTTGGAAGAAAATTGATGATTAAATTGATGGGCGATATTATGGGAAAACTAAATGCCATTCAATTCCAGACGGCTAAGGAGCGGTACCTATTCATGATTAATGAATATCCCAACCTATACCATAGGGTCCCTTTGGGACATATTGCCTCCTATCTGGGTATTACCCAAGAGACCCTCAGCCGAATCCGGGCAAAGGATTAGGTCTACTTTGGGTGGCTATTAATTTATTGCAAAGGCCTGGTATCCCGTAATTCGTTTTTTGATTTATATCAAAGGAAACCTTATATCGGATAGGTAATTTTGTTTTTTATTTTTTTTAATCCACTCAAAATGATGAACAAGGCGAACCATTTATGGGGCCTAGTAGTGCTATTTTTCCTGAACATAGGAAATGGACTACATGCCCAAGAACTCGGCGATGACCTGCTGTTATTGATCAAGGAGGCCAAAGCCAAGAACAGTTCCATTAAGATTAACAGTTTGGAAATGGAGCAGGTACGCAAGGAAACCCAGAAAGCACGGAATACCTTCCTTCCCAAAGTACATTTAAACGGAAGTTATACCCGTCTAAACGATGACATCACCTTTAATGACGATATGGAAAACCTCTTGATTGGCACTCAAAAATTGCTGATTAAGGAGGCCATTGGCGTACCTTTTAACGATCCCTTTCCTCCAGGAATTCCACTGAGCGATATACCGCCACTACAGAAAAAAAACATCCTAAAATCGTCCGTAGATGTAGATTGGGTGCTTTTTAGCGGATTTCAGGTAAGCAATGCCATCAAGGCCAGCAAGCACAAACACAACTCCCTGGAAATCGCTAATAAAATTGAGTCGGACAAAGTGGTATTAAAAACTATAGACCTCTATGATAAATTAGGCCTGGCCATAAAATCGGAAGAGGTGCTAAAAAGTATGTCCCAATATTTAGAAAAACAGGAGAAGTTTGTAGCTGCTGCCATCAAAAATGGGCTAGCTACTCCTATAGACCGTCAGAAATTAAATCTGGCCAAGCAAAAATTGGCCACCAAACAGGTGGAAGCCAAAAATCAACAGAGATTGGTGAGATCGGTCTTAGAACAATACACGGGAGCCGACCCTGAATTTTTGAATTCGCTGCGCCCCAACCTATTGCCTTTTCCTATCAGTGAAACCCTGGAAAATAAAGAGCGCAATGAGATCAATGCTTTAAAAGAAGCAGAGAAGGCCACTTCTTATAAATCCAAAATGGAAAGAAATAATTTTATTCCTAAAGTAGCCCTTAAGGGACACTACGAATTTATTGAGGACGACCTCTCCCTTTTGGAACCAAAATGGTATGTGGGCCTAGGGGTAAAATGGAATATTTTTGATGGTTTTGTGTCAAAATTGAAAAGTGACCAATCCAAGATCGAGGGAGAAAAATATAGGGAACAGATCAAGGAAACCGAGGAATTGATAGCCTTAAGCATTACCATGGCTCAATTATCGTTGGAATCTGCTGAGGAGACCAGCCTTATGACGCAATTGGAGGTAGACTTAGCCGAATCTAACTACGAACTGACGAACAAGCAGTATAAAAACGGACTTACCACCGTTAATGAGGTATTGGACGCCCTTACCGAGCTTGAACAATCAAAGTTTCAACTACAGAAATCGTACTACGACCAGCGCAAGGCAGCTATAGAATTATTGTACGCCAAGGGACAGCTTAGTTTTTAATCTCACTATCAAATAAAGAAATCATGTATAAATCAATAATAATAGGAAGCTTCGCCACCTTGTTTTTAATCGGTTGTAACCGCGATAAGGAAATTACCGATCTAAGGGGAAAAGTAAAGTTTGAAACCCTCGCTATTAGCAGTAAACTAGCCGGTAGAATAGCCGAGGTATACGTTACTGAAGGACAGAAAGTAAAACAGGGAGATACCCTGGCCTTGATAGATGTTCCCGAAATAGACGCAAAACTATTTCAGGCCGAGGGGGCTGTTCTTGCTGCCCAAGGACAATTGAACATGGCCTATAATGGGGCCACCAAAGAGCAGTTGCAACAAATAGCGAGTCAGGTAGAAGCCAGTAAGGCACAATTACAATTTGCGGAAGAATCCCTAAAACGGATAACTGCCATGTACAAGGACTCTTTGGTCCCCACCCAAACCTTTGAGGAAACACAAATGAAGGTAGCTATGGCCAAGGCCCAGTTTCATGCCTTGGAAGCCAAACAAGCCGAAGTTACCGTAGGGACCAGGGAAGAACTCTTGGCACAGGCAAAGGGACAGTTAGAAAGGGCCCAAGGTGCCAAAAAAGAGGTGTTAATTGCCGAAGACGAGCGATACATCATTGCACCTACGGATATGTCCATAGAGACCATTACCCTAAAACCAGGAGAATTGGCCAGTCCGGGTTATACCCTTTTTAATGGGTACCAGACCAATACGGTCTATTTTAGATTTACGGTTAGTGAATCTAAGATTTATGATTACAAGATTGGGCAATCCCTTACCGTATTAAATCCCTATACCAAGGAAGAGAGTACTTCTAAAATTGTTGCTATTAAGCAGTTACCGAGGTATGCGGATATTACCAGCACCTCTCCCTTATACAAGTTGGACGAGGCTATTTACGAACTAAAATTGGTGCCGGAACAAAACGCGGAAGGGCAACGGTTCCTAATTAACGCTACTGTACTTCTTAAATAAAACTAAGCATGAAGCAATTTATCCATTTGGTAAAAGAGGAGTTCCGTCGCATATTTTCTAACGACGTGCTCATCGCCATATTTTTTGGTGCACCCATTCTATATGGAATTATGTTTGGTTTTGTTTATCAGCAAGCAAAGGTACTGGACCTCCCCATTGTGATTATAGATCAGGACAACAGTCCTGCTTCAGATAAGGTAATCGATGCTTTTGGTGATAACGAAGCCTTATGGGTCAGTGATGTACGGCCCTTGGCGGGAGATATTGCCCAGGAAATGCCTGCTAAAGGCTATGTGGCCGTGATCACCATCCCTTCCAATTTTGAGGCAGACCTCTTACAAAAACGATATCCAGAAATTAGGGTAGACCTTAATATGGGGAATATTTTAACGGCCAATACCGCCAGTGTAAATATCCAATCCGTGCTGTTGACCCTCAATGCGGGAATTGAAATAGCAGGACTTCAAAAGCAGGGCCTTGCCCCGGATATAGCTGCTAAGTCCTACGAGCCATTTAAGATCAATTTTAATAAATTGTATAATTCTACGGGCAATTATGTGACTTTTATGCTCCCTGGATTATTGGGAGGTATTATGCAGCAGGTTATATTTCTGGCCATGGCGTTGGTTTTTGCTCGGGATTTTGAGGATGGATATTTTTCCAAACTCAAAGGCGTAAGTCGTAACTCCCTATATCACATAGCATTAAAGTCGGCACCCTTCCTATTATTTATTCCCCTGATGTGGCTTATTGTAAGTAGGTTTATCCCCTTCTTTAATATTGACGTAGCTGTTTACAATCCCGCTATGTTTGTATTAGTAGCCCTGCTAAGCCTTGCCTCCATGATGATAGGGATGTTGTTTTCCGTACTAATCCCCAATCAGCTAAAGGCCACCGAGCTATTAATGGTAATATCTACTCCCGCTTTTATTTTAAGCGGATTTACGTGGCCTACTATGGCGATGCCCGATGCCATAGCGCATATTGCCCAATACATACCCCTAACGCAGTTCTTAAGCGGATTTAGGAAGGTAGCGGTCTATGGTGGTGGCATAGAGGCGATACTCCCAGAAATAAAATGGCTTGTAATGATTGCTTTGGTCTGTTTTGTGGCCATTGTACTTGCCTTACAGACTAAAATTGGTTGGAAGAAGCGGGAAATAGAATAAGAAAATAAGGGGTAAATTAGCCAAGAAAGCAGTGTATTACACTTAGTCCACTGCTTTCTTGTCCTCCTTTTTCTGTTCTCTTTCCAACTTTCTAAAATACCTTCTGGTTAAGAAATTGTGTTTTAGGGCTTCGGTAACTTCATTAAAATTTTGCACCCCTTGGGTAACGTTCTCCATGGTAGTTTCTAACTGACGAACCAAGGTAGTATCCGTAGCCAAATAATTTAGGGTGCCCTTCCCTTCCTTGAATTCCCCGATTACCGAATGTAAGTTTTCGGACATCTTTTGAATCTCAAAACTGGAGTTTTCTAGGTGTGCGATTATACTCAGCATCTTTTCCCCGGAAATAGAATCTTTTAGGAGAACCCCGGCAGCACTTTTCTCCATATCCACCTGCTTTACAAGTGCGGTCATTTCCGCTATCATACTACTGGCCTGACTACTGGCGTGTTTTAAATTGGTGATAGTCTGGTGTAGTTCTTGGGCCATAAGGGTATCATTCAACAGCCTTCCAAATGTGCCTTTTCCTTGGGTTAAGGATTGGGATACCTTAAGTAGGTCTTCCGTAAGTAAAGCAGCATTTATATTGGTGAGGCTAAGGGTATTAAGCATATCCTGAGTGGCCACCTTACTTAAAGATTTTAACTCGTCCCCTGGTCCAATATGGGTAGCCGTTCCTTCCCCAGGTACAATATTGATAAGCATACTCCCCACCAGTCCATCGGAACCAATGGAGGCCACAGCGTCTTTCCTTATATGCCGCTGCATTTTTTCCTCAATAATCATGTGGATACGAATAACCGTATCGTTTATCATCTCTATCCTTTTTACGGTTCCCACATTGATACCGGAGAAACGGACATTGTTCCCAAGCTGAATTCCGTTTGCATTTTTAAAGATCGCGCTAATAGGAATTGTTTTCCCAAACATATTCTGCTTGTTACCAATTAAATAGGCAGCTATAACCAACAATACGGTGCCAACAACCACAAATATCCCGAGTTTTAAATTCTCCAATTTTGTTTTTGCCATAAGCTTATTTTTTAAAAAATGCCGCTACTTTTGGATCGGTAGATTTGGATAGCTCGGCATAGGTCCCCTCGGCATAATTTATGCCATCTACCAAAAGGATGATTCGGTCCGATATCACTCGAGCACAATCCACATCATGGGTAATAATGAGGGATGCTGTGCCGTAGATCTTTTGAATGCGGTGCATTAATTCTATAATCTCTTTAGAGGTAATGGGATCTAGGCCACTAGTAGGTTCATCATAGAGAATTACCTTAGGTTTCAAAATCAGGCTTCGTGCCAAGGCTACCCTTCTTTTCATACCTCCAGAAAGTTCGGAAGGCATAAGGTCTATAGCATGAGCCAATCCCACATTTTCCAAAGCTTCTAGCACTAAGGGTTCGGTATTCTTGTTAATACCCAACTTTTTTTTGTGCCTACGCATCGGAAATTCCAGATTTTCACGGACCGTCATGGAATCGTAAAGCGCACTTCCCTGAAAAAGAAACCCTATATCTAACCGCAATTCATCCATTGCCTCCCTATCTAAATTGTTTATCTCCTTTCCCAGTATTTTTACGGTACCACTATCTGGCGCTACCAGCCCAACAATACATTTGATCATTACGGATTTCCCAGAACCGGATTTCCCCATAATCACCAAATTACTTCCTTTCTTTAAAGTTAGGTTAAACCCGTTTAAAACATGGTTATCGCCAAATCGCTTGCGAAGATCACGGATTTCTATAACCGTCCCTAAGTCCGGTTTTTCTGCCTTATATTTTATCTGATCCTTATTTTCCATATCGATATCATAATTCGTAAAAAATATCGGCAATAAACACTGCGATAAAATCTACAAGAAACAACAGCAAGGAAGCCATTACCACCGCCGTATTGGCCGCCACGCCTACGCCTGCTGTTCCTTTTTTACAATAATACCCCTTGTAGCAGCCCACCAATCCAATAATAAAACCGAAAAAGAAAGATTTAATAGTTGCCGGCACCAAATCTGAAAAGTTTAATGCGTTAAAAACCGTATTAAAATAAAGTTGAAAAGAAACGCCCCCTTTAATATTTTCTACCAAGGCAGAACCGTACAATGCCAACAAGTCGCCAAAAACAACTAGGATTGGCAACATAAGCGTGGTGGCTAGGATACGTGTAACCACCAAGTATTTAAAGGGATTGGTACCAGACACCTCCATAGCATCTATCTGTTCTGTGACCCTCATAGAGCCCAACTCTGCCCCAATCCCCGATGCAATTCTCCCCGCACAGATCAATGCTGTAATAACAGGTCCTACTTCCCTAACAATAGAAATCCCCACCATATTGGGCATCCAGGAAACAGCACCAAACTGAATTAACGTAGGTCTGGACTGCAAGGTGAGTACCAATCCAATGATAAAACCAGTGATGCCTACCAAGAACAGGGATCGGTTCCCCATTTGATAACATTGGCGTAGCAGCTCTCGGAATTCGAAAGGGGGCTTTAGGGCCTCCTTAAAATACCGGGCTGCAAAAAAGGAGAGATCGCCAGTCTCTATAAAGAATTTTTTTAAGCGACTCCACATAGTTACAAAGTATTCATTTCCAATCCTGTACCCATAAAGATACAGGAAAGTAAGTGGGTCTTTATTGACCAAAATCATACGGGTTTACAAGTTAATCCAATCCCAACCTAGATGATGGCCCAACTAACTTTCTCGAAACCGTTGTATCTTAGTATGGTAAACCAATTGGGGGTTGCAGTGCGATGCATCGGAAAACCGCTTAGGGACTAACTCCATTTGTTCCACTGTATTCATTGGTTTAAGAGGAATAGACTGTACTAGGCCGCCTTGTTGGCAGCTATTAAAACTATTTATAAACATGGTGGATTTTGAAATATTTGAACCTAAAAACTGGTTGGAGCTACAGGCGTTTTTATTCAAAGAAAAAGACGAAAAAATAGACAGATTTAGATCTCCCTATGCGTATAGGGGCGTCTATAATGCCCATTTTGGATTAGAGACAAGTCTGCAAAGATTGGGAAGAATACCCTCTAAGGTAGAAGGTACAATGATTAGAAATTTTAAAAAGTACTCGCCAATAAACACCCTTATCGATGACTACAACAACCTCTGGAACTGGATTTCCTTAGGGCAACACCATGGACTTCCCACAAGACTTATAGACTGGACCCATTCCCCAAATGTTGCACTTCATTTTTTAACAGAGGATATGAGCACCTATCATATGGACGGTGCCATCTGGATGGTAAACTATGTAGCACTTAGAGAGTATCTTCCCGAGGAACTAAAAACCCCTATTTTGAGTAAGGATATGTTCTATTTTAGTTCTATGGAACTAAAACAAAATATCGGTAATACCTTGGAAGAACTCTATGATTTTTCTAGTAGGAACAAAAATACCATGATATTCTTTGAGCCGCCCTCCCTAGACGACCGCATCATAAACCAATTTGCCCTTTTCTCGTTTATGCTGGATCCGGATTCCAGTCCATTGGAGTGGCTTAAAATCCATCCTCAATATTTAAAAAAAGTAATTATTCCTGCCGAACTAAAATGGGAAATTAGGGATAAGCTAGACCAAGCAAATATTACTGAAAGAATTATTTATCCCGGGTTGGAGGGCATTTCAAGATGGCTGAAAAGATGGTATAGCGACAAGAATAATATAAACCCATAACGTATATACGCAATTTTCAATTATTTAGAAATAGGCTGGCTCTAGTGCTTATCTTAATCCCAATAGTATTTACAGTCGGCCTAAAACACCCTTAAAAACCTAAAAAACAGCTGTTTGCAAAAAACGCAATCCTTAAATTGAAGGGCTCCATATTTCCTTGAGGAAATATAGCGCTACCTGAAGTTCCCCTTAAAAGTATTCACTATTTCTGGAAATGGAAGGAGCCCCATTAATTGTCTTTCATTTGGATGGCGTGCTATCCCTAATTAAGACTGCTGTTTATGAGGCATCTAGACGCTTCTTTTTACAAATATTTAACAATTTATTCGTATCTTAAAAGAAGAACAATTTAACACATAAGATCTTATTATGGAAACACAATTACAACGCTTCACAGATACGATTACGGATTACCTACCAAACCTTTTAGGCGCTATTTTAGTTTTAATAATTGGTTGGATAATTGCGAAAGCCTTTCAGAAACTAATTACAAAATTACTTGACAAAACCAAGCTGGGTAATAAGGTAATGGATGAAGAGCACTCTAAAAGCATCAGTCATTTTTTTGGTAAAATAGTATATTACCTTATTATGGTAATAGTTTTGCTAATGACGCTCGAGATATTGGAGGTTAGTGCAGTTTTAGACCCCCTTAAAAATATGTTGAATGAATTTTTGTCGTTCATTCCAAATTTAATTGGCGCGCTACTAATAGGATTTATAGGGTATTTATTGGCGAAATTTGTTTCTAGCCTTATCTCTATGGGGGGAAATTTTATTGACAAATTGGTAGATAAAACGGGCTTTAAGGATACGGATATGCTAGTGAATATCCTTCAAAAAGTAGTTTTCATAATCATTTTCATTCCATTTTTGATTCAGGCTTTTAATGCATTGCAAATGAATGCAATATCGGAACCAGCAAATGAAATCCTGTACAAGTTTACAGATTTAATTGGGGAAATAATTATTGCTGCACTTATCCTCTTCATATTTATTTGGGGCGGAAAATATCTAGCTTCATTTTTAAGCGATCTATTCAAAAGTTTAGGGCTTGATAGCGCCGCTGAAAAAATTAATATTCAAAATATGATTGGCGCAAATCAGTCATTATCCAAACTCTTAGCAAATCTAATATATTTCTTTATCGTGTTTTTTGGAGTAATCACAGCCGTTGCAATATTGGGATTAGATCAGTTAACATACATTCTTAATGATATTCTTGCGGTGACAGGACAAATTCTCTTTGGATTGGTAATCATAGCCCTCGGTAATTATATTTCGATGATTATCTACAACACGATGAAACAATCCAATAACAATAATTTTATTGCTGGAGTTGTACGTGCGGCATCACTAGCTTTATTCATAGCTATTGCGTTACGCACCATGGGAATTGCCAATGAGATTGTTGAGTTGGCATTTGGTCTTATTTTGGGCGCAATTGCGGTAGCGGTTGCTTTAAGCTATGGACTTGGAGGAAGAGCCGCAGCGGGTGAACACTTTAAGGAAATTATTGATAAAATACGGGATAAAAACAGCTCACAAATACCTACAAATAAGACTAAAAATAATAAAGAGGGGGACGGCCCAGTGTAGTAAGCCTCCACTCACAACTAAGCCGCTTCAAGGCTTTGGGCGGCTTTTCCTATCACCCCTATTTAAATCCTAACTCATCAAAATAAAGGCCTAAAAGACAATAATATTATATTTTAAAGTTAAGAACAAGTAGTGAATAGTTGGTTATAAGTAGGTTTTAGTTGATTTAAAATAATGTTTTTGTTAAAAAATAGATGAGGAATTCTACTAATCAATTAATAATCTTATACTACTTTGTACTAGCATTCCAGCAAAGCAGGTACTTTTAACGGATAAAACAGGATATATTTACGATTCTTATTAGTACATGTGTTTGTAGTCAATTCGTCGAATTAATGTCCAGAACAATTTTCATCATTTGCGTGCTTATCTTACAGAGTCAACTTTCTTCGACATTAAGTGCCCAAGTTTTTTTTGAGGATTTTAATGGTTCGGAAATAGATACTGACAAATGGAATGTTCTAAATTTTAAATGGGGAGAAAATATCCCTAAAGGAACTCATGGTGGGGTTATCCCAGAAAATGTATTTATCCAAGATGGGAATCTTGTAATTCGTGCATTGGGAGATTATTACAAAGGGGATATTAAAGGCCATGGGCAAAATACCAAGATAGGAGGTGCCATCAGTACTAAGAAAAAGTTTACTTCGGGAAGCTTTAAGGTCCGGGCTAAGATTTGTCCTCAACCAGGGGCTTTATCTGCTTTTTGGACCTATTATTATGAAAATGAAGAGTACAATCACGAGATTGATTTTGAATTTCCTGGTCGGAACCAATATCCCTTTAAACCTGAGGATTCCGATCTAGATTGGGGGTTATTGTCTAACTGGCGTGGAGTTTCCGAAGAACATCACAGCACTGCAGACCTATATATTGGCAACCAAACCGATGGTGAATACCATATTTATCGATTTGACTGGTATGCGGGATTAGAAACCGAACAACCTAGAATAGAATGGTATTACGACAATAAGCTAATTCATCAATCTTTTGAGAATATCCCGGATCATGCCGCCGAGTTTTCTATGGGCATCTGGTTTCCGTGGTGGATTGGCAAGAGTAATTTTGACATCGATTATATGTATATCGATTGGGTAAAAATTATTCCTTTTGAGTAATGCTACTGAATATGGGCCGATAATTCACTGCAAACCTAAGGGAATCCCTATCTACAAAGACACTAATATGGAGCGTAATTCTGTGGTCCACCTGGGTTAGTGCGCAAGCGCATGGACCAGGGCAACCTCGCCTGAAAATGCAAAGCCCATGGCGTACGCCATTGCCTTTTCTTTTTGTACCAATGGGTAAACCTTCGGTTTTCCCTTGTTCCAAAAAGAAAAAGCCCATATTTCTTACGAAATATGGGCTTTGCGCTTTAAGTGGTCCCACCTGGGCTCGAACCAGGGACCCCTTGATTATGAGTCAAGTGCTCTAACCAGCTGAGCTATAGGACCATTTCCTTTCTTGATTCTTACTATTGGGAGGCTGATCACCCAACAAATCCAATAAGGAACCGCAAAAATTGCGGGCCTGCCAAACGCAAGCGGGTGCAATATTACTATTTATTTTTCTAGACTGCAACAAAAACTTAAGTGACTATTGTTTTTTTCTGTTCCCGGAACCCAAAAAATCACTCCATCCCCCACTTATCTATCGGGGGAGTGGCATCTTGACACAATTCTATAAGCACCCCATTGGTACTCTTGGGATGCAGGAAAACCACTAATTTATTATCGGCTCCTTTTTTGGGCTTTTCGTTCAATACCGTAAATCCCTCCTTGGTGAGTCGCGCTATTTCCGCTTCCAAATCGTCCACCGCAATAGCTACATGGTGGATGCCCTCTCCTTTTTTTTCCAAAAACTTGGCTATGGGACTCTCCGGACTGGTGGGTTCCAGCAATTCTATCTTGTTGGGGCCCGCCGCAAAGAATGAGGTTCTTACCCCTTCCGAGGCCACGTCTTCTATCTTGTAATGGGATACGCCCAACAGTTTTTCAAACAGCAAATTGGAGGCTTCCAGATCGTGAACGGCAATTCCGAGGTGTTCTATTTTTTTCATTCTTCTATAAATTTAGCCAATAAAAACAATTTCACCTATCCCAATTGCCTATCCTAGCACAATGGTAGTTGCTTCCTTCTATCAAAAATACAACTTTTAAACCTAATATATCCCATTTTCCTAGGGGAGTTGCAAGGCTAGCCTTTGCCACAATTCCTTCTTATTTAATAAAAATACTACAGGGAATAAGCGCCTAAGCCCTTTATTACATAGGCAACTTTCAAAACCAGGCTCCATTTTTAGTGGTTTGCCCATAAACCAAATGATCCTGAATTTGAGGGAAACCACTTTCCCGTCCTTTAACTGCCGCTTTCCAAACCCTGCTCAACATCGGCTTATCCCAATAAAGTGATAGAATCTATTCATTTATATCGTATTTTTGCGGTATGGAAACACAAAGACAAAAGAAAATAGGCGGCGTTATTCAAAAAGATATCGCCGATATTCTACAGCGTGCCGCGACTGATGGAGGATTAAGAGGAACGCTCATATCCGTATCCAAAGTTACCGTCACCACAGACCTATCTATTGCCAAGGTATATCTCAGTATTTTTCCGGCCGATAAAGGCAAGGAAATGATGGAGGGAATTAAATCCAATGAGCCCATTATAAAACACGAATTAGCACAACGTACCAGACACCAATTAAGACGTGTGCCCGAATTGTTATTCTTTTTGGACGATTCGCTGGAGTATATAGATGGTATTGAAAAATCCCTTAAGGGAGAGGAGAATCCGGTTAAGAACCCCGATTTATTGGAAAAAAGGAAAAAGTCTTAAGATTGAATTTCCCCTTTTACATCGCTAAGCGGTACCTGCGCTCCAAGAGTAGCCAAAATGCGGTGAATATTATCAATTTTATTACCTTTTTGGTAATCGTTATCGGATCGGCAGCCCTGTTTATTGTTCTTTCGGGTTTTGCCGGACTAAAAACTTTTAGCCTGTCCTATACCAATATGGTAGATCCAGACCTAAAAGCCCTACCCGTCAGCGGTAAGTTTTTCAATATTACGGAGGAACAGAACAAGGCCCTCCAAGGGCTCCCTGGAGTTATTGCCTATTCCAAGGAATTGGAAGAGAAAGTCTACCTTACCCACGATCATAAATCGCACATTGCCTATATTAAGGGAATAGATTCTGTGTACTTAAAAACCACCCCTATTGATAGTAGTGCTTATTTTTATGGGGATTGGGAAATCAATGCCCTACAAGGGGTCGCCGGCCAGGGCATTGCAAACCTATTGGGGTTAAGCATCAATAATTTTAGAAGTCCGTTACTCATACGGGTCCCCAAACCTGGTGGGGGATTATTGGGACAGCGGCAGCTAAAGGATTCTTACAACGAAGCTTCCTTGGTCATCAGTGGCATCTATCAAATAGAGGAGGAGTTGGATCGTAAATACTTATTTGCCGATCTTCCCTTGGTACAGGCGTTGTTGGAGAAAGACAGCACCCAATTATCGGGCATCAATTTTAAACTGCAACCAAAGGCCAATATTTCAGATCTGAGAAAGGAAATTACAGCTATTTTTTCTGACCAGGTGGTGGTAAAAGATCGTATAGAACTCAACAGTACCTTGCACCGAATGCTGAATACCGAGAACCTGGCCACCTATCTCATTTTCACCCTAGTACTTATCATCGCCCTTTTTAACGTGGTAGGCGCTATTATTATGATGATATTGGACAAACAACAAAACTCCAAAACCCTATATAATCTAGGAACCACCATTAAATCCCTTAGACGTATTTATTTCTTACAGGGCCTGTTGGTTACTGGAATTGGCGGACTAATTGGCGTCTTTCTGGGATCTTTATTGATTGCCTCCCAGATACAATGGGGGTGGCTTAAAATTACCCCTACCCTTGCCTATCCGGTGGAATATAATTTCCTAAATGTATTGGTGGTACTAGCCACCATCTTTGTATTGGGAGTCCTTGCCTCCCTGATTGCCAGTAGCCGTATTAATAAGAAGTTAATTAGACAGTAATCGCTAGATTGAGCGATGTTTAGGGGGTTTCAAACTCGTACTCTCCAAATACATCCAACACCTCATCAAAAGCTGCAAAAACGTCTTCTGAGCGGTCACTGGTCACCATTTTCATCCGGTATTCCTTAAAATTGGGAACTCCCTTAAAATAATTGGTATAGTGTCTGCGGGTTTCAAATACGCCTAGCTTTTCGCCTTTCCAGTCGATAGACATTTGCAAGTGACGCCTAGCAGCATCTACCCGCTCTGCCATGGTGGGAGGTGCGGCGTGGGTTCCCGTTTTAAAATAGTGTTTCACCTCTTTAAAAAACCAGGGATAACCTATACTTGCACGACCTATCATTGCGCCGTCCAATCCGTATTCGTCCCTCATTTTCATAGCCATTTCTGGCGTATCTACATCTCCGTTTCCAAAAACGGGAATATGCATCCGTTGGTTGTTTTTTACCTCGGCAATAGGTCCCCAATCTGCTTCCCCCTTGTACATTTGTACACGGGTACGCCCGTGAATGGAAATGGCCTTACAACCTACGTCCTGTAGCCTTTCTGCAACCTCAACAATCTTAATAGAATCGTGATCCCAACCCAAACGCGTTTTCACCGTTACCGGTAATTTAGTGTGCTCTACCATTGCCTTGGTTAAAGATACCATAAGGTCTATATCCTTTAAGATACCTGCCCCCGCTCCTTTACAAACCACCTTTTTTACGGGACAGCCAAAATTGATGTCAATAATGTCTGGGCCCGACTTCTCTACGATTTCCACGGATCTTAACATGGAATCTAGGTTGGCGCCAAAAATCTGAATGCCCACCGGACGCTCCTTTTCATAGATATCCAATTTCATGACGCTCTTGGCGGCATCACGGATGAGTCCTTCCGAAGAGATAAACTCCGTGTACACCACATCGGCACCCTGCTCCTTGCAAAGGGCTCGGAAAGGGGGATCGCTAACATCCTCCATGGGCGCTAGCAACAATGGAAAATCCGGTAATTCTATGTCTCCTATTTTCGGCAAAACGGTACGTTTATAAATTTTGGATTGCAAAATTACAGAAAAATTCGCTAATCCTACACTAGGGAACTGAAAATCAGCCGTCAAAAAAAATAAGTGCGACTAGCTTAATGGCTAGAAACCAAACCTTAAAAGCTTTAAGGAAGCCTTAACTCTTAGGCCATTTTTAAGAGGTATCTTTGTCGGTTCTATAATTCTGAAGCATACAATTAGACTATGAAAGGGCAAACCAATGTTAGCATAGCACATAAAATAGGGTATAGATTAAGTTTAGAAGTAGTGCTAATCCTCCTAGGCATCCTATTTATTGCTGCCAATTTACGGGCTCCTATCACTTCGGTTGGACCCGTAATCAACGAAATATCGGATGTATTGCATCTTTCACCGGCCTTTGTAGGACTCCTTACGGCCATACCCTTAATCTCCTTTGCCTTGCTATCCGTATTTGCCCCTAGGGTAGCCAGAAAAACCGGATTGGAAAGACTCTTGCTATACTCCATGTTTATCTTGGCCTTGGGATTGTTTGTGCGTTCGGTTGGCAATGTACCCTTCCTCTTTTTAGGCGCTGCCCTTATTGGTGCCGCCATTACCGTGGGGAACGTACTAATGCCCGCCTACATTAAAAAAATGTTTCCCAACAAGGTGGGTATCGTTACTGGGATGTACTTAGTTTCCATGAATCTTACCTCGGCCCTAGCTGCCGGATTTAGTATCCGTATTGGTCAGGCTAGCGGTATGGGATGGCAGGGCTCTATAGGAATATGGGGAGTACTGGCCATTTTAGCCATATTTATTTGGTATCCACAAGTAAAAAACGCTCCAGTAAATAAGGCGCAGCACAAGAGATCTTCTTCCAAAACCCTTTGGAAATCTACCTTGGCGTGGAATGTTGCGATATTTATGGGATTACAGTCGCTCTTGTTCTACTGCTTGGCCGCATGGCTGCCCACGGTATTGCAAAATTGGGGGATGGATGCCGATCGCTCTGGATGGATACTTTCCTTTATACAAATGGCCCAATTGCCCATTATGCTCATTGGTCCTATTCTTGCTGCTAAAATGAAGGATCAGCTCACCTTAGTATGGGTTACCTTTATCCTACTGATGCTAGGTTTGGCAGGAATCATTTTTGGAAAAACCAATTTTATAGTTCCCTCGGTCATTAGCATCGGTATTTCTTTGGGCTTGGCTTTTACCCTTGCCATGATGTTTATGGTACTGCGGACCAAGACCACAACGGAAGCGGCAGACCTATCGGGCATGTCGCAAACGGTAGGCTACATTATTGCCGCCTGTGGCCCGCCCGTATTTGGTGCGCTCTTTAGCCTTACTGGCAATTGGTACGTACCCTTGGCCACCTTGGTGTTGGCTGCCATTGTTTTGTTGATCGTTGGACTAAATTCGGCAAAAAACCGCTATATTTCGAAGGAGGTGTAAGCGACTAAAGATTGAATGAATAGCACCCTTGGTTCGGTAAAAAGGCAAACAACAATACGGCTTATAGGCGATCCCTTTCTGCGGTACCCTTGTATTTGTAGTTGTTTTTAATTCCCATATTCCCAAAATTATATCTAAAACCTACCGTAATAGTTCTACTATCCGGTCTGTAATAAGAGATGTTGTGCTGATTGCCATAATTACGGGTATTATGCAATTCTAGCTGATTAAAGAGGTCATTTATGGAGAGACTAAGCGTGGCTTTTTTGTCCCATAAGTTCTTTTTAACCGCAAGTTCCCAAATATTGTAAGCCTCCTGTCTAGAATTCCCGATAACCACAGGAGAAACATAGGTATAATTTAGGTTTGCAGACAAGGAGCTATCCTCTAGGAAGGTAAAATTGTTTTTAAACTGCACTAACAAGGTCCACATATTATTGTCTATGCTTGTAGTGGCATCCCTATCCATAAAACGTTCGGAGGCATAGAAATAAGAAGACAGAAAATAGGTGTCCCAGGATCTAAGAATTTCCTTCCGGTAGATAAAGTCGAGCCCGTAGGCCAGTTCCCGATCTATATTATCTGTAATAAAGCGTAATAGTTTGCTCTCATTATCTTGAAACGTAAATAGGCTAATGGAATTTTTGTGATATCGATAAAATAGTTCAAAGGTGTAATCCTTGTTATAGGTATAGCTAAAAATAGCGGAGTTTTTAAAGGAAGGCTGCAAGTTTACATTGCCCTCCACCACGGAATTATTACTCTGAAAAACCTGAAAAGGGTTAATATCATTAAAATAGGGCCTAATGAGGCTTCTTTTAAAGTTGATACCAAATCGATGCTTTTCCCCTGGGGTATATTGCACGTACACGGTGGGAAACAATTCTAGATAATCATTTCCAATCTCCTGATTATCCAGGCTATAATCGCCCAAGGTACTAGTGTATTCTGCCCGTAACCCCGATTTAAAGGACCAGTTCTCCCATTGGGTATCTATACTGGCATAGGCGGCGTATATATTCTCATCGTAAATAAAGGTACCATCCTCCGTAGGATCTATTCCTGGCTGGTTACGGTCAAATCCCTCTTGGGCTATATGACTCTTAGAACTGGTAAGGGCGTACTTAAATCCCGACTCAAGGTATGACTTTTCCCCTAGTGGGGTGCTGTAATCTGCCTGAAAGCTAAACAAATTGGTCCGTTGCTGATTGGTGGTAGAAAAATCGTTCTCATAGACGATAGATCTAGATTCATCGTAAAAATCGTTATCTAATTCCTGATCTTTATCGTAATCATAGAACGTATAGTGGGCGTTAAGGGAAAGCTCTGCCCCTTTATCGTTCAGTTTGCTCTCATAATCCAAATAGAAGGCCGTATTTACAGAAGTAAATTCCGAATCGTTGATAGTGATAAACCCAGTAGTATTGGGATCATCGGTTTCTTGGATGATAGTTTCCGAATTTTTCCTTCCCTTATTTTGGGGCGTTAGGGCAGAAATAGATGAAAAACTGAGGGTATTGTTGGCATCGATATTATAATCCAAAAAAATACTGGCATTGTGTCTTTTGGTATGGTCTATACTTTCTAGATTGGAGGTCCATGATTCGGTAATGTTCCCATTTTCCATAAAATGCGTGATATCCGTATAATTGGCCAATCGTTTTCTTCTACTAAAGCTATAATTAACATAGGTTTCCCATTTCCCCCCTTTAAAATAATGATTGGAGCCCAGCACATGCTGTGGAAAAGTTCCTTGGGTATATCTATTAAAAACTGCACCGTTATAACCTGCCAATAAGTTTTTACTCATCACTATGTTGATCAGGGTACCTCCTTCGGCATCGTACTTGGCAGGAGGAGAAGTAATTACTTCTATAGACTTCACCCCATTGGCCGAAGTTCCATTTAATAAATTTAGGATATCCTCTGCTGGAAGGTTTACCTTCTTATCATTTATGAGAATCTGTACCCCCTTTTCCCCTTTTACGGTGATGGCATTATTCATAATGAATACCGTGGGCGTACTATTTAATGCGTCCCAGAGGCTAGATTCTGAAAGTGCCGTATTTGCTATGTTAAATACTAGTCGGTCTACCTTCTGTACCATGGTAGGCTTTTTAAAGATCACCTCAACGGCATCCAAGGCTTGGGCCTTACTGTCTACCAAAAGCTTCCCTACCTCCAAATCGGATTGAAGATCTACGGCTAAAAACTCCGATTTATTCCCCATATAACTGGCTTGCAATAAATAGGAAGCCGCAGGGATCTGTTCCAAAATAAACGCGCCATATTCATCCGATACCGAGCCCTTTACAAAAGCAGTATCCACAGCGGTATAGAGCAGTATATTGGCAAATGAAATTTCTGAATCCTCCATGTGGGTTACCGTCCCAGAAATTTTAAAATCCTGTGAGTAGAGATAGGTACTTAACAATAACAGAGGGAAAAAAAGAAGTCTAGGGGTCTTCACAAGAAACTTGATATGTTATAAAAACGTTAAAGTTAGCTTTTTATTTATAGCTCGCAAGACACTGCGCAGTTTTTTGTAGTAAAAATCAACTTCCTGCCTCATGCAAACCACAAGTGGGAAAAAAATATGGATTTAATACGCAATAATATTGGAATCTACCAAGTGAGAGAGTAACATTTTAATTTAAAAATCGTTGATAAAGTCTATCTTTGCCATGAGTTCCAGTCAAGGGCAGCATCTTAGCATCAGACCTAAGGAAATGGAACTAGGAAATGCTGAGACAAATTCAGCAAATGAAAATTAGGCATAGATGAAGAACATTAGGAACTTTTGCATTATTGCACATATTGATCACGGAAAAAGTACCCTAGCGGATAGGTTGTTGGATTTTACGGGATCGGTTACCGAGCGTGAAAAACAGAACCAATTATTGGATAGTATGGACCTTGAGCGGGAACGTGGTATTACCATTAAGAGCCATGCCATACAAATGGATTACGAATACAAGGGCGAAAAATATACCCTAAACCTTATTGATACTCCTGGGCACGTAGATTTTTCGTATGAAGTATCCCGTTCCATAGCCGCTTGTGAAGGAGCCTTATTGGTTGTGGATGCTGCACAGAGCATACAGGCCCAAACCATCTCTAACCTATACTTGGCATTAGAGAACGATTTGGAGATTATTCCTGTATTAAACAAGGTAGATTTACCCAGTGCCAATCCGGAAGAAGTAACAGACGACATTGTAGAACTCCTAGGATGTAAACCCGAAGAAGTGATCCCAGCATCGGCCAAGTCCGGGTTGGGGATAGAAGATATCTTAACTGCCATTATTGAGCGAATCCCCGCACCAAAAGGAAATGTGGACGAATCCCTACAGGCATTGGTATTCGATTCTGTTTATAACCCGTTTAGAGGGGTTGAAACCTACTTTAGGGTAATTAATGGCGAAATTAAAAAAGGTCAAAAGATAAAGTTTGTTGCTACCAATAAGGATTACTATGCTGATGAGGTAGGTACCTTAAAATTGACGCAACATCCCAAACAAAGTATTAAAGCAGGTGATGTGGGATACCTCATCACCGGAATAAAGGAAGCTAGGGAAGTAAAGGTAGGAGATACCATTACCGATGCTGCCAGTCCCACTAAAAATCCCATTGAAGGATTTGAAGATGTAAAACCCATGGTGTTTGCAGGAATCTATCCCGTAGATACCGAGGATTATGAAGAACTCCGTGCTTCTATGGAGAAACTTCAGCTAAACGATGCTTCTTTGGTATTTATACCAGAAAGCAGTGCGGCCCTTGGTTTTGGATTTAGGTGTGGATTCCTAGGGATGCTCCATATGGAGATTATTCAGGAAAGATTGGAAAGGGAATTTGATATGACGGTGATTACTACCGTTCCCAACGTTAGTTATCATGCCTATACCCGCAAGGACCCAGAAGAAGCTATTATAGTTAATAACCCCTCGGACCTTCCAGACCCTTCCACTCTAGACCGTGTAGAGGAACCTTATATTAAGGCCACCATTATTACCAAGGCAGATTATGTGGGCAACGTAATGTCCCTTTGTATTGATAAAAGAGGACAGATCACCAATCAGACCTATCTAACTACGGATCGGGTAGAACTTAATTTTGATATGCCTTTGGCAGAAATCGTGTTCGATTTTTACGATAGGCTTAAGACTGTTTCAAAGGGATATGCCTCTTTTGATTATGCTCCGGTGGGAATGAGGGCATCTAAATTAGTGCGTGTAGATATCTTATTGAACGGACAGCCCGTAGATGCTTTATCTGCATTGATCCACGCTGACAGTGCCGCTACCATTGGTAAGAAAATGTGTGAAAAACTTAGAAAATTGATTCCAAGACAGCAGTTTGATATTCCTATACAGGCAGCTATTGGAGCCAAAATTATTTCTAGGGAAACCATTAAAGCCCTTAGGAAGGATGTAACCGCCAAATGTTATGGAGGGGATATTTCCAGGAAAAGAAAACTGTTGGAAAAACAGAAGAAAGGTAAAAAGCGAATGAGACAGGTAGGAAACGTAGAAATTCCACAAGAAGCATTCATGGCTGTACTTAAATTGAACGACTAAGGGATATGACTGCCACCACCTGGAAACATTATAGCTTATTGTTAGTAGGTCTATTATGTATACTGGGTTGTGGCGGCATTAAACATACCACCTCTCAAGAAGACGACTGGAAACTAATCTGGGAAGAACATTTTGACCAAGAAAATTTCTTGGATCCAGCGAAGTGGAACGTTATAGAAAGAAATACTGCAGACTGGGGCAATTATATGTCTCCACACGAAGATTGCATCCATATAAAAGACGGAAAACTCTATTTACGGGGAATTGTAAATCCCGATAGGTCACTAGATACCGTACCTTATTTAACCGGAGGCGTATCTACCAAAGGGAAATTTGCATTCCAATACGGGAAAATAGAAATAAAAGCCAAATTGGAAAGCGCCCAAGGGGCATGGCCCGCCCTATGGATGTTGGCAGACCAACCCAAATATGGGGCCTATCCAAGAAATGGGGAAATAGATATCATGGAGCGTTTAAGCTTTGAGCATAAAATCTATCAGACCATACACTCCTACTACACCTTAGAACTTAAACAAAATTCCATTCCGCCACATTCAACCACGGTGGCTGTTGATCCAGAAAAATACAATGTATATGGATTGGAATGGTTCCCAGATAAATTGGTCTTCACCCTAAACGGAAAAGAGACTTTTACCTATCCTAAATTAGCGGATGTAGATCCCAGCCAATGGCCATTTGATCAGCCATTCTATTTTATGTTGGACATGCAGCTGGGCGGAAACTGGGTGGGAGAAGTAGCTCCTGAGGACCTCCCTGTACAAATGATTATAGATTGGGTGAAAGTCTACCAATAAGTAGATGATTTCCTAAACGGGTACAACTACTTGGAAACTCCACTATAAAATACATTTAGTACGTAATCGTAGGCCATCCATAATACATTGGGAACTTACTCTTTAAGGGACGTTGCTTCTTCCCCATTGGCGCCTACATCGGCCTCCATCTTTTTTCCCAAGTATACCAACTTACTTCCCTCGGCTATATCCTCTAGTTCGGTACTAAAGGAGGAGATTATTTTTAGGTCGCCATCCACATCCTTAAAAAATAAAGGTACAATATCTTTATCTGCCTTCGTAATTTCTATTAAGGCCTGGTAGTGTTCCTTATCCTTTAACTCAATTTCATTGATAGAGGGATACCTCCTTGCGGTTTCGGTTAGCTTGATATAGTCATCCGTATGGGAAAACAAGCCTTCCTTAGGATTGTTCTCTGGGTCGTTCATCTCCTCGGAGTCTATTAGCCTAAAAGCACCCTTCTCCCCAAATTGTTTTTTAAAAGTAGCTACCGCGTACTTGTTAATGTCCGAGTTTCCGGTTATAGCCATGAGGTAACCCATATCGCTCAACTCTATATCATCGGTAAGCGCATCGGAATATATATCGGTAACAATAGCTTCCAAGCCCAGTTTTTTGGCCTGTTCTATATTGGTCTGGTTATTATCTATCAATACCACATGCCTATTGTTCTTTTTAAGATAGCTCCCAATCAACCTAGCCACGGAAGAGGCGCCTACAAGTAGTATTCCTTCGGATTTTTCCAGAAATACCCCCAGTAATTTAGCTATGAGTCGGGCCGTAGATGCATTTAACAGCACCGTACCCAATACAATCATAAAAACCAATGGGGTTATATATTCTGCACCTGGTTCTCCGTTTAATACCAATTTGGAACCAAACAGGGAGGCGATACCTGCCGCCACAATCCCTCTGGGACCCACCCAACTTATAAATAGTTTTTCCCTAAAATTAAGATTGGAGCCCATGCTACTCAGGAAAACCCCAATGGGTCTTATCGCAAAAACTACCAAGGCAAAAAGTATCAGGGTTTTGGGAGTGTACAGCAATTGCAACTCCGATATATTCATACTGGCCGAGAGTAAAATGAACAGCATGGAAATCAATAGAATGCTTAACGATTCTTTAAAATAGAGCAACTCCTTTATATTGGGCAGGTGGGTGTTTCCCATCACCATCCCCATAATCACCACGGCAAGCAGTCCGGATTCATGCGCAAATAGTTCTGCCAACACAAAAACCGAAAGTACTACGGATAAAGACACCACATTCAACAAATAATGCGGTACATAATTTCGCTTAATCACTTGGGTTAGGGCATGAGCAAAGGTAAATCCGAAGGTGAATCCCATCAGCAACACTTTAACAAACTCTAACAACCCTGTAGTAGTATATCCCTGTCCTTCCCCAATACGTATAAACTCAAACACTAGGACCGCTACCAAGGCCCCTATAGGGTCTATAAGGATACCTTCCCATTTAAGGATGGCCGATAAATCTTTTTTTAAGGGAATATTTCTTAGAATGGGACTAATAACCGTAGGTCCCGTAACAATGATCAGTGCAGAAAATAAAAACGAAATTTGCCAGGAAAGGTTAAACACAAAGTGTGCTGCTGCACCCGCCAAAAAAAAGGTGACGATGCTGCCAACCGTAATCAGCTTGGTAATCACCGGTCCTACTCTGGATATTTCGGATCGCTTAAGGGTAAGTCCGCCTTCAAAAAGTATCACTCCAATGGCCAGGGAAACAAAGTGATAGAGGCTTTCCCCTAAAAACAAGCCCTGCTTTTCATTCCAGATAGGTCTAATTAATTTGGTGCCATCCACCGTAAACAAGGTAGCAATGGGCCCTACCAATAAACCAATAAGAATAAGAGGCAATATGGCCGGTAATTTAAATCGCCATGCCACCCATTGTGCCAGTATACCAAGAACAACTATTCCTGCAAGTTCTACCATATAATATTTTAGGACAAGATAAGTTTTCTTACATAGAAATGTAAAATAAAACAGAAAAAACCTTATCTTCACTAGCATCCCCTTATTGATAAAGATCCATTTGCAAAGCCAATATGGGTAAATGGATTCCGTTGGACAATCCTAACATATTATAGGGTTTCTTTGCCAATTAGCAATATTTAAGTATTTTTCCGACCTACTTTTCAAATCTAGTATCCTATGGCAGAACTGCAAATATTAAATCTTCTACTTGTTTTACTTGCTGCCTGGGCAGGCGGTATGGTAGCTAAACGAGTAGGGTTTCCTCCCATTCTTGGCGAACTTCTAATCGGTATAGTACTTGGTCCGGCGCTATTGGGCCTATTGGAAACCTCTGCAGCTCTAGACACCTTGGCCGAAGTGGGTATCATCTTTCTCATGGCCTATATAGGAATGGAAATCAATTTTAAAGATTTAGGAAAAGCCTCATGGGCAGGCCTACTTGCAGCTATAGGGGGCTTTGTGGTTCCCTTTGTATTGGGATACTATACCATCATTATTTTTGATGGCACCCAAATTGCCGCCCTATTTGTGGGTATTGCAGTAGGGGTAACCTCCCTAGCTACCAAAAGTAGAATTTTAGTAGATTTAAAATTACTAGACACCCGTATTGCCTATGTTCTTATGGCCGGAGCCCTAATATCGGATACTTTGGCATTGGTAATATTTGCCGGAATCATCGGTTTTGTAGACGTGGGTAGTGTAGATGCAGCCGGATTGAGCTGGGTGGCCGGAAAGGCTATCCTCTTCTTTGCAGCCGCGGTCATTATCGGTATTTATATGTTTCCACTTATCGGCAAGGCATTGTCCAAATTTAAGACGATAAGCCGCACCTTTCATTTTACCATAATGGTGCTTATTGTCCTGTTGTTTTCAGAATTGGCAGAAATTGCCGGACTCCACGGGATTTTAGGAGCATTTATGGCCGGACTCTTCATTAGGGATGGGGTATTTCCCCGTCAGGTTTTTAAAGAAGTTACCGGGGTATTTCACGACATGTCTATAGGTTTTCTAGCTCCTATTTTCTTTGTCACCGCCGGATTCCATGTTAGCTTGGAAGTCTTCCAAACAGATCTTGCCCTTTTAATTTTAATCATTGTAGGTGCCGTAGTCGGAAAAATTGTAGGTACTGCTTTATTCTATCTTCCTAGTGGCCATGGATGGCGCGAAGGTATTACCATAGGTACTGGGATGAATGGAAGAGGGGCTGTAGAAATTATTATAGCGGGCATTGGATTGCAAATGGGAATCATCACTACCGAAATATTTTCCATCTTGGTATTTATGGCTATTTCCACCACGCTTACCGTCCCTTTATTCCTTACCTGGACTACCAATTGGTTGCGAAAAAGAGGGGAGTTGGTAAAGCAAGATTCAAGAAAGGGGTACCTTATTCTGGGTGCAAACCCCTTAGGGCGCTATATGGCATCCCAACTGAAGGAACACCAGGAAGTGGTCTTGATAGACTCTAATAAAGACCTCGTAAATGAGGCCAAGGAAATGGGGATGAATGCCATTTACGGCAATGCCTTAAAAGAAGACACTTTTGAACTGGCCAATGCCCAGGATAAAAACACCTTTATTGCGCTCACGGGAAATAGCGAAATCAATATGCTTGCCACCCAGTTGGCTCATAATTCCTTCTATATCCCCAATAAGGTGGTTTTGATCTCTCCAGATGAAAACGCTGCAGGCTTAAATTTACTGGACCCTATGGATGCCTCTTCCCTGTTTGCAAGTAAAACAGATTTGACCCCTTGGGCCTATAAAATTTCTGCCAATGAATTTAAAGAGCAAATAGTAAAGGCAGAGGAAGATAGCACTACTAGGGAATGGGTAAAAAAATACGGTAAAAATAAGGACATCCTTCCTATTCTTATTATGGACGAACAGGGTCATAAACGTCCCTTCCATTTTAAGGAAAATATTAGTGTGAATGAGAAGATTATTTATTTGGAATAGTAGGAGTTACCGCTAATTCTATAAATTGAAATGTTAAATAACCACTAATAAAATAGGGTTTATAACATTATACCTACTCCTTTTGTTATTTTGCACATACTAATCTTTTTCGATGAGACTATACCCCATAGAAACAGGAAATTTTAAGTTGGATGGTGGGGCCATGTTCGGTGTTGTGCCCAAATCGATTTGGAACAGGACCAATCCCGCCGACGCCAATAATATGATCGATCTTGCTGCCCGATGCCTCTTGATCGAAAATGGCGATCGATTAATTCTAATCGATAACGGAATGGGCAATAAACAATCCGAAAAATTTTTCAGTTACTATTATCAATGGGGCGACCATTCCTTGGACCGTTCCCTTAAAAAGCATGGCTTTCATCGGGACGATATTACCGATGTATTCTTAACCCACCTGCATTTTGACCATTGTGGGGGGAGTATTCAATGGAATAAGGACAGAACAGGCTACGAACCCGCCTTTAAGAATGCACATTTCTGGACCAATGAAGCCCACTGGGAATGGGCAACTAAACCCAATGCTAGGGAAAAGGCTTCGTTTTTAACAGAAAACCTTTTGCCCATGCAAGAAAGTGGACAGTTGCGGTTTATAAGTAGGAATGGGACCGATTTTGTTGAAAAATCGGAATTAGATTTTGGAATCTTATTTGTAGACGGTCATACGGAGAAACAAATGTTACCCCATATCACCTACCAAGGCAAGACCTTGGTCTTTGTTGCAGACCTCATCCCTACGGTAGGTCACATTCCCCTTCCCTATGTGATGGGATACGATACCCGCCCTTTAGTAACCCTTTCCGAAAAAGCTCATTTTTTGGAAACCGCGGTAAAAAATGACTATTACTTGTTTATGGAACACGACGCCCATAATCAAATTTGCACCTTAAAGACCACGGAGAGAGGAGTGCGCTTAAACGAAATACATACCTTTGACCATCTTTTTAAATAATATGAATCAAGCCAACCTCCTTGCCTTCACCTGTTTTTTAATAATTGTAGGCTGTAGCCCAGCAAAAAAACATAGCACCGACTTTACGGAAGAATACGTATTTACCAAGGGAATAGAAGGTCCGGCCGTAAACGCACAGGGAGCCTTGTTTGCCGTTAATTATGAGGAAGAAGGAACCATTGGGGTGGTAGACCCGCAGGGAAAAGGAAAAATTTACCTTAGGTTGCCCAAAGGAAGCATTGGAAACGGCATACGTTTTAATGCCCAAGGAGATATGTTTATTGCAGATTATATGGGCCATAAGGTCTTTAGGGTTAAAAAAGGAAGCAACCTACCAGAGGTATGGGTACAAGACTCCACCTTTAATCAGCCTAATGACCTGGCCATTGCCCCTAATAACACCCTGTATTTAAGCGATCCCAATTGGGCAGAAGGCAGTGGGAGAATTTGGATGGTAGCCCCTAACGGGAAATTGAAGCTTTTGGAAGATAATATGGGGACCACCAATGGAATAGAAGTGAGTCCCGATGGCCGCAAGCTGTATGTGAACGAATCCGTACAGCGCAAGGTCTGGGAATACAGCATTAATGCCGATGGCAGCGTACACAAAAAGAAAGAATTGATCTCTTTTGAAGACGAGGGCCTAGACGGGATGCGATGCGATAATAAGGGAAATTTATACATTACCCGTTATGGGAAAGGAACCGTGGTAGTGGTAAACAAAAACGGAAAAATAATATCGGAAGTCCAACTGAAAGGGAAAAAACCCTCTAACCTCGCTTTTGGTGGCAAAGATGGTAAAACCTGTTTTGTTACCATGGCAGATCGTGGCAGTATAGAAACCTTTCGTGCGGATTATCCGGGCAGATCTTTCAACAAAATTTTATAATTTAATTTAACTACAAACAATGATGAACGTAAACAAATCCTTGCTGGCCATCATGGCCTCTGCGCTTCTTTTTAGTTGTGGTGGAACCGCCCTGGTTTCTACCCCAATTGAGAATATAGACACCCTTCCCTTAAAAACCTCGGAACTTACCGAGGCTGAGAAAAAAAACTGGGGCCACTTAGACCTGCTTACCGATACCATCCCGGGAATGAGCGTGGATAAGGCCTATTCCGAAATTATTAAAAATAGAAAAGGTAAAACTGTAGTAGTTGCCGTGTTGGATGCTGGTATGGACCTTGCCCATGAAGACCTTAAAAATGTACTTTGGGTAAACGAAAAGGAGATTCCCGGAAATAATATAGACGATGACAATAACGGATACGTAGACGATATCCATGGCTATAACTTTTTGGGCGATTCCTATAACGAACAGCTAGAAAAGACGAGGATTGTTGCCCTAGGTTTAGGGGATGAAGAACTACAGCAAAGAGCCAAGAAAGAATTGGAGAAAGATACAGAAAAGGCCCTGAGCAACAAACAGCGTTATGAGCAGCTTTACCAGGCAGTAAAAAATGCCGATACTGAAGTAAAAACCTTCTTGGGTAAAGATTCCTATACCAAGGAAGACCTGGCTGCCATAGATACGGAAAATGAGAACATGATTGGCAACGTGGGGATCCTAACCCAGATGCTGAGCATTAAAGATTCTATTTCCGAGGTGTTGGAGGAATTAAACAGAGGAATTACCTATTTCGCAGAACAACTTAATTACCACTACAATGTGGATTTTAACGGAAGGGAAATTGTAGGGGACGATCCCTATGACATTAACGATACCAACTACGGAGACGGTAATCCGCAAAACCGCGTAGAAGACGAGAGTCACGGTACCCATGTTGCCGGGATAATTGCCGCTCAAAGAAATAATGGCCTTGGTGCAAACGGTGTTGCAAATAACGTAAAGCTTATGAGTATCCGTGCCGTCCCCAACGGAGACGAATACGATAAGGATATTGCCCTAGGCATCCGTTACGCAGTAGACAACGGTGCTAGAATAATTAATGGTAGCTTCGGAAAAGCCTATTCTCCCAATGCAGAATGGGTATACGATGCCATTAAATACGCTGCCGAGCACGATGTACTTTTTGTACATGCCGCAGGAAACTCTAGCCAAGACCTGGACGATCCCAACAACCCCAATTTCCCCAACGACCAAATTAACAACGGGCCAGAAATTGCCGATAATGTTATTACGGTAGGAGCATTGACTAGTAAGTATGGATCGGAAATGATAGCTTCCTTCTCTAACTATGGAGCTATAAATGTAGACGTGTTTGCCCCAGGAAGCGCTATTTATTCTACCATGCCAGGTAACGAATATGAATTTCAAGGGGGTACTTCTATGGCAGCGCCTGCCGTTGCCGGTGTAGCAGCGCTTATTATGTCTTATTACCCAGATTTATCGGCCGCACAGGTAAAGAAAATAATAATGCAGTCTGGACTTACCTCCAACTTACAAGTAATTGTAGGAGGCGATGCAGATAAACCAAAGCATTTTAAAGATATCTCCAAATCCGGAAAAATGGTAAATGCCTATAATGCCCTAATTATGGCCGAGGCCGTTTCTAAAGGAAAAATTAAACTATAATAAAAATGAAAAAAAGTAAAGGATTTTTAATTGGATTGTTCGTTGCGCTCTGTGGGCTAACATCTACATTAGAGGCCCAAGGCAACAATGCCTATTGGCAACAACATGTAGATTATACCATGGACGTAACCATGGATGTTAAAAATTATCAATATACAGGAACCCAAAAATTGGTGTATACCAATAATTCCCCGGACGAGTTAACACGGGTATTTTATCACCTCTATTTCAATGCCTTTCAACCTGGAAGCGAAATGGATGTTCGCTTACAAACTATCCCTGATCCAGACCGTAGAATGATGAACGAAGGGGTAAGTAGAATTGCAACCCTAAGTCCGGAAGAAATTGGTTACTTACGTGTTAGCCAACTTAGTCAGGATGGCCAACCCGTAAAATACACAGAAGAGGGAACCATCTTGGTGGTAGAACTAAACCAACCCATCCCAGCTGGCGGTAAAACTACTTTTGATATGGTCTTTGAGGGGCAGGTACCCCAACAAATTAGACGTAGTGGTAGAAATAGTAAGGAAGGGGTAGCCCTTTCTATGACGCAGTGGTATCCTAAAATGGTAGAATACGATTTTGAGGGCTGGCATGCAACCCCGTACATAGCCCGTGAATTTCATGGGGTGTGGGGCGATTATGATGTAAAGCTTACCTTGGATAAAAAGTATACCGTTGGCGCTACCGGCTACCTACAAAATGCCCAGGAAATAGGGCATGGATACGAGGCTCCAGGAACAAAAGTGAAAAGGCAAAGGGGAAAAACCCTTACCTGGCATTTTAAAGCGCCTATGGTGCACGACTTCTTCTGGGGGGCAGATCCGGACTATATCCACGATGTGCTACGGATGGAAGACGGACCTACCTTGCATTTCCTTTACAAGGACAACAAGGACATTTTGGAGAACTGGAAAAACCTTCAGTCTAAAACAGCCGAAGCTATGGAGTTCCTAAGCAGGAACATTGGGGAATATCCCTATGAGCAATACTCCGTAATACAAGGGGGAGACGGCGGAATGGAATATGCCATGGGTACCCTTATTACCGGGGAAAGATCCTTTGGTAGCCTGGTGGGCGTAATGGTCCACGAGCTGGCCCACGCATGGTTTCAGCACGTATTGGCTACTAATGAGACCAAGCACGAGTGGATGGATGAAGGCTTTACTTCCTTTATTTCCAGTTTGTGTATGAACCAGATTATGGATCAGAACAAGGAAAATCCTTTTGAAGGATCTTATAACAGCTACTATAGGCTGATAGAATCTGGAATGGAAGAACCACAGACCACCCACGCAGATCGTTATGATCTCAATTTTGCATATAGTGTTGCTGCCTATAGCAAAGGCGCTATTTTCCTTTCCCAATTGGGCTATGTAATAGGGCAGGATAAGCTGATGGAAACCTTAAGGAAATACTATGAGGATTTTAAGTTTACCCACCCCACACCCAACGATTTCATCAGGACTGCAGAAAAAGTGTCCAAGATGGAATTAAACTGGTACCTATCGGACTGGACCCAGACTACCAAAACCATCGATTATGGTATTAAAGAAGTAGTAGCAGAAGGGGATAAGACAAAGATTAGTTTAGAGCGTATTGGTTCCATGCCCATGCCTATAGATATTTTTGTTATCTACAAGGACGGGACCCAAGAAACGTATTATGCTCCGCTTAGGATGATGTACGGCGGGAAGGATAATCCTTATCCTGGCCTTGAAAGAACCGTATTACCAAACTGGGCCTGGGCATACCCAACCTATAGTTTTGAGCTTAACAAGCCTTTAGATAGCGTTAAGGCCATTGTTATAGATCCTTCCCAGTTGATGGCAGACGTCGATTTGGAAAATAATTTTTGGCAGGCTTCAGAATAAAACAGTTTAACCAAATGGATAAATCCGTTTAACATGGGCCCAAAAGCTTGTGTTAAACGGATTTTTCTTTTTAGTACCACCAGGTAGCTTGGTACATCTTGTTCTTAGCGGTGGACTCCCTACTGATCATTAAAATTTCATTTTTATTGAGTACCCTATTCCGATATCCCAACAGATGGAAAAATGGCTTTGCTAAAAATCGGGCAGCCTTTTTATTGACCAATAAAATGCCCTTATTTTTATCTGCCCAGGATAGTCCGGGTAATAGGGGCAGCAGGGCACTCATCTTTATTTTTCTCAATACGGCAGATAACCACAAGGCCAGGGAAGGGATTTTTCTAATTAGAAAAAAACCATCCTCTCCCTGCTTTTGATACAGCGGCATAAATACCCGTGCCTGTTTTTTTGCCAATATAGATTCATGATTGTGTTGGGCCAATAAACTTCCTTTATTGACTAGATCGAAACTCCTGAATCCGGGTTCCATGGTAAATTGGTCCCTTTTTTCAAGGCCGTGTTTATAGAAAATCTCATAAAAGTTGGAATCATTACCGCCCGATTCTTGAAGTTTTGTCTTGTATTCCTCAAAATCGGTAATGGAATCTTTTAAAAGAGCGCCGCCGTATACCAGGGCCAACCACATAAAAGCAACGCTATTCTCCACGGCTTCTTTGGCTAGGTGTTGACCAGACTCAAACCCTACCGAGAGATACCCTTTTTGGTTGATATAACTAAGTAAGGGACCTTCTAAATACTCCTCTATCCCCAACACTATGGGCACGGGAAAAAGCCTTGCAAATTTTCGGTTAATCAAAGCATCGTTTATAGTGATAAAAGGAGGAGTCTCACTGGAGGTGGTATGAAAATCAATAAAATAAAATGGACCCGGTTCTGTATCCAGAATGGTCTTCAAAACATGGGATATAGCGAGCAATTCCCTTTCTTCCCTAAGAAGTTGATCTTCCGATTTGTTGAAGATTTCTTCCATTCTTTTTTCAGTCCATAATCGGTTTAGATCATGATCTATAAATCTTTTACCCAACTTAAGTGCCATCACATTGCCACGGATTCCATAAATAGACCCCTTAAGGGGCATAATTTCTTTCTTCAATTTTTGGAAAACTTCTTCTATGGCCTTTTCCCCAGAAGGTTCGTTCCCATGAATTCCGCCAAAGAACACCATAGTAGGCCCCTTATCACCCCCTTTTAAATGGCCTATGAGTCGGCCATCCCCCAAGGCTTCTGGTTTTTTCATCATAAATCCCTGCTTGTAATGATCCCAACCAGCTTCTTGCCGTGTACCACTGGTAGGCAATTTATGGCCTTACTTTCCATTAATTCCTTGGCCCTGTCTAGGCTTTCGTCTTGACGTATGGTATGTAGTTCCGTTTTCATCCTTTCCGATACCCGGCCATCAAACTTATCGGGCTCTTTTAAATACGCCTTAAGATCGGTCCATGTTAACAATCCAACCAAATCCAAATCATCATTTAATATGGGAACATGATGAATATTTTTCCACTGCATCATTTTCAATACCAAGGCTGTACTATCACTATCCTGGGCGGTAATGGTTCGCACACTCATCCGATGGTAGACCTTCCTGTTATCTGTGTCCAATATAGAAACATCTCCTCTGGGCAACTGCCATCCGTCCACGGAATATCCCTTTTGCTGCCCCTCATACATCTTGGCTGTCAATAGGACCAAAACATCGGGAATCTTAAACTCCTTTCTCAGATGTCTATAGCTAAGCACCGTCCAACGAGCACCATTATGGGTGGCAATCCGCTTTTCAATAATTTTTAAATAATGTTCCACATCTTCTGCTGCCACCCCTAATTTATACAGCCCCCTATAAGCCATAGGAATTAGAAGATCTAACAGCAACCGTTGACTGGGGATTAGTTGTCCTTCCCAATAAAATTGTGCCGCCATCCCGTATCTCGCAGCATGGAAAAAATTTCCCTTTACCTCCTTAAAATCCATCTTGGTATGGAGGGCATTATACTTTTTGGGTCTGCCCATCATTACCCCCACCCAAAGCATCATATTGGCAATCTCATCTTCGGTAGTGGGACCAGCGGGCAGGTACCTATTTTCAATTCTAATATGGGGTTTGCCATTGGTAACACCATAACAGACGCGGTTCCAGGTGTACACCGTCCCATTATGAAGCGCCAATGCCTTTAGTTTTGGTATCCTTCCTTGTTCCAAATCTTTTAAACTATCCATCTCTTCTGTTGTAGAAAAAAGACTTCTAAATCCGGAGATAGATTCCCTAAAATAATCAACGACACTTCCTCTTGCCCATTTATTCCCAAAATGGACCCTAGATTCACTTTCATTTAAAAGGAAATTACTGGCCCGCGTATCCACACTCTGAGTAAATAGGGCAATTCTGGTCTCTTCCCATAATTCCTTTCCAAACAGCATGGGAGAATTGGTACAAATAGATAAAATGGGCCCTGCAATGGCCTGGGACCAGTTATAGGTATCTTCAAAGTCGTAGGGGTCTATCTGCAAGTGCGTTTGAAAACTGGTGTTACAACCTTCAAACAAAACAGAATCGTGACGTATATTTAGCTCGTCTACCCCCTTTATATGAAATTCCAAATCGTGGTTTCTAATTTCCGTAATCACCTCGTTCAAAATCTGATAACGGGTAATAGGGGTCATATAGTCCATATCTAAATGACGTTTGGAAATGGTAGGCAAAATGCCACAAAGGATAATTTTAACCGCCTGTTCCCCAGCCGCCTTATCGGCTTTTTCCAATAGGCGATTCAATTGATGGTGCATTTGGGAAAAACATTTTCCGGATAGGGGAAGGGGATCCAAATTAATCTCCAAGTTATAAAGGGCTAATTCATGGGTGAAATGGGAATCGCTAATTGCTTCAAGTATTTCCGACGCCTTATTGGAAGGCTGCCAGCAGGCATCTACCAAACAAAATTCCTGTTCGGCACCAATCCTTATAGGACTAAGCTCAAACATTTTGTGTTCCAAAACATGTTCTAAGGCCCTAATATCCCCTAATAACTGCTTAATATATCTTGCCTTGTGAGGGTTGTTCCTCAATTTTTCAACTTGTAAATTTCCCATACCTCATACTTGGTTCGCTAGTTAAAATGATACCCTAAGGTAATAGTTAGGGAGATTGTGAACTATGATGCTGGTCATATCCCATATCTGTGCTTTTTATTTTACTTTTACAGCAGCATGACCTATAAATTCCCAAAAAGAGAAAAGTTAAAAAGCAAAAAGCTCATAGATCAGTTATTTGCTGAAGGATCGTCCGTTACCCATTACCCCATTAGACTGATCTACCTAGAGACGCGGTTTAAGGACCAGCCACGCTATAAGGTAGGGGTCACGGCTTCCAAAAGAAATTTTAAGAGTGCCATAAAGAGAAATCGAATAAAAAGATTGATGCGGGAGGGGTACCGACTTAATAAACAGCTACTTTTTAACAACAACGAAAAGCAGTTTGCGTTTATGTTTTTATATCTTGGGAAAGAGATGCCCACACAGGCAAAAATATCGGACACTATGATCCGATTGATGAAGACCTTCAATGCAAAAAATGCCCCAAAAGAGATACAATAAGCACCTCAGAAAACTTATGGCAAATACGAAGGGAAAACTGCTTATTACATAGGACCGTTAAAAAATAATAAACATCTTGATATGAAAAGGATATTGCTAAAACGAATGTTAGTTCCAGTTCTTGCAATTGCTTTTTTAATTGCTGGAAGTAGCTTTAAGAGCGATTTTTTTGAAATTGCCAAACAGATAGAGATTTTCACCACCCTGTTCAAGGAACTAAATATGAACTATGTGGATGAGACCAACCCTGCAGAACTGATGGATACCGCCATTAAGAACATGCTGGGAGAACTAGATCCCTACACCACATTTTTGAATGAACAGGATGTAGAAACTTTTAAAATAAACAATCAGGGAAAATATTCCGGCATTGGCGCATCGGTCCGAAGTTTTAAAGACAAAATACTCATTGTAGAACCCTACCAAAATTATCCAGCGGATAAAGCCGGACTCAAGGCAGGGGACGAAATTATTAAGATTGGGGACCTTTCCATTTCCGAAATTCAGGACAGTGCAGACGAACTCCTAAAAGGGGCCAAAAATACCGGTGTAACGGTTACCTATCTTAGGCAAGGAGAAACTAGGACCACCACCATTAACCGAGAAGCCATAGAAGTAGATGCCGTACCGTTTTATAAAATGATTAATGATGATACGGGGTACATTGTGCTGTCCAAGTTCAACAAAAAAGCCACGGCACAGACTAAAGAAGCTTTGTTGGATCTTAAAGTGAAGGGTGCCAAGAAGATTGTGTTGGATTTAAGGGATAATCCGGGAGGATTATTGTCTGAAGCCATTAATATCACCAACCTGTTTATACCTAAGGGAGAATTGGTGGTGACTACCAAATCCAAGGTAAAAAAGTTTAACAGGGAGTACAAAACCCCCAAGCAACCGGTAGATACGGAAATACCCCTAGTAGTATTAGTAAACGGCAGGAGTGCCTCTGCCAGTGAAATAGTAGCCGGAAGTCTTCAAGATTTAGATAGGGCCGTTATTATAGGGGCCAGAAGTTTTGGAAAAGGCTTGGTACAACGCCCATTAAAACTAAGCTATGGCACTCAATTAAAGGTCACTATCTCTAGATACTACACCGCTTCGGGCAGGTGTATCCAATCCTTGGATTACAATAATCGGGATGAGGATGGGAATGCTCTTAAGAATACCCGCTTCCAAGATTTTACCACCAAAAATGGAAGAAAGGTACAAGATGGAGGGGGCATTCTGCCAGATATCGAAATCGCCACCGCAAAAACAAATGCCTATACCCAAGCCTTGATGGAAGATCAACTTATTTTTGATTTTGCCACCGATTATTATTATAAAAATCAACTAAACAGCAGTGCGAATTTCAACTTTGGAGACAATGAGTACCAACAGTTTAAGGCCTATGTATCCAATAGTAATTTTAGCTTTGAAACCAAGTCAGAAAAAGCTTTAAAGGAAGTAATGGGGAGCGAGGGGAGTGCCCTGTACGGAACCCAAGTAACCGAACAATACAAATCCCTATTACTGGCCATGAATAAAGATAAGACTGCAGCCTTGGACAAGTATAGAACAGAAATTCAAAAGAATTTGGAGGACGAAATCTTAAAAAGATATTTTTATAGAGATGGCCTATACCAATACCACCTAGTCCATGACGAAGCTATCCAAACCGCAACGGCACTGCTAAAAGATGAAGCAACGTATAGGGGCATTCTAAAATAGAAATCCCCCTCTAAAACAATAGCTTATATTTTAAAATAGACCTTCTTTTTATCCAGAAAATAGGTGATATACCAAAACATAAATAAGACTAGGAGGGAGTTGATCACCATAATAATGCTGTGATTAACCCCCAAGGGTGCCAAGATCCCTTCAGAGAAAATTAGACCAAATCCTCTAAACCACTGGGATCCCACAGTTTCCGAAAACAGGTAAATAAAAATGGAATTGGTACCTACCACAGAAAAAATAAGGAGCCATTTATTGTTATGTCCCTTAATATCCATCCACCAATAACACAGGGCTAGGGTAAGCAATGTCCACCCGCCAGAAGCCAAGGTAAAGGAAGTGGTGGCAATACGTTTTACGATAGGGGTTATTCCGGCTACATCCATACCATAACCCAATACCAACAGAATTGCGCCCCATAACAGGATGGGTTTCAGCTTTTCCCTATTGCTTTTTCCAGATAACAATAATTGCCCACATAAAACCCCCATTATGGTATGTACGGCAGTAGGTAGAAAATTAATGAAAACCCAACCGCCACCACTTAGTTTTCCCATGACCAATAGATCTACAAAAGATCCAAAATTGCTTCCTTTTACAAAGGGATCTTGTGGATTATATAGCCTGTACAACACTTCCGTAAGTAGTAATATGCCCACACAAATAATAATCTGAGTTCTGTGGGACAAGGACATAATAGCATAGGCAATGGCAATGGTGAATGCCAATTGTACCAACACGTTCCAAAGCTCCCAAACCAAGGCCTTACTATAAACACAATGCAACAACACCCCAAAGGCGAACAATAAAAGGCATCGTTTAATAATATGCCGGTTTACAGCTGCTTTAGTCTGTGTTGCCAATCGTTTTCTTAAGCTAAAAGGCATGGCTACCCCAACGATAAACATGAAATAAGGCTGAATCAAATCCCAAAAACGAAGTCCGTTCCAAGGGTGATGTTCAAGCTGCCTTGCTATGGGTTCCAATAATTTATTATCGGATACCAATTCATTAAAACTTCCATGAAATCCGGCTGCTTCTGCAATCAATAAAAACATGGTAAGGCCACGAAATACATCCAAAGAAAACAAGCGTTGGCTAAGGGGGGGTAGGGTCTTGCTCATAGTAGATTTGGTTTGTCGGTTTTATAAACCCTCCATGGAAAGTTTATTGTGATGGTTTGGTTGATTATAGTCTTTCCATATCGGTTACTATACTATGGAAAGGAAACACAATGTAGTGATAATATGTAAAATAGAAAATACGCCAAGTTTAAAGTTATATTCCCAAAGGATGAAACTTTCCAATTTAGACCAACATTTCTTACTTTGCATATTATATAATGTAGAGACTAAAACTAAAACATGAAAACCTTAAAAACACTAGTAGTGGGCTGTGGTAATATGGGGATATCCCATGCTAGGGCCTATCATAAATTAGATGGATTTGAAATTGTGGGATTGGTGAGCAGAAGTCCGGAAAGCAGGGAAAAATTATCCAAGGAATTGGGCGGCTTACCTACTTTTTCCGATTTTGGAAATGCGTTACAAGAAACCAAACCAGATGTGGTATCTATTAATACCTACCCAGATACCCATGCGCCATATGCAAAAATGAGTTTGGAGGCAAATGCCCATGTGTTTGTAGAAAAACCCCTGGCACTAACCGTAGAAGAGGCACAGGAACTGGTAGATTTAGCCAAGGAAAAAAATAAAAAAATGGTGGTGGGTTATATACTACGAGTACATCCTTCCTGGACCAAGTTTGTAGAAGTAGCGCGAGATTTAGGAAAACCCTTGGTGATGAGGATGAACCTAAACCAGCAAAGTTCCGGTACACATTGGTATACCCATAAACAACTGATGAACTCTATGTCGCCCATAGTAGATTGTGGGGTACATTATGTAGATATCATGTGTTTAATGACCCAATCCCAACCCATTAGCGTAAGCGCCATAGGAGCCCGTTTAACAGAGGAAATAGATTCCGAGATGTACAATTACGGTCAACTACAGGTTAGGTTCCAAGACGGTTCTGTTGGCTGGTACGAAGCCGGATGGGGCCCCATGATGAGTGAAACCGCCGTTTTTATAAAAGATGTAATTGGTCCCAAAGGGGCAGTATCTATTATGGACCAGGAGAAAGCCGAATCCCAGGACATAGATGGCCATACCAAGACCAATAGTTTAAAATTGCATTATAGCGAACTGGACGAGGCCGGGAAGTTCACAAAAAAGGATCAACTTATCCCCACCGAAGATGAACCAGATCACGATGGCTTATGTTTGTTAGAGCAGGCCTATTTATTAAAAGCCATTAAGGAGGATCTAGACCTTTCCGATCATTTGAACGATGCGGTAAACAGCCTAAAAATTGTGCTGGCAGCAGACGAATCGGTGCGCACTGGGAAAACCGTACTTCTATAGAATAAAGGATCCTATAAATTAGCGAGCTTTCCTTAGAGAAGGGAAGTTTATATTCCGCTGATTATTAAACATAAAAAAGCCCCATTACCTTCATTATATCAGTAATGTAATGGGGCCTATTTATTATCGCTACTCCTTTAATCCTTAAAAAGGGGCGTTTTAGTCAATTCTATTAAGCCATCAGTGGGCTCTTTAAGATATCTGTTAGCGCGTAAATAACGGTTGAGGTTATATTCATCAAAATTATCCGCCGTTTTATCTACACTGCTAATATGTACCCTTCCAGCAGAATGTATAAACTCGTTATTCCCAATCCACATCCCCACATGAACCACCCGTTCTTTTGAAGTTTCGGTGGCGGGTGTTCCAAAAAACAACAGATCCCCTGGTAGCAGCTCGTCAAAGTTTTTCTCTTCGTCTACCTTCTTACCCGTATGTATCTGCTGGGAAGCATCCCTAGGCAATACAATACCGTTTAGAAAATATATGGTTTTGGTAAACCCGCTACAATCCACTCCTTTAGTACTGGTTCCACCCCAAAGGTAGGGTACCCCCATGAGGGTTTTGGAAGTATGTACCAAGGATTCCTGAGAGGGGTCTAAGGCTGCTAACCAAGCTTCGTAATCCTGGGACTCGCTTTTAAGGATGTAAGCTGTTCTCCCATCCGGAAAACGCACCTTATTATAGTTTTTTTCCTCGCCCAACCATTCCAAAATTCCTCCGGCCACCATATCCGAGACCACAGCAGCGTTTTTATCTGGAGCGGCGAAAGCCTGCCCCATGGTATTGGTAAAGATCACCTTGTCCGTACTTTTCCATGTTAGGAAATCGACTTCCTCCAAGCGTGTAATTCCTCCCGCGTCTACCCAGGATAAATAGCGATCTGGGGTTTGTATGAGATACCAGTTATTTTTTTCCTTAAGAATTTTCACAGGGGTTCCCAATATCGCCTGGGTAACCAATTCGGACGAATGGGAAGGCTTTCCGCGTAAATTGGCCACAGATATTTGTACAAGACCATGAATTTTCCCTTCCAAGTTGGCAGCAGGCAGCAACGCTATACTATCCGTATAAGCTATATTTTTTTCATTCAACCTTTCCTTAAGGGCACTGATGGCATCTGGTAGGTTGCTCTGGCCCCTAAGCACCGTTTTACCGCCGGTAGCCAACAGTTCTACCTCTAAAAGTGCTACTCGTTTATCCGGAGCATATTCCTGTCTAATTTCCTCTACTATATGTTTTAGATCGGCGTTTTCCTCCTTGTTACCACTTAGACAAGAAGTTACCAATACCATCCCCATTACAACTAAAAATCCATTCCAATACCGTTGCATAATGTTTTTTTTAAGATAGGGACCCTATAAAAAAACAAGTAGCTTACCTAGTTTTACTTAAGGACCGTCCCCAATTTTTATATCATTTAAATTAAACCTCTAAATCTATAAAAATTTATTCATTAAAAAGAATTGCTCCCAAGGGGGTCTATCCTCCAGGATGACCAAAAATTATACGTCCAAAAGATTAAATGGAAAACCTATTTATGTAAACTGTTTGTATAGGGTAGTAGCAAAAAAGTTGGGCTACACTATACCAGCGCCTTTAATTTAACAACATGAGGTGAATTTTGTTAAAAATGTACTAATTCCCTATAGAAGAACCCTCAAATTTTGTAATATACAAGATTTATTATTATTTTTCCGTTATGACAAAGATTGAAAATTCCGAGATGCAAAATTCTGAAAATGAGGCCTTCATAAAAAAATCAGTTAGCCATCTCGAAGCACATGGATTTGAAAATATTAAAGCGGATATTGAAGGGTATGATCGCCCAAAATCCTTTCTAAAAAAAGGTAGCGATACTAAAATTACCCCCAATATAGTGGCTTTAAAAAATGGAAGGAAATATTATTTTGAAATCAGTTTGAAATCTGAAAGACCCTTAATGCTTAAATCGAAATGGCTTTTCTTGGATACCTTAAGCCGGATGAGATCCAATAGATTTAAAATTATCACTACAAAGGGGCATTACAAATTCACGGATAATATGTTGGAAGACATCAATCTAACCGATAAAACACCTATCAGAATTTAAACCGATTCATAATATTGTAAACAAAAAAAACACCGCTAATATGGTGTTTTTCTGTTTATAATATAGGTGTTATTTATTATAATCCTTTATCTCCTTATCATCCCTATATGCGGAATACCATCTTCCAAATATTCGGATCCCTGAGCTACAAAGCCTAGTGAGGTATAGAATTTAAGCAAATACGTCTGTGCAGAAATGCGAATGGGAACATCCCCAAAACTATTCCGTATAAATTCTATGGAAGCCTCCATAATTTCCTTGCCATATCCGTGCGTACGTTCTCCTTTTTTCACCATAACCCTCCCAATACTAGCTTCCTCAAATAATTGTCCTGGACCAAAAATTCGGGTGTAGCCCACTAGTTTATCTTTCTTTCTACCCATTAAATGAGTAGCCTCTTCATCCTTCCCATCTATATCCTGATACACACAATCCTGTTCCACCACAAAAATTTCGGATCGCAATTGCAACACCTCATATAATTCCTGTGTTTCTAATTGGTTAAAAGTTTTTATTTGGATAATCATATATAAAGGAATCTTAGTCTACAATCTACGGTATGATCCTGCTTGGAGTTGGCATTATTTAAAGAATGGGACCCTATGATTCCAATAACCAACCATTTTTTATATACAATGGGGTATTTTTTTTATTCGGTCTTCATGGCGCCCCCCCTCAAAGGAAGTATCTAGGAATGTTTTTACCATATCTAAAGCTTGAGGTAAGGAAATATATCTTGCTGGTAAGCTAAGAATATTGGCATTGTTATGTTCCCTAGCTAATTTTACTATTTCGGTTGTCCAACATAGGGCAGCCCTAATATTTTCATATTTATTGGCCGTCATTGCAGCGCCGTTCCCGCTACCGCAGATTATTATTCCTAAATCAACCTTGCCCTTATCAACATCACTAGCTACAGGATGAATAAAATCTGCATAGTCCACACTTTCTATCCCATCCGTACCATAATTAACAACTTCTACACCTAGGGATCTTAAGTAGCCAACAATAGCTAGTTTATATTCGGTTCCCGCGTGATCATTTCCAACGGCTATTTTCATCTTTTTAAAGTTAGGTTATGATTATAGTATTATAAAAACGTTCATTTTCAACTATATTGAAGAGTACAAATGTACAAATACCAGTGGTTTCACCACATATTACACCTTATTAACAACATAATTTTCTAAAAAAACGGAATCAGTTGTTATTTAACGGTTTAGTAATACTTGTTAATTGTTGATAAACAGCCGACAAAATCTTACTATTAAATTTTTAATATCCGTTTTAAAGTTGCCTTACAAAAGTTTCGGGAAGATTAATAATTTACTTTTCAAATTTCATCAAAAGATATTAAACACATATCCGAAGTAATTAACAGTAAAATTAATTTTACTTATCACTAATTTTATGTTCAAAGGAGTTATCAATAACTGTTGATAACCTTGTCAATCCCTTGATAATTATTGTAATTACTAGTCAATAAGTTGTCAATAAACTTCCAATGCTACTCAAAGCAAGTATAAAAGCATAAAATTATTCCCCCTATCAACAGACAATAATAACAATCATTTTTTTTAAAAATTTTAGAAAAAAGAAAGATGTATATATAGTATATGTTGATAACAACAAAGATTAACTTCTAAAAGAGAATAGAAAGACAATGGATATAAATTCGTAATTTTCCAAAAATTAAACGCTTAATGTCAAAGAAGAAAAAAAAGAGCAAGAATCATTTAAAAAACGAAATAACTAAAGGGATATTTACGGTTCTAGAAAAGGAACCAAAGAAAACCTTTAACTATAAACAAATAGCTGCTAAGATTGGTATTACAGATGCCAACGCTAGAAATCTGCTTATAAAGCGATTGACCGAATTAAAAGAGAAGAAAAGAATTTTGGAAGAGGGCAGGGGCAATTATAAGGCCATTGCTAGTACCAAAACGTACCATACTGGAAGAGTGGATATTACCGGAAGAGGGAATGCGTATATTGTGGTAGAGGGAATGGAAGACGATGTTTTTGTACCCTTCAATAAGCTTAAAAAAGCCTTCCACAAAGATGAAGTAGAGGTATATATTTTTCCTAAAAGAAAGGGAAAAAAGCTAGAAGGGGAGATTACAAAAGTGGTGTCCCGTTTTAAAGATAATTTTGTGGGAATTGTGGATATGCAAAAAGATTTTGCCTTTGTGCGTCCCACAGATTATAGAATGTATACAGATATCTTTATTCCCAAGGATAAATTATCCACCGCCCAGGATGGGGATAAGGTAATTGTAGAATTAAAGGAATGGCCAGACAATGCCGATTCTCCCTTTGGGAAGATTGTGCAGGTGTTGGGTAAGCCGGGAGAGCACGATACGGAAATTCATTCCATTTTGGCCGAGTATGGCCTGCCGCACGAGTTTCCGGCAGAGGTAGAAATGTTTGCCAATACCTTGGACACGTCCATAAAACAGGAAGAAATTGAGAAAAGAAGGGATATGCGTAATAGCCTTACTTTTACAATAGATCCAAAGGATGCCAAGGATTTTGATGACGCACTTTCCTTTTCCGTTCTAGAAAATGGAAATTATGAAATTGGGATCCATATTGCCGATGTGTCCCACTACCTAACGCCAGATACTATTCTGGATGAGGAGGCCTATAACAGGGCTACGTCCGTATATTTAGTAGATAGGGTGGTTCCCATGTTACCCGAAGTATTGTCTAACAATGCTTGTTCCCTAAGGCCCAACGAGGAAAAGTATACTTTTTCTGCAGTGTTTGAGTTGGATGATAAGGCACGCATCAAAAAGGAATGGTTTGGGCGTACCGTAACGGAATCTAACGAACGATTTTCCTATGAGGAAGCACAGCATATTATAGAAACCAAGAAAGGAAATATCAGTAAGGAGGTATCCATTAGGGATAAGGCTTATCAGGTAGATGAGGAGATCGTTAATGCTACCCTAACCATGGACAGATTGGCTAAAATAATGCGATCTGAAAGGATGAGGGAAGGCGCTATTTCCTTTGATAAGGTAGAAGTACGCTTTAACCTGGATGAGAATAACGAGCCACAAGGCGTCTATTTTAAAGAGTCCAAGGATGCCAATAAATTGATTGAAGAATTTATGCTGCTGGCCAATAGAAGGGTAGCCCAATTTATAGGAAAGCAAAAGCCAGAAAAAACTTTTGTATATCGTGTACACGCCGAACCGGATGAAGAAAAATTAATGGCCTTAAATGGTATTATTTCCCGTTTTGGACACAAACTAAACTTTAAGGATAAAAAGTCCATTAGCAATTCCCTAAATCAGCTTTTAGAAGATGTAAAGGGAAAAAAAGAGCAGAACCTGGTAGATACCTTGGCCATCCGAAGTATGAGCAAGGCCATTTATACGGTAGATAATATTGGGCACTACGGTTTGGCATTTGATTACTATACCCATTTTACCTCTCCCATTAGACGGTACCCGGATGTAATGGTACACAGATTATTACAGCACTATTTGGATAAGGGCGCCTCTGCAAAGGCAGATGTTTACGAGGAAAAGTGTAAGCACTCCTCCAATATGGAGTCTTTGGCGGCCAATGCAGAAAGGGATTCTATAAAATACATGCAGATTAAATTTATGGAAGACCATAAGGATCGTGAGTTTGTAGGAGTAATTTCTGGGGTCACCGAATGGGGGCTATATGTAGAGATTATTGAAAATAAATGTGAAGGGATGGTCCGTATTAGGGATATTAAGGACGATTATTATACATTTGACGAGAAAGACTACGCAATTGTGGGTCAAAAAACCAACAAAACGTATCAATTAGGAGACGAAGTAGTGGTTATGGTAAAAAGTACCGACCTGGTGAAACGTCATTTAGATTTCTCCCTCTTGGGCAAGAAAGCCTAAATAGTGGTGTTAAGAAATAGTTTGTTTTAACCTCCTTTTTAAGCTGTCCAGTAAGGAAAGCCTAAGAAAAGGAGGATTTAAGTTTTGCCATTTGGAGTAATTACTTGGAATTCCCAAGTCCTAAGAACGATAACTTTAAGCGAATGAAACAAAAAATTTCCATACTGCTGTGCCTATTAATCGGAGTACTATCGGTTAAGGCGCAGAACGAAAAATTTATACAGGAGCTAAAGCCTTTTCAGGAGGTAAAGGCTTATGATGGGCTGTCTGTAAACCTTATTAAATCTGATGTGAACCGGGCCGTGGTTACCGGAGCAAATACTAAGGACGTTGCTTTTGTAAACAAAGACGGGGTTCTTAAGATCCGTATGAATATAACTAAACTGTTTAGTGGGTATAGAACCTTTGTGGATTTGTATTATACCGATCAGATAATGGTGATAGATACCAATGAGGATGCAAAGATTACCTCCAATGAATCTATAGCACAGGCGGTGCTTACCCTCAAGGCCCAAGAGGGAGGGGAGCTAGTGATTCATACAGCGGTAGAAATGTTGCATGTAAAGAGTATAATGGGCGGTAAAATTACCACCAGTGGCAGTGCTCATACCCAAGAGATCTATATTAATACCGGGGGGAGTTACAATGGGAAAGACTGTAAAACCAAAGTAAGTACCGTAAGTGTAAATGCCGGATCCAGGGCAGTCATACATGCAACGGATCATGTAGACGCCAACGTAAAGGCAGGTGGTGAAGTATTGGTGTATGGAAACCCTAAAAAAATGGATAAAACAACGATATTTGGAGGGAAAATCATCCGAATGTAACGGATCCGGAAGAAAGCTTACCAGCATAATAAAATTAAAGTGAACTACTAAACCCTATTACCGGGGTACTATTTCCCAGGTTGTTAATTAAATAATATGATTGAAGATATACAGGCGGCAATACCATTAGGCTTCTTATTAAGCTTTATGATAGGCCCTGTTTTTTTTGTACTATTGGAAACCAGTGCTATTAAAGGATTTAGGGCTGCGCTCTGTTTTGATTTAGGGGTTATAATAGCCGATATTATTTTTATAATCGTCGCCTATTTCAGTAGTTTTCAATTGTTGGAAAATTTAAGCAATCAACCCGGGCTATATGTATTTGGAGGCGTTATTTTATTGGTTTACGGACTTACCAATGTTTTAAAGAAGGAAGCCAAACACACCCCAGAAAAAATTAGGGTGACCAAAGGAGATTATTTAAGTCTCTTTGTTAAAGGATTTTTATTGAATTTCATCAATATCGGTGTTTTGGTATTTTGGTTGGGGATTATAATTGTGGTGGGCCCTAGTTTGGACAATGAACCTAAAAGAATCTGGACTTTTTTCGGGGCCATGATAGGAGCCTTATTCGTTACGGATATATTTAAGATCCTTCTGGCCAAGCAATTGAGAAGAAAACTGACTAAAAGAAGAATTTATTTGGTGAAAAAAGCGCTGGGTATTATCCTAATTCTTTGTGGACTGGTCCTTATCGTTAAAGGCTTTCTACCCAAAGACAAACTAAATATAGAACAGGGAATAGAACTTATAAGGGAATAAAAAAAAGATTGCAATTGCAATCTTTTTTTTAATTCCTTGAGGTTTGGTTTTTTAGCGATATTTTAAAGGTAGTCGTGTGCCGTAATATCCTTGTTTTCTTCTCCCCTATCGTTATATTTTTTTAATTCCATCATCCAATAAACGAAGGCGGCAAAACAGATTATCATAAAAATCCAGTTCAACGTATTGGCTGCCCACCAACTTTCCATGGCACGTAAGGCGTCAAGCGGTGCAAAAAGCACGTTTACAAATAAATCCTCAATACCGCGAAATAATGTATTCATCTTAATTATATTTACCTACAAAAATATAAAAAACTGGAATGATTTCAAGCATTTTTGGGAAAACAAAGCCAATTAATTACATACTGCTTATAGGGTTTCTTTTTGGTTTCTATTGGTTTGTGCATTTAATCATGTTCCAAAGGACCTATAACTTAGAACAACTAGCGGGACAGTCGGTAATACTGGGGTGCATTTTGTTTAGTTTATTCCTCGTAAATTTTATAGCAAACAAGAATAAGATTACCGGATCCAATTCCATGGGGATGTTGTTTTATACCCTCTTAATAGTGTTTTTTCCAAGTGTGCTGTTAGATGTTAATGCTATTTTCTGCAGTTTTTTTATTTTATTGGCAGTACGTAGAATCTTGAGTCTACGCTCTTATAGAAATGTAAAACACAAGATTTTTGATGCTAGTATGTGGATTTTGATCGCTAGTCTTTTCTACGATTGGGCCCTACTCTATCTCATACTGGTTTTTGTGGCCATAAATCTCTATCATTCCAAAAATATACGAAATTGGCTTATCCCTTTTGTAGCTATCATTGCTATGCTGCTTATTGGTATGGCCGTATTGGTGGTCTTGGGAAACCCCGATTATCTGTTAGATCACTATAAATTTCAGGTGTCCTTTAATGCTTCTTATTTTGGGGATTATGAAACAGTTGCCTTCTTTCTTCTCTATGTGTTGGTGATATTGTTAAGTGGTTTTATGGGATATATGAGGTTAGGTAAGGTAGGATTGGGGTGGTTAATGAGAATGCGATTGGTACTCTACATATTTCTGGTTGGCCTGCTAATCACTTTCTTTAAATCTTCTTCCGATAATTACCCTATAATAATTACATTTTTTCCTGCGGTAATTTTTATGACTACCTATGTAGAGACCATTAAAAAGGAAAGAATAAGGGAATTGGTACTTATTACCACCATCATTCTTCCTTTTATTGTTCTGTTGGCACGCATCTTTTAAGTAAAATTAAAGGTATATTTGTCCTTAAAATAGAATACCATGTTTAGTGATTTTGCCTTTAAAATATTTAATGAAAGCATTGAAAAGTATCATGTGGAGGACCGGGTAGACCAAGATTTTTCCAACCCCTATCCCAAGGACGATATTGCGCATCTCTTATATAGGAAAAACTGGATAGATACCGTACAATGGCATTATGAAGATATCATAAGGGATCCCCAAATTGATCCGGTGGCAGCCTTGAAACTGAAAAGGAAAATTGATGCCAGTAACCAGGACCGTACAGACTTGGTGGAGTATATAGATAGTTATTTTTTAAAGAAATATGAAGCGGTATCCATAAAGGAAGACGCTACTATAAATACAGAAAGTCCGGCTTGGGCCATAGATAGACTCTCTATTTTGGCACTAAAAATATACCATATGCAGGAAGAGGTGAACAGGACCGACGCTTCCGCGGAGCATATAGAAAAATGTCAGGCTAAACTCAATATTTTATTAGAACAGCGAAAGGATCTATCTACTGCCATTGACCAGCTGTTGGCCGATATTGAAGCCGGGAACAAATATATGAAGGTGTACAAGCAGATGAAAATGTACAATGATGACGAATTAAATCCGGTACTACGCAAAAAGAACTAAGGCCCTGCCTAGTTCCCTATAAGAAATTCTTATGGAAACGGAAATCGGAAACGGAGAAGTGAATTTAGGTAACGGAAAGGATCAGCACGATGTACACCTATTGGTGATTAGGCTATCTGCCATGGGCGATGTGGCCATGACCGTACCGGTCCTTTCCGCCCTACTCCAACAACATCCCTACGTCCGCATCACCGTATTAACAAAAGGATTTTTAAGACCTCTTTTTGAAGGTCTCCCTAGGCTGGTAGTAAAGGAAGTCGATGTAAAGGGAAAACACAAGGGTGTTTTAGGTCTTTGGAAGCTCTATAAGGAGTTAAAAGACTTGGATATAGACCTAGTAGCAGATTTGCACAATGTGTTGCGTAGTAACGTCCTAAAGGCCTATTTTGGCTTGGGATCTACCCCTTTTGTACAGATAGATAAGGGAAGGGCCGAGAAAAAAGCCCTTACCTCCCTAAAAAAGAAAAAATTTCTTCCCTTAAAAACAACGCATCAGCGCTATGCCGATGTTTTTGAGGCCCTCGGATTTCCCTTGTCCTTGGAAAATCTTAGTTTACTTTCTAGTAGAACCATAGCGTTAGACACGCAAAAAGTATTGAAGGGTGTTGATAAACCATGGATTGGTATTGCACCCTTTGCTGCATTTGAGGGGAAAATGTATCCCTTGGAACTTATGGAAGAGGTGGTAGCTGGATTAAACGAGACAGATAATTACCAAATACTACTTTTTGGGGGTGGTGAGAAGGAAAAGTTGGCCTTGGAAAGCTGGGAATCTAAGTATAGGAATTGTATTAACATGGTAGGAAAGATTCCTTTTAAGGAAGAATTAAGCCTTATTTCCAATCTACAACTTATGATTGCCATGGATAGTGGCAATGCACATTTGGCCGCCATGTTTGGGGTACCTACCCTTACCATTTGGGGGGTAACCCATCCCTATGCCGGATTTTATCCATTTGCACAAAAAGGGAATACCATAGTGGCAGATAGGGAACAATTCCCCCTTATCCCAACTTCTGTTTATGGAAATAAGTTCCCACCGGGCTATGAGAATGCCATGAAAACCATTGCCCCTAGTTCCATCCTAAAAAAAGCCTTTGAAATTTTAGAAAACCAACCGTCTATACCGAGGTAGGTTGGTCCATGGTCTTAAAATATTGACGTAACTGTTGGATGTATTGATATCTAAGTTGTTTACTGTTTCCTTCTACCATTAAGGTGCGGATTCCCATATAAGAAGAAACTAAATAAGTGGCCAGGCCCTCACTATCTACATGTCTGCTAATATATCCATCTGTTTTTCCCTTTTGCAAAAGAGTCACTAGGTTTACCTTCCATACGGTTACGATATCTAGGAGATAGCTCATTATTTCCGGATTTTTCCCATTGAATTCATTAATAAAATTTCCTAGAACAAACCCGTAATCCAAGAAATTTTCTTCGGCTCTCTTCAGATCATTTTCCAAGCAGTTAAGGATGGTATTCAAGGGATCTTCCTTTCCCTCTAAGGGCGCTATTAATTGATGGTAAACCTTTCTAAAGAGGTTGGTCTGGGCTATGGTGATAAAAAATTCTTCCTTGGATTGAAAATGGTAGTAAAACGCTCCTTTGGACAAGGATAATTTTTTAAGGATATCGTCTATACTGGTGTTGTAGTACCCATTCTGATAGAACAGTTCCAAGCCTGTGGTCTGGATGCTGTTCATGGTGGCAAGTTTTTTTATTTGATGTTTCATGATTCGGTATTATCGTTACAGACCAATAAGTCTGTTACCCTAACTCCAGATTGATCCAATTATTTACTTTAGAATGTTAAAAGTGGATTTAAATTCGATGAAATGCACTAATTGCCTTAATAGAGCCAATTATAAAGCCCTTAGAGACCGGTAAGTCTGTAAGGGCTATAATGTGGTGGTATGTATTTAAACTATCGGTAAATGGTCTTATATAACGCTACCTTGACAACTACTTCCTGCACCTGCGGTACAGCCGTAGCAATGTTGTGAAATAATAATATTCCTATTCTGAAGGAGTGTCTCATTATACTCTTTAATGTGTTGCACCTTACTGGCAACCTTTAAACCCAACATCTGATTAAAATCACAATCGTACAACCAACCATCCCAGCTTACCGAAATAGTATTGGTACACATTACATTTTCAACAGCGGCAGGGTTATAGGCTTCCACTAGGGAATACATATAATCCTCATAGTTTCCAGAGGCGATTAAATAGTCTAAGAAACGAGCTATAGGAAGATTGGTGATGGCGAATAATTGGTGGAATTCTATATCATAATCGGCCTTCAACGCCTTTTTAAAGTCGCGCTCCATAGCTTTTTGATCTCCGGGCAAAAATGCTCCGGAGGGATTATACACTAAATCGAGCCTAAGCGGACTGTTGGGCATTCCGTACCCTACAGCATTCAAATCTTTCAATGCCTGTATAGATTTATCAAAAACCCCATCCCCTCTTTGCTTATCTGTTTTACCCCTGGTATAATGTGGCATGGAAGAAATCACGTGAACATTGTGTTTCTTAAAGAATTGAGGGAGATCGTGGTACTTTTTGTTTGCACGGATAATGGTTAGGTTAGACCGGACAATGAAGTCCTTCACCCCTAAATTGGAGGCCTCTTCCACAAACCATCTAAAATTTGGATTCATTTCAGGTGCTCCTCCTGTGAGGTCTAAGGTATGGGCTCCGGTGTTTTTTATGACCTCTAAACAGGCTTGCATGGTTTCTTTGGTCATAATTTCCTTACGGTCCGGACCTGCATCCACATGGCAGTGCTCGCAAACTTGGTTGCACATATAGCCAACGTTGATCTGAAGGATTTCCAATTTTTTGGGACGCAAAGGAAGCTTGTCTATTTGAGCCAGTTTATCTTTAAAATAGGGGATTTCCCCTTCCTTAAAGAGACCACCATTGAGAATCTCCAATTGTTTATTTCCCATTGCAAGCTCGTCCTGTCTTGCTTTTAATGATTTTGTTACCATCGTGATTGTTTCAAATACTCCCTTGCCAGGCTATTAAAGTATGTGGCATTCTTTAATAGCTTGGAAGGGGGTATATTACATACTCAATTTGTTGTATTTTTTCATCATTTGTACCCCGTGAACTAGGGTTGCCCCTCCTTCTATGGCTGCACCTACATGAACGGCCTCCATCATTTCTTCCTTGGTTATTCCTTTCTCCAAACCATCCTTGGTATAGGCATCTATACAATAAGGACATTTTACCACATGGGATACGGCAAGGGCAATCAAGGATTTTTCCCTGGCACTCAAAGCACCCTCTTCAAATACCTTTCCATAGTAATCAAAGAATTTGGTTCCTAGTTCTTCACTCCATTCGCTAATTTTTCCAAACTTTCGTAAGTCTGCTGGATCGTAATATGAATCTGACATGGTAATTTATTTTTTTAAATAGTGATTAGTGAGGGTAAATCCAAAGGACAATTCCCTTGAAAGTTACGCTCGATTTTGGTTTAAATAAAATTTTAGATTTTTTACCCCTAGGATAACGCTATTATGTTCCTAAGGAAAATTGCTTGCAGTAAGCACTAAGGTGCATGGATTTGGGCGATCCTTTGTTGTAGAAGGTATCGGTTAAGTATTTTTTAGGTAAACTGGTTGAACCATAGCTAAGCTGCTGCTTTAGCCCAAATATGGATTGTAAAATCGATTTTAATCTAGGTGGTAGGTTGGTAGGTTGTTGTGTGATAATTTGAAAATCCCTTAGACGGTCCAAATCCAACAAGGTGGGTAATACTGTGGTTTGCTGTTTGTTTAGTCCAAGTAATTGATAAAAGCAGGTTGCTAATTGGGCGGTTTGCCAGGGTAGCTTTTTAAATTGTTGCGGATCTAAACTATTTATTAAAGCAGTATTAAATCCCATTAGATAAAAACCTCCGTCATGGGACGGGCCCAACACCATTTCCTTGGTATTTAAAGAAGACTGGGCTTTTAATATAAGGGAAGTGGTTAATTGTGGCGTATCGTTTCCTATGGTAATCAGCTGTTGATATCCATTGGCCATTACTTGTTTAATGGCGTTTAAAAATCGCTCTCCAAAATTGGTTCCTTCCTGTTCTTTTTCCGTAATATGAAAGTAAGGTAAATTGGTTTGTTTTACCTGGCGGAGGGTATGTTCGTTTAAACCTGTGAACAATGCTTCGCCCCCAGGGACGGGCTTATGTTTTATTTCCTCCTTGGCAGAATTTGCAAAAACCAGAATGGCGGTTTTTTGTTGCATTATCTTTTAATTTATAACATTGGTAGGTAAACATACAATAAATACCCATAATAGGTTGGTCGGGCGGTGGAGCACTGCATTACAGTATATAAGGGATTTAATTAATATGTTTTCTTAGTATCAGGTTGTTATAAATTTAAAAAGCCTTGAAAAACTAATTTCAAGGCTTTTTAAATTTATGGTTACTTGCTTCTATGGTGCGTACTTATCATTCAAGATTTTTACAATATCATCGGTAACATCATGAGCGTCCTTTCCGTAAAGCACGGCTCCCCCATCCCCTCCACTGAGGATGTAGGCATACCCATTAGATTCCCCATAGGCTTTTATTTCTTTTTTTACCTTGGATACCAGGCTGTCCATTTCTGTCTGGCCTTTCATTTGTAGTTCTTGTTCTTCTTGTTGTAATTGCTGACCAATAAACTGACTTCGTTGTTGCAGGGCACTGTATTCTTCTTGTGCTTTTTGCTGGGATAGTTTTTGTGCCTTGGTCTGAAAAGCTTGTGCCTCTATTTGAAAAGCTTGGGAGATACTATCTCTCTTTTTATTAAATTTATCGGAACGTGTTTTAAACCTATTTTCAATATCTGTTTTTTCTTGATAGGCGTTCATCAATTTTACGTTATCTACATAAGCTATTTTTTCCTGTTGGCAAGAAAGTACAGTTAGAAAGACTACTGCCAATACTAATTTTTTCATATTCCAGTTTTTATATTTCATGTAAAAATAGTAAAGGTTTTTTATTATTTGTCAAATATTAAATCGATTCCCATTTTGATATTTAATTTTATTTGATAAAGGTGTATCTTCAAAAGCATCTTATTTTAAATATAAAGATAATCAATGATATTTTAATTTAAGATAGTTATTACCTATTAAAATAACCCTATTTAAATTTGATTTAAGAAGATTTAAATAAATTGGTATATAAGAGGTTGGATACTTGTATAAAACAGCCTGTAATAGCTTTAAATAGCTTATTTGTCTTTTTTTAGCACATAAATATGGGAAGAATACTCTTTGGTTCGCCATCCTAGGAAATTTGATTTTAATCCTATAAAAATAGCTTTTATAAAGGAAGATTTTTTGGTCTTGTATTTTTCGGATAAAAGGGAAACATAGAAGGCGTCAAAAAGCATGGGTTTGGTTTTTACAACTTTATACCCATGTGGTTCAAAAAGCTTCTCGATACTTGTTTTTGAAAAATGCCATAGGTGTCTTGGTACATCATAGGCTGCCCAATAATTTTTGTAATAGGATGCATCGTAGGATTTATAGTTGGGTACTGCAATGATGAAGGTACCCTTTTCGCTAAGGAGTTTAATGAGTATTTTTATTTGTTCCTCTAGTTCTGGTAAATGTTCCAAAACATGCCATAAGCTGATGGTGTCAAATTTGGAATCAGAAATAGCCTCTAATTCTTTTTCTAAGCGAATACCTTTTTGTGCTGCGTTTGTCCGAGCTGTTTTATTGGGCTCTACTCCTAGTGTTTCAAAACCGTTATTTTTAGCAGCCAATAAAAAATCCCCAGTGCCAGCGCCCACATCCAAAAGAGAGGATCCTGGTTTTGAATATTGTTTTAACAGGGAAATTTTAGAGCGTATATTAACGACTTTTACGGCCTGATAGATTTTATCTAATAGTGTTTTTTTGGAATCGGTATGTGAAATATATTCCTCGCTTTGGTAATAGGATGCTAAATTTTCGGGTTGTGGTTTAGTGACCAGCATATCGTATTTAGCATTGTATAGCAAGCTAAATTTTTCTCCACTTACGGAATGGTCTTTACATTTTAAATAAATATCCTCCTGGGTCATTTTCCTAAATGGGGTTTAATTGGGACGAAGATACTGTATATGGGATGTATAAAAAAGACAAATATAGCGTACAATTAAAAGGGAATTGGAAATGATTGGGGTTTTAGTAGGCAGTAAGTTTTGATTAGTTTTTAATATTGTGACCAGGTTAAATATCGGACCATTTTTTGTACCATATCATTTCTGTCCTTTGCTATCGGTGGTATCTTATCTTAAATTTTTAGCATGATTTTTTGGAGTTTGGTTGGAGTAAGAGATATTCGATTCTTAAATTAATCTGAACAAATGAATCGAATTAGGGTACCCTAACTGTTTATTTGATTGAATTTTTGTTTGTTGCTAGTTAATTAATCTACGATTTATATTGGTGTGTTTTCAGTTAATAGCTTAGACTATTTAGGTTAACAACTGTTATGGATTCTCTATGGCTACTGATACATCGACGAAATTAATTTTATAGAAAAAGGGAATGTTCCACGTGGAACATTCCCTTTTTTATTTTAATGAAGACTGTTAGGATATCTTCCTTTCTCCTTTTTTTGGGTCTATTATCTACCCATATAAACCAAAAGTACACTTATATCACTGGGTGATACTCCGCTTATTCTAGAGGCTTGTGAAATGCTTATGGGTTTAATGGATTTTAATTTTTCTCTGGCTTCGTAAGACAAGGATTTAATATTGTCGTAATTGAAATTTTCTGGGATTTTAATATTTTCTAAACGCTGAAGTTTGTCGGCATTGTTTTTTTCCTTGGCGATATATCCGGCATATTTCACCTGGATTTCCGTCTGCTCTAATACTTCCCTATCCAGTTGGTGTTCTTCAATATATTTAGAAACCGGTTCTAATTGTCGCATATGCTCCATGGTTACTTTTGGTCTGGAGAATACTTTGAACATTTTATCCGGTTGCTTTACTAAGGAAGAATTTAAATCCTCTAGAATAGGATTTACGTCTTCAGGAGAATAGCTAGTATCCTTAAAAAATTGGATAAAGGAATTAGATTCTTTTTCCTTTTGTTCCATACGCTCCATTCTTTCTTTGGTGGCTAACCCTATATTATAACTCATTGGGGTGAGTCTTAAATCGGCATTGTCCTGTCTTAAGAGCGTTCTGTATTCTGCCCTAGAGGTAAACATTCTATAGGGCTCTTCCGTTCCTTTGGTGATTAAATCGTCAACTAATACCCCAATATAAGCTTCATCTCTTTGTAGGATAAAGGGGTCTTTTTCGTTTATTTTTAAATGGGCATTAATACCAGCCATCAATCCTTGGGAAGCCGCTTCTTCATATCCGGTGGTGCCATTTATCTGTCCAGCGAAATAAAGGTTGTCTACCAATTTGGTTTCTAAAGTATGTTTTAACTGTGTAGGTGGGAAATAATCATATTCTATTGCGTAGCCTGGTCTAAAGAATTTTACTTTTTCAAATCCTTTTACAGAACGCAAAGCTTTAAATTGTACGTCTTCCGGTAGGGAAGTAGAAAATCCATTTACATAGACTTCTACGGTATTCCACCCTTCTGGCTCCACAAATATTTGATGGCTGTCTTTATCTGCAAAGCGGTTTATTTTGTCTTCTATAGACGGACAGTAACGCGGTCCTATACTTTTAATTCGGCCATTGAACATAGGGGATCTATCGAAACCTTCCCTTAGCAAGTCGTGCACCAATGCACTGGTGTGCGACATATGGCAAGCCCGTTGGTGCGTTAATGGTTTGGTGTCTAAATAGGAAAATGTCTCTGGATTTGGATCTCCGGGTTGCGGAATCATTACGGAATAATCCAAAGTTCTACCGTCTACTCTTGGGGGAGTTCCAGTTTTCATTCGTCCGCTTATAAAACCAAGGGATACTAATTGCTCCGTAATTCCAGTAGACGCCTTTTCTCCAGATCGTCCCCCTCCCATTTGTTTATCTCCGATATGGATTAGTCCATTAAGGAAAGTTCCGTTGGTAAGTACCACGGATTTGGATTTAATTTCTAAGCCCATGGTTGTTTTTACACCTACTACTTTGTTGCCTTTTATGAGTAATCCGGAAACCATTTCTTGGTAGAAATCCACATTGGGGGTGTTTTCTAATGCTAATCGCCATTCCTCTGCAAAACGCATCCTGTCGCTTTGGGCTCGCGGACTCCACATTGCTGGTCCCTTACTTTTATTGAGCATTTTAAATTGAATGGCAGTCTTATCTGTGATGATTCCACTGTATCCTCCAAGGGCATCTATTTCCCGTACAATCTGTCCTTTTGCTATTCCGCCCATAGCCGGATTGCAAGACATTTGTGCAATATTCTGTAGGCTCATGGTAACTAAAAGGGTTTTAGATCCCAAGTTTGCCGCTGCTGCGGCCGCCTCTGCCCCTGCGTGACCTCCTCCTACTACAATAACATCGTATTCTTTATCAAACATAATTTCTAGTGTTCCACGTGGAACAATTTTAGTTTTTCATTTTCTTTTTCTCTCATCAACCGTTCTTCTTGGTCGTTTTTGTCGTCAAATCCTAACATATGAAGTACGCCGTGAGCCATTACGCGGCGCAATTCAATATCAAAGGCTACTTCAAATGTCTGGGCGTTTTCTTCAATGCGCTCCACAGAGATGAAAATATCGCCCGCAATGGTTTTTCCTTCCCCATAAGGAAAGGTGATAATGTCCGTAAAGGTATCGTGATCCAAATATTCCTGATTTATTTTAAGAAGATAAGCATCATCACAGAAGATGAAATCTAACTGATCTAGTATGCCCTCTTCAGAGGAAATTATCCTATTTATCCAATCGGTGTACACGGATTCTTCAGTGATTTGAAAATCCGTTAAATAGTGAAAGTCAATCATCCCTTTTAAAATATTCCTTTACTTTGTTCTTATATGTTTGGTGCAAAGGTAGGGCTTGTCTATTTAAAATCTGAACATCGTTTCCGGATTTCTTGAATACCTCCGGGGTGGTTAATATGGGACTTTGAAAAATATCTTCTCCTACGCGACCCTCTCGTTCTTTTTGCTCCCCCTGTTTCATACTGGCATCTTTTAATTTTAGCAATTCATAATGCAGCGCGTTTATCTGACTCAAGGTCTTTTCGGTGATGCCGTTTTCTAATAACTGATCCTGAAATTCCTCCATTTGTTTTATTAGTTTTTCACCTAATTTTCGCTCCTCTTCCTTGAGGAGGGAGTTTAATTGATTCTCTAACTGCTCACGTAATTTTTGCTGCTCTTTGTAGATCTCATAAATCTCCCGTAGTTGAGATTCACTTAACTGATTCCCGGACTGGCCCTCTTTTTGGCCGTTACCTTCCCCTTCTCCGTCCGCTCCATTGGTCCCATTTTGTGACTCGCCATTTTCTCCAGCTTTGTTTTTTCCCTTTCCTTCTTTTTCGCCATTTTCCCCTTCTTGTTGGGCCGACTTTCCAAGACCCTCCATCTTTTCTTTCAATCCTTCCTGTCCTATAATAATATCGGGTAATTGAAAATCAGCGCCACCGCCACTTCCAGATCCCATTTGCATTTGCTGTTGTAGATTCTCCAAAATATTGGCTAGTAAATCGGCCAATTCATTGGTCGCCGTAAGAACATACTTTTGGTCCGAGGCGCCTTTATGAAACTGATTTTCCGCGAAACTTTCCAAGGCATTGTCCAAATTATAATATACCTCGGTAATCTGTTCATTTACCAATTCAGAGATATTGGCCTGCCTTAGGGATAGCGTAAATAAACTATCATCTACATGGTTGAACATTTCCCTTAATTCCTGCTGCCTTATTAAGGTGCCGCTAATATGGTTTGGGTTGGGGTCTAAACCGATCATTTGGGTGTGAAGCTCCTCTTGCTTAAATGAAAAGTGTAGTAAGTTATCCAATATTTGGCGCAGTACCTGGGCATCTTCCATGATGCTAGATTGGCCAGAGCTTGCTGCGGCCTGCTGTAATTGTTCCCCCAGTTGCTTCATTTTTTCGCCAGCGGACTTTTGCTTGGAGGATGCTTTTTGTGAGCTAGAGGGCTTCTCCCCAGCCTTGGGGTTAGGCTGTTTTTGCAATTCCTTTAAAGCGTCTGTTTGGTCATTTTTGATAGAAGCTTCCTTTTTTTCATCCCTGCTTAAGGACATTGGTTTCTTTAGACTTTCATTGTCTTTCTCTAATTCCTCCAATTCCTCGGTGATGTCCTGAAACTTTTTATTGAGGATTTGTTGTCCTTCCGTAGCGCTTTCCAAATCACTTTTGCTAAGATTGAGTTGATCCTTACTCAATTCCTTTAATTTCTCTGCTAAGCGGTTTATCTTTTGCTCTACATAATACCGTTTGGTTAGCTCCAATAATTGCTCTAGGTTACGCTGACTGTTTTTTTGATTTTTACCCAACTCCTCCAATCGCTTCGCAAATTCTTCCTTATTCAGTTTATCGGTAAGACGCTTTAGTTCCTCCAATAGTTTTTCGTTCTTTCTGGCCTCCATTTCCTGTCGTTCTAGTCGCTCCTGCAGTAGTTTGTTTAACTTGTCCTCCTCCTTGGTCCGTTCTAGGTTATCCTTTAACTCATTTCTAAAACGCTGCATTAGCTTTTCCTGCTTTTCCTGCTTTCTCAGAAAATCTTTAATATTATTTTGGTCATTGAAACTTAATCGTTCCTTTTCCTTTTGATCTCTTTTTAGCTCTTCCAAAGATTTTTGTTGCTGCTTAAATTGATCCATACTACGATCCATATTGGTGAGAATTTGCTTTTTTTCCCGGATGTCTTTGTCCAAAAGGTCACTTTCCTTTAAGATTTTAGAGGTGAATACCCTACTCTTTGTGGATTTGGATCCGTTAATAGCATCGTTATCTAAGGCTTCAAAATAATAGCTATATGTAGTGCCTGGCTCCAGCTCTAATCCGGATGGGAAGGTGTAATAGAACGTCTCGTAGTTAAGATTAGGTTGTGAAATCAGCAGTCGTTGGGTGGCAGATTCGTTCAAGTCAGGAAAATATACCAATCGGATCTGACTTAGGCCGTAATCGTCGGTGGCCTCCCCTTGGAAATAGGAAATTGTCGGATTTATGGAATCTACCGCTTGTTGCACCCGTATGGTAGGTGAGGAATCTTTAATTACGGTTATTGAATACCCTAATTCTTCGTGATTTTTTAAGGATGAATTGGAAGCTGAAAGCATATACTCCGTATTTTTAAATACTTTTTGGTTTAAAGAGAAGACAGTGTCTTGTTGCATAAAATTCAAGATGGTATCCTTTGTGCTTAAAGTGATTTCATCGGTGTGCTGGGCACGTATTTTCCATTCTATTTGCGTACCCTCTGGAATGTTGGCATTTCCTGTTCCTCTTAAGATACTGTTTGGTCTATTGGTATGAGGCGGAAAGGTTAAATGCATTCCCACCTCTTGAATGGTGGGGGTATTAATTACGTTTAGCTTATATTTTTTGGAATGCACGCCATTGGCGGAAAAATAAAAACTAAGGGAATTTAAGGGAGGTGTAAATACGTATTGGTATATCCCCTTCTCTTCCCGCAGTAGAAACTCCTTGTTTTCTACAAGCATAGTTATACCGTCTGGTTTTATTTTACCTTCGGTGGTGAGTTGTATCCTAAATGGTTCATCGTCCAGAACCTCTAGATTTGGGGTAAGCAATTTAAATTGAAAGGGTGCTGGCGGTGTGTAAGCCATATCATAATTAACCACCCGCTTATAAGATCCCATGAACGAAACCAAATCCCCAAATAGCCAAATAAGACCTAATAAAAGTATGGGAATTAGAGTGTATTTTAGGTACTTGGTACTGTCACTCAGGTCAACTGCTTTAATAAAGGGAATTACGGATAGTTTTTGAGAGCGTTGGTCTATACTGGCCAATAGTAATTCGGACTTGGTATTATTATCAGCAAGGTCTAATAGATTGTAAAGTTGATCATCTATACCCTTAAAATGTTTACCAATAATCAAGGAGGCTTCCTTATGCGTAATGCCGCGTTTTATTCGGAATAGATATGTGAGGGGAATGATGATGAACCGAATTAAAAGAAGCAATTCTATCCCTATAAAAAGTAGAAATAGCAGTAGCCTACCGGTAGAATTTAACCATAAAAAGTATTCGATACCTAAAATAAAGAGAAAGAACATTAGGCCCAATGCCAGAAACAAGAGCGTTCCTGTAAGCAACATTTTGGTGTAGTACTTTGTGGTAAAAGCATTGAGCTTGCTAATTATTTTGTGGTAATTGTCCAAGGTGTTCCTATTTTATTACCAAGATACAAAAAAATAGCCCCTAGGCTTGCCTAGCATTGCTTAAACAGCGGGTAGGAATACCCACAATTTGTATCTTTGCAATTAAAAATAATAAGATGACAAAGAGAGTTCGAGTTCGTTTTGCACCAAGTCCTACTGGCCCCTTGCATATAGGTGGGGTACGTACTGCCCTATTCAACTACCTATTTGCCAAAAAACACCAGGGGGATTTTATATTGAGAATAGAAGATACCGATCAGAATAGATATGTAGAAGGTGCAGAAGCTTATATTATAGATGCTTTAAACTGGTGTAAAATACCCTTTGATGAAGGTCCGGGGAAGGAAGGTGCATTTGGTCCCTACCGACAAAGCGAACGAAAGGAACTCTACCGAAAATATGCCGAAATTTTGCTGGATAAAGGCGCCGCCTATTATGCATTTGATACCAGTGAAGAGCTGGATGCCCATAGGAAAGAGCACGAAGCTAATGGCAAAACCTTTATTTATAATCAGCACAACAGAGAAAAGTTAACGAACTCCCTAGTCTTGGGCGAGGAGGAAACAGCTAAACGGATTGCTGCTGGCGAACCTTATGTAGTACGTTTTAAAACTCCTGCCGACACCAAAATTCAGCTTACGGATCTGGTCCGTGGTAACATGGAAGTGGATTCTAATGTGTTAGACGATAAAGTGTTGTTTAAAAGTGATGGCATGCCAACCTATCATTTGGCAAATATCGTGGACGATTATCTTATGGAAATTTCCCATGTGATCCGTGGTGAGGAATGGTTGCCATCTTTGGCCCTTCACCAACAATTATACCAGGCCTTTGGTTGGGAGGTTCCCCAGTTTGCCCATCTCCCCTTAATTATGAAGCCAGTTGGTAAGGGGAAATTGAGTAAACGCGACGGCGATAAGTTGGGCTTTCCTGTATTTCCCTTGACTTGGAATGAGTCTAAAGGCTACAAGGAAACAGGCTATTTCCCGGAAGCAGTGGTTAATTTCTTGGCCTTATTGGGCTGGAATCCCGGTACGGAACAAGAATTGTTTTCTTTGGAAGACCTGGTTTCTGCCTTTGAACTAGAGCGTGTAAACCGGTCTGGTGCGCGATTCGACCCAGATAAAACCAAATGGTATAACCACCAGTACATGCAGCAGCAATCCAATGCCGCATTGGCAGCTGATTTTAAAGAAATTTTGCAGAACAAAGGTCAATCCATTACGGAAGATCGTTTGGCCCTACCCTATGTAGAACAAGTGGTTGAATTAATTAAGGAACGTGCTACGTTTATTAATGATTTCTGGGAATTGAGCGACTATTTCTTTGTGGCTCCCACTAGCTACAACGAGAAGGCTGTAAAGAAGCAGTGGAAGGAAACTACTGCGGAGATTATGGAACAATTACTGGTTCAATTGGAAAACATATCCGAGTTTACCGCAGAAAATGTGGAAACAAAGGTGAAGGAATGGATTGGTGAACAAGGTTTGGGCTTTGGGAAGGTAATGCCTCCTTTACGACTTATTACAGTCGGTGATATGAAAGGTCCGGATATGTTCCATATTCTAGCGCTTATCGGGAAAGAGGACAGCGTTAACAGAATAAAAAACGCAATCGCTAAGCTTGCATAAGGGAAGTATTCCTATTCTTAGGTTGTGTACCCATAATATTGGAAGATTATTAATTTGGGGTGTTATTTTCTGTAAGGGTTTAAAAAACTAGCCGTATATTACGAAATAACTTACATTCACTTAATAAATTTTAATATTATGGGTTCATTTCTTTTAATTCCGATTTTGCTACTCGGATTGATTGTTCTTTTATCAGCTTTTTTTATTGTAAAACAGCAAACGGCAGTTATTATTGAACGTTTTGGAAAATTCCATAGTGTTCGAAATTCCGGATTACACCTAAAGATTCCCTTGGTAGACAAAATTGTTACCCGTGTTGGTCTTAAGATTCAGCAATTGGATGTCATTGTAGAGACCAAAACCTTGGACGATGTCTTTGTTAAACTCAAAGTTTCTGTTCAGTATGTGGTATTGAGAGATAAAGTATACGATGCTTTTTACCAATTGGAATATCCGCATGATCAAATTACCTCCTATGTGTTTGATGTGGTCCGTGCCGAAGTACCCAAAATGAAGTTAGACGATGTGTTTGTAAAGAAAGACGATATTGCCATTGCGGTTAAGTCAGAATTGCAGGATGCCATGTTGGATTATGGATACGACATTATTAAGACCTTGGTGACTGATATTGATCCCGATGCCCAGGTAAAGGCCGCCATGAACCGAATTAATGCCTCCGAAAGGGAAAAAATAGCAGCCCAGTTTGAAGGAGATGCTGCACGCATCCTTATCGTGGAAAAAGCCAAGGCCGAAGCAGAGAGTAAACGACTACAAGGCCAGGGTATTGCCGATCAAAGACGGGAAATTGCCCGAGGTTTGGAAGAATCTGTAGAGGTATTAAACAAAGTAGGTATTAACTCCCAAGAAGCTTCTGCCCTTATCGTGGTTACCCAACATTACGATACTTTACAGTCTATCGGAGAAGAAACCAACACCAATCTTATTTTACTGCCCAACTCCCCGCAGGCGGGAAGTGATATGTTAAATAATATGGTGGCCTCCTTTACGGCCAGTAATATGATTGGGGAAAGTATGAAAAAACAAAAGGAAGAGAAGGATAAAAATAAGCAGGATGAGTAATAGTAGCCTGTAGTAAAAGATTACTTCTTGCGCTAGGGTGATGTACCAGGTATTGGTTTTATACCAGTTGGTTATACCTAACGACCAACAGTACTAGCCAGATGATTTTTATAATGGGTTAAACAGATAAACTGGTAAGGTTGTTTTGTTTAGCCCATTTTATTTAAAGGAATACAGTAGTATTATTTTGCGATACTGAAATTGATATACCAATCGTTTTACCTTGGAGTTCTAAGGGGACAAACCCATTGATAAATAGTTCTGAAAGTTTGATTATATTGGGGGTATCTAGAATTATAAACACAGGAAATCCGATTAAATTCCCAATTTCCTGAAGGATGGTTAATCGGATTTTCCAGTATTAAACCAATCTATAATCTTGTCAGTACGGGATTATCCACTTATATGGAAGTGCCGTTGATGTGTTGAGGAATAACCTAGGAAAGTTTTTTTAATATTTTTCTCGTGATAAAGGTAATGAAAAGTCGCTTAGACCACTTTCCCATACTACCGATCAATGCAGTGGGAACAAAACTGTTCTTAGCCTCCTGAACATGCATTTTGATCTGCTCCATTTCTATCTGCCGTTGAAGCTTAAGAATTTTTAGTCGATGGTCTATTTCTTCGAAAGAAGTAAATACGGGTTTGTTGTTCATAGTTAATCGAAATAATATTGCGAGAATTTCTTTAATAAGGATTTGTCCAATCGATCTCTAAAGAGGTAGCAGATGATCCCTATTAGAATATAGAACGCTCCTACCGTTAAAAAACCTAGAAATACATCGTCATACCATTGTCCCATGCCAAAGGCGAACGCAAAGGACAACATTAACAGTGCCAATAGGGCGATTCCTCCAATCAATAGAAGTTTCACCAAGGAACTAATGCCTCGCATCCCTATTTTAAATCCTTTGAGTTTGTAGTACTCTTCGGTATTTTCTAAATAAGCCCGTACATTTCTATCAATTTCGGATACGTTATCCTTTAAGTTCTCCAAAGCCATTTAGTATCTTATTTTTTTTGGAGTTGGGCATTCTTAGCCTTAAGATCGGTCAGCTTTTTTTCCAACGCGGATATGATATCATCTGCCTTGTAGCTCATGGTGGAAAGTGTTTCCTCTAATTTCTGCTCAAAATCTACCTTCTTAGCTTCTGCTGTTTTGGTAAGCTCTTCTTTTGCATGCACTAAACGGTTGGAAAGATCATCACTGGTCTCCCTTGCTTTTTTCTTGATTTTCTTTCTAGTCTTAATTCCTTTATCAGGAGCATATAAGATTCCAATCCCTGCACCTATTGCTGCTCCCGTGAGCAAGGCCAATAAAGTATTTCCACTTGAGTTTGACATAATTTTAAACTTTTTAAATGTTAATAATTCCATTAATAATTTAAGATAAAAAAGAACGATTTCCAAATGAACCTTGGAACACCCTTTTTTATCTTATCCTAATTCTTAGGCGTTTATTCGTTTGGAATAAAATTAATGGTAAATAGGCAGCAGAACGGGCGCAATCGCATAAAGTTTTAACGTAAACCGAGATAGGCGGCCAGTTTTGGCTAATTTAATCATATAAGCAGATTTAAGCGCATCTTGGAGCTGTGGCGGACCAATACCATTATTCAATAAAAAAGCCACAGCAGATGAACGCTGTGGCTTTCGATTTCAATAGTAAATACCTATCGTTATAATAATTGGAATAGAGTATAGTAATACTAGTTTTTTACTTGAATTTTGGCCCAGGTATCCCGTAATCCTACTGTTCTGTTAAAAACTAATTTTTCCGGTGAACTGTCCTTGTCCACATTAAAATATCCCATACGCTGAAATTGAAATTTATCCCCAACTTTGGCTTCAGCCAAACTAGGTTCCACAAACGCATTGATAACTTTTAAGGAGTCGGGATTAATAAATTCCATAAAATCCTTATCCTTATGCGCATCAGGTGTTTCATCCGTAAAGAGTCTATCGTACAACCTTACCTCTGCTTCTACCGCGTGTTTTACAGAAACCCAGTGTAGGGTTCCTTTTACCTTTCTTAGGCTTTCTTCGGTTCCACTACCGCTCTTACTCTTCGGATCGTAAGTACACTGTACCTCTACGATGTTTCCATCCTCATCTTTGGTACAAGAGGTAGCTTTTATGATATACCCATTTTTTAATCGGACTTCCCCTCCTAATTTAAGTCTGAAAAATTTTCTATTGGCTTCTTCCTTAAAATCTTCCTGTTCTATGTATAGTTCCTTGGAAAATGGTATTTTTCTAAATCCAGCTGATTCGTCCTCCGGATTATTTTCAGATTCTAACCACTCCTCTTCCCCTTCCGGGTAGTTGGTAATTACCAATTTTAGCGGATTTAAGACAGCCATTACCCTTGGGGCAATCTTGTTTAGGTGTTCCCTTACATGGAATTCCAAAAGCGACACATCTACCACATTGTCCCTCTTTGCAATCCCAATGGTTTGCGCAAAAGCCTTAATAGATTCTGGGGTGTATCCTCTTCTTCTTAAGCCAGAAATAGTTGGCATTCTGGGATCATCCCATCCTGTTACCACGCCTTTTTCCACCAATTGCAATAATCTTCGTTTACTCACCACGGTATGGCTAAAGTTTCGTCTGGCAAATTCCCGTTGCTTGGGACGCACCTTATCCTCATCTACCACTTGGTCTAAAAACCAATCATAAAGCTCACGGTGCATGGCAAATTCCATCGTACAGAAGGAATGGGAAACTTGCTCCATATAATCGCTTTCCCCATGCGTCCAGTCGTACATCGGATAAATACACCAATCGGTATTTGTACGATGGTGCGGGCGATGTAAAATGCGGTACATCAGAGGGTCGCGCATCAACATATTGGAAGAGGCCATATCAATTTTAGCCCTAAGGACGTGTTCCCCTTCCTTAAACTTACCTTCCTTCATACCTTCAAATAGGCGAAGGTTTTCCTCAACGGAACGATTTCTGTACGGACTCTCCGTACCAGGCTCGGTGGGTGTACCCTTTTGAAGGGCAATTTCCTCGGAAGACTGACTGTCCACATAGGCTTTTCCCTGTTGGATCAGCATTACAGCCCAATCGTATAGTTGTTGAAAATAATCGGAAGCATAGCACTCGGTCTCCCATTCAAATCCCAACCATTCTACGTCTCTTTTAATAGCGTCTACGTATTCTTGCTCCTCATTTATTGGGTTGGTGTCATCAAACCTTAAATTAACGGGAGCTTGGTAACGAAGGCCCAAACCAAAATTTAGGCAGATAGAGCTTGCATGGCCTATATGTAAATATCCATTGGGCTCTGGGGGAAATCGAAACCGAAGCTTATCCTTTGGGAAGCCTTTGCTTAGATCTTCCTCAATAATATGCTCAATAAAGTTTAACGAACGGGATGTTTCACTCATATTCTTAATTTTGAGGAGCAAAGATAACGAAATTACAAGTATAAGCAGTCTATAAAAAGTGGCAAGCATACAAGAAAGTGGGTTTCACAACGTTTTTGGGAAAGCTGACAACTTTAAATTCACTAGCCCTTTGTAAAAGGACATATTTGTTACCCCCTTTCTTTGAAAATGAGGGTGTTAGAGGGAGTATCAAAAAAGTTATCCCTTAGATATCAACAATTTAGCCATTAATTTTAGGCCTAATTCACACTAAATTGACCGCTGAATGTTGCTCAAATCAAAAAAGATATGAAACTTAACCTACCAAACGGAATCTTAATGATTTTTCTGAGCTATCTCGCTTTGGGAATGACCTTTGGTAGTGCCCAGACCTTAAACAAGCCTACACCTGCGGATAATCCCAATTTAGCGGGGAATTCTGTCTGGACGGCGGCCTGTGGTTCGGAGAGTTTCAATGAGTACTTTGTAAATTTCACCTGGTTGCCGAGTGTTGCGGCGGATAACGAATTTATTTTGGAATTGTCCGATGCCAATGGCGTGTTTACCAATCCAACAGAACTATCCAGGGTTTCGGACAAGAATGCTAATTTCGACTTCAACTTTAGTTTTTCCCTGCCTAATACTACTCGGGGAGATGGATATCGCTTCCGCGTAAGAAGTACCAATCCGGCTAAAACCAGTCCAGTATCGGACGCTTTTGAAATGTATTATATCGATTATAATTCCCCCCTTCAAATTAGGGAAATGGGCGATACAGCCCCTAGCCCCGCTATGAAGGTAGAGCTTTGCGATGGAGGGACCACCACCCTAGAAGTATACAATATAGCCAATGCAGAAACCTATCGGTATAATTGGTATAAGGACACTTCGCCTTTCACCGTGGCAGGCCACGGACCGTCTATTGAAGTCTCTGAAGGCGGATTCTATGTGGTGGAATTGGATTATGGGGCTACATGTTCCGGATCATCCAATACACAGTCTCTCTCCATTGAAGTACAGGTAGGGAGCAGCGTGGGATTGGAAATAAACCCCCCAACGAAAGCTGCTTTGTGTACCGGGGAAGCAGTAGCTCCTTTAGAGGCCAATATGAACTATGCGGATCTGTATTATACCTGGTTTAAAGATGGTAGTGTTATACAACCAAGTACCTTGGGGGCTTATACCTATACTATTAATACCAACGATGCCCAATTCCCTGGGAATTACACCGTCCAAGTTCAAGGCAACGGAATATGCACCGAAACTTCCAGTCCCCTGACCATAACCCAGGCAGGTGACTTTACGGTGAGTAGGGACAATCCGGCAAATATGGTCCTCTTACCAGGAAAATCAATTAATTTAAACGTGTCGGCAGATACCTCGCCAGTAACCTATCAATGGTACAAAGATAGTGTTGCACTGAGTGGGGAAACGGGAAGTAGCTTAACCGCCAATTCGGATGGGGTTTATCACGCGGAGGTTACCTATAGTGGCGGGAGTTGCCCAATTACCACCAAAATCAGCGATCCTACAACCGTGGTACTACCTGCCAATTTTGAGTTGACCATAGATTATGTTACAGAATATACCGATTGTGTTAATACGAGTATTGCCTTGGAAGTAACTAAGATAGATGCGATTTTATCCGATGGATCTAAGTTGGAGGTGACCTCGGAATTAGAACCTGACTTTATTTATCAGTGGACCAAGGATGGATCTAACGTGGCAGCAGCTAATTCCAGTACCATTAGCTTTACTGATACTGCTGAAAATGGAAATTATGCGATAAACGCTTCCTTAGATAGTTTTACATCGGTTTCCAATATTCTGCCTGTTCAATTGCAATCTAATGAGATTCTTACCATTTCTAGTACCGCTACCTTATTTTGCAGTCCCTCCGATCTGGTGAGCATTAGTAGTGATACCGCACTGAGCGGGGAAACTTTTTATTGGTCCAAGGATGGCAGCCTGTTGCCAGATACTGCGGAGGTGTTAAGCGTTTCCGAACCGGGAACTTATCAACTAACCGTAAATAAAAACGGTTGTGACCTACTATCAAATGAAGTGGTAATTACTACCTTGGACGATTCTTTACTAATTTTGAACCCTGCAGGCGGTGAGATTTTGTTTCCTGAAGGGAGCAGTAAAGAAATTTATGCCAGTGGGGCCAGCAGTTACCAATGGTTCAATGAAAATAATATGTTGTTGGGAGATTCGGACTCTTTAACCCTAACCCAAGAAGGAACCTATAGGGTGGTAGGATTGGTGAACGATTGCCAAGTAAGCAAAACCTTTGTGGTTACCTATCAGGATACCTTTGGGGTACCCAATGTGGTAACTGCCAATGGGGATGGATATAATGATGTTTGGGTGCTCCCAAATTCCTATACCAAGGATCCGGAGATCCAGGTTATTATTTATAATCAAAAAGGACAAGAGGTGCTCAACCAATTTCAATACCAAAACAATTGGCCAGCGGCTTCCATGAATTTCCCCAGGCAGAATATGGTATTCTATTATACCATTAGAAAAGCAAATAAGACTTTAAAGAAAGGAACTATAACCGTAATACGTTAAGGCACTATGTACAAGAAGAATTTTATATACATCGTATTTTTCCTTCTGGCGTTTACCGCTATAAATGCCCAAGAGGATGATCCGTTTATTGCCTACGATGTGCCTTCACAAAACTTGCTAAAGTTTAACCGGTTCCTAATTAACCCCACCTTTTCTACGGTGAGGGAAAACAAGTCCTATATTAATCTCCTACATAGAAACCAATCGGTATCTTTTGACGATAACAATCAAGATTATTTTTTAAGTTATAGTGGAAGGGTAAGCGATCGCAATGGCCTGGGACTAAGTTTATATACCCAAAGGGAAGGAATGATTACCAATTACGGGGTGATGGCAAATTATGCCTATGGCATTAAACTGAGCGAAAAGAGCAATTTTACCTTTGGTGCAAATTTGGCGTATTACAACAGCGGTTTTGATAGGAACAGGGCATCGGTATTAGATCCTAACGACCCTTCCTTGGATGGCCTACAGGAATCCAATCTGTTGTCTTTTCAACCCGGTTTCAATATTTCCTATGGTGCCTTCGATTTCGGAGTTTTTGCGGAAAACTTGTTCGACTACAACCTAAAGAGCAGTTCCACAGTAAGTGAATTTAAAGACAAGACATTTTCCAGTCACCTTCAATATACCCATGAGTTTAAAAATGGAAGTGGCCTATTGGAACAGGGACGGTTAATGCCCTTGGTACGCGTTAGAAAGGTGGGCAATGAAGAAGTGGTGTTGGGAGGAAGCCTAATCTTAGACCTGCCTAAAATTGGCTGGTTGCAAACTGGCTACGACGATTTTTACGGTGCCTCTGCAGGTATCGGATTTAACCTCAATCAGCGGCTTTCATTGGGTTATACTATGGAGAAGGGATTGTCTAATAACTTTGACAATTTTGGATTGACACATGAAATTTCATTTGCCTACTCCATCACCCCAAATCTAACCGAAGATAGGGTTATGCTAGAGGATAATAACGATCAGCTGGTAGCTAATGAGCTTGTACCAGAGAAGGATGCGCTGTCCCAACAGGAGGAGCTGGAGAAACTTAAACAGACCCTTGCAGAAAATGATCAGATTCTTTCTGAATTGATTTTTAGGTTAGATTCCTTGGAGGCTAACAGGCAAAGGGATTTGGAACGCAGGTTTCATATGGTTATGAAAATGGTAAGGGAGGAGACCCAAGGAAAGCGGCCAGACCTAGAGACCAAAGCTAGAAACATGTACCTGCCCAATAATCAAAAGACTCCCTTGGCTCTTGAAGCATCCAAAGAAAACACGAATAAAAAACCAATTAGTATAAAAGAAGCTTTACAGGCCAAGGGCCCCGGTAGTAAGGTGGTCCATACTGATAACATGGCCCGCAGTACCAATAAGAGCATTACTGTTAAAGATGGGGTTTCGCAGCTCCCGAAAGAACAAACTGTAAAAACAAAAAAGTTTCGGAACTTAGAGGGAGTAGAAAATGGGTATTACGTGGTGGCCAATGTCTACAAAGGCAAGCGCTATAGGGATCAATTTGTGGAGAAACTTTCTCAAAAAGGGGTTCACGCAAACCATTTTACAAATTCTAGGAATGGATTAAATTACGTATACCTAGAAAGGTACGATACGTGGCAGGAGGCCCTAGCCGCCCATAAATCTAAATTTGGTGGAGCTTATGAGGACGATTTGTGGATCATGAATGTGGATAACCGCACGGATACGCAAAAGGCCTACGTGAACAATGTTCAAAAGCTAAAGAACACGGCTGGCCAGTATGATGAAGATTCACTGCACAAAAATGTGATAGTCAAGGACAATGTAGGCGGAAAGGAAGTAGCGGCCGTAGAGGTTACTACAGGAGGGAAGACTTCCTATTATATCATAGCCAATGTTTTTGCCAATACCAATAATGCTAACAGGTTTGTTAAATTATTGAACTCCCAAGGGTATAGTGCCAGTTACTTCATCAACCCTAAAAATAACTATCGGTATGTTTTCTTAAAGAAACACAGTACTTGGGACAATGCCTTGGAATCTTATTACACCAAATTAAGCAAAACGTATAACGATAAGATGTGGATTATGAAGGTATCCTCTAGTCAGGTTACCTAAAAAAATGCTATTAAGCACCGAAGCTTTATGCAGCCACAAATTAGTGGTTTTTAGAAGACCGCTTTCTCCTTATTAGGGCATCTCCTTGTTCCCTTTTTACTACAAAATTAATCGATAAATCGCGAAAGAAATCTTTAATTCGGTTGTCGGCCGGGGCACCGTTATCGGTTATATAGGGGTTTGGTCGGACACCCCTTTTTAGAGTTGTTTAAGGAAAATAATTCTGACCATGCCTAATCGGGGTTTCACAACAAAATTATACCGCTCTACAACAATAAATTCACGTACTCCCTCTTAAGGTCAATATTTGTTAGTAGGTGTTTCGGGTGGTTATAACTACCTGATTCAATGGTTTAAAACTATTTAAAACACCTTTTTTTAGCATCTGTCCTCTTTTGAATAGGGCGCTTTTTACAACCAAACCCGTTTGCAAATGAAACCAATATCCTTCAAACATCTGTTTTTAACTTGTTTTTTACTGTTGGGTACTTTTACTGTGGTTTCACAGGTGAAAAACGATTTTGAGGTTCGTTATGAGGATGAATTACGGGGTGATATTACTTTTATTGCGAATAATATTGTCAATAGGCAAGCAGATGGGTATTGGGAAAGAAGATGTATTAAAAGGAATAGATGGGGATGGTGTACAAGTTGGGAAGATGTTTGGGTTTCTCCTGTCTCAGCCAACGATCCTTACAATGCGACTGGGCGCTCATCGGAATACAATGACAACTTGGATATGCAGTATATCGATATCGATGGCGACCCCTCTACCTTTAGCAGTAGTAGTGCCACCTTAACGGTACCCGATATAAGTTGTGCCAAAATACGCTATGCGGGACTCTATTGGTCTGCAGTTTTTAAGGAAGATGATAGGAGTGATTTTGATAAATTAAAGTTTAAGGTCCCAGGGGGGACCTATCAGGATTTAACGGCGGATGAGATCTTGTTTGACGGGGATGGGGATGCCGATTTTGATTATTATAGTCCCTATGCCTGTTATAAGGATGTTACCTCCATAGTTACCAGCTTGGCCGATCCCAATGGGGAGTATTTTGTTGCTAATGTAAAAGCGAGTTCCGGTGATGCTATTTCTGGCGGGGTATCCGGGGGTTGGAAAATGGTAGTGGTCTACGAGAATCCCAATCTACCAGGAAAATTTATCACCACCTTTGATGGTTATGCCGGGATAAAATCCGGGGAGACCGTAGATATACCGTTCAATGGCTTTACTACCCTACCCGCTCCTTTTCCGGTATTAGCCCAACTTGGGGTGGCAGCCTTAGAGGGGGATAATAGAATTGGTGGGGACGGACTCTCCATTAAAGCGAACTCCATGGCGTCGTTTACGCCATTAGGAAACACTGTAAATCCTGCGAATAATTTCTTCAATAGTAATATTACCAGTGGTGACGCTCTAGTAACCGATCGAAATCCAAATTCAGTGAACACCCTGGGGTGGGATGTGGATTTATTTAATATCAACAACCCCCTCAATGGGGTGATCCCCAACAATGAAACCGGGGCCATTTTACGTGCAAGTTCCTCCCAGGACAAATATGATATTTTCTTTACTTCCTTTGATGTAGAAATCATAGAACCCGTTATCAACCTAAAGAAAACCGTAGAGGATATTGCGGGCAATGATATTACCGGACAGGGGGTAAACCTAGGCCAGACCTTAGATTACGTATTGGAATTCCAAAATGTGGGGAACGATGATGCGGAAAATTATACCATAAAGGATATTCTACCTGTAAATGTTACCCTGGACGAGGCCAACCTCATACTACCAGCAGGGGTAACTTATACCTTCGATCCGGCTACTAGGACGGTGATATTCACTATTCCAAATAATTTGGTGACCAAAGGACGCTCGGCCAATAGTATTCGCATGCGGGTTACCGTAGCGGAAAACTGTTTTGATTTCATAGATGCCTGTTCGGATATTATTCAGAATTTGGCCTATTCTACCTATAGAGGCCGACTGAACAGTAACGTAATTAGCGATGATCCTTCCGTGTACGAGTTTGATGGATGTGGTTTTGCCACTCCTGGAGCTACCAACTTTTTGTTGGACGATCTTTCCAACTGCTCTTTTGCCAGAACCGTGCAACTTTGTGGGGAACAAGTGGTGTTGGAAGCCGGAAAAGGTTTTGATGATTATAAATGGTATAAGGACGAAAACGGAAACGGGGTATTGGATGCCGCCGATACTTTGATAACCGATGGAGATCCGGATAATGATCTTAGTACCTTTGTGGTTCGGGATATTGGCACCTATATTGTTGATAAAATAGTGGCCGATCCCTGTAAAGGTTTTCAAGAGGTGTTGACCGTAGAGCGATTTGGGACCACCCAAACAAATCCTATTGTCGATTTTTTCAACAATAGCAATAGCGATACTGACCCAACCAACGACGTACAGGGAGAGATTGTGAGCTGTTCCGTGGATGGCAGCCCCTTGCCCAAGATTTTTCTGTGCGGGGTGAACGATTCCCAATTGATCCAAGTAAATATTGCCGATGCCCAGAGTATGGTATGGGAAAGGTTGGTGGAAGGTAGCTGTGCGGATTCGGGGGACGACTGTGGGAACAAAAATGCAACCTGTACTTGGAACCAAGTATCCGTAGGCGATAGCTTTATAGCAAATCAGGAGGGAAAATACCGATTGGTAGTAAATTACCAGGGAGGGTGTTTTAGTAGGTTCTATTTCAATGTATTCCAAAACAATCTGGACATACAATATACCTCCAATGATATTATATGTACTACCCCTGGAAATATTACCGTTACTAACCTACCTAATGGATATGGGTACCAATTATATAACCTTTCTACCAATTCTATTGAAGTACCCTACAGTGCCAATAACGGACCTAGTTTTGACATTAATACCAACGGGGCTTACCGAGTGGGTATTATGCAATTAGATCCCAATACGGGAGAACCCATTGACGGTTCCTGTGAATTTACTACCCCAGATATTGGAATACGAAATAGGGCATTACAAGTAAATATCACTAGCACCCCTGCTAATTGTACAGACTTGGGTTCCATAAACATCCAAGCGCTTAATGTCCGTGCCAATTATGAGTACGAAATAAGATTGGACGATGGCAGTAACGGTGGCAATGGCACCCTAATGGACAGGGAGACTGCCCAACCGGACAACAACTTTACCTTTCAAAACTTAAATGCAGGCAATTACATTATCCGTGTACGTACTGATGATGGTTGTTTCTATGAAGAAAAGGTGAACGTTCTCAGTGAGGCCGATTTAACCTTAAATGCCCGAATTTCCCAACATATTAGCTGTAGGGAGGGTAATATTCTTATGGACTCTTATGGGGGTAAAACACCACATACCTATGCTATTTGGTCTTATGTGGATGACTATGGAAATACAATTATCTCCTATCCAAATATCACTTCAATACCACCTAATAAATTTCAAACTAGTCAGATCTTTGACATTCTTGAGCCAGGCGACTATACTTTTGCAGTGGTAGATCGGAACAATTGTTATGTACTTTCCAATACTGTTAACATTGATCTGGTCCCAGCAGTGGAATACACTACTTCGGTATCCGATGAAAGCTGCTTTGGATCGGAAGATGGGTCAATTACCTATAATATGACCGCAACCAATGGATATAAGGTAAGTTATACCATAACCTACCCCGATGGAAGTATGATTACCAACTCCTCGGGCACCTTTACCAATTTACCACAAGGCGATTATACGGTAACCCTTGCACAATCCAAGGGGGGAGCTAGTTGCGATTTTGTAGAAAACTTTACCATTGGAGGGCAAACTGCCGGAATTTCTGGGGATGCTGTACTTGTGCAAGACTATAGCTGTCTTCAAGATGGCATCATAGAAGCCCAAAATGTTACTGGCGGAACTGCGCCCTATTCCTATAGTATAGATGGGGTGAATTTTGTATCAGGCCCAGGTTCCGAAACTTTTTCCAACCTAGGCAGTGGGAGTTACAATATTACCATTAGAGATGCTAACCAATGTACCTTTGTTACCAATACCATTGTATTGGATCCGATGGATGAGCCTACCGATTTAAGCTTTTCATCTACAGCTCCAAACTGCCCTACCCAAACCTCCAATGTTACGGTAACTGCATTAAACGGTATTGATCCCTTAACCATAGAGATTATTGCCCCCATAGCCATGGCTGCAACTACTGCCTCTGGTAAGACCGCCACCTTTAACAATTTGGCACCCGATACTTATTCTTTTAGAGTAACCGATAGTAAAGGATGTTCCTATATGGAGACCTATACCATTGCTCCCGTAAATCCTATTCTGGTAAATGGTACCCTAATTAATAATGTAACTTGTTTAGGAAGTGCGGACGGAGCCATAGATTTTGAAGTAAGCGACTATAGCACCACGTACAGCTACTCAATTAATGGAGCTACTGCCATTACAGGACAGTCTGCTAACACCATCACTTTAACGAATCTTGTAGCCGGGGACTATACCATTACGGTTACGGACGAAACTACCAACTGTACGGATACGGCCACCGTTACGGTGAGCGAACCTACCAACCCCCTAGCCTTTACCTATAACCTTACCCCATTGACCTGTAATGCCGACGGATCGGTGACCATCACCGCTACTGAGGGCTGGGGAGGGTATACCTATGAGTTGGTACAACCAAATACCGTGGTCCTAGGACCACAGTCTAGCAATGTATTCAACGGTTTAAGTCAAGCAGGCACCTACACCATCCGCGTTACCGATGCCGGTGGTTGTACAGTGACCGACACTTTTAATATTACAAATCCAAGCGACCCTGCGGCTATCTTGACCGCCACCACGGACCGTTGTTATGTAGCGGGTAGTGGCGTTAGCCT
>NZ_MTAZ01000039.1 GCF_002150785.1 Arenibacter amylolyticus | reverse complement strand
CAAAACTCCCTTCCTTTTTTAAACGTTTAGGACGCTATTGGTTCCGTATTTTGAATTTTCCATCTACTTTTTACTGGCATCAGTAAAATTGCTATCACTTTTGATATTTTATAGTAGATGAAATTGGTAAGCTCTCTGACCGTATGCTTGTTCAGGTAATTGTACCCTGTATCCAGCAGTAAACTAAAATGAATCGATCGTGTTTTCTTGTAAATCATAAACATGGCTACGGTTAGTACCGCAAGCATTGACTGTAACCCTTCAAAAGTCTTCATTTGAATGGATTCTAATTTGTATTGCTGCTTTACATGCCTGTGGTATTCTTCTATTTTCCATCGTAGACCATACCCTGTAAAGGCCCATTTTGCCACTTCTCTTGCAGTGGAGAGTTCGCTTTTTACAAGCAAATAACATAGTCCTCCATGCTTTTCGTCCCGTGAGACTACCAGCCACAATTTATGTGCCCTGCCTTTGATGGTATAGGTTATGGGTATGGCCCTATTTGGTAGCGCTTCAAAACAGGCTTGTGTTTCTTGATCTTGGTCACACTTTGGGTAATTGAGAAGTCTATTTTATTTACAAGGGCACTTACTTGATATTCCTGTTGCTTATAACTAACTTTTGTGTTCCTTTTTAAACGGATGATTGCTTGGAAACATTCCCCGATAAAGAAATCCCTTAATATGGTATTGTCCGCTCCGCGATCAAAGACCCAGCATCCTTTTTTGCCAATGTGATCCTTGACCTGTCCTACAGCCTTCTTTATCTCGTTGTTACTGCTCAACGCCCCCATTTCATAACTGTATGCCTTACTGAATAGGGGCACCATTGTTTTGTCGGTGCCGATCGCATTTATATTCAGAACATTGTACCCAAGGCCGATCTTACCGGTATCGCCGTTTTTCACCAACTCCAGACCTTCCATGTGCTTGGCGTACTTTTTGCTGATATCGGTACCGTCCATGAGGATAAAATCATCTTTAGATATCCCGGAAGAGACAGAGTTTAAATGGGAGTCCAATACTTTTACCGCATAATCTTCCTTAAGGTATTGAGAAGCTAAACGCTTACAAACATCCTTGAGTTTTAAGGGTTCCCTTAGGGATGCTGCTATTTGATTCACAAATACAGATCTTGATTTTAATATACCTATGACCATATCCTTTAAACAGCGTAACTCCGGCTTGGTAAATAGGGTTGTGGATAAAAAATAGTTGCTCAACTGGGTTTGTATTTGTTTTGTTAGTACCTTGTCCATCGAACTGTTTTTAAAGTGAGTGTTTTTTTTGCAACAATAAATTACAGCTTTTTAAACAGTTTTCTTATTTTAAATCACCTCAAAACACTAATAAAATCAATACTTCAACGATTATCTAACCCTATTTTCAGGGGATGGCTAGTATAAGATTACCCCTTTCCCAGCAGGGTACCTAGAGCATTTAACGCATAATCGACTCTACCCAATTACAGGTTTAAACACAATATCATCGTATAAACAGCCTATTCCCCACCATATTTCTTCTCCTTTCAGGGGGCACATGGCAACATCGCTAGCCTGCTTACAGCGTAAGGTTCACAAAAAATCATTAGGTATTTAACTCCTCGCAGCAATGATATGTTCTACAATTTCCTGAAAAATGCTTCTCCAGGAATCCACTTTACCCAGTTCTTTTCCCATTCTCACCACAATGACCTTTTCCGTAGGGAAAACGAATAAAAATTGCCCTAGATGACCGGTCCCTGCAATACTATTAATTGTGAATCCCGATTGGGTTTTATCGGCATAGATCCACCAAAAGTTACGGTAATATAAATCCGCGGAAAAATCGGATAATTGATACTCTTCGGAAATATCAAAACTATAGTCCATCCATTCTTTGGAGATTAATTGTTTGTTGTTCCAACGTCCATCATTCAACACCAGTCGTCCAAACTTAGCAAAGTCAATGGCCCTGATATTTAATCCACTTTCCATTTTTGTCATACCAGACCGCTCACTATCCATACTCCAGGAACCAGCGTACTCCATGCCTAGCTCATTCCACAAATTCTCTTCAAAGTATTTAGCTGCTGGGAGATGGGTTACGCTTTCCAGTATCATCCCTAGCAGAATGGGATTATAGGAATTATATTTAAACCTACTTCCAGGATCGTATTCTAAAGGCAATTCTAGAACCCGCTCCCTTAGTTGTGGATGGTAATAAGCCTTGGGCTTATCTCCCCAAGGTAGATCGTGATCTTTAAACTGAATGCCACTTTGCATATCCAACAACTGCGAAATAAGTAGGTCGCTATAATTGGTGTCCGTTTGCAATAAGCCTGGGATATAGTACCCTACTGGGTCCTTTACATCATTGATAAAACCATCATCAATAGCGATTCCTGTTAAAAGAGAAGTAATGGATTTAGCAATCGAAAAAGAGGTGTTTATAGAATTTCTACGATACCCATTTAGGTATTGTTCATATAATATGGTATCATTTTTAATAATTATAAATGCAGTAGTACCCGTTTTTTTTAAGAGAGGCAATAACTTCTGCTGTTTCCCCTCCTTTATACTTACCATTAAGTGGTTTAAATTACTATCTATCTTTGATGGAAAATAAAAGGGATTGGATGCTGCCTTAAAGCTATACTTGGGAAATTTCTGATGGTCTTCAATGTCAGACGCCCTCCATTTTATATACCTCCCATAATAACTTTCCGTACTACTGGCAATATATACAAGAGCCAGCGCCAGCAGGATAAATAATACTATGGATTTTTTTTGTCCCATCTTTATAGCTTGGTTGTCTATTTCCTAACGAACATTTCCCCTAGCCATCCACAATCAACCCACCGGTCATTGTCATGAGCAATGGGTGCCCCCAAAAAACTGTAAGGTGGGTTGGGTAGCTGTTGGATTTCAACTACTTAAAGTTACTTAATTTCGAGGAAGTTCTACTAGCCATGAAACAGTATTCTTTTTTGTAAAGTCTTAGAAAAACAAGCTAATTCCTCCCTTATACAAGGAGTACAAAGACCAGGAATCTACCAGGGCATGGCCTAAAATAATGGCATAAAGATTTTTTTTACTCAAATAAAATGAACTCCCAAATACGATTGCAGCCAAGAAAATTCCAGTGACACCCACAATTCCCTGAAAGCTGTGGGATACTCCAAAATAAAACGCTGTTACCAACACCACCAAAACCTTATGATATTGAAGGTTTTTGAAAAGTTTTTCCAAAACGTAAAATGTAAAACCACGGTAAAAGATCTCCTCGGCGATTGCTGCGCTCAACATAGCTTTCCACCAATAGTCCGTAACAAAAGCAGCATTTCCCTTTAAATCCCCATACGCAGAGACATCCACTTCCGTATTTAACAATCTTTCCATCATAGGATTAACAAGATTGCTAATGCACACCACTATGGTAATAGCTATTATGAATCCCCAAATGACGGTATTTTTCCATCTGGGCCAATCCAGTCCAAGTAACCCCAGATCATGGTATCTCATTGCCATATACGCCAATATTATGGCTGCAATTGTGGGAACTTTCCACGGAAAAGGTATTGGTTTAAAATAAGAGATCGCAATTAAGAAAATAAACACCAAAACATCCAAAAAGGTGGATTGGGACAACTTCTTTAGGGTAACCATTGATCTTGTGTTTTTAGAAAAAAGGTTTAAAAATACAAAAATCAGAAAATCACCCAAAAGCGTTATTAAAATTACACTTCCCACCTTCAAAGCTGTTTAGAATGATATTTCTTTCAAGATAATGACTTGCACTACGAGTAAGTCCCGATTAACTTACCGCTAAATAACGAAGAACACCTTAGCCGCTACTAGTCCAGTTGCCAACGTAGCTCCCTATTCCTATTGCTTCATTGAGAAGCCTGTTTTCTGAAGCTGCAAAAAACAAATTTTTGAATGGTATTAAAAGGGGTTTTATGATCTACGCTTATACAATTTATCTTTTCAAAATAGTTCTTCAACCGGTCTGCCATGGTAGTTTAGGAGTACTGTATAATATCGATACCACTACATTTTTTGGGACCTTGCTCGGAAAATGTACCTATCACCAGAAACCCTAATGGGTTTATGCTTTTAAAATCGGTTTCCAAATAATTGGCAATATCCCTATCATCGGTCAGAAAGTGAAAGGCAGCACGGTCGTGCCAAAAATCATATTTCTCCGTTGGTATAAATGACGACGCATCTGCGACGATCCAGGTAACCTTTATAGCTCTTTCCCCTAATCGGTCTTTAGCTCTTTCGATAGCAGCTGCTGAAATATCGAGGACCGATATATGCTGATACCCCAAATCGAGTAAAAGATCTACCAGATAACAACCCCTCCCCCGATATCGATCACTTTGGCATTTTTGGGGACTTTAAAGTGCTTAAAGAATTCCAAGAAAGTCTCTGGAGTTGACCGAATCCAACTAACCTCCATTAATTCCTTGGTTTGATAGATATGCTCCCAGTGCTTCTTTCGATTAAATTCTTCCATTTTAAAAATTATTAAGGTTCGCAACAACCTGATCGATTTAGGTTGGCCTCTAAACTAGGCTTATCTTTTGCAGCGGTAAACATAATTGATGAAGGGAATGAACACCCCTAAATTTTGGTGAACGAGCATGCTTTTCCAAACGGTGTATTTTTTCTCTAATAGGAAGTTAGGCGAATTATTATTCGCAACGTTTGGCCATTGCTCTTACGGGAAAGGAACCAATCCCTTTAATTTTTGGTGGAATCGCACTAAACTTCAATCGACCCTCTGGCAGGGATTGCAAATTGGTAAGATGCTCTACGATTAGGGTATCCGCGCCTAGAAGAATGGAGTGCACTGGCCTTTGTTTGCCTTCGGTATTATCCACATTCAAGGAGTCTATACCTACTAGTTTAACTTGGGCATCCTTCAAAAATCTGGCACAAGTAGCGGTTAGGTGCGGATGCCCTTCAAAATACTTTTCCGTATTCTAGTGTTGGTCCCATCCGGTATGGAAAAGTACCGCCCGATTGTTGATATCATAGGAGTCTAGATGCGCTTCAGTAATTTTCAAATTTTCTTTGTAGGGGACACTCACCACAACGGCATCTAGGTCTGCAAAGTGTTCCAGGCCCATTTCGGTGAAGTCCTTTCCGTGGGCAAAACGGTGAAATGGGCAGTCAATGTAGGTTCCGGTATTTGCGACCATTTCTATTTTCCCAATTTGGAATTCGGTCCCTTCACCATATATCTTTTTAGATTCCTCCCTACTTAGATAATCACAGATAATGGGGGCGGGTAATCCCTTGTAAGTGATGAGTCCGTCATGGATCGTATGACTCAAATCAATCCATTTTCCCTTTGTTTCCATTTACAGTTGAAGCTTAATTGATAAGAGGTCCTGTTTATTTTAACTTTCAATCAGTTGATTATAGCGAAATAATCCTTGGAATTTCCTTCTATGGTATTTTTAAGGTTCATAAGATTGGTTTCCTCTTGTCCTTTAATAAAACCTCCCATTAAGGCCACTAAAGATTTGGATACCATCCCATTTCCTTTGCAGTTGGTGTTAGAACTAATCTTTGTTTTTCCATCCACAGCCTCCATAACGAGCTTATAATCCATATCCATAAAGTCTGACGTAAATAGCATGGAAATAGATTGGTTGGGTTTAATATCCGTTATGGTTTCTCTTATTACCATCTCTTGGCCGTCGTCCATAAAATAAACATCCGATACGGAACCCACCTCCCCTGGAGTACCACTTATAGGTTCTATTTTCTGAAACCCCTCTAACCATTCGGACATTTTTTCTTCGTCCTGACTAACGGCCCAAGATTCAGCTAGTGGTTTGTCTACCATTATATCGTATTCATACGTCAATTGTGGTTTAACGACCCCAATTAGTAAGAATACCATAACTAACATGGCAAAGGTTCCAAGAATATACTTTAGGTATTTCATGATTTTTCGTGGTTTAGGTTAGCTTAAATATAAAAGGAAAATATTATAACGCATGACCAAAAGAAAATTCCTAGGCCTACTTTAAGGCAATAGGTGTTACTTTACTTGGTTATTGGCAGTTCCTTTATGGTAGAATGAAGATGGATTATTCTCCATTTACCCGCTGTTTTCTTCCAAATTTTGGTTACATACTCCAATATTTTAATATGCTCGTCTTTAGGATATTCTAAAGTTCGGATTTCATATCCGGAATTTACGGTTAGCGGATAAATAGTTACTTCATTGGTTGTAGCTTTTTTAAATGGCCTTGGAATAGTTGTGCAAAATTTCCCGATCATCTTTTTAGAGGAAACCTTTCGTCCGTTTGCCAAAAAAGTTATGTTCTCCGCCATAAAATCCAATACCGTATCACAATCTCCTGTACGAAATGCATTTTGCTCGGCCATAACCAATTCTTGGATTTCTAGCTTGACTTTATCGGCATCAAAATCTTGACTCCTTATTACTAGCGAAAAGCTTAGAAAAAAGAAGGTAAATAATATTACAGTTAGCGATTTTCCCATTGTACTAATTTTAAGATATACCCTGTCACTGGTCACAGGAATAGCATAATACTATGCACCTACTTTCAGTCTCACTACCAATTCATTATTTATACTTCAATTTAAGAATTTATGTTTAAACAGGTGCTAATTTGGAGTCCCTATGTTTGGGGTGGGTCTTTCTGAACAGTTGGACGTTTTATAATTCTTCATTACCAACAAACTTCATAGTTCCTTTCTTCATGGAGTATTGCAATCATATTCCATGTCCAATCTAGTCCCTGATACTTATCCTTAATTGGCGGTAGTGCATTATTTTCTCCAAGCCGGACTTTCATTTCTTCCCAGAGTGTTGGTTAGTTGAACTCGCTCCTTCGTATCAATGTTTATTTTCGAGATATTATAATTTCCTCTATATCCCGCAGTATAAACAAGCCATTTTCCATCGGGTGACCAATCGGGTGAATAACATTCAATAGTATCGTTAGTTAGGTTGTATAAATTTGTGCCGTCAGAATTCATAATAAACAAATCCCATTGCCCATTAGTACTCCCATAAAATGCGATCTGTTTTCCATCAGGTGAAAATTTTGCTCCTGAATCATACCCTTCTTTAGTTGTCAGTCTTCTCACCTTAGAGCCATCGGAATTCATTAGGTGTATTTCTCCATTTGCAGCATGTGAAGTATCCGTAGCGTCGCGATATTGCCTTGTGAACAATATTTCTTGCCCGTTTGGAGACCAACTAGGACTTTCTTCATAATTTTTGTTTTGCGTGAGTGGCCTAACATTAGAACCGTCCTTGTCCATTGCATAGATATTTCGCGATAGAGAATCTCGATCACTCATAAAAACTAGGGTATTTCCATCTGGAGATACAACTGGGAGTACATCTACTGAGGTATTATTTGTTAACCGTTTTAAATCCGTTCCGTCGGTATTAACAGAATAAATCTCTGCATTACCATCTCTTTTGGAATAGAAATAAATACTTTGACCATCATTGGACCAGGAAGGGCTAAAGTCTAGAGAATCATTTTTTGTAATATTTCGTAGATTCTCTCCATTACTATCCATAATATAAATTTCTGCATTTCCATCCCTATTGGTCACAAATGCAATTTCCAGGTTGGATAAATTCTCATTTGCAACATGTACTTTCTTATTCTCTTTACAGGAATTGAAAATCAGAACAAGTATTAGGAATTTAATTGTTTCCATAAGCGGTGGATGGGTATGATCTAACTTTTATACGGCAAAAACCTAAAGCCCTTTACAATTTAGTCAATCTCCTCCAATCATCAAATAGGACAAGTATGAAATTTGCGACAACTAGCGTTAAACATCTAGATATTCTTGCAGTACGTCTACTAGGTAGGCCGATGCATTTTGTTTTCCTTTGCAATCGAAAAAACCATATAGATTACGATGATTGCCAAAGCATAAAATACACCTGTTGTAGTAAGTGATAGGTTCGTAAAATAGAGGTCTATATTTCCGTATCTAGGCAATCCGAATTGCGTGGTAGGGGATATTACATCAATCCCATTAAAGTGATATATGGTCATCCCTTCACTATAAATAAAAGGCAATGGAGCCGCTATCAGTAATAGGAAATTTCTTTTCCATAACGCCAATAAAATAAGGATAAGGAGCGTGGCGCCAATAGATGTATAGGCGAGATTAATCTTCATCTGGTTAGCGTCAAAACTAGGGACTTTGAAAGCGCTATCAGGAGAATGGATTGAACTGCCAATATTCACTTTTTGGGGCTCAAACCTACTTAAAGTAAGCTTTCCTTCTTTATCGAGAACATTCAAAGAATAAGAATATTTCCCACCTTCTTTAAAGGTTACCCAATATTTTAAATTGTACTCTGAAAACTCATTGTGGTCGCTTACCAACACAGCTTTACGTAACGCAGTTTCATGCTCCGCACCCTTCCAGGCTATCGCATTTTTTATTAGCCTATCTCTATAGGCTTGCGATAGGTTTTCGTCTAAATAGGATTGATAAAAATCGTTTGGAGTAAAGGTGTTGACGGATGCTTTAATCGCCTTCTCGGATTATTGCAGTATTGTAGCCGGTATTTCTTCTTTTTTAGAACAAGAGGAGCATAGCATAGTTAGTATTAGAAGATATCTATGGGTCGGATGGTGCATCTATTAGGTATTTTGATTTTTTGAATCCTCTTACAAAGTACAACTTATGAAAGATTTCCCCTAATAAAAAACATGTCTTTTAGTGCTTCCTATAGATCTCCCCTTACTTAATATGAAGCGTCAAGAAAATAATTTGCTCTATAGGATTGGTCACCGGTTTGGTTAGTTGGAACAATTCTTATTCAGCAGATCTTATGTTGGGTTGAAGACATTAAACTTAGCTGCAAAATCTAAAAACTCCCATTTATTCTGTGCAATGTACTTAGTGCACAAAAATCCGCTAGTGAATCATTAGAATCAATTCATACGTCAGAAGTTGAGATAATTCCTCCTAAGGCCCCAATGTTCGTTAAGTTAATTTTGTTGGTGATTAGGATTTGATGATCCTCTTATAAACTTTCCAATTCCTTTAAAGTAGTCAATGAAAGGTGATGGAAGATAAATAACTGGCTGCCTACCTTTGTCACCCACTTTGAAGCATTTATATTACCTAAGGCATCGTTATTTTTAATAAGAAAGATTTCCGAAATTTCAATTAAATCATCCAATCTATGAAGTAAATTTAGGTTATGATGTTCATTTAGCAGGTTTTATGGTTGCTTTTTGGATAATTCCATCAACACCTTCATTGCCTTCTCCGAGTCCTTTATATCCACGAAAATATGATCGTGATAATATCCAGCAATTACATTGCAGCTAATATTGTTTTTCGCTAATTCCGTTGAAAATATAGCAGTTATTAAACCTACTGCATCTAAGGATGAGTGAACCATAAGAGTAATCCACGAAGCTACATACTGATAGTTTAAATTAAGCCCGTCTGCCTTGGTTTTCTCAATAACAATAGTGGTTCCTTCTATTTCTTGGAATTCACAAAGGGTGTCGTTTCTATTAATCTCGTTAATATCCTTTACCGTAGCAAACACGTATTCCCCTAAATTGAGCTTGGGAGTCATTCCTTTTAATAATTTAGAGATATCCGTTTCCCCAGCCATTTAATTTCTGTTTATTTTCAACTTGCTACTACCAAGGGTCTATAGCGCGATTTAAGTCACATTTTATAGTATTAGCCCTTTTAGTCCCTTAACTGAAAGTCTATGGTAGAAACCACCCGGACAATCTTAATTTGAGGGGTATTTTCATCTCTGTCATTAATTGTGAAAAGCCCTTGTCTTGCTATCCTGATTTCCCCGACTTGTGAATTAGAATCACGGGCAAATTTCTTGGCCACTTCTCTGGCATTTTTGGTTGCCTCCTCTATCATAGAGGGTTTAAGATCATTTAATCCTGTAAATACATATTCAACTGGCTTCCATGTATTCTTAGATTCTAGTAAAATACCCTTGGACATAAGTTTCAGGGATTCAGAAAGCGCTTTTTGAAGCTTGTTAATATCCTTTGTTCTAACCGTAAACTCTGATTTAGCCAAATATCGGAATTCGCTATTCCTAGAATTGGAATTATATATATCTGCACGGACATCATTAATGTTGGTACTCCCTTTAGTAAGTTCGTTTTCCTCAAATCCTTGAGCAATAAAAAAATCATATACTTCCTTGTTTTGCTTTTCAACATTAACCTTTAGGGAGTTAAGATCATTTGCGGTGAGGGTAATGTTGATTGGCCAAACCGCTAAATCAGCATTTACTTCACGTTCTGAAAGGCCTTTTACTTGAACAAACCGGTCATACCTTTTGCCAGTTTTATGCATGTTTCCAATAAAAAATCCTGCAATGATAATTGATGCACCGAGTATTAAGGATTTTATCCAGTCTATTTTCATGATTTCTTAAATTTTAATAGTTGCAAACGGGAGTCTGCGCAGAAACCCCTTTTCGGTTAAATTTAAGTGATTTGTTTTGATTTACATGAAGGTACAATGGGTTTTACGGCCGATTCTTAGGAGGTACAATAAATTGGCCCGAAAAAGAAAGTGTCCCCAAAGTGCTGAAAATGGTCCATAGAGACCAAACGTTGAAGGTTCAAGCCCTTTTAGCCTGTTTTTGAGCTCCTTTGGGCCAAGTATGGACATTAGTCTCCTAAGGTTGTAACAGGTCATCATCAGGTTCACCTCCGAGAGCACGTGCTGCTTTCCTTTCATCAGGGTAT
>NZ_MTAZ01000038.1 GCF_002150785.1 Arenibacter amylolyticus | reverse complement strand
GCACCCTCTATTTTCTACTTACACAAATTGCGGGATAGTGTCCCAAACCGAAATGTTCATAATAATTATCTGTTAGGCACCATTCTTATATATCGTATATAGCCCTTTCCCTCTACCTTGTTCCTTAACGTAGCGGTATTTAAATCGACTTCAGCATCTACCAAATAGTATTCTTGATTTTCTACGGCGGACTCAAAGCGCACTTTATAACCGGTATCAATTTGTGAGGGCTTAAAACTTAAGGAAATAATGTTTCGCTCCCCATTCCCAATAGTAGCCCCAGATATAGCATCTAAATTCTCATCGTTCCTGCTGGTAAATCCCCACCAATTTTTTAAGTCTGGAAACCATTCTTTATCATCCCCCTGTATATACATGGTTTTTTCATAATTTCCTTGTGGATTTATTAGTGATACAGCTACATAAGCCTTTTCACCAGTATAATTGGTCATTTGAATCATGCATTTATAAATTAACTCTGATTCTTTATCAAAAGAGGACATAATTATAAATATGAATGCTATTAACAACATACTTATTGTTCTAAAACTATTTCTATACATTTTACCCTAGTTTAAAAAATCGATTTTTATTTTGTTTTTGACCAAAAGTTCGTTTTCACTGGCAAGATCATAAGCGGTTTCACCAAATTCTGTGGTAGAATTACTATCAGCGCCCTTAGCCAGTAAAAACTTCAAGATAGATGCATCTTCAGTTTTCATGGCAGCATAGTGCAAGGGAGTATTTCCACTATTATCCTTGGTGTTAATGTCGGCATCAAAAACACTTATTTTTTTTATGAGGTCAAGATTGTTTTTAGCCACCGCCAAATGCCAAATGGTACTACCGTCGCCTTGAACTGTTTTAAAATCAAAGCCTTTCTTGACTAGTGCACTTAATTTAGCGTCAAAATCACGGGGTTTTCCACGGCTATTAAAGAGGTAATGTGCTACATTATTCCCGTCTTTACTTAGTGTATGGATATCTGCTCCTTTAGAAATGAGGTAATCCACCACATCAGCACTGTTGTTTTGGATGGCAATTGCCAAGGCCGTTTGTCCTTTTGTATCTTTATGATCAATATCGGTTGATTTTTCAGCAAAATACCGGACAGCTTCAAGCTTGTTTCGCTCCGCTGCATTTAAAAGCGGTGTTTTTCCTTCCTCGTCAATTGCGTTCGGGTTTACCCCCTTTGCTACGAAATATTTATAAACATTTAAATCTGCTGTAGTCTTGGCTAAATTATGAAGTGGGTTTTCTCCTTTTGTGGTAGTTACGTTGGCATTAATCCCTAAACTTTCTAAATACTTGAAAAGATTGATTGACGCTTCGCGACCTTTGCTGGCAAAGAAGATAGCATTTTCATCAGTACTATTGTTTTTATCAATTGAAACTCCCCGCTCTTTAAGTTGTTTAAGAATGTTAATGTTGCCACCTTGAGCAGCATAATGGAAAATTCCATTCCCAAAATTATCTACACTATTGATAGATAAACCTTTTTTAATAAGGTAATCAACTATTTTAAAATCTTTAGCTCTTCCAATGGCAACTAGTAGCACATTCTTACCTTGATGGTCTTTTTCGTTCTTTAAATCTGCACCATTAGCTATAAAGTAGTCATAGATATCAGTATTTTGTTGCCCTGTCGCTGCAGTGAATGAAATTGGACCATAGCCATGGGAATCTACTACATCTAGTCTTGCACCTTTATTGATTAAAAATTTAATAATATCCAAATTGCCACTAGATGCTGCCCAAAAAACATAGGTTCTTGAATCGTGTGTACGTTTATTTACATCGTTGCCATTTGCGACTAGATACGCTATGGTGCTTACTGGATTATTTGCAAAAATGGCAAAAGTAGTAGCATCGAATCCTCCACTATTTGCTTCCGTAATGGAGTGACCTTTTTTTATGGTTGATTCAATTTCAGAAATACTTGGTTTTGTTTCCCAATAATCCCGATTTAAGAAAGGGTTTTTGGATTGTTCCGAATTTCTTTGTGCTTTGGTAGTCGAAGTTGCTAGTAAGACAAAAACACCAATTAAGATGGATTGTATTGTTCGTGTATTCATTTTGACAATTTAACTTCTATAGTGGAACCTGCATGTTGATAAATCTATAGTTAGATTGATAATGATAGGTCCCCTCTATAGAAGAATTATATTTTTTAGATATTTAATTAGACTAAAATGCCCCGATAAAGTGACTTCCGTTGACGTTCACTAATTGGGCACCTTTTGTTACTTCACCAGTTTCAGTTTCTACAACATATATATTCCCGTTTTGGCCTACCGGTCCTTGGGTAAGGTATATTTCGGTTCCGTCTACTACAAATCCCTGGTACTGAAATAAATAAAAATCTGGGTCATAAGGAATGTCTTCAATCTTTATCGCTGTTTTTGCGTTTAGATCCACTAATGCAAAAAATCCTTGAGCCCCTGCTACACCTTGCTCCGATCCATTATGCCTATACGCTAATACCGCTTTGCCATTTGCTGCAGGTCTCCAAGCTAAAATATATGCTCCCTCTACTCCTAAAGCGTCATCTAGATTGAACACGTAAGAATCATCATATTCATTATCAGCATCAATCTTTAAAATGTGGGATCCTTCAGGGTCATTTTGGTTGGCTTGATAAACACTTCCTTCATACAGGAAAGCATTTATACTTCTATATCCGTTTGTATTTCCGTGGCCTACCGTAGAAGTTATTACAGTTGGATTTAATAAGGATGGGTAATCCAATACGATAGTTTTAGAGCCTAAAATTTCATAGTCACTATCACTTTCAGCGGTTGCAGGATCTACCTTACTTAAACGTGCACCAATATATAATTTGTCTCCAGCAGCATTTAAAGTGGGCATATCTATTCTAGATATATAGTATCCGTTAGCTTCTTCCTCAGGGCTTAATGCAACACTGTGTTCTTGGAACTCTTTAATAGAAGAATTCACTAAGTCTAAAGTTACTATGCCAATGGTAGCTTCGGTACGGGTATAATTATCATTTTCATCAAATTGGTTTTCTGTGTTTACATAAACAGCGGCTCCCGTTTGGTCACCATCAAACAATTTTATCCATCTTGGAGCAGTACCTACATAGGGCGCAATACTTACCTCAGATCCTGTTGGAGTAAAAGTTTGTCCGCCTTCTACGGTATACTTTGTATAGTTGCCACCAGTATCGCCTGCGTAACTTATATTAAAAATAGTGTTTCCATCTTCAGACGACTGTAATCTTGCTGTTCTATTAGATGGAACTATAAAACCATTCTGAAATGGTGCTATAGAAATTGTTGGGTCTTTAGCCTCATCACTACGTACAGCATAAATTAAAGTACCTCCGTTACCGTCTCCTGGATTATCTCCCATTTTGGCAGCTGCAATGGTGATCCATCTTGCTTCTTCTGTATCCGGTTCTCCAGTATCCGGATCCGGAACAATATCGGTGTCATCACTGCTACAGGAGGTCATTAGACTAGCTGTGAACAATACTGCGGCAAAGGTTTTTAGGTTTAGGAATGTTCGTTTCATTTTTAGTATTATTTAGTTTAAAAGATTAGAATTTATTTATTGCGTAATTAAGTTTTAAGTAAAAAGCCCTTCCTGGTTTTTGAACAGAAAGATTATCATATACGGATTCATCAAACACATTTTTTATATCAAAGCTCACCACCAAATTGTTATTAGGAAAGGTGTAACTAAGTCCAATATCTTGCGCCAATTGTTGAGGAACTTCAAAAAAATCGTTGCCAACAGTATTTGTTCCCTGTGATGTTAAGTATGAAAAATCATCTGTGAAATAGATATTGTAAAAGAGATTTAGGTGAGATTTCTTTTGAAATAAATCTTTAAAGGAATACCGTAAACCTCCGTTCATGGTGAAAAATGGGGTATTCGGAACATCTACTTCGATACCTTTATTCACGATTTTTAAATCGAACCGTGATACATTAAAATTGAGGCTAAAGTTGTTGTTGTACGAATAATTTAATTGTGCGTCTATTCCCTTGGAAGTGCCACTGCCTTGGTTTACATATACGATTAAATCATCGTCAATGTTTAAGGAAGTTTCAATGGGCAGTCCAATTCTGTCTTTGATGTTTCGGGTAAAAACATTTGAAGAAACGGTAAAATCATGTTTTTTAATATTGAAAGTTCCTAGTCTAAAACCAAAGTTGTAATTGCTACTTCTTTCTGGGTTTATGCTGGAGTTTGCTACTACGTTATCACCATCATCGCCAAAGATTTCCGTTTCGTTCGGTAGGCGTATTGCTTTTTCTGCCGACGTTAATAAGGTGATCTTGGGACGTATGATGTAAGAAGCCGCCAAGCCATACCCATCATGATTTTTCTTACTGCTTACCGCTTCATCTACTACTTGCTTGTTTCCCTTGCTATCTGTAGTTATAATAGGGTCTATGCTAGTTGTTTTTTGTTCATAGTGTTTTCCAAATAAACTGGCTTTTAACTTATTCCGAAAAGCCGTTAATTCATAGGTAAATGAAAATATGTTTTTATACAGGTCTCTTGTTCCTTGAAATGTATTTTCTAGCACAGACTTTGAAGCATCACTATCTTCCCTTTCAACTCCGCTATATACATGGTTTAATAACACCCTATGATTGGCGTTAAAATCGTAGGAGACCCCCGTTCTAATGGAAGCAACTTTTCTTTTGATTTTAGCCAGGGTAGGGCCTCCTTCTTGTTGTGAACGCCAGGTATATTGGTATTCATTTCCTCTAAAGTCAATTGCCCGGTCCCCGTTCCAATTATAGGCCCAAGAAACAGTATCGTTGACGGAACGGTTTCTTTTGCCAATCAATCCGTTGACATTCACATCCATCCCTTTTATAAAAAGGTCTTTCTTTTTATAGTTTAAGCTTGCTAACAGCGCGTCCGATTCTAGAAACCTATCCTTGTATGGGGTTATCGTAACGAATGCGCCATGTTGAACTTCTTTATAATCATTAGAACCAGTAATCCCAATAAAAAATCGATCTGCCCATTTTACATCGGTATAGCCAATTTGAGCCATTCCTCCAGTAGACCTGTAAGCATCGTTGAATCTCCTTGCTGTTATTGGTGTCTGTACGCCTCCTAAGCCGGTAACTACAATGCTTCTTCCTGATATTTTATAATCATTATCTGAATAATTATGGAATAAAGATGCCTTTACGGTAAACCCGGATTTATCGAATCGGTATAAACCATTAATACCGGTTTGAAAGGTGTTAAAGGATCCATAGGAAACCGATCCATTGACATTCGATTTTGCATTATCTATGAGTCTAATATTAATTGCGCCTCCTAAGGCATCGTCTGCTAAATGGCCAGGGACCACTCCTTTATAAACCTCAATGTTCTTGATCATCGAGGGCGGAATGCTATTTAGATTAAAAGAATTACCATAAGTAGAGATAGGAATGCCATCGATAAATATTCGTACAGAATTCCCTGTCAACCCATTTAAACTATATTTTACCTCGGAACCTAACCCTCCATTTTGCCGAATTTTAACTCCTACGGTCGTATTTAATATTTCATTTGTTTGGATGTTCCGCAACCCTGCCTCCTTAGTGTTTATTGCATTTACTGCAAAGCCTCGAGTTTCGATTTCGGTCTCTTTGCTTAGGCCACTTACCGTAACCTCTTTTAATTCCTCTACAGATTGCCGTAGGTTGAAATTGACCGTAACATCCTTACCGCTGTTGTTAATCTTGACGATTTTGGTAACCTTAGCGTAGCCTATAAAGGAAACCTCTATTTGGTGTTCTCCATAGGGTAAGTTACTGATGGTATAGGCGCCAATATCGTCAGTAAGAACCCCGGCTCTTTCCTCTTTTATTAAAACATTCGCATAAGGTAATGGCCTGCCGAGTTCATCCATAACAGTGCCAGATATTACTCCAAATTGATCTTGACTTAGAACAAGAAAAGAAGTAGTCATTAAAACTACCGTTAGTATTATTTTCATTAATTAACTCATTATTCTTATTAAGATTAATTCTAAATAGATAGCTTTGCAAAGCTACTATAGCTTTTAAGTGAGTAATAACGTAAAGGGAAGTTTAACCAACGTAAAAGGAATTAATGAGCGAAGGTTTTTTAAAATCAATTGGGTATCCTGCAAATACAAAGAATGTCTATGTCGCGAATCACGGCCAAATAACTTTTTTTAGGATTACTGAAGAAGAAAATGCTGCAGCAGTTGCGCAGGAGGGTATTAAACTGGATGGATTAACGGTTATCATTAGAAAACTGAAAGTACCTTCAAGTCGAATGATGGAAGTAGCATATCCGGAACCTTGTTTAGGTTTTCATTTTGTTTTGGAAGGAGCCTTTGAATTTCTTGATGTAAATGGAGGTTCCTTTTTTCTAGTTCCATCAGATATGTACCTCCCCATCGAATGGACGATTACTACCGGGCAAAAGAAATTTGTAGGTGAAAATTACACTTCCTTGGAAGTATTGTTCACAAAGAATTATCTTGAAAGATTACTTGGAAAGGGAGTTATACCATCTTGCGATTATTTTCATAACTTATCTAATACCACTTATAACAACCCTATTCTCAGAACTAAATCAATTTCTGAAAAGCTAAGATCCTCCCTTGTTGGGATTATTGATTGCCCATATGATGATAGCGTTAAAGCAAGTTATTTAGAATGTAAAACTAGATGGCTTTTGATTGATTTAATAATGAATAGGGAAAATTATAGGCCAATGAATGTGGATTTAGGCTTACCTGTTTCCGAATACAAAAGTATAGAGAATGTGGTTCATCATATTCAAAAAAATTTAAAGAATAAATTGACCATCAAAGAACTTTCAGAAGTTGTTGGATATAATACGACCAAGCTGAAAAGCAATTTTAAAATCGTTCATAAAACCACCATATTTAAATACATCACCAAACTAAGAATGGAAACAGCCAAAACCCTAATTCTCCACGAAGACATTCCAATAGCACAAGCCTCCTATGAAGTGGGCTATTCCAATCCGCAACACTTTACCAAAGCTTTTAAAAAAACAATGGGGTATTTACCAAGTGAATTAAAACCGGGAGTTAAGCAATAGCTTTGAATATAATTATTACAAACAACATTTTTTATACTTTTTCCCACTGCCACAGGGACAGGGCTCATTCCGTCCAATTTTCGGTTCCGCTCTTACCGGCATTACGGACGGGGTAAAATAATCCTGGTAATCAATTGGCGAACTACTTATCTTTTCGTTATACCCAGCCCAGGTTGCCGTTATTTCTTCATACCGTTCTGCTATGGGGAGTAACTCCCTTCTTTTATCATAGGTGTCTGGGCGCTCAAAGGCTTTCTTTACTTCCTTAAAATTCCCACAAATACCCTGTGACACTAACCCCCGGTCAAATAACTGTTTTATTTCCGGCACTAATTCAGCGCCATTGATATCGATCAAATTGCATATCATCAAGGCAATCAGATCGCTGTCAATTACATTGTCCTCTAGGCTGCTGTCCAAGAAAAACTCTATGACCTCCCTGAACCAGCTCAAAACCTCCTCGCGCCTTTCGGGATGGTTTAGGGCAAGCTGTTCTAAGACCTCCATGATAGTAGTACGCGCATAGGTATCGATGCCTGGTGTATAGATAAACTCCTTACATGCTTCCAAATCATTGGCTGCAATTTTGTAGATAGGTTCCCAAATTGCCGCAGTGAGAAAATCACCTAAAAAGAGCTCGAAATATGCATCGGACTGGCTCAGCACATCAAAAATGGTTTCCAAGCTATCCGTTGCCTCCAGTTCTCCTAATAGATAAATAGCATGGATTACAAAATTCGTCTTTTCCTCGTCCCATCTGTTTTCTTCAGCTAACTTTTTAAAATAACCATAGCGTGCAATACTATCGAGTAACACCAACTCTAGGTCATTGATAAGACTATCTTTGGGGAGGGAGAGTATTTTGTTTAGTTTCTCTTCGCCGATGTAGAGTCCATGGTTGTAAAGCCACTCTATTTCTTCATGATTAAAATTAGGAGCGCTTTTGGTATTATTAAATTCTTGCGACCTTGTTGTTACCGATATTTTAGTTTTTTCTTCCTCTTCAAAACGATCTTGGGCTGCTTTCATTGTGGCGGCATAAATGTGTCTCCATGCCATTTCGGTATCTTCAGAATCGGGTGACAGTTCTTGCATTATATCGAATCTAATTTCGGCTTGCTCAATATCACCAATGGCGGAATAATAAAGGATGGCGCATTTGTAATATGAAATTACCTCGTTTAAATGAAAGGTGTCGCGGTCTGGATAGAGCGATTGTAGCTCCATGTTGGTGCCTAATACTTCGGGCATTTTATGATATTCTTCTTTGAAGAAATATTCGTTTGCCAGGTTTAACTTTCCAAATAAATAATTGGGGTGTTCCGCCATAATCCACTTATTGGTCTCGTGCATCTTCTTGGTATCGTTCAGTTGGCCGTACAGTACGGATAGATAATTTTTCAACTGCGGATTATTGGGATAGCGTTCAATGGCATCCAACAATTTTTGCACGCTCGATCTTTTTCCTTTTAACGCCAGTTTGTGAAACCACTCCAGCTTGCGCGAAAGTTCAGGAGTAATTCCATTTTGCTTGTCCAGCAAGTTTGGATCGGTGGTTATGTTGTAGTTTATTTCCATGATGCTCATTATCCTAAGGGGTTATTGGTGAATCTCTTTACCCAATTCTTTTCAAGCTCCATTTAGCGCTCTTGATATCAATGATCAAATTTAAATAATTATGAACACAATTTTAGAAATGACTATTCGATATTTACTATAAATATGGTATTAGTGATTTTATTGTAAACCTGGGTATCGGCCTAAGCCGCATACATTGTGATGTGAATAGTGAGGAAAATAGAAAACAGTTAGTTTTTTTAAAGGAACGAAAATCCAATACAGGTCAATTCTAATGACCAATCTACCCATTAATCATATGGTTGATTAAGCTCAAAAGTCGTTAGTGATTTGAAATAGGAGTTCGATATTTGCAGTAAAACGATCAGCCTTGGAATTATCTATCGCCCAGTATAAGCTTAAATAAATTGCCGTAACTATTAACATCCTTAAAAGCGTTTTGGGCTCAATTTAAGGGCGTACGATACAAAGAGGGCAGACTGACCTTTATTCCAAATATAAAGTAACGGTCGCCCTTTCCACGAAAATGCAGGACTATCTGCAATCGTCCCCTGAGCTTCCAAGCGCCATAGCCACCCAACCTGTCATCCTAAATCATATGATAGCCAAAGGCCAGGACAATTTAAAAAGCCTTTTGATGGGTCACTTAATGGAACGTGGACTTTATTAACAGGCGGCGTATAGTTACGTACTTAACAGAACAACACCCAATTTGCCGCTGGAACTCGTAGAGCACCATATGGCAAACGGGTTCAAGCAAGCTTTGATAGCCGTTACCACGGAACGGGATCGTCAAGCCCGGGCCAATATGCTGCAAACGGGATGGAACACCCTGGATACGCTCATAGGCCCTACGACTTACAAAGAGGAAGAAGCCTATAACGGGTTTAAGGACGAGCTTACGGATTATTCCAAATACAAGGGGAATTGGCTTTCGATGTAGATAGGTCTCATTATCGGCGTATAGAAAAACAGCATAATACCTGTTTCAACCCCCAGTCAACTTTGGTAATATAGAATAGGATGTGAAGTCCCATTTTTATTAAGGAGTCAATAATCCCCAATCAAGAAATACGAATAAATCCAAATGGTTGATTGGAAAAATCAGACGGATTGAAGAACTTACGCCTCATACGATTTAGGGACTAAATTAATTGGTAATAATATAAAATAGCTATGCTGTACATAATACCAACAAAAAAAAGGAATGGGCGTGGAGCTCTGGGGGACTTATGAGGATTTGGATCGGTTATACGACTTGATCGGTAAATTTTGGAATGATGAAAATCAACTGTACGGTAAAGGCTATGAAAATAGGGGGAAACTTATTAGTAGTTTTTCCTATGAAATACGGAAAGCCTACAGCAATCAAAGGCTTCATAGGACTAAAAGTCACTTTTCTCCAGAAGAACAAGCTTACTACGGTACGCCATTATCCTGGGTGCATTTTTTATTTTCCTTAACTGCTATTAAATATAATATGCGGTTTTACCAGACCAATAAGCTAGACGTTGCCACAATATTACAGATTGAATACTGGTTAGATTATGCAATGAATACGTATGACGAAGTTGGGGCTAAGACGTTAATTGGCTTTATAGAGGATGGACTCTACGGTGGAAATGACCTCATATATCAATATATGAGGAGTATAAACCTAGATTACTTTTTGCTAGGTGGGGGTAAGCGGGCATTCCGAAAATTACCTACTCTTTTAAAACGGGGCACTTACTTTTCTTCGGAAAATAATAAGTTCATTCAAATAGCCATTACGAGCAGAGTTGCCGGACCAACGAAGTGGCTGGAAAAAGTAACGGATAAAGAATACAAAAATTAAAAATGTCCACGGTATAGGTAAATTAAGGGCCTCCGTTAGGCTGGTCTTTTTTGCGGAGAAATTAGTTGCCTTTTTCTTAAAATAAGCTCCAGATATACAACACTTTAAAAATGGTGCGCTCGATTGCAACAAAAAATTTGCTATGGATAAATTTTATAATGAGAAACTAAACAAACTGAAGGAGGCCCAAATCAAAAGACCAGTTGCCAAGATTAAACTGGACGGGGAGCAAAGCTACCATGACAGAACTGATTTATGAACTGCACTATCAGGGTGTTTTTGACAATGGAAGCAGTGATATACGGTTGATAGCCAAGTTTTTTGAAAGCACCTTCAATTTTGATCTGGGGAATTTATATCAAACCTATCTGGAATTGAGAACCCGAAAAATGAGCAAGACGAAGTTCCTTGATGCACTCCGGGATGGCCTCATCAAAAAAATGGATGACCGAGATGAAAATTTCAGGTTCAGTTCTGTCCTGCTTATAATTAAAATCAGCCTACTTCGAAAATGTATAATAAATTACTGATTATCAGTATTAGGGTCAACCTTTTTATAAAGCCATAATACAAAACAGGTTGGATTATTTAAGGATTCCCTTCAAACTTACACCTATACTAATATCAAAAAGATCTTTTACGCTATATTTATATAATTGCGAATTGGCTAATAGAATTTTGTCGAAATTATAGAGGTGGAATTCACAAAATAGTTGTGTATTTATCGTGTGATTAATCTCTCCATTTAATTGGCCTTCATCCAATATATTTTTAATATATCCAAAAATTAATTTTCTTCGGTATAAATCATAATCCCTATATGATGATGCATAATATTTTTTTAAATCCAAAATAAAAATTGGAGACACTCCTATCAAATAGTTAATAGCATACTCATATACCTTCCTTATTTTTTCTACTGTAGCTGTTTTTTCTTGTAAAATTCTTTCTAAAGTAGAAAAATGTAAATCGAAAAGAAATTGGATGCCTTTATTAACTAAATCATTTTTACTTGTAAAATAAACATACAACGTTTTTTTGGATATTCTTAACGTTTTGGCTATATCCATCATACTAACCTCTTTAATTCCTTGAGCTTTAAAAAGTTTAAGCGACTTAACAATTATTTTATTTTGAGTATCCATTAGGCTTTTATAATTAAACTACGATTAACTATTTTATAAAAAAACTACTTGGCCATAGAATAGTTTTTCATAACGGCATCAACGGAATATTTTCCGCTACCAAGCATAAAAAAGGTGACATACACCATCAAGTAATGGAGGCCTAATTCCTGTTTGGCAAAGGGATCTCCACCATGTATGAAAATTACAGCCACCAACATAGTGATTATCAGAGGAATGGTTGCAAGTCTTGTGCTTAGCCCAATTAGAATTAATATAGAACATACAACCTGCGCAAAAACCGCAAGGGCCAATGAAACGAACGGACTCATTCCCAGAACACTTGGGAATTGTATAGTATCACCGAACAACATTTGAAGTTTTTGGATTCCATGCACCAACATCATTAATGCTATACCTATTCTTAAAAATAATAGGACCCAATTTAATATGTATGTATTAAAATCTTTATTTGATGAACATAATTTATATTTTCAACCTATTTTTAAAGATGTCATGGATAGTGAACCTGCGACCGGTTTGTCGTTGAACAGGCTTATATTTTCGTTTTCTTCTTTCAATGCCAAAGAATATAGTAATGGCAGATAGTGTTCTGGGGTTGGGATGGCCAATTCAAAGGCTTTTCCCTGGGCTTTAAAATTGATGAGTTTTTGATGGTCCCCGTTTAAGATATAAGCTTTCATCTTTTCGCTGGCCTCTATAGCCCAATCAAAGGCATATTGTTCGTTTAATTTGTTCCAATCTACTAAACGAAGGTTATGGACCATATTTCCGCTTCCAATGATCAGGACCCCTTTTTGACGAAGGCTGCTTATTTCCTTTGCCAGTTCATAGTGATATTTTGCTGGTTGCGAATAGTCGATACTCATCTGAATGATCGGAATATCGGCATTGGGGTAAATGTGTTTTACAACGCTCCAAGCACCATGGTCAAGTCCCCATTTCTCGTCCAAACCAACCTCCGTTGTGCTTATGATGGATTTAGTCTGCCGTGCCAATTCCGGACTTCCTGGTGCAGGATATTGCACATCGAACAAGGCTTGTGGAAATCCGCCAAAATCGTGAATGGTCGGAGGATTTTGCATTGCCGTCACAAAGGTACCTTTGGTTTCCCAATGTGCAGAGATACAGAGGATGGCATTTGGTCTCAACAATTCTTTTCCAAGTTTTTTAAACGCCGATACAAACTCGTTTTCTTCAATGGCATTCATAGGGCTTCCATGACCAAGGAATAACACAGGCATTTTACCTGTGTTACCCATAGATGAAGTCATTTTATTTAAGTCTTTTAAATTCATACTTGAACTTATTAGTGGCAATAATGTCATTGCTTTTAAAAAATGTTTTCTATTCATTTACGTAAATTAATTACGAAACTTGTTTTATGAATTGTATTTCCACGTTAGCTTTAATTTCATTTCCAACCATAACACCTCCAGCTTCAAGTGCGGCATTCCAATTTAATCCAAAATCTTTACGGTTTAATTTTCCATTTATTGAAAATCCTGCCTTTTCATTGCCATATGGGTCTTTCATAAAACCTCCAAACTCGGTGTCTAATGTTATAATTATCCTATTCGATATCCAACCATTGGAGTCCCTTTTGTTGGGATATGAGATGCTGTACTGAGACAAGCATTAAAAGAATACTGATATAAGCTTTCATTGGTCAATCCCATTTAGAAGCCTTGGACAAGGCCATTTTTCCTCCGCCTGTAAAAAACAAGGCTAAAGGGCCAAATAGGTACAAGGCTTGCAATTCAATAGCCCAGCCACCTGATTGTGTCAATGCTAAAATATCTGCCGGATGTGCCAAAAATATAGCCACCAACATCGTAGCCACATATAGTAAGGCTGCTATTTTAGTACGGTAACTTATAATGAGCATTATCGGGGCAATCACTTCCCCTACATAAACACCATAGACGAAAAAGCCAGGGATGCCAAACTGGTCCATCATCCCTATTAAGGGGTCAATACCGTATATAAGTTTGGCAATCCCGTGCAATAGCATTAATACACCCAAGCTTAGGCGTAGGATAAATATTCCCAAATCTGTATTTTTCATCTAGTATTTGCTTTTATTTTGAACTATTATTGTTTCGCAAACTGTAAGTGGGCAACAATATCAATCTCTTTGGCAATACCTGCGGCAGTAGGGTCATAATCGATATTAAAGTCAAAACGGTTGATGCTTGTTTTTGCTTTCATCCCCATTTTGTCCTCTGTATCGGTGCTTGCTGTACCACCGTAAACCAAATCGAAAGTTACCTCTTTGGTTGCGTCCTTTATGGTAAGCATTCCGGTTAATTTGTACTGGTCTTTCTTTTTGCCCTTGGTTACCTTGGTGCTTTTAAAAGTCATTGTTGGATACTTTTCCGCATCAAAAAAATCGGAACTTTTTAAGTGTTCGTCACGTTTGTCTACATTGGTGTTGAGGCTCGCAATTTGCACTGTAAAATTAAAACTGGCATTGGCAAGGGAATTGGATTGGGTATTCATTGTGCCTTCAAAGTCGGTAAACTTACCATTTATCATACTTATACCTAAATGTTGCACTTGGAAATTAAGTGATGAGTGGTAAGGGTCTACTTGCCATTGCGTTTGCGCAAAACCGGTAAAACTAATGGCCATCAAAGCCAAGAATAAAAATAAATTTCTCATGATTTTTGAATTTAAAGGTTAAATTAAGAATTTCAATAAGTCTTTGATACTTAATAGTTTGATCAAGATGTTTAATTCACCATTTTTATTAAAGGATACTATCTACAATGCCGCCCTCTACGCGTAAGGAGGCACCATTGGTTGCTGATGAAAGCGGACTGGCCATATAACATACCATATTGGCCACTTCTTCAGGCTTGGCAAAGCGTTGCAATAGTGAACTAGGACGTAGATTTTTAAAAAAGTTATCTTCTACCTCTTGGTAGGTTTTACCCTCTTCCTGAGCCATTTTTTCAAAATGGGCCTTTACGCCTTCCGTGGCTGTAGGTCCTGGCATTATGGTGTTTACCGTTACCTGGGTTTCTTTGGTAAGCTTAGCCAAGCCTCGGCTTAAACCGTGTAATGCCGTTTTGCTTACCCCATAATGAATCATTTCTTGAGGAATGTTTGAGGCCGATTCGCTCGTGATAAAAAGGATCCGTCCCCAATTTTTTTCCAGCATTTTGGGAAATAATGCACGGGATAGGCGAATACCACTCATCAGGTTCACTTCAAAAAAACGGTCCCAATCAGAATCGGTTATTTTGGTAAATTCCATTGGCTCGTAAATCCCAACATTATTCACCAAAATATCGATATCCTCTAGTTGGGCAATAAGTTCTTCAACCGATGCCGCCCGAGTAAAATCTGTGGGAATACCGCTAAGTTTGGCGGTTGGGACCTCGGCCTTCAAACGTGCCACAGCTTTGTCCACACTTTGCTGGCTGCTGCCACTGATAATCACTTCGGCTTGTTCTTCTAAAAGCTTTTTGGCAATGGCCATTCCTATTCCAGAGGTAGAGCCACTTACAAAGGCCTTTTTATTTTTTAATTGTAAATCCATCTTTTATGTTTTTTAGAAGGTACTTGCTTCATCTAAATTTTTCATTTCATCGGTGCTCAGCTCTAAACCTGCAGCTTTGGCCAAAGATTGTACTTGCACTTTTGTGGTGGCGCTGGCAATGGGTGCCGTTATAAAATCCTTATGCAATTGCCAGGCTATGGCAACCTCGGCCGGTGAGGCTTGGTATGGATTTAAATCGTCGTAATGTGACATATAAATATCGATATGATTCGTTTGAAGGCGTTGCCTTCATCCGTGTTTGCCAGCCCGACTACTTCGTTCGGGCAGGCCAGCCTGATTGGATCTTTCGGGCTAGCGACCAGATTTCGGTCATGCTCATTTCATAGCAACTGTTCCAATATTAGAACCGATTTTTATTTTAACCCTGCTTTTACCGCTTGGGATAGTGGTGTAGTAGGACGTTTAATCAATTGTGACAAAGTGCCGCTTTCGTTGTGCAAATCGTCTTTGGAAGCGCTGTAATCCAAACTGGCAAAAGCTGTGGCCATGCCTTCGGGCAAGCCGATTTCCTGCAATTTCTGAGCGTATTCCGCTTCCGGAAGGTTTAGAAAAACGATGTTTTTACCCGTTTGTTTGCTTACTTCGGCAGCCAAATCCTGCATAGTGTAGGTTTGGTCACCGGCCAATTCATAGGTTTGTCCTGTGTGGGCATCGCTGGTGATGGTTTCGGCTATAGCCTCGGCATAGTCCTCACGTGTAGCCGATGAAATTTTGCCGTTGCCTGCACTCCCAATAATAGCACCGTGCTCCAAGGCTGCTTTTAAATTGGCCGTATAATTTTCAGTATACCAACCGTTGCGCAAAATAGTGTGGGGAATACCGGATTCCTTCAGCATATTTTCCGTAGCCAGGTGCTCTGGTGCCAACATCAGGGAGGAAGTATCTGCGTGGAGCAAGCTGGTGTAGGCAATTTTCTTTACCTTGGCTTGTTTAGCAGCCTTTATCACATTGGAATGCTGGGTCTCTCGTTTACCAATTTCACTACCAGAAATAAATACCAAATGGTCTATACCCTCCAATGCTTGCGGTAGGGTTTCTGGTTGCCCATAATCAAAGGTTCTGACTTCTATTCCCAACGATGCAGCCTTTTTTGGGTCTCTAACCAAAGCCACTAATTTAGCTCCCGTGTTTTTCTCTTTTAATTTTTGAACTACTAGTTGCCCTAATTGCCCAGTAGCTCCAGTTATTCCTATTTTCATAATTGTTATATTTTGTCTAATTCTTGAAAGATTAATACATGCCAGGTACATACTTTATATACCTAACTTGTTATATTACCATTATTCTCATTTCAATTTGTGTCGTCACGTAATTCCATTCCAACACAGTAAGTGGGGATTATGCATATACCTGTTTCTGGATCACAAAAAGTAGGAGTTCTATAGCTTTCTTTTGTTTTCAGTTATAAAATTTTTTTAAAATTGTTTTTATTTAATAAAACATATGAATAGATACCACCATCTACAGGAATATTAGCTCCTCTAATCCAATTGTAATTTAGTATTATCCTGTTTTTTTACGTTATTAAAATATTTTAGGGTATAATGAACACTGCTTTTGCCGTCATTTCTGGGTTGTTTGGGGGCGCAGTCCAATGTTGTTTTTAATTGTGATTAAATGATAAACCAACACTACAAAGATGGGAACAAACATGTTTTTATAGTTACATTATTCGGTAGTTGGGATGTAGATTTGGGAAATCAACTTAAATTCTACTTATTTTTTTATTGGTTTAATTAAACATTTCCATAATCATTCGATTCTCCACTATCAATGGGAATGGTCTGGCTATTAAGGTATGGGGCATCTTGTTTGCTTTTTTCATAATCCATTAAATTAATGTTCTGCCAAATCGCTATTTAGTGACAAAAACTACTACATGCAACTATATATTATACCAATCGGTAAATGAATTGTAGATTTAGAAAGAAGCTATTTTCCCCATCTCATCCCTAAACTCACTTGGCGATTGACCAGATTTTTTTTTGAAGACATGAGAGAAGTATGAGTTTTCATTGTAGCCCAGTTCGTAGGCTATTTCAGAAATGCTTTTTTTCGTAGAGATCAACAAGTTTTTGGCTTCGGTAAGCTTACGCGTCTCGATGATTTCCGAGACACTCTGTTCTAAAATATTTTGGCATATCAAGTTTAAGTTTCTGGTGGACATAAATAGTTTTTCAGCATAAAAATCAACACCCAAAGGTCTGTGATAATTTTTTTCAAGAATGGACAGGAAATTCCCAAATGTTTCGTTCTGAGTTTTTTGCAAGGCTTCGTTGGTGTTGCCCAATTTTTTTATTTCAACCTCTATTATAGTGAACAAGGTACTCAAGAGTTGCTTGATAATGGCGTAGCTTGGGTTTTCTTGAGAAGTTTCATCGTTCATCATTTCGCATATTATTGAGAGTCGTTGAAAGCAGCTTCCTTTTTCTAATTTTAAATTGGCCTTGCCGTGAAAAAGAGAATAAAGTTGGAACCTAGTCTCTGGAATAAAATCACTCTTAAAACGAATTGCCCAAATCTCGCATTTCCCGTTATACAGTCTCGGTATTAACCGGTGTACCTTGCCTTTTGTGACGAAACTCACAAAAGGTGCCTGGGTTGTGGTTACATTAAAATCAATAAAATGTTCCAGCTCTCCACTTATACCAATCAATAATTCTTCAAAGTCGTGGCTATGTGGTTCATCTGGTTGGGAAGAAATAAATGTCGCTTCTGCTTCGTTAACTCTGAAAATATGGAATAGTTTATTCATTTAATATTATAGTGGTTTCAGGTTTCAACGAATGTCAAACTTCAAGTATTGATTATCAATATCCAGTTTTAATTCAAATTTACCAATTTGATGTTTAATTCTATTCTAGAGTCCAAATTTTCTTTTTTGAATAAAGGGATATGTATTGTTTTAGTGGTTTAAACTGTAGCTTATAGAGAATCTTGATCCAGATGATGCCCGCAAGTTTTTGTAATATTGCGTTGACTGCGGAATGTCATCCCTTTCGGTAGTCCACCCCTCGGAAAATGAATGAGAAGTTGGAATCCTTTAAGTTATCAAAGGCATATACTGCTTGTTGGAGCACTTTGTATTAGTCAATATGCCCTTTGGGACCCTTTGGCCCAATATCTTCCCCCTGGATATGTATTGATGGGTGCGAGCATTAGCCTTTACGGTTTAAAATCTGGTTTACCTAGTCAACTGTATTCGGTTGTTTAAAATTCCATTACACTGTCAAGCCCTCTTTTCAGTCCTTTGAAGGTTCCAACTTTCTCAATTGCAAGAAGTCCGCCTTTTACATAAGGTTCTGCACTTGCCCCCGAATCGTGTCGAATTGATAGTTTTTCATCTTTAAGTCCGAATATTGCTTCTATCGAAATGACGTGTCCAGGAAGTCTGACCGAATGCACTTGAACACCATTTAAATTTGCTCCACGGCTTGATTTCTCGCCAATAAGCTCGTCTTCGGTTACAAATTTATTTGGCTTTTGAATGTTTGAAAGTCGGTAGGCCAATTCCCTTGCAGTTCCACTAGGTGAATCTATTTTGTCTTCGTGAGTATAATCGATTATCTCAAAGTTTGGAATATATTTTGCCGCCATTTCCGAAAACATTTGAAGTAGCACGACCGAAATTGCAAAATTGCCAACAGCCAATACAGAGGCGTTATTTTTATTTGCTGTATTTTCGATTTCCGAATAATCCTTATCTGAAGTAACCACGATAAAATCTGACAGTTAAGAATTATATTTAAAGAGTGAAAACAACAAATATTAATCCTTAAAACCGTCAGACGAACTCGTAGCTATTACAAACAACATTTTTTATACTTTTTCCCGCTGCCGCAGGGACAGGGCTCATTCCGTCCAATTTTCGGTTCCGCAATTATAGGCATTTGTGAGGAATGTAGAAAATCAAAGAAATCTTCTGGAGGACTACCCAATTCCTCCCTGTAGCCGGCCCAAGTATTTGTTATGATGTCGTAACGGTCTGCCATGGGCAGAATTTCATTTCTTTTATCTCGGGGGCATGGTTGTTCAAAGGCTTCAATCACTTCCTGCCAGTCCCCGCAAATACCCTGGGACACTAACCCCCGGTCAAATAACTGTTTTATTTCCGGCACTAATTCTGCACCATCGATATCGATTACATTGCATATCAACAGCGCTATCACATCGCTGTCAATTACATTATCCTCTAGGCTGCTGTCCAAGAAAAACAGAATGACCTCCCTGAACCAGGCCAAAACCTCCTCGCGCCTTTCGGGATGGTGTAAGGCAAGCTGTTCCAATACATCCGTGATGGTAGTGCGGGCATAGGTGTCCAATCCGGGTGTATACATGAATTCTTTACATGCTTCCAGGTTATTGACGGCAATTTTGTAGATAGGTTCCCAAATTGCCGAAGTGAGAAAATCACCTAAAAAGAGCTCGAAATATGCATCGGATTGGCTCAGAACATCCAAAATGACATCCAAGCTGTCGGTTGCCTGGAGCTCTCCCAATAGGTAAATGGCATGGATTACAAAATTCATCTCCTCCTCGTCCCATCCGTTTTCTTCAATGGATTTTATAAAATAGCCATAACGGGCAATACTATCGAGTAACACCAATTCAAGGTCATTGATAAGTGTGTCCTTGGGGAGCGACAGTATTTTGTTCAGTTTTTCTTCACCGATGTGGAGTCCATGGGTGTAGAGCCATTCTATTTCCTCGTGATGGAAAGCGGGAGCTTCTTGGGTAGGATAAATTTTTTGAGGACTAGTCGTTACCGATATTCTAGTTTTCTGTTCTTCTTCAAAACGCGCTTGGCTTGCTTTTAGCGAGGCCGTATAGAATCGTTCCCAGGCCATTTCGGTTTCTTCGGAATCAGGTGCCAGTTCTTGCATTAAATTGAGTCGGACCTCCGCCTGCTCCAGGTCACCGATAGCGGAATAATAAAGGGTTGCGCATTTATAAAATGAAATGACCTCATTTATATGAAAGGTGTCGCGGTCTGGATAGAGCGATTGTATCTCCATGTTGGTGCCTAAAATTTCAGGCATTTTATCGTATTCCTGATTGAAGTAATATTCGCTTGCCAAGTTTAGCTTTCCGAATAGGTAATCGGGGTGTTCCGCAATAACCCACCTATTGGTCTCGTGCATCTTCTTGGTATCATTCAGTTGGCCGTACAGAACGGATAAATAATTTTTCAACTGAGGATTATTGGGATAGCGCTCTATAGCGTCCAGCAATTTTTGCACGCTCGATCTTTTTCCTTTTAACGCCAGTTTGTGAAACCATTCCAACTTGCGCGAAAGTTCAGGAGTAATTCCATTTTGTTTGTCCAACAAGTTTGGATCGGTGGTTATGTTGTAGTTTATTTCCATGTAGGGATGGTTGCGAGGTGTTGATTGACGATTTTATTTGCTCCCTTCAAATTACTAAGAGTCATTTTGACAATACATATCAAATTTAGACTATACTAACAATAATCAAAAACTTTTAGGAGGTATAAATCATGATTTTTTTTGGATCAAACACAACAACTGTCCGTGATGCCTTAAATATATAAATCCCAGAAAAGAGACTAAATCTTAAAAAATGTTGTACATATGTTGTACAGTAGAAATAAAAAAAGGGTCTCAATCTCTTGAAACCCTTGTTTTTACTAGTAGCGGGAACAGGACTCGAACCTGTGACCTTCGGGTTATGAGCCCGACGAGCTACCTACTGCTCTATCCCGCGATGTATGTTTACTGCACTTTTAAGGTGCTGCTATTTCAATTTTTCAACTCAGTAAGAGTAGGTACCCTGTCCTGAGCGTAGTCGAAGGATACTGCTCTATCCCGCGATGTATGTTTACTGCACTTTTAAGGTGCTGCTATTTCAATTTTCGTCTGGGCGATTGTTTCTGAGACATTGCCCGTTCGGGGTGCAAATATACAATCACTTTTCCATATAATCAAAATGAAATGGAGAATATTTTAAAATCTTTTTTTTCTTAGCAAGATTCCCCTTCCTTAGAAGTTTAAATTACCGTTGTTGTAGTACGGTGTTTAATTTCTTTCTATTTTGTAACCCTTTAAATAAAGCATATCTAAATTAACTCACCTTACTACTTATGGATAACTATGGTTTTCTCTCCATTTTGCCTCCCGTAATTGCCATTGTCCTTGCTCTGCGGACTAAGCAAGTATACGTTGCGCTGCTTTTCGGGATATGGTTTGCTTGGATTATTTTGGAGGATTGGAATTTTTTCACTGGTACCCTTGCCGCTGTAGAAGGCCTAGTTAACGTATTTAAATCCCCGGGAAATACCAGGACCATAATGTTTAGTGCCTTGGTAGGTGCATTGCTGTTGTTTATTCAATATTCTAAAGGGGTAGAGGGTTTTATTAATGTACTCAATAGAATAATTCTCCGTTTCGAAAAGAAACGGAGCGGATTTAGTAGGGTAGTAGTGCAATTGATGGCCTTGCTTACTGGGATATTGTTGTTTGTAGAGACTAGTATCAGCTCCTTAACCGTAGGTACCCTTTATAGACCGGTTTTTGATAAACTAAAAATTCCAAGGGAAAAGTTGGCTTATATCGCCGATTCTAGCTCTGCGCCTTCGTCCATCCTTATTCCCTTTAATGCTTGGGGTGCTTTTATAATGGGCTTGTTGCTTTCCCAGGGGATAGAAGATCCATTAGGCACCATGCTTTCCTCCATGGGCTATAATTTTTATCCCATGCTCGCCATATTATTTGTGTTTCTAGTGATAGTTTTTAAAAAGGATATTGGTCCTATGGCCAAAGCGGAAAAGCGGACCCGTCAAACCGGGAAATTGATGAATGACAACGCCCAACCAATGTTGTCTTCTACGGTCACCGCATTTGAGTCCAAGGAAGGAATAGCGGCAAAGGCCTATAATATGATAGTCCCACTGGCCACCATGGTACTGATGATGCCCGTATTTCTAGCATATACCGGTTGGGATGCGGTTCCTGCCTCTATTTCCTTTGGAGATCATGTTTTTCAAGCTATCGGGAATGGCTCCGGATCTTCTTCCGTTCTGTATTCCGTGCTCACTTCCATTATTGTTGCTATGCTACTATATAGGTCTCAAGGAATTATGAGGACCAAAGAAATGGTAAATTTGGTTTTAAAAGGGATCAGTGAATTAATGCCTTTAGCCCTATTAATGTTGTTGGCCTTTGCCATTGGGGATGCTTCAAATGAATTGGGGACTGGGGAATTTGTGGCTAATTGGTCCAAGGAATGGTTGTCTCCCGCTTTTTTACCAGCCACCATCTTTGTTATTAGCTCGTTTATTGCCTTCTCTACGGGAACCTCTTGGGGTACCTTTGCCATTATGATGGCGATTTCTGTACCTATGGCAGAAATACACGCAGTGCCCTTGCCGTTTGTGGTAGCGGCCACCCTAGGCGGGGGGATTTTTGGTGATCACTGCTCCCCCATATCGGATACCTCTATCATATCTTCCATGGCATCGGGGAGCGATCATATAGATCATGTAAATACTCAAATGCCCTATGCTATAATCGGCGGACTGGTTACAGTGGCCTTATACGTTATTTTAGGCTTAATTATCATCTAGAACCAAGGAATCCTTTACCTTTGCATCAAATAAAATAGATGAAATTATGTCCCATAAAGCCGGTTTTGTAAACATTATAGGAAATCCCAACGTTGGGAAATCTACGCTCATGAATGCTTTCGTGGGGGAAAAACTGTCTATCATTACTTCCAAGGCCCAGACTACTAGGCACCGGATCTTAGGTATAGTAAATGGGGACGACTTCCAAATGGTCTTGTCCGACACTCCAGGTATCATTAAGCCTGCTTATGAATTGCAGTCCTCTATGATGGATTTTGTTAAATCTGCTTTTGAAGATGCCGATGTCCTAGTGTACATGGTTGAAATTGGGGAGAAGGCATTGAAGGATCAAAAGTTTTTTGAGAAAATTAAAAACACCAAAATTCCGGTTCTGTTGCTGCTCAATAAAATTGACGTTTCCGAACAGGGAATGTTAGAAGAGCAGGTGCAATACTGGCAAGAGCAATTGCCAACAGCAGAGATTCACCCTATATCTGCCCTTCAGAATTTTAATGTAAAGGAAGTATTTCACCGTATTTTGGAATTACTACCGGAGGGTCCGGCTTATTATCCGAAAGATCAGCTGACAGACAAACCAGAGCGTTTTTTTGTTAATGAGACTATAAGGGAGAAAATCCTTCAATTTTATAAAAAAGAAATTCCTTACGCAGTGGAAATCGATACTGAGGAGTTTTTTGAAGATGAAAAGATAATACGCATGCGCTCTGTAATAATGGTGGAGAGAGATACTCAAAAAGGGATCATTATTGGCCATAAAGGAGCTGCTCTGAAGAGGGTAGGGGTTGAAGCAAGAAAGGATCTAGAAAACTTCTTTGAGAAACAGGTGCATTTGGAGTTGTACGTAAAAGTGAATAAAAACTGGAGGAACGATCCTAAGCAGCTAAAGCGATTTGGGTATAATAATTAATCTTTTTCGGTGGCCTAGGTAATATAAGTGCATAGCCGTTGTATTAAATAATTGTGCAGGTGTTCCATTTGGTGCCTGCCTTTTTTTTTTGCCCCACCTGCCAAAGACGTACAAGGCTACCCAAAGTACAACCATTAGCCCAATAAGACCAATTTGTAGGGTGTAGGAATGTCCTAGGGCATAACCGGAGTATGCCCAGATGCCCATTACAATAATGAGCGTAGCTATAATAAAATGGATAAACATAAAAAAGGTCCACAACGTAGGATTGGGTCCAAATAGGCCATATAGCTTGCTTTGTCCCTCCTCATAGTCCACAATTTCAAATTGCAATTGGGGGGTCCAAAAGTTAGATTCTGTTTTATTGAACTTTATAAATACGTGCTGTCCCAGGCTCTTTATAAGAAACGGCGGATCTTCATTTTCCCTGAATAATTCCAAAACAGGAAGGGCCTTTTCCTTCAATAGGAGTTGAAACCTAGGTCGTAAGGCAATGCCGTTGGGAAGAGTCATTGTTGGAGCTAAGTGTTAATAAAGGAGAAAAGATACTGTTTTTACCTCAATTTTTAATAGTACTTTTGCACCAAAGTTAAAGTATATGAGCGCTATAGTTGCCATTGTAGGAAGGCCCAATGTGGGCAAATCAACCTTGTTTAATCGTCTTATCCAGAGAAGGGAAGCTATTGTGGACGCCGTTAGCGGCGTTACACGTGACCGTCATTATGGTAAAAGTGATTGGAACGGTGTAGAGTTTTCAGTGATAGATACAGGTGGATATGTGCTGGGTAGCGATGATATTTTTGAAAAGGAAATAGATAGGCAGGTAGAACTGGCCATAGATGAAGCAGATGCCATTGTATTTATGGTAGACGTAGAGTCCGGAGTTACGGGTATGGATCAGGATGTTGCTAAACTATTGAGACGGGAAGAGAAGCCAGTGTTTTTGGTGGTGAATAAGGTAGATAACGCACAGCGGATGCAAGATGCTGTTGAGTTTTACTCACTTGGACTGGGCGAATATCACACCATATCCAGTATTAATGGAAGTGGTACCGGGGACCTGTTGGATGATTTGGTAAAAGTATTGCCTGAAAAAGCTAAACAACCAGACGATCTGCCACGTTTTGCCGTGGTAGGAAGGCCCAACGCTGGAAAATCGTCTTTTATAAACGCATTGATCGGAGAGGATAGGTATATTGTGACCGATATTCCTGGTACTACGCGGGATAGTATAGATACGAAATACAACCGGTTTGGATTTGAGTTTAACCTGGTGGATACCGCAGGAATTAGACGAAAGTCCAAAGTACGCGAGGATCTAGAGTTCTATTCGGTGATGCGTTCTGTAAGAGCCATAGAGCATTCGGACGTTTGTATCCTTATGTTAGATGCTACCCGTGGATTTGATGGGCAGGTAGAGAACATTTTCTGGTTGGCACATAGAAACAATAAAGGGATTGTAATATTGGTGAACAAGTGGGACCTAATAGAGGATAAGGAAACCAATACCATTAAACAGTATACCCAAAGAATAAAAGAGGCTATCTCACCCTTTGTAGATGTCCCCATTATCTTTATCTCCGTGCTTACCAAGCAGCGGATTTATAAAGCCATAGAAACGGCCGTTCAGGTTTATGAGAACCGAGCTAAAAAAGTGGTTACTAGAAAGCTGAATGATATCATGTTGCCTATTATAGAGAATTATCCACCGCCAGCCTACAAAGATAAATATGTGAAGATTAAATTCTGTACGCAGTTGCCAACTCCCTATCCGCAATTTGCATTCTTTTGTAATCTTCCACAATATGTGCGGGAACCTTATAAGCGGTTCTTGGAAAACAAATTAAGGGAGAATTTTGATTTTACAGGATCGCCAGTGTCCGTGTTTATGCGGAAAAAGTAATCCTATTTGCTGGGCCAAGTGCCTAGTAGTATTAAAGTTCTGTTAAGCTCTTTGGTTGTCTTTGGTGTTGGGGTATTTTTGGTAGTTTGTGAATTTACCAATATCCTAACACCAAACTTTACCAATGATAAGAGTAGTACTTTCTTTCCTGTTTTTTCTTTTCTTTTTACCTATCGTTTTTTCGCAAGATTTTACCCTTAGTGGAAAGGTAGTAGATGCGCTTACTAATACTCCTTTAGAGGCTTCTACTATCTATGCGGAATCTGTGAGAGACAGTAGTCTAATTACCTATACCATATCCAATCAAAAAGGGGAATTCCGATTGGAGGGCAACACTCCATTAAAGGAGGTAAAGCTTTTCTTTACCTATAATGGTTATAAGTCAATAGAGATGGATGTAGAGTTGCAGGAAAGCCTTGATCTTGGAAAGGTAAAATTAGAGGAGCAGGCCGAGGAATTGGATGAGGTACATCTTGTGGGGCATAGAATCCCTATTGCCATAAAAAAGGATACGTTAGAGTTTAATGCCGATTCTTTTAAGACTAGGCCAGATGCCACGGTAGAAGATGTGCTGAAAAAGCTGCCGGGCGTGGAAGTGGATTCCGATGGTAAAATTATGGTGAACGGAAAGGAAGTAGACCGGGTGCTGGTGAATGGTCAGGTGTTTTTTAGTAACGATCCCAAAGTGGCCACTAAAAGCCTTCCAAAAGATATTATCAGTAAAATTCAGATTGTAGATTCTAAAACAAAAAGAGAAGAATTCACCGGAGACGATGCAGAGGGAGAAAATAAGACCATTAACCTCACCATCAAGAAAGATAAGAATAAAGGATATATGGGTCGCGCATCGGCAGGTTACGGTACGGATGACCGGTATCAGCTCAGCGGATTACTCAATTATTTCAACGATACGCAACGCGTAAGTTTTATTGGAGGTGCCAATAATATTAACAACTCCGGTTTTTCGTACGATGAGATTTATGATATGGTGGGGAATTCCGGGGCTAGGGGATCTAACCTTCTTAATAATTTTGGAAATGGAATTACTACCTCATCAAATTTAGGAGCTAGTTATGCCAATGCTAAAAAAGGAAAGTATAAGGTAGATGGGAATTACTTCTTTGCATACAGTGACTCTTATAATGATCAGAAGACCAACAGGGAAAATATTTTACCAGATAGTAGGTACTTCACGGAGAACGTTTCCAATTTTACGGGGGCTACCAACTCTAATAGGGGAACTGTAAATCTGGAGTTCGATATAGATCCTACCCTAAGGGTGTCTGTGCAGCCTAATTTAAGTGCTAATTGGAGCAACTCTAACAATAGTAATAATACGATTAGTAAGAATGAGGATGGTGACCTTATAAACTCTAACGAACGGGTTTCTATTAGCGACGGCCACCAGAGAAACTTCTCCAATAGGGTGGGCCTAATGAAAAAATTGGATACCATTGGTACCATCTTAAGTTTTACTTTTTCCAATAACAATTCCGAAAATAAGAGTACTTCCAATCTAAGCTCTATCCGGGAGATTTATGGTGACAATGCCAGTGTAGAAATCTTGGATCAGCTTTCGGAAGTGGATAATAGACGGGACTCTTATGATTTAGAGGCTTCCTTTAGACAGCCTTTAAGCAACAAGTTATTCCTGAATCTAGGGTATCAGTTTTCTCATGATCGAAGGGGGGATAATAGGGAAGTAATGGATTACGACGATACTACAGGTGGGTATAATCTATTTAACGAAGCCTTGAGTTCCGATTTTAATTTTACCAACCAACAGCAAACCCCTTCCATAGGAATTCAGAGTCAGGGTGAAAAACTTAACTTTAGAGTCAGCGCAAATTATGTCTTTACGGATCTTACCAATACAGACTATTTAAGGAACAGTAACTTTTCTAATTCGTATGAAAACCTAACCTTCAGCAGTAACATTAATTATTCCTTGGGTAAAAATAAGCGATTGTCTTTTAGATATAATTCTAGATTGAATATTCCTAATGTAAATCAATTGCAGCCAGTTCCCAATGTAAACAACCCCCTAAATATCGTTATTGGTAATCCAAATTTACTGCCGGGTATAAATCACAATATCCGTTTTAACTTCAATAATTATAATTGGAGAGAACGGAGTGGAGTTTATTTGTATTCTGGGCTTAACATCCAAAATGATAGGGTGTCGGCTGTAACTACCACCGATGAGGATTTCTTAAGGACCACTAGATTTACCAATGTAAATGGAAACTATAATGGTTATGGTGGCTTTGGTTATTCTAAGCAGATTAAGAAAGATAGTGTATATACCTTAAGATTTAATATAAGGCCTAGCTTTAGCATAGATCAGCGAGTAAGCTTTACCAATGGGACAGAACTTAAGGGGAAGAGCTTTAGTGTATTTCCTTATGTCTCTACCACCTATAATTACAAAGAGCTCTTGGAGATAGAGCCAGGATATGGTATTTCCTTTAACAATACCAAATACAACCTAGACCGTCTAGATGATATTAGGTATACTTCTCAGAATGCTAGTCTAAGGGTGACTAGTTATTGGCCCAAAAACTTAATTTGGGGTAACGACCTACGCTATAGTTATAACGGGAACGTGGGTCCAGGATTTAATAAAGATGCCTTGTTCTGGAACATGAGTCTGGGGCTGCAGGTGTTAAAAGAGAAAGGAACTGTGAAAATATTGGCGTACGACCTCTTGGATCAAAATATAAACACCCGAAGGACCACTGGGGAAGATTTTATCCAAGATTACCAGGGAACCATGCTAAAACGCTATTTTATGGCTAGTTTTAGTTATAAGTTCGATCAGTTTGGAGGGAGTAAGCAACGAGGTAGGGGAAGACGATTTTAAACCTTATACTGCTCGCTTTTTCTTAGTGTAATTAATTAACCGCGCATCGGTTTATGTCTATGTGGTTCTTGGTGGTTTCAAAAGAATGCAAAGCAAACCGATTGGCAGATTATTGGGTTATACTTTATGGTAATTGCTGAAACTATCCTAGGTGTGGGGATTAATAGAAAGATAGCGCCAATTAATATCAATTTATGGAATGCTGTATAAATAAATTCCTGTAACTTTAAGGAAGTGTAACCAGTAAAATAAAAGATATGGCGGCTAAAAATCCTGTGGTTTGGTTTGAGATATACGTAAACGAAATGGAAAGGGCCAAAAAATTCTACGAGGCCGTATTTAAAATTGAATGTAGTGTGCTTGACCTGCCTGAAGAAACTCAGGAGAATTTAACGATGCTTGCATTCCCCATGAATATCAACGGTTCTGGAACTAGTGGAGCGTTGGTGAAGGTAGATGGCATGGAAGCAGGGGGAAACAGTACAATGGTATATTTCCATTGTGACGATTGCGTTGTGGAAGAGAGTAGGGTAGAAAAAGCTGGAGGTAAGGTGTCGCGGTCCAAACAGTCCATCGGAGCCTATGGTTTTGTTTCCCTTGTTTATGACACAGAGGGTAATATGATTGGGTTGCACTCTATGTCATAAGAGCAGAAATGCATCTAAAGATATGGATTGGATTTTAGGAAATTTACAGCAAGTTAGTTTTGTTTGAAAATTAGCATTTGTATAAATGCTAGCCCTCCTTTTTGTATAATAATAAGCGTAGCAAATAGGGTTAAGCTTCTACCAGCTTCCCCCTGCGCCGCCACCGCTAAAGCCGCCGCCGCCAAATCCGCCACCAAATCCTCCGCTGAAGCCGCCACCACTGCCAAAGCCCCCTCCAGAAGAGCCTGTTCTGTGTCCACTGCGGCCCATATTGCTTAGAACAATGATGTCCCAGATATCTAATCCGCCCGATCTACCGCCGCCGCTACCACTATTGCCACCTCTTCTTCCTCTGTTGGAGAGGATTATCATGATGATAATAAATATAATTATTGGGAGTATGGAAGAGAAGGGGAGGTCGTTAGATTGCCCAAAGGTGCGGTCCTCTTTATACTTGCCATTTAATACCTGGATAATAGCATCGATTCCCTTGTTAAGGCCAGCATAGTAGTCGTTTTCTTTAAATTCAGGGATAATTACGTTTCTTGTAATCTCACCCACGATACCTGCTGTGAGTCTATCTTCTACCCCATAGCCGGGGGATATCCATATTCTTCGTTCTTTTTCTGCCAATAAAATAAAAACTCCATTGTCTTTGTCTGCTTGGCCTATTCCCCATTCGTGGGCCCATTTGGGAGTTAAGAGGCCAATATTTTCTCCATTTATGGTAGGGACTATGGCAATAACAATTTGTGTTGAAGTAGTATCTGCGTAGGCAAGAAGCTTTGTTTTAAGAGCATGTTCCTCTGTAGTGGAAAGCATCTTAGCGTAATCATAGACACTAGTAGGGGTTTTAGGAGGCTCGGGAATATTGAACTGAGCGAAAATACTAGTGGTACACGCTGTTAAAATCCAGAATAATAGTATTCTTTTGAACATTGAAACTTGTAAGTTATCCTCGTGAAATTTCGTCCGAAAGCTCATTTTTATTGTCTTCCCGCCATGGAAAATGAGCTTTAAGTTCTTTTCCGGCCAGCAAAATGCCTTCTATTAAACCTTGTTTAAAGCGTTTAGCTTTAAAATGGGAAATGATAGTATTTTTGGTAGCGTCCCAGAAATTTTTTGGTACTACTTTATCAATTCCCTTCCCTCCACAGATGGCGAAAGTGTGTTCTTTTGTGGCTACATAGATTAATACCCCGTTGTCTTGTTTGGTATTGTCCATTTTTAGAAGATGAAAAACTTCCTTGGCACGTTCCAATGGGTCTTTGCCGCACCCATTTTCTATATGCACACGTATTTCTCCCGAAGTATTATTTTCAGCAATGCGAATAGCTTCAATAATTTCCCGTTCTTCTTCAATGGTTAAAAAATCTTCACTGGAGGGCATTTTTTCTTCTAATTAAAAATCAAATTCAACATCTACCGGTCTTTCGGCGCCAGGTTCAGAATCAAAATAAGGTTTGTCGTCAAAGCCAAGCCAACCGGCTAAGATGGAATTTGGGAATATCTTCACATGGTTGTTGTAGGGCTTTATAGCCTCGTTAAACCGTGTTCTGGCAGTTTGTATAGTGTTTTCGGTACTTGTTAACTCGTCCTGAAGCTTTAAGAAATTTTGATTCGCTTTTAAGTCGGGATACCGCTCCACTGTTACCAAAAGTCGGGATAAAGCACTGCTTAATCCCCCTTGTGCCTGATTAAATTCTTGTAATTGTTCCGCAGTGATGTTGGAAGGATCAATAGTGGTTTGTGTTGCTTTGGATCTTGCTTCAATAACCTCTCGAAGCGTATTGCGCTCAAAATCGGCAGCTCCTTGTACGGTTTTTACAAGGTTCCCAATAAGATCGTTACGCCGTTGATAGGAGGTTTGTACATTACCCCACGCCTCACTAACATTTTCATTTAAGGATATTGCGGTGTTATTAAAGCTTACTCCCCAGCGGTAAAATCCTAGGGCAATAATAACTATGATAATTACTGGGATTAACCATTTTTTCATAACTAGCTGTTTTTAATTATAGTTGATTTTTTATTTTGATCAATTCTGCTTTTACTTTCTCTAATTTTTGAATGACTTCAAAAGAGGTTAGGGTCTTTAACCTGTTTTCCTTTAGTTGAATTTTTGCACCATCCAGGGTAAAGCCGCGTTGCTTTACCAAATAATAGATAAGCTTAAGGTTTTTTATGTCCTCAGGGGTGAATTTTCTGTTGCCCTTGGCATTTTTTTTGGGTTTTAGTACATCAAACTCCGATTCCCAAAAACGGATAAGGGAAGCATTCACCTTAAAGGCTTTGGCAACTTCACCTATTCCGTAATACCTTTTCTCAGGCAAATCTATATGCATTAATCTAAAGATTGATTTTCTTGGGTGGCATATTTCAGCATATTCTCAAACTCCTCCGGACTTAAACTTCCATAGTAAAAATTAATGGGGTTAATCCGTTGTTGGTCTTTCCATACCTCATAGTGCAAGTGAGGTGCTTCGGACCTTCCGGTATTCCCCACAAATCCTATAAGATCTCCGCGCTCCACTTTCTGGCCTTTTCTAACGTTGTACTGACTTAAGTGTGCGTAGAGGGTCATATATCCATAACCGTGGTCTATTCTAATGTGCTTTCCATATCCAGAAGAATTATTGTCTGCCCGTAATACCTTTCCATCTCCGGTTGCATAGATGGGGGTTCCCTTCGGAGAAGTGAAATCCATCCCCCAGTGCATTTTTCGGGCCTTGGTAAAGGGGTCTGTACGCCATCCATAGCCAGAAGCCATTCTGGTAAGATCTTCATTGCTTATAGGCTGTATCGCTGGGATTGCCGCCAAAAGCTTTTCCTTTTCTTCGGCTAATTTAGTAATCTCATCCAAGGACTTAGATTGAATTACCATCTGTTTTTGAATTATTTCCATTCGCTTCGTAGAAGCAATGATCATTTCAGAATTGTTAAAACCTTCCAACTGCTGGTAGCGATTAATTCCACCAAATCCGGCTCTTCTTTGCTCCTCTGGGATAGGGTTGGCTTCAAAATACATTCTATATAGATTGTTGTCCCTTTCCTCAATATTTGCCAAAACTTGCTCTATTTGAGACATTTTCCTGTTGAGAATTTCAAATTGGAGCTCGTAATTCTTAACTTCCCGCTGTAAGGAGAGCTCCTTTGGGGTGTTAATTAAATTAGTGTTCATTAAGAATACTAACCCTAGAAGTCCAAAAAGCATGGAGCCAAGAAAAAAGAAGGCGATATTCCTATACTTTTTTGCTTTTCTGGGTTCTATCTTGCGATAAGATAGGGTGTCTGGGTCGTAATAATATTTTACCTTAGACATGTATGTAATTTATTCTATTTTTGTGCGGGTTTTTATCCAGCTTGCAAAGTTAAGAAATGTTTTCAAGCATTAGTTAAATATATAAAAAGCTTACGAATTTACATGAGATCCCAAGATATAAGAGCCAAGTTTTTAGAATTTTTTGAGGAAAGAGCACATAAAATTGTTCCTTCAGCACCCATGGTCATTAAAGACGACCCAACCTTAATGTTCACCAATGCCGGGATGGTACAGTTTAAAGAGTTCTTTCTGGGCAATTCTGTACCTAAATCCAAAAGGGTAGCCGATTCCCAAAAGTGCCTTAGGGTTAGTGGTAAACATAACGACCTGGAAGAAGTGGGTATGGATACCTATCACCATACCATGTTCGAAATGTTGGGGAACTGGAGTTTCGGAGATTATTTTAAAGAAGAGGCTATTGCCTGGTCCTGGGAATTTTTAACCGAGGTATGTAAAATTGATAAGGATAGTCTTTACGTAACCGTTTTTGAGGGGAGTAAGGATGCCGATAATTTGGAGCAAGATATCGAGGCGCTCAATTTTTGGCGTAAGATTGTGCCCGAAGACAGAATATTGTTTGGCAATAAAGCAGATAATTTTTGGGAGATGGGAGACCAGGGGCCTTGCGGTCCTTGTTCCGAGATCCATGTAGATATTAGGCCCAAGGAGGAGAAAGATAAAGTCTCCGGTGCCTCTCTGGTCAATATGGACCATCCGGAGGTAGTGGAAATATGGAACCTGGTATTTATGCAGTATAACAGAAGGGCCAATGGCGATTTAGAGCCCCTACCTGCAAAGCACGTAGATACGGGAATGGGCTTTGAGCGCCTCTGTATGGTCATGCAAAACGTACGTTCTAACTACGATACCGATATTTTTACCCCCCTTATCAGAGAGGTAGAGACCATCGCAAATGCCAAATATGGGAAGGATGAGAAGGTGGATATTGCCATCCGGGTAATCGTAGATCATATTAGGGCAGTAGCATTTTCCATTGCAGACGGACAGTTGCCCAGTAATACCGGTGCAGGATATGTGATCCGTAGGATCTTAAGAAGGGCTATTAGATACGGCTTTACTTTCTTGGATACCAAGGATCCCTTTATGTACAGATTGGTAGAAGTGCTTGCCGATCATATGGGGGAGGCATTCCCGGAACTTAGGATGCAGAAGCAATTGATAGAGAATGTGGTGAAGGAAGAGGAACAATCTTTCTTGAAAACATTGGATCAAGGGCTAATTCTGTTAGATACTATGATCCAGGCCAATAAAGGTAAGGTTATGGATGGCCGAATGGCCTTTGAGCTTTATGATACCTATGGATTTCCTAAAGATTTAACAGCCCTTATTCTTAGTGAAAGAGGATATGGTTTAGATGAAAAGGGATTTGAGGCGGCCATGCAAGAGCAAAAGGCACGCTCTAGATCGGCCTCAGAAGTTTCTAAGGACGATTGGGTAATCTTATCCGATGATCCAGAACAGGAATTTGTAGGGTACGATCTAATGGAAACCTCCGTGAAATTGGTGAAATATAGAACGATTACCACCAAAAAGGAGGGCAAGAAGTATCAGTTGGTATTCAATATGACTCCGTTTTATCCCGAAGGTGGAGGACAGGTAGGAGATAAAGGTTACCTGGAAGCGCCCAATGGGACGGTATATTATATCTTGGATACCAAACGGGAAAATAACGAAATTGTACATTTTACCAAGGAACTCCCTGCCGAAACCGATGCGCGTTTTAAGGCGGTAGTAGATAAAAAACAACGTTTTAGAACTGCTTGTAACCATACTGCTACCCATCTATTACACCAAGCCTTACGGGAAATTCTTGGTACGCACGTAGAACAGAAAGGTTCTGCCGTGCACTCCAAATACCTACGATTCGATTTCTCTCATTTCGCCAAGCTTACCGTGGATGAAATACAGGAGATAGAAAGCTTTGTGAATGCTCGTATCTACGGCAACCTGCCACTAGAGGAGCAGCGTGGTATTCCTATGGAGCAAGCTATGAAAGAAGGTGCAGTGGCTCTTTTTGGAGAGAAATATGGGGACACTGTAAGAACCATCCGTTTTGGACAGTCCATTGAGCTTTGTGGAGGAACCCATGTAGAGAATACAAGGGATATATGGCATTTTAAAATAAGGTCTGAGGGTGCAGTAGCCTCGGGAATAAGAAGAATAGAAGCTATTACCTCCGATGCGGTAAAGGAATTTTATTCCGAAAATAATAGAATGGTCCTCCAGATTAAAGATTTGTTGAACAATGCTAAAGATCCCGTTAAGGCAGTTACTGCCTTGCAGGAGGAGAATTCATTGTTGAAAAAGCAAGTGGAAGGCTTGTTAAGGGACAAGGCCAAGAATTTAAAAGGCGACCTTTTAAATGAACTTAGCGAGGTTAATGGAGTGCAATTCCTCGCAAAACGGATCGACCTGGATGCTGCAGGAATTAAAGATTTGTCCTTTGAAATGGGAGGGGAAAGAGATAACCTATTCCTTTTGTTCGCTACGGAAAAAGATGGAAAAGCCCTATTGGCATGCTATATTTCCAAGGAAGTAGTGGCCCAAAAGAATTTAAATGCAGGGACCATCGTTAGAGAATTAGGGAAGTATATCCAAGGTGGGGGCGGAGGCCAACCATTTTTCGCTACTGCCGGGGGGAAAAACCCAGCGGGTATCCCAGAGGTTTTGGAGAAAGCCAAAGATTACTTGGGATAACAGCCAATTAGATGGGGCCAATTTGGTTTCAATAAAGTAGGTGAATTACACAATGAAACTACAGACCCAAATACCATTAAAGAAGGCTAGCAGCCCAATAGACTACCAAAGTAAGGTGGTTTTATTGGGCTCTTGTTTTTCTAAAAATATAGGGGATAAGCTCAGTTACTATAAATTCCGTACCCTTTGCAATCCCTTTGGCACTCTTTTTCATCCGCAAGCAATGGAAGCATTGGTGCGTAGAGCGGTTAATAAGGAGTATTATACCGAGAATAACGTCTTTTGCTATAATGGACAATGGCATTGCTTTGATGTCCATTCCAGCTTATCGGCAAATTCCAAAGAAGCATTGCTCCAAAATTTAAATACGAGTTTAGAGATTGCCTTAGCGCATATTACCAAAGCCTCCCACCTTATAATTACCTTGGGAACCGCATGGGTGTATCGGCATAAGGAAACAGATCGGATGGTTGCCAACTGCCATAAGGTGCCACAAAAGGAGTTTAACAAGGAAATGATTTCCATAGAAGAGAACACGCTTATTCTAAAGCGTATGGTGGAGTGTGTTGAAAGTGTTAATAAGAATATCCAGTTTATTTTCACGGTTTCCCCAGTAAGACATCTTAAAGATGGTTTTGTGGAAAACCAGCAAAGCAAGGCAAACCTAATCACCTCTATACATGCAATTCTTAGTGAAATATCGGCAAGGAAAGACAATACTGGATCCAAGGCACATTATTTTCCCTCCTATGAAATAATGATGGATGAATTAAGGGATTATCGCTTTTATAATGCGGATATGGTTCATCCCAATACCCTGGCAGTAGATTATATTTGGGAGAAATTTAGTTTTATGTGGCTGTCCACAACGGTGCTGCCAGTAATGGAAAAGGTAGACAAGGTTCAAAAGGGTTTGTTGCATAGGCCATTTAATCTATCTTCGGACCAGCATAAGAAGTTTCTGGTGAAACAACAACAAAAAATTAAGGAGCTCCAAGAAGAGTATCCGTTTATGAAATTTAAAGAATGAGAGGTTTTATAATTGGTGTGGTGTTGGCCTTAACGGCCGTCTTGATTATTCGTTCCTGTTCGGAAGAAAATAAGAAGGATTCTATTTTGGAGGAGAATGCGGTGATGTTGCAAAAACAGGTGAATAATGTAGCCAAGCTAATTGTTACTGAGGGACACTTTTCCCAAGTCTATAACTATAAGGATTCCCAACAACTTTTTGGGCCTTTAATCACTGCCAAGAAAAAGGCGTTGGTAGTGGTGAATGCGGAGGTGACGGTAGCATATGATCTAAGCTTAATCGATTTTGAAGTAGATAAGGAGTCCAAAACCTTGTATATCCGCAGTATTCCCGAAGCAGAAATTAAATTGTACCCAGATTTTGAATACTACGATGTTACGGCTGATTTTCTGAATCAGTTTAATGCAGGGGATTATAATAAGATAAAGAAAAACGTACACGCTTCCCTGATGAAGCAAATTAACGCTTCCTCGATAATTACCAATGCAGAAAACCGCTTGATAACTGAGTTGTCTAAGTTTTTGGTGCTCACCAATTCCATGGGGTGGACCTTGGTATATGGGGATCATACGGTTCAGGGATTGGAGGACCTACGAGCTCCAAGTCACATAATTAAAAATTGAGAAGGGGGCGTTTATCTTAAAAAACGGTTGGCCCACTTTATATACTGCTCCCAGTCGTACTCCGTTATATCGTGCTTGCCACTTCGTATATGATAGGCCAGGGTGTTTAGTATAGGGGTATTGGTGACGGGCATTTCTAAGGAGGGAATCCCTTTCTTTTTAAACAATTCATATACGGGAGTAGCATAATAGGCAGCGAGAAATTCCCCCTTGGGATCTGCCCAACGGTCTTCTTCAGCACTGGCAATATACAAGGGTCTTGGGGCAATCAGTGCCAAAAGTTGGTGTTGGTCTACCTCCAAGGCAGTTTCATTGTTATTATATTTTTGAAAATTGGAGCAGAACCAATGGGGGAAACGTTGATTGATGGTGGCAATGGTCTCTCCGTAGGTTCGTTTAGACATGGCAGCGCCACCACATCCAGAGTTGTTGGAGATCACCGCTGCGAATCGCTCGTCATTGGCCCCTGCCCAGAGAGCAGCTTTTCCAAGGCGTGAATGTCCAAAAACTATAACTTTAGAATTTTTGGTCTCCTCATACCTTTCCAAGAAATCCATGGTTCTGTGAAGTCCCCATGCCCAAGCGGCAATACTACCCCACTCATTTTCTTTTGGGTGTTGCTGGCCATTCTGATAAAAAAGGGCGTGAATACCATCGGAAAAATCGTTTTTGTCCGGGTCTACCTCCCCGTAGTATATGGTGGCCAATCCGTAACCGGCCTCGATAATTTGAGTTAAGGGCCATCGGCTGCTTTTTGCACCTCTTGTCTGCTCCGTTAAAGTATGGTTGGTAATTCCCAAAAGGGCATTGTTGTTGGTCCAAGCGGTGGAGACCAATACCTCCGTCTCATCGGTAACCGTGTGGTTGCCAAAGAAATTATAACCTAGGAATATAGGGGCATTCGCTACCTCCTTGGGGAGATATAGTAAGATGGTAAAGGTTAAACTTTTATTGTCCCTGCTAAAGGTTTGTTCAATCTGCAAGCGTTTGGCCATTCCTCCCAAGGCGTTGTGGTCCTTCTCCAAAATTTTGGAAGATAGGTGCGGCTTATGTGCTGGAAACGCACCATATACTTCGTTAGTGAAATATTGAAGGATTTCTGGTCTTCGCTTGTTTTTCCATACAGAGGCAGTGGATATTTTTTCGCCTTCAAAGGTGGTTAGTGGGTTGGGTACCTTAAAAAAAGGTACGTTGTTTTCATCGTAAAGTGCTTGAGCTTTAGAAGAGGACATGGGATATAGAAATAAAAGCAAGGTAAAATGGACCAATAACTTCATGTAAGTATATTTCTAGGGCCATCTACCCCTTACTGTGCGTATATAAGTGAAAGCGCCTAAATTACTAAATTTTTATCCACCAATTCCAGGCCGTCATCAATTAAGCGGCCTACCTTGGGTTTGTTTCGTTTTACCTTCTCAAGGTGATTTACAATCCTATCGGCAAAGGCGTGGTCGCCGTTATTTTTTGCCAATTCATACAACTCCACGGATAGTAGCCAATCATCGGGATGGTTGTTTACCAATTCTTGAAATACCTTATTTCTGGAGATGTTGGTGTTTTTCCTTTCCCGGTATTCCCTAACCTGCCGATAAAGCTCCTCCAGTTGCAGTCGCCACTTGGTTGGGGTTGACTTTATGGTGGTGTCCGAAATGGTATGGGTAATTAAATCGAAACTAGAAAGGTCTGCAGGGCCGTTAAATACGGAATCAATGGTTTGCCCTACGGCCATATTGTAAAGCCCCTGTGCTGGGTGGAAAAGAATTTGGTCCTGGTATTTTACGGTGCAGTTGGAAAAAGTAATCAAGATAATTTCACCCTTTAGGTTTCGCGTGCCAGTTATTATTTCCCCACTTATGGTTACGCCACCCACAAATTCAAGAAGCACAGTTTCACCTTCGTAAATATTATAGGCTTTTAGGTCTCTTGGACTCATATCCTCAATAGCAATATTGATTCCTTTTAATTTTCCAACTGGAGAGCCAAACCCCTTGGGATAATGCCTTGTCCCATGTCCTATTAATTCCTTACCTCTATAAGACAGTGCGGTTTTGCCTTTGGTAGAGAAATAGATGGGCTTCCCTTCATGGGCAATGGTATTATCAAATTTCCCGGAAATTTGTATACCTGTGCTTAATTCCACGGTCCCCAATTCTTTAGATTCTACCAGTTTCTCCAATCCGCTTAGGCCACCTTTCCGAAGGGCCATGGTATTGGCAAACTCTTCCAGAACTTGGTTGAGGTAGGCAAAATCTGGTGTGACAAATAATTGTGGTTGCGGCTGGGTAATGTCAAAAGAGGTGTGGACTGCTTCAATGGAGTAAGGGAGTTTCTTAACCTTGTCTGTCATACACCAAGCACTCTCGCCAATAGAAGATAAAAGGCCGGCGCCATAAATTTTTGGGTTCTCCAAGGTGCCTATCAGCCCGTATTCTACCGTCCACCAGTGTAGGTTTCTGATAAGCGCCATTTCGCTAGGCTCCCCCATATTCTGTTGGAGATCCTCAATTTTTTTCTCTGCTTTTGTTATCAGTTCCTGGGGTGTGCCTTCGGCCTCCTTTATGATAGAAAGGTGTCTTACCGCTTCATAGAGCTCATAATCTTTTCTACTGGAAATGGCCTTGCTGCCAATCTCTCCAAACCTCCTTAGGTATTCTGCATATTCTGGATTGGCGATGATGGGAGCATGCCCGGCACCTTCATGAATGATATCTGGGGCTGGGGTGTATTCTATATGCTCTAACTGCCTAATGTCGGAGGCAATTACCAAAATATTGTAAGCTTGGAACTCCATAAATGCACTGGGAGGAATAAATCCGTCTACGGCTACCGCAGCCCATCCGATATCTTTCAAGATCCGGTTCATTCCATACATATTGGGAATATGGTCTATGGCAATACCTGTTTTTCGGAGACCGTCTACATAGCTTTTATGCGCAACCTTACTAAGGTAGTCAACATTTTTTCGCATTACATAGCGCCAGACTGCTTGGTTAATAGGAGTGTATTCCTCATAGTTTTGAGGCTTTATATACTGCTTTAAATGCTGGGGCAGCTTATCCAATATATAGTTGCTTTTGTACGACATGGATGCAGGTTTTACAAATCAACTAAATATACAAAAAAGCAGCCCCAAAAGGAAGTGGGAATTCCTTTTGGGGCGTGGGCTTTCCAGAAAACTGGAAAAGGCCTTACATAATTGGGTGTCGCTCTTTATGAATACATTATAGAAAGCTATAAAAGTGTGCTTTTGCCTACCTCCTTATTTGCTTTCCGATCCCGGTGGATAGGCTTGTAGGATTTCGGCAACAAACTCTCTAATACGTGCCTCCTTCTTTTCAATGTTTTTAATATTGTGCAAGCTGCCAACTCCTCTTCCCTGCCATACTAGTTCCTTGTTTTTGGCATCTATAATATCTATGTATAAGGAGCCTTCCGTTCTGGTGCTCACATTACCATGGTTGTATGGGCCTCCCCAGAAATACGGATTCCATCCCCAGCCATAATATCCTGCGCCCCAATAATTACTATATACATCTACCTGCTGTCTTTCCTTAGTGAAAATACTGATTAAGATGTCTGGTTCATTAGATTTTACAAAACCTCGAGCGCTCATTTCAGCATCAATAGCTTTGAGTATTCTTTTCTTGTCAAGGTCCGAAATTTGGGCCTTGTCTATGCCAGTTTTGTAAAATGCAAAGGTCTTAAAATTGTTGAAATTTGCCTCTCTATCGTAATCGGTCAGCACTTGCACCGAAGAACAGGACGCCAAAAGTAGGATGGCGAAAAGGGGAGCAAATAGTAATTTGATATTTTTCATAACTATTTTTTTTAATTCGTATTCATTAAACTTCACAATAGGATATCACAAATATCATGCCGAATGGAATAGGAGTTACTTTCTTCTCGCCGTCTTGGGATTGTAGCCGTAAGGGCAATGTCTACAACCACTTTCGCAACAATATCCACGCTTTAAGAGGTATTGTTTTGTGAACACTTTATAGCCTTCTTCAGAGAGATAAAAATCCCCTTCCTCTATGGGTATTATTTTTTTCATTGCTGTAAATTTATGGGATTTAATTGAAAAGAGGGCTGAGAGTCCCATTCTTTGAGGCTATTTGGGTTTCTACTAGCTTGCTTTTTGGTTTTTTATCTTATTTAGCTAGTTTTAAATCGAAAAGCGCACATTATTGAATTAAGGACCGTTATCTTTATATAAGTTAGATTTCGCTTTATGGTTATTGTGTTTAAACATCTTTTTTATAAGGACTATGTAGGATTATCGGTCTGGCCTTTTATCATACTCAAGAATCGAGCTCTTATAAAGGATGTCGTTCTCATTAATCATGAAAAGATTCACCTACGGCAGCAAAAGGAATTATTGATTCTTCCCTTTTATTTTTTATACTTCCTGGAGGGCCTTATCCGGTTTTTTATATACTTCGATGCTTATACGGCGTATAGGAACATCAGTTTTGAAAGGGAGGCCTACCAAAATGAATCCAACCCACATTATCTGCAACAACGAAGACCGTATAGTTTTATTAAATATCTTTGGGCTGAAAAGCGATAATTGTGTCGGGTATACATCAACATGTAGAACTTCCCCTATTAAAAGAAAAACAGGTTTCCCTAATTGTAAAAAGGGAAGACTTGATTCATCCCTATATTTCCGGGAATAAATTCCGCAAGTTAAAATACAATCTGCTAGAAGCCCAACAATTGGGGCATCGCACCTTGGTGACTTTTGGAGGGGCCTTTTCTAACCATATTGCTGCCACTGCCTATGCCGGAAAAGAGGTAGGCCTCCGTACCATTGGGATTATAAGGGGCGCTGAATTACAAGGGAATTATAATAATAACCCTACGCTGCTGCAAGCCAGTAAAAATGGAATGGACTTTATGTTTATTTCCAGGGAGCAGTATAGGGATAAGACTAACCCAGACTATTTGCAAAAACTCCAGGATACCATGGGGCCATTTTATCTGGTCCCGGAAGGGGGAACCAATGCCTTGGCTATAAAAGGCTGCGAAGAAATATTGAGCGAGCGAGACCTTGAGTACCATTACGTTTGTTGTAGTGTTGGGACAGGAGGTACCATGGCCGGTATCATTAATTCCTCTAGCAAGAACCAAACGGTATTGGGTTTAGCATCCCTTAAAGGTGATTTTCTAAGAAAAGATATTCGTAGTTTTGTCTCCAGGGATAATTGGGAATTAAAGACCAATTATCACTTTGGCGGTTATGCCAAGGTATCCCCACAGCTTATAGCGTTTATTAACTGGTTTAAGCGGGAAACCGGTATTCCTACCGATCCTATTTATACCGGAAAACTGTTGTATGGGGTACTGGATTTGGTGAAGCAGGACTATTTTAGACCTGGAGCGTCTGTTTTAGTGGTGCATACAGGTGGTTTACAGGGGATTGAAGGAATGAATATAAAATTAAAGAAAAGACAGCAACCATTGATTGAAGTATGATAAGAAGAATAATAACAATACTTGTTTTTGGATTTTTAATGATCGCTTGTGGCACTAAAAAGCGAGTTGCCCCATCGAAGAAGCCAATAGAGAGAACTGTAGAAAAGCCTGCGGAAAAAGCGCCAGAAAAAGAACAAAGGGAGCAGGGGAATGTGTTGTATCCACTTCCGGAGGATACGGGGAAGTTTGTGCAATTTCCAGTGAATTCGGTGGAAGAATATATCACGACTTTTTCGGAGATAGCGCGCTTTGAGATGAAAGCTTATGGCATCCCTGCCAGTATTACCCTGGCGCAGGGAATATTAGAGAGCGGAGCGGGTAGAGGGAATCTTACCCAAAGAACAAATAACCATTTTGGCATAAAGTGCCACACGGGTTGGAATGGCGATTATGATTTTCACGACGACGATGAGAAAGGGGAGTGTTTTAGGAAATACAACCACCCTATGTACTCTTTTAGGGATAGAAGTATATTTCTATCCTCCCGAGCGCGCTATGCCTTTTTGTTCAATTTAGATCACGACGACTACAAGGGTTGGGCAAAAGGCCTAAGACAAGCTGGTTATGCCACAGATAGAAAATACCCGGAAAAATTAATTTCCCTTATAGAGCGATACGAACTGTATAAGTATGATAAGGAGGTGATAAAGTCTGGGAGAATAGTGAAAAAGGAACCACAGGAGTACAGGCTTACAACCTATGTGGTACAAAAAGGAGATACCCTGTATTCCATTTCCAGGAGGTATTTTATTTCTGTTCCGGAACTGATGGAAATGAATAATTTGAAGAACAGTAATTTGGCGGTAGGCCAAAAAATCACTGTAAAAGCTGTAAAAAAATAAATAAATATGAGATATAAAAGAAGTAGTGCCTTGTTTGCCGATGCGCAAAAAGTTATTCCTGGAGGGGTAAATTCCCCGGTTAGAGCATTTAAGGCAGTAGGAGGAGAACCCATATTTGTTAAGGAGGCCAAAGGAGCTTATTTGTACGATGAGGATGGGAACCGATTAATTGACTATATAGCTTCATGGGGTCCACTAATTTTGGGACATGCCCACGAACCTGTTATTAATGCGGTAATAGAAAAAGCTAAAAAAGGTACTTCCTTTGGGATGCCTACAGAAATAGAAACCAAATTAGCGGAATTGGCGGTTTCCATGGTGCCCAATATAGATAAAATCCGATTTGTAAATAGTGGAACCGAGGCTTGTATGAGTGCCGTAAGGCTGGCCAGAGGCTTTACCGGAAAGGATAAGATTATAAAATTTGCGGGCTGTTACCACGGGCATTCAGATGCCTTCCTAATACAAGCAGGTAGTGGAGCGGTTACCTTTGGAAGTCCCAATAGCCCGGGGGTTACTCAAGGAACTGCCAAGGATACTCTTTTGGCCATCTACAACAATTTGGAAAGCGTAAAATCTTTAGTAGTTGCCAATAAGGGGGAAATTGCCGCCGTAATCCTTGAGCCAGTAGCTGGAAATATGGGATGTATTATTCCAGATGAAAGTTTTATTAAAGGATTGCGTGACCTTTGTACCCAAGAAGGGATACTGTTGATTTTTGATGAGGTGATGACCGGATTTAGATTGGCAAAGGGAGGTGCACAGGAAGTTTTGGGTATAGATGCAGATATTGTAACCTTTGGTAAGGTTATAGGTGGCGGATTGCCCGTAGGTGCTTTTGCAGCCAGGGATGAAATTATGAGCTACTTGGCTCCCGATGGTCCGGTGTATCAGGCAGGTACCCTAAGTGGAAACCCCTTGGCAATGAGTGCCGGATTAGCCATGTTGACCGAACTAAACAACAATCCGGCGATCTTTAGAAGTCTGGCGGATAAAACTAAATACTTAGGAGCTGGCTTGGCTAAGGTGTTGACAGATAACAATATTCCCTTTCAAAAAAATAGATTTGGCTCCATGATATCCATACATTTTACGGATGAGCCGGTGGTAGATTTTGAAAGCTCTGTTAAAGGGAACAATGATACCTTTAAAAAGTATTTTCACGGAATGTTGAGAGAGGGCGTTTACCTACCGCCAAGTGCATTTGAAAGCTATTTCTTGAATGATGCACTTACGTACGAAGATCTGGATGCCACTATTGCGGCTCTTTCCAATATTGTGGACGATTTAAAACAATAGGAGTAGTCTGGATGATAAACCTAAACTGAATGTTCATCATCCAGGTTTAGTGTATTAGGGGATATCCACACCCTAGTTTTTTCCTTAACATGAGAAAGGAACTAGGGAGCGGATATCCCTTTTATTATATGGTTAATGCCTTCTTGCATAGCGTGCCTTTTTGGCGTTTGCCATTCTATGGGATTTCCTTTTAGTATTGATTTTGTTCCAAACTATAAATTGTTCCTTAGATAGTATTTTTTGAAGCTGTTGCCTCTGCGCAATCTGATGATCCAAATGCGCTACTCTAAGCTCATAGCGCTGTTCCGAACTAAGAGGTTTTATCTCTCCACTTTCTCTTTTGGCTTGCATCTCCTTTCTTCGCTCCACGCGCGCGGTAACATTTTCTAAATTTAACTTTTGAATCTGTGCTTGTTGGGCATCGGTTAAATCTAGCGCCAAGGTCATTTTTTTGGTTTGCAGGGTTGCCATTTGCTGGGGAGTTAAATCCTTCATTCCCTTTCGGTTTCCCGTTTGCGCAATAGCGGTAAAGCCAAGTAGAAATACCATGGTAAAAACTAATTTTTTCATCCTTTAAAAATTTATGGGTTTACTAGTAGGACAGCTGAAACAACAATTGGTTTAATCTCGTATCTTATTTTTATGGAGGTTAGACTAGGAAAACATCTTGTTTTTATAAGATTTGGAAATGATTGCTGGGGATTTTCACCTAATTATTAAAATGTATAGGAAGGTTTCTTAGGGTGTTGTTAATAATATTGTTGGAAGTAGTTCCTGCCTGTGATATAAATAGGGAAGGGGGTGTTGAGCTTAGGAAATAGTAGCCCAAGAACTGACAACCTAGGTAAACGGGCCTACTAAACCAAGTGCAAAATACTGTCTTTGGTAGTTGCTGGCGACTTACACTCTATGTTGTTGAAAGAAAGAGGGATTAGCTCTGTTTTTCTAAACTAACAATAGTTTGGTCTATTTTCTCAACATGTTCTGTGGTAAGTTCTTCCGTAACTGTATGGGAATCTTCCTGGAGGTAGGTGCCTACCAAAGCCGAAAAAATGAAGCCGATTAGGTAGACTAAACTTTTAACTCTGTAGTTCATAGGTTTAGGGCGTTGTTTAGTGCTTCTAATTTAAGAGAACCTTTGGGAATGTACGAGTCATTGTTGTGAAACCAAGCTTTCTTGTGGTGTATGTCTACCTTGGATCGGTTTAGAAATTAGGATATTATAGAATTAAGTTTTTTCCAGGGTTTCAAATGGTTTTTTAATATGCTCATCAGGGAGTATAGTGTCTTTATTTTCTTTAGGTATTTCAACCGACTGGGTAGGAGGGGGCGGCTCATTTTCTACGTCTAAATAGTAGTAAAAGACAGAGGCAGCTAAGAAACAGATAAAATAAAGCAGGCTTTTAATTTTATAAGACACTGATATGGGATTTTATTACAGCTGTAAATGTAGGAAATAACATCAACACCATGGCAATTGATAACAACCTTTAATAATCTTTAACGATGGTACCTTCTTTGATCCTATAAGCTATGGATAAGGTAGAACTTATAAAAAAAGTAGGCTAGGGTAAAATAATGCCCTAGCCTACTTTAATAAGGTGGTTCCTACTTTATTATTTAGGTTCCAAGATTTGGTTTATCCTCGTTACCGCATCCTGCAAGTGATACTTGCTCATGGGATCGGAGGTACGTGCAATGGCATTGTTTATATCTCGCTTTAAAACATTTAACTGGGCCCTAGCAATGGAGCGGATATCCGATTGGCTTGTGTTGATAGCGGTAGATTTACGGTAGCCGCCCATTTCGGATTGTTTGGCCTCGCTTTCTGCCGTCATCAAATAAGCCAAACGATCTATATGCGCCTTTTGTAGGTTTCTTCTATAGATGTCTATACTATTGCCTCTTCTCAATTCGGACCAGATTCCCTTTCTTAGGTCGTTCATCATATTTAACAGACTATACGCCTCCTTGCCGTTAATCGCCTCATTTTCTAGCAGCCTTGCCATTCGGCCCAGGCTTAAAATATTGTTTAAGGTTCTTTCTTGCGTTTTTCTAATCCTTTCTACAGAACCTGAATACTCAATTTTATTGAAAATGTTGGGGTCTATTAACCACTCTGGTGTTTTAAAAAGCTGGTCTTGGATGAAAATCATACAATTTTGCTGATGCTCCTTGGCTACTGGAGTATAAACTGCTCCCTCTTGGTCGTACGTTTTTTGATGTTCGTAAACACCTCCAATGTTATTACTAACATGGCCCATATATCTGTTGAATTGAGCAATAACCTGCCCGTACAAAACATTTAGATCCTTGTAGTCCTTGCCATCCTCTGCCGTCCATTCTATTAATTGGGGAACAATCAACTTAAGGTTATTTATCCCGTAGGTACTTGCTTTAATGGCATCGTCCCCTAAGTCTTCTGTTTGGGAACTGGGGTCTACCACATCTCCCACTTGCTGATGTCCAAATCGGTATAGAGGGTCTCCTGCATGTTTTAGGATCCAGCTATCCAATATTTCTTTCTCCTCGGTTTCGGACTTGTCCAAAATTGGACGGTATCCCCAATTGATAGCATACTTGTCATAAATACCGATTTGAGGCATTAGCGCTACTCCTTCATCCCCTGGTTGAGCTACGTAATTAAAACGGGCATAATCCATTATAGAAGGTGCAGTACCGTATTTCTGTGTAAAGGTAGCAGAACGTAAGGAGTCTACCGGATAGGCGGCACTACTCCCCATATTATGGGGAAGGCCTAAGGTGTGCCCCACTTCGTGAGAGGATACGAAGCGGATTAGACGACCCATTACTTCTTCTTTAAAAGCTACGCCCCTTGCATCCGGATTGATGGCTGCGGTCTGTACAAAAAACCAGTTTCTTAGCAAGGACATTACGTTGTGGTACCAATTAATATCGGACTCCAATATTTCCCCACTTCTTGGATCGCTAACTCGCGGACCGTTGGCATTGGGAATGGGAGAGGCTAAATAGCGTACTACCGAATACCTAACATCTTCTGGAGACCATTCCGGATCTTCCTCTATGGTAGGAGGATCTTTAGCAAGAATGGCATTTTTAAAACCCGCCGCCTCAAATGCTACTTGCCAGTCTTCAATTCCTTGCTTTATATAAGGGACCCAATGTTCCGGGGTTGCCCGGTCTACATAATAAACAATAGGCTTCTTGGGTTCTACCAATTCCCCACGTTTAAATTTTTCTATATCCTCCTCTTTTACCTCTAATCTCCAACGATCTAAATAGGTAACTCGCTTGCTTTCTTGTGCGTTGAGACCATAATCTATTTGGCTACTGGTAAACCAACCAACACGAGAGTCGAATGCGCGTCGTTTCATAGGTTCTTCTGGCAAGAGAATCATGGAGTTGTTAATCTCAATGGAAATAGAACCCAAGGTGGCATTGGAAGGGGGATTGCCCGCAGCGTATGTTTTTACATGTCTGGCCTCTATGTTCAAGGGAAAGCTTTTAAGGGACTCAATATAGCTTCTAGAGCCTTCTAGTCTAGATACTTTGTACCGGTTACGGTAAAATTCTGGCATTCCCAAGGCTTTTACATCTTCCTCAAATAAGTCGTTTACCTGAATAACGGTGGCCAATTTGGTAGAATCCTTCTTGTTGATCGCCTTAATATCGAATGCATACAAAACCGGCTCAAAATTAGAGTTTACTACTGCTTCGTGGATTGGGAGAGAGTCCGATGCCACTACATCATGACTAACTACGCGGAGCAAAACCTTTTTGTCTCGCTTCTCCCATCGGAGGACTTTGGTATTAATTTTTCCTCCCCCAAAACCAATGCCGCTTGCCGTTTTGGAAATCCTGCTCACCATGAGCATCTCCTTGGAAAATAAGCTGTCTGGAATTTCATAATAGTATTTGCTGTCCACTTTGTGCACGTCAAATAGACCTTTATCCGTAATGGCCTCCTTGGTAATTACTTTGTCGTATGGCTGAATATCCCCTTTTTTAGGTTTTTCCGCCTCACTGGCCTGTTCTGTTTTTTTGGATTTCCTTTTAAAAATTTGGGCTTCGGTAGATGTAATAAAGCCCAATAACAAAAATGCAAATAGCATTTTTTGAAGTCGATTTGTAATCATGATTGAGTTATATGTTATTTTGTAAATTCAATTCCTTCAAAGAACTGAATTAATTTTAGAATCCGGAAATGTAGCCGGGGTATTGATTTATTTTCAATGAATACCCTTGGTTGATGGGAATAATTTGATGGCTGAGGTGGTTTGTATCGTAAAATGCATCGAATTCGTGTTTTTCGTGAGTATGTTACAGCGATTTTCTTTGGGAAATGTCCTGAGGGATGATTTTTTTGAGGTTGGGGAGCTGCCATAAAAAAGACCTGGTTTCACAATTTAAGCAGTTTGTAATAAGTGTATGAGCTATCCATTCCTCTCATGATATTTTTGTAATTCACTTTGGTTTAACCGTATCCCTGCCAATGCACAATCTTTAATATACAATGGTGTCTGCAGCTATTTTGGGCAGTTGGTAGTTTCCATAATCTATACGGAGGTCGCTGGAAGTTGGTGGATTTTGGAACTCTGTTGGATCAACCTTGCTATTATAAAGGAAAACGGACTTTAACGCTTTAAAAGAGTTAAGGCTGGAAAGATGTTTGCCGCTAAAATTGGTATGAGTTAGGTGTAGTGTTTTTAAATAATCCAAAGATTGTAATTTGTCTATATTTTCCCCGGTTATCTGTGTATGGTTCAATTTTAAAACAGTGAGGTTGGGAAATTTAGTCAGTGACTCAAAAATAGCATCAGTAAGCTGGGTGTTACTTACATCTAGGTTTACCAATTGTTTGCTTAACGAACTTAGTAGTTTTAAATCAGCATCGATAAAATCTGGTTTATTGATGCAGGAAACACGGATCAGGTTACTAGACGCACTTATTGGTTCTATATGGAAGCCATAACTTCTTATCAACCTAATGGTATCTGTAGGAATGGCAGCTACCTCTAGTTCGGGATAATCGGTGGCTCTGTCCTTTGGGAAAAAGGCGGTAAACAAGGACTTGGGAAGCTTTAATTCGCCAATTGTTTTGTCAAAAGATGGTCCGGTTTCTATCCACGCCTTGATAACTTCAATTTCTTCCTTAGATAATTGTGACTTTTCCTTGGGAGGCATATGGTCCTCATGATCTATGGGCAAAACGAGTCGCGCATACAAAGGGCTGTTTTTTATATCGTGGCAATTTATTACCTCACCGTTCTCACCACCATTTAATATCCCTTCAGGATTATTCAGGTGTAAGTCTCCCTTACTTTTTTTGGGGTTGTGACAGCTTAGACATCGGTTGTTAAGGATGGGTTGTACCACTTGGGCGTATAAATCTGATTCTTCCCAAAGCGCTTCCTCCAGTCTGGGCAGTTCGTAGTTTTTAGGAGCGATGCCCAAGGCAGTTTTTATTGCTGTTGGTAAAGGTTCCACGAGGTAATCCGATCCGTGGGTAATGCTCCCCCCAAGATGACCGGTTATGGAGATTAGAAATAATAAGGAATAGGAGAAGAGACTAGTGGGTATGCGACTTAAAAACTCTACGGTAGTGGGTGCCTTAATGCGGTAATACATTAATCCAGAAAAAAGGGCAGTGGCGATTCCCGCCCACAAGTGAAACTTTATGGTGTTAAACCCATAACCCTCATTAAGGTAAAGTAAGTATCCGCTAATACTAGCCACAATGGCTGCGATAAAACCCCATAAGAATACCTTGGCAATTACGGGTTTCAAGGTGCCTTGTTTGCGGTCTATCCATTGTAACAACAAACCCGTAATGATAAATCCAATAGGTAAGTGGACAACCATTGGGTGTAAACGCCCTATTAATTGTTGAATTACATCCATTATTTACCTCCTCAATTTTAGGCGTTCTTTTAAAGCTTTCATCATAGAAACGTTGGCTTCCCATTGGTCTGTCAATGGGATTTTGGAATAAGGGAGTGTGGGCATATAATCTGGGGGACCAAACTCAGTGGTTACTGTAAATATACCCTTGTTTTCTTTCCAGCTTGTTCTAATGATCTCCTCCCAGAGGTCTAAATGTCTTTCTACGGTAGGTGTCCATTCCGGCGCTTTTGGGTCGCTTATTTGTGGACCTTGGGGATGGCCTATACGAGCGTGAACGTGGTGCGACCTACTAATCACCGGTTTCAGCAACTCCTCTTTTCCCTCTAGCAGGGATTCGTGTACCACCATCCAATGACTAATATCCAAGGTAAGCTTTAAATTGGGTAATTGTGATAGGTACTTGCTGGTTTCAGGAAGGCTATAGCTAAACCGTCCCCTATGGGTCTCATGAACCACCGGAATGTTATATTTTTCGCTTATAGTGGTGGCAGCATTAATAAATGCACGATTTTCCTCGAAACTATAAAAATCACTTCCAGTATGAGAATTGACGAGGGTTGGATTCCATTTCATTAATTTTTCCAAACCAGTTTTATACTGTTCTAGGCTCTCTTTAAAGGGAAGACCTTTATTGGTGCCGTGTAAAAAAATCAGCTTAAGTTGGTGTTTGGCCAAGGCTGCTTTTAATTGGCCTTGATCAGCGTTGTTAGAGGGTAGCCAAGTTTCTATTCCATCATAGCCAGCTGCTTTTGCCTTTTCACAAAAGGCATCATAGGTTAACTTATTTCCCCAATCTGTTTGAAAAAACATTATTTTTTCTTGGGCCTGGGAGAGGGTTATTGTGCAAAGGAAAAGAACTACAAAAGTTTTAATGGGATTCATGGGTTGTTTTTTTGGTTGGGCTGTGGTTGTTTATGCTAATATTTCATGGATCACCTGGCCTTCCACATCGGTAAGCCTAAATGGTCTCCCCTGGAATTCATAGGTGAACTGTTCGTGGTTAAAGCCCAAGAGGTGGAGTATGGTAGCATGTATATCGTGTACGGAAACCTGACCTTCCAAGGCAGAAAAACCAATTTCGTCCGTAAGGCCCCAACTGGCGCCCTTCTTTATACCCCCTCCGGCTATCCACATGGTAAAGGCGTCCCCATGATGGTCCCGTCCTTTTTTTCTGGACGAATACCGATACTGTGGGGTGATAAACTTTGGAGCGTGGTAATACAAAAAGGGCTGGAAAATTATTCCCAGCCCTTTTAATAAATATAAACATAAGTAAAGGTTCAACGCCATGAGCGTTGTTCTAATCCCTTAGGAAGTTACTTTGTTAAAACAACCATTTTTGTAGCTCCCTCAGTCGTAACTTTCACAAGTTCGTGCTTGGCGAGGGCCTTCATAGCTCGGTCCCATTTTTTACCACTCAATCCTGCCTGCTCCTTTAGTTCTTGTAAGGGCAAAGTTCCAGATGGTTTTAATAGGGATAAGATTCCCTTCTCTTCGTCGTTCAATTCTACTTCCTTCTTCTCTGGGCGCATTTGTGGGAAGAAAAGTACTTCCTGTATAGAACTGTTATTGGTCATTAGCATTACCAAACGATCTATACCAATACCTATACCACTGGTAGGGGGCATCCCGTATTCCAAAGCTCTAATAAAGTCTTGGTCTATAAACATAGCCTCATCATCCCCTTTTTCTGAGAGTTTAAGCTGCTCTTCAAATCGTTCGCGTTGGTCAATGGGATCGTTCAGCTCAGAGTAGGCATTTGCCAACTCCTTTCCGTTTACCATCAATTCAAATCGTTCAGTTAAGGCCTTGTTGCTGCGATGTTCCTTTGTTAATGGGCTCATTTCCTTTGGGTAATCGGTAATAAAAGTGGGCTGTATATAATGATGCTCACATTTTTCCCCAAAGATCTCATCAATCAGCTTTCCTACACCCATGGTTTCATCTACCTCTAGGTTTAATTTTTTGGCCACTTCCCTAAGTTCATTCTCGTCCATGCCAGCTACATCATAACCGGTATGGGTTTTAATAGCTTCAAGAATCGGAATTCTGGGGTAGGGGGCTTTAAATTCAATTTGGTGCTCTCCTACCGTAACTTTTGAGGTGCCATTAGAGTCTATAGCTACCTTTTCTAGTAGCGTCTCGGTCATATCCATCATCCAATTGTAATCCTTATACGCTACGTATAGTTCCATTACCGTAAATTCAGGATTATGGGTGCGGTCCATGCCTTCATTCCTAAAGTCTTTTGCAAACTCGTACACGCCATCAAATCCGCCCACGATTAATCTCTTAAGATATAATTCGTTAGCAATCCTTAAATATAAGGGGATGTTTAGGGCATTGTGGTGCGTTTTAAACGGACGAGCCGCGGCACCCCCTGGAATTGGTTGTAGAATTGGGGTTTCTACCTCCAGGTATCCTGCATCGTTGAAAAATTGACGAATGCTATTGGTGATCTTGGTACGCTTTATAAAGTTGTTCTTTACGCTAGGGTTAACTACCAAGTCTACATAACGTTGACGGTAGCGCAACTCTGGGTCGTTAAACTGGTCGTGTACGTTACCCTCTGCGTCTACTTTTGGAAGTGGTAAAGGACGTAGGGATTTGCTAAGTAGCGTGTAGTTCTTAACCATCACCGTTTTTTCTCCCACCTGGGTAGTGAATAGGGTTCCTTCTACCCCAATGATATCCCCAATATCCAATAGTTTTTTGTAGACCTCATTATATAAGGTTTTATCTTCCCCAGTACAAATCTCATCCCGGTTAAAATATACTTGTATACGGCCTTCGCTATCTTGCAATTCTGCGAAGGAGGCCTTTCCCTGTATTCTACGGGACATAAGCCTTCCGGAAATAACTACCTTCTTGCCTTCTTCATATTTTTCCTTTATGGTCCTGGACGTATTGTTTACAGGATAAAGTGCCGCGGGATAGGGGTCTATCCCTAGTTCACGTAACTTGCCAAGTTTTTCTCTTCTGATTACTTCTTGTTCCGAAAGTTGCATACAATAATGATTAAGGATGCAAATATAGCTACTCTGGCTTAATCTATCAATCCTGTAAATAGTATTGTTCCACGGCTGTTTGTATTTTTGTCAACTTACTGTAACAATAGGCCCCTAATTTCGTCCTATTGGTACATCAATCAAAAATCAAAAAGTAAATGGGATGCTTTAGAGTGCTGTTGGCCATCATATTCCCGCCCCTATCAGTTATTGATAAAGGTTGTGGGTCATTTATAATTGTTTTTCTTCTCACCTTATGTGGTTGGGTGCCTGGAGTGGTTGCGGCTTTGATCATACTTAACAATCCAAATTAGGACTTTATTTTTAAGTGGAGTTTGTATCTTTGCCTTATGAACAAAAGGATTCTCTTAGAAGATTTAGGCCATAAAGATTACAAGGAAACTTGGGACTATCAGGAAACACTTTTCCAATCTATTTTGGATTTGAAAATTAAGAACCGCAGGGAGGATGCAGGACTGGAAACTCCTAATCATTTTCTCTTTGTAGAGCACCCTCATGTCTATACGCTGGGGAAGAGTGGGAATATGGGCAATCTCTTGGTAGATGAGGCTCATTTGGCAGAAAAGCAAGCCAGTTTTTACAAGATCAACCGGGGTGGGGATATTACTTACCACGGTCCCGGACAGGTGGTGGGGTATCCAATCCTAGATCTCGATAATTTTTTCACTGATATCCATAAGTACCTGCGATTATTAGAGGATATGATTATCCTTACCCTTGCAGAGTATGGCATAAAGGGAGAGCGTTCTAAGGGGGAAACCGGAGTTTGGATCGATGCAGGGACGCCCTTGGCCCGAAAAATATGTGCCATGGGAGTGCGTGCAAGTCGTTGGGTGACCATGCACGGTTTTGCTTTAAATGTAAATACCGATTTAGGGTATTTCGATTTAATGATTCCCTGTGGTATTAAAGACAAGGCGGTGACCTCCCTAAACGTAGAATTGGGAGTTAAAGAGGTGGCTATGGATGAGGTGAAGGAAAAATTGTTAAAACATTTTTCCACGCTTTTTGAAGCGGAGTTTCAAGCGGTAAAGACTGAAGTTTCGCAATAAAAAAACCGAGTGCAAAACGACTCGGTTTCTATTAATGTTCCCTTCTGGGGTTATTTATTATACTTGGTAAGCTCCATATGGCTGGTTAAAGCCCCTTTCTTATTGTAGATTTCTTGTTTAACCATCCCTACATCCTCGGCAAGCCATAATTTAGTGCTCATATTTTGCTTTACTCCCATGGTCTCCGAAATGGTGTCTTCTGTAAGTAGGTAACATTCAAATGTTCCGGCAGGGGTTGTTACACTTTCTTTACTTACTACCTTCCTATTGATCTGATCTACCTTCATAGTCATATTCATCCCGGTCATCTTAATGTTTATGGTTACATTGGCATCGTCTAGATCTTGCCCCACACTAAGGTTGTTGGGGATATTTATATCGGTGCCGGTAATATCCATTTCCATTCCCATTTCGGTGTATTGTTCAATCATCTTGGAGGGTACTAGCGAATTGTAATCTATTTTTATTCCCTGCCCCGTACAGCTTATTTTAAAATCGGAAACCATGATTTCTTCCCCTTTATTATCGGTGAATTTCATGTTCATGGTAGCGGTGGTAGTGCCCCCTGAGTTGGTTACCTCTGTAATGGAATAATCTGTGGTTCCTTCCGGCTTGCCTTTTTTATTGCTCATGGTATATTGAAAGCTTACGCCTTCCTCCATGGGATAGAATTTACTGCAATTGTTCTGTGAAAAGCCTAAGGAGGCAATTAAGAAGGCTACTAATACGATGCAATTTCTTTTAATCATTGTGCTTAAGGTTTTAAGGTCAATATTCCAGGTTTATGCATAGGCCCTGTAACACAGGGCTGTAGCGGTTTTTTTATATTTTTATAAATTCTACTCTTCTATTTTTGGCTTTGCCAGCAGTAGTGCTGTTATCCCCAACTGGTTGGGCCTCCCCTTTTCCATCTGTTTGTAAGCGATTTTCCGATATCCCGAAATCGCTGCTCAGCGCATTTTTTACTGAAGCGGCTCTTTGTTTAGATAGTTCTAGGTTGGTGGCCTCACTACCATCGGCATCCGTATGGCCTACGATTTTAATATTGCTTTCAGATTCTTGTTGTAGGACATCGGCAATTTTTTTTAGGGTACCATAAGATTCAGGCTTAATTTTGTCTGACCCTGAATCAAATAAAATTCCTGTAGTGGAGAATTGCCCCTCTTTTAGAAGTTTGCTCCTTAGGTCTTCACCCCCTTCTGCCACCTTTACATTGGTGATGAAAACAAACTGCTCCTTGGTTTCGCTGGGCATATTACTTAAATGAAATTTGACGTATTTTACCAATCCAGGTTCAATAAATCGCGGAAGGTCTACCAGCTTGCGTTCGTTCATCCACATCCGAAATCGCTGCCCGTTAACCGAAATAGCCACATGTGCCAGTTGTAAAACGTCGTTTCGCACGTCTTTTTTCACATAATTTCGCAATGTATTTTGCCCATTGAAGTGATTGTTCACATATACCCCAGCATCAATATATTGAGCAAACGGAATACTAACTTCAGCATAATCAGCTCCCTGTTTCAGGCTATTGTTATCATCCAGTAATATTTTAAGACGGGCGGTGGAGCTTACCTTTTTATCTAATCCCGAGGTAATCATATCAAACTCCAAGGTAAAGTCAGAGGGCAGTATTTCGGGAATATCGGGTACGTAGGTGGTCCTGTCCGATAGTTTCATCCATTTTCCCGGACTATTGTTTAGGGTTACCACTTCCCCAGATCCATTGGTATTCCATTTAGCAGGAAAGTCACCAATATTATCCACCGAAAAATCGTCGTAGATTAGTACACGGTCCCCAGCTACGAAGTCGTAGTTGGTGTAAAACTTTAAATCGTTGTTGCCAGCATCCATGTTGGTGGAGCTGGTAATGGTCCCTTCCTGATTGTTTGGATTGGGGGTGTTTGGCTCACCCCTTTCAGAAGGGGGATTAGATACAGGGCCCGGTCCCTTGCTTCCAGGCTCCAAAATACTGTCTAATGCTTGATCCGTTTTTTTACTTACCTCCCTGTCTACGCGCCTTTCAACGGTACGCTCGGCAGCCCTTTCGGCTCTTTTCCCCAATTTTTTTAAAATTTGACCATGACTAACATGGGAGAAGGAAAAGAGAAGCAAACCGCATAGCAAAGCCTTAGGGGTTATTTTCGTGAGTGTCATAACTAATTGATTTATAGGTCCAAATATGTTTGTTTTGAAAAAACGTTTTCTTTTAAAATTAAGGAATAAGAATGATTTATGAGAATAGACTGTATGTAATGCATGTTTTATTGTATTATCTGCAATAAAATTAGAATGGTCCGTTTCCTATGGCATTTATAGGTAAGAATTGCCTTGCTCAATTTTTGAGGAGATCAAGATGAGGGTGGATTTTAGTGACTGCGGTAAGGATGTATCACGCAAAGAATGAGGGAGAGATAGGCTAAAAAGGGGATGTGCCTGCCAGTAAACACCAAGATTCTTAAGGTGGGTAAATTTTATTAGGTGCCTAGAGGATTTTCAGAAAGGTGACCAATTTGTGAGTGCCTTGTAAATCGCTACTAGTAATAGGTTGCTTAATTATAAGCCTGGGATGCGGAGGCGTTTTCTCCAGAGCCCAGGCCCTAATTAATTAATTCTATATACAATAATGGAGTTTTCCTGGTCTTTGGAAACCAACTCTAGCTTATGGTCATTATCCATATCGCTGAGGTCTATCTGAGAGCTTCCGGATACGGGAAAGTTGGAAATGGGTTTGGCCTGACTGTCAAATAAATAGATCTTTTGATTTTGGATGTCTGTGACCGTGACATAGATCTTGTCGTTAAGATAAAATATTCTGGGTTTGGAGTATACCCCTAATTCCAGCGTTACCTTTTTTCCTCGTATCTGTAGTTCGTTGTCGTTCATTATAACGAGGGTTTTGCTAGTGGCATCCATCCCGTGATCTGGGAATAACCCTAGATTGGCTGTATTCACTTTTCCTTTTTCATCTATTTGATAGAGTCGGCCCTCCGTATCCGTCACGGTAAACTTCTTGTTATGAAGTTGCACCTCATTATCTGAAAAGGTGATTTTTTCTTTTACAGGGACTCTAGTTTGGCCTGTTCTAGAAAGGATTTTTAAATTGCCTCCCTCTTCTTTAAAAACCAGGTAGTCTTTTCTGCCAATCCGGAAGTGCTTGGCCCTTCCTAATATAGGACGGTCTGCCTTTTTATATTTAAAACCAGACACTATTTGTCCCTGCCTATTGTACATGAAAATTTTATCGCCCTGCGAAACTACAAAACGGTAATCCCTTCTGCCATCGTAATCAAAAACCGATAGAGGACCTAGGTTGCCGCCGCTATAGGAAAATGAAAAGGGTGCTACTTCGTTTCCGTTTCGGTCCAATATCAAAAATTGGTTGTCCGTGGTAAATGCTAATTGGAGTCGACCGTTTTTGTAGAGGTCTACCTGTTCTATACGACCCTGAATTCTACCAGAGAGCTGTTTTTTCCAAAGAATTTTACCCGCTGTAGAGATTAGGTATAAAGTATTCTCTTGGTCCTGTACTACAATTTCCTCTTTCTTGGTATAGTGGTTTTTTACAAATTGAGGGACGGTAGCTACCCCGCTTTCCAAGGTAAGTGTATATAAAGGCGTTGTTTTGTTCAAAGAGGTTTCGTGTGCAATCTTTTGAAATAAAATATGAGTGTGGTGAAAATGGTCTTCGGCAACCATTTGCGCTGCAAAAGAATACTCGGAAAGTTCTTTTGTATTAATTTCCTTGGCCAAGTTTTGGGTAAAATAACGGTTTAGGAAATATTCTACTCCTTTGGCGTTGGAAATAAAGAGAATAGAAGACTCATCTGCCAGCTGCTGCTGGGCCGTTTTGTAGGTAGCCGTCTTATTAAAAGTGCTGCTGTTCTTGTAATTGGCAATGATTGTTTTCAGCATTTCCGCAGAACGGGCAAAAACAAAGGTATTCTCCAAAATTGTGTAGTGGTTGGCATGGTAGCCCTTTACCAGGGGGTTAAAATAAGCATTGAGGAAATTATTCTTGGAGAGGGATACAATCTCATTTCCTTGATATTCTTCAGAACCGGTTTTTAAATTGTCTAAAAACTCGTGAATCTTCATGGAACCGCTGGTATGTAAAACGATGGAGAGGTCGCTATTTAAATAAATTAGACCGATTTCCTCAACGGCATCAAAGGTTTTGTCAATTTCAACAGACCTATCCAAATGCTTTTTCTGATTTTGGGCAAAGGCGGTATAGTTATCAAAGGTGAAGGATAAAATGGCGTCGGAGGCCATAGGAGCCATGTTTGGTGTTCTGTTTACAAGTGCGTGGGTGTTTCTAAATAGGTCGCTTATCTTAGGTAAAGAATCGTTAGCCGTATTTATTCCATTGAGTTTAACATGGTCTTTGTTGGAGTTGAAATCCAAAGATACCCATTCTGTAAAATTGGAAATATCCCACTGTGTTCCTTCGGCCAATACGCTGTTGAGAAGGGAGGTACTTTTCTTGGCATTAATAAAAATATTGGCACTGCTTTGGGTGTTTATTGCCTGATTTAATTTGTATAGTGAAGGATTAACCTCCAGATTATTTTTGTTGCGAAGTAGGTTCTCTAGCAACATCTTGGCCGAACTGATTATTATTTTGTCTTGAATTCTGGTTGCGTAGAAGGTATTCCCTTCCAAATTATGTTTCTCAATTGTCTTCCCTTCATAGGTAATGGTCTCTACCTTTTTATCGGTTATGTCCTCTACCATAAAAAGGTCTTCGGAATAATACGCAGCATATAAGACCTCAAAATTTTCTTTTCCCAGTTCAACAAAGGCCAGCATACTCTCCTTGTCGGTTTGTAGGTAATCCAAGGGTTTTACCTTTTCTACAATACTGGAATAAGGATGGGTAGAAGAGAAGGAGCTTAAAAGATGGTTCTTGTCCAATTTACTGGAGAAGGAAGATAGATCGTTTATCTTAATAATAACCGCACTGTTGTGGGGTATATAGGTTAATAAGGGGGAAGTAGTGCGAGACTTTTTGGCACATCCTAATAACAAGAAGATGGTTACAATCGCTAATTTAAATTTCATAGAAAGAACTTTACGTAAAAATAGAATTTTTAAATATCTCATTTTAGTCTTCCCGACTATAGTCGGAACGTTTTTCTGTGGTATTTTGTAATACCGTATTTCTTAATTGCCTCACGATGCTCTGCAGTGGGATACCCTTTGTTTTTCTTCCAGTTGTACATAGGATATTCCAAATGTATTTTTTCCATATACTGGTCTCTGGCGGTTTTAGCCAAAACCGATGCCGCTGCTATGCTCTGGTACTTGGCATCTCCTTTAACAATACAGGTATGAGGGATGTCTTTATAGGGAGTAAAACGGTTGCCATCTACAATAATAAATTCTAACGGCAATTGCAATTGATCCAGGGCGTGGTGCATGGCCAAGAACGAGGCGTTCAAAATATTAATATTATCAATCTCCTCTGGGAGAATATGTGCAATGCCAAAACTCAACGCATTGGTTTCTATATGGGGTCTTACCAAATCTCTTTTGGTTGCAGTAAGGAGTTTGGAGTCGTTAAGAATGGGGTTGGTATAATCGGGCGACAGTATTACTGCTGCTGCAGTTACCGGTCCAGCAAGGCAGCCTCTACCAGCTTCATCGGTGCCCGCTTCTCTAGAAGTAGTATAGTATGGTTGTAACATTTTGGGTTCTTTGCTAATTGTACACGTGTAAATTTGTCATCAAGCCCGTGGCTTTCCATTGTATATAGAAAGCAAAAGTATTTGTTTGTGGTAGGGCAAAAGGCCAAATATAAAAATTTATAAAAGGATTATTAGGTTTGCATAACTTGAAAGGGAGGAAATGAAGTATACTACTTAAAATCAATGGGTGTTATTGGCTGCTTTTCTATTAATGGATGAGGTTTATGGGGCGAAAACCTCTCAAGAAACGGTTTGGGTCCTCTAAGCGGATGGGTCTCCTAAGGATTGCTGGGCAATTGGGGAGTGTTGGGTAGAAAGTGTTTTTAACTTAAGGAGGGAGGGATGTCCTGAAGGGTTTCAGTTGATTTTTTGCTTTTCCTCATGTTTATTGATGTGGAGATTGTTCTGTAGATTTCGATTGTGCAGGCCAAGGGTATTGACGGAGATAAAGCGTTGTTTGCCTGTTTTTTGAAGTTTAGCATTTCGTTAAGGACAAAAAAATTAACTTTGTCGGCGTAAGTCCACAGCATGAGATATATATTGACGCTTTTAGTAGTATTTTTTAGTCAGGCCATTAGTGCTCAAGAAGATTCAATTCCTTCTCCTAGGAAAATGGGGGAGCCCCCTGTGGGCGTTCAACAAAGAATGCTGCCAGCAAAACGTACTCCTGGGACCCAAGTGCAGGAGATTACAATTAAGGATTATAAGATTATAGACTACCAAAGAGATACTACCTTTTTGGATACCACGATTTCCATACAGAAAGAATACAAATACAACTTTTTAAGAAGGGACGATTTTGAGCTAATGCCCTTCGCTAATGTTGGTCAGCCTTATAATAGGTTGGGGGCTAACTTAGAGGTGAACAATATCTACCCGGGATTGGGAGCCAGAGCCAAGCACTTTAATTATTTGGAGGCTAGGGAGGTAGATTATTATAATGTAGCTACCCCAATGACCGACCTGATGTTTAAAACTACCTTTGAACAGGGACAGTTGTTAGATGCATTACTAACCTTTAATACTTCAGAAAGACTTAACTTTTCATTGGGTTATAAGGGATTTAGATCGTTGGGAAAATATCAATTCAGTCAGGCCTCGTCCGGAAACTTTAAGGCCACTACCAATTATGTTACCCAAAACGGGCGCTATAGTTTAAGGGCTCATATTGCGACCCAAAACTTAGAAACCGAAGAGAATGGCGGGTTGGCCAATAAGGAATTGCAGTTTGAATCCAATGATCCCGATTTTGCTGATCGGTCTAGGTTAGATGTCTTGTTTTCCAATGCTAATAACCGACTTCATGGAAAGCGGTATTTCCTAGACCATGAATATGTGGTCTTTGGAAAACCATCCGAGTCGGGAAAAGCAAGGACTACTGCACTTACCATGGGGCATGAGTTTAATTATGAGTCCAAATATTACCAATACAAGCAAACTGCCAATAATCCATATTTTGGAGATGCCTTTCTGTCCGAGATAGGGGATAAAGTATATTTAAAGACCTACAATAATCAGCTGAGTGCCCGGTTTTCAAATAAAACGCTGGGAGCGCTTACAGGGCATGTGGACTTCTATCGGTACAATTACTATTTTAATACCGTTTTGCAGACGGATGACCAGTTGATTCAGAGTCAGTTGCAAGGGACTGAAGTTGCTGTGGGGGCAAAATATGTAAAAAAGATCGGTGGTTTTCAACTGAACGGGGCGCTAAAGTCTAACATTACTGGAGATCTTTCTGGGACCATCCTAGACGCCTTTGCCAGTTATCGTATCAATGAAAACCATGCGCTTAAGTTTTCTATTCACTCCTCCTCTAGGATGCCCAACTTTAACTTCTTGTTATACCAAAGTGATTACCGTAACTATAATTGGCAGCATACATCCGATTTTAAGAAGGTGGGTAATAATGGGTTTCAATTAGATCTAGATTCCAAAACCTGGGGTAATCTCAAGGCAAATTACACGAGCCTGAATAACTACACCTATTTTGCTGCCGACCCGTCAGAAACTGAGATAGAAGGTAGTGAGCAGGCCTTTATTAAGCCATTTCAGGAGTCTGGGAACGTAGATCTTTTTAAGGTGAATTATGAAAAGGAGTTTAAGTGGAAGGGATTTGCGCTGAATAATACAATTATGTATCAGAATGTAAACCAATCCAACCCCGTATTAAATCTGCCCGAGTTTGTAACGAGGAATACTTTGTACTATTCCAATTTTGGATTTAAAAAAGCATTGTATTTTCAGACGGGGGTTACCCTAAAGTATTTTACGGCCTATACCATGGACGCCTATAACCCGGTGCTGGGGGAATTCTATTCCCAAGATACGGAGAAGTTGGGAGGATTTCCAATGTTAGATTTCTTCATCAATGCCCGTATTCAACAGACCAGGGTATTCCTAAAGGCAGAGCACTTCAACTCCTTGTTTTCCGAAAACAAATTCTATGCGGCGCCAAACTATCCGTATAGGGATTTTGTGATTCGCTTTGGTTTGGTGTGGAACTTCTTCTCTTAAGTTTGGATTAGTTCATTTTCCTTTAGGGCGTTTCCCTCCTTCGTCGGGCCGTGCTCTCTGCAGTATCCCTAGCCTTGCTTCGGGGATGCCGCTGCAATCCCTGCCTAGCGGCGGGCATGCCTAACGCGGGACCGGTGGATGCGTCCC
>NZ_MTAZ01000037.1 GCF_002150785.1 Arenibacter amylolyticus | reverse complement strand
TAAAAAACCTTAAAAATAGTTATTGAAAAAGCTTGTGGAATCGAAAAAGGGGCGTAGATTTGCACCCCGCAAACGACTCGATCAGCGAGTGGGCGGAAACGGCGGTAAGACGCCATGTACTTTGACATTTCGTATCCGATTAGGTTGAGCCAGAAAAGAAAAACAAAGTTTTTTCAAAAAAGGTTTGCCAGAAGAAAAAGAGGTTGTATATTTGCAGCCGCTTACGGAAACGGAAGCTTGAATGGAAAGTAAAGAATACACGTTCTTGAACATATTGTAAAGACAGCGTATTTTCGATCTGGCGACAGATCGGGGATATTGAAAAAGAAACCGAAAATACGAGCTGGGCATTTTGCTTTTGATGGTTGATCGAAGTTATATAAGAATCAACGATGAAGAGTTTGATCCTGGCTCAGGATGAACGCTAGCGGCAGGCCTAACACATGCAAGTCGAGGGGCAGCATTTCCAGCTTGCTGGAAGATGGCGACCGGCGCACGGGTGAGTAACGCGTATAGAATCTGCCCTTTACTGGGGAATAGCCCGAAGAAATTTGGATCAATGCCCCATGGTCCCTTCTTGTGGATTCACGATTAGGGTAAAGGTTACGGTAAAGGATGACTATGCGTCCCATTAGTTAGTTGGTAGGGTAACGGCCTACCAAGACCGCGATGGGTAGGGGCCCTGAGAGGGGGATCCCCCACACTGGTACTGAGACACGGACCAGACTCCTACGGGAGGCAGCAGTGAGGAATATTGGACAATGGGCGAGAGCCTGATCCAGCCATGCCGCGTGCAGGAAGACGGTCCTATGGATTGTAAACTGCTTTTATACGGGAAGAACCTAGGGCACGTGTGCTCTACTGACGGTACCGTAAGAATAAGGATCGGCTAACTCCGTGCCAGCAGCCGCGGTAATACGGAGGATCCGAGCGTTATCCGGAATCATTGGGTTTAAAGGGTCCGTAGGCGGGCCATTAAGTCAGGGGTGAAAGTCTGCGGCTCAACCGTAGAATTGCCCTTGATACTGGTGGTCTTGAGTTATGGTGAAGTAACTAGAATATGTGGTGTAGCGGTGAAATGCATAGATATCACATAGAATACCGATTGCGAAGGCAGGTTACTAACCATATACTGACGCTGATGGACGAAAGCGTGGGGAGCGAACGGGATTAGATACCCCGGTAGTCCACGCCGTAAACGATGGATACTAGCTGTCCGGCAGCAATGCTGGGTGGCTAAGCGAAAGTGATAAGTATCCCACCTGGGGAGTACGTCCGCAAGGATGAAACTCAAAGGAATTGACGGGGGCCCGCACAAGCGGTGGAGCATGTGGTTTAATTCGATGATACGCGAGGAACCTTACCAGGGCTTAAATGTAGTCTGACAGCTTTAGAGATAGAGTTTTCTTCGGACAGATTACAAGGTGCTGCATGGTTGTCGTCAGCTCGTGCCGTGAGGTGTCAGGTTAAGTCCTATAACGAGCGCAACCCCTGCCGTTAGTTGCCAGCATGTCATGATGGGGACTCTAACGGGACTGCCGGTGCAAACCGCGAGGAAGGTGGGGACGACGTCAAATCATCACGGCCCTTACGTCCTGGGCCACACACGTGCTACAATGGCCGGTACAGAGAGCAGCCATGTCGCAAGGCAGAGCGAATCTATAAAGCCGGTCACAGTTCGGATCGGGGTCTGCAACTCGACCCCGTGAAGCTGGAATCGCTAGTAATCGGATATCAGCCATGATCCGGTGAATACGTTCCCGGGCCTTGTACACACCGCCCGTCAAGCCATGGAAGCTGGGAGTGCCTGAAGTCCGTCACCGCAAGGAGCGGCCTAGGGCAAGATCGGTAACTAGGGCTAAGTCGTAACAAGGTAGCCGTACCGGAAGGTGCGGCTGGAACACCTCCTTTCTAGAGTATTTGCCATTGAGGGCGAATGTTAAGGGCTCGTTTTTTCGGTTTTCTGTTTTTACATATTTTATAATGATTTTAGTGATCAATATAGTGAGTCTCATAGCTCAGCTGGTTACCCGCCCGCGCCGCAACGGCACGTTCGGACGGGGAGCGCTAGCGCTCTCTTAGGTAATGACCAGAGCAATTGCTTATGGAGGAGTTAGGAGATTAAAGAAGTCTCATAGCTCAGCTGGTTAGAGCGCTACACTGATAATGTAGAGGTCGGCAGTTCGAGTCTGCCTGAGACTACTAA
>NZ_MTAZ01000036.1 GCF_002150785.1 Arenibacter amylolyticus | reverse complement strand
ATACCCTGATGAAAGGAAAGCAGCACGTGCTCTCGGAGGTGAACTTGATGATGACCTGTTACAACCTTAGGAGACTGATGTCCATACTTGGCCCAAAGGAGCTCAAAAACAGGCTAAAAGAGCTTCGTCCTATGATATCAGCCATCTTGCGTCCAATTCTGGACCTTGTAAGCCAACTTCTTACAATACCAAGGCTTCAGACTCCAGAATTACGGAACGACAAAACTTCCTTTAATCGACTTAAACTAAGTTAGAAGTTGTTATTTTTAAGAAAAAATGGAGTTGCTGCGCAAACTCACGTTAGGTGCCATTTGCGGGCATAACAAAATTAATTATGGAATCAATTACCCAAATAATTTTATCATTTCTTGGCTTAGTAGGTATAGGCGGAATTATAACTTCATGGTTAAATAAGCGCAAGGAAATTGAATTTCAAAAATTGGAACAGAAACAAAAGCGATATAGGTCAATGTTGCTTTATATGGATGCGTATTTTGAACCTGATAATATCAAATATTTAGCAAGCAGACAACCGGATATACACTCTTCAAAAGATATTGTTGAATACTTGAAAATGGAATATCATGAAATGTTGCTGTATGCTTCAAGGAATGTGATTTTTTCGAGTAGGAAATTTATCAATTAGCCGAATAGGGAAAACTTTTTATCGGTGATACTAGAAATGAGAAAGGATCTCTGGATTCAAAAGTCTGATCTTAAAATAAAAGATATTCTCTTATCAAAAGACAAAAAGGAATGAATGAAAAACGTCACCTAACAATGTGTATAGTTCATTGTTTCTTTGTGATTAACCCCAACTTTCCATAATCTTTGTATATTTCGTTAGCGGAATAGTCCTAACGGACGATTCCACAACGAAACCATACACAAACCGTTACCACACATTTGAAATAACCATATGAGAATAACCAAACTTATTGCAAAAAACTATAGAAGTTTAGAAGACGTTGAAATTGAATTTAATCCATATTACAATGCTCTCTCTGGAAAAAACAACTCTGGAAAATCGAATATCATTAAAGCAATAAATTCGTTTTTGACTCACAATTACAGGTTTTTTTCAAATTATCCAGTCGGACCAATTGACTACAACACAGATTATCCTTATTGGAAAAAGACAAAAGAACAGATTGATGTCGAAATTCATTTAGAATTAGACAGAGAGAATGATGCTGGCTTAAATAAATTCATTCGTGAACTAATTTTTAAGGAGGAAGAAACAACTGATTCTGAAAAAGAAACTTTGATTTTAAAAGGTAAAGTTCAACCTGACTCAAAAAACACAGAAATAGAGGTGTTTTATGGAGACCATCAAATCTCTGATGAATATAAAAGAGACGAACTGATGAATAGAATACGTGGTTCGGAAAGTGTGTTATTTCATAATTCAACAGAAAATGACGAACCATTTTTTCTTGCACAAAGGAGAAGAGATTCACTTTCTTCATATTTGAGTGCTGACGATTTGGAGCAAATCACGAAAAAGAAATCAACTTTAGAGCGTGCTGTGAAGAAATCACTAAAAAAACACCAAACTGAATTTGGAAGTCTTTTAGGTCGATTAACGGAAAAGTATGATGTTTCTTTAGGTATTCCAAGCTTTAATATTGATAGAGAAAGCATTCAAATATCATTGAAGGAAAAAGGAATTGAAGTTTCTTTGGAAGATTGGGGTTCAGGTACAAAAAACAGAACCTTGATACTTCTTAACTTAATGAATGCCAAAAGAATTCAGCAATCAACAAATCTCAATAAAAGACTTACACCAATTGTAATAATTGAGGAGCCTGAAAGCTTTTTGCACCCGTCAGCTCAAGCCGAGTTTGGAAGAATATTACAAGATATTGCTCAAGAATTTAAAATTCAAATAATTACAGCAACACATAGTCCATATTTGTTAAGTCATAAAGAACCTAAAGCGAATTTATTACTTGAAAGAGATTTAAGTAGTTTGCATAAAGGTTCAAAAGTAATCGATACAGAGGGCGAAAATTGGCACGAACCTTTTGCTTTATCTTTAGGAATTTCTGGAGATGACTTTGGACCGTTGAAATCTACAATTTTTAGCGGGACAAGTGATATCATTATGGTTGAGGGAGAATCGGACAAAAAATATTTTGAATTATTAAAACTAGAAAAACATCAAAACGACCGATTAAATTTTCAAGGAGAAATTTTTGCATATGGTGGTGCTGGTAATATCAAAAACAACATTTTGCTTCGGTTCGTAAAAGAAAGATTTAAAAGATTTGTTGTTACCGTAGATAGAGATAAATCCAGTGATACCAAAAGAACATTTGAATCATTAGGTTTAAAAGAAGGCAAAGAATTTATTGTAATAGGTAAAAATGAAACTGGAAAGAAATGCATAGAAGGTTTAGTTCCTGCTGATATACTTGGTCAAGTATATGCGGAAAATGTTGAGTTAGTTCAACAATCACAGGAAAATTCGAATGAGGGAAAAGATGCTCGGTCAAGGATTAAAGCAAAGATTTTAGAAAAATTTGAGGCAGAGAACGAAAAGGACAACCTTGCAATATTCAAAGATTTTTATCCGATAGTAAAGAAATTGAACAAAATATTTAAATAAAAACGTGTGGTAACAATGGCTATAAACAATTGCTATTACAGGCTTATCCTGAAAATTCCTGCGGGATTTTCAGTTTGTCGTGTACTTGCAAAATTCCGTACTAATCCACGCAACTGTTCATAGTGTGCCGAGAAGTAGTGAACGGTAAAAATATTCACTAC
>NZ_MTAZ01000035.1 GCF_002150785.1 Arenibacter amylolyticus | reverse complement strand
ATCAACCATAACTTGCCTTAAATTGAACTGCCTACTGAAGACTACTGATTACCGATTTCTGTTTACTGATGACTGAAGAACCTTTCGAATTTTTTTTGACTTCTTTTAAAGGAACTCAATAGGTGCTAAGGTGCTAGGAAGATATAGGAGTAAAGAAACAATAAGGAGGAAAAAAAGTTACTAGGGAAATACTAAAAGGGCCCTTATTAAATTCACAAGAGCCCATTCGGCTATTATTTGCTTACAATAATAAATCTGCTACTTCCAGCCAATTGTTTGCACGTTCATAACCTGTAGTGTGCACGTTATGGGGAGAAGTAAATAAAATTTTGCGTCCCTCAAAGGAAGCAAGGTTGTAAGAACGGTCATCAATAAGAATATCCCCTCTTAAAATGTGTTTGTGACCACAAAGGATTCTGTTTTTCCAATGGATAAATGGAAAGTGTTCATCTAACCAATCGCTTTTTTCCCTTAGGGAATTTGGAAACTCCATAGCCGCCGATGCTACATACAGATCGTATTTTTTAGACAATTGTTTTAATATTTCCTGACTGTCCTTAATAGGTTTTAACGCTCTAAAGAATCCATCGGTACGAGCGTGGTTTTTAACCACATGCTTTCTTTCTTCAGGAACGGATTGCCATACTTCCTTTCCTAAACAGTGATCTACATGAAGGTTTTCATTATATCTCTTATTGTAAAGTTTAATGTGTTCGTTATAGGTATCCGCAAATACCTCGTCCATATCCACAAAAAGTATCTTCATTTTAAATGATTAAATTAATAGCGAAAATAACGAATTTAGGGTTAAGGAGGGTACTTTATAGTTTCTAGACTATATTGGTGTCTGATGGTATTTAAATGATAACCGATATGGGGTCGGTATTCTAGTTATTTATCTTTGTTACCTATAAAAGTGGCCTTATTTTATTAGTTTCCTTGTATTAAGTTAGCTTAGAGTGAATAGAATACTAGAAACGCATTTGGAACTATTCATATTTCCCAGAATTTCCATTTATAAATAAAAAGAGGGTTATATTTTGGTACTGTGCTTTGTTTTCATCCTAGTCGTAGTTATTTCTCACCTTAAATAGTTCATAAATTTCTATGAAAGTTTTATTGATACCAGACAAGTTTAAGGGCTCTTTAACCGCAAGGCAGGTGGTGGGGGCCTTATCTTATGGAATACGCAGATTTAACACTAAATCTACCATATTTAAGGTATTCGCTTCTGATGGGGGCGATGGTTTTTTGGATGCCATAGAGCATTATATTTCCGTGGAGAGGGTAGAAGTAGATACCATAGATCCCCTTGGGAGACCCTTAAAATCCTATTATTTAATTGATAAAAAGAATGATACCGCGTATATAGAATTGGCCAAAGCTTCTGGCTTGGATCTTCTTTCCCAGTCCGAATTAAAAATTATGGAAGCCTCTACCCTGGGATCTGGAATTCAGATTATGGATGCCATTAACAACGGGGCCAAAAACCTTGTGGTGGGTTTGGGCGGAAGTGCTACCAATGATGGTGGCATTGGTATTGCTCATGCTCTGGGGTTCCGTTTTCTCGATAATAAAGGAAATGAACTGGAGCCTAAGGGAAAAAACTTAATCCATATTGCCCAGATAGTTAAAATGGATGGCTCCCTTTGGCATAACAAGGCTTTTATGGCGGTGAATGATGTTAGCAATCCGTTGGTTGGCCAGGAAGGAGCGTCAACTATATACGGCCCACAAAAAGGAGCTAATAGGGAGCAGGTGCAGGCCTTGGACGAAGGGCTGAGGAATTTAGCAGAACGAGCTAAGGAAACATTGGGTAGAGACTATGCACTTCTGCCAGGGACAGGTGCTGCTGGGGGAGCGGGCTTTGGTCTAAAATCTTTTTTTAATGCCGATTTTGTAAGTGGGGTTGACTTTATTTTTCAATTGGCGGAACTCCCAGAAATCTTTAAAAATAACCGTATTGATTACATTATAACAGGAGAGGGGAAGATAGATGCACAAACACTTCAAGGGAAATTGATAAAAGGAGTGATGGAACTCGGAAGAAAATATCAAGTTCCAGTAATCGCAGTCTGTGGAAAACTAGAAGTTGATTCCCAAGAGATGAAACAACATGGATTGTTGGAGGTATTGGAAATTGGGAAAGACGCAAGCTCCCTGCAATATAGCATGGACAATGCAGCAGAATTAATAGAAAACGCCATTTATAATTACTTTGAGAATTTAAGGCGTTAGTAATATTGATCTATGTAAGAGCGTTTATAATAGAGGAGCATGTTGGATGCTCGTTATTCCTTTTTTCCCTTATTAAATAATGCATCCATGATTGTTTTAATTCCATAGAAGCCCAGACTAATGGCACCAATGGCCAATATGAGGCCTACTATCAATACGGGCCAGTATAAGGGGTGTCCCTCGTTTTTAAAAGCTTGGTAGATTACTACGGGAGCGGTAAACATTAGTAATACGGTATAGGCTAAATATTTTATTCCTTTCACCAAAATATCTTTATTGGTTCTCATGCGTATGTGTTTAAATTTTATAAAGTCAACCTAGTTTACATCCTATTTATTAATAACTATGGTCTTGGAGAAGGTTTGGCACACTGCAAAGTATCCCAATGCAAAACCGTCGGTAATTGGCATACTGCTATTCAATTGGTCCATTTTATCCATATTAACTATATTCCCCCTAACGGTGGTAGCGGGAGTACTAAAGGGACCGGTATCTGAGCCGCTTTGCTGTATCAGCTGATTCATATAATTGAAAAAATCTTCATCGATTCCTAATAAACTAATGTTCAGTTCTTCTTGATCCTGTAAACGTTTGTCATAAAAGTAAGAGAACTCAAAATGTTGTCCCTGATAAAATTCATCTTCGGTTACGAGATACTCCCCAAAATTAAAGTCGAATAGATAGAAATCATTTCTTTCTCCGTTGTCTGTAAAATTAATCAAAACTTCGGTCTCATCCTCCCCAAAAAGAGTTCCCATTCCCTGTCTAAGCGAATCTATTGGTACTGCTGGAACAAACTGGGTACGTCCCAAATAGCGTTCCCCCTTGTGATTTAGTTGTAGCTCCAAGTCCCCATTGAGAAGGAACTCGGTCTCCCATTCGTTTTCATAAACTCCTGATCCTTCCGGATTTTCGGATAATTCTATAAAACTGTTTTTTGTGGTGTTTAAAATTCTAACTTGGGATAATTTTGCCGGTTGTACCGTATCATAAAAAGAACTACCTAGAGTGGCTTTGATCCGTACTGGTGTTTTAGGTTGATTTATATTGTTAATTCTAAGCACAGCATCTATTACCAACCTGGGATCTTCCGATGGAAGCGTTACCTCAATTACGTCTACACAGCCAATCAACAACAAAATAAAAATGGAAAATAAGAGTCGTTTCATCGCATTAGAATTTAAAATTGTAGGTTACCGCAGGAACCACCCCAAAGATAGAGGTTCTTACGGCTTCGTTGGCTCCGGTATCAGAATTTCTGGAAAAGCTTATAGAAGCTGCATTTTTTCTATTGTAGAGGTTATAGATGCTAAAAACCCATTCGGATTTTAATTTTCGTTGTTTATTCTTCCTTGGAGATAGTGTGGCCGAAACATCCACCCTATGATAGGCAGGGAGACGCTCCCTGTTTCTAGGTCCGTAGTAGGGCACGGTTAGATCCTGAAATTGATATTGCCCTATGGGATAATTGGTGGGTTGGCCTGTCTGGTACACAAAGTTGCTATTAAAGCTCCAGGTATCGTTTAATTGAAAATTGGTGTATATGGAGATATCATGGGTTTTGTCATAGGGAGTGCTGTACCATAGTCCATCGTTAATGCCAGTTTCTATAGAAGATCTTCCAGGGGTACGCTGCTTGGATTTAGACAAAGTGTATGCTAACCAACCTTGCCATCTACCTTGATTTTTTTTAGCCAGAATTTCCAACCCATAGGCCCTAGCCTCCCCATTTAGGATGACCTGTTCTATGGCGTCGTTTGCAATGAGGTTGGCACCGTCAATATAATCTATTCTGTTCTTTATCTTTTTATGGAATAGCTCTGTCTCTAGGGAGTAATTACCCTTGTTTATATTTTTAAAATAACCCACCGCAAATTGATCTAGTAGTTGTGGTTTTACAAAGGGGCCACTAGGGGTCCATACATCTAGGGGAGTGGGGGAGTTGGTGTTAGAGAGTAAGTGTAGGTATTGTGCCAACCTAGTATAACTCGCCTTTACGGAATTATCATCATTAAAAATATAGGATAGTGCCAGTCTTGGTTCCCAATTGGAAAATGAGGCCAATTTCTCGCTTCGCTTTGGATAGCGTACAGAAACCGGTTCTGCCGACTTATACAAGTGTAATTCAGAATCATAAATAACGGGATTGTTATTCTCGTACTCATTTAATTCCTCTTGCCCCAATCGGGTAAAATTACTGAACCTTAGCCCGTATTGTAAGCTTAAATTCTGCGATAATTCTTGTTCAATATCCACATAGAAGGCTAATTCATTGGCATATTTCTGAATTAATTGATCCTCTACGATACCTGAGGAAGGTCTGTTTGGAGCTATTTTTCCTGGATTGAATGTATAATAGATATTATTTAAACCATAATTTATCTGTAGGCTATTGCTTAGATAATGCTTAAAATCGTACTTTAAATTCAAATTTTGAATACCGGAGTTCCATTCAAACCCAACAAAATCTAGTTCTAGTCCGTAGTAGTAATCGGAATAGATTAGGGAGAGGTTAGAGAATAGTTGGTCAGTAAATAAATGGTTCCACCTAAAATTCATTACGGCATTACCGTAGGTATTTACAAAGCTATCGCTAATTCTAAACACATCCCTTCCAAAGTACCCGGATAAATAAATATTGTTCTTGTCATTTATCCTAAAGTTTAATTTAGTATTGAGATCATAAAAGTAAGCCGAATTGTCCACCTCAAATAGGGGAAGAAATAAATGGGCGTAGGAAGCCCTGCCGCCTACAAGAAAAGCTGCCCGATCTTTAATGATAGGCCCTTCGACTAACAACCTACTGGCAACGGCCCCTATGCCGCCATTTACCATTACCTCTTTACTATTGCCCTCTTTTTGAAAAATTTCTAGGACAGAAGAGACCCTGCCGCCATATCTAGACGGAATTCCACCTTTAAACAGCTTAAGATCCTTAATGGCATCTGGATTAAAAACAGAGAAAAAACCAAAAAGATGGGAAGAATTAAAAATGGTAGCTTCGTCTAGGAGAATTAAATTTTGGTCTACCGAACCTCCGCGAACATTAAATCCTGAAGAACCTTCACCTGCATTGGTAACCCCTGGTAATAGTAAGATGGACTTAATAATGTCCGCTTCCCCTAAGATTACGGGGATGTCCTTAATGGTTTCCACGGACAGTGAATTCACACTCATCTGCGGTTTTCGTATGTTCAGTTTTTCAACATCCTCTGTAACTACCACTTCTTCTAATTGTTCTGCCGCCTCCCTTAATTGAAAGTTTAATCGCTTGTTTTCTGATGTTAGATCTACAGTGCTAACAATCTCCTCATAACCTAAATAACTAAGCCTTATTTCATAGCTGCCCTTTGGAAGCGTAATAGAATAAAAACCATACTCATTGGTAACCACGCCCTTTCCTAAGGAGGGAACGGAAAGGGTTACACCAATTAATGTTTCATTGCTGGATGCTTCAGTAACCGTACCGCTGAGGGTATAACGATTCTGGGAGTAAATACATATTGAAAATAGTAGGAATATGAAGAATGGGGCCCGATGGTTTATCCGCATTAGTTTGGTGGTCTGTTATGTGTTTTTAACCTGCTACTGGCATAAAGCTACGCAATAATTAAAACAAAAAGACCTTTTCATAGATTGAAAAGGTCTTTAATTCCAGCTTGAGGAAATCTTAAATAGTATCCAAAATACTATTGAGTTTTTGGCTAGGCCTCATGGCTTTACTGATAAGATCTGTCTCTGGCATATAATAACCACCAATTTCCATAGCAGTTCCCTGGGCTTTGTTTAACTCTTCTACTATTTCATTTTCGCTGGCAGCTAACTGCTCTGCGATTGGTGTAAAGTGTGCTTTTAGCTCTTGGTCTTTATTTTGCTCTGCCAAGGCTTGGGCCCAATATAAGGCTAGATAGAAATGGCTACCTCTGTTGTCTAATTCAAATACCTTTCTAGAAGGAGATTTGTCATTAATCAAGAATTGCTCCGTAGCAGCGTCTAAGGTTTCTGCCAACACCAATGCCTTTGGATTATCGTTTTTCTCTCCTAAGTACTCCAAAGAAACACCCAGGGCTAAAAATTCTCCTAAAGAGTCCCATCTTAGGTGTCCTTCATGTAAAAATTGTTCTACGTGCTTCGGAGCAGATCCACCTGCACCTGTTTCAAAAAGCCCTCCTCCGTTCATAAGAGGAACTATGGACAACATTTTAGCACTGGTACCCAATTCCAAGATGGGGAAAAGGTCTGTTAAATAGTCACGCAAAACATTTCCAGTAACCGAGATAGTATCCTGTCCAGCTTTTAAACGCTTTAAAGTATATATAGTAGCGTTTTTAGGACTCATTATCTGTAGATCTAACCCTTCTGTATCGTGATCCTTTAAATATAGGTTCACCTTTTTGATTAATTCCGCATCATGGGCACGGTTTTCATCCAACCAAAATATAGCAGGTACCTTTGTGGCTCTTGCACGGGAAACGGCTAGCTTTACCCAGTCTTGGATAGGAGCATCCTTCACCTGGCACATTCTCCATATGTCACCTTCCTCAACTTCGTGTTGGATAAGGGTTTCACCAGAATTAACGTCCACCACGGCTACCGTACCCTTGGCGTCAATTTCAAAGGTTTTATCGTGGGAACCGTATTCCTCAGCTTTTTGCGCCATAAGTCCCACGTTAGGAACCGTCCCCATAGTAGTAGGGTCAAATGCCCCGTGTTCTTTACAAAAGTTTATGGTCTCAGTATAAATGCTGGCATAACTACTGTCTGGGATTACTGCTTTGGCATCTTGTGCATTTCCTTGAGCGTTCCACATCTTACCAGAATTTCTGATCATGGCAGGCATAGAGGCATCAATAATAACATCGCTGGGGACGTGAAGGTTGGTAATTCCTTTATCAGAATTTACCATGGCCAAATCCGGTCCATTTTCAATGGCCGCTTTAATGTCTTTTTCTATTTCCGTACGCTTAGCTTCCGGTAGCTCCTGTATTTTGCTGAATAAGCTTTCCAGGCCATCATTAGCGTTGACTCCCAAAGAGCTTAAGGTAGCTGCATGTTTGTTAAATACCTCCTCAAAGTAGGCCTTAACAGCGTGACCAAAAATAATGGGGTCGGACACCTTCATCATGGTTGCTTTCATATGCAATGAAAACAATACGCCTTGGTCCTTGGCATCCTTAATTTGTTCTTTAAGGAAGTTTAGCAATGCTTTTTTGCTTAGTACGGTGGCGTCTATGATCTCACCCTTCAACAACGGAAAACCTTTTTTCAAAGTTGTTTTGGTTCCGTCTGTAGAGGTGTGAACTATTGCTACCTCAGTGGCTTCTGTAAGGGTTAGGGATTTTTCGTTAGATTTAAAATCTCCGTGGTCCATGGTAGCAACATGGGCTTTGGAATCGGAGCTCCATGCTCCCATAGAATGTGGATTCTTTTTTGCGTAATTTTTAACGGCACGTGGCGCCCTTCTGTCGGAGTTGCCTTCCCTTAGAACTGGGTTTACAGCACTACCTTTTATTTTGTCGTATCTTGCCTGTATATCCTTTTCCTCATCATTGGATGGTGTGTCTGGATAGTTGGGTAGTTTATAGCCCTTAGCCTGTAACTCGGCAATGGCCTCTTTCAATTGAGGAATAGAGGCACTGATATTTGGAAGCTTTATAATATTGGTGTTGGGCAATTTTGCCAATTTCCCCAATTCTACCAAATCGTCCGAAATCTGTTGATCTTTCTCCAAGTAGTCTGGGAAGGTAGCAATAATCCTTCCAGCAAGGGAAATATCCTTTAAGTCAACTTCTATCCCGGCTGTTTTTGTAAATGCCTTAACTATGGGGAGAAGGGATTGAGTTGCTAATGCAGGGGCTTCGTCTGTTTTGGTATATAAAATTTTTGGCATTTTTAGTTATATTTTTATGTTTAAGCGGAGCAAATATACGATTTTAAAAATGCCAAATAAACTGCTAGAGCCATAATTGGGATTTATGTGGGGAATAAGCGAAAAATTATAAATCCTTCATTATTAAGGTGCATTAAATATAATTTTACAAGATTACAACGATTCAAATATCCAATTTAAGGTGGTGAGTCTAAAATTAGGAGTACGCCGCATGAGAACTTCTCAGTGACCTTGGAGATTAAGATTCAAATAGATACCACTGGCTTGGAAATAAAAGGCTAATTGGATTGTTGAATAACACGGATAGATAGAAAATAATAAAAGCCATATCATTGTAGAATCTACCTTGACATGGCTTTCTAGAAACAGTTTACAAACCTCTTGTTCTGTAATTTTACAAAACGGCAACCATTGATTGCATTTGCGTGGCTGTTTCAACGTTTGAAACACTTTTTTCCATTGAAAAAATCATAGGAACAGCGGTATTTCTCCCATTGTTTAAATAGTTGTTGGTGTGACGGAACAACCTAATTGTAACCATTACTACCTTCAAAGATTTACAAATCCTGAACCCTAATAAAGTAACTTCAGAACTCGGTTTCATATTGTGGTATTGCTACCATTAAACTGAAACAAACAAATGGATAAAGAACGTAAACTTTATATAGCCTTTACCTTTAAAATTCACTAAAGGCTACGATTAAAGATACTACTTTATTGCTTAAAAAACAATTTTTTAAGCAAGTTTAATAATAATTATAAGCGTATTATCAAGACCCTATTTTAACGGTAGATCAAAAAAAAGCGTCCATATAATATATGAACGCTTTTAGTGTATCGGGAAAAAAATATATTAAGAACGAATTTCCTTAATTCTAGCTTTTCTTCCAGTAAGCTCTCTAAAGTAGAAGATACGTGCTCTACGTACTTTACCTCTTTTGTTTACTTCAATCTTTTGCAATGCAGGCATATGTACAGGGAAGATACGCTCTACACCAATGGTACCGGACATTTTACGAATCGTAAATGTTTCGGTTGCCCCAGATCCTCTTCGTTGTATAACAACTCCTCTAAAAAACTGGGTTCTTGTTTTCTCACCTTCCTTAATTTCAAAGTACACAGTAATTGTGTCACCTGCTGAAAATTTTGGGAAATCTTTTTTCGGAACAAATTCGTTTTCTACAAATTTTACTAACTCTTCCATGGTATATAATTATCAGTTACTTAAGTCAACTTTCACGATTATCGTCAGAGGTTGAATTAATGGAGTGCAAAAATAGTTGAATATTTATAATTTACAAGGGAAAATTCCTTTTTTATCAGGGATTTCTGATTTTTGTTCCGCCTGTAAATGAGTGACTTTGGTTGATGGGGAGAATTATTCAATTTTGTCCATATAAAATTGGCTTCCGTATGCACCTAGTGGTCCAATAAATCGGGTCTTAGTTTCTTGGTCCTGTCATAGGCCTGATCTTCTCGCCATTTTTCAATTTTAGGGAAATTACCGCTCGTTAACACCTCTGGTACGGTATGCCCTTTGTAATCTGCAGGCCTGGTATACACGGGTGGGGCTAATAAGTTGTCTTGAAAAGTATCCGTAAGGGCAGAGGTCTCATCGGATATGACACCTGGTATGAGTCGTATGATAGAGTCGCATAGCACTGCGGCCCCTAATTCGCCACCAGATAGAACATAATCACCTATAGATATTTCCCTAGTGATAAATAAATCCCGTACACGTTGATCTACCCCTTTATAATGTCCACAAAGAATAATAATGTTTTTGAGGAGGGATAAACTATTGGCAGTTTTTTGGTTTAAAGTAGCACCATCTGGAGTCATATAAATAACCTCATCGTAATCTCGTTCACTTTTTAAGGCCGATATGCATTTGTCTATGGGTTCTATCATCAACACCATTCCTGCGCCACCTCCATATTGATAATCGTCTACTTGATTATAACTTTTATCGGTGTAGTCCCTCAGATTATGTACGTGGACTTCCACTATTTTTTTATCTATTGCCCTTTTTAGGATGGATGCACCAAACGGACTTGTAAGGAGGTCCGGAACCACGGTAATAATATCTATTCGCATAACTGAAGGTAATTTCTTTTGGAGCCAATTAAATACAACGCTGCAAAAGTAGTTAAAACCGTTGGATTATATTCCCAAATTAACTTTTGGTAGAAAGCGGCAGAGCTAAGGTTATTTAATGAAGCCAAAGCATCCCGAGCATGCTTATGGATATGAATAGGAAATTATTGTAGAAGGGTCGATGATGGCAATAAAAAAAAGCTCCGGTGAGGAGCTTTTTTTATTATGATTTCTTGTATTTGTTAATTTCGTCTTGGAGCTGTCTGCTGATTTTTTGTTCGCGTTCTAGTGCTCGTCTTCTATGGTCTTCGTATTCTTTCTCTACTTCAGAAAGCGATTGCTTAGCTTCCTGGGTAAGGATATTACTGTTTCTAAATTTGTAGATAAAGAACAGTAGTAATAACAACAAACTTCCAATAATAGTCCAAAGAATGGCATTATAGGTACCTTTAGAAGTGTTAAAGCCCAAGAAAGACATATTGTCTTTTTCTTCGGTTACAGCGGCTAGGTTATTGGTGGTTTCCTCCAGCTGCTTATTTAGGGACTCAATGGTTTCCTCATGGCTAGCAATGGTAGTGCGAAGTTGTGCCGCACGCTCATTGAATTCGTTGATGGAGTCTGATACATTCTTTCTCAGTTTATTGAGATTTACCTCCTTCACCACTCTATATCTAATGCCCTCTGCCCGGTAAGGTCCTGATTTTGTAGTGAGATACTCAAACTGGGAACTAATGGGGCCGCCGTCTAAGGAAAGTACCTCCTGTTCCTCACCGTCCTGGGCAAGGCTTAGGTTACATGACCATAGGGCCAATACAACAACTAGTATTCTATAAAGTTTCATTAAAATAATTCTTAGTGTTATTAATCCATCCGAGACGGCAAAAATACTTTAATAATCCCAATTATTAAAAAAACAAGATACAATTATAAGTATTACCCCCCCTAATGTACCTGTTGATTCTCTTCCAAAGCCCTAGGTTTACTCTCTTTAATAGTAGGTGTACCTCCTTACTTTTGCAAAATACTTGGCAAGCCGAATCACTTGGTGTGCATATCCAAATTCATTATCGTACCAGATATATAGAACTAAGTTTTTTCCATCCTCCGAGACAATGGTTGCAGTACTATCATAAATGGCAGGAGCAGAGGTGCCTACTATATCTGTAGATACCAATTCGTTGCTAAGGGAGTATTTAATCTGTTCTACCAAATCCCCTTCCAAGGCATATTTCTTAATAATAGTGTTCAGGGCTTTTTTGGAGGTGCTGTTTTTTATTTCCAAGTTTAGAATGGCCAACGACCCATTGGGAACTGGGACCCGAATGGCGTTGGATGTCAGTTTTCCCGAAAGTTGCGGAATAGCCTTGGCCACCGCCTTTCCGGCACCTGTCTCAGTAATAACCATATTAAGGGCGGCGGCTCTGCCCCTTCTGTATTTGCCGTGCATATTATCCACTAAATTCTGATCATTGGTATAGGCATGGATGGTTTCTATATGGCCTTTTTTAATGCCTAAGGAATCTTCCACCACTTTTAAAATAGGAGTAATGGCATTGGTAGTACAGGATGCGGCAGAAAAAATCTTTGTAGAATCCGGGTCAAATTGATTGTGGTTTACTCCATGCACAATATTGGCTACCTCGCCTTTGCCCGGTGCAGTAAGTAATACTTGGTCACTTCCTGTAGCTTGTAGATGCCTGTTAAGGGAGTCCATGTCCCTATACACTCCAGTATTGTCAATGATTAAGGCGTTGCTAATTCCGTATTGGGTATAATCAATATCCTCGGGCTTGTCGGCGGCAATAATAGGTACTGTGGTCCCATTGATAAATAATGCTTTGGCCTTGTAATCTACCTCTACAGTGCCCATAAACTCCCCATGAATGGAGTCGGTTCGCAATAAGTTGGCCCTTTTCTCCAATATGTCGCCCGTAATGGGGCCACGGGTAACAATGGCCCTTAAGCGCAATTGGTTTCCTTTCCCTGTCTTGGCCATTAACTCCCTAGCTAATAGTCGTCCAATTCTTCCAAAACCGAAAAGAACCACATCCTTAGGGTGAATCTCATCACTGTTATTCGCAGATTGTAATTTATCCAGCACAAAGGCTTTTACATCATTATGGCTATTTTCCTGGGAATGGAATTCATAGGTTAATTTGCCAATATCTAGTTTAGAAGGAGGGAGTGATATATCGTTGATCGCTCGAAGAATCTCTATGGAATCAAAAATAGAGATAGGTTTTTGAACAAACTTTCCTGCATATTCATGCAGATTTATAATGTCGCTTACGTTTTTGTCTATGACCTGATTTTTAAAGAGAACGATCTCAATGGACCGGTCGTACCATAGATCACTGGTGATTTTAATAAATTCTGTGGTTGCCTTCCTTCGGTCCGATTGAAAAGCAAGTTCCTTCTCGTACAAATTGGTTGGGTTCATTTGATGCTATAAATTGAGGTTGTTTTTGGTAAAAGTATATATTTCAAACGTTTTCGTAAAACTTATTGCCAAAAAAAAAGCGCCTTGATCAAGGCGCTTTTTTCAATTCTATTGCTTTTGTGCTACAATTGGTCGTACAAGTAATTTGTTTAAGGGTTTTGTACTGCCATTATTGTATAATTAACCGTTCTATTTCTCCTTTTTCATTTAACATGGTAATACTGGTTCTTCCATATCGTGTGATTCTGCCAAATTTAACCCTAGCATCCTGAATGTCCTTAATTTCCTCATCTCCGAATGAAATCAATACCTTACCTTCCAAATCATAGGCTCTGAAAGTTTCAGGCACCCCAATGATCTTCACGCCTTTTTTGGTTTTAAAGGTCTTTTTATCCTTATCGGTCAAGTTTTTGATTTCGAAACCGAGTTTTGGGATTACCATGGTTTGTCTCTCTTTTAAGGTAACTGGAACCTCTAACAGTTCCTTATCCCTTTTAATGGATACCAGTAGCTCATCCCCTGGTCTTTTAGAGGATATATAACCGGTGAGATCGGAGTATTTGCGAATATCCACATTGTCTACCCCTACAATAATATCCCCTTCCAGTAATTCGGCATCAAAGGCACCAGAGTCTTCCACAACTTTGGCAATATAGACACCTTCAATCTCGTGAACACCTTTTTCCACAGCGTATGGACTATTAATGGGGATGGTCTCTATGCCTAATATTCCTTTCTGTACATTACCGTACTCCATTATATCTTCTACCACTTTCTTGGCTATATTGCTAGGTACTGCAAAGGAATAGCCAACATAGGATCCGGTTTGCGAGGTAATGGCGGTATTTATTCCAATTAAATCCCCGTTGGTGTTTACCAATGCACCACCACTATTTCCAGGGTTAACGGCAGCATCTGTTTGTATAAAGGATTGGTCTAAGGAGGCAAGGGCACGTGCCTTGGCACTTACAATACCAGCGGTTACCGTAGAGGTTAGGTTAAAGGGATTTCCTACCGCTAGTACCCACTCTCCAACCTTGGTCTCGTCCGAATTGCCAAATGCCAGGTAGGGCAGGAGTCTCTTGGTTTTTATCTTGATTAACGCGATGTCCGAATTGGGGTCCGTTCCAATTACCTCGGCTTCATAGGTTTTATTGTTGTTTAGGGTTACTTGTAACTGATCCGAATTAGCAATAACATGGTTGTTGGTTACAATATAGCCGTCTGGGGATATAATTACCCCAGAGCCGGTACCAACCTGTGGTCTTTGATTACGTCCGTATCCATAGAACCATTCCCTTAAGGTGGCGGGACCCTGACTCATAGTTACGTTTTTTACATGTACTACGGCATGGACGGTTTTCTCTGCAGCAGTAGTGAAATCCACTTCATTGATTCCCGCACCCCTAGCTGAGGTTGGGGTAAAACTAGTAGTCACTAAATTTGTGCCATTATCTTGGGTGACGATGGTATAACCCGGTTTTTCCAAAAATAGTTTATAAGTACCCAAAGTGATGGCACCAGCAAAAACAGCAACTAGTAGTAAACTTCCAATTTTCTTCATAAATTCATCGCTTTTTTTGATTAACTCCAGTAAAATTAACATAATTAAAGGTGTATAAATTGGGTTTAACGACTTTTTAACTGCTAATTAAACCTTAATAAAATTATATCTTTGCAATATAATTTGAGATATGCTATTAAACTTTTACAAGTACCAAGGAACGGGAAACGATTTTGTGATTATAGATAATAGGGATCTTTCTTTTCCTAAAAACAAGACCCAATTGGTTTCCTTTTTATGTGATAGAAAATTTGGTGTAGGTGCAGACGGACTTATACTTTTAGAAAACGACGAGGCTACCGATTTTAAGATGGTTTATTATAACTCGGATGGGAAACAGAGTACCATGTGCGGCAACGGCGGAAGATGTATTGTGGCCTTTGCGAAGCATTTGGAGTTAATTTCGGATGAAACTTCTTTTGAAGCGGTAGACGGACTTCATAAAGCTAAAATAGAGGGCAACGTAGTAAGTCTGCAAATGCAAGACGTAGATAGCATAATAGAGAAGTCTAATTCCCTTTTCTTAAATACGGGTTCTCCCCATCACGTGCAAGCTGTGACCGATGTGAAAAATTTTGATGTCCGGAAGGAAGGAGAACGTTTAAGGTACGGTGTCTATGGCAAAGAGGGAAGTAATATAAACTTTGTGCAAAAGATAGCAGAGAATTCCTTTTATGTACGGACCTATGAAAGGGGAGTAGAGGATGAGACCTTGTCATGTGGGACTGGTGTAACAGCCGTTGCTTTGGCAATGCATCACGCTGGACAAGCCAATAAGGATGCCGTGTCTATAACAACGCCTGGGGGGCAACTTAAAGTCCATTTTACAAAGAGTGAGACTAAGGAGGGGTATAATGAAATATGGCTGACCGGTGCAGCGCAACTTGTCTTTAAAGGTGAAATAGATGTTGAAGCTTAAAGGGGAACATATATTTTTAAGGGCCTTGGAGCCCGAAGATTTGGATTTTCTATACCAACTGGAGAATAATCCGGAGATATGGGAAATTAGTGGCACCACTACACCCTATTCCAGGCATATCCTAAGGTATTATTTAGATAATGCGCATAAGGATATCTATGAGGTGAAGCAATTGCGTCTCTGTATATGTAACCCTAAGGGGGTTGTGATTGGCTTAATTGACTTGTTCGATTTTGATCCCCAAAACCTACGGGTGGGAATGGGAATTATTGTGAGCGACAAAGCGCAAAGGAACAAAGGGGTAGGAGCAGAGGCTATAGAGATTTTGTGTAATTACGTGTTTTCGGTTCTAGGTCTCAGGCAGGTCTATGCCAACGTGTTAGAGGGCAATGAGCCCAGTATTCACCTATTCACCAAATTGGGCTTTAAACAAGTAGGGGTTAAAAAGGATTGGATCAAATCTAATGGTCAGTTCAAGAATGAAATTCTTTTTCAAAAAATAAACAAGGGGGAATGAAAATAAAACGTGTTGTGTTAATTGTGGTGGGCTTATGCTTGGTGCTGGCTGCCACCTTCGCCTTTGTGGTATACGGCATTTTCTTTAAACCCAATACCAAATTTCAGGAAGAAACTACCTATGTCCATATCCCTACCAACGCCAGTTTTGATGAGGTAGTTGGTTTGCTAGACCCGCTCTTGGAGAATAAGGGGAAATTTGTAACCGCAGCCAAGAGGAAAGGCTATAGCGATTATTTTAAATCTGGTAGATATGCCATTAAGAAGGGGATGAACAATAATGAAATTATCAATTCCTTACGGAGTAAGAATCTACCGGTTAAACTTTCTTTTAATAATCAGGAAACCTTGGCAGATTTGGCGGGAAGGGTCTCCTTGCAAATAGAAGCCGATAGCTTAAGCTTGTTGGAAGCGTTTAAGGATACGGATTTTTTAAAGTCCAACGGCTTTAATGAGGATACCGCACTTTCTATGTACGTCCCCAATAGCTATGAGTTTTTTTGGAATACTTCTGCAGAGGGCTTTAGAGAAAGGATGTTAAAGGAGCATGGTAGGTTTTGGAATGAAAACCGATTGGCCAAGGCTAAGAAGCTTGGAATGAGTCCGGCTGAGGTGAGTACCTTAGCTTCCATAGTGCATAAGGAAACTGTAAAAGTAGACGAAAGACCAAGAGTGGCTGGTGTGTATCATAACAGACTAAAAAAAGGGATGTTGCTGCAGGCAGATCCAACGGTGATATATGCCATAAAGAAACATACTGGTAATTTTGATACCATTATTAAAAGAGTACTTTATAGGGATCTGGAGTTAGATTCGCCCTATAATACTTATAGGAAGGCAGGTTTGCCACCAGGGCCCATTGCGATGCCGGATATCTCTGCCATTGATGCCGTACTAGCGCCCGAAAAACACGACTACTACTATTTTGTGGCTAATGTGGAAAATTTCGGTTATCATAAATTTGCCAAAACTTTGGCACAACACAACCGGAATAAGGTGCAGTATGTCCGATGGATAAATGCTCAGAAAATTAAAAGATAGGTTGCTTAACCAGATTTAATGGTCGTTTATCGGGTAATAATACGCGTATATCAAAAGTTACGTTAAAATTGGCTTCGGTAATGGAAAACGGTTTTATATTTGCGGCGTGAAATTTAAGCAAACACATTTTTCACGTGTTGTAAGTCTTAAGAAAACCAAAATATGAGAAAGTGGACAAGTTATTTGTTCCCCGTTGTCATGATCTTTATACTAGTTAGCTTTGGTCCTAAACAGGTAAATGTTTCGGTACCGGAAGCTTTAAGAGTGACAGAACCTACTGAAGTTTTATTTCCCAATCACAAAATCGTTTTAAAAAAGCCTATTGCTACTCCACCCTTTTTGGGTACCTCCTATAACGGGTTTAAGGAGGCCTTAGCGTTCAAAGAATCTCAAGGAAATTATTTTACGACCAATGCCTTTGGATATCTTGGAAAATACCAGTTTGGTATTGGAACTTTGGAGTTGTTAGGAGTTTATAATGCGACTTTGTTTTTGAATGATCCTATATTGCAGGAAAAGGTTTTTCAAACCAATTTATCCAGGAATAAGTGGATCTTAAGAAGGGATATAAAGCGCTTTGTAGGTAAGGAAATCAACGGTCAGGAAATTACCGAATCCGGTATACTGGCTGCTGCACACCTTGCGGGAGCAGGTAATGTTAAAAAATACCTTCGTTCGTACGGTAAAAATAATGTAAATGATAGTTTCGGATCTTCTGTAGCTTATTACATGAAGAGGTTTTCAGGATATGATATCTCTAATGTAATTCCAATTAGGAATCCGAAGATCTAGATTTTAAGTGGTTAAATTAAAATGTGAAAGCTTCAACCTTTGTGTTGAAGCTTTTTTTAGGATCATGACTAATTGTTGTGTTTAGGTAAAATATTAATGTTG
>NZ_MTAZ01000034.1 GCF_002150785.1 Arenibacter amylolyticus | reverse complement strand
ACGCCTCCATCGGGGTCCGTGCCCGTACCGTTAAAAGTAGCGCTAGAAGTAGTTGGCAAGGTAATGGTCTGATCTGCACCCGCATTCGCAATAGGAATTTGACTCCCGCTGGACTGTGTAGTATTTTCGTATATGCGAGGCCCTTTGTGGTTTAGCCATCCATTGGAGATTACATCAAGATCTCCATCATCATCAATATCGGTCACTATCGCACCATCATGATGCTCCAAGTTTAGGGATCCATCATTTAAGATATGGGTAATCCAATTCCCAGTATTACAAAGATCATTCTCAAAAGCAATTAATCGGCGACTGCCCAACCACTCCCCTACAACGATATCTATATCACCATCTTCGTCAATATCCACAGCGAAAACACTAAGGCTACCACTTACCGAGGTACTCAAAACATGTCTTATCCAAGGCTGTGTAGGATCTGCAGGAGCTTCAAACCAAGCAAACTCATTTTTATTGGGATTACTACCTAGGCCCAATTGTCCCACTACACCGTCTAACCTACCGTCTCCATTAAAATCAGCCAATTGTATCCTGTCTGGAGTAGTTGCGTATGTAATCCCAGTAGAATAGGTAGTCCAAGTACCGTTGCCTTCGTTCTTTAACCAATTGATTCCTTGGAATAAATCCAGCTTCCCATCTCCATCTATATCCCCTGCCTTTATATCTTCCCCAGAGGGATCATTACTTATGGCTACTAAACTCCAAGTTCCTGTAGTAGGGTCTGCGGTAGGGGTCAACATTTGCACCGGAAAGTTCGTAGATTCGGCGCCGTTCCAGTTAATTGCCATCTGGTAAGGACTTCCCAAGCCAAAATCGCCTCCTGTAATTCCAGCCAAAAAGGGTTCATTATACCCGCTATTTACCACCGGAATATTGTTATAAACGGTAAAATTTCCACTCCCATCGTTCTTAGCCCATAAGAGTCGCTCACTTTGGTATTCTTTACCCGAAGGTCCATATTCCGTCCCTAATAAATCCAGATGCCCATCCCCATCAAAATCGTACACATGTACCACATTTCCAAAATTACCGCCAATTGCCGTTTTTGTCCAGTTACCAGAAGCAGAGCCTGGATTTTTATACCAAAAACCACCAGTCACTATATCTTTGAGACCGTCCCCATCCAAGTCATGATCCGGAATGGTAAAAACAGCGGTATACGGGTTTGCTTCCAATTGATGCACCGCCCAAGAATCTGGAAAGGGAGTGGAATTGCACACTTCTTGATCCGTTACATTCACCGTTATTTCTTGGAATACCCCTGTGGGTATATGCCCCACATCATATAATTCTATACGTATGGTATGGGCTCCTAAACTTAGGCCATCTATTGTGATTGGTCCATAACTATAGTGCGGACCTACCGGTTGTCCATCAATCTCGTAATGCATGTGGGTATCTCCCTCTTCTATAGTCCAATTCTCTACCGTAAAATGCACCTGAAAGGGCTGATTAACAAAAGCGCCATTATTAGGGGAGGTAATGGTTAAGGTTGGGGTTGGGGGAGTAGCGGTTTGCGCCATAATCTCAATCCCCGATAGTTTCGGATTTTCTACTACCTTAAGCAACTGTATGGTTGCAAAACCATCGGATATGGTAATATTGTTAAATTCCTTTTGTAGCGCCGTTGCAGGATTGGTCTCGGCCAGAATATCAAAATTGGTCAAAACCTGGACTCCTTCAATATTCACATTGAATACCCGCGATCCAGGACCTCCAGGTTGACTCCCCACACCAAAATAGAGTTCAGCAAAGTGAAGGCGAATCGTATACTCTCCAGCTGCTGGCACAGGTATTTCATAAGTAAAGATTCCATAACGCTCTGTTTGATATAATGCATCGTCATTGGTTCCTTCAATTGGGATAGATGCACTATACAAGTTTCCTCCGGTTGAAAATTGATCTGCTTCGTAGATATCGGAATTATGAGTTACTTGAGGCCCACCAACATTAATCCTTATAGATCCAAGAGCAGAAAATGGATAGGTAGCAGTAACTATAGGTAGACCTGCTTGATTTTGGGCATTACTAATGGTTAAGTTATAAGTAGTATTGGAGCTCATAGTAGAAACGGTGAGCAGTACTGTTCTACCATCCTGCTGAAGAACTGCTCCAGAAATGGATATTCCGTTATCAATGGAGTAATTGGAAAGAGTCTCGGCTGAAGCCTGATTCATATATTCGGAAAATTCCACACTTATTTCCGTTTCACTTAAGGAGCTTACTTGATTAACCAATGGTGGGGAATTGTCCACAGAAACCCCAGCACCTAAAAACTCTACAAAATTCACATCAAAAATATCCTGGGTGGCCGTTCCATTTTTAAAAATAAAGAACAAATCGTGCTTACCCCCTGGATCGGTAAACGTAGATTCAATATTTACCCAATTACTAAGACCTCCCGTAATCGGCACCGTAGTTGTAGCCAGCAGGGGCCCGTTATTACTACCAGTCCTCATTTCAATGGTCCCTACAGGACCAGTGTTAGCCACCCTATATCTAACCGAATTTATATTCATAAGATTCCGACCGGAAAAAGAAATGTGACTATTATCATTCACTCGGATAGCTTCTATGCCTCCCATTTGAGAATCTGTGTTTGGGATAATTGTAACACCGTTTTGGGTGTCATAGTATTCTGCTTCCTTGCGTTTGGGGTGCAATTGAATCTGATCAAAAGCCTGTAGCCCGCCTTGATCGGTATAATTGGTTCCTAACACGTAAAAAAGATCGGCTCCCCCATCAATATCATGGCCTTCGTATTGCAGCGTCAAGGTACGCGGACATCCGTCTACGGTGGCACCGTCATGAAAATGATTAAGGTGTCCTAAGGAAGGTACCACGGAAACATCGGCACAATCTATGCCCGAACCAGTACTACCGTCCTCCAGATCATTCACCACCAAGTCAATATTAATTTCATCTCCCCATCCTACAAATCCGCCATCTGGGGGTGAGTTAAAGGTAAAAGTGGCCGCATTGTTCCCTGCGTAGATAGTTACATTTTGGACACCTACTCCTCCATTGCCGTCGTCTACCTGTAATTGTGCATTATAGGTGCCGGCCACAGTATAGGTAAAGGAAGCGTTTTCCGTGGTGGCATCTACATTACCATCTGTCTGGAAATCCCAAGCATAGGAAAGGGAGGTATCCCCATTAGGATCTACGGTTCCTGCACTTGTAAAATTTACGGTCAAGGGCAGAGAGCCACTGGTAACATCGGCATTGATTACTACGTTTGGGGGCGAATTGGAACTTATGCCCGTATAATCCACACGGACCAACTTCCCCGTACCCGCATTTTGCGGACAACATCCCGTTCCATACTCCAGAATGTACAAATGCCCATCAGGGCCAATTTTCATATCTATAAATCCATTTTTTGAACTTGGGAAAACTGTTGGTGCTACTTGATCATTGTTTATAATATTCCCGGATGCATCCATTTTTACGGCCCAAACCTTACTGGTATTAAAGTCGTAATAGAAAAATAGTTCATCAAACTCTACCGGCAATCGCTGTGGGTCTGTGGATGAAGGGTCATAATAATATCTTGGGCCTGCAAAATAACTTTTATGAAAGAACTCCATCCAAGCAGGTTGTGCAGGGGGCAATACCGTAGCTCCCGTATTCCATATGGAGGTGTTTTCGGGAGCTGAAGGATCATTGTAGAAAGGCGAAGGGGTTCTATAGGGAACTTGGTAAGCATCATTATCGACCCCTGAAAAATAGGGCCATCCATAATTTCCTGCTGCTTTGGTTAGGTTTATTTCGTCCAAACCTTCCGGCCCCATAGGCCCAGGAACATTAGCATCCGGTCCCACTTCCCCCCAAAACAACCAATCTGTATTCTCCTTATCCACAAAAATCCTGTAGGGATTACGCGCCCCCATCACATAAATTTCGGGCAGGCCGCCCACTCCCCCAGGAAATAGATTGCCACTGGGTATGGAATAACTGCCATTACCCGCATTGGGAGTAATCCGCAAGATCTTTCCGCGGTAATCATTGGTGTTGGAAGAGCTCTTCTCTGCGCTATTGTTCTCATTATTTTCATCTATTGCCCCGTAAAGTCCATGATTGGTATTATCACCAATCGAGATATACAAGTTCCCTTGAGAATCAAAGGCCATGTCCCCTCCGGCATGGTAGGAATTAGTTCGCTGCACAGGCCATTCCAGCATTGGTACTTCGGAAGATAAATCCAGTAGATCCCCATTCATACTGAATTGTGAAATCCTATTTGCAGAGGTAGCAACCAGGGAGTAGTAGATGTATATTTTCTGATTGGTCGCAAAGTTGGGATCGAATGCAAGACTCAAAAAACCATCCTCAAAACCATGGAAAACTGGTAAGGTTCCTGCTGAAACAGCAGACTGGATACTTGGTTTATAAATTATAAGTTCCCCATACCGGTCTATGATAAATATCCTTCCATCCGGTGCAAATTTCATGGTAGTGGCATTCGCCAAACCCGTTAAAAGTTCTACCTTTTGAAATTCGTCAGGCAACTGTGCTTTTACTTGAGAAACACTTAAAACCATGAACATCAAAAAAAGCGACCAGCACCATAAATTATGTTTCGTCGTTCTCTTGGATTGAAGGCAGGAAAAGGTTTTTAAAGAAAGGGAATGAAGGGGTAGTTCTATTTTCATAATCAGTTGGGTTAGGAGACAAATACCACAAGTAAATTGTTCAATTAAAATGAACTGAACGACTTAGAAAGTAAAAACGGGGGAGTTAATTAACTAATTTACAGCGATTCAACTAATTAGAAAAGCGCTTTAAGCTATAATCGATTATTCACCTTTATAGCCGTTTAAGTGTTGATTTCTCAATACAAATCATACTTAACTAATTCTTCCTCGCTTCAATCACCTTAAATACGGTGATAATATAAAACAGGCTACGGTTAAATTCACGCCAATAAGCAATAATAGCCTTCACTCCCTAAGTGAGATTTGAACCTGACTGCCGTCAGGCAAGTTGCTCCGACCCTTGGGTCGATTTCTAATCGGTATTTTCCTTCCGAAGGCTCATAGGTCTCACCTGAGGTAATTGACTGAAAATGAGCTATTACAAAGAGGCACATCGGAAATTGTTATTTACAAAATAGATATCGTCTTCGTTTTAATCCAAGAAGTGCTATTTTTGATTCCAAATTAATATGCATGTTCAATTTTTTTAGTAAAAAGATTTTTCTAGCAGACTACCTGGCAGGTTTTGTAGATATACACAATCACCTATTACCAGGTATAGATGACGGCGCTAAAACAGTAGAAGATTCATTAGCATTGATTAAGGGCTTTTCTTCCTTGGGAATTAAGAAATTTGTGGCCACTCCCCATATTATGCATAATTATTACCCCAATGATCAGGAAACCATCCTAAAGGCACAGGGACAAGTACTGGATAAGCTAAAACAGGGGGAAATGCAGGAGATAAGCCTAGATGTTGCTGCAGAACACATGATAGATGAGAATTTTGAAACGCTCTTAGAACAAAAAAGGGTAATGCCTTTACGAAATAGATATCTCTTAATTGAAATGTCTTATTTACAGCCGCCACTCCATTTTGATCAAGCAGTGGAAAAAATTGCTTCCCATCGATATTTTACCATCTTGGCTCACCCAGAGCGGTATAACTTTTTGCAATACAATTCCCCAAAATATTCGGAATACAAAAAAAGGGGAATTTTGCTTCAAATGAATCTGCTCTCCTTAAGTCCTTTTTACGGAAAAGAAGTACAGAAAAAAGCGCATAAATTAATTCAGGATGGATTGATTGATTATTTAGCATCCGATGTACACAATATCAATCAATTGAATCAAATTAAAGAAATACAGATAAGTAAGCGCCAACTAAAGATGCTTTTACCCATTATTGAAAAGACCAAAGAAGATTTTTATTAATGACAGAACAATAATCTTTTGGAGATTATATTAGGCTATGTTTGAAAGATAAAAACCCCTCCTTTAAATTGCGTATTGCTAAAATTTAAAGAGGGGGTTTCTGAGTTATATACTATAAAAGATAGAGTCCTTAATTTTTCACTAACAATCTAATGGGCAACACCTTATCACTTCCCATTACCAATGTTATATAATACACTCCATCGCGGAGGGTGGCAATTGGAACCGCATAGTGGTCGTCCGTCATCTGGGGATCTACCATGCTATTTATAAATTTACCAGCAGCATCGTGAAGGTAGATGACCTTTACTTCATCATCTATTGGAACGTTTAATAGAAAAACCTTAGCGGTATCATTTGAGGGGTTAGGTGCAATCAATGCACTAATCTTTTCCTCTTCCTCCTCTGAGGTTACCGTGATTGTAATAAAAGCTGTATCTGTTAAGGAGCCATCCGAGACGGTAAGGCTCACCCTGTACACCCCGGGTTGTTCAAAGACGTAAACTGGATTAGCTTCATCACTGCTGCCTCCATCCTGGAAGTCCCATAAATAACTTATTATTTCTATGTCATCTGTAGAGTTACTACCCGTAAAAGTAACGGTTAAAGGTGCCGTACCCATAATTTCATCAGCTTCAACAACTGCCATTGGAGGTTGGTTCGAAATAAATTCCGAAACATTCCATGTAAATGAAATGGTGGTGGATTCTGCTGGAGATCCATCATCGGTCACTGTAACCTCTACAGAATATGGACTATTGGCAGCAGTACCGTCGGCTATGGTACCACTTATAAGTCCTGTTTGAGAATCAATGAAAAGTCCGTTGGGTAGATTAGCTGCCCCATAGGTTACATTGTCCCCATCAGGATCTGAAGCATTAATCTGTAGTGAAACCACATCCCCTTCTACATTGTCCTGAGTTCCTGGATTGGTTATTTCCGGTGGCATATTGATAACTAACGGCTCCACATTCCATGTAAATGAAATGGTGGTGGATTCTATAGGTGTTCCATCATCGGTCACTGTTACTTCTACCGAGTAAGGGCTATTATCCGCACTACCATCGGCAATGGTACCACTTATCCGTCCTATTACCGGGTCTATAGATAGACCGTTAGGCAAATTCACGGCTGTATAGGTAAGTACATCCCCTTCAGAATCCGAGGCATCAATATCAAGGGAAATAACCTCCCCCTCTTCATTGGTTTGATCCCCAGGATTAGTCACTTCCGGAGCCTGATTTACCGGTGCTGGATCAACATTCCAAGTAAAGGAGATGGAGGTCGATTCCGTGGGCGATCCATCATCAATCACTGTTAAGGTTACATTATAAGGGCTATTGCTAGAAGCGCCTACATCGATTGTTCCATTTATAAGTCCTGTAGATGCATTTATTGTTAATCCACTTGGAAGATCGGTAGCCGTGTAGGTTAAAATATCGCCATTGGGATCATTAGCTTCAATTTGTAAGGCTACTTCATCCCCTTCCAGATCTGTTTGTGTTCCCGGATTGGTTATAATAGGTGCCTCATTTCCTGTTGCAGCGTTCACCATTATGTCTACTGTGGTGGTATTGGTGAACGTCCCATCAGTTACCGTTAGTTCAACACTATAAATCCCCACGGCCGTAAACTCATGGACGGGGTCGGCCTCTGTACTCAAGGGAGAGCCATCCATGAAATTCCATTCATAGCCCGTTACCTGTACGTCGTCTGTAGAATTACTACCGGTAAATGAGACGGTAAGGGGCACGGTTCCGCTCATTGGATTTGCAGTAGCCACTGCCGTTGGCGGTTCATTGTTTGGGTTCGGATTTACTGTAATGGTAACCTCGTCCCAACTGGAATCAGTCTCATCATCCGTTACGGTAAGTCTGAAAACATAAGTACCTACAATTAATTCACTTGCTGTTAGGTCTGGCGTATCTTCCCCCATTAGTATAGCAGTTCCAGGTCCACTCATCTGGGTCCAGAGGTAGGTAACGACCCCACCATCCGGGTCTCTTCCAGAACCGTTTTGAATTATAGTATTTTCAGGTAAGTCTATTGCCTGGTCTGGACCGGCATCAACTTCCGGAACACGGGAGCCAGTAACTTCAATTCCTGATATTTTTGGGAACTGAGTAACTGGAATTAACGTAATGGTTAAGTTCCCATCCTGCACCTCAATATTAGAAAAGGTCTCTATCACAGCTGTAGCACTGCCACCAGCTTCCACCACAATATCATAATTCTCTATTCTTTGTGCTCCATTTTCAACATCTATATGGAACACCCTAGAACCTACACCACCATTTGGATCCCCATTTGGGACACCAAAATAAATTTCGGCAAAGTGCAAGCTTACATTGTGTTTTCCATTGTCAACCGGAATTTCATAAATAAGATTACCACTTGTAATAAATCGCTCTGTCTGGTATAGAGTATCATTTTCTGTATTAGCAATAGGAATTACATTACTATGTAATCCTCCACCGCTAAAGAATTGATCGGCACTCCATAGTTCACCATTAAATTCAAAATCTGGACCCCCAGAATTAATTCTAAATGGCACGGGATCGCTCAGCACTGTTAATACCATTTCATCCCAAGCAGAGTCGTCTTCATCGTCCGTCACCGTCAAGCGGAAAACATAAGTTCCTTCCACTAGGTCGTTAACGGTAAGGTTGTCCGTAGTTTCATTGGACAAGGTTGCCATATTGGGTCCACTTTCCTGTGTCCAAAGGTAACTAACAATAGCTCCTCCATCCGGATCATAGGCCGACCCATCCAAAACTATACTATTGGTAGGCAGGGTAAGTGACTTGTCTTTCCCTGCCGATACGATAGGTAATTCAGAAGTACCTCCCGATTTAAGGACCTCAATTCCAGATATTTTCGGGAAATCCACTACGGAGGTAAGGGTAATTGTTAAACTACCATCATTTACCGTAATATTTTCATAATGTTCTATTACTGCCGTTGCACTACCACCAGCAGCAGCCACTATGTCGTAATTATCTATTTGCACCTGACCATTTTCCACTTCTATATTAAAGACCCTAGAACCTTCCCCACCTGCAGAACCCTGACCAGGCACCCCATGGAATATCTCTGCGAAATGAAGATTTAAATCATAGGTTCCATCGTTGACTGGAATATCATAGACCAAGGTACCAGAGGATGCGTAACGTTCTGTTTGATACAATTTATCATTGGAAGTATTGGCTATCGCTATATTATTGCTGAAAGTAGTGCCACCGGTAAAAGATTGATCCGCCGCCCATTCTACTATATTAAATGTATAGGCTGGCCCACCAGAATTGATCCGTATTGCCAACACCTCTTCTTCCACCGAAACGCTTACTTCATCATAAACTGAATTATTTCTATTATTGGTTACTGTAAGCCTAAATACATAGACACCTTCCACCATATCGGTAACGCTTAAATTGGTGGTATTTTCCCCACTAAGCGTAGCGGTATTTGGGCCACTTACTTGATTCCATAAAAAGGTTACGGTTCCGCCATTGGGATCGCTCCCTGTTCCATTGAGTGTAACGCTTGTTGTGGGTAATAATACTACCTGATCCTCACCGGCGTCAGCAACTGGATCTTGTTGTTGTGGCGAAAGGGTGGTGTTTTCGTAAATACGGGGTCCTTTGTTATTTAACCATCCATTGGAAACCACGTCTAAATCCCCGTCGTTGTCAATATCCACCACCATGGCCGAGTCGTGATGTTCTAGGTTCAAGGATCCGTCATCCAGAATATGTTCGATCCATTGTCCGCTATTACATAGGTCATTTTCAAAGGCAATGAGACGTTTACTTCCATTCCACTCCCCTACTACGATATCCATATCCCCATCAAAATCAAAATCGATGGCAAAAAGGCTTAAACTTCCATTGACAGAATTGCTAATGATGTGTTTTGTCCATGGTTGGGTAGGGTCTGCAGGTGATTCAAACCAGGCGAGCTGCATTCGGTCTGGATCGGTTCCAAGACCTAATTGACCAACCACACCGTCCAATCTTCCATTCCCATTAAAATCGGCTAATTGAATACGGTCTGGGGTGGTTGCATACCCAACATTTATTGGATAGGTAGTCCAGGTGCCATCCCCTTCGTTTCGCAACCAGTTGATTCCTTGATAAAGGTCTAGCCTCCCATCCCCATCGATATCTCCTACCTCTATATCTTCCCCAGAAGGGTCATTGCTGATAGCTTCCAAGGTCCAGGTGCCTGTAGTGGGGTCTGCAGTGGGTGTCAACATTTGTACCGGAAAATTGGTAGATTCTGCACCGTTCCAGTTAATTGCCATTTGGTAAGGGGATCCCAGTCCAAAATCGCCACCGGTAATACCCGCTAAAAAAGGTTCACCATATCCCGTATTCACAACTGGAATATTATTGTAAACTGTAAAGTTCCCATTGCCATCGTTCTTAGCCCACAACAATCGTTCACTCTGGTACTCGCTTCCCGGCGGGCCGATCTCTGTTCCTAAAAGATCCATATGACCATCCCCATCAAAGTCGTACACATGAACCACGTTCCCAAAATTACCTCCAATGGTCTTTTTTTCCCAGTTACCGGAAGCCGCACCCGGATTTTTGTACCACCAACCGCCAGTCACAATATCTTTTAATCCATCCCCATCCAAATCGAAGTGGGGAATGGTAAAGACTGCTGTATGCGAGTGAGTTTCTAATTGGTGAACAGCCCAAGCGTCTGGAAAAATAGTGCTATTACACACTCCCTGATCGGTAACCGAGACCATTATTTCATCATAAATCCCCGTTGGAACATGATTGGCATCAAAAAGTTCCAAGCGGATAGTATGACTCCCTAAATTGAGGTTTTCAATGGTAAGTGGCTCGTAGCTATAGTGTGGCGCTACCAAATTTCCATCTATATAATAATGCATATGAGTATCCCCTTCCTTAACTTTCCAATTCTCTACGGAAAAGTGAATGTCAAAGGTTTGGTTTACGCTCCATCCAAACTCAGGCGATAAAATGGTGATTTTAGGTTCTACACTAAAAGTATCGGGGGGTAATATCTCAATAGCGGCGACCTTAGCACTATTTACAACCGAGGTAAATTGGATATTAGCAATGCCATCCGTAATACTTATATTATTAAATTCTTTTTGAAGGGCAGTCGCTGGATCTGTTTCTGCTAGGATGTCAAAATTGTTTAGCACAGAAACACCTTCAATACTTACATTAAATATACGTGAACCGGGCCCTCCTGATTGCCCTCCTACTCCAAAAAAGAGTTCTGCAAAATGTAATCGTATATCATATTCACCTGCTACTGGCACGGGGACTTCATAGGTGAAATTCCCATAGCGTTCCGTTTGATAAAGAGCATCATCATTAGTCCCAGCTATTGGGGCCGTTATACTGTAAAGCTGTCCTCCTCCAAAAAATTTATCGGCTATAAAATCTCCATAATTAAATGATCCCTCATTACCTCCTACATTAATTCTGGTAGAACTAATGGTAGAGAATTGGTAACTATCGGTGGCAATAGGAAGCCCAGAAGTATTTTCCACATTACTAATTTGAAGATTGTACACCACATCCGAACTCAATGTAGAAACCGCAAGTAGAACCGTTCTACCATCCGTTTGCAATACTGCAGAAGATATGGTTATCCCATTATCCACTGAGTAATTAGAAAGCTGCTCTGCCGTGGCTTGGGTTACATATTCCGTGAACACAACTTTAACTTGAGAAGCCCCAACTGCTGTAACACTCCCCACCAAAGGAGGGGAATTATCTATAGAAACACCCGCTCCCATAAACTCCACATAATTCAGATTAAAAATATCCGTTGTGGCGCTGGGATGTTTAAACACAAAAAACAAGTCGTTCTTACCTCCAGGGTCAGAAATTGGGGATTGTACCGATACCCAAGAATCCAACCCTCCGGTTGCGGGCACATTGGTTGTGGCCAAAAGTATACCTGTTGGACTACCCTGCCTCAATTCTATAGTACCTCCAGCTTGGGCTGCAGCAACTTTATATTTTACAGCGTCGATATTTTGTAAATTTCTGCCCGAGAAAGAGATATAACCATTATTATCTACCTCTATAGCTTCAAACCCACCCTCTAATGGATCAGTGTTGGGAATAATACGAGTATTCTCTTGAGTATCAAAAAACTCGGCTTCCTTCCTTTTGGGATGCAATACAATCTGATCAAAAGCCTGCAAACCACCTGAATCAGTATAGTTGGTATTCAATACATAAAAAATATCCGTATCCCCATCAGCACCATGCCCAGTACCTACGTCTAAGGTAATAGATTTTGGACAACCGTTTAGGGTCTCCTCATCATGGAAATGATTAAGGTGCCCTAAGGATGGAACTAAATTCACGTTATTGCAATCAATAGTGCCATCTTCCTCGTCAGTAACCAAAAGATCAACCTGAATATCATCTTGCCAATTCATTAGGCCTCCATCTGGCGGACTATTAAAGGTAAACTCTGCTGCATTATTACCCGCATATATAGTAATATTATTAACTCCAATTCCTCCATTTCCATCGTCAACTTTAAGCTGTACGTTGTAGGTTCCTTCAACCAGATAGGTGTGGGTAGGGTTTTCTACCGTATAATCCGTATTTCCATCCCCGTTAACATCCCAACTAAATATTAGAGGGCTGTCACCATCAGGATCTGTAGTTCCTGCGCTGGAAAAGTTGACTGTTAATGGTAAGGATCCATTATTGGTATCTGCTGAAATACGTACATTGGGCGGGGCATTAGTTGTGATCCCGGTATAATCCACCCGAATTAACTTACCGGACCCTACATTTTGAGGGCAGCAGCCGGCTCCATAGGCGAGTATATACATCTTGCCATCGGGGCCAAACGCCATATCTATAAATCCGTCTGCTGTTGTAGGAAATATGCTAGGGGCAAAGGGCTCATCCGTCAAGATATTACCTTGAGCATCCATTGTTACTGTCCAAATTTTACTAGTGTTGAAATCGTAGTAAAAAAACGCTTCATCCAATTCTTCTGGAAACCGTTGTTCATCGGTTAAATTGGCGTCGTGATAATATCTAGGACCCGCAAAATAACTCTTATGGAAGAATTCAATCCAGGCAGGTTGGGCCGGGGGCAATACCGTAGCACCGGTATTCCAGACAGAGGTATTCTCTGGAGCTGCCGGATCGTTGTAGTATGGCGAGGGCGTTCTATATGGGATTTGATATGCTTGATTGTTATCTCCTGAAAAATACGGCCATCCATAGTTTCCTGCCGATTTGGTTAAATTCATTTCATCCAACCCTTCTGGACCAAGTGCATTGGCTTCATTGGCATCAGGACCAACCTCCCCCCAAAACAACCAATCTGTATTTGTCTTATCCACAAATATGCGATAAGGGTTCCGCGCTCCCATCACATAAATTTCAGGTTTTGTTAAAGGTGTTCCTTCGGGAAAGAGATTTCCCGAAGGAATGGTATAAGTCCCATCCGGTTGGGGTTTAATCCGTAATATTTTTCCCCTTAAATCGTTGGTATTGGAGGAGGACTTTTCCGCACTATGATCTGATTCTGTTTCATTCCAAGCTGCATATGGGTTATCGTAGCCCGTATTATCTCCGGTTGCTATGTAAAGATTCCCTTGGGAATCAAAGTCGAGCCCCCCTCCGGAATGAAACTTTGCCGTACGGGAGGTTTCCCATTCCAACATCACCACCTCTGATAATTGATTAAGGTCATCCCCGTCCATTTTAAACCGAGAAACCCGGTTAGCATTTAGCCCGGATGGTGAATAATATATATAGACAAAATCATTGTTTAAGAAATCCGGATCAAAGGCTAACCCCAACAGCCCATCTTCCAACTCATGAAATACTGGAATTGTCCCAGCCGACAATGCCGTTTGGGTATCCGTTTTATAGATTAGAACTTCCCCATACCTATCTAGAATAAAAATCCTTCCATCAGGAGCAAATTTCATGGTGGTCGCATTCTTAAGACCTGTAAGTAAATTTACTTGTTGAAATTTATTTTTAAGGGAATCTGGGAGTTGCGCATGCAGGGTAGAGTTATACGTTATCCAGAAAGCCAACAAGGATAATAAACCATATTTTAGCTTGGTACCAAGAAAGGGTTTTATACTGGAAATAAGTTGAAGGAATTCTATTAATACTGTAGAATAGGTTGGGGAGTAGATCTTTTTCATAATATCCAGATTTAGAAGAATAGCGACAGCCACCTTGTCTTCATATAGTCCTATACAAAGATAACCTAATAACAACTGGACGAAAGAAGACCCTACCTTATTCGTTCAAAACAAGATGTTTATCGACAAAATACTGGATATACAATAGAAGAATAATTGAAGATAATTCTTAGGTGATTGAAAGGCTTTTAGGTAAAATAAGCTGGTTATCCCCCTATCTGCAACAAAGCTATAGTATAAATAATTTCATCACAATTCATTAGGCAATAGGTATTGACTAATAAATGAATTGCTGACTTAAATTTTTGGTGCGATATCATCCAAAAAATTACCTTCCATCCAGTTAAAAAGTTAAGGTTTTATAACTACTATAAAAAAACTCCGACAGGTTAACTATCGGAGTTTTATAGTTCATTTTTACTTTCTGAGGTAGGTCGGTTAAAACTTCCACCACTTTTTATGCTGCTTGCCGTAACCGTAGCCATATTTCCCCCCATAACCAAGATTGGAGGTTTTTACATAATTCACAACAAACGACAGGCCTTTTATTTTACCTTCTTGCTGAAGTTTTATTGGAAACTGTATTGCTTTTTTCTCAGTAGTACCAGCACGAGAAACATAAATTATATGATTGGCATATTCACTGATTAAAAGAGTATCCGTCACCACCATTAAGGGAGCAGTATCTACAATTACATAATCATAGTGTTCAGAAACATCTTTAAATAGTTCTTTAAACCGTTTACTCATCAACAATTCAGCTGGGTTAGGTGGTATACGTCCTGAATAAATAACATCCATAGTTTCTTTAAAAACCTTCATAGGATGTATAATTTCCCTTAATTCCAAGGAGTCATCATACAAGTATTCCGTAAGACCTACCTTCTTTTTAGACGATAAGTCAGCTATTCTTTGTGTACTACTGCCAGTAAAAAAGGAGAATAACTTGGGATTACGAACATCTGCCCCCAGCAGCAATACTCTCTTATCGGTACTGGCGATGGTCATAGCCAAATTAGTGGACAGAAAAGATTTTCCCTCTCCGGGTACGCTAGAGGTCACAAAAACTATATTGTTTTTACCTTCGGAAGCACCGCGGTCAGTTTTAATTAGATAGTCCAAATTGGTTCTAATGATCCGAAGAGATTCCGCGAGTACAGAACGATCTTCCTTTCCAATTATTTTTTGTTCCTTACTGGATAATCGCGGTAACTCTCCCAAAACGGGAATATTACTGGCTACCCTTTCCAAACTGTGCATATTGTGCACCTTGTTATCCAACAAATTAGCACCATAAATTATTGAAAATGGCACAAGTCCCCCGAGAATAAAAAAGGCCAAATAAACAATCTTCTTTTTCGGCGAAACAGGAAAGGGACTGGGATTGTGCGCTGGATTTATGATTTTAGATTTTGGAGAGGTGGAAGCAACTGCAATTTGGGCCTCCTCCCTTTTCTGTAGCAAATACAAGTATAATTGCTCTGTAGTTTGCTGTTGCCTGGTAATATCCCTAAGTGCCCTTTCATTTTTAGGAGAGGAATAAATTTTGGAATTAAATATGGCTTGCTGTCCACTTAATGCACTCACCTGCATCCCAAGATTATCTACCGTACTATTTAAGCTGGACTCAATATTCCGCTTTAGGCCCAATATTTGCTGGTCTAAATTTACAATTACGGGATTTTTCTCATTAGAACTTTTCAACAACCTCTTTCGCTCCAACACCAACTCGTTATACCTCGAAGTTGCACTACTAATACTAGGATCATTCAGCCCAATATTACCCGGCAGTACTTCAAAGCCCCCTTGCTGCTCCAAAATATCCTTCATAGAAGAGGCTATATTTAGTTGGGTTCGCATCCCAGCCAACTCCTGTTGATTAGCGACCCCTACATTTAAGTTAATGTTGGCTTCGGAAGCGATATCAGTCAGCCCCCTATCAGTTTTAAAATCTTCTGCGGATTGATCTACTGAGGAAAGATTTCCATAAATTTCTGCTATCCGGTCATCTATAAAGTTGGAAGTCCTGTCCGCTATTTCACGTTTATCATCTATGGCATTTTTATTATAGATCTGAATCAACTCATCCAGGATATGAATTGCCTTTTCCTCTATAGGATCATTCAAGGAGATATTAAGAATATTGGATACCTTATCATTAGTAACAATCCTAATCTTATCTCGATAGGTTTGAGCCACCAAGGTTACTGGGTCTACCACCACTTTCAACTTAAAGTTCTTATAACGCTCAAAGTTCTCCAAATTTGGAGTAATTACAATATCGCCAATTGGAGTTGGGATATTTTTCCCAAAGGCCAACGGTCTAACCGGGGCATTCTCATCCTCACTGTATCCAAAGACTGTAGGTGATGAAGGTTCCAAGAAAAATTGGAAAGTTGCTTTGTTAATAATGGAATCTGCTTCAATAAAATTTATTTTAACCGGCGAATTGCTATACAGTTCCGTTTCCATAATCTTCCCTTGGGCCATTATTCTAGTATTGAGTCCCAGTTTTTTCACCACCTCTATAAAATTGGATCTCGATTTAATTATTTCTATCTCATCGATTACGGCGGTGTTACTACCTGATAACAACTCCAATTCCTGAAACATCCCAAGACCGGGTCCTGAGCTTTTCTCGTCAAGAATTTGAATTTTTGCTTCAGCAACATACTCCGGCTTGGTATAGCGGAGATAAATAAACGCCATCGCAAGGGCAATTGCTATAGATACTATAAACCATTTCCAGTGTCTGGTGTATTGATTTACAATTTCATTTAGATCCGGATGCTCCGATTTGTTAAATTCAGTTTTGGGGCTCATGAAATAAGCTGGAATAAACGGTTAATATTTAATTTCTCGTAATAAAGAGAATGGCAGAGGTAATCACTAAGGAAGCCAGTGAAATAGCAATAGTAGTTCTACTATCTAAACTGGAAGATGCGATGGCCGAATTATTGGGCTCTACATACACCACATCATTTTGGGTAAGGTAGTAAACAGGCGAATTCATAACCTCTTTTTGGGTCAGGTTTAATCTGGTATAAACCTTAGTTCCATCAAAATCTCGAATAACCATTACATTTTCCCTCATCCCCTTGATGGTGAGGTCCCCCGCTAAACCCAATGCTTCTAAAACAGTGATTCGTTCTCCATTTACAGGATACGTCCCCGGCCTAGCCACCTCTCCTAGAACGGTCACTTTAAAGTTCACCAAGCGAATATTAATTATGGGATCTTTTAGATAGTCTGCTAATCTTTCCGACAACAATACCCTCACTTCCTCGGGGGAAAGACCAGCAATTTTCACCTTTCCTAAAACGGGAAAATTAATATTACCATCTTGGTCTATAAGATAATCTATTTGCTCTGGACGGAAACCGCCCTCAGAAGCACCTTTAAATAAATTAAAGGGAGTACTTGCCTCTGGATCTAGGGTGGAGACATGAATACTAACAAGGTCATCTACTTTAAACTTTGGAGTAAAGCTGTGCTCTTCTACCATAGTTTCGTACCCACTTGCATTTTGAAAGTAGACTACCCTTGCCTTGGAGGCACAGGAAGAGAGAAGTATGATAGAAAGACATAGTACGCTGGCTATTATACCGAAAGATTTGATTTTCATATAGGTGGTTTTAGGTGAATTGGTCATTGTGTTGATGCTATTGGAACAGTTATTTACTTAGGTTTGTATAATTTTTGGCATAGAATTCTCCTTTTGCTTATCTAACCGCTGCTTGTCCAATTTACATAGCTCAGAATTACTGGATATATACTCTGGCACAATCTCTTTCATAAGCAATACAATGTTTTCATTGAAAAACATATTGCTTACACACAACTCATTTATCTTAGATCTAATTTGGTCATAATTAAACTCCCTGCACTTGCTTATCATAATCTTCTTATGATAAGTGGGCATGGTATTCTCGCCATTGGCCAACAGCTCCTCATAGAGTTTTTCTCCTGGCCTTAGACCTGTTATTTTAATATCTATATCTTCTGGGTAACGCAATCCAGACAATTTGATCATGTTCTTGGCCAGATTAAATATCTTTACAGAGTCTCCCATATCAAAAATAAATATTTCCCCTCCTTCGCCCATACCTCCTGCTTCCAACACTAATTGGGCAGCTTCTGGGATAGTCATAAAATAACGGGTAATCTCCTTATGGGTAACGGTTAACGGACCTCCTTTCTCTATCTGTTTTTTAAACAACGGAATTACAGAGCCATTGGAACCCAGTACATTCCCAAAACGGGTGGTAATAAACTTGGTCTTGTTAAACTGTTGTGCACAGCTAATGTACATTTCAGAAATTCTTTTGGTGGCCCCCATTACATTAGTTGGGTTCACCGCCTTGTCCGTAGAGATAAAAATAAATTTCTTCACCTTATGGTCCAAAGAAAGGTCTACCACCACTTTTGTTCCCGCCACATTTATTTTTATGGCCTCGTAGGCATTATATTCCATTAAGGGTACATGCTTGTAGGCTGCAGCGTGAAAAACCAAATCCGGTCGGAATTCCTGAAAAATACTCGCCATTCTGTTTTTGTCCCTAATATCCCCAACGATTGGGATAAAATTATGAAAGCCATTCTGGATCAATTCCTGTTGTAAATCGTAAAGTGCAGACTCTGCTTGGTCAATCACCAAAAGCGACTTATATTCATAATTCGCAATTTGCCTTACCAATTCACTACCAATGGAGCCTGCCCCTCCGGTAACCATAATTACCTGGTCTTTCAACTCCTTAAAAATCCGCTCATTTTTTATATTAATAGGAACTCTATCTAATAAATCCTCTATTTGCACCTGCTTGATCTGTGAAACCTTTAACTCTCCATTGATCCAATTTTCAATGGGAGGCACTATTTTAACTTGCACAGGCAATTCTACCAGATCCCCTACCATAGTCCTTAAGCGATTTTGGTCTACTTTCTGAATAGAGAATATAACTTCACTGATATTGTGAGTTTTTATGAAGTTTAAGGTTAAGACTTCCGGGCCGTAGACTTTTACTCCATTAATATTTTTCCCCACCTTCTCCTTGTCGTTGTCAATATAGCCCACCACCCTGGATACGAAAGCGGAGTGACTACTCAATGCATTTTGGGTAAGGATACCAGACTCTCCCGCTCCATATATAAGGACGTTTTTGGTAATCTTGATATCCTTGATAAAATTGTCATAGAGGGTTTTAAAAATATACCTAGAAGCTGTTAGCGCAATAAAGTTTAATAAGCTATGGATAATGATGATGGAAATTGGAATGGTAAATCCCGTCATAAAATCCATTTCCCTATTTACAATAATCATGAAAATCGTGATGATACTAGCAAGGCAAATGGCATTAAAAATATTATAAACATCCCTAACCCCAGTATGCCTAACAACTCCCTTATAAGATCCAGTCACTAAAAAAGCAATTAGAGCAAAGGCGACTATCAATGGTAATTGCAAGGTTAACTTACTTAGGTCAAAATCTAGGGTGAGATTAAACCTCACCAGATAGGACATTACAAAGGTAAGTGCGGTAAGCGTCAAATCTATAGCCAGCACGATCCATTTTGAGCAATATTTACGTGTATTTATGGTTAAGTAACTATGTATCATATGGCCAGTGTTTTAATGATTATTTCAGCAACTCGATCCAAATCATTCTCAGAAAGGTTAGAGCCACTGGGCAAACAAAGCCCCCTATTAAACAGGTCTTCCGAAGTCCCATCCACGAACTGGGCGCAATCTGAAAAGACCGGCTGTAGGTGCATAGGCTTCCACAAGGGTCTAGATTCTATATTTTCATCTAAAAGCGCCAATCTTATTTTTTCCCTAGTATCATAGGAAGGAAACAAGATGCAACTTAACCACCTGTTGGAATGAAAACCCATAGGCTCTTTCAAAAATTCTATAGCTGTTTGTTTCCCTAATTTTTCGATATAATACTTATGGTTCCTCCTTCTTGCCATCACCCTTTCCTCCAATACTTTCATCTGTCCTCGTCCTATACCCGCCAATACATTACTCATCCTATAATTATACCCAATATGGGAATGTTGATAATGGGGGGCATTATCCCTTGCCTGTGTTGCCAGAAAAACGGCCTTACTTTTTAGCTCCAGACATTTGGAAACCAAGGCTCCTCCACCGGAAGTTGTAATAATCTTGTTTCCATTAAAGGACAGTACTCCCAATTTTCCGAAGCCCCCACAGGGCATATTATTGTACGTGCTACCCAGCGCTTCTGCACTATCTTCTACAATGGGGATTTTAAACCTATCGGCAATCGCTGTTATCTCCCCTACCTTATAAGGCATACCATATAAGTGTACCGCAATAATCGCCTTCGGTTTTTTCCCTTTGGCAATTCCTGCGAGAATAGCTTTTTCCAATAATTGGGGTGACATATTCCAAGTCTCCCTTTCACTATCCACGAAAACCGGTTTCGCTCCCAAATAGGTAATGGGATTGGCTGAAGCTGAAAATGTAAAACTCTGACATATTACCTCATCTCCATCTGTTACACCCAGTAACTCTAGCGCCAAGTGAATTGCTGCTGTACCAGAACTTAGCACTGCTACATTTAAATCATTGCCCAAATAATCTTCAATAGACTTCTCAAAAGCATCCACGTTGGGTCCTAAAGGGGCAATCCAATTGGTGTCAAATGCCTCTTTGACGAAAGTTTCTTCGGAACCGCCCATATGAGGCGAGGAAAGCCATATTTTCGATTTGGTTATCAATGTGTGGTCATTTATCTGTGGCAAGTAAATTTACGTATAGTTTCTATCGAGAGGGAATTATGCTGCTTACTTTCGTTCAAGATTGAATATTCTCGATTAAATACTAATCCAAACCCGATGAAAGAAGTAAAATCATGGTAGAAGGGGGTTTATCGATAAAATGTAACTGCAAAACACAAAACAACGAGGTAATTTGATTTTATTTGTAATCTTTGCATTCAATCTATAGGATTATACCATGAGAAAAATTTCCAAAATTTGTTGTATCGGAGCCGGATATGTAGGTGGCCCCACTATGTCCGTAATTGCACAACAGTGCCCGGATATTCAAATTACCGTAGTAGATATTAATGAAGCGCGAATTTCACAATGGAATGACCCCAATTTAGACAACCTACCTATCTATGAACCTGGATTGGCAGAGATTGTAGGTGCCACTAGAGGGAAAAACCTTTTTTTCTCCACAGAGGTAGATAAAGCTATTGATGAAGCCGAAATGATATTTATTTCTGTAAACACCCCTACCAAGACTTACGGGAAAGGAAAGGGACAAGCGGCCGATTTAAAGTTTATAGAACTTTGCGCCCGAAATATTGCCCGGGTAGCCAAGGACGATAAGATTGTAGTAGAAAAATCTACCCTTCCAGTTCGTACCGCCAGTGCCATAAAGAGCATTTTGGACAATACCGGCAATGGGGTAGATTTCGAAATACTATCCAATCCGGAGTTTTTAGCGGAAGGAACAGCTGTGAACGACTTGCTAAATGCAGACCGTGTATTAATTGGGGGTGACGAGACCCCTTCCGGAAAAGAAGCCAAAAACATTCTCAGTGCCATTTATGAAAAATGGATTCCCAAAGAACGTATCCTTCAGACCAATGTATGGTCTTCGGAACTATCAAAATTAGTAGCGAATGCTTTTTTGGCGCAACGAGTATCTTCCATCAATTCCATTTCGGCGCTTTGCGAAAAAACAGATGCCAATATTGCGGAAGTATCAAGGGCCATAGGGTACGATAGTAGAATTGGACCAAAATTCCTTAATTCCTCTGTCGGATTTGGCGGTAGCTGCTTCCAAAAAGACATCCTTAACCTAGTGTATATTGCTAGAAGCTATGGACTACAGGAAGTGGCTGACTATTGGGAGCAGGTAATAATTATGAACGATTACCAAAAAAAGCGTTTTGCCGATACCATTGTCTCCACCTTATACAATACCGTTTCCGGAAAGAAAATTATTTTTTACGGATGGGCCTTTAAAAAAGATACCAATGATACCCGGGAATCTGCTGCGATTTATGTGGCAGATGCCTTGTTAGAGGAAAGAGCGGAGATAGTGGTCTACGATCCAAAGGTCTCAGAGGAACAGATCTATGCCGATTTGAATTACTTAAACACTAGATCGCCAGAGGAGAATAGAAAATTGTTAAAGGTTGTTAACGAACCATTAGCTGAAACCCAGGACGCCCATGCCATAGCTATTTTAACAGAGTGGGACGAGTTTAAGACCTATGATTGGTCCCTTATCTATGAGAAAATGTTGAAGCCCGCTTTTATTTTTGACGGAAGAAGATTGCTGAACAAGAAAAAACTTACCGAGATAGGGTTTAATTTTTATAAGATTGGGGAGTCTAACTAGGCGTATTTAATAATCTTCAGTAGTAAGGCAGTGGGTTTATATTAATGAAATATGCTGGCGATGAGTTGTAAGTTCCTGTGTACGCTTTACAAAAGACCTTGAAGAAAAAGAGGTTTGAGGAATTATAGTGAAGATATTTATTAAACCATTTTAACTGACAAGAATAAAAGTACTTATTTTCAATATACCTTTTCACACTATTACAAGGAAGTAAATAACTCCTATAAATTTATCTTATGAAAATATTAGTTACTGGAGCAGCAGGATTCATTGGTTTCTACGTCGTAAAATCCCTTATTTCTAAAGGTCATACTGTAGTAGGTCTTGACAATATAAACGACTATTATGATATAAATCTTAAATATGCCCGGTTAAAGGAGCTAGGGATTGATAGAAAAAAAAGTGAAAAGTTTAACGAATTGAGCAATAGTGAAATATATCCTAGCTCCTTTTCGTTTGTCCGTCTTAATCTTGAAGATCGTGTCCTACTTCCCCAACTGTTTAAACAACAAAATTTTGATGTCGTTTGCAACTTAGCGGCCCAAGCAGGAGTACGCTATAGCTTGGAAAATCCCCACGCTTATGTAGATAGTAATATCGTAGGTTTTCTAAATATTTTGGAATGCTGTAGACACCACCAAATTAAGCATTTGGTATATGCCAGTAGTTCCAGCGTTTATGGAATGAATAAAAAGGTCCCCTTTGAAACCACGGATAATGTGGATCACCCTATTAGCCTATATGCCGCAACCAAAAAGAGCAACGAATTAATGGCCCATACCTACAGCCATTTATACAAGTTTGCTACCACCGGTTTACGGTTCTTCACTGTTTATGGTCCCTGGGGAAGACCCGATATGGCAATGGCCCTATTCACCGAAGCCATGATAACTGGAAGGCCAATAAAAGTATTCAATAAAGGGGAAATGGAACGCGACTTCACCTACATAGATGATATTACCGAAGGGGTTGTACGCGTTTTAGAAAAAAATCTCTCCAAGCGTAGCGCTACCAAGAATTATTATAAGCTCTATAATATTGGCAATAACAAGTCCGTTAAATTAATCGATTTTATTGAGGCAATAGAAACAAAACTTGGTGTAGAAGCCAATCGGGAGCTTCTTCCCATGCAACCCGGTGATGTTAAAAGAACCTGGGCAAATGTGGACGACTTGATTAAGGATTACAACTACAGTCCCAGCACTCCCATACAGGAAGGCGTGGCCCAATATGTAGCCTGGTACAAGGAGTATTATAAATTATAAGAATTAAATCCATTCTTCATTTACAAGTAACCAATCTTGTTGTTCAGCCATCCGGCCTCGGAATCTAGTTTTCCAATTTTACTTTTCACCAAAAGATTGATCTAAATTGCAAGAAGTTTGTGTGTCCCAATTGATATATACTCGGGATATAATGCAACTGTAACCATAAGCTGTCACCGGTAGCGTGCTTTTATAGCCTCAATGACACTTAGGCCTTTATCAATCCCTTGAATCTGATCTTGACCTATTTATTTTTACAAGGACTTGGTTTCAATATTACTAGTTGTCACTATTAGTTACGAACAACACTTGCTATCCCCAATAAGGGAAATAGCATACTTTCTAAACTGGAACCTAATTATTCAGATAATTGTTATAAACTAGAATCCTTCATTTCTCAGTTCCCATAAAAACGTAAGATTAAAATTAATATGGTATAAGGTTCAATGAAATGAACTGATGGTAGAAATATACATTTGAGTTTAACCCTTAACCGCCGTAATAACGGCTATCCAAACCCTCTAAAGAAGATGCCTATATATACGTATTAACTAGTTAATTAGATCTCATAAATCTGGCAAGTGAACAAATATCTGTGCAGTTCATCGATAATAGTCTTAAAACTATGTTAAACCAACCCCTTAGGGAGTCCATCTACAAATTCCCTGCGTATAAAGTCTGTGTTCAATCAAGAACTGGTTTGGAACCAAGATTAGAACCAGAAAAGTATTTGTAATAAAAATCCTTAAATCTAAAAGAAAATGTAGTACCCTAACAACCAAGTCTTTATGTTTATTTTGACAGAATTGTGCATTTCATCGAAAAAACATCACCTTTTGTCGGTTGAAATGTAAAAAATAAATAATATTGCTCGGCTTTAATCGTTAAGGTAATGCCCTAAATTTAAATTACTTATGAAGAATCACCCCTTAAACATTATTAAATTAACCCTATTAACTTTTGTATTACTATTTGGATATTCCTGTAGTAAAGACACCGATCTTATTGCAGACTATGTTGTAGAAACCCCTAATACAATTTTAGCGAATTCCATTGTAACCACCTTATCTAACAATCCAATTGTGATTGACCCTTTAAAGGACGAGGTGGTAGTAGTCCCTGAAAATGTAATAATTACTGAAGTTACCCCTCCTACCTTAGGTACTGCCGTTGTTAATGATGACAATACCATTACCTATACCCCAGACGAGGATAAGAGTGGAACAGATGAGTTTGATTACACTGCTACCGTTACCAACCCCGATAATTCCACAACCACCGCAACCGGAAATGTTACAGTAAACGTTGGGGAAGCGGAAAAAACACAGCCCGATGACACTACTGGATATGTTAATTTTAGCACCTTTGGCGCGGTAGGTGACGGTAAAGCCGATGACACCAAGGCTTTACAGGCGGCACTAGATGCTGAAGGCTCTTTAGTAGCTGATGAAGGTGCTATCTTCAGAATTACAGGAACTTTAAATATAAATAAACCTGGAGATCAAACTATAGATTTCAATGGTGCAATCGTTACCGCATCAACTAAAGTATCACAAGCTTTTAATATCGCGAAACCCAATGGAATTACCAATTTACTTAACTTAGACGTTGAGGGAAAACGTAATATTGCATCAGCTTTCTTCGTCCGTAGTCAAATCAATGCCACAAATGTTAATGTAGAAAAATTGTACGGCTCTAATTCACGCTCTGTTGCATGGAGGGTAGAAGTGAGTTCCAATACCGCCAGTCAAGGTGAATACAATTTCACAGATTGCGATTGTACGGACGTGGAAAGTTTAAAAAATGATAAAATAGGTGATATGCAAGGAGTATCCCGTTGTCTATGGCTTAGATGGTTAGACACAAGCTCCAAAACCACGGTAAATGTAAATGGCGGTATATGGGATGGCGCCTGGGGAGATGATGGTGACCTAATTCAAGTAGAACAGACGACTAACGATTATATCCATGATTGTAAGCTCATAGTCACGGGTACGGAGCTTAAAAACTTTAGTCGTAGAGCTGTTAAGGGTACTGCTGCAAATATGGAGTTTTACAATGTAACATTTACAAGTCCTCTTCCATCAAATCCCCGTCTAACAAGTAAAGTTCCGTCTAGTGGAATGGCTACAATGTCTATATTTAACATTACAAATTATCCCAATAGCACATCCCGGAACCATGTTTTTAGTGGTTGTACTTTTAATAACCCAGGGGGGTATGAAGGAAGATTAATACCAAGTAGGGCAGAGCATATAACTGTAGAAAATTGCGTATTTAATCCTGGAACTAGTATAGCCCTAAATATACGTGTAGGAGATATGGACATTTGTAATAACACCTTTGAAGAAAACTCGTCAATATATGCTTATGGAAGTGGCGGTGTTAAATACATAGGCGAAATAAATATTGGCAGTAACAATATAGCTCCAAGTGGATTCAATAAATTGCCATCAGGAGTATGGAACGAAGTGTCGTGTCAATAATTTGATAAACTGCCTCATTAAATATTGCGCTGTTTAAATTAAGATCGACATTTTTTGCAAATTCAACTAATCCAGTGAAGTAAGCTTCACTGGATTAGTTTTTTTATATATAATATCAGGTGTTTTATAATTTGAACTTAGGTATAGATTTTCGATATTATAAGCTATTGATTATTCTACAATTATCCTAGTAAGGTCACCTTTACCTTCAAAAAAAAGGCTTTTTGAGCTTGTTAATGGATTAATCTTAACGATTTCCTTTTGGAAAATAACAACAAATTTAAAGTCAAAAATGAAATCGCATTCAGTGGGGTTTTTCCTTGATCTTACGGAAATGCTTATAATTTCGTTGAAAGTACTTTAACATACATCAGGACGCCATAATATAAATATTTGAGTAAGTAAACCCTACGGTAAAAGGACAATTTTCACACATTACATGACCCCCTTGAATACAAAACCAATAACTATTCTAATACTTATAACTGACAATTACTCCGCCTAATCGAAAATTGCCGTCAATAATCCTCATAATAGTGCTATAAGTATACCGTTTATCTATATTTGAAATAGGCGTTTGGAGTTAAACTACAATTAAAAACTTACTTAAAAGCAAGTTTTTAATTAGTTGATAATCCAATAGGTAGATTAGTCCTTGAAACTGCGAATGCGCATTAACTACCTTAATAATATATTTAAAAAAATAGCAACTACATAACTTGGAAAAAACACTGTTAAACCAAAGGATTGTTAAGGGATTTATTTGGAACTTCATATCACTAGCTATACATAGGTCGTTCGATTTTATTATTAAACTGGTCCTAGCTAGAATATTATTCCCAGATCAGTTTGGCGTTGTCGCCATGGCCGCTGTCTTCACCACCTTTATTCAAGTTTTCACAAATTTAGGTTTCGGTGCGGCAATCGTACAAATGAAAGAGTCAGAACTAAGAGAAGAGCATTTCCATACGGCATTTTGGTCTGGAATTGTATGGTCTATTTTTCTATATATTATTGTTTTTTTTATTATTTCTCCGGTAGCTTCCAATTTTTACGATGAACCTATTCTTTTATCCATAATCCCGGTACTAAGCCTCGGAATACTTTCCAGCCCAATAAATGCTATTCAAAAAGCAATTCTAACAAGAAATTTAGAATTTAAAAAGATTGCCTTAATAAATAACATTGCAGGAATTTTTTCAGGAACTCTAGCCTTAGTTCTAGCTTATTTAGGTTTTGGGATATGGGCACTTGTTTTCAATTCAGTTGCGACTTTTGTAGTTGTTATGCCATTATATTTCAAATTTACCAATTGGAAACCTAAGATTACATGGGAACGCAAAGCATTTAATGATATATTTGGTTTTGGAGTATTCACAACAGGAACAAATTTACTGGGGAACCTGGCTGGTAATATTGATTATCTATTCATTGGTCGAATTCTTACCTCTTCACTGGTGGGAGCATACTCTTTAGCAATGATGATCACCTCTCAATTCCAAACAAATTTGATTACAATAATTAATCAGATAATGTACCCCGTTTTTGGAAAGTTACAGGAAGACAAAGTATCTTTAAAAAGATATTATGCAACAGTGACTATGTATAATTCTCTACTGGTCTTTCCATTTATGGGTTTCTTTATAGTTTTTAATGATACATTTATCACTATATTTTTTGGAGATAAATGGTCTATGGCAGTAATACCGTTACAACTCTTAGCTGTTTCACAATTCATAGGCACAATGTCAAGTACTTTTCCTGTTGTCTTAAGAAGTATTGGCAAACCCAAATTAGAAATGAAAATTCAATTCGTTGTAACATTTTTCTTAGATATTCCTTTAATTTTTTTCGGGACGTATTTATATGGAGTAATAGGTACATCCATCGCAGTAATTTTAATTAATGTAATTAATTTATTTATAGCACAGTACTACGTCAGTAAATTTATTGATTTCCACTATTATAATTTAATGAAGTCCATTTATAAACCAACCTTAATTACATTACCAGTAATCTTAATCACATTTTTTTTAGCACCCATATTAAATGTCCCGTTTTATATAAATTTCGCTATTTATTTTACTTTATACTTAGTTTTATTTTCAGTGCTGCTACAAAAAGAAATCGCCCCTATAATCTCTATAATTAAAAGTTTTAGAAGGAAATGATATCTCTTTATTTTAAATATTAAATGTTATTGGCTTAGAATATTTATAGTTATTAGCACATTAGACTATTAGAATCAGGGCTCTATAATAAATGCATTAATCCCTTCAAGCCTTTTAAGATTAAAAATTATATTAATGTCTAGAATCGTTTTTATTATTGCCTTTTTCGCCTACGGCGGATACTATGCTGGGCTTGCCATCATTTTTGCATTAAACTTAGGAGAGATAAGTAGATTTTATTCGCAACCTCTAAGAGTTTTAATGGCAATCTTAATGCTGTATGTAATACATAAAAATCGTTTTAATCTTGTCTTTCATAAATTATCATTTTTCATCTCATTGTTTATATTTTTTTGGATCATTTATTCTTTAAAAGTACTCTATACTATAACAGAATTCTCATCTGGGACCTTAAGCAGGCCTTGGTATGAATATATTCTATATTCCATTATTTATGTTGTTATTCCTTTTATCTGCTATTGCTCCTTGGATATAAGGCGATATTGGTTAAATATTATATCTGGATTTATTTACTCAGGATTTATTCTTGGTATAGTTAGCATATATTTATATGGTGAATATTTAATTAGTGGTGTTGGCAGAATTAATGCTATATCCTATGAAACCGGTGAAGCTGTTCTAAATCCATTAGCTATGTCATACACGGGTGTCTTAACCATTTTATTATGTATTTTTAAATTAGTTATTTATAAGAAGAACAGTAAAATTGAGGTCATATTTCTAATTTCTACAATTTTTATATCCCTAGTTTTATTTTTGTATGGTGCCTCCAGGGGATCAGTAGTTGTGCTTGTAACTACTCTTCCTCTATTTATCATATTTGGCCCTTCCAAACAAAAAATGAAAATTCTACTAAGTTCTTTTATTATTTCTCCCTTATTAGTTTGGTTAGTTAACGCTAGCGGGAGTGGCCTTTTCACAAGATTGAGCAAGACTACTGAAGATCAAGGCGGGGGGCGGACAACTTTATGGAGAAATGCAATAAATCATTTTTTCGACAATCAGTTGATTGGTGGTAGAATAGAAATTGGAAATATATACCCCCATAATTTTATAGTAGAAATATTAATGGCAACTGGAATGCTAGGAGCAATACTAATATTCCCAGTGCTTCTCAAAGGTTTTCTTTTAGGCATCAAACAATCCAAGAGTAATAAGGAGCATTTATATGCTCTTATAATATTAATGGTTGGCCTTGTACATTATTCGTTTTCTGGAGGGCTATATACAACAATATTATTATTTATACCCGTGGGGATTATATTTAGTTTACAAAACTATAATGAAAACAATTCAGAAAAACAACAATGATTTTATTTAGTCGTTATTTCCTTAGACCTAATAATTACAAACTATGACTTCAATTATAAAAAACAATGGACAATCCCCTATGCAGCTATGGATAGTTCCTTTAATAATGCTAAGCTAAATAACTTAAAAATAACAAAACTGTATCATTCCTAAATGTAAACAGGTTTGTAAAACACAAGACATAAAATTAATATTTTGAACAACAACTAATTTTAGATTAAATGCTTCAATTAATTAACCATAACCAAGAAGTTTATAATAAACAAAACATAGTAGAAAAGTAAAATTCATCAAATCACTTTAAACCAACGCAATAAATAAAACGTATTACCCATTTAAAAAAATTATACATCTATGAAAAAAGCAGTCTTTCTAGTTGCAACACAATATGATAATCTTGGTGACTTAATAATAAATAAATGCTTAATAGACGAACTTACCAAACACGTAGAACTTCATGTAGATTCACATAACACAAGTGAGGAATTCGTTAAATATTTTGAATTAAATGACAAGGTAAAATTTTTAAAAAAAAGTCATGGTTTTTCATTTAAAAATGCTTCCATATTAAAATACTTAGCCTCAAACAAGATAAAATTTAGTTATTTATTTAAAAGTCCGGGGCCCATAGGCTTTACAGAACCCTCTGGCATAAAGGATCGAGTTAGAGGTTTTGTTTTTGATCAAATTTTCAAAACCACACATAATAGAGGTTGTAAAGCTTATGTTATAGGTTCTGAGGTCTCTTTAAAGAATGAAATTGAGATAAAGGAATATCAAAATTTGAGTAAGTATTTTCATCAACATATGGTTAGAAGCAAGTCGAATGTCGAGTTTTTAAACTCAATTGGGGTGGACAATGCCAATTATATCCCTGACTTGTGTTTTTTGTTGTATGATAAAGCCGCCAAAAAAAATAATCGAACCAAGGTAGGCATTTCTTTTAGAGATCTGCAAGATGCTAAATTAGACGAGAGAATTGTCCAATCTGTGAATAAATACGTGAATTACTATTTAAAAAAGGGAAAGAAGGTTGTTTTTTTCTACCAGGTAAATAGAGACTATGACTATACAAAAAGATTGTTTTTAACCTATAAAGGAATTGCAGGTGTAAGTTTTATTGAAAAGTGTTTAAACTTTGAAGATATTATCACTTACTCAGACTTTGAAAGTGTTATAAGTAATAGATTGCATGTACTCTTATTGGGATTCATACACAACTCACTGACCGTTCCATTGATAAATGATAATGCGAGTACGAATAAAATAAAAGGGATTTATTCTAGTATTGGTTCTAGTACTGAACCTGTTACAATGTTGTCTGACGATCAACTAGATATTTCTGATCGTGACCTGAATCGGTTGTTGGAGGAAACAAAACTTATAAATGAAGAACAAAGTCAATTATGTAAACTAAAAATTTCAGAAATTTTTAATTAAAATTATATTCCAAGTATTGAAATAAAGTAACATATACTAAATCTAATAGAATTTATTTTTCTAGTTTGTTAAAGTTTTCCCTAATTTGATTCCTTATAATGAAAAACATTTTTATAATATATCCAGGGTTTCCTCATTATCGGAACGGTATAATTGAAGAACTTCTGTTATCCAAAAAATTTAAGTATACCTTTGTTGGCGATAAAAATGGATATGCCGGAATCAAACCCTATAACTTCAATGGTGTAGAAAACTTCATTCACTGTCCTGCATATAAAATCGGACCTTTCTTTTTTAATAAAGGCTTAATTAGATTAGCATTAAAAGCGAAAGCTGATGGAATAATAGTCCATTCCTCTCCTTATTGGGTATCTATAATCCTAGCCTCAATAATTTTCAGAGTAAAAGGAATCAAAGTTTTTAATTGGGCTCACGGCCTATTGAGTAATCAACAAAATATCCATAGCAAATTATATTATTATTTTTTCAAGATATTTTTCGACGGGCTTCTTCTTTATGGTAATCAATCCAAAAACAACCTTGTTAACATGGGGTATAATCAAAAAAAGATTAAGGTTATTTATAACTCGCTCGATTATAAAAAGCAAATACAACTAAGAGGATTATTAAAAGAGAGTGAAAGAAAGGAAATTCGTGAAAAAATGTTTATTCATCCTGAATATTATCAAATACTTTTCATTGGTAGACTAACAAGTCAGAAAAAACTTGATCTTTTAGTTAACGCAGTGAAAAAATTAAAAGATGAAAATATATACGTTAACTTGTTGTTTGTGGGTGAAGGTTCTGAAAAAGAATTTTTATTAGATCAAATTGAAAAATTAAAAATTAATAATCAGGTCCACTTTTATGGTGCATCTTATAACGAAAGTAACAACTACAAGCTTATAGCTTCAAGTGATATATGTGTTGCACCTGGCGAAATTGGCTTAACAGCAATGCATTCTCTGGTATATGGTGTACCAGTAATTTCCCATAGTGACCCTAATGAACAAATGCCAGAATTCGAAGCTATTCAACCCGGAATTAATGGTGCTCTTTTTGAAAATGGAAACACCTATGACCTGAAAGAGAAAATAAAAGATGTAATAAAGCTAATTCAGATTAAATCTAAATCAGAACTACAGAATAATTGTTATCAAATCGTTGATAAAAACTACAATCCAGAGTACCAGTTAAATTTAATTGAAGAGATTTTTGATACATAGATATCAAATAACACTACCAAAGAAGTTTGTAAAAAATATAAAACCAAGCTATAATGTTCAAAGATAAAACACTACTTATCACCGGAGGTACAGGTTCTTTTGGGAACGCGGTACTGAATCGCTTTCTGGAAACCAATATTAAGGAGATCCGCATTTTTAGTCGGGATGAAAAAAAACAGGACGACATGCGGACACAGCTAAAAAATGAAAAGGTAAAATTCTATATTGGGGACGTAAGAGATTACAATAGTATTGCAAAGGCCATGCAGGGGGTAGATTATGTTTTCCACGCTGCTGCCTTGAAACAGGTTCCCTCTTGTGAATTCTTCCCTTTGGAAGCTGCCAAGACCAACGTTTTTGGCACTCAAAATACCATAGACGCCGCCGTGGCCAACGGGGTTAAGCGTATTATCTGCCTTAGTACCGATAAGGCGGCCTACCCTATCAATGCCATGGGTATCAGCAAGGCCCTAATGGAAAAGGTTGCTATAGCCGCCTCTAGAAACATCCCTAATGACAGTACCATTGTCTGCCTCACCCGATACGGGAACGTAATGGCCTCCAGGGGATCTGTTATTCCTCTCTTTGTAAAGCAGATTAAGGAAGGTACCCCGCTGACCGTTACCGATCCCAAGATGACCCGATTTTTAATGTCCTTGGAAGATGCGGTAGATTTAGTAATATTTGCCTTCCTCAATGGAAACCAAGGAGATCTTTTTGTAAATAAGGCGCCTGCCAGTACCATAGGCGATCTGGCGCAAGCCATCAAGGAACTCTTTAAGGCAAATAATGAAATAAAGGTTATTGGTACCAGGCATGGGGAAAAGCTTTACGAAACCCTATGTACCAGAGAGGAGATGAAAAAAGCGGAAGATATGGGAGACTTCTATAGGATTCCAGCCGATAATAGAGACCTCAACTATAGCAAGTTTTTCTCTGAAGGAGAAACAGATATTAGCGTTATAGAGGATTACCACTCCCACAACACGCAACAATTGACCAATAATGCTTTAAAGGAGACCTTGTTAAATTTAAAATATATCAAAAACAATCTATAAATGAAGGGAGCCTTTACAATTGAAGGATCAAGTTTCGTGGACCAGCGAGGAGAAATAAAATTCTTTAATTCCTTTGATATGTCCAAGGTGGTCCGCTTTTATGAAATAACCCCCTCCTCCACAGACGTAGTTCGTGCCTGGCAAGGTCATAGTTTTGAAAAAAAATGGTTCTATTGCCATAGCGGTAGTTTCGTGATCAATATCGTAAACATAACCGACCATAATAGTCCCGCTACCGAGGTAGACCCCAAAAGATTTGAACTAAATGCCGACAACCCTTTCATATTGGAAGTCCCTGGTGGAAATGCTACGGGCTTTAAAGCAGGCTTGCCACATTCCAAATTAATGGTGTTTTCCAACTTTACCCTAGAGGAATCGGCCAAAGATGATATCCGTTTTCCGATAGAGACGTGGAAAGCAACATGGTGATGCAAAACATATCAGTCAATTTCAATAAGAAAACCTTAAATTGCAGTATACCAATAAGGTTTCCCTATAAACCTTACCACCAAATTAATAATTATTGAAGAAGAAAGAAGGATGAAAAAAATTGGAATCACCGGACAGGCCGGTTTTATAGGCAACCATCTTTACAATACTTTATCACTGGACGATACGGTTAGTTTGGTCCCTTTTGAGCGTTCCTATTTTGGGAACCAATCATTATTGGAAGATTTTGTAAGTAAGTGTGATGTAATTGTACACTTGGCTGCCATGAATCGCCATGAGGATCCCAAAGTTATATACAATACGAACTTAGAATTGGTAAATAACTTGGTAAAAGCCTGCCTTTCCAAAAAAGCAACCCCTCATATTATTTTTTCTTCTTCCTCACAAGAGGAGAGTGACAACCTTTATGGACGCTCAAAAAAAGAGGGGAAGGAAATCTTTATGGATTGGGCGAAAAAAGAAGGCGGTAAATTCACCTCCCTTACCATCCCTAATGTATTTGGTCCTTTTGGCAAGCCCAACTACAATTCTGTGGTAGCTACTTTCTGCCATAAGGTAGCCCACCATGAAACACCTAGCATCATCAAAGATAGTAATGTAGGCCTTATTTATGTCAATGAACTGGTACAGGTATTTATAACCGCTATCAAGAATGAGCAGATAGGAAAGGAGCACTTTACCAATTCCTCAGAGATAAAGATTGCCCCTACCAAAACCATCAAAGTGTCGGAAATCCTAGCGTTACTACAGCGTTATAAAAGAGATTATATGGAGAAGGGAATTTTCCCGAATTTGGAGGCCGATTTTGAAAAGGCGCTTTTCAATACCTTTAGATGCTATGTCCCCACTGATCATTATCCGGTTAAATACACCAAACACACGGACAACAGAGGGAGTTTTGTAGAGATAGCAAGAACTCAAACCAGTGGTCAGTTCTCATTTTCCACCACGGTTCCCGGAGTTACCAGAGGCAACCATTTTCATACCCGAAAAGCGGAGCGCTTTGCTGTAATAAGCGGTAAAGCACTCATTCAACTACGAAGAATAGGCACCGATAAAGTTATAGATTACTACTTGGACGGAGAGGAGCCTGCCTATGTGGACATGCCCATTTGGCATACCCATAATATTAAAAATATTGGCGATACAGAATTGGTCACTTTATTTTGGATCAATGAGCCTTACGACCCGCAGGATGCCGACACTTATTTTGTAAATGTTTAATCAACATAAAAACATCAACCTTGAAAAAACTTAAAGTACTTACCGTGGTGGGGACGCGACCTGAAATAATCAGGTTGGCCTGTGTTTTAAACGCTTTGGATGCCAATGAGGCCATTGCACATACCTTGGTTCACACCGGACAGAACTACGATTACGAACTCAATGAAATATTCTTTGAGGATTTGGGCATCAGAAGACCCGATTATTTTCTAAATGCAGCAGGTAAAAATGCCTCGGAAACCGTAGGCAATATCATTGTAAAAATAGACCCCCTCCTAGAGGAAATAGATCCTGATGCTTTTTTAGTGCTAGGAGATACCAACTCCTGTCTCTGTGCTATTCCCGCCAAGAAACGGAAAATCCCCGTTTTTCATATGGAAGCCGGCAACCGTTGTTTTGATCAGCGTGTGCCGGAGGAGACCAATCGGAAAATAGTAGATCATATAGCAGATATTAACCTTACCTATAGCGATATCGCAAGAGAATATTTGTTGCGTGAAGGCTTGCCTCCAGATCGAGTCATAAAAACGGGCAGCCCTATGTACGAAGTATTGGGGAAATTTAAGGAAAAGATAAAAGCCTCTAATGTCCTAGAAAAACTACAGCTAGAAAAACAGCAGTTTTTTGTAGTCTCCTCCCATAGGGAAGAGAATATCAATAATCCAAAAAATTTTGAAGGGCTGATTTCCTCCCTTAACCAAATTGCTGAAAAGTACAACTACCCTATCATTGTATCCACCCATCCCCGAACTAGGAACATGTTAGATGAAAAAAAGATAAAAACTCATAAAAACATCCAATTTCTAAAACCCTTGGGATTTTCGGATTACAACGCACTACAGTACCATTCCTTTGCAGTGTTGTCTGACAGTGGCACTATCTCCGAAGAATCGTCCATATTAAACTTCAGGGCACTTAATATTAGGGAAGCCCATGAAAGACCGGAAGCCATGGAAGAAGCTTCCGTTATGATGGTGGGGCTAAATCCAGAACGTATTCTACAGGCGCTGACCGCTTTGGAAATCCAAGAAAGAAATCCTAAACGAAATTTTAGACCTGTAACAGATTATTCCATGCCCAATGTTAGCGAAAAAGTAGTGCGAATTATAATTTCCTATGTTGATTATATCAACAGGGTAGTTTGGTCTAAAGATTAAGGTATATGAGAATTGTATTTCTAGCCCTTGCCTTCCCAAGAATTGAGAAGACGCAATATTTATATACGGATTTGGTAGTACAACTCCATAATCATGGGCATGAAGTCTTGGTGGTAGCACCCGCCAACAAGGAAGATCACAAGGGTCTTGTAGTGGAGGCGGGAATTAACGTGCTAAGGGTTGCTACGATGGACCTGTTTAGAGTGGGTCTAATAAGAAAAGGAATTGCCAATCTCTTACTTCCCTATCAATATAAAACGGCCCTTAAGAAATTTAAGATTGACTTGAATTTCGATTTGATCATCACCCCTACTCCTCCCATCACCCTTTTTAGTTTAGTACATTGGCTCAAGAAAAAATCCAATGCCAAAGTGTACTTAATTTTAAGGGATATTTTCCCTCAAAATGCCGTTGATTTAGGGTTTATGAGGAAGGGTGGCATAATACACAGTTATTTTAGAAAAAAGGAAAAACAATTATATGCTATTTCAGACCGTATTGGCTGTATGTCCCAAGGCAATAAGGCCTATGTTATAAAGCATAATCCGCTCCTAAACCCAAGCAAACTGCATTTATTGCCCAACTGGGCAAATCTTTTGCCCCTACAAACTGAAGAAGAAAATGAAGTATTAAAACAACAAGAGGGATTAGCCAACAAGTTTATCGTGATTTTTGGAGGGAATATAGGTAAACCTCAAAAATTGGAGAATATTGTTGACCTTGCCATTGCTTGTAGGGATAAAAAGAATATCTTATTTTTAATTATTGGCTATGGGAACGAATTTGAACCTCTGAAAAATCTGATCCAAGAAAAAAATGTGAACAACATACAACTGAGAGACGGAGTAAGCCACAGTGAATACTTTAAACTACTTCAAATTGCCGATGTAGGTTTAATATCCCTAAACGAAAAATTCACCATTCCAAACACCCCCTCTAAAGTACTATCTTATTATAATGCCAAAAAACCAGTTTTGGCTTCCATTGACTTAAATACCGATTTTGGAACGGATTTGGAAAAAAATAATGCGGGATTATGGGCCGAAGCAGGAAAGACAGCTCAATTAAAAGAAAAGTTGATGATTCTTTATCAAAATGAAGAATTAAGAAGGCAAATGGGAGAAAGTGGATACACCTATATGAAAAAGGAGCTGAGTTCCCAAAAAGCCTATGACACTATAATGAACGAAGTAAACAACTCATAATTAGCACTATATAAGAAATATTTACCGCTTGTTTAAATGATCTTGATTTATAGAGAATATTAAATCTGGAAACCAGATGTGAAAATGAATTACAGTTTTTTATTTTTATGAACACTAATTAACCAGAATTGCTGTTAATAGCATAAAAGCCTAAACCATGTATAGACTTTTCTTTAAAAGATTGCTAGACTTAATCGTCGCTATCATCATGCTGCTTTTATTGAGTCCTGTTTTTATTGCCGTTTTTATAACGCTTATGGTAGCAAATCGTGGCAAGGCTTTTTTTTACCAATCGCGTCCAGGCCTTAATGAAGAAATCTTCAAGATTATCAAGTTCCGGTCCATGAACGATAAGAAAGATAAAAACGGGAATTTATTACCAGACGAAGATCGTCTGACCAAAGTTGGCTTGTTTATTAGAAAAACATCCTTGGACGAGATACCACAACTCGTAAATGTACTAATAGGGGATATGTCTCTAGTTGGCCCAAGACCACTACTTATTTCCTATATCCCCCTTTACAACGAGCATCAAAAAAAAAGGCACCTTGTTAAACCAGGGATTACAGGTTGGGCCCAAGTAAATGGGAGAAATGCCATCTCTTGGCAACAGAAATTCGCCTATGACGTATGGTATGTAGAGAATTGTTCCTTCCTATTGGACTGCAAAATACTTTGGATGACCCTCTCCAAAGTACTTAAAAGAGAAGGAATATCTTCTAGTACAAGTGCTACCATGGAAGCTTTTAAAGGTAACTAATCATGCTCCCCATCTTCCTACTTTAGATATGCATACTTACTCTGTCTAGGAGTTCAATTACGTCCACGAAGGAAACATCTTATTTTCCAGAGTACTATTTGTAAATCACGTTTCGCTCCAATTAACGGTGCACTTCCCCATTTTACAGAAATCACTCAATTTTCTCATTTGTAATAGCTTTGTGTCTATGGTCGAAATAATTATACATTAGACGAGAAATCACTTAAAAAATTTCTTTTCCCCCTAAAGAGTCGTAGTTTAAATTTATAATCAATATTAGATGTAAAGATCCATGATTAAATCAACTCCATAAACCGGATAAAGGGGAGGGATACCCTTATTTTATGAGGCAGAAGTGATTAAATTTCTTAGTATTTTTAACATGTCTTGCCTCAAAAAAATAATTAAAATCCTAATTAAAAGTATGGGTAAGTTCATAGTTCACTCGGTCCACAAAAGTAAACGAAAGACTTAAAAAAAACTTCCCAGAGCACCTTAATCTTGAATGTTACGTAAATAGTTACGCTAAAGGTTTACAATTAAATTACTGCCTTACTTATGAAGCTAAGCATCATAATCCCATGTTATAACATGGAAAAATATTTGCCAACATGTCTTGATAGTCTCCTAGACCAAGGATTAGATCCGGCCACCTATGAGGTTATTGTAGTCAATGATGAATCCAAGGATGCTACCTTAGAGATTGCAATGGCCTATGCTAAAAAGCATCACCAAATAAAAATCATAGATAAAAAAAATGCTGGGGTCGGGGCTGCGCGAAACTCAGGGTTTGATGTGGCACAGGGCACCTATATTTACTTCTTAGATCCTGATGACTATTTGGCCCAGAATGTATTACCAATTCTTTTGGCCACCATTGAGAAATATCAATTAGACATATTAACCTTTTATAGTCTAGAGGTTAAGGACAACAGTAAACCCACTTCTAGCAATAAAGATACCGTCCCCGATACAGTAAACGTTCAGGACGGAATCGGTTATATCGCAACCTATAAGTTTAAAAACGAAATTTGGTGGTATCTCATTAGGCGAGAGTTTATGGTGAACAGTGGAATTCGGTTCATAGAAGGAAAATGGATGGAAGATGCCATTTTAACCGCCCAACTTTTTACCAAGGCCCAGCGGATAGCACATATGGATCTGGATGCTCATAGGTATCGCATTCTTCCCACCTCTGCCATGCGTAATAAATCTCCGGAACATTACAATAAAGTAATCTATGACAATGCCAACGCAGCAGAAGAATTCGTTACCTTAATCAACGGAATCCCTTCAAATCATAAAGATACTTCAGCATGTATTACCCGACTAAAAACCAGGCAACAGTCCTTTGTATTCTTTTTATTGGTAAGACTTATGAAATCGGACATATCGGTAGAGAAAATCCCCCAAATGCTTTCTAGGTTTCAAGAAATTGACGCCTACCCCCTAAAAAAGTTTATTGGACCAGATTATAATGGTTTAGACTACTCATTTATGGTGTTCATCTTTAATAATAGACCTTTAATCAATCCTTTCATTAGGTTTTTTAGAACTTTCTATAAATTAGTCAGATGAACATTATTATAACCTCTGCAGGAAGAAGGGTGTCCCTGGTAAGGGCATTCAAAACAGAATTGGCTAAGTTGGTCGATAATGGTAAAGTCTACGCTGCTGATGCCAATCCACAGCAATCAGCAGCATGTCATGTTGCCGACGGATTTGTAGAAGTACCTTTAGTTAAAAGCTCAAAGTATATAGACACCCTAATAGCATTTTGCACCCAAAATGATATTTCCTTGGTTATTCCTACCATAGATATGGAATTAATGGTTTTGGCCACACACATTAATCAATTCAAGGCAAGCAACATAACCGTTGTATTATCGTCCAAGGATTTTATCCGAAAATGCAGGAACAAAAGAATTATCCATGAGTTTTTTACTTCCAAGGGAATCTCCGTTGCCAAAGAATACCAAAAGGATAATTATTCTCTTCCAATATATATTAAGCCTTTAGACGGTAGCAGAAGCGTAGATAATTATATTATTCGATGTAAAGAGGAGCTGAGAGACTTCCACTTTAGTAATGAGAAATTAATGTTCCTAGAATATTTAGATCATGACCATTACGATGAGTTTACCTGTGATCTGTATTACAACAAACAGGGTTCCTTAAAATGTGTGGTCCCAAGAAAACGAATAGAGGTACGGGACGGGGAGGTAAATAAGGGGCTTACCCTTAACAACGAACTGGTTCCATATATAAAAAAGCATTTAAAAACAATTGAAGGTGCAAGGGGCTGTTTAACTGCCCAATTTTTTATGCATAAAACCAATCACACTATTTATGGGATAGAAATTAACCCCAGATTCGGGGGTGGCTTCCCCCTCTCCTTTCTGGCCGGAGCCAATTTTCCAAAATGGGTCATTCAAGAATATCTTTTTGATCAGGAAATAAACGAAAACTTCGATGTTTGGGAAAGCAATTTATTAATGATCAGGTATGATGATGAAATATTAGTACATGGATATAAAAGTTGACCATAAGACCATAATTGTCTTTGATTTGGATGATACATTATACAATGAGATGGAATTTTTAAAATCTGCATATCTAGTAATTGCCAAGAACTTGGATAAAGAAAGATATCTTTCCCTATACGCCCACATGCTTTCCCTATTCAGAAACAATGTAAATGTTTTTGATTTTGTATCTGAACGATATAAGATTTCAAAATCCAAATTACTTGCTGATTATAGGGGGCACATACCTAACATTAAGTTATTTGACGGCGCCTTGACCATGCTTGAGAATATCAAGAAAAACAATGGAAAAATAGGATTAATTACGGATGGTAGAAAAAAAACACAAACGCATAAAATACAAGCACTTGGCCTTTTACCCTACCTAGATCAGATTGTTATTTCTGAAGAAATTGGTACCGAAAAACCACATCCCAATAACTATAAGCTAATCGAATCCAACTTTGGGGAAGGAACCTATTACTACATTGCCGATAACTTAAGAAAAGATTTTATAGCCCCCAATGACTTAGGTTGGAATACCATAGGTTTAATTGACAATGGTTTAAACATGCACAGCGACCGCTACTTATACTTGGAAGAAAAACACCAACCACACAACCTAATTATAACACTCTCCGATCTGAAAATAATTAGTTGAAATGTTCATTATGCTAAAAGTGTAAAAGGAAACCTAACTCTTAGCTTTACCAAGATAAACGATAATAACTGCTGTTCGTCAAGTTAGTGCGTATATAATGTAACTATTTCAATAATTTCAATGCATGCAATTTATGTTACACCGACTAAAAAATGGGTAAATCAATCTTTGATAATTTGGACGCTAAGAATGATTATAAATAATGCGGACTATCTTGTAATTAAACAGTAGGAGGTCACTGAATTTTAACCACAATTATGAAAACGAAAACATTTCTCATGCAATAAATAAGAACCCAAATTGAATTTATACAAAATACAATATTAACCAATATGATATAATGGGTACAGTGAAGACGAAAACCAAAATATTCTGCATCGGTGCTAACTTGGAATCCTATGAAAGTTTAAAATTTTTAGTAAACAAGGGATGTGTAATAGATTCGCTAATTACCTTGCCCAGTGGAACAAATAAAAATGTTTCTGACTATTACGACTTACATCCATTCTGTAATGATAATAACATTAAGGTTATTGACACAATCGATGTTAACTCAGAGGCCACAATTAATGAGCTGAAAAGACATAAGCCCGATTACCTATTTACCTTGGGATGGAGTCAAATTTTCAAACCAGAAGTCATTAATTGTTTTTCCAAGTTTATAGTAGGTACACATCCAACAAAATTACCCTATGGAAGAGGAAGAGCTCCCTTACCGTGGACCATACTGGAAGACTTGGACGAATCTGCAGTAAGCTTTTTTAAAATAGACACTGGGGTTGATACAGGCCAATTAATTTTTCAACGTGAGTTTAAAATCCCTAAAAGAGTATACGTAAAGGAACTATATGCAATTGTAGCTAGAGAATTATCTCTTGGTTTCCATGAAATTTATAAGCTAATCAAGAACAATGAAGAAATAACATTTTCCGCTCAAAGTGAACGTGGCGCCACTGTAAGAGGCAAGCGTACGCCTGCAGATGGTTTAATAGAATTTGACAAGCCAATTAGTGAAGTTGAAAAACTGATTAGGGCAGTTTCTGAGCCATTCCCTGGTGCCTATTGCTATTATAAGAATCAAAAGATACTATTTTGGGAGGTGGAATTTGATGAAAAATCGAATTATCATGGAACACTAAGACAAATTCTTAAAAAAAATGCAAAGGGAATTCTGATACAATTTTCAGATGGAAATTTATGGTTGAACTACCCGACCTTTCAAAACGGAGAGCCTGTTGATTTAAAGTTATTTAGAGTCGGAGAGAAATTAGGATATAACATCCAAGATGAAATTTTTCACTTAAAAAACAGATTGAAATAATGCTTGATATTTTTAAAAAAGTACTAATTATAGCTGCCCATCCAGATGATGAAATATTAGGAGTTGGCGGTACCATTCCTCTAATGGTACAAATGAAAAAAAAAGTGGATGTATTAATATTCACTGACGGTAGCAGTACCCAATATTTCAATAATAAAAATATTCTGGAAGACAAGTTTGAAGAAGCGAGGCTAGCCAACAGTTTATTAGGTTCTAATTTACTACCCCGTTTAGATTTTCCGGATATGCGTCTAGACACTGTAGCACATGTTGATAAGAATATTGCCTTGGATAAAATTATCTCAGAAGGTGGCTATGATACCGTATTTGTACAAGATAATAGCGATATAAACAAAGATCACAAAGAATTATTTGAATCTACCATCGTTGCATGTAGGACCTATCCAGGACAAAAAGTCAAGAATTTATTATCGTATTACGTTAACTCATCCACTGAGTGGGGTAATTTACTGCAAAAACATCCCTTCAATCCAAATGTTTTTATTGATATATCCTCCTCCATCGAAAAGAAATTAAATTCAATGGGGATGTATCAGACAGAATTAAGATCATATCCCCATCCGCGTAGCTTAGAGGGCTTAAGAAATACCGCAAAATATTATGGGAATATGGTCGGTATAGAATATGCAGAGCCTTTTAGATTAATATATAGCAAGTGATTTGCATAATTAACAATGAAAACGCAAGGTCTCATTTAAATTAGATAAGTTGTGAAAACACCTTTATCAATATTATCGACAAGTAAAATCGAAATTGTTTCTGAAAAAGAGAATTGGGACTTTTTGATAAATTCTGCGGATGCAGCCGATATTTACCATACCTATGAATATCATCAAATAACAAAAAAACCAGATGAAAAGCCAATCCTGTTGGTCTATTCGGAAAATGATATGATGATTGCCATTCCACTGTTACTTAGAAATATACCAAATTCTACCTATAAAGATTGTACGTCTGTATACGGTTATGGAGGGCCAATTACAAAAAACATAGATGAGCATATTGATCTCTCCAATTTCACAACAAGAATCCAAGAGTTTTTATTTAAAAACAATATTGTTTCCGTCTTCTCTAGACTAAATCCCTTCATACCTAAGCAAAAATTCTGCTTGCAAGGATTAGGGGAAATCATCTCCTTATGTCAGATTGTTAATATAGACATTTCCAAAAGTCTAGAAAACCAAAAAAAAGAGTATAACAGAAGATTACGTACCCATATCAATAAAGCTCGAAGGGAATGCTATGTAAAACAAGCCGAATCTAAGGAAGATATTTTACAATATATAAAATTGTACTACCAAAATATGAAAAGGGTGAATGCAAAACAGGAGTATTTCTTTAGCGAAGATTACTTTTTTAAGTTATTAAACGCCAAGCACTTTACTACAAGGGTACTTTTGGCTATTGAAAAAGGGACCCAAAAGATCATTGCGGGCGCCATGTTTTTTGAAACCAATCAAACGGTTCACTACCACTTGTCTGGTTCGGACGCCAATTATCTTCACCTATATCCGATTAAATTATTGATAGACGAAATGAGGGAAGTGGCCACAGAACAGGATTGTATTTACTATAACCTAGGTGGTGGCGTAGGATACAAGGAGGATAGTCTATTCAATTTTAAATCTGCATACTCCAAAGACTTTAAACCTTTTAGTTTATGGCGGTATATTGTTAACCATAAAGTGTATAATGAACTTGCATCCAAAAAGGAAGAGAGAAATGGGGAGCAACCCCAAGAAAAAGGCACAACGTTTTTCCCCGCTTACCGTAGTAACTTATAATACATATTTTTTATGAACAACAATCCGTTTTCTTCGAAAACGTACACTACCACCTGGCTTCAACACTTTAGGCCCTCGGCGCAAATATCTTCATTCCCCTTTTTAAAGGGCATCAGCTTTTATAAACACCCATTTCTGCCTCTTTACACCAATGTGGGCAGAAATATGACCAAGGGTATGTGGTACTCTTTAGAGAACGAAAAGATAAACAGGGAGGTGAAAAACAAGGTGCTGTTTATCTATGACGTTCCTGAACAGGCAGTAACCAAAGATGGATTAGCAAGTGGACGGTTGAAAAGGGAAAAAACAATCCAGTATCCCGGTTTTTTATTAGACCTAGCGCCCTTCAAGGATTATAATGACTATTTACTTCAAACGTTTAGCAAAAGCAGTAGGTATAAGCTAAATAAATATAAAAAACGGTTGGAAACCTGTTTTGATATTCGCTATAAAATGTACCATGGAGAAATAGAGAAAGAAGAGTACTACTTTGTCTTTGAACATTTTGAAGCCTTGTTACGAAAAAGGTTCCTTCAAAAACAAATAACCAATAATAACCTTGAACCCAAAGAATGGAACTTCTATAAAGAAGCTTCTTATCCCATGATCCTTGAAAAAGATGCAGCCTTATTTGTAGTCTATAACGGAAAAACCCCCATAGCTGTAACCCTAAACTATATACAGAACAACGCCCTGATAGATGCAATAACGGTCTTTGACATCGATTTTGAGAAATTCAATCTTGGATCCATCAATATCATGAAATTGATTGAATGGTCCTTGGATAACAACTTAGGAGTCTTTGATTTCTCCAAGGGATATTACGAATACAAAAAGCGGTGGACCAACAAAGCCTATAATTTTGAATATCACCTTCTTTACGATGGCACTTCCCCCCTATCCACACTTTTAGCATGGAATATTAAGAACTATTTTAAGCTAAAGCAGTATTTAAGGGAAAAGGACCTTAATACCAAATTCCATAAATTAAGCTTTCTGTTAAAGAACAATAAGTCTGTAAAAGATGAAAAAACCAAGTTTACTTTCTCACCCATGGAGGAAGGATTGGTATTGGAAAATTATAAGGAAGTCACAAAAGATAGCAGCGAATGGAATCAACTACGCACTATGATATTCGAGTTCCTATACCTCAACAGCGAAGCTGAAAAGGATTTAACCATTAAACAGCATACCAATAACAGTTTTATTTTTATAGGCAAAAAGGAGCGCGTACTTCTTTCCATCTTATAGTACAATACCAAGCACGGAAAAAGCAGAAAAAGACATTATACCAGACAGTGATCTTTTTATTTTTTCAATACATAGTTCCCAATAACCAAGTAGTCTAAACCAGTAGAGTAAAAGCATCTCAAGGCATCTTTGGGGGATTCAACTACGGGCTCTCCCTGTATATTAAAACTTGTATTAAGAACAACTGGCACCCCTGTTTTATTTCCTAACTTTTTGATTACATCATAATATCGAGGATGCAGTTCTTTCCTAACGGTCTGCAATCTAGCACTCCCATCAACATGGGTAACGGCCGGGATTACATTTTGTTTGTCCTTGAGCACATTACAAACTTTTAACATAAATGGATCTTCCACATCCAAGTCAAAAAAATCATTTTTAGCTTCTATAATGGCAGAGGGGGCAAACGGTCTGTAGGCCTCCCTAAATTTGACCTCCGAATTTATTTTATCCTTCATATCCGGATAAGCAGGATTAGCCAAGATGCTCCTACTACCCAAGGCTCTTGGACCTATTTCCATAGGGCCCTGAAACCATCCCAATATTTTACCCTTCTCTAATAAAGTAGCTGCTACTTCACAAATATCTTCATGATACTCATATGGGAGCTTAGCCCCCTTTATGGCTTGCTCAATTTCATCATTGCTATAACTGGTACCTACATATGGATTGTCATGAACAAAGTCCCTAGGTTTCCCCAAAATACCGTTGTATAAGTAATAGGCAGCACCAATTGCTGTTCCATTATCCCCCGCAGCAGGCATAACATATACGTCCTTAAAATTACTTTCCCTTACAATGCGACCATTCATGACACTATTTAAAGACACACCACCAGAGATCACCAGGTAGTCGGCCTTTGTTTTCTGATAGAGGATCTCACAAATTTCCAGCACTCTCTCTTCCAAAACCTTTTGAAAGGCAGCAGCCACATCCATGTGATGTTGTTCTATCTCTCCCCCCTTTTCCCTAGGTTCCCCAAAAGTAGCATAGAACTTTTTAGAACATCGTTTACCTACAATATTCTGGAAGTTAAAATAACTTAGATCTACTTTTATTTGACCGGTACTATCAACGGCTACCAACTTTCTAGCTTCCTCAATATAAGTTTCGGAATTTCCCATTGGTGCCAAGCCCATGGTTTTCCCTTCATCATAATTTGGTATAAATCCACAAAACTCAGTAACCGCTTCATAGAATGAGCCTAAGGAATGTGGAAAATAGCTCTGGGTAAAACATGCTACTTTATTACCGTTTCCATAACCCAACCAGGATGTGGCCCATTCTCCAGATCCATCTATACCCAGTAGGGCTGCCTCCTTGTAAGGTGACACAAAAAATGACCCTGCAACGTGTGTCAAATGATGTTCTATAAAATGAACTTTGGGCGATTTGGTCCCATTCCTAAATACATTATTGTACCAAATCCAAAAACGACGTTGTTTTGCATAGGCATTTACCACATGATGTCCAAAAAACGGCATAAAACTAGATGCATGCCCCATTAAATGCACCACTTTCCTAGACCAATTGGTGGTAGGCTTAATAGAAACGGCGATATGATCTATATCCTGAAATGATAAATTGGCCAGTTCCAAGCATTTTTCAATAGCAAGCAAAGGGAAAGCCGTGGTGTGTTTATCACGATTTAACCTTTCTTCCTCTATAGCAGCAACCATTTTGCCATCTATCACAATACATGCAGTAGAATCGTGAAAATAATAATTAAGCCCAAGTATTACCATCCAGTCGAATATTTAACTAATTCTGTTTTAGTATTATGGATAAATTTAATTAAAATGAAACAATATTATTAATATAACTGCTATTTAATTAACATTTAAATTCTTACTCGGAAATATTAATATCACATTCGTATAATAAGCACCTTTTTTAAAGCCGGCCCCTCTAAATATGCTGCCACCTTCCCCTCCATTTTAATTTTATGGCATTGTATTCAACGATCCGATTCCCTTTCATGATAACTTTCTACTCCCCTAGAATCGGCATTTTCACCCACGTTTATTCTCAATGCAAAAATCCTATATAACATGGTTTCTTTATTAAAAAGAAGCCTCCAACTAAAAACTAGGTAAGGATTATATGAAGTCTACCATAATTATGGATTTGCTTTGGAAACAACTAGTAGGGTGATGGGAATATTTCTCTATCCCTATCATACAAGGCCCCTCATTTTAATTGAAAAAGAACACCTTTTTAGTGTCTATCATCGAGTAATTAAGAGAACAATCTTCGAATATTTATACCTTCACAACAGATCTATTTACCTTAATAGCCACAGGGGGATGATGGCTTTATTATATTCAAGAAGAAAGACAATATTGTGAAACCACAGATAAATTTCAAATTATACGGAGTTCATCCAATTAAGGGACATCCTATACGTTCCAAAACTCCTAGCACTAAACTAAAACCTACCTGCGGAGTGTTCACAATTGAAATCAGCTTTAATAACCTCTCTTACATTCCTTTAAAAAATACCAATACATAATCACCACCTACCCTTTACCCAACAAACCGTATATAATAATTAAGCTATTGCAGGATAAACCCCTTAAAAATCAAATGGAAACTAGCATGGGAACAAAAACAATTCTACGGGAGCAAGTTGCTTCCAAATTAGGTCTAATGTTCTACACCTTTATAGAAAACCGTGTTCCGCCATTTTATTCTGAGAAAATAGTTAACAACCTAGACAACAATAGCGTTGTAAAACTGCCTAAATCCAAGGATACCAATAAAATAAAAAATAGCGTATATAGGGTGACCAACGTTCCTGATTATTTAAACTTGGAACTAGACTTTGGAAAAACACCACTAAAGTGTACAAGAATATCCCAGTACCAAGGTTTTCTGGTGAATTTAAAAGGTATTAATGACAGCAAAACCTATTTAGAGCAACAACTAAGTAAAAGAAATATAAAGAATCTCTATGCAAAACAACGTAAATTGGAAGGAAGTCATAAGATTTCGTATACCTTTCATTACGGAGATATTTCAAGAACTCATTACGATTTTCTTTTTACAGAGTTTTATAATATGCTGGAACAGCGATTTTTGGAAAAAAGAATGTATAACAACAACTTACTAAGTTGGAAGTATTATTTTGAACTAGTCCATCCCATGATTCTGGAAAAAAAAGCCTCTTTATTTGTAATTTATGATGGAGAAAAGCCAATCACTATTACCCTAAATTTTCATTTGCACAACATTGTTTCCAGCTATATTCAAACCTATGACATAAACTACTCCCATTACAACATGGGCGATATTAGCATGCTAAAGCATATAGAATGGTGTAAAAAAAATGACTTCATCATTTTTGATCTTGGTATGGGCCATACAGATTACAAGATTAAATGGTGTAATCATATTTACCGTTATAGTCACCACCTTTTTTACAACCCTAAATCCCTTATTTCGAGAGCTAAGGCTACCTTATTGATATTTAAATATAGATTAAGACAATATTTAAGAGATAAGGAAATTATTGGTAAAAAATTCCAGATGAACAAAATCCTGTATATAACTAGGGCTAAAAAATTGGCCAATTTCAATTGGAAAGAATCCTAACACTACCAAAAACAACTACTTCTAATGAATAAACCATGGTACGGAATTGTATATTCATATCCTTTTCTTTTTTAATGGGACCTCTAGAAAATATTGAAACCGTTTTTTGCTTAACAATTCTATTTATTAAAATATAAGGTATGAGGGTAAAGAGAATCGATTTATTTGCAGATTTATTCGAAAAAGAAAATGGTATCCCGGATATTTACAGAGGTGTGCAATTTGCCAGCACCCTAATAACATGTAATTCCCAAACAGCCAGCACCCCTGAATTACCAGTTTATTCCGTGAAATTTGTTCCAGATTATTTGACTTTTCCGTTAACCAACAACACTCTTTTTCATTCCAAAATAATACCCCAAGTAAAAGGGTACTCTGCAAATTTGGATGGCTATTCAAAGGTTGAAAGTTATGTGAAAAATCAATTCAGATCCAATTCAAAAACTATCCACAGGTATGTGAAGCGGTTGGAATCTTGTTTCAACATCGAATATAAAATGTACTATGGGGAAATAGAGAAGAAAACCTATAATTTCATAATGGATTCCTTGGCAGATATGTTGCAAAAAAGGTTCCGCCAGCTAAATGCAAAGAATGAAAGTGATTCTAAATGGGAACACATAAGAAAAATTGCTTACCATCTAATCTTGAAGAATAGAGCCTCCTTGTTTGTGATTTATGATGGTAAAAAACCCATAGAGATTTCCCTGAATTTTCATTATCACGGTATACTTTTTAGCGCTATTTCATCCTATGACATTGATTATTCAAAATTTGGTCTTGGGCATGTCGAAATTTTCAAGCAAATAGCATGGTGCATAGAGAATGACCATTTGGTATTTGAAATGGGCAGGGGCGATTTAGATTATAAGCGTCGCTGGAGCAATCAAATATATAATTTTGAGCATCATATCCATTATCGTAAAGATTCAGTTTTTGGAGTAGGTTGGAGTTTAAAGGAAGCCTATTTAGGGCGACTCAAACTATATCTAAAATCCAAAAACATTCATATCCTTTATTACAAACTAAAAGGTAAGCTATCTGGTAAAAGAAACACCAACTTCGAATCCATCGATTATCAAGTTGAGGAATTACCAACACCCCCATCTACCAAAAACTGTATAAAAATAGATCCCAACACGGAAGAATTCGCCTTTCTAAATAAATATATTTACGATTTTCTATATTCCACCATTACGCATATTTCACAAATAGAAATTTATAGATTGGATAAAGAAAATGCCTATATCATACAGGGCAATGAAACAAGTGTAAAAATTTCCCCATCGAACAATTGAAAATGTGCAAAAACCGAAAATATTAGGTAACAAACATTTTCAAAAATAAGAGCTATATCCCTCATTGCAGTCAATAAGGCCTCATCTGCAATTCAACGACAAAACCAAGTCTACCATAGAATCTTTTAAGGTATAATTGTAGTAAGTTGTACATTCACCATTACAAATTGGTGATTATTATCGCTCATAAATTTTAATTTTACTCCATAAAAAAGTAAATGAAGAATATCGTTTCTGCCCTGTGTGTGGCAATTAGATTTAGAACGAGGTATTTCTTTTAATAAGCCCTAATCCTGTTGGACGTTTATGTTATTTAATTCCCTAGAATTTCTCTTATTTCTGCCCACAGTATTTATTTTGTACTGGTTTGTTTTCAACAAAAACATTAAGCACCAAAATATACTGATCATCATCAGTAGTTATATCTTTTACGGTTGGTGGGATTGGCGATTTCTATTTTTAATTATTTTGAGTACGTTGGTAGATTTTATTATCGGCCAGCAAATCTTTAAACATAGGGATTCCCCCAAAAAAAGTAAATATTGGCTTTCATTTAGTGTCCTCTTTAATTTGGCACTTTTGGGCTTCTTTAAATATTACAACTTCTTTATAGACTCGTACATCGACCTTCTTGCCAGTATAGGATACGATGTAAAGAGCCCTTGGATACTGAGTGTTTTGTTACCGGTGGGAATTTCGTTCTACACCTTCCAAACCATGTCCTATTCTTTTGATGTCTACTATAAAAAAATTAGCCCCACCAAGGATTTAATTTCCTTTGCCACCTTTGTTGCGTTTTTCCCGCAATTGGTAGCCGGCCCCATAGAAAGGGCCTCCAATTTATTGTCTCAAATTACCACCGAAAGAAAGTTCAATTATGGGAGGGCAGTTAGCGGAGTTAAATTAATTCTATGGGGATTCTTTAAAAAATTAGTGATTGCCGACTCCATTGCGCCCATTGTGGACGATATTTTTAACAACTACACAGAGCATACCGCTTCCACACTTATTTTAGGGGTCTGTCTTTTTAGTTTTCAGGTGTATGGAGATTTCAGTGGGTATTCGGACATTGCCATTGGGACAGCAAAACTTTTTGGAATAGAATTAATGTCCAACTTTAAGTTTCCCAATTTCTCTAGAAATGTAGCAGAATATTGGCAAAGATGGCATGTATCCCTATCAACCTGGTTTAGACATTACCTTTATATCCCTATGGGAGGTTCTAAGGTAAGCAAGCTTAAATCTGTCAGGAATATTTGTGTTATTTTTTTAGTCAGCGGATTTTGGCATGGGGCCAATTGGACTTTTATTTTCTGGGGCGGACTCCATGCCCTATTCTATATACCCGTATTTTTAATGGGTAGAAATAGAATTTATGCCGATAACGTTATTGGGCAAAATACCTTACTACCATCTCTAAAAGAATTGCTTATGGTATTCTGGACCTTTGTCTTGGTTACCTTTTCCAGAATCTTTTTTAGATCCCCTTCTTTAACCGATTCCTTTAATTATATCGACAGAATATATAGCAATTTCAGTTATTCTGCCTATACCCATCCCATGGGATATAGAATGACCGACTTCTATATCTTATTGGCCTTGTTTACCCTTTATGAATACCTAATTAGGAAAGACGAAAGAAATCCTTTTAAGTTTAAATCCAAGGGGGTACGCTTTTTTGTCTATAGCGCCATGATCCTGGGCATGCTATTATTTTATGATGATAATGTGAACCGATCTTTCATCTATTTTCAATTCTAAGAAAAATCATGAAAAAATTCATTGGTACTACTGCGCTGTATATTTTATTAATTCTGCTGATGTTAGAACTAGCAGTACGGGCATTCCATCTTTACACTGTAGATCCACCTAGATTTATTGACGACCATGGCGTTGAAAAAAGAGTGCCACACCATAATGGCTACGCAGTAACGGGGAATAGGAAACAAAATTTCTCTGAATTCAATATTAATAAATCGGGATTTAATTCGCACCGGGAGTTTAATCCTAGTGCTACCAAATACGAAATAGCGATTGTTGGAGACTCCTATATTGAAGGTTTCCACCAAGATTTCCAAAACTCCATAGGCAAAAAAATTGAAGAAAAAATAGCAGGTATTGAGGTATACCAATACGGGTATGCAGGGTATGATTTTGCCAATCAGATGCATTTGGTATATGCCTATCAGGATACCTTTAATTTAATAGACGAAATTATTCTATACTTAAATTATGAAAATGATTTGGAGCGGGACAGCTATACTCCAAATACCGAAAGAATACAGATGTTATCTTCCACCATATTCAAAATTCGGGATCAGATTAAATTGTTGTCCTATGGATCAAAGATTGGCGTATTGGAACCCTTTAAAAAGCTTGCTACAGGTAAAAATCCCTTTAAAACGGATATTACCGCTTATCAATCTAACGAAATACAGGAAGAAACTGAGGCCGAGAAATTAGAAAGGGATAAAAGATATATCGCCAATTTCCAAAACCTTATAAAGCTTTATGGCTTTGATAAAAGCAAAACTACTCTTTTGCTGGACGCCAGAAAAACAAGTAATATCTTTTTGGAATTTTGTGATCAAAATCAAATTAAGTATATCGATTTTTCAGAAAGTTTCAAGAAATCTAAAAAACCTACCAATCTAATTTATGATATGCATTGGAACGACCATGGAAGGGAATTAATTGCGGAGATCATCGCAAATTATATTAGGCAAAAGAAACCTCACTAAGACAAGGATAATGAGCTATATTAATACCTCCGAGACAAACTGATTTTATAAAGGAAAACACAGCAACCACATCCCTTAAAATATATGAACCCCTGGTGCTTATCTATATATAGATGGACTTGCACTCAATTCCACGAAAAATAAACCTAAGATGTGGTACATTCCGGCCACTTTTCACTGCTAGAAACCCTGCTAAAATCTTTGGTAGAATCTCCAAAAGGGAAAAGCCTCTATACATTAAGCAACCAGCAGCCTTAAACCTGGAAACTAATTGGCAACAGGCCAACTTTAAAGGTGCTTGCAGACTACTATTACCAGTTTAGAAGGATTGAGTAAAAACAATTCCAATAGCTTTGATTTGGGAGCAAAGAAGCTAAGGCCAAAAAAGCAAAACCCCCATCAATTGCTCAATGGGGGTTTGTACTATATTAGGAGAAATAAATTACTTCACTTCTTCAAAATCTACATCCTCAACGTTATCGGTATCGGAAGACTCTCCGTTGCTTGAAGCAGCATCCGCTCCAGCTCCTGCTGGTGCTCCTTGCTGACCTTCAGCCTGTGCTTTGTACATCTCTTCGGAAGCTTGTTTCCAAGCTTCGTTAATCTTATCCAAAGCAGGAGTAATTACCGCCAAGTCTTTAGACTCATAGGCTTTCTTTAGCTCTTCCAAAGCTTCTTCGATCGGCTTTTTCTTATCGTCGGACAATTTGTCTCCAAATTCCTTCAACTGCTTCTCGGTCTGGAAGATCATACCGTCTGCCTCGTTCAACTTATCTACAGTTTCCTTAGCTTTCTTATCGGCTTCCGCATTTGCTTCGGCCTCTGCCTTCATCTTTTTAATTTCCTCTTCGGTTAATCCGGATGAAGCTTCAATTCTAATATCCTGACTCTTATTGGTTGCTTTATCTGTAGCAGACACCTTAATAATACCGTTGGCATCTATATCAAAAGTAACCTCAATCTGTGGCGTACCCCTTTGTGCTGGTGGAATACCATCTAAGTGGAAACGTCCAATTGTTTTGTTGTCCGCTGCCATAGGACGCTCTCCTTGCAATACGTGAATCTCAACAGAAGGCTGATTATCCGCTGCAGTAGAGAAAATCTGTGATTTCTTAGTCGGGATCGTCGTGTTAGCATCGATCAACTTGGTCATTACCCCTCCCATGGTTTCAATACCCAAGGACAATGGTGTAACGTCTAATAACAATACGTCTTTTACATCTCCAGTAAGAACTCCACCTTGAATAGCGGCTCCAACGGCAACTACCTCATCTGGGTTCACCCCTTTGGATGGCTTTTTACCGAAGAACTTCTCAACAGCGTCCTGAACCGCAGGAATCCTAGTAGAACCTCCTACTAAAATTACCTCATCGATATCGCTTTTAGTTAAACCAGCAGCTTTTAAGGCCGACTCACAAGGAGCGATGGTTCTTTTTACTAAATCGTCTATTAATTGCTCAAACTTAGACTTGGTTAAGGTTCGTACCAAGTGCTTAGGTCCAGAAGCGGTAGCCGTAATGTATGGAAGGTTAATTTCGGTCTGGGAAGTAGAAGACAATTCAATTTTCGCCTTTTCTGCAGCTTCCCTTAAACGTTGTAATGCCATAGCATCTTTACGTAGGTCGATACCCTCTTCCTTGTTAAACTCATCGGCCAACCAATCAATTACCTTTTGGTCAACGTCGTCACCTCCTAAGTGGGTATCCCCCTCAGTAGATAACACTTCAAAAACACCGTCACCCAATTCTAGGATGGACACGTCATGTGTACCACCACCAAAATCGAATACTACGATCTTCTGATCAGTATCTTTCTTGTCCAACCCGTAAGCCAAAGAGGCAGCAGTTGGTTCGTTAATAATACGCTCTACAGTTAGGCCGGCAATCTCACCAGCTTCCTTAGTAGCCTGTCTCTGTGCATCGTTAAAGTAAGCAGGAACCGTAATTACTGCTCTAGATACATCCTGTCCCAAGTAATCCTCAGCGGTTTTCTTCATTTTCTGAAGAATCATAGCTGATAATTCTTGTGGAGAATACAAACGTCCATCAATATCTACTCTTGGGGTGTCGTTATCCCCTTTTACTACCTTATAAGGCACTCTATCGGCTTCCTTGCTAGACTCCGAATATTTGTTCCCCATAAAACGTTTAATAGAGTAAATGGTCTTGGCCGGATTGGTAACTGCCTGTCTTTTTGCAGGATCACCAACCTTAATCTCGCCACCTTCTACAAAAGCAATGACAGATGGAGTAGTTCTCTTACCTTCTGCATTTGGGATCACAACAGGCTCATTCCCTTCCATTACGGAAACACAAGAGTTTGTTGTTCCTAAATCTATTCCAATAATTTTACTCATGTTTATGTATTTACTATGTTGAAAATTCTTTTTAGTACTCGCGGGTATTAAGTCAATGATTGTGCCATGACAAATAAATATGACAAGGTGTCAGCTAAGCATACAATTACTAGCCTATATGAAGACAATCTTAGGTATTTGGGCATTCCCCTTTGGCATAAAATAAGCCAAAGGGTCGTGCTTTCCATTGCTAGTCCCCCTAACCGCCCAAGAGGTTGGTTTGGGGGAGCTATACATTGCAATCACTAATGCGGGGAAATAGCAGTAGGCAGAGGCCAGTGGGAAGTGAGCAGTGGGCAGTTTTACAGTGATCAATAAACAATTAGCAATAAACTATGGTGCATTTTATTTCAATAAACAATGATCAATTAGCAATTAACAATGGTGTACGTCCCTGATATAGGTTGACCACTTAAAAGATCGTGCAACGCCTTCCAATAACAAGAACTGTATAGCCCCAAGGTTTATCTCGGGGTTTATTACGAATCAGTAAAGCGGCTTTAGCCAAACCATGATTACACGTCCTTTACCTTGGTTGCGCCCTAATAGTGATGAAAGTTAAATTGCATTGTTAGATTAGACTATTCTTTCATTTCCAAATCTTCAAACTTGCAAATTGATTCATTGCTACATTGCTATATTGATTAATTGCTACATTGACTCATTGCTACATTAGATAATTAGCACATTTCTACATCAGCCCATTTCCAAATCTTCAAATTAGCAAATTGATTCATTGCTTCATTGCTACATTAATTCATTGCTACATTAACTCATTGTTACATTAATTCATTGCTATATTAACTCATTATATAATCCTATCTTTACCCTTAAAACTAGCTTACAAAATGGAATGCATTAGTGTTTTTGATATGCTCAAAATTGGGGTCGGACCATCTAGTTCCCATACTTTAGGCCCTTGGCGCGCCGCAGAGCAATTTATAAAGGTACTACAGAAAAAAAAGGTTTTTAAATCCGTACGAGAATTAAGGGTAGAAGCCTATGGATCCTTAGCCCTAACTGGGAAAGGTCACGCCACAGACATTGCCATAATGATGGGATTAACAGGTGCCGATCCTGTTACGGTAGCCATTGAAAGCATTGACGGAATTATCCAAGGGATTAAGGAGCAAAAAGTGCTTAACTTAAACCAATCCTTGGAGGTTCCCTTTAACCCAGCTACAGACATCGTATTTGTAAGGGAGTTTTTACCCTTTCATGCCAATGGGATGATCTTTATTGCGACGCTAGCGAATGGAAAAAAAATAAAGGAAACCTATTATTCCATTGGAGGAGGATTTGTGGTCAAGGAAGAAATGGCTAACTCCAAACGAAAAAAAGAAGTCTTTAAGACCTTTCCTCATCCTATAAAAAATGGCGCAGAACTACTGGCTACCTGCAAAGAAGAGAATAAAACCATCTCGGAAATAGTGCTGGAGAACGAGCGTTCCCTACGTAGCGATGCAGAAATAGATAAGGGTCTACAGCATATTTGGGATACCATGTTATCTTCCATGTACATAGGGTGCCATACCGAAGGACATTTACCAGGTGGTCTTAATGTAAGGCGAAGGGCCTATGATTCGCATAAAAAACTAAAAGGAGACCTGCCCTACTCCACTCCAGAAGAATGGATAGAGACCATACGAAAGACCAAGGTGCGGTTCCGCTCCATATTTACTTGGGTTAGTTGTTTTGCCCTCAGTGTAAACGAGGTAAACGCCTCCTTGGGTAGGGTGGTAACCGCTCCCACCAATGGGAGTGCTGGGGTAATCCCTGCGGTACTCATGTACTATATGGTGATAGAAAATCATCAAGCTAATTTTAACCATATAAAACAGTTCTTGCTAGTTGCCGGCGAAGTAGGCAGCATTTTTAAGAAAGGGGCCACTATCTCTGCAGCCATGGGAGGTTGTCAGGCAGAAATTGGGGTCTCCTCCGCTATGGCAGCGGCAGCTCTTACCGAATTACTAGGTGGGAGTCCAGAGCAAGTACTAATGGCAGCAGAAATAGCTATGGAACATCATCTGGGTCTTACCTGTGATCCCATTGGTGGATTGGTGCAAATCCCTTGTATAGAACGTAACGCCATGGGAGCTATTAAAGCCATTAACGCTGCAGAATTGGCACTAGATACAGATCCCGCAAATGCCAAGGTGCCACTAGATATGGTGGTAAATACCATGTGGGAAACCGCCAAGGATATGAGCACCAAATACAAGGAAACCTCCACAGGCGGACTCGCAGTAGGGGTGTTTTTAAGTGATTGTTAGTATTGCTTTGGCGAAGAAACATACAAGGTAGACTTCAAAAATTCAACCCTAGACCATATCATAAATATGACAAGGAGAATAGGGGTACCCATTCATCATCTAATGCTTAGCATTTAGAGAGGTTTAAAACTTATTTCCAGTCTGTATATACCGTTTTCCAACGCCCATCGCTAAGAGGCTTTTTGAAATATCCTTTTCAAACAGTTTTGGGCCGCAGACATAAAAATACTGCTGAACATCGTGGATTAGCGACTCTAAAAGGCCGTAATGGATTCTGCCGAATAAGGTGTTTCTAGTCCTAGATCTGCTTAGCACATGAACGCATTTCTTTCCCAAACGCTGCTGAAGTTTGTTAGGATACAAAATGTCCTCTGGCGTTTTATTGGCATAAAGTAAACTATGTTGTTCATCTACTCTGTCCCCTTGCGCTTCTAAACTTTCCAAGATGGGTAAAAAGGGAGTTATCCCCGTACCAGCAGCAATAAACATTCCCGGACCTTTATAATTATAGGAATCCCAAGGATCGGTAATTTGAAGGAAATCTCCACTTTCCAAAGTTGCCATGCCATAAGTAAGACTCTTTTTATGGGGATGTATCTTTATGGTCAATTCCAAATACCCGTCCGTATTTAAATTGCTTATGGTAAACGGGGCAACGGCCAATTCGTATCCCGGTTTGGCAATACTCAGTTCTAGTGCCTGCCCTGGGCTATGGGTGTAGCCATACGGTTTTTCTATTCTAAATTGCACTACATTGTGGTTTAGGTATTTTTTACCCAATAGTTTCACCCTATACGGAAATTTAAAGCCCATAGTTACTTTCGGTTTATTTCCTATTGGATGGTTAGGGATCCCAAAGGTTACAATGCTGTCTATCTGCGAATAAAGTAGCCGGTGGAGTTATCTAGCTCTGGAAGCACACAATTCGCCGAATTTAAGAATACTACTTTTATTTTTCCCCTGCCTCAAATAGCTCTTTATAATCCTTTGCACATCCAAATTATCTTCCATAGCGACTAGGTAGGAGGTGTACCCCTCCAATTGATGCGTCTCTTTATTGAATGGTAGGTACCCAAAACCTTTATATATCCCCTCTTCTACCAAAACAAAGGAGGTTTCGTCCTTTACCCTTCCCTTTCCTTTAATAACATAGGTGTTTTTGGGCGCCACAATCTCCTCCAAAACTTTTTCTACCCTGTCGTTGTAAGCTTCTACCGATTCCCTCTTGGTACATATTCCTTTGCAACTCTTTAGGTGGAATTGAAAACAAGGACCTTTTACCTTTTGTAGGTCGCAATACTTTAAACAAAGTTGGTGCGTTTTACAGAGCTCTTCCAAGAAATCCCTACAGGCAGATGCGGTGTAATAATGTAAAATGGGGGTTTCCAAATTGGTCAATTGCCCAAAAGTAAGGTTCACTATCCCATTTTTATCGATATAGGTTCCGATACCGTATCGAGCCCGAGTCCTTTTTTGCGCGCGATTGTATTTTGGAGTGTGTTTTTTAATTTCGTCCGACTCTAACAACAGGGCCAACAACTCACTTCCGGTAATGGTATAGGTTATTTCCGTAGTTTCAAAACAAAGTCGCATTTCCTTATGGTCCCTACTATACCGATGGCTTAATACACGTTGTTTTATATCCTTGGCCTTGCCAACGTAAATAATGACCCCCTCAGAATTTTTAAAATAATACACCCCAGTGGAATTGGGTAATTTGCTAACTGCCGTTTTTGGCCATAAGGGAGGTTCCGGAATCCTTAAAGAGCGTGCGCTTAATAAGTGGTGGAATGCTCCCACTGTATCCAACTCCCATAATTTTTCCAACAGTAATAGGGTGGCCTCTGCACCCTCCTGTGCATTTATCCCCCCTTGAAACATTATCCCCAAATGGGTGCACATAGCTCCCAAGCTATAACTTTGTTGACCGGGAATCAATTTTCTGGATAATCTTGCCGTGCATATTTTTGGGCGTTTATACGCCCCTCCCAGGGCTATATACTCCTTCTTTAATCCTTGGTAATGAAAATTCACAAAGTGGGAAATCAACACCCGATCCTTTGTGAACTCCATCACCTTCTTGGCTATTTCATAAAACTTTGGAGCCGCCGATAACCTATCCACCCTAAGAGCAGACTCTTTTAACAGGCCATCATCCAAGGGAATTTCAGGATTTACCAAGGTATAAAATCGATCAGTGATGTTGGACCCGTCGTGATTTAGGATGCAAATCTCCGTTACCTTATCGTTCTCCCCCCGCAGCCCTGTAGTGGCTATGTACATTATGGCATACACTAAATAGCATCTAATTTTATAAACTGATCAAAATCGCGTCAGTAAAGTAATTAAGTGGGTACCTAGTGCTTCCAATATCATACTAGGATACTCTATTGGAAGACCATCCTCCACCAAGTTTTGTTTTGCACTATCCACTTAAAATATGGGAAGCATTAAAGATTTTTCACATTAGGATTGATAGTTCACCACACAAATATACGGTTTCACAACAAAACTGGATATGGAAGGTTTAATACCTAAAAAATCGACAATATCCTTAACTCCTCCACCGTTATAGGGTCTTTCACCATACTTGGGTCTAATAATCTGTTTAAATGCAGGTAAATCAGTTAAAGGGAGCATTATCATGATAACAAATTCCATAAAAACAGCCACATTCATACTTCTGATAATGGTTTCTCTATGGCACGGCAACGCACAACTAAGCAGTAGTATAGAGAACGGCAGTTTCAACACCTGTGGTAACAGCTTGCCCAATTCCCAATTAAACCTAGGCAGTTTATTTCTAACGGAAAACTTAGCAACCGATGTTGGCCAAGGCTCCTATACGTTCTATTTGGAAGCCCCCTCCAACTTTGAGATTACAGCCAGCGAAGCTAATACAAGTGGGGCGGATATTTCATCGATCTCCGTAATCCAAGCCCCCAATAACACCTCCAGACTGGAAGTAACCGTAACCGCTAATGCCCAAGCAACAGTGGATGTGATTACTATAAAAAACGTGCGCATTACCTTAAAACCCACTGCCACTACTACAGATGGAAGTATTAAATATATACTGGATGGGAATACCAATCACCTAAATGGACTAACAGACGGAGAGGAAATTGCCACTATAGAATTTATACCCCTTTCTGGCGGAACCGGAGTAGATCAACAAGTATGTTCCCTATCCAAGGTACAGGCCATTGGGATTGCAGCCTCCAATATTGTACAAAACAGAAGTTTTGCATGGGAAAAGGAAATAAACGGTAGTTGGGAGGCAATTCCTAATTCAAACAAAGAGTCCTTACCAATTAACTTGGCCAATATTACCAATGGGGTAAATAAATATAGACGAGCCACCTCATTCAATTTAAACGGACAGAGTTGTACAGAAATGAGCACCCCTGCCATCGTAACCGTAAATGAAATTACCCCAGGCCGAATTACAGAGGGAGCCTCTCAAAATATTTGTACGGGAGAAACTCCCCAACAATTAAATACCGCAGCTGAGGTAGCTGTAACCCCAGGAGGTCGACATTCCTACCAGTGGTACCAATACAATTCCGGGGAATGGCAACCCATTCCGAACGCTACCGAAAATTTTTATCAACCCCCGGCTTTAACTACCTCTACATCTTATAAAAGACGAATCACCAATGTATTAAATGGTTTTAGCTGTTATATGGATACTCCTGCAGCCACCATCACCGTAAACTCTTCTGTTTTAGGTGGCACAGCTACAGATCAAAAGATTTGCTCCCTAGAGGAGCTGCAATTGCTTACCATTAACAATGGGGAAAACAATGGCAGCTACCAATGGCAAAAACGTATCAACAACAATTGGGTAAATATTAATGGCGCTACCAATAGCACCTACAATGCGTCTGCCAATATTGCTCCCGGAGTGCAGGAATATAGGCGTATCACCACCATTTCCGGTGCAAGCTGCCAAGGAATTAGTTCCGTGGCTACCATTACCTATACCAATTTTAATGTAGGGAATATTTCTGGTGCCCAAACCATTTGTTATAATCAGGTTCCCAATCCCATCACCTCAGCGAAGAATGCTTCAGGTTCCGGGACCATCTCCTACCAATGGGAAGCGTATAATGGAAATGCATGGACCTCAATTTCCGGGGCCACCAATGCGGAATATCAGCCTGTCGCCCTAACCCAAACCACAAAATACAGAAGACAGGACAGCATTGTACTAAATGGCCATAGTTGCTCGGAATATACCAACCAAATAGAAATTGTAGTGCTCCAAGAAATTCAAGGAGGAACTGCCAGCGTAGACCAAACTATTTGTCAGGCCGATATTCCATCCCCTATAACCATCGAAAACGGTACTCCCCAAGGCCCTAATATTACCTACCAATGGCAGGCGGCAACCACAGGAGGCTTCACCAATATTAATGGAGAAACCAATGCTTCCCTCAGTTTTTCCACAGCGCCAACGACTACCACAACCTATAGGAGACAGACCATTATAACAAATAATGCAACCGTTTGTCACGAGTTTTCTACAGAAAGCACCGTTTATGTGAACAGCCTAGGAATTGGCAGTATAGGTAATGACCAGGATGTCTGTGAAGGGCAGCAACCAGAGACCATTATTGCTTTGGGGAATACCACCACCCCAGGAAACCTAACCCATACTTGGGAAGCGTCTGTTGATAATGGTATCAGTTGGACTACCATTGCAGCGGCTAAAGGAACCACCTATACCCCAGGAATTCTTTCTACTTCTACCAAGTTTAGACGCTTAGATTCCAGTAGCTATCAGGGAAAAGTGTGTACTGCATACACCAATGAGGTAACCGTAAACGTAGCTGGAACAATTTCTGGCGGTGAAGGGTCTGCAGATCAGGTAGTATGTGAGGGAGAAGCTCCGGCCCCTATTACCGTTGCCAATGGAACCCCAGCTGGAACAGGAATAAATTACCAATGGTATTCCTCCACGGATAATATTGCATATACCCAAATACCAGGAGAAACTGGAGAAACCCTACATTTTTCCAATGGAATTACGGTCTCCACTTTCTACAAAAGACAAGTAACCAATACCAATAATGGTTTTAATTGCGAAGGATTTAGTACGCCTACCCAGGTTACCTTGCTTAGCCTAACGGCAGGAACTGTCGTCCAGACCCAAACCGTATGTGGTGATGCAAACATTCCCCCACTCACCAGTAGCGAAAATGCCACCTCTAACGGAACCATTGCCTACGCTTGGCAAAGCTCCACAGATGGGGAAAACTGGAATACAATTGCAAACGCCAACCAAGCCACCTTCACCCCAATAAATGAGGGGGAAATACAAACCTTTTATAGAAGGGTGGCTACCAGTACCCTGGGGACAAGCTCCTGTGAAGCTATTACCACCCCCGTATTAGTATATATAAACAAGTTTGAAGATGCAGAAAACCATAAAATCACCTTTTCTTCTGGGGCCACAGGAACTACAGAAATATGCAATGGTGGGGATCCACAACCTTTTGGGGTTAATTACCCTCTAATCGCTTCTGGTGAACTTACCTACCAATGGGAAGCTTCCGATGACAATATTAATTTTACCCAAATTCCAGATGCCACCCAGGCTTTCTTTGACCCTCCGGTAGTAACAGAAAATAAATACTATAGAAGAATTACCACCTCTACCTTAAACGGAGTCAGTTGCAGTGTTACCAGTAACGTCCTAACCGTCATAAATGGAGGCAATGCCACAGGAGGAGTCATTGGGACTACCAATGCCAACGGTACCCAGGGTAGCAATGAGGAAGTAATCTGTAATGGGGACATTCCCAGTGGAATTATAGAGATGGAAGCATCCACTGGCGATGACACCCTAAGCTATCAGTGGTATAAAAACGGTAGTCTAATACCGGGAGCGACCAGTATAAACTTTGCTCCTTCGAACCCCATATTTAAAACAACCACCTATATAAGAACCACTACCAATACCGATATTAACGGGGTGGAGTGTATTGTAGATAGCAATCCGGTGACCGTTTTAGTTCCTCAAGCAGACAATCTAGGCCAGGACATCACTATTTGTTACAATGATATGCCTCCGTCCCTTGGCAATCCCAGTGCTATAGAAGGCCTGCCTTATTTAGACTTCCAATGGTATCAATCCGATGATAATATAACTTTTACCCCTATCGTAGGCGCAACCGATGCCACGTATTCAATGGGAGCCCCATTAACCGCAGACAAATATTTCCGAAGGGATTATCTCACCACTGTAGATAATAGGGTGTGCGGACCTTTTGTACCGAGCAACGTAATAAAAATTAGTATTAACGATGTAGATGGTGGCAGTATTTCTGGAGCTCAAAAGATTTGTTTTGGAGACGATCCAAGCATCTTGGGAAGCACCGTAGATGCTACGGCAGACGGAGTCCTAAAATACCAGTGGTATTCCTCTATAGATAACGCCACTTGGGGAAAAATACAAGGGGCAACCAACGGCACCTACGACCCCCAAGCAGGCAACTACCCCACTACTTATTTCAAAAGAACCGCCATATCTACCTTAAATGGAGTACTATGCATGGCTGATAGCAATATTATTGTTGTAGAGGTGGCAGACAAATTAGTACCAGGGAGCCTCACCAGCGATCAGACCCTTTGTGAGGGCGATACCCCAAGCACCCTAACCGTTACCGATGCAAGTAATTTTCCCGATCAACACTATAAGTGGTTAGCTTCCTTAGATGGGAATACGTGGACCGAAACAGGTGTCACCACCGCATCTTACACACCTCCTACTCCCACCGAAACAACCTACTATAAGAGGACCCTGACAAGGACTTCCCTAGGTGACCAAACCTGCACGGTAGCCACCAACCCTGTGAAGATTACATACAATGCCGTGGATGCCGGACAAATAGCAGATAATCAGTCTATCTGTGAAGGCGACCAACCTAAAGCGCTTGTAGAAATAGTTGCTGCTTCAGGGGCAGGCATCTTATCGTACCAGTGGTATTCTTCGGAAGACAACCAATCCTACCATCCGGTGGTTAATGCTAATCAACCAACCTATACTCCGCCTGCTACCTTAACAAAATCTACCTATTACAAAAGAAGTGTAACCAGTACCCTCAATGGAGTGGCTTGTTCCGATGAAACTGCCCCCATATTGGTAACGGTAATTCCCTATCCAATTATCAACAACCAGGATATTATTGCCAATGATATTACCGGTGTTAGTTGCTTTGGAGGAGATGATGGGCGTATTGTAATACCCAACGAAAGGATTACTGGAGGGAGTACCGCACAAAAACAGATGAATACCGTTTCATTTTTTGGAACCCCTACCCTAGGCAATAAATACAGTTTAATTATCAACGGAATTGTATACGAACATCAGGTTACCTTAAATGGCATTAACCAACCCCAGAACAATAGTGAAATTGCCGCTGCTTTGGCCCAAAAGGTAAACAGTGCAACGGGCGCCAAACTCAGTGAGGTTATTGCAGCCAGTAATTACCATGAGATTAGTTTAACCGCTAAAGTTGCGGGAATTAGTTTTACCGTTTATGTTAGTACGGGGAGTGACTCCAATGTTAGTGCATCCAATGTTCTAACCCAGGCCAACCGGGTTGCCAATACATATAAATGGATCAAAGTTGGCGATGATAGCTTTTCTGCCACCACCCTCAGCCTGAGTAATTTATCGGCAGGCGTTTATCAACTTACGGTATACAACGAGCGCTGTAGCGTTACCTCCCTGCCCTTTCAAGTATCAGAACCAGAGAAACTTACTATGTCTATTGGGGATACGTGTAATACGGTGATTACAGCAATCAGCGCAGGTGGGGTTGCACCCTTTACCTATACGCTGACCAAACCGGATGGAACCAGCACAGTACAAACCTCCAATAACCCCAAAATTACCTATACCGGATTAAGCGGAGGAGAAAACTATACGGTAACTGTGCAGGATGCTTCCTGTTCCATTTCCGTATCCAAATCGGTAACTCTTCCCATGGGATTACAATTTGACCAGGCTTCGGTTGTGGTGAAAAATGTTAGCTGTTTTGGTCAAAATGATGGATCTATAAGTTTAAATAATGGAACTACCACAGTAACCGGCGGCTTCCCTCCTTATAATTTTAGCTGGACAGGTCCCAACAATGTAAGCTATAACACAGAAAACATTAGTAATTTGGCTCCTGGGGTATACGTATTGTCGATCACAGATCAGGTAGGCTGCTCTACTACCTACACCGCCCATGTGGCCTCTAAGGCAGCAATGGAATTTAGCAGTATACAGCTAGTAAACGAGCAATTACAATGTGCCGAAGACTCCAACGCAGAAATAAACATTCAGGTAAAATCGGATCCAAGCAGTCAGTTACAAATAAATTGGTATAAGAATGGAACTAGCTATGCTACCAATACTACCAACCTTACCAATCTAGGTGGTGGTAGCTATGAGGTTGTGGTTACCGATACCAATAGCAATCCTGATGCCCCTTGTACTATCCGTAAGACCTTTGTTATAAAAGCCCCTCAGGCTTTTAGTGCTACCGAAATTGATTCGCAAAGTGCAAGTTGTTTCGATCCTAATACGGGAAGATCATTTACCATAGCTATAGAGGGCGGTACTGCACCTTACCAATATTCAATAAACAACGGTGCAGCGGTACTATTCAATTCTAAGGAAACCACAATAAGCGGTCTCAATAGCGAGGGCCATGTAATTACGGTTACCGATGCCAATCAATGTAAGGTAGAAACCTTTAACCTAGCTCCTTATGAGGCATTGTCCTACAAGGGCCCCCAGGAATTCACCTTGGCGCCATGTGAAGGGGAATATAACTTTTCGTTGGATACCAAATTGGTAAGCGGTGGTTCTCCTTTTAAGGATGCAAATAATACCCCGTATTATTTATACGATTGGGAAGGACCCGATAATTTTGTAGCACAGGATATAACCAGTTTCACAGCAATTCCGGGCACCTATACCTTAACTATTACCGATAGTAAGGACTGTATTTCCCAACAACTCCATTTTACCTTTGCCACCTCCCATCCTCCAATTGTAGTGGACAAAACAGTAAAACCAGTAAGTTGTGGATCCACTAACGATGGGGCTATCTCTATCGCTGTTTCTGGTGGACTAAGGCCTTACTCCATAGTTTGGGAAAAGGAAGTTGCCGGAACCACTTCCAATCCCGACCCTCAATTTGCCCCCATGGGACAAAATAGAACGGAATTTAGCAATCTGGAAGAAGGTAGGTATAGGCTTACCGTAACAAGCAATATTAATGGATGTTCCAATGACGATCCATCTTATTACTACCGAGAAATAATACAGGTAAAGAAAACCGAATCGCTTCAAAAATTGGACGGACCATTTTTGGACGAAGCCTTATGTCTTGGAAATCCAGGGAGTATTTCCGTATCCATTTTTAACAGTTATGGGGGCGATGTAAGCTTCTATTATAATAATGCGCTAATGCCCTCTGTAAAAACCGATGTTAATACCTATTCCATTCAAATTGCCAATCCCATGGAAAATGCCTCCTTAAATGTGGTTAACGACCAAGGATGCGGCTTTACGCTACCTATTAGCACTGGGGTACCCGAGCCGTCCTTTAGCTATAGCTCGGCAGAATACGATATTACAGGACTTTTATTGGCCAAGGAAGATATTAGGTTCAACATCCATAATGAGGGTTACACCAAGGCAAGATGGGATTTTGGCGACGGAAGTCCCACAGTAAACATAGATCCCACTGTGGAGGGTTCCTTGGCAACCCACAGCTACAATTACCCCGGACAATTTACGGTTACCCTAAACCTATTTAATGAGCAAGGTTGTAGTAAATCCGTGCAGCAAACCGTACAGATTGGTAAGGGATACGACGTAATGTTCCCCAATGTCTTCTCTGCTAATGCAGATGGAATCAACGATTATTTTCAGGGTGAATTTACAGGGATATCGTCCTTTACCTTTCAAATTTTTGATATGTGGGGCAGCCTAGTTTACACTGTGGCCTATGATTATAACAACATGCCCATCCACTGGGGATGGAATGGAAACTATAGTTCTGGAAAACCCTATAAACACAAGTCATTTAGATACTTATTCGTAGGAACCACCAAGGACAACAACCAAATCACAAAAACTGGCGAAGCCTCCATATTAAGATAATAATGAAAAAAAATAATCTTATAACCTTACTGTTTATTGTTGTTTCGCTGGGGAGTTATGCACAGGAAAAATTTGTTCATAACCTCAGTAAGGTTCCTGCCTCCCTAAATCCAAGTTTTCATGCATTTAAGGACAAAACCCGAGTTGGGGTATTGGCAGAATTTGCAGGTCAGAATCAAGGTTCTCATTCGCAACACAAATACGCCTTTGGGTCCACCGCATTTGAAGAGTACAATTTTCAATTGGGAGTAGACCTTTTTAATAACAACCTCAACAATGAGGGATATAAATATACTTCGGCGGCACTCAGTTATATGTACAGATTAAGGCTTCCCAATGACTGGTTGTTGTACCCAGGAATTTCGGGGGGCTACAGCAACTACCGATACGATTTTAACAACCTTACGTTTCAAGATCAGATCAATATATTTTCGGGTCAAATAAGTGCCAATACCATAGACCCCATCACCGCATCGGAAAATATTGGGTATTTGGATCTAGGGGCTTCTGTTTTAGTACATAACGATATCAATATGCTCTTTGGGCTATCGTTTAAACATCTTAATCAGCCAAAAATATCTTCCAGACAAAGTGAAATTAACGTTAACCTTAATATGCTCATCTCCGGACAATTTGGGTATGAGCTGGATATCAATAAATACGGACAGGCAAAATTACCGGAGTTTTCATATCTATATTTTTTTAATGCGGTATCTGTACAGGGGCCCAATACCCGCTTAGATTTTTATCAGGATGTTACCTTGGGAAACTTTAGCATTGGTATAAATGAACATATTAATTTTATGGAAAATGCCTCTTTTACGGAGGTAGGATTTGCCAGCAGCCTGATATTGGAAACTTTTGAGTTGGGGCTGAATTATAGGTTGCCCTTTGGGGCCGAGGCCAAGCAATTTATTCCCAATTCGTTGGAATTATTTTTAGTGTTCGATATTTCCCGATTTAAAGAACGACGAAGATCCAATTATAGTAGGTTTTACTAAACAGTCAGCTAATCCCTATTCAGGATTATAGGAATGTGCGTGCGGTACTCGTTTTTATAGGGAATACCCAAGGGAGAATGATTTTTCGGTTGCATAAACCCCTTGCTACCTCACTGCATGGATAAAAAAATAAAGGTAATGCTTCTCGGATTTAGCTTTAATAAGATATATTTATAACCTAGACAATCGCTAATTAGGCACTATAGGCATGAAAAAAATCTTTCTCTATTTACTGTTTCCCTTAATGATTTCAACTTCATGTAAGCAGGTGAAAAAACAGAACGAAGCTCCCACATCCGATGCAACGGTTACTCAACAAACTCCCACCCCAACTTCCATATATGTAGATTTGGAGGGCAATCCTATCTCCTTATCCGATTATCAGGGAAAGAAGATACTTCTCAATTTTTGGGCTACTTGGTGCAGACCTTGCATTGCCGAAATGCCCTCTTTGTTAAGAGCTAAAGAGATTTTAGAAAAGGAAAACTACCAATTTCTATTGGTCTCCGATCAATCCGTCAAGAAAATCACCGATTTTAAAGAGCGGGTAGATTATGATTTTAATTTTATCAGGACCACTGCTGCCCTTTCCCAATTAAATATCTATGCCCTTCCCACCACATTCATCTATAATGAAAAAGGGGAGAAAGTAGAGGAAATTACCGGCGCCGTTGAATGGGATGCTGAAACCATGATCACCAAACTTAAAAATATTCAGTAAATGCACGCCTTCAAATTTTCACCACTCCTCGTAATTATTCTCCTTGTAAGCGCTTGTAACACCGGGAATAAAAAAGAAAAAAAAGGGGCAACAACAGGCCAGGAAATAGTGCGTAATATTCCCTCTCCATCGGGTACGGGAAGTTCCCTTCCATTTTTATTTACAGATGGTAGCAATGCCATACTATCTTGGGTAGAAGCAGTTAATGATACCACACATCGCCTAAAATATGCCGAGCTAGTAGAGGATGCTTGGCAGCAACCGAAAGAAATAATCACAGGTAAGGATTGGTTTGTAAATTGGGCCGACTTCCCAATGATTACAGCGAATAATGGGAATTTACTTTCTCACGTGCTAAGGAAGTCGTCCCCCGGCACTTATTCATACGACATAAAATTGAACGTGCTCCCCGCTGGAGATTCCGTTTGGAGCACCTCCCTTCCCCTACACACAGATGGCACTGAGACAGAACATGGTTTTGTAACCGCACTCCCCTATAAAGAGAATTCATTTTTTGTTACTTGGCTCGATGGCCGAAATACTTCGAGCGCAGGACATGGCGAGGGGCATGCAGGTGCCATGAGCCTAAGAGCTGCCGAGGTTTCTGCAAAAGGATGGGTAGGCAATGAAGTTTTGTTGGACGATAGAACCTGCGATTGTTGCCAGACCACTGCCGCCATTACTTCTAATGGCCCAGTAGTACTCTATAGGGATCGTACCGAGGATGAAGTTAGGGATATTTCCATTACAAGAAGGGTTAACGGAAAATGGACTGCCCCAAGATCTATCAATGAGGATGGCTGGGAAATTAAGGGATGTCCTGTGAACGGCCCTAAGGCAGCCGCTATTGGCAATACGCTTGGCGTAAGCTGGTTTACTGCGGCCAATAACCAACCTAAGGTAAACCTGATTTTTTCCCATGATGGTGGCGAAAATTTTGATACTCCCATTGTTATAAGTGAAAAGGCTCCTTTGGGCAGGGTAGATTTATTAATGATAGATGAAGAATATGCCATCGTAAGCTGGATGGAAGCGACCGACACGGATGCACGCCTATTGGCGATGAAAGTACACGCTACCGGTAAAAAATACAACGCAATAGTAGTAGATAGTCTAAGCGCATCTAGGAGATCTGGTTTACCACAAATGGGGCTTGTAAAGGATAAGGTCCACTTTGCGTGGACAAATATATCGGAAAAAGAAACCTCTATTAAAACTGCCTATATTAACCTAAACAATTTTTAAGTTGGATTACTAAACCTAATTAATTAGGTGTTCTGGCTAATAGTAGCATTAAGTATTTTTCACCTACAAAAAATCAGGTCTAGGGGCTATCCTTTTTTAATAATGTCATCCGTAAAGGATCCGCCGTGTTTTCCTTTGGAGAATTTGATTTCATTAAACGCATCGGATTTTCCCTTCGGAATGGATAAGCTCTTCCATTCGGCACCTTTAATCATTCGGCCTATATAAACCATTTGTCCTATATGGTAGGCATAGTGCGCCAATTGTCTATTTATTGCTTCAGGAATGGTATGTGCCTGATTTCTAATATAAATGGTAGAATCCAAATTTTCCTTATCAAGCAAGTTTAGAGCCGTAAAAACGGATTGCCAACCTTCATTCCATTTAAGCAACATTTCCTCCTTAGTCCTAATCACATCCTCAAATTCTAAATCGCGCTGACGCCAAACTTTTTCCCCATCCGTAGTTAGAAAGTCGGTCCACCTAGATTTCATATTTCCACAAAGATGGTGAACGATGATGGCTATGGAGTTAGACGCATCATTAAATTGCCAGAAAAAATCCTTTTCCTCCAACTGCTCCATTGTTTTTTCACCAAGGGACTTATAGTATTCAAAAAGTTGTATACTGATATGCAGTTCGCTTAGCTCCATTACAATCTTTTAGTTAGCAGAATTAATAGGCCTACAAATACTAGGTTAGGGGTTTTATACCAACGCCACCAACTAGTAACACTATAGTCTTTTGAAATAAGATTTCAAAAGCTAGCACCAGCTCCTATTATCTTTAGAGCGCAGTTTTTGAGCCATTAATGTTATAAAAAACATAGCGGAGGGGTATACAGCCCTATACCTTTGAAGCACCTAAGACGGAATCCAAAGGACAAGTGATTTGGTATAAAAAGAACCTACAAACAATTTTAAACACCTTTAATTACAGACTCTCTAAGGGGTCATAGGTAGTAAGAAAGGTATTTTTAGGATAGGTATAGCCCTTTGATTTCTTTGAAGAAATAGATTTTTTTCCCTCGACTTCCACAAAAACTTCATCCCGTTTATTAAAACTGTTTCGCGACCGCATCAACTTATAGCTATCTATAAAAACTTTATTCTCATGCTTCTCCTTTTTCATTTGGGAGGGATTTTAGAGGGTCTACATAATAAAATGGTAACACTAGTACCATTAAATGAAGCTTAGCTCCATTCTACACGTAATGAATCCTATATTTTATTGGACCTGCCGGCAATTATGGAGATTACGCTCAATGCCAAAAATATAAAGAATAGAATTTTGGCAATGGACACAGCACCAGAAGCAAATCCTCCGTATCCAAAAACTGCTGCTATTAGCGCAAGTACCACGAAAATAATAGTCCACTTTAACATTTCCTTCCATTTTCAGTCACTGCATAGAAAGTATACTGACTTCCTACACCTACTGAGTATTCGCATTTTCAATTTACAATAAAAAACAATGACATATATCATGTTCGATATTAAAACTAACCCAATCGATTAATACGGATAAGGTTGCCGTGCGCTACAGGGGCCCCCCCCCTTATAGATTTTCACCTTAATGCACCTCAAACTCCCAGTAATTACTACTAAAACCTATAAAGTGTTAGTATAATCGCCTTATAAAGAAGTGGGAAAGTGAATCCTAGGAAACTTGCTGAGTTATTCCTGAAATTCTAAACTACCAAAATAAAAATCAGTAAGCTTTACAGGAATTAGGAATCAAATTAAGTGCTCTTTATCCTATATATGGCGTTCCCTAAGGCTATGGGGTAGAGCAACCTAGTCTAGGAATGTTAAAAAAAAGCTATAACCGTTAAATAATTAGAGGGTCTCTTTTTTGTTGAATAATTTTGTCGCTCATAATCTACAGTCATAGTGTAGTGTATGAAAACGACGTAAAAGGAGGGCGTGCAATTTCGGGAGCGCCCTCTTTTTTTTGGCCACTCTGACCTTTGCAGTAGAGGCCTATTATTTTTTCCTAAATGAATAAACCGCTTTCTCTGCCTTTAATAAATTCGTTTTAGCCAATTGAGCATCAATTCCAAACTCCTTTACTTTCTCTGGATTATTCAGAATACGCGAGACTAGAGGGTGTTTGCCTTTGTATTGGTTTATGCTACGCAAGGTAACTCCCACGTTATCGGGATGATTTACAATTTCTGCAATCTCCTGGTTGGTATGGGTTGCCTTAAACCGATCAAATAAGATTTCGGCAGATATAATATGCTCATAATCATACCGATCACCCCCTCTAAGCAATTTACCTGTGTAGCAATCGTGAAATAGCGCTATACTTTCACCATCATAAGCCCTTCCCCTCTTTAAGGCTACCTCGTGCATCAATGCCTTTCTTTTAGCAAATGCCTCATCAATTTCCTTTCGCCAATAAGGTCGGTTGGGATTAATTATTTGGTTTTTGGTAAGTTTCTCTTTTTCCATAATAATCGGCTTTAATTCAGAATATATTTTATGGGTAGCATGGCATTCTGCCTAAAAAATAGAAGGAGTACTCTATGCCCTTAGCTAAGTCAATTTAATTTTTGGTTGGAAATAATTTAAGAACTCGATTAATGATATTTAAGATAAAAACCACCGCTAATAGTTGATAAACCAAGGAAAATATGGCTATAAATATATTTGCTCTCATAGCGGTTTCCAGAAATGTCCATAACCATAAGATAACTGAGGCAATAATCCATACCATTGAGGATCCGTCCCCGAGGTCAGACATGCCCATTGCCAACCAAATACATCCCACAGCCAGCACCCCTCTAATAATAACTCCTAGATTAAATATGTTGTAATCGTACTTCTCGTTGGAACTAGACCACAGGTAATAGCCCAAACCTAAAAATAAGGCGATCCCTAGAATTCCTAAAATGATATAAATAGCTGTCATGCAAATGGTTTTAAAGGATTTTAAAATGCGACCACCCTTGGGATGGTATATCTAATGATTCATTATTTCTAATAATCGTCGCTAGGCCGTAAAAACACTGATGGACAGGAACTCTTAAAATTGTTTTTCGTACGGATAGCTTCAGATTTTACATGATAGACTTTAAGCGCTAAGAAATTAACGGCATTCCCAATACTGGGATACTGTAATGAAGATGGCAATATCCCTGAGGGATAAAGGGGAGGAAACATATTTTATTGGTTTAGTTGGTTAAATTTCATCTAGTTATAGCTAATTACTTCTCAAAACGCGATTTAAATATTTTATCCATACAAGTAGGTTTTAGCACCTTGCCCCCCACCCGCCTATGGTAAACAATTAACTTAAAGATCGCATTATTTGTAAGTAAATATATATAACTTTTGAAAGAAAATAAAATATGTTTATTAAGTTTAAACTAAATCCCAATAAAGCTAAGGACTTGGTAAGGTAGAAAGGCTTTTATTGAAACAGCAAGACACCGCTTATTATTTGGAAGTAATAGCGTATGGAAATAAAATCTATAAGATTTATTTCTCTTCAAGTTATTGGTTGGGCGTTAAAGAAGTGGAACTGACTTCGTATTAACAGCAATCTAAAGATTACTGCAAGCTACGGCCTTTCCATTCTACTTAGATATTCTTTAGAATAGTTGCATCTAGATGCCTTACTCTTTTTAGGATTTCATATGCACATCCATCTGTGGGAAAGGAATGGAGATATTGCTTTGAATAAATTTCCTATTTATTATTCGGCGAATATCACTTTTCATTCTAGCCGATCCAAAAACGGTACTACTATAAAAAAGCACTTGAAAATCTAAGGATGAATTTCCAAAATTCACCAATCTTGCTTCCGGTAATTTTTGATCATCTACCTCTGGATGTTCCATGGCGCTCTCATGTAGAATTTTAATAACGAGCTCTACATCACTACCATAGGCAACTCCCACATCTATCCTAAAGCGATTAAGGTTTGTTTGATGGCTCCAATTAATAACTTTATTGGTTGTTATTAAGGAGTTGGGGATAATAATTGAAATATCATCTGTGTTGAGGCCTTTGGAAGTACGCAAGCCTATTTCCTGAATTTTCACAATATCCCCATCTATTTCAAGAATATCGGAAATTCTAATGGACCTTTCGGAAAGCAAAATTATGCCCGAAATTATATCGTTAAATGTTTGCTGTAAACCTAGACCAACTCCCACCAGCAAAGCCGCCGAACCTGCAATTAATAGGGTTACCTTTACCCCTAAGGTTTCTAGGATAAATGCAATGGCTATTATCCACAGAATATATTTTATTATTTGAAATAAAGAATAAGTGTTCCCTTCATTAAAGTGCTCTAAATTTCTCCTACGAAACATAGATTTCTTTATCAGCCATAAAATTACCCTCGTTAAGATTATTATTAATAACGCTATAAAAAGAGTAACAACCTTCAAATTATATTTCCCGATTCTTAAAAGATCAAATTCTAAAAAATTGTTTATTAATTCCATTATATTGGATTTAAGAATTGTTATTTCTAAGGGCTATACGATCCCGTTGAAAGGAACGGTAAAAGAGCGAGTTTTAATTTACGGACCTGCGCCAACATGGCAAGATCCCTTGGATATGTACCAGATAATCCCAGCTTAAAGGTAACTTCCAATAGTTTTCGGTTTATATAAAATTACGCAAACCCTGCGACTTGTTCTCCCAAAATGACTGATTATAAATTGGGACGCATCAGATTATTAGGCTCCCTTAAACACATGATAATAGCCCAATTTACCTAAATAATAATTCTACCTTCTTTCTTATGGGGTTTCTGCTCCACCCAGATTTCTACCAGGAATTTCTCCATCTATAAGGCTAGGGTTACATCATGTACTTCCGTGGCCATAAAACCACAGGAGTTTTTATTCCAAAATGTCTCAATAGTTATTTATTAATGGAGGTGATTTTTAGAGGACACTTCACCTTAAATAAACCCAGAAACAACTACATACCCTAGGCATACACCTCTACTTTAAAAACACACCCCCCCCCCCGCTAAGAGAGTTAAAAAAGCCAATTTCAGTATTCCTCTCACCCTCGTTTAACAAGCTAATCCGCCACGTCCGCACCATATACCAATTGGGCAAAGTCGTTTTTAGGGAGGTCGCCAAAATACTCTTTGATATCTACATCATTTAAAAGCGCCAAAATATCCTCTGACTCATAGCGAACACCTATAAAACGTTCTTCTAGACTTTTCAGTGGTTCTTTCCCAAAAAAGTCTCCATAGATCTTAAAGTCCTGTATATGCCCCTTTTCAACAAAAATCCGTACATCCAACTCACCCACAGGAAAGCGTTTGCTTCGTTGAATATTAAACTTGGGCGATTTTCCATAATTCCAGTCCCAAGTATCGTATTTCTCCTCCTTTAACCGGTGTACCCCCTCCCATTCCTCTGGCGTAAGCTGATACTTCTCAAAAGGCTCGCTCTCCTCATAAAGTCCGGCCAATAACAAGCTCCTGAACTCCTCAATCTTAATGGGCTGTTTTAAATATTCTGAGATATTGGCTACACGACTGCGAACGGATTTATGGCCTTTAGACACTATCTTGTCCATTTTAACATTTAGTGCATTTACCACTTCCTCCAAATCGGTGTCCAATAATAAAGTTCCATGACTTACCATTCTTTTACCTGTTGAAAATTGAGCGGTACCAGAGATTTTTTTTTCAGCTACTTGTATATCATTGCGCCCCTTAAGTTGGGCCTTCACCCCTAAAGCGTTTAAAACCTTAATTACGGGAGCTGTGAATTTTTCAAAATTACTTAGGCTTTTCCCATCGTGGTTGGTGATGAAGCTGAAATTGAGGTTTCCAAAATCGTGATATACCGCTCCCCCACCAGAAATTCTACGTACTACGTGGATATTATGGTCTTCAACATATTGGTGGTTTATCTCCTCCAAGGTGTTTTGGTTTCGACCTATAATGATGGATGGTTCATTGATATAAAACAACAAATAATCATTCGCAGGATTAAACTTTCTCAAAATATATTCTTCCAGTGCTAAATTTAAGCGTGGGTTGGTATTTACTTCGTTCTCTATAAAAATCATTTCTTTAGGTATTTGTGTTTTATAAGGTGAAAAAAGCTGATTTACAGCAATATACCAACCGTAATTATTAAACCCATGGCCCTAGCATCAATAACAATAGCCCCCTTGCTCACAATCGTCCATTAAGAAAAAAGCAGAAAGTGGCTAGTATATAATCGCGAAATAAAGGTAATGGATATTGGGCAATAATTAATACACTACGCCAACCCTTATGTTGTAGGTAGGGTTTGAAATAGAAAATTGTAGGCTAGCGCCTTATTCCTTTTTTTGTTTCAGATCGTTTCTCAAAACTGCGTTTTGGAACTCCCTCACAAGAAATAACACCGACCAGAACAGGATTTGCAGAATCCTAATAAACCCTTTGCTGCAAATGCAAAAGTGAAGGCTAGCGCCTTAACCCTTTTTTACTTGGTCGGGATGACAGCATCCAATAACTAAATCCAAGCAACTGACAATCAGGACTTTGCGTACGTTTATTTAATGTATAATCCCGCTATTGACATGTTAATCAAATATGTAACTAAATGAAAGTAAATACTATGCGTTTTTACTACCTCTAAGTTACAAAGAAAATTATTTTACAAGCAACATTTTTTACATCCTTTAAAAAAACATCTCCGAAAAATAATTTGATACAAACAATCTAGGAAAAGACTAGGTGTTTGGTGGAGATAGAATATTAAAGAGCAGAATTATAGTGATCCAAACCATGTGTTTTTAATGATTGGGATACTGACTTTAAATTGCCAAGATCTTTCTGAACGATTCCCTTTAATCCTATCGAATTATATATGTATAGTTTTGTATTCTTTCTAATGAGAATATTAACCAGATGGTGTAAATTATGTTCTTCTGTATTTACTCCAACATGTCAAAATCCATCATGGGCATTTAAAGGTTAAGAGTGTAAACTTATTAAAGATACGGGAAAAATAAACTATGTTTATTCTGAGCATCAAAAAAGTACTTGACTTTTATTATTGTAGATCATACGGTCGTTTAAATATACTTTGTTATTTCCCTTAAAGGAAAATTACTGGAACTTCTAAAAAGAGAGGTGGAACAACAGACAGTTATTGAGATGGTTTTGTGATGATTCACAAAATGACCGCTTAAAGGCATATTGGTAAATACACCGAATATCGCCGTGATCTTAATCAATTTAAATCCCTAAACTCGCGAGGTGAATGTCCAACACGTTGTTTAAACAATCTGGTGAAATGCTGTGGATATTTGAAACCAAGCTCGAAAGCAATTTCACTCAATGATTTGGTCGGATCAAAAACCCTTTCCTTTGCCACCTCGATCAATTTGCTTTGAATGTACTCTTGTGCAGATTTCCCTGTCTCTTTTTTAACCAGATCCCCAAAGTAATTGGAAGATAGGTTTAATCGCTCTGCGAAATAACCTACCGTAGGAGTACCATGCTTTTGTGGCTTATCGGAGGTGAAATAGTCGTTCAAAAATTGATCGAACTCTTGCATGGAACTTATGTTTTCGATCTCGCGGGTCAAGAATTGCCGGTCATAGAAACGTGTGCAATAGTCCAAAAAGAGCTCGATGTTGGCCACAATCAGTTTTTTGCTGTGCTTGTCCAAGTTCTGCTCCAGTTCAAACTGTATTTTTTCCAATAAGCTTAAGATCACCTTGCGTTCTTTAGCCGAGAGATGGAGTGCCTCGTTACTTGAATAGGCGAAAAAATTATATATATGCATTTTTTTTCCCAATTCTGTACCCAGTAACAAGTCTGGGTGAAATAGCATTGCATAGCCCTTTGGCACGTAATCTGGATCAAAACCACCTAACTCGATGGTCTGGTTAGGAGCCATGAAAACAAGGGTACCCTCGTCATAGTCGTAGGGTTTGCCCCCATAATGGATTTTACACCCTTTTACATCCTTGAGGAAAATAGCATAGCACTTAAAATGGAAAGCATCATATTGGTTGTTTGTATAGCCTTCCTCGCTGAGCTTGTCAAAATCGATAATGGCCACCAAAGGATGCAGCACCTCCCAGTTTCGAAGTTTACAATAGTCCGAAACCGATTTGATGTACAAGATTTTATCCATTTTCAATAATTTTTTATTAAAGATAAGACATTGATTATAAGTAATTAAAATTGCTTTTCACTAATCCGTAATAATGGTAGGTTTATCCGTAATTTGGGTAAGTATTTTTGGTTTTTGAAGTGTTAATTTTGAATGTTAAATACAGAGAAGTGCCAAAAGGATACGAATTATTATTTCGGAGGCCACTTCAAAGACTTACCTTAAGGGGAATGTTATTCGCCAACTGATCAAAAAATGACCGATCGCTAAAAAGAAACAGGATATAATGGAGATTAATAATAGGGTAATAAAAAAACTGAAGACATTGATTTTTGCTTCACTTGCTACTTTCCTTCTTGGTTTTACGGCCAGCTCGAAAGCACAAGCAACCGGCAGTACCACAAAGATGTTGGATAATAAGCAAAAATCGATTATCATCATTTCGTCACTAACGGCAAAAGGGGATATGGAAAAATTAGAAACCGCTTTGGTCGACGGTTTGGATTCTGGCCTAACCGTTAACGAAATAAAAGAGGTAATGGTACACCTGTATGCCTATTGTGGATTTCCACGCAGCCTGCGCGGTATGCGAACTTTTATTAAAGTATTGGAGGAACGAAAGGTTAATGGAATTAAGGATATTATAGGGAAGGACGCTAGTCTCATCGAGGATACGATTCCGAAATACGATAGGGGGAAGGTTATTTTAGAAGAATTGGTTCAAAACAAATTAGACGGGCCACCGGCCGATTATGCACAATTTGCCCCAATAATAGAAGTCTTTTTAAAGGAACACTTGTTTGCCGATATTTTTGAGCGTGATATTTTGAACTACCAACAAAGGGAACTGGTCACGGTTTCTGTACTGGCAACTATTGGAGGTGTAGAACCAATGCTTAGTTCGCATCTAAATATCTGTTTGATACAGGGAATCACCCCAGAACAATTATCTGAATTGGTGGATCTCCTGGAAAAAAATGTGGACAGATCAAAAATTGTATCGGCCAGGGAAGTTTTAAGCGAATTATTGGAACCCAAAAAATGAACAAGATGAAATTTAAAAATGGTTTACTTGTATTTTCTGTGATGGTGTTATTACTTTCCTGCAAGGAACAAAACAGTTCCGAAATACAAAATATTGAAACGGTAGCGGTGATGCCGGAACAGGAGGCATCCCTTATATTTACAAAAGGCAACAAAATAACCAACAACAATTTTGTGGGCACCGCCTATGTGAGCATGCTCATTAGTGTAGATAGTTTAAACCATACGTACGTAGGCAACGTGACCTTTGAACCGGGCGCGCGTACCAACTGGCATTCCCATCCCTCTGGGCAAATCATTTTGGTTGTCGATGGCGAAGGGTATTATCAGGAAAAAGGAAGTCCCAAACGGGTTTTACAGAAAGGGGATGCCGTAAAATGTCCGCCGAACCTTCCACATTGGCACGGGGCCAGTAGCGACAGCGAGTTTATACAATTGGCGATTTCAAGTAGTGAAAATGGACCCACGGAGTGGTTGGAGCCCGTTACGGAAGAGGAATACAACGCAAATAACTGATAGGGTAAATTGATTTGTAGTAGCACCCTAATAACATCAAAAATATGAACAGAGTACTAGTACATTTAAAAACCAATCTTTTCTTTACCCTGGGGAGTATCTTTTTATGGGTGTTCTTGGGCCATGCCCAAAAGCTGCCCATATCCATTCTAGAACAAGGTAGTTTTACCGTAGGAGGAACGATAAAGACCAGTCCAGGAGCCTTTGATCCCATAGCGCATGGGGCATTCAACCCAACAAATCAAAGCGCGGAGGGCCAGTCCCTTCACGGGGACCATGCCACGGTATTTTACCAAGTTCCCGTAGATGCCAATAAATTACCTCTGGTGTTTTGGCACGGCTTCGGACAGTCCATGCGCACTTGGCAGACTACTCCCGACGGCAGGGAAGGTTTTCAGAGTATTTTTCTACGACGCGGTTTCCCAGTAAATTTGGTAGATCAGCCCAGAAGGGGGCTGTCCGGACGTAGTACGGAACCAACTACCATCAAAGCCTCTACCGATGACCAGCTTTGGTTCGGCATCTTTAGAGTTGGCGTAGGCACGGAATTTTATCCGGATATCCAGTTTTCCAAAGACCCGGAAGCCCTGAACCAGTATTTTAGACAGATTACCCCGGATACCGGCCCACTCGATATCATGGTCAATATTGATGCCGTTTCCGCCTTGTTCGATAAAATTGGCGAGGGCATCTTGGTGACCCATTCCCATAGCGGAGGGCAAGGCTGGATGACCGCCCTTAAAAATAAAAACATCAAGGCAATCGCCTCCTATGAGCCCGGAAGTAATTTTGTATTCCCCGAGGGTGAAGTACCAGCATCGATTACGTATGTGGGCGGTACATTAAGTGCCAGGGGCGTTCCAATGTCCAAATTCAAAAGACTGACCGAAATACCAATTGTTATCTATTACGGCGATAATATCCCCGATGAACCCGTGGAAAACCCGGCGCAGGAACAATGGCGCGCTGCGGTCACGATGGCCAAATTATGGAGGGATACCGTCAATAAACACGGTGGCGATGTGACCTTGATCCAATTGCCAGATGTTGGTCTCAAAGGCAATACCCACTTCCCCATGTCGGACTTGAACAATCAAAAAGTGGCCAACCTGTTATCCGTTTGGTTAAAGGAAAAGGGGCTGGACAAGAAATAAACAAAAAATGTAAGCTAGAACACGTTTAAAATGAAAAACATGAAAAGAATACTTTATTCCTTATTATTTGCGGCAGCTATTATTCATCCGGCTTTGGCCCAAGATGCCATTTTTCCAAAAGGCACTTTGGCCAAAAACGTACACCACACAGGGGATGTTTGGCTGAGCCATGTCGTTGATGCCGATGCAACCTTTGACTGGAGCGTTGCCCAGGCCGTGTCCGCTCCAGGAGCAAAACTGAACTGGCACCTGCATCCCAAAGGGCAACAACTATTAATTACCCATGGCGTGGGACTTTATCAGGAAAAAGGTAAGGAAGTGAAAGTGGTACGGGCGGGCGATGTGGTGATATGCCAACCGAATGTGGAACATTGGCACGGCGCAGCTTCTAATAGCCCGGTAACCTATTTGGCCATAAGCGGCAATGCACCCACGGAGTGGACTGACGAACTGACCGATGAGGCCTATAATGCCATTCCAGCACCTAAATTGAACGATGCCAATATCGAAACCGAAATCAAGGAACTCTCCCAACAAAAATGGCAATGGATGGCCGATAAAAAGGTGGATAAATTAGCTACCCTTTTCCATGACAAATCAAAATTTGTGCACATGAGCGGTTCCTGGAAAAAGGACAGGGAGCTGGAAATCATAAAAACGGGAAGCATTTGGTACAAAAATGCCGAGGTACATGATATTGCTGTTGAATCGTTCGGAGATGACACCGCCGTGCTTTGGAACCGTATTACGCTCACTGCCCATGTAAGGGGAAATGACGTTAAAAACGAGTTTACCGTAACGGAATTCTATAAAAAGGAAGCAGGCGATTGGAAATTATTGGACCTGACCTTTAGTAGTGTACGGGATACCCATGAAATTGAACACTAAACTTAAAAAAACAAAATGTTAAACAATAAACTGATTTTACGCGTACTAATCGCTTTTTTAAGCCTGCCAATGGCCATGGCGCAATCTGCCGATATCGAACAGGAAATCAAACAACTTTCCCAACAAAAATGGCAATGGATGGCCGACAAGGATGCGGACAAACTGGCGGAACTTTTCCATGAGAAGGCCAAGTTCGTGCATATGGGAGGTACCTGGGGCAAAGACCGGGAAGTGGATATTATCCGAAGCGGCGGAATCCATTATAAAAAGGCAGATGTGCATGAGGTTATGGTAGAAGTGTTGAATGAAAATACCGTGATACTTTGGAATAGAATTACGCTCCTGGCCGCTGTAGGCGGAAACGAAGTAACCAACCCTTTTATGGTAACGGAAGTCTATGTGAAGGAAAATGACAACTGGAAATTGGCCAATCTGACCTTTAGTAAGCTGCTGACACCAGAAGGTTAATAGCAAGTCGATTATGAAAATGTTATTTCTATGCTTTCTAATAGTTTCGGTAGGTTATTTCCCAAAAGAGGAAAAAAATAAATCTGAAAAAATCTTGATTGTATATCATTCAAGGACCAATAACACCAAGGCCGTTGCCGAGATGATCCAAGAAGAGGTCGGTGGAGATTTGGTGGCCCTTGTACTGGAAAATCCCTATCCTGAGGATTACCATGCCATCGTGAAGCAAGTGGCCGAAGAAAACGAAATCGGTTTTATACCTCCGCTGAAGACCAAAGTAGATATGGCCCGATACGATACGGTCTTTTTGGGATTTCCTACTTGGGGCATGCAGCTTCCTCCCCCCATAAAAAGCTTTTTGAATCAATATGACCTAAGTGATAAAACGATTATTCCATTCAATACCAATGCTGGGTATGGAGTGGGTAGCAGCTTCCGGACCGTTAAAAAACTTTGTCCGAACAGCACTGTTTTAGAAGGCTTTTCCATAAAGGGCGGTGTAGAGCGGGATGGTATTTACCTTGCCATAAAAGGAGATGTTGCAGCAAAAACGGAAACTGAGGTAAAAAAATGGCTTAACCGGATAGAGGTCCTAGAGTAGCAACTTAAGGATTATATGAATCTTGTACATAAGCTTTTTTTAAAATTGTTTCAATTCTGTCATTTTAGGTATCCTTAAATTTCGTAAATTTATAATACTCATCTATTTACACCAAAATCATGGCGAATTTTAATCTGAACATCAACGGAAAAAAACAACAAATCGATCTGGATCCTACTACACCCATGCTTTGGGTGCTAAGGGATCATTTCAAATTGGTGGGTACCAAATATGGTTGCGGTATCTCCCAATGTGGGGCTTGCACTATCCACTTAGGGGACAATGCGGTACGTTCGTGCCAATTGCCTGTCTCCGCAGTGGGCGAACAGGCCATTACAACGATCGAAGGACTTTCTGAAAATGGCGACCATCCCGTACAAAAAGCATGGTTGGAAGAGGATGTGTATCAATGCGGGTACTGCCAGGCGGGACAGATTATGAATGCGAGTGCCTTCTTAAAAAGCAATCCAAACCCAACGGACGAACAGATCGAAACTGCTATGAACGGAAATATTTGTCGTTGCGGCACCTATACACGCATAAAGAAGGCCATTAAAAAAGCGGCCGCCCATATTGAAAACATTTAATAAAAAACGATGCCGGACCGTATTCGAAGGCGAACACCTAAAATCAAAGAAATGACACTCATAAAAACAACTTATAATAGACGCTCCTTTTTAAAATGTTCCGTGCTCGCCGGGGGTGGAATGATGCTTGGTTTTAGTTGGTTGGCTTCCTGTAAGCCTACTCCTGAACAAGTGCGGAGTATGCCAAAAGAATGGTTCGAAATAAACGGTTATCTGAAAATTGGCGATAATGGGAGGGTCACTATCATGTCCCCAAATCCGGAGATCGGTCAAAATGTAAAAACATCGATGCCGATGATCGTCGCCGAGGAATTGGATACGGATTGGAACGAAGTTATTGTTGAACAGGCCCCGCTAAATACGGCCATTTTCAAGCGTCAATTGGCCGGGGGAAGCCAATCTATCCGTCAAGGATGGGAAGCACTTCGTATGGCCGGGGCAACCGCAAGACACATGTTGGTAATGGCGGCAGCCGAAGTTTGGCAGGTACCCGCCGAAGAAATCACTACGGAAGCCAGAACGCTTTTTCACAAAACATCCGATAAATCGATGGGGTATGGCGAAGTAGCTTCCGCCGCAGCAAAACTTCCAATTCCAGAAGAGGTAAAACTAAAGGATGTAAAGGATTTTAAGATTATTGGTACTTCCAGAAAAAATGTGGACGGCCTAAAAATCGTTACAGGCCAGCCTTTGTACGGTCTTGATATCCAAAAAGAAGGTATGCTTATTGCAATGATCGCACATCCACCCGCTTTTGGGCTCCAACTTAAATCCGTAGATGATACTGAGGCCAAGAAAATGCCTGGCATTAAAGATGTGTTTACCATACAGACATTTAACGAGGATTATAAAAAGAGTGCCTTTGACAACTGTTCCTTCACGAACCTCGTTGTTGTGGTAGGGAATACTACATGGGAAGTAATGCAGGCCAAAAAGGCATTGAAGATCGAATGGGACCGGTCCCCTGCTATTGAAGAACAAATGGATATTTTTGGGCGTACTATGGATGTTAGGTTCCCTGCCGGATTGGAAAGTTCGGGAGCCCACCGGGAAGCCATGGTGGAGAAAGCCGGAATAAAACAGAATGTGGTACGTAAAGATGGTAACCCTGAAGCGGTGTTCAAAAAGGCGGCGAAGGTAATCGAGCGCAGCTATTCCTGTCCGTTTCTTGCCCATAACTGTATGGAACCCATGAATTTCTTTGCGGATGTAATGGAGGACAAAGCGGTTCTTAACGGACCGGTTCAGACTCCTGAGTTTATGGAAAGAAGTGTTGCCGAACGCTTGGGGCTACCCTTGGAAAAAGTGGACATACAAATGACCCGAATGGGCGGTGGCTTCGGTCGAAGACTTTATGGGCATTTTCTAACCGAGGCGGGAGTGATCTCCCAAAGGATGAAAGCACCTATAAAATTGGTCTACACCCGTGAGGATGATATGACAACAGGGATATACAGACCTGCTTACCATGCATTTTACCGTGCCGCATTGGATAAGGACAACAACCTTATAGCGTTTCACGTAAGGGCGGGTGGAATACCCGAGAGCCCATTGGCGGCCAACCGCTTTCCAGCCGGGGGGGTGGACAATTATCTCGCCGAAGATTGGTCCATCGATTCCAATATAACCGTTGGTGCGTTCCGTGCACCGAGATCCAACTTTATCGCCGGGGCCGAGCAATCGTTCTTGGACGAAGTGGCCGAAGAAGCAGGAAAAGACCCCATCGAATTTCGATTGGAACTTTTGAAACGCGCACAGGAAAATCCCGTTGGGGAATATAACGACTACGAGGCCGACCGTTATTCCGGGGTTTTAGAATTGGTAAGGGAAAAATCAAACTGGGGTCAAGAACAAGATGGCATCCACAGGGGTGTTTCCGCCTACTTCTGTCACAATAGTTACGTGGCCCAGGTATTGGATATGACCATAGAAAATGATAAACCTGTGGTTCAAAAAGTTACGGCGGCGATTGATTGCGGTATCGTAGTGAATCCAGATGCTGCTACGAATCTCGCCGAAGGGGGTGCCGTAGACGGTATTGGTCATGCTATGTATAGCGGACTAACATTCAAAGATGGAGTAGCGGAACAAAACAATTTTGATAGGTACCGCTTAATACGCTATAGCGAGGCACCTAAAGAAATTGAGACCCATTTCGTACAAAGCAATATTGATCCGACCGGTCTGGGAGAGCCCCCTTTTCCACCCATAATGGGAGCATTGGCCAATGCACTTTATAAAGCCACAGGACAACGTCATTATCATCAGCCTTTTATAACCGAAAAGGCTGTGGTGGGATAAATAAATAGGCGCAAATAACCAAACTATTTTTCTTGAAATTCCAATACCGAATTCGAATGTCCCCATAAAACATATGTTTAAAGGAACAAAATACCAATCCCCATGGTGCATTAAACCCCACGTTTATTTAGACTTTAAAATAGTATCCTATGGTTTTCTTCAATTCTCGTATAGATAAGTGATGGGAACCATTTCAATTGGTGCGCTAAAATCACTCTTCAATTATTAACTCCACCTCTTTCTTCTACCAAATAGGGTTATAAGACAATTACGTGTTGCGTTATTCCAACCAATTTCAAGTAATCGCTGATAATCCCTCAAGAACCGCATCTTAAAATTGTTAAAATTTCAGCAAGTATCTTTCAGTTCCATTTGCTTCTCTAATTTGATGAAAACCATAAAGCATATAAAATGGAAGAACAAAAAAAAGTGGTAGGCCTCTTAACGGAAATCAAGGGGCTACTTGCCCACAACAAGAAAACAATGAACGTGGAAGACCTAGCACTGTACACAGGCCTGTCCAAAAGCAAAATCTACAAACTTACCCAGCTAAAGCTCATTCCTATGGGGAACAATCCCTATATCCGTCAAAAATTCTCTGATAAGGATACTATCGACGCTTGGTTGTTGGGGGAAACTGATCTTTCTGATGAAACCTTGGAGGAAAAGTTCAATAAGGCCCTGTTGAAGAACAAGAAATAATTGAATTCTATGGTTATGGAAAAATCAGATAGAAATTTTAAAGGAATCTGGATTCCGAAATCGATCTACATGAACTCTGAGGTGAACTGGCATGCAAAAATTTTGTTTCTTGAGATAAACAGCTTTACCGAAAATGGAAAGGAATGCTATATGTCCAACAAGCACATTGCTTCTTTTCTTCAAATTTCCGAACGAAAGGCCTCGAGATACGTAACCGAACTAAAGAAATTGGGATGGATAGAGGAGACGGCCTTTGACGGTAGAAAACGTTATCTGAAAAGTTTGTGGCGTATCAAAGCTAATACTGGCAAGGCTTACTTGACAAAAGCGTCGGAACAGTCTAGACAAAATAGTCCAGGCAGCATAGATAAAAATGCCTACCATAATAAACCAGTTACAAAACAAACGATAAAACAATTTACCTTTTTAAAAGAAGAAAAAGAAAATAGAAGTCCAATCTTAGAATAGACGACATGGAAAAGGGATGGTTAAATCAAATTTCGGAAAAACCGTTAAAGCGAAAACCGCTTTGCGACCCAGCGCTTTTTAAAAAATTGTTTTAAAAGTCGGCAGTGGAGTTTTACGCCAAGATGGAGCTCAATTTCGAGGTAGACGGTACCAATAAGAACTTCTTAAGGCATTTCTGCAAATATTGGAATCGTGATCCCCAATTTGAAATTGTGGAGAACATATCCCTTAAAAAGGGTTTGCTCGTTTTTGGTACTTACGGAACCGGGAAGACATCAAGTTTCCAGATCATCCAGAACATATCTCAACAATATCGAATTCCAGAATTGTGGTTTCCTATCATTGCAGCTCAGGAGGTAGTAGCGAAATATAATGCCGTAAGAAATAAGGACGAAGTAATCGACTATTATTCCAAAGGGGTGTTTCTATTCGATGACCTGGGAACTGAAACGGTGGGAAACAATGTATACCAATACGGAAAGGAGGAAGTATTTGTCAGGATACTTTTAAACCGCTATCGCAACTTTGAAAGTTTGGGGACTAAGACCCATATAACCACCAACTTGAGTTTTGCCCAGATCGAGAACCGGTACGGAACACAGATCTCCGATCGGTTTATCAGAATGTTCAACCAGTTAAAATTGGATGGTACTAGCCGAAGAAAAATAGCTAGAGAAAGAAAAAGAATAATTAAGTAGACCAAATGTTTTGGTTCCGTCAAAAGAATTCCAATCCGAGATGAAACAAAGAAATGGAATAGCAAGAGGGTAACACGCTAAAGCGGTGTTACAAATTTGATTTACTGGTCAAGACCTTTGTTCATGGGGTTGCCATTAAATGACCTTTCCATTTTAATTAGCTGAATGGGTCAAAACCTTGTTCAACCCCTATAAAGTCCGAATTAAACTGACCCAGTATACAATACTGTTTAAACAGAAAACTGCCCATCGGTTCCAATGTCTCCCAAAAATAATCCAGTCCCTGCGGAAGTTGAAAATGCTTAGGATTTTCCAACCTCCTCAGGACCGCTCATAAAAGCATGGAACGCAGAAAAAGCGCCCCTTGCCTTTATCCTTGCCAGCGCACAGTTAATTCCCATAGATCAAAATAGATAACGTCCCAAATTTCATGAAAATAGGTGCGCCCTGCTCGATTTTTGCTTCCTGACTGCCCGGCAGGCAGGTACGATTATCTTCCCGAACACTACAAAAATCGACCAGGATCCATGCGCAAAGTTCTTGGGTAAGATTTGGGGCTGAGTAACCTTACCAAATGCTACCTACACATTTTACATTACATCAGGACTAACTTCTTACCTCTGCTGTAACCGTATCATCAAATTATGCATATCCTCCCCTATCTTCTTTTCCAATACCCTTGCGTAAATTTGGGTGGTAGACAGTTTGGAATGCCCCAATAGTTTAGAAACTGTTTCAATGGGTACACCATTGGATAGGGTAATTGCAGTAGCAAAAGTGTGCCGTGCAACGTGAAATGTCAAATTTTTGTGTATCCCACAGGCATCAGCTATATCTTTCAATGTCCGATTTATCATATGATTGCTATAAATAGGTAATAGTCTACCCCTAGCCTTGATATCGACATTCTCTTTATATTTTTCGATAATTTTCTTTGCTATTGGCAGTAAAGGGATTTTTAAGGATTCTTCGGTCTTTTCCCTTTTGGTAAACAGCCAGTCCCCACCGTCACGACCAATTACCAAATGGTCTGACCTCAATTCTTTTACATCAATATAGGAGAGTCCCGTATAACAGGCAAACAAAAAAAGGTCCTTGATCTTCTCGTAGCTCGGCTCAGTAAAAGTGGTTTCTTGGATAAGTTTTATCTCCCGTTCGGTTAGAAACTGGCGTTCTGTCTTGTTAAACTTAAGTTTAAAATTGATAAATGGGTCCTTGTCCAACCACTCCAAACGAACCCCTAACCTAGACATCTTTTTTAAACGCTCCATATGCTTCATAGCTCCATTATTGGCGCAGCCACTTCGGGTAGCGGGTTTATATTCCCGTACGTACTGCTCAAAATCCACAATAAAACGATAATTGAGTTTTTTAAGGGGAATGTCTTCCACCCGATATTCTTCCTCAAGGAATTTTTTTATACACCGCTCCGTACTGTAATAATTTTTCATGGTCCCGGGCTTTAGGGAGGTATGCATGGTCGTGTTATGATAGGTGATCAAATCGAGCAAAGTTTTTCCATCATCCTCCTCTTCCCCATAATACCTAGCCTTTACCAAGGCGGAGGTTATAACCTTGCCTTCTTCTAAAAGTTGTCGATGCGCTTCTTATAATCCGACAAATATTTGATCCAAATATTTGTTCAGGGACATCACATATTTAGAATATCCTTTCCCTCTTTTCCGGTTATGATCCTATAAACTGGCTTTTAAATCCCGATTTAAACTGAATTCACATCGTGTTCCGCTTACCGTAACACGTGCATATAGTTTTAATGTGTCGCTTTCTTTGTTATGTTTTCTTGTGAAGAACAAAACATATAATCTACTGTTTTCTAACCTGATAGGCAGCTTTAGATTAGTGAAATTAGAAAGTAAAAACACGCAGTAAATACCCTCAGAAGCTACTTCAAGATACGACATTTAGGAGGTATAAAAAATCCCGTATTCAACACGTTTAAGTCGTTTTCAGGTGGTTTCATGTGATTTCATGTGATTTCTTATGATACCCCTAAAAACGCAAAAAGCTGTTAATCAGTCGATTAACAGCTCAATGCAATTACATGAAAATGTAAAGTCGGGATGACAGGATTTGAACCTGCGACCCCACGCCCCCCAGGCGTGTACGCTACCGGGCTGCGCCACATCCCGAAAATCCGACTGCGAAAGTAATAAACATCTATGATATTTGCCAATAAATGCGGGAAAATATTTTCACCACTTCCATTATCAACAAAATATCAAAATCAACTTTTCCCAGTCATTCCCAAAAATCATGAATCACTTCAATTGATTTAAAGGAAGTTATGAAACTTTAAATATTGCAATAGGCGAAAAACCAGAATGATGCCCCGGCTTGGAATAAGTAGAATCCGCTATTGTGAAGCCAGCCTACTCCAAGAATATCTTATAATGGTAGTATTATCTTGGTTGTTTACCATCCAAAACTTTTCTATCCATAAAAGGAATGGAATTGTTAAGAAAGGATTTTGGTGATTCTTATCTAGCCAATATAAAAGTTGTAGGGCTAAGGAATTACATTCTTGACTTTAAACGCTTCTCTACTCGCTGTTTTATCACCGTTAAACGCTTCATAAGATCCATTATTTTAGCGTCCTTTTTTTGCTTGTAGATTTCATTTAATCCAAGAATCAACTCTTTGGCCTCACGAGAAAGGGCAACACGGTCGCTTGTGGAAAGCGACTTCATTTTCCTTTGCTCAAATTCCAGTGCTCTATCTATTAAATCCATATTATATATTTCAATTCTCTGTTTTTTATTTTCCTTCAGGCCTTCAGTAAGATCTTCAAATAAAGCCTACTTATGCCCCTACCCCATCATACACAACTACAAGATAAAAAAACTACTTTCATTCTCTATAAAAAGTAGGAAACATAGTCCTTAAATCCTCAAATCTACAACTGGTTTCTATCACTTCTAAAGCCCTTAATTATAATTTAACAGAAACCACCTCTATTTAACTTCAATTTAACCTGACCGGTTTTATATTTAAAATAGAATTTCATTCCAATCCAAATTCTACTACTTTAAGAAGCTAATCTATTGATCATTCCCTTAAAAATTAGTCCATGAAAAGGCAATACACTATACCAATACAATCTTCCCGCTACCCCCCAGGGTCTAAAGGTGGCCGTCTGTTTTAAGACATCATCCTCAATCTTAAATTCGAGCCAAGCTTCTCCTGGTAATTTCATTTCTGCATATAACAGCAATTTCCTTTGACTCTTATCGGCATAGATAACCCGCCAAAAATCCAACACATCCCCTACCTCCAAATTCGTTTCGCTGGTTCTTCCCCTGCGAAGGCCAATGCCTCCCACCATTTTGTCTAAAAACCCCCTAACTCTCCATAAAAAAGTGGCATAGTACCATCCTGTTCTTCCTCCTATGGCCCATATTTTATCGATGGTTCTCTGCACATCGGTCACCTCTTCCTCCTTGTAATCTACAAAACATCCAAACTTTGGGACGTTCACATATTTATGAATGTCATCCTTTAACCGGCCGCTACTTACCAAAGCATCTTTCCAACTAGAAACTATACTATTCTGTTCAATCTTTTCGAATGCTAGGGAAACAGCCTCTTTATACCGTAGCGGTTGCACTTGGAGCAACTGGTTTATATCACTAGGCTTCCCTACTATTTGCACCCCCATACTGTCTACCAAATTGGTAGCAAGTTTATAGGAGGTAGAGGTTACGAAATACAACCAATAAGAAGATAGTTTTGGAGTCATCACCGGAACTGTTAGAATAGTCCGTTTTAAATTTCTTACCTCTGCAAACTGCAATAACATTTGTTTATAGGTCAGTATCTCCGGCCCAAAAATGTCATAAGAGGTATTGTAAAGCTCTTCTCTTCCTACAGCTCTGGATAAAAAGGCCAATACATCCCTAATAGCCAGAGGTTGGGTTTTGGTGTTCAACCATTTTGGTGCAACCATTATTGGTAATTTCTCTACCAAATCCCGTATAATTTCAAAGGACGAACTCCCAGAACCTACAATAATCCCCGCCTTAAACACCGTAAGGGCATAGTTGTCCGAAGCAAGGGAATCTTCTACATTTTTTCTAGACCTAAGGTGCTTGGAAAGTTTTTCTTCGTTGGTAATTCCGCTTAAAAAGATTACTTGCTGAACCTGAGTATTCTCTAAGCGCGATTTAAAGTTGATGGCACATTCTTCCTCCATCGTTTCAAAATCATTGGAGGTATGGGACATGGAGTGGATTAAATAATAGGCTGCATCAATATCCTTTGGAATGGTATGGAGGGTTTCGGGCTTTAGGAAATCGGCCTCCACAATCTCTATTTCCTCCTCATCCTGAAAACTATTCCCCACTCGTTGTTTATTGCGAACAGCACACACTACCTGATGTCCGTCCTGCACCAGCAGTGGAATTAAGCGTTTACCTATATATCCGGTTGCCCCTGTAACCAGTATTTTCATATACTTATTTTTTTTATCCTTTTACCTTAGACAATAATCAAAAACCAATAATTGGCCCATAATTATTTACCTACCATAGGGTGTATATGAGATAGCTGGAATAAAAGTATACAAAGCCCACACAACGGCACGAACATTCGCTTGCTTTTGTTAACTCATTCACCCTTAACATTAACCCATTAAAATTTATACAGCCCAAAAATCATAGTCCCCCTGTTTCTTTAAGAATGAAATGTTATAAAATTAGCCTAAACACTTAAGACCAGTAGTTTGAAAAGCGTAAGAAACATATCCCTTAATATGCATTACGAAGGATGGTCAACTGGAAATTACAAAAGGTGCTGGAATACTACCCTAAATACGTTAGCAAAATCATAAAGTTGGCTCTATGGGGAGCTTAAGTAACAATTGTTGCAAAAGGGCGCCGTTGTTTTTAGTAAGTTTGGGCGCAATGAAGGTAAATCAATACATATCTGTACTACTCCTAACTTTGTTTATGACAAAGTTTCTGGTTATGGACGCAAAGATACTTTCCTGGACCATGGAGAGCGATCAGGTAGTGCTTGTTAATCCTTTTTGTAAAAAGAAGAGGGACCAACCCAAGGACTTGGAAACACAAATTACCGAGGCCTCCCTTACCGAAGTCAACTATATGGCAGTACCCTGCTCCACCGTATTTCAAGTGGAAAGTCATCACTGGACGCTTTTGGAGCAAGACCTAGCGTATGCCGTATTTGGATTTAATGTGCCTTTAATGGAAGGTCTCTATCAAGACCAAAATTCACCTCCTCCAAGAATTGCCTAACTAATTTCGCTTGTTCTGGAACCTTATCCAGAACCATCTGCTGGTGTCCTCATTCAGATAACAGACGAGGACCATTTGGCAATCTCTATTTAAAAGCACTTTTATCACATCAAAAAATGAAACAAACGATTAACATTAACCGTCGTTCTGTGCAGATATTGCGCATAGCGGTAAGCGGAATATTCTTATTAGCTGGTCTTAACCACCTTATCCAGACCGAACAAGTTGTAGGACGAATTGCCACGGCGAGTTTAAAAGACTTCGCTTATTTCTTTGGCGACCCTACCTTTTTGGTAATATTATCTGGAATTGTAATGCTAGTTGCCGGAATCGCTTTCCTAATTGGCTATAAAACTAAGTGGGCCGCATGGATCCTTATCGCGGTTTTAATTCCTATTACAATTACTATTCAAATAGGACAAGCCACTACCTTGGGCCCCTTATTTAAAAACGTAGCGATCTTTGGGGGCTTACTGTTTTTTGTACTTAACGACACCGAAAACGTATCAAAAAAACTTAGCTCATGAAAATGAAATCCTTATTAATATTAGCTGGGGCACTCCTATTGCTACCCCTTAAGAGTATGGCTCAAGACCCCAAACAGCCCGCAAACTATGCTGCACTGGTTAAAAATGAACGTTCCCTGATAGGGGCCATAGAAACTGCAGAGGAACTTCTGATAGACGACCCAAAAAGTTTTGGTGAGTTTCAGATTGTTTTCTGCGGGAAATCCATACCCCAAATTACGGATACCAAAATCATGGATCCCATTTTAAAGCGGATAAGCAACCAGCCCATTTCGGTAGTTGCCTGCGGATTTTCTCTTAATAAATTTAAGGTAGACCGAAGTGGGATTCCGCGAGATATTGACATCGTAGAGAACGGGATTTTATACCTTTTCCAGCTTTTAAAGAAAGACTATATTAACTTAGACCTATAAATATTAATTGTAAAATTCCCCATAGCCATGTGCTATGGATAAATAAATAAAAACTGATGAAAACAACATTCTTAAAAACCCTATTAGTACTCTTTACCGTGGTTATTGGTGGCAATCTTAATGCTCAAGACAAGAAAGTGAACCACTATGCAGTTATGACAACAAAAATTCAACAACTAAAACCCATTACCTTAGCCGCAGCTTCCTTGTTGGAGGAAGACGGGGATTCCTTTGGGAGTTTTAGCACTATTGTATATGGTAAAGAAGTGGAGGGCTTAACGGATAAAAAAATCATGAAGCCCTACCTAAAAGAAGCAAAAAAAGCAAAGGTAAGTTTGGTAGTTTGTAAAATGGCATTAGATCACTACAAGGTATCGGTAAAGGATATCCCAAAAGAATTTAAAGTAGTTCCCAACGCATTTACCCACTACCTACAACTTCAAAAAAAGGGAGTTATGGGCTTAAGCCTCTAGCTAATTACAATTAGTATCTAAAAGAAAAACATGAAAAAAAAGATAAAAAAAGAATTATGGCAATGGGCCGGAATAATAGCGGTACTCCTTATTCTGTATACCACAGGACTACACACAGAGGTAATAGGCTTTGCCCAAAGAGGGATTTTGGCAACGGGACTAATGAATCCCGATGTAGATAAGACGGAGTTGGCGCTGAAAGACGGTTCCAATCCGCGGGCCGACTTTAATCTAAATTTAATTGATAGCAAAGGTGCCCAGGTATCTATGGAAGCGTTAAGAGGGAAAGCTATATTCTTCAATATTTGGGCCACTTGGTGCCCTCCATGTATTGCCGAAATGCCTAGCATCAATAAATTATACAACGAAATAAAGGACGAAAATGTAGCTTTTATTATGTTGTCCGTAGATGATAGCTTTGAGAAAGCAATAGCATTTAGCGAAAGGAAGGGGTACGATTTTGAGATCTATACACCCAATGGCCCACTTCCAGCAATGTATCAATCTAGAAGTATTCCCACTACCTACGTGATTGATGCCGATGGAAATATAGTGATGACCCATAGAGGTATAGGCAATTACGGCACCAAAAAATTCATCGAATTTATGCGGAGCATACAATAGGTTTCCTCCTATTATAAAGGGAGCTCCTTTGAAGGGGCTCCCTTTATATTTCTACTGTGGTCCCGTCCTGAAATAGTGATATACTAAAACCTTAGTGTAATGAAAACATCAGTAAACAATGGCCCTACCCAACGTATCCAAAACAAGTAAATAAATAGTGTGATGTGTTTAAAAGTACCTTAGCGTAAGACAATACCCTATGCTATTGCTTTAGTGAGACGGCACCTTGGACGGCCCGTTTTCTGGCAAACAATTGTTTTTGGTAAAAGGTAATCCGTATACCGAATAACAAAAAGAAACCACCAATGACCATCTGCAAAGAAATAGATTCGTCCAAAAACAACCAAGCCAAAAGGGAAGCTATAACTGCCTGTCCCAAAAGACTTACAGACACCCTAGTGGCGCGCATATGTTTTGTGGCGTAACTAATGAGCAACCAAGCCAACAACTGGCAGACTACCCCTTGCACCACCAACACCAACCAACCAGCATTAGTAAAACCTGTGAAAGGCTCTCCAAGAAAATAACTTACAATACCCAAGCCTATGGAGGAGGAGATTAAATTTATAGTTAGGAAACTTACTACATCTACTTCATTTAGGACTTTTTTACTCAATAACATATATACTGAATATAGCATCCCGGATAAGATGGCAAGACAGAATGCCAAATCAAAGTCGAGATTAACAAAAGTGCTGAAACCCACCAGTAATACCATACCAAAAATAGCGACCACAGTACCAATCCAAAAATTGGTGGTGGGCTTATCCTTTAGAAAGAAAAACGCCCCTATACCAACCCATACTGGAGACAAATTGGTGAGCAGGGTAGCCTGCGTAGCGGTAGATTCCTGTATGGCAACATTCCAAACCGCCACATCGGCCCCAAAAACCAAGCCGCATAACACGGTGGGAAGCAAAAACTTCATGGAAGGCACCTTCAGCTTCTTGGTGATTAGTACATAGGGCAATATTAAAGAAGCAGCTATTGCCATTCTATAAAATGCGGAAACCACTCCAGGGGTTAGGTTAAGCTTCACCAAAATTGGGAAAATGGAAATACAGAGTACCCCCATGGCCAATGCGAATCGTGCCTTCTTCATTTCTAAAAAATTAATATTTTTAACTGATCATTATATCGATCTAACATCCACCAGCAAAGCCCCTTCCATAACATCCCAACATCCATCATCTTAATTGCTGATATAAAGATCCTTGTATAGTAAAAAGAATCGGCAAAACTACTAAAAATAGATGGTGACATCACCTTCCAAACAATCCAATTATTTGTTAAATATTACCTTCCAGTTTAAGCCTATAGAACATACACTTAATTACAACTCTTAACTACGGATGCGCACTCCAAAATACCTTCATATTTTTATGTAAATTGGGTTTTTAAATGCAAGCCAACCATGAGACCTTTTTTTTTACTCCTCTTCCTAATAACCATACACCCCCTTACAGCTCAACAAACCGACAAAAACCTACAAAACGGTCTAAGGGAGCTAGTTAATAATTTTAAGGGTGAGGTTGGAGTTTACGTTTATCATACCAATAGGAACACCGAAGCCGCTATTAATGCCGATACCATTTTCCCTACCGCAAGCATTGTAAAAGTCCCTATCCTAATTGGAATTTTCGATAAGATAAATAATGGGGAACTCTCACTCAATGATCCTTTGGTCTATGATGCAAAACGGGCCTATGGCGGCGCCGGGTTGATGCAGTTTTATAAGGATAGCACCCAGACCGATCTGCGGACCCTTGTCTCCTTAATGATTACAATGAGCGATAATACCACCTCCCTTTGGTGCCAAGAATTGGCTGGTGGTGGAGAAAGCATAAACGCATTGATGGATAATTTGGGATTGCAGTATACCCGTGTAAATAGCAGAACCCAAGGAAGGACTAAGGACTGGGAAAAATATGGATGGGGACAGACCACCCCCCGGGAAATGGCTTCTCTATTAATAAAAATACGTAACCGCAACCTAATCAGTGAGGCATCGAGCGATGAAATGTATCGCCTGTTAAGCAATTCCTTTTATACGGATTACTCTCTTTCCCAAATTCCGCCCTTTATCCAGACTGCGGCCAAACAAGGAATGGTAAACCAGTCGCGCTCAGAATTGGTGATGGTGAACGCACCTACGGGCGATTATGTTTTTTATATCGCAACCAAAAACAATAATGATACTTCCTGGGGGTTTAAAAATGAGGCTTGGCAATTGCAACGGAAAATTTCTGCTTATTTATGGAGGTATTTTAACCCAACTTCACAGTGGAAACCTGCCGCTGATTTTTCGGAATTACTAGGGAATCTACGGTATTAAGATAGGATTTACATATACATTATACTTGCAAAGCTTTTAATATGCAGTATTCTTGTACATGCCCTTTTAAGGGGAAGCCACTTACCTATTACCCCTCTTGGTTGCCAACACACTAATAACTAGAATCTGAAAAGCATGATAGATCATAAGCGGGAGAAGGATAACTCCCAGCGTTGCCATTTTCCCAAATAAAATCTTAGAGAAAACGGTCCCGTGTACCAAGGATTTTTTGGTGCCACAATACTGGGCCGTAATTTGATCTTCAGTATTAAATCGCAGTTTTTCGGCAACAAAGCCTGTTAATAAATAGGCCAACACAAACAAGCCTAACACTGCAACCCCTATAATCATAAGATCCAATATAGATACTGTACTAAAGATCTGTTCTTCAAAAGACCTTGCAAAACTCTTATAGATAATCAACAAAATAATGGCCTTATCAAAAAGGGCTAATTGGCTACCGTATTTTTGAACCATCCCTCCCAAGAATCGCTGTAAGGAAAGCCCCACTACCACTGGTAATATGATTTGAAAAACGAGTTTGATGTAAATTTCCGTAAACTGGAAACCCGATTGCGCCTCTTGAACAAAGAGCCCCATCCAAATTGGCGTGAGAACTATGCCGATGATTCCCGAAATACTGGCATTGAAAATAGCCGCTGGTACATTCCCCTTGGCCATGGATACCATAACCACGGAAGAGGAAACCGTAGATGGCAAGGCTGCCAAAAAAAAGAAGGCCAACCACAACAATTCCTGTTCTTCTGTTTGCAAAAAGGGTCGAAAGAATAAGACCAACAGCGGAAAGATTAAAAAGGTAGCAGTTTGCACCAACAGATGCAACTTCCAGTTCTTTAGGCCCGACTTTATTTTTTGCGGACTCAATTTAAGTCCATAGAATAAGAAAATTAGAGAAATCCCAATATCACTTATTGTATCCAATGGGATTTCACTTTGTGAGGAGCCCCACTGCGGAAAAAAATATGCAATTCCAACTATAGTGATAATGGAAAGTACAAACTTGTCTATCTTAAATTTCATAAATACACATCACTGGCTAGAGAGGCTATCACACCAATCATTATGGCGCATTATATCCTGTTCGCTCCCCATTAATTTGGTCCTATCACAGTATATAATCTGCAAATTGCGTCCTAGCGTTTATTTGCAAGCAAAGGTAGTGGAAAACAACAAGAATGAGCATCTTATGACCTGGGACGACAATTTCTTACCTATTATAGGCGAAACATTTTTTTCACCTCCTTACAAAAACAGTTTGTACTGCCCTTAAAGCCAACGAAGTCTATATAACTAAAAGCTTTAACATCTAGAGGGTTTATGATATTTTTTAATCCCCGAGCAATTCCGTAATTTCATCGCCCTATTTTAAGGAGGGGTTATTGGTTAAAATAGCTGTTGCTCCCATAATTGAAAAGCTGAATATGATGAACATTATTACTTGGAATGTAAACGGTATAAGGGCCGTGGTTAAAAAAGATTTTTTTGAGTCCATTGCCCAATTGGCCCCAGACGTTCTGTGCTTACAGGAAACCAAAGCCCAGGAGGCCGAGGTGGCAGACGCCTTATCGCCTGTAGAAGGTTATGAATTAAGCGTTAGTTCTGCAGAAAGAAAGGGATATTCTGGAATCGCCATACTCTCTAAGTCTACCCCATTAAGTGAATCCACTGGTATTGGAATAGAAGAGCACGATACGGAAGGTAGGGTACAGTGTGTGGAGTACCCAGATTTTTATTTGGTAAACGTTTATGTTCCCAATTCCGGACAAAAACTTGTCCGTTTGGATTATCGCGAGCAGTGGGATGCAGATTTTCTAGCCTATCTAACTAATTTGGAAAAAACTAAGCCTGTAATTGCATGTGGGGATTTTAATGTAGCCCATAAGGCGATCGATTTAAAGAACGACAAGGCTAACTACAACAAAACTGCGGGGTATACCCAGGTTGAAATTGACGGAATGGATAATTTTATAGCGGCTGGTTTTGTGGATTCGTACCGACTTTTAAACCCAGATACTGAAGCTTATACCTATTGGAGCTATCGGTTTAAGGCGAGGGAACGGAATATTGGATGGAGGTTAGATTATTTTTTGGTCAGCAAATCTCTAAAAGACAAAATTAAATCGGTGAAAATCTATAAAGACATTATGGGGTCGGACCATTGTCCCGTAGGATTGGAACTAGATCTTTAGCCCAAAAAAATGGAACAATGGGGCCAAAGGGCCCCATATTATAAGGAAAATAAAAGCATTAAACCCTCATTTCTTGGCATAGTTAAAAACCATTTTCTTAAACTCTTTAAAGTCCATCGTAAACAGATGGAGCTGCTCCCGCAAATCCATATGTTTTTCAACATATTCTCCCGTCGTAATTCCCTTTTCACCTTTTAACAAGTTGGATAAGTGCTTTTCATGGGCTATGATATCCTCCTTCAAATATTGAAAGAGGGATTGGTGTACCTTATCCAAATATTTCAACATCTCCTTTTTTTCTGGGTGCATAGGTTCTTTTTTATCCAGGAGATCGGAGAAAAATCTAGACTCGTCATTCCAAAAATCGATAATATTGAGCCATTCCTTACTTTCTTGATGTAGGATATCCAATCCACTTCCAGGGATGGAATTTTTCATTCCTTTAAAATCTGATGCTGTCATAGTAGTTACTTTAAATAATGATCTTGGTACCTCAGGTAAAAGCTGGACAGTACCCTCAAAAATTTTAATTCACTTAGCAAAAATTACAAGGGCCCTATACCCGGGAATCCCATGGGTCTTCCCCTCCCATTAAAGTTAATTCTAAGGTATGGTCGCCGATTTTAACAAGATAAATTCGCTTAAATTTACCTGATCGATTGCACCGATTAGCTTTTTATCCTCAACTACGGGAAAGAAACCATTCTTTTCCCTGTTGATCATTTCATAAACTTGGGTAAGGCTTGTGGTAGCGTCTACCGTGGTAAAATTCTTTCCCATAATTTCCTTTACCAAAAGAGAGGGAGTACGCGCATGTTTCACTATATCCTTATGGGCAACTATTCCCACTATTTCATCCTGATCCATAACTACAAAATCTTTTTCCGTACCTGCCAAAAGTAGGTCTACCACCTCTTGAACGCTATGAACCGGACTTAAAATGGTTATATTCGTTAGCGTGGCCTCCTTAGCGATATGACCTTTAATTAAGGAAGTCCTTTTCACCATTTGATTCTCTGCGTAGGCCCCGAAAAAAATGAAGAAGGCAATTAAAATAAGGAATGGATTGTAAAAAAGTCCCAGCAATGAAAATACCACTGCCAAGGTCTGTCCTATGCCCGCAGCAATCCTGGTAGCCTCTACCCGTCCCAATCTATAGGACAAAAGGGCCCTAAGTACCCTTCCGCCATCCATAGGGAAAGCTGGAATGAGATTAAATAGCACCAACATTACATTGGCAATAAAAAGGTAAAAGATAAAATTTTGGAGGGAAGGTGTATAGAGCACTTCCGTCATTTCTGTGGCATTTAGGCCGAAGTAATACTTAAAGGGCACGGCAAGAGCTAATAGGAAGGCTATTACCACGTTAACGGCCGGACCCGCAAGTGCCACTAGCAATTCTTGTCCTGGTTTTTCGGGCATTTTCTCTAGACTGGCCACTCCCCCAATGGGCAGTAACATAATTTTTTTGGTCTCTATATTGAATTTCTTTGCGGTGAGCGCATGTCCTAATTCGTGCAGCACCACACATCCGAAAAGCAATAGGATCAGCAATTCATTGAGTAGAATCCTGGTAAGATCGGCACCTGCCTTTACCTCAATAAAGGCGACCCATATCAATAATAAGGAAAACGTCCAATGTATCTCTATCTTAATTCCTGCAACTCTTCCCAAATTTAAAACGCCTTTCATGTCAATGCAGTTTTTACCAAGTTATTGCAAAAACCGCTAATCACCAATGATCAATATCATAAATTGTGGGAGCTACAAGAAGTATAAGGAGTAAAACCGAAGTGCAAAGGGAAAGAAAAATAGCCTATAGGCAATAACTAAAGATCCCCATAAAAATTAATTTATGGGGACCTTTATAGTATTAAAATGGTGCTTAAACCTTATAATAACTTATGCGTTCAAAAGTTCTTTCAATTCTTTTGCTGCTTGTGCAGGATCTTCTGCTCCGTAAATAGCTGCACCAGCAACTGCAACAGAAGCACCAGCTTCCTTAACACGGGTGATGCTATCTTTATTAACTCCACCTGCAATAGATACTGGTACTCCAGCTCTCTTAGCTTCGTCAATCAATACTTGGATAGAGTATCCTTCTTCAGCTTGCTCGTCCAAACCAGCGTGTAATTCTACAAACTCTGCACCCAAAGCAATTGCTTCTTTTGCACGTTGAACTCTGTCTTTAACACCGATGGTATCTACAACAACACCTTTACCGTGCTCTTTTGCAGCTTTAACTGCACCAGCAATAGTAGAGTCACCTGTAGTTCCCAAAATGGTAATATAATCTGCACCAGCTCCAAAAGCCATGTTTGCTTCCAATTCACCTGCATCGGCAGTTTTAAAATCGGCCAAAACCAATTTGTCTGGAAAAGCATCTTTCATCTTTCTAACTCCGGCTAATCCTTCACTCTTAATAAGTGGGGTACCCAATTCTATAATATCTACATAAGGAGCCACTTTTGTTGCCAAAGCGATTGCATCCTCTATTTTCAACAAATCGATCGCTACTTGTAATTTTGCCATAATTCTATATTTAATTTTAAAATATTCTACGTTAATTAATTTTTTCTATCTGCAGTTTTCTATTCCATATTTGCGTGACGCTTCCACAATTCCGAAGCGGTACTGCCATCTATATCCCAAAGGGCCTGGATAAGTGCATCGAAGCTTAATAAAAGGGACTGCTCAAAAAGACTACCTGCATATTGTTTAGATACGTCTTCGTCCCGAGCCTGCTTTTGTGCTGCAGGAATCGTAACCGTATAGTCTGCCAATGTTGCCAGGGGAGACGTCGGACTAGTGGTAAAACAAATTACGTTAGCCCCTACATTCTTCGCTACCTCAGCCGCTCTTACAATTCCACTGGTAGTTCCAGAACCTGAGCCGGCGATGAGCAAATCTCCTTCATCGATCGCTGGTGTAGTTGTTTCTCCAACAACAAATACAGTATAACCCAAGTGCATTAGTCTCATGGCCGAAGCTTTCATCATGAGTCCGGTTCTTCCGGCTCCCATCAAGAAAATACGGTTTGCCTTATTGATGACTGGCATTAATGCAGCAATTTCATCAGATTTTATCTGGGCAGTTAACCTTTGATGCTCGTCCATAATGGTTTGCATTGCCGATGCTACCAATTCTGTCTCTTGTGTTGCTTCTATTGTAGATGTGTTCTCCATAACTTTTTAATGTAAAAGCTTGATTACTATCAAACTGCGGTGCAAAGATAGGAGCTATCATCCTAGGATAATTACACAATTTGATAGTTATATGGTACAATTTGCCCATCAACAATAAACCAATGGTATTATTCACTATTTTTGTGGTACATTTTGGAAACGGCTTCGTTTTTTGTCGATTAAAAGCAAGAAAACCCCGTGTTTTTCCATCATAAAAAACAGTTCTAATGCTCGGTGATAAGGTTTTATATATTAAAAATTTGGGCAATTGCCCCCCTGCTTATTTAAACGATCCTGCCAGAAGGGATTTTTATGAGATAGTTTGGTTGCGCAACGAGGATGCGCTACATGTGCCACAACACGATTTTCAGACCTTTAAAGGAGACTGGATTTATTTGATACCTCCTTATAGAGTACATCAACTCAACAAAGCCGGTAAAAACGGCGTTCTTATATCCTTTAAACAAGATTTATTGGAAGGGGATTTAAAAGAGTTTTTATTGGATGTTTTTAGAATGTTCAATATTCAGGGAGAATTTTCGTGCTTACAGGTAAATGAGGAAACCTCTAAAGGTTTAATGGATGTGTACCAGCTCTTGGAAGAGGAATACAAGAAAGAGACCGTTAGTCTTATTATGCTAAAAGCGCTCTTAAAAGTATTTTTATTAAAATTGATACAGTTAAAGGAAGAGCATTTTACCCTTCAGGATATTAATGAAAAGCGGGTGTACGAGTTTATGCTTTTACTTGAAATGAATTATCAAGAAGAACGGAACACCGATTTCTATGCTGGTAAATTGGGAATTAGCGCAAAACGCCTTAATCAAATTCTAAAGGAAAAGTTGGATAAAACTGGGGTCCAGATTATCCATGACCGCTTGATTTTGGAAGCTAAACGTCAAATTATTCATAGTGAAAACACCATTAAGGAAATAGCTTATAATCTAAACTTTAAAGACCACTCCTATTTCAGTCGGTTTTTTAAACTGCACGCGGGTGTAACACCGCTCGAATTTCAAAAGAAGGTAAGGGAGCATGTCATCTCCCACGACAATACTTTATATAATTGATTCTTTATTTATTGGAGTGGGATTAATTGGTTAGGTTATAATAATGAATCAAACTTCCCAAAAAGACAACTTATTTTGGCAGCTGACGGGAAATTAGCAACCACTGTGCATCTTACACCTTACCAACACACTACCTATACCCTAATTCAATTATTTCCTGCTTTGAGAAAAGCTTATTTTGGGGCAAATAGCTATCCAACTATTTAAAACGGATAATCCCAGGCTCTTATTTCCCATTTTTACCTAGCTTTTTACCTCCTTAGACTTTATTTACAACCAATCCCAACACAAAACCCGCACCCTAAGCTATTGAGTTAGAAAGAATTGCATATGAAATAACACCACTTAATCTATCCCCCTATCTTTATAGAAATGCCAATCGGTAGGCATATGGTTACCGACTTAAATTCAATATAAATGAACAAGGATATAAAAGAGATTGAGAATAGGATTAATGACATTATTCAAAAAAATGAAGATGCCATTAAGGGATATGAAAAAGCCGCAGAAAATACGGAAGAAACGGGCTTGGAAATGTACTTTAGAAATAAAGCGAGGGAGCGCCGTAACTTTTTGGTAGATTTAAAGTCGGCCACCCCTGCTTTGGATACACGCGATAAAATAGAGGGAAGCACTAAAGGCGCCTTACACAGAACTTGGATGGACGTAAAAGCATTCTTTTCTGGGGATGATGCCGAAGCAATGCTAGAGGAGGCCATTAGAGGTGACAAAGCCGCCATTGAGGAATATAATGAAGTACTGGCCGACACCCACATACCCCCAAATGTATCCTCCATAATAAGAGCTCAGAGAGATTGGCTAAAAGAAGATTTGGCTAAAAATAGAACTCTGGAAGATTTAAGGTAAATTATCACTAGACATTAAGAAAAGCCCCAGAATTTGGGGCTTTATTATTTTATAAAAAGAAAAATATCTTAAGACACCCATAGAGCTAGGAGCAAGTAGTTTTATGAAAAGGATCAACGCCTATAGTACAGTATGCTTATCTAGCTGTAGCATTCCCTACTAAAGCAATCTTTTTACCCTTCCTTATGCCAATTAGCTGTTAAATTTTGTTTTACTTTTATTATAAAAACTTAAACAAGTTGTATCTTGTAGCATAGATTTAACAGCCATGGTAAAAAAGAAAACAATTTCAGACACCCAGCTAATCGATAGGTATATGGATTATGTACTGGAACATCATAAAAGCCCAGATTCCGTTTATGCTTTTGCAAAGGAAAATAATATGGAAGAGGCTCAGTTCTACGAATTCTTTGGCTCATTCAAGGCCTTGGAACAACAGATCTTTAAGACCTTTTTTGATAACACTCTTACAGTGTTGAAAAAAAGCGAAGAATTCCAATCTTTTGACGCACGCAATAAGCTCTTGAGTTTTTATTACACATTCTTTGAAAATTTAACTGCCAACCGAAGCTACGTACAATATGCTTTAAAAAAGCACAAGAACAGTTTAAAAGGGCTATCCCTTCTATCCGAACTAAGAAAAGGTTTTACCGCCTATATTGCAGATTTAGATATTAAAACCCTGGATTTAAAACAGGAAGAGCTAGAAAAATTTCAAAAACGCGCCCTGCAAGAATCGGCTTGGATACAGTTATTGTTGACCTTAAAGTTTTGGATGGACGACACTTCGGCCTCCTTTGAGAAAACAGACATATTTATAGAGAAATCTGTAAATACCAGTTTCGACATTTTAAATATTTCCCCATTAAAGAGTGTAATCGATTTTGGGAAATTTATTTACAAGGAAAAAATACATCCCAACAACTAGCCATACATGAAAACGATAGATCACATCCCCATCTCCAAAATACATCGTGCTTCTAAACTGGTATCTACCGGTGCCAAGCTTGGTGTTAACTACCTGAAGTATTATGGCGATAAAATTACCAAAACGGAAGTAGAGGCTAGGTCACGCTTAAATGAGAACAACGCCGAGGATATTTATGATAGCCTAAAACAACTTAAGGGCAGTGCGCTAAAGGTGGCCCAAATGCTCAGTATGGAAAAAAGCATTATGCCGCAGGCCTATGTGGAAAAATTTTCCTTGTCTCAATTTTCCGTTCCTCCCTTATCCCCACCTTTGGTATTCAAGATTTTTAAAAGGCATTTTGGTAAACTTCCCAATGAACTATTCGACACTTTTAACCCCAATTCTGTTAATGCCGCTAGTATTGGACAGGTACACGAAGCCAAAAAAAACGGAAAAAATCTCGCTGTTAAGATTCAATATCCCGGCGTTGCAGAAAGTATAGCCTCCGATCTGGCCTTGGTGAAACCAATTGCCATAAAAATGTTCAATATAAAGGGAAAGGACCTGGAAAAGTATTTTAAGGAAGTGGAGGAAAAACTTTTGGAAGAGACCAATTACCTCTTAGAATTAGAGCAGAGCAAGGAAGTTGCCGCCGCATGTTCCAAAATTCCAAACCTTCTTTTTCCAGAGTACTATGAGGCTTGGTCCTCTGAATATATTATTTCGATGGATTATATGGAGGGATTGCACCTATCGGAGTTTACGGCCCTAAATGACGATCAAGAAAAAGCCAATAAATTAGGGCAAGCCCTTTGGGATTTTTATATGTTTCAAATACATCAATTGCGAAAAGTACACGCAGACCCGCATCCCGGTAATTTCCTAGTCTCCCCGAAGGGGGAACTGATTGCCTTGGATTTTGGATGTATGAAAATAATTCCGAATGATTTTTATGTCCCTTATTTTGAGTTGGCTAATCCCAAAAATATCAACAATCGTGAATTTTTTGTCTCAAAATTATACGAATTGGAAATTCTTCGAGTAGATGACACCAAGGAGGAAACGGAATTCTTCACCGAAATGTTCCATGAACTGTTACAACTCTTCACACAACCATTTCACGTAGAGCGATTTGACTTTTCGGATGCGGAGTTTTTTGGAAAAATATCAGCAATGGGGCAACGCTATTCCAAGAATACAGAATTGCGTAAAATGAATGCTAATCGTGGCTCCAAACATTTTATCTATATCAACAGAACCTTTTTCGGCCTTTATAATTTGATGTTCGATTTAAAAGCCAATAATATTGAGATTAATAATTTTCAGCGATTATAGGCACTAACAAGAAAAGGTAGCTGTTGGTAATCCTTTTCAAAAGCAACTTTTAGGATAAGCATAACACCATTTGGTATCTTGCTGAATTGAAAATTTAATCTTTGGCAGCAAGGTGATCCGTATGCCTAGTAACATTAAATCCCGCCTAAAAATAGGCGGGATTTAATATGTATTGGTCTACTATATCCTAGGAAATCCTTAGGATTTATAATGTTCCCTAATTTCCTTTTCTATATCCTCGTCCCATAATCTGGTAAGTAATTCCTTGGCCATATTGTTGTAATAGAGTGCTTTTGCTTCATCCCCATTCTGATGGAATACTTCAGATAATTTATAGATAGCTGGGATGTACATATTATTTATACGCAGACAAAGTTTAAACTCGCGAATAGCATCTTTAGGCCTTCCTTTTTCGGCCATAATCATCCCCTTTTTAAAGTGTGTTTCAATTTCCTTCACATCATTATCAAATCTAGAGTAGAGTATGCTTTTAGATTTTGTAGTGATAAAAGAACAGGGTAATTCCCGGGTTACCTTACTGGTAACGCTCCCCATAAGTACACGCTTTAGACCGGAACGTCCCGTAGTCCCCATAATCAGCAGATCGTGCTTGTGTTTTTTCACCATATTCACAATGGTTAGAGGAACACTTCCTGCCTGAAGATCTATCTTATGATCTACACCGGTAAAGTCAAAATCCTTTAAGAATTTTTTCATGTCCTTTTCCAGATGTTTCATTCGGCGTGTATTTTCCTCTTCCAAGTCTTCTAACTGGTACCTAGGAGAAAGATTTAGCACAGGCTCTACAACTCCCAACACCCTTAGTGATGCCTTAAAATCTTGCGCCAAAGAAATAGCATTGTTGAGTGCACTTCTAGAAGGTTCCGAAAAGTCTACCGGACAAAGTATATTGGTTACTTTAGACTTCCCCTTAGTAGATACCACCCATACCGGTATAGGTGAATATCGCATTAACTTTTCGGCACTATCTCCCAATTTATGTCGTTGCCCCTGTAGTTTTCGACCCGATCCTGCAACAATCAAATTTACATCTTGGAAGGAAGCTACCTTTAAAATATTATCTATCAATTTACCGTGCTTAATAATAGGGTCTTTGGTTATAATACGCGCTTCTATAAGGGTATCATTCACCTTGTTTAAGGACTCCATCACACTATCTAACAACATCTTTCGCATACTAATGCTTCCACTACCCGCTTCTTCAGACAGAACATGGGTAATAATTACTTCGGAATTATATACCCGGGCAATATTGATAGCCGCATCTATTTGATTATCATAATCGCCATTTATATCTATAGGAACCAGAATTTTTTCGAGTTGCTTCATGTTTTTAACTTTTGTAGGAATTAAACCTAAATTTAACAAATGATATTATTAAACCTAAGATATTTGTGAAATATCTTAGACGCCCATTATAATTTATTATAGGTTTTTAGAGATTGATTATTCATCCCTAGAATATGATTTCTCGAAAATTTCCGTCATTTACCTCAGGGCAGGCCCGCCTGAGCAGATCGGGCAGGCCCGCCTGAATGTTTCGGGCAGGCAATTAAAGCGTACTTAGTAAGTAATGGAAGAATGGATCAATTATTTTTCATCACCCATCTATTAATAGCATTGTGTTCACCCGACAGTAGCACCTTATAGAAATTGGAGGGCCATTGCGATTGGTCTATGGTCGCTTTTCCCAAATCAATAGCTACCGTAGCTGCCAAGGTATATGCATCGGTCCCCCCACTTGCAAAATTATTGGTAGTAGTAATCCAAATATCCAGAGTTCCTTCTAATTGGTAGGCATCCCATGTTAGGACTAGCTCCTTATTGTTGAGCATAGCTTTGGCGTTGGCCAAAGAAATTTCCGTGCTAAGAGGCACCCCATCCATTTCCCATAATTGCTCTTTGTTTGGTTGAATGTCCAGAGTGTGTAAAATGGTAGGAACAATATCTACCAATCCCACTTGCCCCTCTTTATAATAGTCATTAAGCTCCTTCTCATTGGTCACGATCCATATACTACGTTCCCGATCCGATTGCCCTCCATGGCCTTTCCCATCTTTTGGATTGCGGCCATGGTCTGTGGTAATCCAAAGCTGCCACTTTTCATTAAAGTTCTCAGTTCTATAATGTATCGCTTCCCATAATTTGCCCATCTGAAGATCCATGGTTTTTACCGCCATATAAAATGGTTCACTATCCCCATACCTATGGCCCATATCGTCCGTGTATTGCAAGTATACCCAAGAAAGGTCTGGGGCGCTCTCCTTTATTACCTTCGCTGCCTGATCCACAACATGCTCATCTATCTTGTGTATATGAAGGGAATTGTCCTCATGGGGGAATCTAATAGTATCGTGCTCAAATCCATCAAAATGATAGTCCAGCTTTATGTTTCCGTTTGTGGCAAGCATCTCCCCTACCAATTTGGTTCGGTTATCTAACCAGGTAGAGAAGATGGCCGTTGTTAATTGGGGCCTATATTCCCTCGCCATTCTAAAAATGTTCCAATAATTGTAATTGGGATCTTCAATACCATTTCCCCATACATTGTGTTTATTGGCCCAAGTACCCGTTAGTAAGCTATTATAGCCTACAGCGGAAATAGTAGGACTTTGGGAATATCCTCCCTTTTCCCCACCTACATAAGCCCGCGCATACCCATTCTCGCCCGCAATTAAATCTAAATGGGGTGTATCAATTTTCTCTAGTACGTCGGACGAGATGCCATCGGCGATTACAAACAACACCTTGGTATTGGGCTCTTGGGAAATAACAATTAAACTTGTTAGGAAAGTGATTATTAATGCTAGCAGGGTTCTATGGGACATCATTATTATTTTTTAAGCAATTACAAAAGTCCAAGTTGTAAAACTCTTACTCCAAGGAAGCGCTATGGCAGGCCAACCTTTATAAAACTCTCTGAGTTGGAAAGATACCATGCTTCTAACGCACCTTTTTTTTGCAATATAGGCTTTTTCAGTTCTTTAATAGTTCCAAGTCTGTGGTAGTTGGATGGTGCTTATTCCGCCTACATCATTCTACAATTACTCGTACCCAACCCGCTTCGGGAAGTTCATAGCGGTCTAGTTTCATTACTTTTTTCTCTCCATCAAAATACCGGTATACCAAATAAACACAGGCATCCGTACTTTCAATGTAGAACAGCCCCAATCTCTTGGGAAAAGGGAGTCGCATCTGCTCACATTCCTTGGTTAATTGATGCGCCCCTATTTCTATAAGAAGACGCTTTATAGCATAGCGATCGTGATTTCGATATACAATATTCTTCATTATTTTGGATAAAATCCCTTTTTATGGATTATATCCAAAATTAATCATTTTATAGATAGGGAGTAGCTTGAAAAAAGTTAAATTCTCCTCTTGTAGAAAAGAAGTAGCACCGTTCATGGCTTAATAGCCATCTATGTAATCCTCCTTATGACATCAAAATTATTACTGCGGATAAATAACCATTTTACTAGCGCTTGGAAAATACCTTTCCAATTTAGCTGGCACCCCATCCAACAAGCCAAAATGGGAGATATGAGCTCTCCTAGCCGACACCATTATTATAAGATCATCATCCGAAATTTTCCTAGAAAGAATTAGGAAATCTACCCATTCATTAAAGTAATTGTAGTTAATAGACAGGGGTACCTTTTTCTCTTTCGCAAATCGCAGAATGGCCTTATAGGTTTCTTCATTACAATTTAGGTTGATGGGGATGGATAACTCCACGGATAATTTTGCCAGTTTATTGACCCAGATAGCAAAACCTTCTTCCAATTCTGCATTGGGCGGAACAATTACAAATATTCTTTTATGGTTAGTCAATGGAATCTCGAAATTACAGATAAACAGGGTTTTATCGGTATTTTCCAAAATACTCTCCATTTTATCCCCAATCAATTTATCTAAAAATCCGGTTTTTTGCGGCCACCCCAATAAAATTATATCGGCCATAATCTCCTTGGCTGTCCTAGAAATTCCGCTAGCGGCATTATGGTCTATAGTGGCCTTAACTGTAGCCTGTGTATCCGAGGCAGTAGTTTCCCTTAAAAACCTTTCCAAGCCCTGTTTGGCTTTAACAATAGATTTTTCCGCCTCATCCGTATTGGGGACTACGGTTAAAATAGCGAGCGGATTAACCGATTTCTTTTCCTTTATCAAAACAGCAAAATCCAAGACCTTATCAATATTAATCAGATTGGCGATCGGGATAAGAATGTATTCGTTATTTGGGCCATAAGGCAGGTGCACCTCTTCATCTTCATCTGCGTTTTTGATGATCATTTTAGCAGCGCTTTCCGTGGCGAAGGAAGCAATAATACAGGTTACGAGAATTAACACCACAGTTCCGTTCAAAATATTATCATCCAAAATTCCTGCATTATATCCTACTAGGATTACTGCCAGGGTAGCAGCAGCGTGGGCACTACTTAGACCAAAGATCAACTTCCGTTGTCCCTTGGAGAATTTAAAGATTTTCTGGGTAAAAAAAGCTGCTGTCCATTTACCAAAAATCGCAACAACGGTTAAGGTTCCCGCAATAACCAGTGCCATGGGACCACTTAGTATAACGCTAACATCCACAATCATCCCTACACTAATAAGGAAAAAGGGAATAAAGAGCGAATTCCCAATAAATTCTATTCGGTTCATGAGGGCAGAAGAATGGGGAATTAACTTATTCAGTGCCAGACCGGCAACGAAGGCCCCAATGATAGATTCCAATCCGGCAATTTCAGCTAGAAATGCTGAGAAGAACACTACGGAAAGCACAAAGATATAGTGGGAATGCCTTTCACTCTCCAAGCTCCTAAAAAACCACTTTGCAATTCGCGGGATTACTAGGAACATAAAGGCGGAAAATAAAACCAAGGATATGGCAAGTCGGATCCAAAACTCTTGGGTTAGTCCGCCTTGGTGGGCTCCCAAAATTACGGCCAACAATATAAGTACCGCCGTATCGGTTAATATGGTACCCCCTACTGTTATCGCTACGGCTATGTTTTTTGATACGCCCAACCGACTCACAATGGGATAGGTTACCAGGGTATGGGTTGCAAACATACTGGAGGTAAGCAAACTTGCGTTAACATCAAACCCCAATAAATAATGACATACAGGAAAGCCTATGGCGATAGGAATGGTAAAGGTTAGTATCCCAAACAATACACTTTTATTTCTTGTTACCTTAAACTCATTTAAATCCAACTCCAATCCCGCTATAAACATGATATAGAGTAGGCCTATGGTAGAAAACACGTCCACAAAAAGACTTTTCTCCAAAATATTTAATCCGGCCGGACCAATGATGATTCCCGAAATGATGAGTCCGATTATACCTGGTATCCTAATTCTTTGGAGTATTACCGGGGCCAAAAGGATAATTAAGAGAATTAAAGAGAAGATTAAAATAGGGCTTTTTAAGGGTAGTTGAAACTCTTCTATAACATGATCAATAATGACATCCATGGTGCAGGGTTCGGTAAAAGGTTAAACAGTAAGAATCGGCTTGCCGAATTTTTCAATTCGCTAAAATAAGAATTGCTAGCACCGATTGTCTATCAGTAAAGTTAATTTTGCACAGGCACCACCAATTCCTGCTAAAACCAATACCATACTACCACCTCCATTCCCCAAAACCTACTAAACAAACCTCCTTTACTTAGCACCTCATCAATCCCAAGGAAAAAATCACTCCAAGAAAATACTACTCGTACTTTTTCCAGACCAATAACCATAGCAACAGCCATAGTTAAATTGCCTCTACCATAGGGTCCTGACTTCTAGTGAAACTATAGCGCATTTTTTTGATGTATCTGCCAACTTAGATAGAACGCCAATTTTATGGTATGCTAAGCTGATTTACTTCCAATTGATTAAGCATAAAACCCTGATTAACAGACTTAATCGATAGCGTTGTAAACGGTGCATTGGGAAAGAAGATTTCCGTTAATACGGTTGATCCTTCATCAAAAAAAAGTTCTAAGGACGTTTTATCCAAGAGGATAGTTCCAGAAAGTTTTTCACTTGTGGAAACTCGTTCCGCAATACTCTTCTTATTAGCAAAGGTTTCGGAAAATCCTGTTTTACCTGATTTACTGCGATTTATAAAAAAGGTGTTATCTGTACCGTCGTACCCAAATAACAATACGTCCCCTTGCTTATTAAACAGCTTAAAAGTGAAGCTGTTATTTTTGATGTCTGCAATAGAAAACTTAATTACAGCGCGTGAAAAATCAACCTCCTCTACGTTGATGAGCGCCATTTCTCCATTGACTTGAATGTTTTCCTTTTTATACTTTATCCCATTAAAAGTATACTGCACCCCCTTGTAAGCTTCAATTTCATTAACCGGCATAGACGCTAACCTATAGGATTTATCATCTTTGATAACTTTTATTTCCCTAGCCACAGTCATGGCACTACGCCAGGTTTCGGTAGGAACTTCATTGGCGTATTCCCAATTGGACATCCACCCCATATAAAACATGCTTCCATCTTTAGAGGTAATATTGGAAAAAGTAACCCCTGCATAATTATCTTTTCCATAATCTAACCAATGGTGCTGCCCCTTGTTTAGCTCAGCTTCAAATTCCTTATCCATAGTGAATGATGTACCATCAAAGTCGCCAATGAAATATTGCGTGGAACTCCCCCCATTAGGTCCCCCAGGATTTATACTTACAAGGAGTATCCATTTGGTTTCTTCAGAACCCTCTACGGGTAGGGGAAAAAGATCTGGACACTCCCAGACACCTCCGTGAGTGCCAATTTCCCTATCCCAATCTCCGCCAAATTCCGATAGTAACTCCCAGTTTTTAAGGTTTTTGGAACCGTAGAATAGTACCTTATCATGGGCGGCCAAGACCATTACCCATTTTTCATGTTCTTGATTCCAATATACCTTGGGATCCCTAAAGTCCCTGATCCCTGGATTCTCTATCACAGGATTTCCTGAATATTTGGTCCAGCTAAGCCCCTCATCCAAGGAATAGGCAATGGCCTGCGACTCCACATCTATTTTATTGGCTTCGGCCTTTTTTGGATCGTGATAGGTAAACATGGCAACGATAGGGACTTCTCCCTCCGGCCCAAACCCAGAAGTGTTTTCTAGGTCTACCACAGCACTACCAGAAAAGATATAACCAAGTTCGTCTGGGTACAGTGCAATAGGCTGCTCTTTCCATGTAATCATGTCGGAGCTTATGGCATGGCCCCAATGCATAGGCCCCCATTTATTGCCATCCGGATAATGTTGGTAATACAAATGGTAATACCCATTATAATAGAACATACCATTGGGATCGTTCATCCAACCCACCTTGGGCGTAAAATGAAAATTTGGGCGGTACAATTTCTCTTCCGAGTCTAACGTGCTTATATCTTTAACCTTGGACTCATTCTTCTGCGTCTGGTCCTTACAAGCAAGAACTAAACCAAGACCCACAAAGGCAAGAACTAATTTTAATCTATTATTTATCATATCTAAAGAGGAAGATTAAAGATTAATTTATGTATGCTACTGTTTCACGTTATTACTACTGGGTTTACTGAGGGATTTACTAAGAGCCTCCAAGGAAATCCCCTTGGTCTCGGGCATTATAAAGGCCACAAAGAGCAGCTGCAACACCATCATAAATGCAAAGAATGCGAATACAGTCCCAGCACCTATTGCAGTGAATAGGAAGGGAATTAGGGAAGGAATAACTGCCGCTAAAATCCAATGCACTGAACTCCCAAAAGACTGCCCTGATCCGCGCAGATGATTAGGGAAAATCTCAGATATAAACACCCAAATAACAGTCCCCTGCCCCACGGCATGGGCGGCAATGAACAGGAAAAGGAATATGGCTACAGACATCCCCTCCCAATTCAGGAAAAATGCACAAGACACCAAACTAAGGGAAATTATATAGCCAAAGGAACCTATATACATCAACTGTTTTCTGCCTAGCCTATCAATTAAGAATATGCCAAGGAGCGTAAAAAGAAGATTGGTAACCCCTATACCGATACTGCTCAATAGGGCAGTACTTTCCCCAAGACCCGCCTCCTCCAATATTCTTGGGGCATAATACAAAAAGGCATTAATACCAGAAGTCTGATTAAAAAAGGCCATACAGAATGCAAGGATTAATGGGAGGCGGTATTTCTTCATAAAAATGTTCTCTCCCGACACCTTGTTCTCATTTTCCTGATTTATTTCCAACATTAATTTCTCTACATCTTGGCCAGGATTAATAACCTGAAGTACATTTTTTGCTTCTTCGGTACGCATCTTGGTAAGCAGCCACCTTGGACTCTTAGGAACCGAAAGCACAAAAAGTGTATAAATTAATGCAGGAATAGCCTCTACCCCCAGCATCCATCGCCAAGCATTTTCTCCAATCCCACTTAATAAATAATTAGATAGGAAGGCCACCAATATCCCAAATACGATATTAAATTGGTACAAGCCTACCAGTTTCCCCCTATCCTTGGCAGGGGCAATTTCAGAAATATAGGCAGGGGCGGCAATAGTGGAGGCCCCTACTCCCAATCCGCCTAAGAATCGGAACATGGCAAAGCTAATAGGGTCGTTTGCCAAGGCAGAACCCAGTGCTGATACTGTATAAAACACCCCTATCCAGATTAAGGTTTTCTTTCTACCCAGTCTATTGGTAGGTATTCCGCCCAACAAGGCACCAATAACGGTTCCACATAAGGCCATGGCCATTACAACAGTTCCATGGAAAACATCCGATGAGCCCCATAAGAGCTGTAGTTTTTTATCGGCACCAGAGATAACTACCGTGTCAAACCCAAATAAAAAACCTGCTAAAGCTGCCGTGATGGACCATATCAATATTTTTCTCATATCGCTATTATTAAGTATAAAGGATTTCGCATTTTAAATATAGTGGTGGTTATTTATTTCAGATGCTACCCCTGTTACAATCCTCTCAGCATCCTTCCTTTCAATGGCCAAAGCACATCACTTTAAAGATAGGAAATGAACTATTAGCAGGAGTTTCATTTTCTACCAAGGTAACAAAAACGTTTAAAATTAACCTATGATAATCAGTATATTGGATGTAAAAGCCATCATTCATCATTTTTATATCCATGAATCTCCCCTTTGCAGAACCTTGATATTCCTGCGGTAGCCTGTCTCCTTACAAGGTAGTAGGGGTAACCCAAAAGATAGCTATACAACACCCCGTAGGATTATGGTAAAAGTAGGCCGTTGATGGTTAGCGGTTAGCGACTAAAAATATAGTATGTATAGGTTTTAAAGTCCCCAAGACAGGGGAAGCACATAATAGACCATGAGTCCAAGTATGATGATAGATATGATATTCATCCATAATCCCGACCTCGTCATATCGTATATTCTTAAATAACCAGAACCAAATACCACTGCATTGGGCGGGGTTGCCACGGGAAGCATAAAGGCACATGAGGCGGCTGTGGTGGCCGCTACTATTAAAATATAGGGATCAATCTCCAACTTAGCCGCAATAGGAGCTAAAATGGGCAATAGCATGGCGGTTGTTGCCAAGTTTGAGGTTACTTCGGTTAAAAAGTTCACACAGGTAATCACGATAAAGACCAGTAAAAAGAGGGAGACTCCTATCAGTAGATCAATTTGACTGCCCAGCCATATTGCCAATCCTGTTTCTTGAAATCCGGCTGCCAAAGCCATTCCCCCACCAAACAACAAGATAATTCCCCAAGGAATTCTCACCGAATCGGACCAGGAAAGAAGCTTTTTTTTCTTCTTTTTAGAAGGGATAATGAAGAGGACAATCGCTGCCGTCATAGCAATAATGGTATCATCCAATCCCGGAATTAAATGCTGTAAGAGAAAAGAGCGTGTAATCCAACAAAAGGCAGTAAGCACAAAGACCACAAGCACCAATTTCTCTTCAAATTGCATGGGGCCCAACTCTTTTATGAGTCGGTTAATTTCTGGTTTCCCCCCTGGAAATTCCTTCTGCTTAAACTTAAAGGAAACTCGAGTTAAATAGACCCACGCTATCCCCAATAATATGATAGAAATTGGCAAACCAAATTTAAACCATTGTAAAAAAGTAATTTCAACTCCGTATGTTTTCTGAACAAACCCTGCCATTACCAGGTTGGGTGGTGTACCAATTAAGGTGGCAATTCCGCCAATAGAGGCAGAATAGGCAATACCAAGCATCAATGCCTTTCCAAAAATAGCATTTTCATCCTCTTTGGTGGTAGGGTTGTCCTTTAATTGGGCTACCATGGACATCCCTATGGGCAACATCATCACCGAAGTAGCCGTATTGGAAATCCACATGGACAAAAAAGCGGTAGCAATCATAAATCCGAGGATCACCCTATAAATATTGGTGCCAATAATTTTTATAATGTTTAAGGCAATCCGCCTATGCAGGTTCCATTTTTCTATCGCTATTGCCAAAAAGAACCCTCCCAAATACAAAAACACATACTTATCCCCATAGGCAGCTGTGGTATCCTCTATTTTCATAATACCCGCCATGGGGAAAAGAATTAATGGTATTAGGGCGGTTACGGCAATGGGCACCGCTTCCGTAATCCACCAAATAGCGATCCAACAGGTAGCTGCCAGCATAAGATAGGCGTTCTGGGGCATATCTGTGGGGACATCAAAAAAAAGGAAGGTTAAAAAGGATAAGGGACCTGCTAATAGGGCCAAGGTGTTTTTTGGTATGGTCATCTCGTAGAATATATGAGCCTAAGCTATTTAAAAAAACAATAAGGAGAAAGCAATGCATGCACTTTCCCTACAGCAACCAGCTATTTTTATGGATTCCCATTCTGTATTCTTACCTTAGGGATTTAATTCTTACATTAAGACAATTAACGCATGGCAAGCCCGCCTGAATAGTACGGGCAGGCCCATGAGAGGACGGTTGGAAAATTAAGATAGTAAGTCGATCAAAGTATCGCAGCATTCAAATTTCACTAAGTGAGTAAAAACTATAGTTATGTGTTTTGGAACTAGGGTAACCACTTCCATCAAGGATTTGCAAAAATATTACAATGTAACCAAGCTGGTTGGGAAAACTCCAGTGGAAGACAATTTAATGTACCACCACGCCAACGGATGGGCCCATCCATTGATGTGGATCATTCCCCAAGAAAAAAATCAGCATATTACTCCCTCTATGTGGGGCATTATGCCAGCAAATGGCTTGGGAGCAGATTATCAGACTTATTATAAGGGTGCTGCAAGGTTTGGAGCCGGATTAAATGCCCGCTCCGAAAAACTCTTCGATCATTTTATTTATAAGCACAGTGCTTACTCCAAGCGCTGTATTATTCCTGTTGACGGTTTCTTTGAGCCCCATACCGCACCCAAAAATTTTAAAGTCCCGTTCTATTTTGAACGAATCAACAGAGAACCTATTAGCCTTGCCGGTATATATACTACCACCAAGGATGGGTACAATACCTTTACGATTCTTACCAAGGAGGCCACTCCCCTCTTCGAAAAAATACACAATACCAAAAAAAGAAGACCGGTAATTCTACAGGATGACGCTATTGAAACCTGGTTGCATGCAGGCCTATCACAAAACGAGATAGAAGCCGTGATAAAGCAAGATATGCCCGACTCTGAACTAAAGGCCTACCCTATCAGTAAAGACCTATATAGCCGCAAGATAGATTCTAATCGGCCCGATATTATAAAGGAAGTCCCCTACCAGGAATTGGAGATAGAATATTGAATGGGTTCTTAGGCGTGGGGTTGCCTATTATAAATAGTTAATTCATAATAGTGCTTATCGATACCAATATAGGCTCAATGCTACTAGTTGTTTACCCATGATTCGTTAAACACTATAATAAAATAATTTTAGGACTCCTAATAGATTACGCCTTATCATAGGGTATCATTTCGCCCTTATCACACCTTAGGGTAAATAGGGCAGTAAAATGATAAATTGTGACCCGCCCTCCGCATTGTCTTTTAATTCAATACGACCCTCATGAAGATCCACGATCTTTTTGCAATAAGCCAGCCCCAATCCCTTACCGCTTTCTCTATGAAATTTATTTAAAAGTCCAAAAAAATTACCTTGATCAATATCTGGAAATCCCTTGGAATTATCCCTGACCCGGATTTGGATGAAGTCTGTATACCGGTAGGCGTCTTGTACAGTCTTATAATAGTTATCCTTGATAAGCTCGGATGCAATTGAAATATGTAAGGGCTTATCCTCGCTTCTAAACTGGTAGGCATTGAATAATAATTCTTTCAACACCCAAGTTAGTTTAGGTATATCTGCGCGAATTTCCTTCACTTTTAAGCCGCTTACATCTGGTTGAATTTTAGGAATATTCAGCGTAGTGATGGCCGACTTAATCATTTCCTCCAAGTTTCCTGTAGTGAAGTCGTTCATCCTTCTTTCCAAGGAATGATAACGCTGCAACCTCGTTAGTAAGTCCCGAGAATACTCCGACAGCCCTTGAAGCTTCTTTAGATAAAATCCAAATTCTTCTCCAACTTGATCTTTCTCAATCTTATCTTCTAGAAGGCCTGCAAATAATTGCATTTTACGTAGCGGTTCCTGCATATCATGGGAAAGCACTTTATTGAACTCCACATGCTCTTGGTTAATGCGTTTTAATTCACGTAATTGTTGTTCTAATAAATCCTGATGCCTTTCTAATTTGGCCTTCATTTTTAACAACAAATCGTTCTCTTTGAGCGCCTTTTCTGCCGCTTGCTTGGCCTCTAAAATACCTTTCTCGTATTTATTTCGCTTAGCCATGTGAAGGCCTACCGCTTGCACCGTCGGAACTTGCGCATTGTTAGATAAGACCATATTCATAAGAACTGGATATTCTATTCCCGATTTGGAGTTTAGGGATAAGAACATTTCATCTACCTTACCCTGCATCATAAGCATAGGTGAAAAATGAGTCTTATAAAATATACGGCTACCACCTGTTAGCAGGTTCTCAAATCGTAGGCTACCAATGACCTCCTCCTCGCTATATTCCAAATGGTCTAGCATCATCTGGTTAATTTGTGTTAAATAACCATCTACTGAAAAGGAAAAAAAATAACAAGGGGGATTAATATTCACGGATTCATTTAATTCATTAGTTCAACTAGGCAACGATATTTTCACTCTGCAAGTATTGTTGGATGTACTTAATAGTTTCTTTTGGGTGACTCATATGTGGACAATGTCCGGTTGCCTTCATAGGCTTTAGTACACTGTTCTTTAAATTAGCATGTACATAGGCTCCCACCTTTTCATTGGCAATGTCATCTTCTGCACATTGCAGAATAAGGCTCGGAACCTTTACCTTAGGAAGGTCCTCCCTATTGTCCGAAAAAAAAGTAACTCTGGCAAAATTGCCCGTAATCTCTTTATCCATGGAGCAGAAACTTTCTTCAAGTTCCTGGACAAGTTCTGGCCTCTCTGTATTCTTCATCACCACGGGTGCCAGAAAACTAGCCCAACCAACATAATTATTTTCCATAACTTCCATAAGGCCTTGTAAATCCTTTTCTTCAAAACCTCCTATGTAGTCGGACTTATTAATGTAACATGGAGAAGGACACACTAGAATCAATGACCGGAATAAATAGGGCTGTTGAATGGAGGCGAGCATGCCAATCATAGAACTTACTGAATGACCTACCAAGATGACGTTTTTAAGGTTTAGTGTAGTGCATATATCAAGAATATCTTGGGCGTATCCGTGCAGCGAACCGTAGCGATCTTCATTATATTGCTCAATATCCGATTTTCCGCAACCAACATAATCAAACAACACCAATTTATACTCGTCTTCAAAAGCGGGTGTAATATATCGCCACATTTGCTGATCGCATCCAAAGCCGTGTGCAAACATAATTACTTGGTCTCCCTTGCCAATTACCTTTACATTATTTCTTTTTAATGTATCCATGCACTATCATTTTTCCTAAAGATAGAAAAATGTATAAACAATATATGCCATCCCCAATAATTAGCCATATTTCTATTTATATGAGTTTTCCTTTCCTTTAGTAGGGCTGCTTTATTCCCTAAGGTTCAAATCAAATAAGTGAAGAATCCCAGTATTCATTTTTAGCTTCTATACACTCCCATGACAGCAGGACAAGTTTCTCAGCCTAAAACCAAATAAATTGGGAAGGTAAATCTACCACAACAAAGGAAATGACCAATACTCCAATAGCCGCCCTTTTATTTAAAGTTTGATGAGATCCCTCCCACAACTTTAAATATTTATTAATTGTTTCCTATTTTCATTTGGGGTTATCCACAAAAAACCATACATTTATAAGAGACTGACAATCAACCTGTTTTTTTGATTTACCTTCTATTTACACTCTCCCATTTTAAAGTGCTCTTTGTTTATAGAAAGCACTTATGACGGTTTCTTGCGACCCCTCTTCAGCTTGTTAGGAATAATTTCATTCCGACTTAGAGTATTTTACTAAAAGAGTTTTCATTTAATTAAAACATGTAATTATGAAAAATTTATCCATTTTCGGGGTCCTAACCCTGTCCCTCTTATTATTAACGGCATGTAGTAAAGAGTCTATTACCCCCGAAGCCATCTTAGAACATGGAGCTATTACAGCCAAAGCAGGTAAAAAAATGAGCTCCGAGGGTTTCATCACACCCCTTTTTGGTCTTGCAACCGCCCCTAACGGGGACATTTTGGTTGCGGACGGTGGCGCTGGAATTGCCAACGCTACGGGCACTACCAACATTCCTTTGCTTGGTGTTACTGACGTTGCCCCTATTGGAACCGGCTCTATGTGGGCCATCACGGGCGCTATTGGCGGACCCGACGGGGCTGTCATTAATACGGGCCAAGGTTTACATCGGGTCTCTAATGGCAATAGCAAACTCATTGCCGACCTATTTGCCTTTGAAGAAGCGCATGACCCTGATGGCGCTGGGGTAGATTCTAACCCTTTTGGCCTAGCCTCCCTAGGTGGCAATGCCGCATTGGTAACAGATGCAGGGGGAAACGACCTTCTTCAGGTTGATAGGCAGGGGAACATAAAGCTTTTGGCTATTTTCCCTGATGAAGTGGTATCTACTGCCAACCTACAAGCCCTTGTAGGCTGCCCCAATCCTGATTTCGCGTTTATATGCGACACCCCTCAATTGCCAGCACAAGCAGTCCCAACCACTGTAGTAGTGGGGCCAGACGGCTATTATTATGTGGGGGAGCTTAAAGGGTTTCCGGCTCCTGCAGATGCCTCCAATATATGGCGAATATCTCCCAATGCATCGGGAGCTGCCTGTGGTACAAGTGCGGATTGCATGAAGTTATTGGATGGAGGTTTCACTTCTATCATCGATTTAGCCTTTGGCCCCGACGGAAAACTCTACGTTGCAGAACTAGATGAACAAAGCTGGTTTGCAGTGGAAGTCTTAGGTACAGGTGTAGGTGGTACTATAAGTGCAATTGATATAGAAACATTGAATATTGAAGAGGTAGCTACTGGGATAATGGGTCTTACAGGTATTACTTTTGGGAAGGACGGGAGTCTCTGGGCCACTACCCACTCCCTTAACCCCTCACTGGCAGAAGTCATAAAAATAGCTATGTAATCCGTTTTATGTCACAAGACTGTGGGGATAGCATTACTGATGAGTAGCACTACCAAATCGTTGGAACGACTCTGAGGAAATTGATTAACCATCCCGCTAAAGGTTTTAGCGGGATGGTTTCTTCTATTCTATAACACTAGCATAAATTTAGATGATTAAATATAAGAAGGTGCCAGCCAGCCATTCCTTCTCAACACACAACACAACCTCCTACTTACCAGTGAATTACAACAGGACCCTTATAATTTTGATTTCACATATACCTTAATCCCATACACCATGCAAATCCACGAAATAGCACCGGATGTTTACAGAATTTCCCTTTATGTACCAGAAATAAATTTACAATTCAATCATTTCCTCATCATGGACAATCAGCCCATGCTCTACCATGCAGGGATGAAAAATATGTTTCCAGCACTACGTGAGGCCGTAAGCAAACTCATCAACCCCTCAGCGCTTAGGTGGATTGGCTTTAGTCATTTTGAAGTAGATGAGTGCGGGGCCCTGAACGAGTGGCTCCAAATTGCTCCTAATGCCTTACCTGTCTGTAGTGAAGTGGGAGCCTTGGTTAATATGGGTGATTATTCCATCCGTCCTGCCCATGCCATGGCACAGGGAGACACCATTACTACGGGGAAACATAAGTTTCGTTTTATCAGAACCCCTCATCTTCCCCACGGTTGGGATGCTGGCGTATTGTTTGAGGAAACCAATAAAACCCTTTTTTGTTCGGATATTCTTCACCAAAATGGCGATGTAAAACCCATAACGGATTCGGATATCCTGTCCTTGCACAAAAGTTCCTTACTGGAGTTTGAAAATGGCCCGCTAATGGGATACACCCCCTATACCAAACGCACCGGAAAAATTATTCAGAGTTTGGTAGACCTCAACCCAAAAACATTGGCTACCATGCATGGCTCTTCCTTTAATGGCAATTGTAAGCAAACACTAATGGATCTAGATGCTGTTCTCAGGGAGGTTTGGGAAGCGTAGGTTGAAAATTAATTAAAAGCAGTACAGTAAATTTTCCTCTTTATCATAAAAATACATATAATACCCTTGCCTTATTAGTATTATATAAACCGGTTTTATTTAAAGTGAAAGGCTAATAGAGTGTAATTTAACCCAAAAGTAAATAACTCTTGAAGCAATATATTGAAATTAAAAGTTCCTAATTTTCAATTATGGAGGTAAAATTGCTTAATAATAATTTTCAGCCTTTTTAAAATAAGAAAGGGTAAGGGCGTTAAATTCATTTAGCGCCCTTTCCCTTTCTTTTCTACCCTACTATGTTTTGCGATGATAGCTATTAATCTTCTAAGGTGGGGTTAAATGTACCACCCCAACCTACATTTTGTTCGAGATTAGGGTTCCTATCCAGAACTCCTTGTTGGATAGGAAAGAAATAATAGGACTCAGGGACAGAATTAACTTTTACGCCACTAAATGGTACTTGAAGCACGGAATATTTAAAGTCAGATTCCACCAGTTCATAATTGTCAGCCTTATTACGGGCTTCTCCAATAGGCATTTCACTTCCATCTGCTTTTATTGCAATTGCTTCAACACCAGATTTAGTGGTATTATCTAAGCGATCCAACATTCTAAGTCTACGTAAATCCCAAAAGCGATGACCTTCAAAACTAAATTCTATATTACGTTCATGTAATATTGCCTCTCTCATTTCCTCTTGGCTAGTAGCTGTAATCCCATAATTATTATCTAGCCCTGGCTCAATTCCAGCCCGCTTTCTTATTAATCTAAGAATCTCCATCGCTTCATCAAACCTTCCAGTTTCATTGGCAGCTTCAGCATAATTGATCATTACCTCCGCGAAACGCATTAAAATAAAGTCTACGTCGTATTGCTGAACCTCAGCCTGAGTATAACTTAGTTTGGAGGCTTTTAAGACAAAAAATCCACTATACCTATCAAGGTTTGTTGAGTTAACTGCCGCCTGTGGATTAATTCCAAAATCATCTAATTCATGAGCTACTCCCAGTGCAGTGTATTGTCGCTTTCCAGATTTACCAGACACTTCATAAAGCTTCCCATTCCAAACAATAGACTTATCAAACCGAGGATCTCTATCTGACCAATAATCCATTAAAAATTCACTGTCTGTTTTAAAATATTTTCCACTTGGATCATTATAGCTTTTTCCGTCCTTCATTGGAAACTCTTTTACAAACTCCCATGTTGGCGTTACGGAAGCTGGTCCTCGGCTTTCAGATCCGGGACGGACACCTGCATCCCAACTTGCAGTTTTATTGGGATAACTGTTGATAACTGCAAAAACTACTTCTGGTCCTCTTTCCTCAAGAAAAATATCACTATAATCCTCTGTTAATCCGTACCCTTGGGAAGATAGGTGGTCGTATGCTTGTTTATTTACAGCGTATGCTTCCTCCCAATGGGCATTAGACCAAGGATTAGCCGGATTAAATTGCGGAGACGCTTTGTAAAGCAAAACCTTCGCTTTAAAAGCTAATGCGAAATTCCCATCAATTTTCCCATAATTTTGGGATCCCTTATCAATCTTTTCTGGTAACAAAGATATAGCACTGTCCAAATCTTCTACTAAAAACTTAAAACATTCTTCAGTAGAGTTTCGTGACACAAAAAGATCATCATTATATCGATCTTGTGGCACCTTTATATAAGGGATTCCACCGTGATATTTTATCATTTTAAAATAAATGTAGGCTCTCATGAAGTAAGCCTGACCTAAAATTTGATCTTTAAATTCTTGAGCCAAGCTACCATTTTGAACATCTTGTATAGCTTGGTTTATTAATCGAATGCGCTCATAATCCCAATATTTAAAATTACCATTTGTTACAGTTATCATATCAGGATAAAACTGAATTCCAGTTAATTGCTGGGAATAACTGTCTTGACCAACACTCCAATTGCCAAACAATGGATATAGGTTTGCCATATAGGCATTGGCCAAGTTTTCATCATTCCATAACTGCTCTGGATCATAATTATTAATGTCCTCTATATCCAAAACATCCTCACAAGCAACAAAACAAAACGCACTAAATAAAAACGTTGCTATTAGGGCTAATAGCCTAACTTTAAAAGTCTTTTTATATTTATTATGAATATTCATCATGTTCTAATCTTTATTAAAAGTTTATGTTTAGTCCCAATGTAAAAGACTTCATTAAAGGATATGAATCATATTCCTTCTGCTCTGGATCATGAAATTCTTTCATTTCCGAAATAGCAAAAAGATTGGTTCCGTTAAAGAATACTTGCGCATGGTTAAGACTCAATAAAGAAGTCCATTTAACCGGTAGATTATAACCAATATTGAGGTTTTTCAATCGCAAGTATGCTCCATTTCTAATCCAAAATGAAGAAGCGCCAGTACCAGATTCATACCAGTTCTTACCAACCGGACGAGGATATTTAGCATCGGGATTGTCAGGTGTCCATACATCTTTCGCCCATATTGGATAATATGGTCTTATAGAGCCTCCGTGTTGACGCATACCAGGACCTTCCTTATTAGAGATGATTCTGTCATACATCCCTACTCCTTGAAAATGAGTATTTACCACAAATCCTTTATATTCTACATTAAATCCGAATCCGTAATTGATACGTGGCGCTGCATTATTGGAAAGAACCTGCATATCATTGCCATCAATCTTACCATCGGGCCCCTCCGAATATCCATCGCCTCGAATATCCTCAAAAATAAGAGCTCCTAGATATGGGTCTCTACCAAATTGTTTAAAACCAGCTGCAAGTAATTCATCTAGTTGCTCCTGGCTTCTGACCATCCCAACATTTTTCAAACCTATAATTCTATTTAACGGCTGCCCTATTTTACTTTGCCATGCAAGAGATCCTCCTTCTTGAAAAGAAGCTCCTTCATCCAGAACATCCCATTGATCCTTTGCATATCCAATATTAGCATTTATAGAGTACGAAAGTTCATTATCCAACAGCATATCACGCCAAATTGCCGAAAATTCAAGTCCTTTCCAAGATCTTGCTGCGTAATTTTCAGGTGCAAGATCCTGTCCGTAGTTATCTGGTAAGGTTACCAATCTTGATCCTAAAATATCTTCTTCTTTCTTGTAAAAAATATCAAACATAGTAACTAGCCTATTCTTAAGAATAGCAGCATCAAAACCAGCATTATAAGTGGTAGAAGTCGCCCAAGTTAAATTAGGGTTAGGAGTTACCCCAGGAGCTATACTTCTATATAAATTATTGCCAAAAATATATGAACCGGCATTTCTATATACTTGTCTAAATCCAAAAGGGCTTATTCTTCTATTGTTAACATCCAGATCATTCCCCGTGGTTCCGTATGAGAGCCTTAATTTTAAATCATCTAGCCAAGTATCATACTTTTCCATAAAGTGTTCATTATTAAGTCGCCAAGCTAAGGACATGGACGGGAAAAATCCCCAGCGCTTATTTTTGGGAAATAAGGTGTTTCCATCATACCGAAAAGAAAACTCTGCTATATACCGTTGATCGTAATTATAATTAAAGCGACCTATAGCAGATTGGCGTGCTCCTACTTGTTCCCAACCGTCTCCATACCTACGCTCAGAATCGGTAGAGTAAACAAACATCTGATCATAATTAGTTACTGGATCCTCTGCCTGGGCAAAAGCCCCATATCCTCCATTCTCTCCCTGCTCCAATACCAACATTCCACTAAAATCACTTTTCTCAAAAGTTCTCATGTAATTTAATTGCCAGTTCAATTGATAACTCCAAAGCGTATTGATATCATAGCTCAAAAACTCTTGATTTCTAGAAAATGTAAAGGTGTTGGTCTTATTAGGGTCTGGTGCACCCGGAATAAATCTATTGCCATCAGGATCAGCCTGGTTAAACACATAATTTTTTTGAAAAGTTAGGTACTTTTTCCTCATATAGTCAGACCCCAGATAGTTTCCATAGATCTTAGTAGATAATCCAGGAACCAACTTCCCTAAATCTATATCAAGGGATAGAATCGAATTCACCTCCCTTTGTCTAGTCTTGATATAGCGATCACCAATGACCTGATCGATAACGCTCCATGCTAGCCAACTACCCATCGGGGTTTGCACTGGGTAATCTGTTACATAATCTGCCGGGGTACCATCTGCCGTAGTATAAAAAGGATATACCTTGGGCCAGTTAAATGTAACCCTATATAAATCGGACACATCATAATCATCATCAGGTGAAAACGGCCAATAGAAGCGATTGTGATTCCTTTGATTAGCCGATATATTTAGGTTTAACTTGATATCGTCCGATATTTGCGCCGTAACATTAGACCGCAAATTAACCTTGTCGTATTTCAAATTCTTATAAGATCCTTTTTCCCCATGATAACTGGCAAGTGAGTAATAGGTAATCTTATCAGTTCCACCACTTACACTTAAGGAATGCTTGTTGCTTTGGGGATTGTTCCAGATAAAATCATTAACGTTATAGCTAAGATTTTTAAAATAATCAAACTCCTCGGCTCCATTAGGAATTGGGGTTCCCATATATTCTGCCACACGGTTTTGATAAATAAGCTCATCCGTGGCAGTCGTTTGGTCTGATAATAATTGTTGTGTTGGGGAGGATGTAGTAAACGAACCTTGATAACTAAAGGTTGGTTCTTGTCTAACACCCTGCTTTGTGGTCACCAGCACCACTCCGTTTCCAGCCCTGCTTCCGTAAATTGAAGCAGAAGCCGCATCCTTTAAAAAGCTCAACTGATCAACTTCACTTGAATTAAGGGCATCAAAGGCTTCTTTATCCCTGACTATTCCGTCTATTACATAAAGTGGTTCACCAAATGCACCACGTATTCGGACGGAAGAACTGGCTCCGGTTAATCCCGAAGAACCAGCAATCACAACTCCAGGCGCTCTTCCCGCCAAAGTATTTGAAAGATTAGAATTAGATATATTATTAAGCTCATCCACTTTAACAGAAGTAATTGCTCCGGTAATATTTGCTTTTTTCTGAACACCATACCCAACAATGACAACCTCATCCAAGCCAGCAGCGTCCTCGGCAAGTTGTACTGATAATGTTGATTGACCAGATAGAGGTATCTCCCGCGTTTTAAAACCCAAGTACGAAATTACAAGAATTACATCGCGATTGCTTACGTTGAGGATAAAATTTCCATCAAAATCAGATTGTGTACCATTGGTGGTCCCCTTTTCTAGTACGTTAGCTCCTGGTAAAGGTTGCCCCTCTGTATCCGTGATAGTACCAGATACTTGAATCTGGACATAGGAATCCTCTCTTTCGATAAGGGGTTGTGATTCTTCTTTTAAAGACAATGGAGTTGGCGTAGCCTTTGTTAAAACTACTTGTCTATTTAAAACCTTAAAACGAATATTCGTTTTTTCAAAAAGAAGTTTTAAGATATCTTTTATTTCTTTTTCTTTAATTCTCAGAGAAACCTTTTGAGCTAAATTCAGTTGATTACTTTCATATAGAAATCTGAATTCGGATATCGCCTCAATTTTAGTCAAAACCTGCTCTAATTCAACATTTTTAAAGTTCAATGAGAACTTAGTGGATACAGGGTTGCTATTAGCCTGTACATTTAATGAGAAAAGAAATAGTAAAAGTAGTGTCTGCTTAATTTTCTTTTCCATCCTGGGAATTTGCCAGTGACGCAAGCATCTAATAAAAAATTTATTCATAATTTTGGTTGGGTTAAATAATCTTGAATAGGGTTTTTAATCCATGTTTAATTAATCGGAAAATGCTCCAATCATTTTCCGGTTTTTTCTGTGATCTTCTTTAATGATTCTCATTTCATACTTTTATTATTTTTAGTTTATAATTATTTGTTGTCCAGAAATCTTATATGAAAAGGGGTAAATGGCGTTAATCACTTTAAGCACCCCCTCTATATCTTCCACATCCTTGTTGAATTTGGCATTTAAAACTTTTTCTGCCAGCATTAGATTGTTGTTATCAATAGTCACATTAAATGCCCGCTCTAACTTTCTCTCCATATCCCTAAAAGCTATATCACTAAAAATCAGTTCTCCTTTAACCCAACCAGTATAAAGCTCAGTAGAGACCTCATTTATTTCCATCAAAAGCTCATTTTTATCCCAACTGGCTTTATAACCAGGAGTTAGCATCACCCCTGATCCTGATTCATTTGGATTATAAAGTTGTACAGAACCCTCTACTAAAACGGTTTCTACCTGCTTATTGTCCTTATAATTGGAAACATTAAACGACGTTCCTAAGACCTCTATCGCGATTCCGTCGGTGTGGACAATAAAGGGATGATCCCTATCTTCAGCAACCTGGAAATATCCTTCTCCCTCTATAAATACTTCTCTATTATTCTCACTTAAAAAACTAATTGGATATCGCAGTTTACTTCCTGCATTCAAGTGAATCAATGAACCATCGGAAAGCTCCAATTCAAATAACTCTCCATTGGGGATGCTCAATTCATTATATACCAATTTATCCTGTTGTACTTCCTTAGTATAAATAATTTTGTTACCGTATTGGTGTCCAACAATTTCACCCGAAGCTGTAACAATGGATTGCTCTCCATTTCGTTTAATAATCTTAACATCGTCCTCCCCTATTGTCAGAGTAACCGCATTTTCAATCACTGTTTCTTTCTTATCTGGACCTAATGTTGTAGAAATTATTATTCCCAATGCCAAAAGCAATACTATTACTGCGGCATATCTTATAACAGACTTTCGCATCCGAATCACTGAATTTTCAGTCTTAGCTAACTGCTTCTTTATTTTATTCCACTCCCTATCAGTATCCAAATCAGCAAGAAAAGTTAATGACTCCCCTACCATATCCTCCTGGACCAGCTTCAGTAATAATTCTCTTTCTTCCTTGGTAAGGTTTTCAAGATCTATTTCATCAATAGATTCAGAATTATTGATAGCTCTTAATATTTTTTTTAATCGATGTATCTCAGACATATTAAAGCCTTTATTATAATGTTCCTAGAAAAGCGATTTAGGGTGACAAAAAAAATGTTTTTATTTTTCAACCTCAAAAGCACAGTTTTGAATTACCTTCAAAAACCTTATATTCGAAATCTCTACCAATCAAATTAGTAACCGAAAACGTTAACCAATCAATCTTAAATCTATGAAGTTTTCCAAGCCTTCAGATTCATCTAAGACTGAAAGACTTTTTAAAGAACATTATTCGTTTTTGTGCCTATATGCGTATAGCGTAGTAAAAGACCAAGAAGCTGCTAAAGATATCGTCCAAGACTTTTTTATATCATATTGGGAGAAAGGGAGGAATATAACTGTTACAAAAACTTTTAAGGCTTATGCGATAGGTGCTGTTAAAAATTTAAGTTTACGTTATCTGAAGCAACATCGTAACCATCAGTTACTGATTAAGAAAATGCCACTTGATGAACATGAGGAAACTAAAATAACAGAAGCACCACTTGCTCAAGTTAAAGTTCCCAAGCTGCTTGAACAATTACCTGAAAGCCGTAGAAATATCTTCACCTCTTATGTATTGGATGGTATGAGTTATGCAGAAATAGCCGCAAACAACAATATTTCCATAAATACCGTGAAAACACAAATGAAAAGGGCATATGCTTTTCTTAGAAATAATGCTTCTAAAGATTGGCTACATATCATACTAGCACTTTCCGCTTACTTCCATTAGACCGAAACAGTTTAATTGAGAGAATAAATTGGTGAAAATAGAATACTATGTACAATTTGGAAGTCTTGCTGTTTTACGAAAAGTCTTAAAACCACGAAACCTGAAGTCATACTCTTGGCTTCGAAGAATCTTCTTGGAAGGATTACCTACGGTGTTCCTTCAGCAAGCAATGTTGCAAATTCGAAACCACACAGCTATCGCTGCTTGGTTTATCTATTTCTTGTAAAACATTTTCCGAAGAATCTTCTTGGAAGGATTACCTACGGTGT
>NZ_MTAZ01000033.1 GCF_002150785.1 Arenibacter amylolyticus | reverse complement strand
CTTAATTTTGGGTGTTGCAACATCCCAACTATGTTTATTCGTGAGGTGAAAAATCGTTCAGGAAGCACTAGTATTCAGATTATTAGCAAGGATTCCGGTAAATATAAAGTGGTCAAATCCATAGGGTGTGCCAACACGTTGCAAGAAATTGAGGCTTTAAAATTAAAGGCCAAACATGAGCTTGAAAAAATCAGGAAACAGTCTTCGCTGTTTGCATCTTCTACAGATGCGAAGGTCGAAGAGGCCTTCTCTCTGCTGAGCAATGCAGACATCAGAACTGTGGGGCCCGAGTTGATTTTCGGAAAGATCTATGATTCCATAGGCTTTGGTGCATTAAATGAGCCCCTGTTCAAAAATATTGTAGTTGCCCGTCTGGCATTTCCTTTGAGTAAACTCAAAACGAGTGAATACCTGTACCGATATCAAGGCAAGTCCATTGATGTGAATAAGATATACCGGTTTTTGGACAAGCTGAACAGCGAACTTGAGGAACAGGTCCGGCAAATAGCTTTTCAACACACCAAAAAGGTTTTGAACGGGGATCTGAGCATTGTCTTTTACGATATGACCACACTCTACTTCGAGGCCTCGGATGAGGATGACCTGCGCAAAACAGGATTTTCCAAAGATGGAAAGCACAGCAACCCACAAATATTCATCGGGCTTCTGGTAGGCTTGGGCGGCTACGCCATAGGGTATGAAGTTTTTGAAGGAAATACGTATGAAGGACATACCCTTATTCCTTTCCTGAAGAAAATGCAAGATAAGTTTTCCCTGAACAAGCCCATTGTCATTGCCGATGCGGGCTTGTTATCCAGAACCAATGTACAAGCACTGGAAGATAACGGCTATCAATTTATATTGGGCGCCAGAATAAAGAACGAGGATAAGGAGACCCAATCCCAAATCAAGGAATACGACTTTGAGCGAAACAACTTTTTTTGGCTGGATAAGGAAATAATAGATGAAGAAGGCATCGTAAGAAAACGTCGTCTGATCGTACACCATTCGGACAAAAGAGCCAAAAAAGACAGCTACAATCGGGAAAGAGGGCTTAAGAGACTGGAAAAACGCTTAAAATCCGGCAAGCTTACCAAATCAAATATCAACAACAGGGGCTACAATAAATATTTGAACATGGAAGGCGAAGTGAATATTGAGATCGACTATAAAAAATATGAAGCAGATGCCGTTTGGGACGGACTAAAAGGATATATAACCAATACGGCTCTCTCAAATCAGGCTATATTGGACAATTACAATAATTTATGGCACATCGAAAAAGCTTTTCGAATGTCCAAGACCGATCTCCGCATCCGCCCGATCTATCATCGATTACGACACCGGATAGAAGCGCATATATGTATTTCTTTCACCGCTTACAGCATTTACAAAGAGCTGGAAAGGGTTTTGAAGATCGAGAAATCGGATCTGTCGCTAAACAAGGCAAGTGAAATTACGCACACTATATACCAACTATCTTATCGGTTACCCGACT
>NZ_MTAZ01000032.1 GCF_002150785.1 Arenibacter amylolyticus | reverse complement strand
TTTACACCCAATTTTACTATATACCCATGAATTATCCGGGTTAAGACGATGGTAAAAGGGGAGGGCTAAGGTGTTTTATGGCCAATAGGGTTAGCCTACCCCAATAGGAAGGGAATAAAGTCCACTTTAATCCAAAAAAGTACGATCAAATACAAATGGACTGTCCTTGTGTAGATCTACAGTGATCTTAACGGCTTTAATTCCACCATCGATTTGTAATCGGGTAATATTTTTCTCTGGCCAAGGTTTATTCTGGTACCAGATATGACCATCCCCCTGTACATAGAGCACGGGTTTGCCAAAAGATTTGGAGGCCAACCTAAACGCATCCGTATAAACTTGAAATTTCTCTGGCCCCGCTTCCACAATATTAGCATGACCAAAAATGACGGCTGCAGCAACCGTCTCCTGTTGTTCCTCCATCAATTTCTTTACCCAATTCCCATTATCCGTTAATCTAGTTTGCCATTCTCCTGCATCATGAACATTGCTTCCTACCAAATTGATGCCAATGAACAATACCTTCTCCATGGTCCAACTAAAATTTTCAGTTCGCGCTGCTTGGTAAGTCACCTCGGGCTTAAAAGTCCAGTTTTTATTAAAGTGTAAAAAATACTTCTTCCAATACTCCAAGCCTTGAGCTGGATTATCACAATCGTTGTATTCGTTATCCCCTAAAACAATAAAGGTAGGTGCCTCAAATAATCTTAGGATACTATCCACATCCTTATAGATTGGTTCTTCACAGGATACGGCACCCGGTTTTATATCGCCCACATGGACCACAAATTCCGAAGGGTCACTGGCGTTATGTTTATTGATCAACTCTAGTAATCCATCTCGTTGCTCCTCCGAATAGGGTACGTCTCCTATTACTGTAAAGGATACTGGATCCGTACCGACGGCCAAATCATCGTCTGTAGTGTCCTTAGGTGGGGAGTCCTCATTCTCCAATACACAACCGCTCATTAAGAAAAGGAGTAATACAGCAACTAGCCATCCGCTAAGAATGTGTTTACCATTAATGAAAAAACACATCTTTTTGGGGTTAGAATTATAGTCCGCGAACATAGTGAGTGCTTTATATGTTATGTGAGGTAGGTATTCTCCAAGCCTTGCGTTGAAGTGTTTTTGGGGTTGTGGTCATCTATACAATGGGCTATCCTGGATTTGATGACAGGAAAATTCTTAGGTGATTCTTAAACAACAGTGGTTTATTTCTGCATCTTCAGATAGTAATCTGCCGAGTGTTTTCCTGAGCCATAAAGCAGGAAGAATACCAAAAGAATAAAAACAATGGAAGCTAAAATAAGGTTGTTCACATTCATTTCCCCTAAGAAATTCACCATGATGGCCCCTATAATTATGGGCATTTGTGCCAATACCGCCCATCTAGTCAATAGGCCAATCACCAATAAGAATCCGCCTAAAAAATGTGCAGGTGCTACATAGTGCATTATTAGCATTCCACCAGGTAAATCCTGGAAGGGCCTTATCATTTCGGCCATTTGTTGGTGGTTAGACATAAAGTCTACTCCCTTCATAAAAAGAAAGACTCCCAAAGCTATGCGTACTAAATCCAAGGGATAATAAGTGTGTGCATTGGCCCATTTGTTCAAGGATTTTATTGTAGCCATGACTTTTGTATTTATATGTTAGTATACCTTTAAGATACTCATATTTAATGATATATGGAAGAGTTGGGTGCGCTTTTTTAGGGCGCGTCTAGCTCATTCCTTGAGTTTGTTGGCAACTTCTAACTAGGGGTGAAGCATAAATAAACCCAGGAGTGATTCCCGGGTTTATAGGCATTGGTCCATAAGGAAGTGTTATATTGACAGCTAATTCAAATAATATTACTGACGGGCCATAGCCTTGAGTTCTCCACTTAATCCGCTTAGATCCTCGCGGTAGATCCATATTTCGGAGGAGTATTTTCCGTGCGTTATATCTTCCCAGTCTTCTAAAAATTTCTCAAAACTGCCTGCACCGTGGGTCTCATCAAATTTTTCGGAAAATTTTCCATCGATTCCCATCCAGGACGAATTTTCAAAGAAGGAAACATAGGCCAAATCCTTCCCATCGGTCATGCTAGACAATTCATTGGTGTACATCCCAAATGTTTCCTCGGGAAACTTTTCTACCATCGTTTTATGGATTTTTTTTAACATGGGCAGTAATTTGCTGCCTTTAAACCGTTTTACATCATAAATGTCTACCAGAATATTCTTTATGGTAAAATCCTTGGGGTAATTAGATAGGTTTGGGTGGAATTTCCAATAGGTCTGCTCTCCTTGTGGCAATACATAGGGCATAACGTTGTTTGTCCAATCGTTATCGTGTTCCTTTTGGGCCGGACGCTTGTCTAACTCACTCCAAGGAAGTGGTCCCATGACCCACATATAACTGCCGGTGTTTTTTCCGCTTGCAATCCAATAGACCCTGGCTCCATAAAGACCCTCCCCATGGTAGGTTTTATTATGGGCGGCCAAACCCGATTCAAATTCGGTGATTTTAGCAGGGTCTGGGGTAATCATTCCATTTTCCAGGATGGTATAACCCTCATTGTTCTGTGAGAGTGCGAGGAAGGGTATAAGAAATAATGTAAGTATGGCATTTTTCATGATCTTGATATTTTAAATTATTATTTAATTAGTGGGCTAGGGGGTGTTTATAGCACATCCATGATCTATCCTGTAAAGGATGCTCGCTATTAGTGTCCTAGTCAGTTCTATCTGCCTAATGCTTCATGCAGTTGTTTGGTATCCACAAACTGTTGAAACCTAATGATTTTTCTGCCTTTCAAACTCCATAAATGAGCAGCTTGCGCATCAATGGGTGCACCATTCTTTTTCAAGGTAGCACGGTACCGCAACGTGGCCAATACCTGATTGTTTGCCATTTCATATAGCTGAATATCAGCTAATTTAAAGAATTCATGATCTTCCTTTATACGGGTAAATATTCCGTCTAAGACCGCCTGTGGTCCCTTATAGGGATTCCCATCGGCATAGGAATTGCCTTCCGCTTCGTTCCACACAATATTGGGGTCCATTAAGCTTAATACCGTGGGGATATCTCCGATGGAAAAGGAATTGTAAATGCTATCGACCACCGTCATATTATGTGGGTCGGACTGTATTCCCAGTTGCTGTAGAAACACCATATTATCCATGAAATCCTGTTCTTGGGCAATTTTTCCCTGCCTCATTTTTACAAGGGTTACCCCGTTAATGTTTACAGTATTTCCCGTAGCGGGAATCCCAAAAAAGTCGCCCGTATGAGTTCCTGTAAAATTCCAGTGTTTAACCAGTTTATCGTCCTGTCCAAAGATGTCTACTATGGAAAAACTAATGTTGGAAAAACCCGTGATAAAATGTTGGTAGTAGGCCTTAAATTTATCAATGCCCACTATAGAATCTGGATTGGTTATCAAAGTAATACTGGTATCGAAGTTCTGGGAGTTAATTTGGTCAATTTCACCATTGTTTAGGACCTTATCCCATACCTGCGTATAAATTTGAATATTATTCTCTAGGTTTTTATCTTGTGCTATTCCCAAGTAATGGCTAATGCAGACTAGAAAAAATAACACTGCTACCCTTCTAAATCTGGGAGTGGCAATGATTGTGATTGGTGGTACTTGTTCCATGGTGTCTATAAATTATGCTAATTAATTGCTGCCACTAGTATAGAGGGGAATGGCAAAGGCTAAATACCTTCCCAAGCATTCCTGTCAGTGAGGCGGAGTTGAAATTAAAACACCTGACTTGCTGTCTTTTAAGAAACCTAACAGGAAACTATCCTAGTCTCCCCCAAAAATATAGGATGGTTTATGCTGTTAGGTTTTTGTAGTTTCTAGTTATTAAGGGTGGGCATGCTATACCCCAGTTGCTGATACACCACTAGGTTGTCATAAAAGGCCTCCTCTTGTATCGCCTTCCCAGAATTATCAAAAGTCCATATACTATACCCATGGGTTTTAATTTCTTTTCCTGTGGGCTTATTCTCCATAAATTGACCGGTGTTGGTACCGGTACAGGTCCAATGTAAATGGGCCTTGTTCCCTTGGATGACCGTATTGTCTATCGCTACCTTAAAGTCTGGGAACGCACTGTGATACAATTCCATGAAACTTCCATATTCCGACGGATTTCTGGCTATAACATTCCCATTATCACTTCTAGTAAGGTTGCTGGCCATATTGGAGTTCATCAACTCAACGTCATTGGTATTCCAGGCTTTTGCAATGTTTGTGATGGTAGCTTGTATAGCTTTCTCATCTGCATTCATACTATTGTTGGTCGCTATTTTTTGAAGCGCCACAAGTAGTGGTGCCCGGTCCCATAGTCCAATCTCTCTTACAATTTTACCTTCTTTAAACTGATAGGTTAAATGTATGGGAATGGTTATTACTTCCTTGTTTGCTGCCAACTCCCCTTTCCAATCTAACCAACAGTTAACCCATACCTCTCCGTCATCGTTTACTATCATTTCGTATTCGGGTTCATTGTCTAAAAAGCCACGTGATGCAAAATTGGCATCATTTTCTTGGTGGTATGCTATTACCTCACTTGGAGACAAGGATCCGTTAGTAGAATTATATCGTGTTTCCGAGGTGTCTGCATACATACCGATATCGTAGGTTTTATCATTGTAATTTTTAATCAATGATTTAACTATATCAATTTCCGGGGAATCTTGGGTGTAACGTTTTTCTTGACTTTCACAGGAGCTGCCCAGTAGAAGAATGAGTCCTATAGCTATGACTGATCTTAACATATACGATTAGTTTTGGGGTGTATAGGCCAGTTCTGGGTGCATACTTCCGGTCTCGGTTTCGTATTTATGGACGTATTGAAATAATTCCTGAAATAGTTTCTGTCCTTCCTCTCCTAACAATTGTTCGTTTTCCTTGGATTTTTTGGCATAATCCTCTGCATCTACCGCAGACACTACGGCTAGGTAATAATCGCCCATATTGCCAAATCCGTTATGATATATTCGATAGTATTCCTTGGAACCTTTACTAGCATATAGGGCTTTCAGCTCTTTTAATTTCCCCTTAAGGTTCTGAATATTGTCTGGGGTGACGTGTAAAAAGTGCCATTTTCTAAAATTCTGACCTTCAGTATTAATGTTAATCCCATCGGGCATATAGGTGAGCTCCTTATTAAGGTAGATAATGTAGTCACCATGCTTGTCATAGCATTCATTAAAGCGTCTAAAGAGGTCTTGCCATGCATCTTTTCCCAATTTTTCGGCCAAGGGGGCCATCACGTTTTTATCCAGTTCAGCCATATTCTCTATAGGGGATATATTGAAATACCGACCAGTGGTAGTGGAGGCTACCATCCAACTTAACCCTTGTATGTTGTGTTCCTTAAAGGCGTCCATAAAGTCCTTGGAAACCGCCTCGTACTTTTGGATCATAGAGGGTTTCACCTGGTCTTCATGAATATAGTAGGCCTGATTCTTTTCTGATTGGGCTTGTATTACAAGGGATCCTTGGAAAATGAGTAGTGTAAGGATCGCCATTTTTCTGAATGTTCTCATGATATTGATGTGTTAGGTTATACTTCTTATTTATCCTAGCGGGAAAATCTAAGAGGCATGGATTTATTATATCGTTGATGGGTAAGGAGTAGGTTACCCGCTTAAAATAATATTGGAACGTACATCTAGCCTCGGTCTCCGTTCCGCTAAAACCTCCCTATCCTACTAAATAAGTGCATATAACCAGCCTACACAACCAGATGGGGACGAAGCGATAGGAATGGTATCCGAGTGAATGGTATTTTTTATCAAAGGATTAATTAAAAAAATTGTATATTTAGTATCCCGACTTCTTACGACCTATTTTAAAGGGTGCAGAAATGGGAAGACCAATCAAATTCACTATTCTTCTATATTTATTGTTCAGCATGTTTCTGCATGGACAGTCGCCAGAATACCAAAGGGTTTTTGTAGATACCGACAATTTTGGTGAATCTTATTTGGACGATTTAAGGGATGCCTATAGCAAGGTGACCAATAATGATACCTTACAATATTCCATATTGAACGATCTCTCCTATTATTGGCATACACGAAATTTAAAAAAGGCAATCCAATGTACGGAAATGGGATTGCAGCTCACCACCTTAAATTCCGATACCCTGTGGCATGGCCGGTTTCAGATTACCCAAGGGGCCATATTACTGCGAATGGAGAAATTGGATAGTGCCCAAACTGTATTGGAAGAGGCTATGGCTAAGGTGCCAGAGAGGGATTTAGCCTTTTTAAACACACAAATGGGCTATGTTTATGAACGGAGGGGACAGTTAGACAAAGCGGCTGGCTATGTTTTGGAGTCCTTGCGATTGGGGAATCTTTTTCAGGATAAAAAAGCCATTGCACTGGCTTATAGCGACCTTAGTAATATTTTCTGGAAACAGTCCAAGTTTATAAAGGGGCTAGAATATGGACTTAAGGCCATAAATATATTTGAAGAGCGGGGAATCAATGATTTGGATTATGACTTTACCCTTTATGTGGTGGGTAATAACTACCTGATGCTGCAAGAATATGATAACGCCCTTAAATTTTATGATCATGCCAAGGCTATTGGGGAACGATACGGGTTCTATAATAACCTAAGTGATATTTATATTTCCCTGGTAGAGCTGTATTGTTCCTTAGATAATTATGAAGCAGCAGAAAAGGCTGGAAAAAACGCCATTAAATATGCCAAGTTGCTAGATAATAACTTTCTCTTAATGCGAGCCTATCTCTCTGTGGGGAAATTGCAAAATTTACAGGGAAAGTACAGCAGTGCTATTGAAAGCCTTCAGGAATCGATTGAGGTAGCGACAGAAAATTTTGGGGACGAATATTACCTAAGTCAGGCCTACGAAGCCCTGGGGAAGGCCTTGGCAGGAAATCACAATTATAGGGAGGCCTATAAGGCATTTTCCGAGTATGATAAATTAAAGAAGATTGTGTTTAATGCCGAGTCCGATCAGCGCATCGCCTTGTTACAAACGGAGTTTGATGTTGCGCAGAAGGAGAACACTATTCTTTTGCAGCAGACTAAAATAAGAAAGCAGAACACCAACCAGATACTGAGCTTTATCATTACAGGATTATTACTGTTTTTAGTAATTCTAGGTTTTGTTGCCATTAAAAACAATCGCAAGAAGAATGTATTGCTACAGCTCCAAAACGATGAAAAGGAATTTCTTATAAAGGAAATTCACCATAGGGTGAAAAATAATCTAGAAGTGGTCTCAAGCTTATTATCACTTCAAACGGCGCAGATTAAGGATGCAAACATTAAGGATGCCATGTTCCAAATCCAAAGCCGAATTGAGAGTATGAGCATGATTCATCAAAACTTATATCATGGGAAACGACTAACTTCTATTGGGATGAGGACCTATTTTATAAAATTGGCGGATTACATTCTAGATTCCTATGGGGCCCGGGATAGGATTACCATGGTTTACAAAATGAAGGATATTGAACTTAATGTGGATATCGCCACTCCCATTGGTCTTATTGTAAACGAGCTGGTTACCAATTCCTTGAAATATGCCTTTCCGGGTAATGTAGAGGGGACAATTACGATAGAGTTAGAGGAGACCGACTCGGTTTTGGAATTACGGGTTATGGATAACGGAGTGGGTTTTACAGAGGAAACCGAAGTGCAAGGTACTGGTTTTGGCACCCAATTAGTAAAGTTGCTAACCCAACAATTGGACGGTAAGATGCGATTAAAGAATAATAAAGGGACTGATATTTTCTTTGAGTTTCAACTACATAAAGCAGCCTAGATATGGAAGAAAAAACAAGGATTTTAATTGTTGAGGACGATATGATTATCGCAGCTAATATTTCTTTGCAGTTATCCAATGCGGGCTACGAGATTACTGGAGTGGTTCCCAGAGGGGAAGAAGCTGTGCTACATGCGAAGGCTAACAAGCCCGATATTATATTAATGGATATCAACCTTAGGGGGGCTCTAGACGGAATAGCAACCGCCTCCAAGATACAGGAAACCCATAATGTGCCCATTATTTATTTAACCGCAAATTCCGATGAACCCACTTTTGCCAGGGCAAAGACTACCCATCCCTACGCCTTTATTTCCAAGCCCTTTAGCAACCTAGACCTGCAGCGTACCATAGCCTTGGTAGAGGAACAGTTAAAGGAGAACAAGGATAGGGATAGTAATAGAACAGGACAGGTACAGGTGATGGCCGATCGTATTTTTGTTCGCCATAATGGTAAGATGATTAAGCTGTTGTTAGACGATATTTTATACATCGAGGCTGATAGGAATTACAGTATCCTGGTAACCCCTAAAGGAACCTATTTAATTAGTACTACTTTAAAAGTGTTAGAAGAGGAGCTAAATTGCCAAAAATTTATAAGGGTACACCGCTCTTATATGGTAAATATCTCAAAATTGGATGTAGTGGGAGAGCACCACTTAGAGATTAATAGGAAGGTGATTCCAGTAAGTAAGACTTTTAAAAAACGACTCTTTAGACATTTACATACCATATAGGAGGTACTCCTTGACAAATAATAAAACGCCCTAATATTTTAGGGAAATTATATATTTCCCATTAACAAAGCACCTATCTTTTAAAGGTGAGGGTGCTGTCTTCCTTTCCCATAATTATAATATCTGCCAAATCTATAAATAGGCCGGTTTCCACAACACCGGGGATTTGTTTTAGTTGGTAATCCAGTAAGGGAATATTAGTAGGTTGTTTTATGGTGACATCTACAATATAATTGCCTTCATCAGTGATGAAATAGCTGCTGTCCTTTTTCCTTATTGTGGGTAGTAGCTGCATTTGTGTTAGGGAGTGCACTATCTTCTTGGTGGCCAGGGGTATGGTTTCTACAGGGAGCTTAAAATCCCCTAACCGGTTTACCTGTTTTTGGGAATCGGCAATGATAATGACAAGCTCAGAATTGTAGGCTAGTATTTTTTCATGTAACAAGGCCCCACCGCCGCCTTTAATCAATTGCAGGTATGGGTCAAACTCATCCGTACCATCTATGGTAAGGTCTATTCGGTCTGCATTCTCCAGGGATACCAACGGGATGCCCAAGTCCGTTGCCAGCCTTTTTGTGCTTTCTGAGCTGGGGACGCCTGTAATATGCAAACCCTCCTTATGCAGCCTCCCCAATTCTTTAATCATTATGGAGGCAGTGCTACCTGTGCCTAACCCTACCGTCATCCCAGGTTTTACATACTTCACTGCTTCCAAGGCCGCCAGTTTCTTTTCTTTGTCAAGAGCTGTCATTTGTTGTATTAGTTTTAAAGTTGAACCCCTAATCGGTCACTAGCGGGGGCAGTTGCTATTTTTCATCAGCTTTGCTATTTCTTTAGAACCACTGCCTTCATATTTATTCAGTTCTGCTATAATTTGAGGGTGGTCTTCCATACGGGTTTGGGATAACTTATAGGTGGCTTGAAGCTCCGTAATATGGATTTGGAAACCTACAATCCCGTTAATTTGCTTCATGGTTTCAGGTGATAGGTCATCTATTGAAATGGGGTTGTCCACTCCCTTTTCGTGTTTGTCCACAAGCTTGTGAAGCGACTCTAGGACAGCCTTCTTATCCAATATTTTAATAGTCCCATACACATGAACCGCTATATAATTCCAAGTGGGAACTTCTTCTTCCTTATACCAGGAGGAAGAGATATAACTATGTGGTCCATTAAAAATGGCTAGTACCTCCTTGTCCTCCCTAAAATATTTCCACTGTGGATTGGCTTTAGATATATGTCCAACCAATACATCGTTCCCATCCATATCCACATCTAGTTCCAAGGGAGTATGGGTAGCCCAAGGCTTGCCCGCTGTATTATTTACCAGTATCCCAAAGCTATTCTGCCTAAGAAACTCCTTTATCTCTTTTTGGTCTTTGTTCTTGTAAGGTGATGGGATATACATAATACCATGCTTTTAAAATTTTGTTTCCTTTCCCAACTGCTGGGCACTTACTATTCCTTGTTTATGGATCCCCATAAGCCACAGAAGATGCTTTATTCGGCTATAGTTATCATTACGGGCAAGTGGTCCGAGATGTGTTTGTTGTTCGCCAATCTATCATCAATATGCGTATAGGATAGAACCTCTATATCTTTTACAAATATATAATCTATCCGGTCCGTTATAACCCTATCCAGATCAAAGGCATTAAAGGTGCCTACAGGACCGTAAAAGGGCTTTTTAGTGATCTCCATGCCATCTGCCAAGTACTGCTGTAAAAACTGAATGGCCTTGGTATCTGGGGTTAAATTTAAGTCACCCATAAGAATTACGGGCGTGCCTTTGGTATTAATCTCATTAATTTTCTTGTAGATTAATTGGGCAGAATTGGATCTGGCCTTCGTACCTCGGTGATCAAAATGGGTGTTGAAAACCCAAAATTGCTTTTTTGTTTCTAGATTTTCAAAGAGCGCGTAGGTACAAATACGTTCCAGCGCAGCATCCCAGCCTACAGAAACTTTTTCGGGGGTGTCCGACAACCAAAAGGTATTGGTCTTTAAGACTTTAAATTTTTCCGCATTGTATAAAATAGCAGTGTATTCCCCCTTTTGCATACCGTCATCACGGCCAACGCCTACATAGGCAAACCCTGGTAGCGCCCCATTTAAATAGGTAACTTGGCGGTGAAGGCCCTCCTGTATTCCCACAATATCGGCATTGTAATGCCGAAGTAATTGCACCATGGTTTCCTTTCGGTCGTTCCAATTATTGATGGTGTCATGGGTGTTGTCGTACTTAATATTATAACTTATCAAATTAGTCGTTTGTGCCGAAAGGTGTAACGGAATGGCAAACAAAGTAATTCCAAGAAGGAGGGTAGAGAACAAACTTTTCATAAAGGACAATATAAGATGGATTAAAGTGATTTTATACTGCCTTAAATATCCTTATTTTTTCAATGACCAACTAAAAATTATTGATTAATCATTAAAAAAGGGAGTGAAAAGGGGAGTTTTATTCTGTGAGCTTATAAGGGTAAGTGCCTTTGTAAAAAAAACCGGGACAATTTCTTGCCCCGGTCGTTATAACTCAATATTCGCTTTAAGAGATTAATCCCTTTTAGGTCTATGGTTAGTATTTCTTCCTCTATTGTTATTTTTTCCCCCTCGCGGATTGGAATGTCCGGTTCGTGGTCGCTGCTTGTGGTTGCCGTGCTTCTTTTCTGGCTGTAAGGGCACTTCCTCCAAGCCATCATCTACAAAGGGATGGTCTGTAATGGTGGGTACTTGCTGATTAATTAGCTTTTGGATACTTTTTAAGTACGGTCTTTCTTCTGCATCACAGAATGAGACTGCTATTCCGCTGGCACTAGCCCTTCCAGTTCTTCCAATACGGTGAACGTATGTTTCAGGAACATTGGGAAGGTCGTAATTGATCACCAAGGATAAATCCTCTACATCAATCCCCCTTGCGGCAATATCTGTAGCAATAAGCACCTTTAAATCCCCATTTTTAAAATCGCCCAAGCTCTTTTGTCGTGCATTCTGGGATTTGTTGCCATGAATGGCTTCTGCTTTAATATCTGCTTTAGCCAATTGTTTTACAATTTTATTGGCACCGTGCTTGGTTCTGGAAAATACCAAGGTAGAATCGTTGGGGTCTTTTTCCAGTAGATGGGTCAGTAATTTGGGCTTATTCTTTTTGGCTACAAAATAGATAGCTTGTTCTACCTTTTCCGCGGTGGCCTGCTGAGGTTTAATAGTAACTTGCTCAAAATCGCCCAATAGTTTTCTGGACAATTCAACGATAGCCTTGGGCATGGTAGCCGAAAAGAAAAGCGATTGTCTGTTGTTGGGTAGTTTGGCAATAATTTTTTTAATATCGTGAATAAAGCCCATGTCCAGCATCTGGTCTGCTTCATCCAATACGGCGTACTTTATATCTTTAAGGGAGATGAAACCTTGATTCATTAGGTCTAACAATCTTCCTGGAGTTGCTATAAGTACGTCTACGCCCCTCTTAAGGGCATCGGTTTGTCTTCCCTGTTTAACCCCTCCAAAAATAACCGTATTTCTAATGCCGGTATGTCTGGCATAGGAGGTGAAGTTCTCTCCAATTTGTATCGCCAATTCGCGGGTAGGAGTTACTACCAATGTTCTAATTTTGCGTTGCTGCCCATCTGCTTCACGGTCTAAAACCAATTGTTGGATAATGGGAATGGAAAAGGCGGCAGTTTTACCCGTCCCGGTTTGTGCACAGCCCAATAGATCTTTACCTTTTAGTAGAATGGGAATGGATTGCTCTTGAATTGGGGTGGGTTTTGTATAGCCTTCTGCCGCTAGGGCTTTTAGGATAGGTTCTATAATACCTAATTCTTTAAATGTCATATAATATGTAAAATAATAAGAAGCAAAGGTAGGGGATTTGATTGGATAATGGATTTATTATTTATTCTGCCCCTTTTTACAGCTAGTTAGACTCCCATTATTTAATGGATCTCATGTTTCCAACCCACCTTTCCTTGCCTGCATAGACCACCTCTCTACGCTTTCTGTCTTATAGGTGCTGCATTTAAGTGTTACCGTTATTTTTTTTGGTAAAAAAGTACGGTATTTATAAATTTAACACGTAATTTTACATATCATAAGTAAGAGTAATTGATAAGTTCGAGAGTAAATTTATTCTTGACTTATAGAAGAGGACGTAGGGGTGCGTCCTCTTTTTTATTGGGGTAATTCTTCAGAAATTCGGTAAGCCTGCTTCCATCCTACTCAGAAAAAGCCCTTTTTTTCAATTCATCCTTCAATAGTCACAGTTGGGAACTTTCTAATTTATGGAACTACTACTAACCGCCATCTTTGTGCTATAACCGCAAAAGGATGTTGCCATGCATAAAATCATTCTAATAATTATTGCCTTCATCGTTGACCATACCGCGGAGAACCTAGATAGTGATAGCCATGTGGTAAAAATAGCGACCACGAAAAGCGTAGATAGTAAAGGGGGAGTTAATAAATGGGATGTGATAGATTATGGGTCAGGCAAACCTTACGCAAGCATAGCCGAATTTTATCCATTCTTAGACCCTGGTGCTAACTTTTCACTAACTTTAATCCAAAAGTATTAAGCCTGCACACTGTTTAAAATGGCACTAACCAAGCTTACCTATAATTAAATTGTCACTATGAATCGATTTCTAAGACATATTGGGAATGCCTTTCTTATTGGGACCCTTATTTATTTTGTTTTTCTTGCCATTTTCTTTTTTATGGGTAGGTTTGAAGGCGGATTTAGTTATGACCGTGCCTGGCAGGAGTACTATAGAAACATGATCTTCTCGGTAATCCTTTACCTAGTAAACGCGTATTGGATTCAATTCCTAATTGTTAAGTACAAGAAACAAATTCTCGCTAAAAAAACCTTATTAATTGGTATAACGGGCAATATCATTATATCACTTTTTGGGATATTTATGGCTAGACTATTGCTTAGAGTCGGTTTGGACAAAATACCCTTGTCCAATTTTATTCAAGGGGAGAAGTTGGAGTATTACAAGGTTTCCATGCTTATAGCACTCATTATATCCATCCTGTTTTATGTGGCCTGGTATTTTAAATATAGGCAAGAGAGCAAGATAAAGGAGCAAAAAATCATCGCAGGAACCGCATCGGCTAAATTTGATGCGCTAAAGAACCAATTGGATCCACATTTTTTATTCAATAGTCTAAACGTTCTCACCAGTTTAATTGAAGAAGATCCCCTACAGGCCCAAAGGTTCACTACGTCGCTTTCTAAGGTATATAGGTATGTGCTAGAGCAGAAGAATAAGGACCTGGTAACGGTAGATGAAGAGTTGGCCTTTGCCAAAACCTACATTAAATTACTAAAGATGAGGTTTGAAGAAAGTATTGTGTTGGATGTTCCAGAAAAAAGTACAAATCCAGAAGCCAGGATTGTACCCCTTTCCTTGCAGTTGCTATTAGAGAACGCGGTAAAACACAATATAGTTACCAAAGCTAGGCCATTGCGAGTACGGGTTTACGAAGAAGATGGTATGTTATGCGTAAGTAATAATTTCCAGGAGAAACAGGTGATTAAAAAAAGTAGCGGAGTGGGGCTTAAGAATATCCAAGAACGTTATGGAATTGTATCTAAGAGAGAGGTAGAAATAGAAAAATCAAATAGTGAGTTTATTGTGCGCCTGCCCTTATTAACCCAAAAGTTAAATAGATTTGAGACCCAACAGTTAGACATTGAGGAGAAGCGCTATAAAAAGGCAAAGGAGCGGGTAGAGGCCCTTAAGAGTTTTTACGGGAATTTAGCGGCCTATATAGTTGTAATGCCTTTACTGGCCTTAATAAATTATAATACCTCTTCTTTTCCCTGGGTCGTATTTCCCGCCCTTGGTTGGGGGTTTGGGGTAGTAATGCATGGATTGGATGCGCATGGACGTACACCCATATTGGGCAAGGGATGGGAGGAGCGTACCATGAGAAAATTAATGGAAGACGATGATTTTTAAATATCGAAGCTGTTTATGGATGCTATTGGAAGGTTATGAGAATGACACCTACAATTCAGGACGCTTTCCTAACAGTTGGGACCTATATTTTTAATTATAGTGGAAGTTCTTCCGAAATTTAATCCAACAAAGAAACAACTATGGAAAATTCAGAAAAAGAAAATAAATATTTTAAGGCAAAAGCAAGAGTGACGGAAATTAAGAAGTTCTATAACAGTTTGTTCTCCTCGATTTTCACCATTGTCCTAGTGGCAGGGATAAATTATTACGTGAACGAATGGCGTTCCCCATGGTTTTTATGGGTGGTCTTTGGATTGGGTATTAGCTTGGTTTTTAAGGGGTTTAAGGTTTTTGGCTACAATGCGCTCTTCGGTAAAAATTGGGAACAACGAAAGATTAGGGAATTTATGGAACAGGAAGATAATAGGGAGCGTTGGAGTTGAAAGTTGAAGGAAAAAGTAACGAGCGATGGAAAACAATAGCGATTATAGGCGGAAAAAGGCAATAAGAAGGATAGCGGAACTTAAAGGGTTTTATGTTCATTTTGGCCTTTACATAATCATCAATCTGGTAATTTCTACTATTAAGGTAACAAGAAACCTCCAGGAGGGGGAGACGTTCTCGGAAGCTTTTTGGGATTTTGGAACTTTTGCGGTTTGGATATTCTGGGGGATTGGAGTAGCTTTCCATGCTGCGAAAACATTCAATTACAGCCCCTTTTTTTCTAAGGAATGGGAAGAACGACAGATTAAAAAGATATTGGAGGAAGATAGAAAGGAAATGGAAAAATATAAAAAATGAAACCGCATCAGGAACATAGTGAAAAGCTGGAAAGGGCTAAAAAACGCCTTGCAGCCATCAAGGGGTTTTATAGCCACTTATTTGCATACCTTACCATTAATTTGGGCTTCCTTATAATATACTTGGTATATAGGTATGCCAATACCGGATTCTATGAGGTGATGGAAGTAGGATTCAGAAATTGGATAGATTGGAATATATTATTCACCCCGTTATTCTGGGGAATAGGGCTGTTTTTTCATGGACTTAGCGTATTTGGGAAGAAACCCCGATTTCTAAGGAATTGGGAAGAAAAGCAAATTAAAAAATATATGGAAGAGTAAGGGCATACGGTAGCAACAATAACCCCATTAACCAAATAAATGAAAGTAATAATTATAGAGGATGAGCAAGCAGCTGCAAGAAGATTAAGCCGTTTGTTGGCTAATTTGGAGGTCGCAGTGGCCACCATGTTGCATTCTGTGGAAGAAGCTATTTTATGGTTTCAAGAAAATGATCATCCAGATCTTGTTTTCTTGGATATCCAACTTTCGGACGGACTCTCTTTCGAGATTTTTGAGGCCGTGGATATAAAGAGCTCCGTAATCTTTACCACGGCTTTTGACGAATATGCGCTTCAAGCATTTAAGTTGAATAGTATAGACTACCTGTTAAAACCGATTGACGAGGAGGAGTTGGAAACAGCGGTTAAAAAATATCGATCCTTCGGACCTAAAAAACAGCAAATTTCGCTGGAGTTTGAAGATGTTAAAAAGTTGCTTTTAAATCCCTTGGAAAGGGAGTATAAAAAGCGATTTACGGTGACGGTGGGGCAGCACCTTAAAATTATAAATGCAGATGAGATAGAGTGTTTTTATAGCGAAAATAAAGGCACCTATGCAGCTACTGTGGAAGGAAGAAATTATCTATTAGATACCACCTTGGAGAATCTGGAACCAGAGCTACAGCCCGATCTCTTCTTTAGGGTAAGTAGAAAGTTCTATGTGAATGTAAATCATATTAAAGACATTGTTTCCTATACCAATTCTAGGCTGCAGATTAAACTGAACAGGTATAATGACCAAGAGATCATTGTGAGTCGGGAACGTGTAAAAAGTTTCAAGTATTGGTTGGAGTAGTGGGTGTTAATTAGTTGGTTTATATAGTGATAGGTGAATTTAAAGCCTTGTATAGATTTTCCTTATACTGCGTTTTTTGATGGTTTTTCAGAGGTTTTAATCCACTCTATTCTCGTCAAAGGAAGAAGGTAGCAATTTAGGAATTAATTTTATAAATATCGGCAATAAAACTGCACCCCCGGGAAGAATAAATATGGCCAAGGAGGGAATGCTTTTAAAAATATCCAATAGCTGATCTTGTACCTTTTTTTTCTCTTCTGCAGTTAAATCCTTAACGGTAGACTTAGATAATAGGGACACTAATTCCTTGCTTTCCGATAATTCCTTTTGAAGTCTTTTGCTATTTCTTAGGATTAATTTGTTTACAATTCTTGCCATGCTTTCATAGAATTGTACGGCCATATTTTGATCCTTTAAATGCGGAATTTTGGAGGCGTTCAGTTCAAAGAATTCAGTAACCTCAAATATGGATTTGCTAATGTGGGATTTGCTGAAACCCATGTCCTCGCCCAATTCAAAAATAAACTTGGATTCTGTGTAGGCCAAGGATTGATCTTCCCAAACAGTTAAACAGGCCACATCCAAAAAGTATTGTTTTTCACAAGTTTTAAACTGCTGTAACTGCTTGTTGCTGTAACTGCTGTCCACACTATTTTCTCCGCTTTCGGTAAAGGTGAGGGAAGAAGCAAAGAGCTGGGCTAGCTTTTCGTCATTCCTACTTTTCTGTTTAGAGTTTAAGGTGTGGTAGGTTATGTTGATGGTAATATGCTCTATGCGGTGCGCAATGTCTTTTTTGTTTTTCTCTCCTTCTAGATGACGTTTAAAAGTTAGTACATCTATAAATAGAAGGGAGTTGGTAATGATGCTATTAAAGGTTTTACTGATTAAGTTATCCTCCAAATAGATCCTGGAGTTGATGAGCGATTCTAGTTTGGCAGAGGTTTTTCTACCGATCAATAGTTTATTTATGAAGGATATCTTAGCAATGTCCAAGCCTTTGTAAAACCTAAGTAAGCGCTTAACAAAATCTTTAAAGTCAGTATTCCCAGTGGTAAATTTATAGGTGTAATATAAACCGGTCAATAGGTTTATTTTTGCCATTTCATCTTCAGAAAGCCTGTGTTCTATTTCTATAAAAGAGGGGACGTTTAAGTTTATACCATATACGAAACCTGTTTTCTTTAATTGGGCGTATAGGGTTTCAAAGGAGTTGCAATACTGATCCTCATTCTTAACTAGATGTCCAAATTTATCTATCCAACCAGAGGCCGATGGGTTCATAACATCAATATTTTAGATAGTAAATTTACACTAAAATAAATACAACTGGATTAGGGGGTGCTACTTTGCGTAAAATGATCTCAAAACTTCAGTAAGCCAGGGTAGGTGAGCTTATTCTTTTGGCTGCTTTTTAATAAATATTTCAGCTGGATTTAATATGCTGAAAAGCTCCGTTAGGCGGGTATGGCCTTCTTCTGGTAATCTATGTAGTTTTGTGAGTAAGCTGTGGTAATCCGGGCTTTAGGCGGGTAGATTAATGGGGGAGTGGTGCGTTCATAGGATTCAACCCAAACAAGCTATTCTTATAAAAACAAACTCCCTCCTTCCTGGCAACGGTTTTAGCTGCCATACAAGGAGGGAGTTTTAAAACTACCTTTTTATAGGTTTATATTATTCCCATTCTGTGTGGAAAATACCTTCCATATCCGTACGCTCATAGGTGTGCGATCCAAAATGGTCTCGCTGCGCCTGAATTAGGTTTAAGGGCAATCTTCCAGAAGTATAAACGTCAAAATAAGTTAAAGAATTGGATAGGCCTGGTAGGGGTATTCCATTTTTGGCTCCATAAGCTACTAAATTCCTTGCTGCCCCTACGGTCGCTTGTACTTTAGGGACAAAATTGGGCGATAGCAATAGATTTTTCAATTCTTTATCCTCCGTATAGGCATTGGATATATCCTCCAATAATCCGGCGCGAATAATACATCCGGCTCTCCAAATTTTAGCAATAACAGAGAGGTCCAATTCATATCCATATTCCACAGAGGCATCGGATAACTGGTGAAGTCCTTGGGCATAGGTAGTGATAAAGGCAAAGTAAAGTGCTTCTTCAGCCCATTTTGCCAATTCGTCTTTGTCCATGGCCGCAATTTTCGGTCTGTTGTAAAGCTCATCGGCCTTAACTCGTTCGTCCTTTAAGGCGGAAATCTGACGCATGCTCACGGAAATGTCTATACTAGGAATTGGAATCCCTAAGTCCATCGCATTCTGGGAGGTCCATTTACCGGTTCCTTTTTGCTTGGCCTTATCCAATATTTTCTCCACTAATTTACCATTGCCCTTGTCGTCATCTTTTTCAAAGATTTCTGCAGATATTTCAATAAGGAAGGATTGCAACCTGCCTTTGTTCCAACTGTCAAATAGGGTGTGGAGTTCTTCGTAACTAAAGTTTCCAGCTTTTTTCAGGATATCGTAGATTTCGGAGGTTAGCTGCATTAGGCCGTACTCTATTCCGTTATGGACCATTTTTACGTAGTTACCTGCCGATTTTGGTCCCAGGTAGGCTACACAAGGCTCCCCTTTAAATTTTGCGGATACTGCTTCAAATATAGGCTGTACCTCTTTGTAAGCCTCTTTGTTTCCTCCTGGCATAATGCTGGGTCCGCGTCTGGCTCCTTTGGCACCACCAGATACACCTGATCCAAAAAAGTGGATGCCTTTTTCTTTTAAATAAGCTTCCCTGCGGTCTGTATCGGTGAAAAATGAATTCCCTCCATCAATAATTAAATCGTTCTTATCCAAATGCGGCAATAAACTCTCAATAACAGAATCTACTATTTTACCTGCGGGTACCAAAAGCATAATTTTTCTGGGGGTGCTTAAGGAGTTTACAAATTCCTTTATGTCCGATGTGGCATTTACTTTCTTAGTGTCTTCCCCTTCAGCGATAAGAGCGTCCGCTTTTTCCTTATCCAGGTCGTAACCCATTGCAGAGTAGTTGTTATCGGCTACGTTCAGTATAAAGTTCCTTCCCATAACACCTAGTCCGATCAATCCAAAATCGTATGTATTTCCCATGTTTGTTTATTAAAAAAACCTAACAAAATAATGTAACTTTTGTTAAGAGTTCGTGTTTATAAAATGTATAAGCTAAATAAGTTTTATCTTCGCAGCCTAAAATAAAGTTCAAAAGTAGTGATTTTATGGGTTTTTTAATCCATTGTTATAAAATCCAACAAAAAGAACTAATATTCCAATATTTATAAGATGAACAAAACAGCAAATCAAATGCTTGTTATTTTTGGAGCCTCTGGTGACCTAACGGCAAGAAAATTAGTCCCTTCTTTATATAAGTTATATAAGGCGAATCAGCTTCCAGAAAACTTTGTGGTATTGGGGGTTAGTAGGAGTAATTTAACCGATGGCGAATTTAGAAAGAGGGTAGTTTTGGAAAGTCCCCACCTTTCGGATATGTTGAAAGATGCTACCGAGGAGGAGATTAACGATTTTTCAGATAAATTCTTTTATGAAGATTTAGGGGACGACTATAGCCGTGAATACAGTAAGTTGGCCACTAGGATTTCCGATTTGAATTCCAAGTATAGCATTGGCGGGAATTATATTTTCTATTTGTCTACCCCGCCAAGTTTATACGAGGTAATTGCCAAAAACCTTTCGGAGCAGCAACTGAATAATGAAAGCAATGGTTGGAAGCGAATTATTGTAGAAAAACCTTTTGGTTACAGTTTAGAGACTGCTAAGAAATTAAATAAGGGACTTCAAAAATACTTTAAGGAATCCCAGATCTATAGGATAGATCATTATTTGGGAAAAGAAACCGTACAGAATTTATTGGTAACCCGTTTCTCTAACAGTATTTTTGAGCCGCTTTGGAATAGGAACTATATCAATCATATAGAGATTACCAATGCCGAAAGTGGCGGAGTAGAAAAAAGAGGAGGGTATTATGATAAGTCGGGTGCGCTTCGCGATATGTTCCAAAACCACCTGATGCAAATTGTCTCCCTGATTGTAATGGAGCCTCCTATAGATGCTAGTGCCTTGGAAATTAGGAACGAAAAGGTAAAGGCCCTAAAATCTATCCGTGTGATGCGTGACGAAGAAACGCTCTTTAAAAATACGGTTAGAGGCCAATATCTTTCTTCGGTTATTAATGGGGAGAAGGTTAAGGGATACCGGGAAGAAGAGGGGGTAGACCCCAATTCCAAAACCGAAACCTATGCGGCCGTGAAGTTTTATGTGGATAACTGGAGATGGAAAGACGTTCCCTTTTATGTGCGAACGGCAAAGAGAATGCCTACCAAGGTTACCGAGGTAGTAGTCCATTTTAAGTCGCCCCACCACCAGGTATTTAAAAATTCTGACTTGCATAGCAAGGACAATCAGCTAATTATCCGTATTCAGCCCGATGAGGGAATATTGATAAAGTTTGGGGTGAAAGTTCCCGGACAAGGCTTTAAGGTAGAGCGCGCCAATTTAGACTTTTACTACTCTGGATTGGAGGAAAACAACGTGATGGAAGCCTATGAGCGTCTATTATTGGATGCGATGCAAGGAGATGCCACCCTATATGCACGTGCCGATGAGGTGGAAGCGGCATGGGACTTTGTAGATCCTATTTTGGATTACTGGGAAAATGGCAGCGATGTCAATATCTATGGGTACTCTGCAGGTACATGGGGACCCAAAAACTCGGACGATCTGCTAGAGGGAGAACTTAGATGGCGAAATCCCGGTGAAAGCTTGGCAGACGATCCTGGCTTTTGCGTTCTAAAATAGAAGTAGGCATTGAAGAATAGTGGGATTAGGTCCCATAGCTTAAAATTAATATATAGCTCCCTAATATTAGGGGGCTATTAGCTATTTATAAAAGTAATATATAATGAAAACTAATGTAGACCCGTCCAAGACGGAGGTTGCTAAGAGATTTTCCGAGTATTTGGAAGAACAGATTAAGAACAACACAGTGATGCATATTGCCCTTTCAGGGGGTAGTACGCCAAAAGGGGTGTTCGATTATATGTCTGAAAATGCAAAGGATACAGATTGGTCCAAAGTACATTTGTATTGGGGCGATGAGCGTTGTGTTGATCCAACAGACGCCGAGAGTAACTATAAAATGACGGTAGATCACCTGCTTTCCAAGATAGATATTCCAGAAGGAAATATCCATCGCGTATTGGGAGAGGCAGATCCGCAAACAGAAGCGGTCCGATATGGGAACGTATTGGAGGATCAGTTGCCTAAGGCGAATGGTATTCCCCAATTTGATTTAGTGATATTGGGTATGGGCGATGACGGACATACTGCTTCCATTTTTCCACATGAAATAGAATTATGGGAATCTAAGGAGAATTGTGAGGTTGCCATCCACCCAGATTCAGGTCAACGAAGAATTACCATTACTGGAAAAATAATAAACAATGCCAAGACGGTGGCATTTTTGGTTACTGGGGAAAACAAGGCCGAAAAAGTAAAAACCATCATCGGAAAAGAAGATGGGTACAAGGCGTATCCAGCTTCCTTGGTGGCACCTACTTCCAATAACCTAATTTGGTTTATGGATCAAGATGCCGCAGCCGGAATCCAATAAGATTCCATAGTAGGTTTAACGGAAATTGCCGCATATGCCAGTAATGGTTTATGCGGCAATATTGTTTTATTTCAATTTTAACTTCACGTTCTCCTGGTCTAGTTTCTTTAAATAGTCCTGCAGCTTAAACTGGGTTTCATCAAATTTGGTAGATCTGGACATGGCTTGTTTTTTGCGTACCAGACTTCGGGCAAAACGCCTTACTCCCTGTTCGTCTTCAATGATCAACCCTGGCACCGGTAAATTATTACCATCGGCATCCTTGGCTACCATAGTGAAATAGGAAGAGTTGCAATGCAGCTTTTTCCCAGTTCGTATATTTTCCGATTCTACCCGCACACCTACTACCATAGAGGTACGCCCGGTGTAATTGATAGAGGCTTTTAAGGTCACCAACTCGCCCACCTCAATAGGGCCTAAGAAGTCTACCTTATTTACCGAGGCGGTAACACAATAGCTGTTAGAGTGCTTGGAGGCGCAGGCAAAAGCAATTTGATCCATAAGATTAAGGATGTGTCCCCCATGTACCTTGCCCCCGAAATTGGAATGCGAGGGAAGCATTAATTGGGTTATGGATAGTTGTGAATGTTTGGCAGATTTAAATTTTTGCATGAAACTAGTAGTTAAGGTTACCCATACCATGCTATAGATTATAGGGGGTTTGGGTAGTATAAAATAATTTATTTAATGTGGAGAGGTTTCCTTGCTTACCTCAGTGATAAAATATTTGGTGTCTCCAAGCCAAAAAATGGTTTGGTAGCGCTCTATATAACTTAATCGTACATAGGAACCTTGGTACTCTTTTAGCTTTTCTATGGCATCCCGATCCGTAACCGAGAAGGTGAATATTTGTGCTCCGGAAATACCTTGACTGATTTCGCCTTCCCAGGTTTTGATGAGAACCCCCTTATGGCTAATTTTTATTAGCTCGCCAGAACGGATTCCCGTAGAGTAGGGAACGTAATAAATAAACAGGAAGTAGGCCGTGAACAGCACAATAATGGATAGAACGGTAAGGCCAAGTATTTTTTTCATCCTTTTAAATTTTAGTGTTCGCGCAGTGGGAGTACCCCATCTGTATTATCTAGTTCCCCTTCCTGTTCCAAGGCATTGTCTAATAAGGATTCGGGGATAGATTTTTTTGCCCTAGCCCCCATTTTTTTCAGTTTTTCAATACTGATCACTATATTTCCCCGTCCTTCCACCAATTTTTTCATGGCCCCCTGATACTCGGTTTTAGCCTCGTCCATTTTCTTGCCCACCTTGGTTAAATCGCCCACAAAGCCTTCAAATTTATCGTATAGGGCGCCGGCTTGCCTAGCTATTTCTATGGCATTGCGTTGTTGCTTTTCGTTGTTCCACATGGTGTCTATGGTGCGAAGCGTGGCCAAAAGGGTAGCAGGGGTCACAATAATGATATTCTTTTCAAAGGCTTTACTGTATAAGGAGTTGTCTTGATTGATAGCAAGCGCAAAGGCAGGCTCTATCGGAACAAACATCAAAACAAAATCTGGACTGTCCATTTCATAAAGGTCCTCGTATTTTTTAGCGGAAAGTTGATCTACGTGTCTTCGGAGCGATTGGATATGGTCTGCTAGGAATTTACTCTTTAATTCCTCCTCTGCATTCACATAGCGTTCGTAATCTGTTAGGGATACCTTAGAGTCTACAATCATTTTCTTGCCGTCTGGGAGATGGATAATGACATCTGGCAGAACCCTTGTACCATCTTCCCGAGTAAAACTTTGTTGTACGCTGTATTCCCGGTCTTTTTCAAGGCCAGATTTTTCCAGTACGCGTTCCAATACCAATTCTCCCCAATTTCCTTGCATTTTACTGTCGCCTTTTAGGGCTTTGGTTAGGTTGATGGCCTCCTGGGTAATTTTCAGGTTTTGGGTCTGTAAATTGGCCAACTGTTCCTTTAAGGCCGAGTGCATTCCTACGCTTTCTTTCTGGCTGTCCTCTACTTTTTTTTCGAATAGTTGGATCTTTTCCTGTAAGGGAGACAATATATTTTTGATGTTTTCCCGGTTCTGCTCAGTAAATTTACTGCTCTTTTCATCCAAGATCTTATTGGCCAGATTTTCAAATTCCTTGGTGAAAGTGGCTTGTAGTTTGGCTACTTCTTCCTTTTGCTCCCTGTTTTTTTGCTGCAGGTGTTCCATGTCGGCCTGATACCTGGTAAGCTGGTGCCCTAAGTGTTCCTTTTCTATTCGGAGTTGTTCTTTTTCGGTTTCCCAAGTATTTCGGAGCGCCTCTTTTTCCGCGTTCGCTTTTACCAATTGCTCTTCCAAATTGGCAATAGTAATGCCCAATTGTTGTTCTCGCTCCAATAGCGTACTTTGATCAGATTTGGTTTTAAGGCCTTGTATGTAGTTCCCTAATAAATAGCCAGCTCCCAAACATAGAAGGGCTACCAAAAGGGCAGCAAGCATTTCACTCATGGTTAGTTGATCTTTTAGGTAAAGATAATGGATTGGGTTTAGAATAGGGAGCGAATCAATTTAAAGATTTTCCCGACTCCCTAGGCGTTTTAATCTTACATCCTAAGGATGCGGATACTAGCTTATACCCGCTGGGGAACAAGATAAAAGTAAAAAATTTGCAGCGATAAAGGGATAGGCGAAAAGTCCTTACTACTTATTTACCCTAAAAGCCCCGGTTTTGCCATCAAAAGTTATAGTGTCCGATGGGAATAGGTTTTCAAAGTTCTTGTTTCGGATCAGGTCACAGGGTTCACCAAAGGCACTTTTTCCTTTTTCCAAAATAAGCATCTTATCGCATAGCTGAATCGCTATTTCAATTTCATGGGTGGTAAATAGGATGGTTTTTTGGGTTTTGTGAGCGATGTCTTGCAACAATTTTAAGATCTGGACTTTGTGGTACAGGTCTAAATGAGAGGTGGGTTCATCCATTAATATAACGGGGGTGTCTTGTGCCAATGCCCTGGCAATCATTACCTTTTGTAATTGTCCGTCACTAAGCTCATAGCACTTCTTATATTGCAGGGAGGTGAGCTCTACCAAATTAAGGGCGCTTTTTATTTTTGTCTTGTCCTGGTCACTCAAAGTTCCTATCCAGTTGGTGTAGGGTTGCCTCCCTAGACTCACCAACTCCATTACCGTTAGGTTTTTGGAGGCAATGGGCTCGGTCAGTACTACGCTTATTTCTGTTGCGAGGGCCAGACTGGTAAGTTTCTCCAAGGGCGTGCTATTCAATAAGATGTTCCCGGAGAGCTTGGGTTGTACTTTCCCCAAGGTCCTTAATAAGGTAGATTTACCTATTCCGTTCACTCCTATGATTGCTGCTAACTCCCCTTTGTTCAAGGAAAAGTTAATGTTTGTAGCCACCACATTTTCCCGTTTCCCAGAGGTATATCCAATCTTTAGATCCTTAATTGTTAGTGCGGTATTTCCCTCGTAGTTGCTGATGATATGTAATTTTAACGCTTAGCTAAATAATAGGTTTCAAAAATACTTTAAAGTAGGCACTTTATGGTGTTTTGCGCTACAAGAAACTCTCGCAGAGCCCTTAAAATACCATTTTTCGCTTCCTTACCAAGAGCCAAATTACTACTGGTGCCCCAATGATGGAGGTAATGGCGTTTATGGGAAGTACACTGGCAGAACTAGGCCATTGGGCAATGGTATCGCATATCAACATTAAAATGGCCCCGTAGACCATTACCGCTGGCAGCAATATTCTATGATCGGTGGTGTTAAAAATTTGTCGTGTTAAATGGGGTACGGCCAATCCAATAAATGCTATGGGACCGGCAAAGGCGGTAGCCCCACCAGCGAGTAGACCAGTGGCCAAAATTATAGCGTAGCGAGATCGCTTTATGTTTACGCCCATACTCCGTGCATAATGCTCTCCCAATAAGAGGGAGTTTAGGGGTTTTATGCATAGTATACTAATGACTAGGCCCACGGCGGTAATAATAGCAAGTAATAGTAATTGTTGCCATGAAAGATTACCAAGGCTCCCAAAGGACCAATAGATATATTGCTGTAATTTTTCTGCGGTGGTGAAGTAAGAGAGAACACTTACCAAAGCAGAGGTGAGACTGCCAAACATAAGTCCAATAATGAGCAATGCCATGGTATCTTTAACTCTAGAGGCTACTACCATGACGGCCAAAAGAACCACAAAACTCCCAATACTGGAGGCTAGGGCCAAGGAAATATCGTTTACCAATCCAAAAGAAAATAGTCCACTAAATAAAGAGGCGCCCATTATGAGGATGGCTGCACCCAAACTGGCGCCAGAACTTATACCCAGCACAAAGGGTCCGGCCAATGGGTTTCGGAACAAGGTTTGCATTAGCAAACCACTTAAGGCAAGGCCACTACCTACTAGGATAGCGGTCAGTGCTTTAGGTACTCTGTAGTCCCAAATTATATATGCCCAAGATTCCCGTTCCGTAACTTTTCCTAAAATGGCATTTACCACTTCCTTAAAGGGGATAGCGACAGACCCCAAACTGATGTTAACCAGAAAACAAGCCAGCAAGACCACTAATAACAGTAGAAAGTAGATTCGGTATGTTTTAGATTGTGGCACTTAATCCAAGGGTTTAAAGAATACGGATTGGTGTTCTGGAAGTAATTCTGGGTGAAAGATGTGAATTAGGTCTTTGAGGACCAAATCGGGCCTGTTGGGGGCCAATTCAAAATAGAGCATTCCTCCCGTTTCTCCTTTGGTATTGGCATAGGTGTATATTTTTTTGTTTTTATAGGCAGCGAATTGCGTATAGTGCCGGTTACTGTCTTCCATCTCTTGATAGCTTATAAACTGGGAGGGGGCTATCCAGTATTCCGCTGCTCGCCCTTTCTCCAGTACGCTCTCTAAACTTAAGGAGAGGCTGCCAGTTTCCTTGGTGTCTTTCCAAAGGTAGTTGGTATTGGCATCCTCCATAAATTTGGCGCCCCAGCTATTGCCACCAGGGAGGTACCATATATCTTTATACAGTGCGCCACTCAATACCGTTGGCTTTGATTTGGCCTGTTGTGCTAGCTTTTTTGTGTTATGGTAGTTATCGGCTATGGAGGCAAAGATGCTATCTGCCTTGGCCTCTTGTTGAAAGAAAGGGGCAAAGAACTTAATCCATTCTGCTTTTCCCAAGGGGGTTTCTTCGGTCCACTCGCCGTTGTATACTACTGGGATGCCGGCCCGCTGTACGGTTTCATAGGCCTTATTCTCATTATTTATACCAAAGCCTATTACTAGGTCTGGATTTAAGGCAATCACCATTTCCGTGCTTAATGCCTCGTTTTTCCCCAAATCTTTCACCTTACCAGCATCTATGTATTCCCGTGCTGTTTTAGAAGAAATATATCGTGTGTCAGGAAATCCTATTAGCTTGTCCAATTGCTCCAAGGCTTCTAAGGCCGGAATGTGGGTGGTAGAGGTAACTACAATATTTTCTACTGGAACAGGGACAATGGCGTGGTAGGCATCCTCGTCAATATGAATCGTTGCCAGGGAGTCTTTTGGAACCAGTGCATAGGTAAATGCCGCTTCCGAATTGGGCCAGGGAGAGGTTATTTTAATGACCGTTATTCCATTGGATTGCTTTTCCATGGTAAAGCCCTTTGCATGCGCTATGGGGATTGGCTTTGCAGATACCGCTTTGGGGTTGCCATCTTTTTTCTCCTGCTTACAGGAAAAAATAGCTAGTACGAATAGCAAGTAAATAACCTTCTTCAAAAGTCTAATTTTTTGATTTATGGGTTCAAAAGTAGTACTAAATTTTTTGACGACGAGCCTTATCCAACATTCGTTTATAATCTTTGGATGTAGATTACATAAACCCTAAAGATATTAAAAAGTGATAGGACTAAGCTAAAATAGCCGCTGGTTGTTGGATTTTTGTTCATTTTTGAAATAGGTGTTTTGGTACACTTAGGAGGAGATCTAATTATACCTTTCTACAATGCAAGGAGCTGTTTTTTTATAAGCTATCTCTAACATGGCCCTATCCGTGGAGAGCGTAATTTGCTGCGGCAATATTTCAGCTACACTTAAGAAACTCCCTTAACTAGGGAGTAAATAGTAAAAAATGTAGTAGTTTCGCGCCGAATTTCGGTTCCAGCTCTTCTTGTATCAAGAGGAATGGATTAAAAGGGAATTCGGTGAAAGTCCGAAGCTGTTCCCGCAACTGTAAGCTTGGTCCGTATTATGCGGATGGCTGTCATTTCTTCAGAATACCACTGCCTAAACTAGAGGCGGGAAGGTGCATGATAGTACGCAAGTCAGGAGACCTGCCAAATTCAAAAAAACAATGTTAAACTTTCGGGACAAAGGTTTGCGAATGAATACGGACATTCCACACTCCCATTTATTGAATTAAAGGAAAATGAACAAAAAATGTATTGGTATGCTTGCCGCAATAGTGGCTTGCACAAATGTAGTTGCACAAGAAAAAGAAGCGGATATCCAGCATCTGGACGAAGTGGTAGTGAGCGACTCCCGTTTTGAACTTAAAAGGGAGAACTCCGGGAAAACTGTGGTTAAGATTACCGCAGAAGAAATAAAAAGAAGTCAGGGTAAAACAGTTGCCGAAATTATTAATTCTAAAAGCGGTTTTGCCATAGCAGGTAGCAATGGGAGGGAAGGTACGGTTTTAGGTGTTTATGCCCGTGGGGGTAGAGGTAGACAGGTATTGGTATTGGTAGACGGAGTACGAGTATCGGACCCATCGTCTGTAAATCAGGAATATGATTTAAGAATGCTTTCTACGGCCAATATAGAATCTATAGAAATCATTAAAGGAGCAGCGAGTACCCTTTACGGTACCAATGCGGCTACTGCAGTGATAAATATCACGACTAAAAAGTCATCAGAAAATAAAATAGCCGGAAATTTTCAATCCAGCGTTGGTACCAATCAAACCGCAAAGGATCAAAATTATAATATAGGTGATTTTGCCAACAGTGCCGCTATAAACGGTACCTTGGATAAGTTTAGCTATAATGTTGGATTCTCCAATCGCTATTCCGAAGGCTTATCTGCATTGGTCACTCCCGAGAATGAGGAAGATATTTTTTCTAGCTATAGTACGAATGTGAAATTGGGATATGCATTTTCAGACAGATTTAATGTAGGAGTTTTTGGGAATCATACCAAGACCAGGGGAGAGTATGATGAGGCCTTTGGTATGTTCGATGCTCCCTACGAATATATAAGTGAGCAGAAAAGAGCAGGATTATCGGCAGAATATAAGTACAATAACGGATCCTTGGTGCTTAACTCGGGCTACAGTGAGTACGATTCAGATATTAAGGATGGCTTTCCCACGATCTATAACGGCAAGAATACGGTAGTAGATTTGTATAATAAATACAGTTTTAACGATAAGCTCTATACCATCTTAGGTCTTAATTATATCCATGATGAGACCAAATATGCGGCGGTTCAGGATTTTGATATTATAGATCCCTACCTTAACCTGGTTTATGTATCCAGTTTTGGGCTTAACCTAAACACAGGGGTACGTGCCAATAATCATTCCGAGTATGGGTCGCACTTTGTTTATAATGTAAACCCATCCTTTACTTTTCATAATGCCAATGGTTATGTGAAGCTAATGGGGTCTTATGCTACCTCTTATATCACCCCTAGTTTAAACCAATTATTCGGAAATTTTGGGGCCAATCCAGAGTTGGAGCCAGAGGAGAATAGGACTATTGAAGGTGGATTTGAATATGCCGTTGACAAAGACCTTAGATTCAGCGCGCTTTATTTTAATAGAAAAGAAAAGAACTTCGTTTATTATGGCAGTACTGGTTATTTAAATGCTGAAAATACCATCGATGCCAAAGGAGTAGAGTTAGAGCTTAGTTGGACTCCCATGACTCAATTAAATCTTGGCGCTAACTATACCTTTACGGAAAGAGAAGGCGATAATGCCATCAGACTTCCTAAACAAAAAGCGAATGCATATGTAGGTTACGATTTTTCTCAGCGTACCCATGCTAACGTTAGTTACGCCTTAACTGGAACACGTACCGATACCGATTTTGGATCCTTCCCCTTTACAGATGTGGAATTGGAGACCTATGGGTTATTGGATTTTTACATTTCGCACCAAGTAATAGAAAATAAACTCACCTTTTTCCTGAATGCAAGTAATCTTCTAAATGAGGAGTATACGGAGCTATTAGGATTTACAACCAAAGGAAGAAATTTAAGAGTAGGACTTACTATCAACTTATAGTCTTCCGGAAGGTAAGAGGAGGTAGGTATTATTTATTATACCCAATTACCATACTTAGGCATAAGAAAAAAGGGCCCGATATACAGAAATATCGGGCCCTTCATCTTTCAATTAATATTGTGGTAGTGGCAGGTGTTCTATCTTATCCAAATACATATGGTCTTTAAGGGGGCTAAATAGTTTGGAGTTAGATACCTCTTCTACTGGTGAAACTACGGTGAAATCCCTTTTAGCAGTAGCACCCGTTATTTCTTGGATAGCCCTGGCAAATAAGGGTTCATTGGGGTCTCCCAGCTCCCCCATATCAGAAACATCTTCGCTCAGTTCAATAGTTGGGGCTAATCCGTCTGTATAATCAGAGAATCCATCCGCATTCTCATTGCGCCCCATAAGAGGCTGCATGGCCCATGAGTTGTTAGGGTTAATCTTATCTTCCCTACTGCCACTGTAAATATAATCGTTATCCCTATCGTCTACCATGGTTATGGAAAACTCATTCTTCCCCCTAGTTTTTTCTCCTATATGTATTACATCTATATAAGGGGCAAGTCCGTTCATAACCAGTTCACTGGCACTGGCAGAGCTTCCAGTAGCTAGTATGTATACTTTGCTGAGGTTTAAGGTGTTAATAGGAGTCCCTTTATCGGTTTTAGCAGCAAAATAATCTTCCAACTGTTCCTTACTGAAAGTGGATTGCAATTTATCGTTCCATCGCTGTCTAATATAGAGCTCGTTGGTATGGGTGCCGTAGATCATGCTGGCTAACAGTCTAGAGCTATTTACCGATCCCCCGGGGTTGTAGCGAAGGTCTACCACCAGCTCCGTAGCTCCCTCCATCTTAAACGTTTCAAATGCGTTGTTTAGCTCCTCGTTATATCCCCTGGTAAAACCGTTGTACATAAGGTAGGCAATTTTGGTACCGCTTACTTCCACAGTTTTGGCAACTAAGATGGGGTTTTCTTCCAGGCCTTCCTCTTTGGTGAGCATTACTTCCTTGCCATTCTCTGTAAGTACTTTGTCATTAATATCGGCCATTCCCAGGGTATAGGTATCCTTATTTCCAAACAGCAGCTCCCTGTAATTTGCATCCGTGAGTTTTATGCCATCTACCCTAGTAAATATTTCTCCTCGGGAAATAGGTTTGGAGGCGGCATTGGAGTTGGGAATGATGTAGCGCACATATCCAAAAAGATCCGTACTTCCTTGGAAACGTGCCAATCCAAATTCCATCCCGTTGCTTTTGGTAATTCCCTGCAATGAGTTTACCAATACTCGGTAATCATCTCCTGTAAAACTAAATCGGTCTACTGCATTTTCAACACCTACTACATTCCGATGCTTATAGCAGGTTTTGTAGAAAAACTCGGCAGGATCCCTGTATTCCTCTAAATAGTCAATGTACTTCTCATTGGAGCTAAACCTAGTATCTCCTAGATTGGGGGCATCGGCTTGCCAAAAATACCATTGGTTTAATCCCTGCCACATAAAGTGCTGTACTTCCACATCCTTGGGGTAGATAAAGGCATGGTCATCTAAGTCGGTACAAGAAAGTATTAGGGGTAGTATTAGCAGCGCTAAAAATTTTTTCATAGTAAAGAATTGAATGTGATGTAATTTCTCAAAGTTCAATTTAAATAAAAAAACTGTTAGCACTACCTTTAATTTTATGCTATTGTTTGATTAATGGTAAAGGATTTTTTATATCCATATACATATTGTCCTTAGTCTTGGTAAACATTTTGGAGCTGGTAACCAGTTGAACCGGTAATTGTACGGTGAAATCCATTTTAGCGGATATTCCTGTAATTTCCGAAATAGCTTTTTTCAATAGAGGCTCTTCCAAGTCTCCCAAAACGCCTAAGTTAGACAGGTCTTCCCTTAAATCGATGTCTGGCGCAAGTCCTGCAGTATAGTCCGAAAATCCGGCTGAATTTTCATTTCTACCGATAAGAGGCTGAATTGCCCACGAATTTTCAGGATTTATTTGATTTTCTCTAGTGGGGTCGTAAACGTTGCCATTTTCTAGGTCATCAACAAAGGTGACGGAAAATTCATTTTTTCCGGTGGTGGTAGTTCCAATATGGACTACATCGATATAAGGATCCAAGCCATTAATCACCAACTCACTGGCAGAGGCTGTACTTCCGGTAGCTAGGACATAAACCTTGTTAAGACCTAGGGTGTTGAGGGGGCTATTCATAGAGGTCTTATCGGCAAAATAGGTAGTTAGGCTAGACTCTTCAAATTCCGACTGCAATTTCTGGTTGTATCTAGCTTTAAGAAATACCTTGTCTGTATAGGGGCCATAGATCATACTAGATAAAAGTACCGAGGAGTTTACGGAGCCCCCTGGGTTATACCTTAGATCCAAAACTAAATTTGTTACCCCGGCAGTTTTAAAGGTGCCAAAAGCATCATTTAAATCCTCATCAAACTCATTGGTGAAACTATTGTACATTAAATAGCCTATTTTTTGGCCATTCACTTCCAAGACTTTGGCGATGTGAACGGGGTTTTCCGTTAAGTCTGCTTCTTTGGTAAGAGTAACTTCCCGCCCAGTATTGGTAATAACGTTGTTAGAGATTTCTGCCATATCTAAGGTATAGGTGTCATTCTCCCCAAAAAGCAATTCCACATAATTATTCAAGTTTAGGGGAGTGCCATTTACGCCTGTAAAAAAATCCCCTCGCTTAATATCTTTTCCTGCAGCGTTAGAATTGGGGACTACGTATCGCACATAGCCAAAAACATCGTCACTATCGGCAAATAAACTAAGTCCAAATTCCAGACCATTACTTTTGGATACGCCCGAAAAGGCTTTGGTAAGTTCTTTATAGTCCTCGGAGAAAAAACTAAAGCGATCCTCTGAAAAAAGTAATTTTTCATCAAAGAATTTCCCTGGATCCTGTTCAGATTTAAGAAATTCCAGGTATGCGGCTTCTGTCTTAAATCGGTCGTCCCCTAGGTTGGGAACATCGCTCTGCCAAAAATAATAGAGGTTCATGGTCTGCCACATAAAGTTTTGAACCGTTACATCTACAGTGTCTTTGGCTTCTGTATCTATTATGGGATCTTCTTGAACAGGTACTACTTCATCATCTTTTGAACATTGGATAAAAAGTAAGCTTATTCCGAGTACTACTACGCTTAGATATTTTTTCATGGTAAAGATTAAAATTCTACTAAATTCATGTAAACAAAAATCATTCCATTAAAAAAAATACCTGGATTGGGAATAATTTTATATATCTACGGAAAAAAGACAGATTTGGTTTATCAAGAGCGTAAATTACGAACATTGGTTTTATTTAAAAATAAAATGTAACAAAAGTCGATGTATGTCGTCTTCCCATTGTAAGCCTAATCGTGAGGATTACAAAACAACCTAACCTAATGCAGCAAACTGAATTTTTAAATGTGGTGCTTCCTTTTAAGGATAAGCTATTTAGGCTTGCCAAACGAATATTGGTATCTAGGGAGGAAGCGGAAGATGCCACACAAGAAATTTTATTGAAGCTATGGACTAAAAATAAGACCATGGGCAATTACACCAATGTGGAGGCCTATGCTATGACGATGACAAAGAATTTTTGTTTGGACCGTTTAAAGTCTAAACAAGCTGGAAACTTAAAACTGGTACATAGCAATTACGAGGACAATAGGACGTCTCTGCAAGAGGAGGTAGAGGTTAGCGACAGTCTTAGCTGGGTAGAAAAAATTATGGAGGAATTACCCGAACAGCAGAAATTAGTGCTTCAATTGCGGGATGTGGAACAATATGAGTTCGACGAAATTGCCCTCTTATTGGATATGAAGCCTACCGCAATTAGGGTGGCTTTGTCCAGGGCAAGGAAAACAGTTAGGGAGAAATTGGTACAAAAACACAATTATGGAATTGGATAGAATAGAAAAGTTATTGGAGAGATATTTTGAGGCTACCACTACGGTGGCCGAAGAAGAAACCCTACGGGATTTCTTTGCAAGTGGGAACATTCCCGTGCATCTAAAACCATATGCACCTATGTTCCAGTATTTTTCCGAAGCCAAAGAAGAGCGGTACACCAAGCAGGTCCCATTAAAACCTAGAAAAAAGTATTTGGAATGGGCTTCCGTAGCGGCGGTCGTAGTTTTAATCTTTGGTATATATTTTGGTAATGCGTACAGTAAGCAGCAAGAACAGCGAAAAGCTGAGTACGCGTATCAGCAAACCAAAAAGGCGCTTAGTTTGGTGGCTGCCAACTTTGAAAGAGGTACAGAAAAGGTGGCTTACTTAAAGGAATTTGAGGCAACAAAAGAAAAGATTTATAACGAAAAATAAAAATGATAAAAATGAGAAAGCATATTATAATCGCATTATTGGCAGTACTTCCATTAGTAGGTCATTCCCAATCCATATTTGATAAATACGAGGATGTGGACAAGGTAAGTGCCGTAGTGGTAAACGAAAGTATGTTTAGGCTGCTTAGTAAGATCAATGTGGAGGTAGATGACCAAGAGGCACAGGATTTTATGGATATAGCCCAAAACTTAAAGAATTTAAGGGTGTTCATTACCGAGGACAAGACGGTCTCTGCCGATATGGAAGCCACTATGAAGAAGTATCTAAAGTCTGCATCGCTACAAGAATTGATGCGGGTAAAGGACAAGGATGCCAACGTAAGGTTTTATATAAAAAGCGGAAGGGATGAAGACCATGTTAGCGAACTCCTGATGTTTGTGACCGGTATAAAAAATGTGGACATGGAGATCAATGATAGGAAGATAGAAACGGTATTGCTGTCGCTTACCGGGGATATAGACCTAAACAAGATTGGCTCGCTCACCAAAAAAATGAACCTGCCCAATGAGCTGAACAAAGCTGGGAAAAACAGATAAAAGAAAAAGTACAGGGTAGGAGACCATCTCGTTATGGTTATCCCTATCCTGTGCCTAGTATGGATTCATAGAATTTAACTTAAAAAGACAAAAATGAAAAAGGTTTTAACAAGGGGAAGTGCCCTACTTTTAATGGTATTCCTAGCCTGTGCTACTTCCCAAAGCCTTCAGGAGTACTACGTAGATAATGCTGAAAACCCCAATTTCATGGCGATAGATCTTCCTGTAAGTCTACTAAATTTGGACAAGGCCAATTTAACTGAAGAGCAACAAGCGGCCGTAGCCTCCTTGCGAAAACTTAATATTCTGGCCTTTAAAAAGTCGGCCGCCAATGATGCCGAGTTTCAAAAGGAGCGGGCCCATGTACGGGAAATTTTAAAAAATGGCAAGTTCACAGAACTAATGAAGATGAATACCAGCTATGGAAAAGCTACGGTCAACTATTTAGGTGAAGATGATGCCATAGATGAGGTGGTTATTTATGGTGACAGTAAAGATAAGGGATTTGTGTTGGTGCGTGTATTGGGGAAAAATATGAATCCGGCAATGATGATCCAGTTTATTCAAGCTTTAGAGAAATCGGACTACCAGGGAGAAGGACTGGAACAAGTGGGTAAATTTTTAAAAGGCGTTTAAAAAAAACTTGGGAGCAACTAAAAGAAAAACCCTGCTTTGGTATTTTCCTAAGCAGGGTTTTTTAGTTGCTATTAAAACCGTTGTTTTACAGTGCAGCGAAATGATTAAGCTAAATCAGAATCACGCATTCTGCAAGTGTAAATGGTTTGTTCTGTTGTCTAGATACCGGTATAATTTTGGGGAGTGATTTGTTTTAGCTCCTCTTTTATGGTATCGTTCACCTCCAAGGTGTCTATGAAATTTGCAATAGATTCTTGGGTGATTTTTTCATTGGTCCTGGTAAGTCCTTTTAGGGCTTCGTACGGATCTGGATACGCTTCACGCCTAAGGATGGTCTGTATGGCCTCTGCAACAACCGCCCAGTTATTCTCCAAGTCCTTATCAAACTGTTCTGCGTTTAGGAGTAGTTTGTTCATTCCTTTTAGCGTTGCTTGGAAAGCAATAAGGGTGTGTCCAAAAGGTACGCCTACATTTCTCAAAACGGTGCTGTCCGTAAGGTCTCGCTGCAGTCTGGATATAGGTAATTTTGCCGATAAATGCTCAAAAATAGCATTGGCGATCCCCAAATTCCCTTCAGAGTTCTCAAAGTCGATCGGATTTACCTTGTGTGGCATAGCCGATGATCCTACTTCCCCAGCTTTTATTTTTTGCTTAAAATAATCCATGGAAACGTAGGTCCAGAAATCCCTATCTAAATCAATGATAATGGTGTTGATGCGTTTTAGGCAATCGAACAAGCCTGCCATATGGTCGTAATGCTCAATTTGTGTAGTGGGAAAGGAATGGTGTAATCCCAGTTTTTCCTGTACAAATTGTTGTCCAAAGGCTTTCCAATCAATGGAGGGGTACGCAACTTTGTGCGCATTAAAGTTTCCTGTGGCACCCCCAAATTTGGCTGCATGGGGTAGCTCTTCCAATAAACGAAACTGTTCTTTTAATCGAACTGCAAAAACATCCATTTCCTTGCCTAAACGGGTAGGGGATGCAGGCTGTCCGTGAGTCCTTGCTAACATGGGGACTGCTTCCCATTCCTTGGCCAATTCCTCTATTTTGTTCAAAACCTCCAAATAATGGGGAATATAAACCTGATCCATCGCTTCCTTAATGGAGAGAGGAATGGCGGTATTATTAATATCCTGAGAGGTGAGTCCAAAATGGATAAACTCTTTATAGGACTGAAGGCCTAGGGCGTCAAATTTCTTCTTAATAAAATACTCAACAGCTTTTACATCGTGGTTGGTAACCTTTTCTATTTCTTTAATGTCGGTAGCATCTTCAGTAGTAAAGTTGCTGTAAATTTCCCGCAGTGCCGTGAACTTGGAAGTGTCAAAGTCCGACAATTGCGGCAAAGGAATTTCGCAAAGCGCGATAAAATATTCAATTTCAACCAGAACCCTATACTTTATAAGAGCTTCTTCCGAAAAATAGGGTGCCAAGGATGCAGTCCTGCTGCGATATCTGCCATCTATAGGCGAAATGGCGTTTAAATTATTTAATGACATTTTATAAGAAATTGGATGTTTTTATGAAAAGCGCAAAGATAGCTATAAGTTAAAGAGTATAAAAGCGTTCATTTAATAATGTTGAGGTTTGGAACAAAGGATATTACTGGGAATCTGCTACCGGGATCTTAGCCAATATTTTTCTTGCCCTTGCTTTATATGCGGCACTCCCTTGAGCATAGTTTTGTTCCAATACCAATCTTAATTCTGGCCATATCCATGGGTGTTTTTGGCCCAATAATAGGAGGCAGCTCATTGCATACGCTTTAGTAGCAACTTTATGTTCCGCTATTAACCAATCAAAACAGTTAGTGGTTATTTGCGAAAGATGTGCTTCCGTTAAAGCTTTCCGGGTGTCGGGGTCTTTTGCTATAAAATATGACTCAGTGAGGTATTCACAAATTTTTGCGATGGGCCTTAAGGCCGACTCATGGTATACCGCAGGGCAATTGTTTATAAACCTGTCCATATAAGGGAGTAGCAGGTCTAAGCGTTGTTTAGCAACATATTCCATCACCCAACTGGCCTTGCAGGAGAGCGGATGGTTTACCTGAAAAGCGATCTCCATAAGGGCTTCCATATTTGTGGGATGATTAATAAGGGTGGTGGCCATTTCCATTCTTTTTCGTTTGGAATGATCTACCCTCTCTAATGCTATGCGTAATTCTTGAACCTCCACAATATGCTTGTTTTTATCCTAGGTGCGTTATAGCGCTACTTGTTTAACAGTTGTTCCTTAAGCAATTCCATGCCTTTGGTAGCGCTATGGGGCAATATGGTAAGGTTGTTAAAGTCTGCTTCCCTGATATTGGGTTTGGGGTCTATAAAGTAGATAGGAATGTTATTGGGTGCGTAGTGCACTAGGCTAGCTGCTGGGTATACCTGCATGGAAGTGCCAATAATCACCAATTTATCTGCTTGTGCCGTGATGTCTGCAGCCTGCTCTAACATAGGAACAGCTTCGCCAAACCATACTATATGGGGGCGTAACTGAGTGCCAGCCGGACAAAGGTCGCCCAAATTTAAATCGGTTTCCCAATCTATGATATGCGCTGGATTTTGGCTACTTCTTGCCTTTAGTAGTTCTCCGTGTAAATGTATCACTTGTGAGCTCCCAGCCCGTTCATGTAGGTCGTCTACATTTTGGGTGATGATCTGTACGTAGTAGGACGACTCTAATTTTGCCAAGGAAAGATGCGCTTTATTGGGGCTTACTTCTAGTAACTGTCTCCTACGCTGGTTATAAAAGTTGAGCACCAACTCAGGATTTCTTGCAAACCCTTGAGGTGTGGCAACCTCCATTACATCATGACCTTCCCATAACCCGTCTTCATCCCTGAAAGTTTTGATGCCGCTTTCTGCACTGATGCCGGCGCCTGATAAAACAACTATATTTTTCATGTAAAACAATCTATATTTGTAAAATTAAGTTTTTTCTGTAACATCAATAAGTAGGGTATGAGCGACAGCCAATTGCTAGCGTATTTAGAGGGGTTTATTACACCAAAGAGGAAACAGCGATTTTTGGATATATTGGAAGAACGTACCAAGTACCTTACAGTTGCTGCAGAGGATGTGTACCAGATGCACAATATGAGTGCTGTTATCAGAAGTTGTGACATTTTTGGGGTTCAGGAAGCCCACCTCATTGAAAGTAAGTTTGGGAAAAGACTGGACAAAAGTATTTCTATGGGCGCGCAGCAATGGGTAGATGCCAAAAGATACAATAATACTACAGACTGTATTACTGCTCTTAAACAGCAGGGCTATCGTATTGTAGCCACTACCCCCCATGAGAATGGGGTGTTGTTGCCCGACTTTGAGTTTGAAGGGAAAACGGCCTTGTTTTTTGGCACCGAACGAGACGGGCTAAGTGAAGAGGTTATGGAAAGTGCAGATGCCTACCTTACCATACCCATGGTTGGCTTTACCGAAAGTCTCAATATTTCTGTGTCTGCAGCCATTATAATGCACCAACTTACCACGCTTTTAAAGAAATCCGATATAAAATGGCAGCTTACCGAGGAGGAAAAGTTAGAGAAACGGCTAGATTGGACGAAGAAGTCGGTTCGAAGCATAGAGGACGTTCTAAAACGCTATTACGAAACCAATCGTTAAAATTGGTATATTTGATAGAACCATTAAACCATTATTCATGTCAATATTTATTTATATCGTATTGGGAATCATTGTGTTGATTGCCATTTTAGCCATTCTAGCTCCAAAAACCTATGACGTATCCAGGTCTATTTTAATCAATAAACCCAAAAAGGAAGTTTTTGAATATATAAAATACCTTAAAAAGCAACAAGAATGGTCGCCTTGGGAAAGAAGAGATCCCAATATGGAAAAAAAGTTTACTGGTACAGATGGAGAAGTAGGTGCTGTGAGCTACTGGAATGGGAATAAAGAAGTAGGGGAAGGGGAGCAAGAAATTACAAGGATAGTAGAAGGTGAGCGAGTAGAAGGCGAGCTTCGGTTCTTAAAGCCCTTTAAATCTACATCTGCTTCTTACATTGCCGTTGCTGATAAAAGTGCAGACCAGACAGAGGTTGTTTGGGGTTTTAAAGGAAATAATAAATTCCCCATGTCTATTATGATGCTTTTTATGAGTATGGATAAAATGATTGGAAAAGATTTTGAAGAAGGTCTGAGAAACTTGAAGGAAGTAATGGAAAAATAACTTCCAGAATCAATCAGTTTAAAAACTGGATTAAATGAAGGCTAAGGGCGGGTAAAAACCTGCCTTTTTTATAGGGGTCTAGCTGTTTTAGCTTTGCTAATTAGCGGTAGTAGAGCGCTATAGAGGCTGTCTAATATTTCAGGTGGCGATAAGCTCCTATGGGAAAACCACTAAATTGGGTTTAGTGCTACAGCAGTAAGGGGGAAACAATGCGTATAGCCTCCGTTAAAGTTAAGATACCGTTGTTTGTGGCAACTCTTATCGCTTTCTATTTAGCACCTTAAACTCCTCATAACAACTGCTGATGGCGTCTAAAATTTGAAGATCATTGGCAGTAGTGATAAAGGATTGTGAATAGTTGCAATTGCTGAGAATATCATCGATATCCACCTTTTCTAACTGAAGTAACTCGGTGAGGGTTTCTCTATCGAATTTGGAAGCCAAGAGATCCCTAATTCTATCGTCTTCCTTCATCTGGCGTAATTTTCGCATCTGATTGGGTTTTTTCCCAAATAGATTCCGCAAGAGATCTGCAGGGTTTAGTATGGCGCCCAATACTTTGGTAACCGCACTTGGATTTTTACTTCCTGCCTCGTATCCTACCGATAATCCAGAAATACTATACTGAAATGCGGTGTTTAACGGTAAGTTTTTAACGTCTATTTCCAAATAGCCGGTAAGGGAGTAAGGTCTTACTATTACTTCTTCTAAGGCGTAGGCTAGCTCCGTGAGTGAAATTTCAGTATTCTTAAACCTGAACATATCATTGGTAACCCGAACTTTTTGTGATTTAAAACCTAAAAAGGTGAAAAACAGGGTGTCATTTACCTGGGCGGGGATTTGAAACTCACCTTGTTCGTTGGTGATGGTTCCCACAACCTGATTTAGGTTTACCACGTGGACACTTTCCATTGGTTGGTCCGTTTGGGCATTGATGACTACCGCTCTTAGCTTTTTTAGATCATCGTTAGTATCAGTTTCCTGCGAGTAACTAAAAGATACAAAAAGGGTTAGAAGGATAAGTAAAAAGGTTCTCATTTAAAATAGTCCAAAATTAGTTTTGGTAAACTAACTAAAAAAATACGCCGAAGCGTATTTTTTTAGTATACAATTAACTAATAGAAGTCACTTTTTTTCTGAGTCCTGCGTCTTCCAGAGTTGCTAGAAGTGTTTCCTTTGCCGGGGCCTCGGTCATTTCTTCTTCTTTTACTGCGGTCGTTAGAGCGGAAATCCCGCTTACCGCCTCCGCCACTTCTACCGCCACTGCGTCTTCTTCCGCCATCACCACCTGGGTTTTTGGAAACTTCCACATTAACAAATCGGCCATCTACCTTAAAGTCCGTAAAGGTTTTTAAGATTTCTTCCGTAGCTGCGGCATCTGTGTTAAAGAAAGAAAAACTATCTTTTACATCTACCTTAAAAATATCATCCTGGCCTAAATTAACGGTATCTCTTATAAAGTCTTTTAGAGACATCCAGTCGTAGCCATCTTTTTCCCCAACATTTATAAAGTATCTTACATTTCCATTACTAGGCGCTCCGTTACTGCTCTCACCTCTATCGCGGGTAGAAGTAACATTTAGATCCTTGGATTTGTTGTAGTAGTTAAAGAAACGTGTAAACTCTACGGAGACAATTTTTTTGATTAATTCTTCGCGATCTATGCCTTCCAGTACATCATTAATAGCTGGTAGGTAGTTGTCTACGTCCTTGTTTATTTTGGTGTCCTTTATTTTGTTGGCCAAATGGTAAAGCTGAATTTCACAGATTTCCATGCCCGTAGGAATGTTTTTAGCGACGAAGGATTGCTTTATCTTATTTTCTATAGCCTTTATCTTACGGATTTCGCTCCTGGTAACAATTACCATGGAAACTCCGTTTTTCCCTGCTCTTCCTGTACGTCCACTTCGGTGGGTATAGGTTTCTATTTCATCGGGAAGCTGATAGTTAATAACGTGGGTAATATCATCCACATCAATTCCTCTTGCTGCAACATCAGTTGCAACCAACATTTGTATTTGTCTCTTACGGAACGAGTTCATCACCAAGTCTCTTTGGTTCTGACTTAGGTCTCCGTGAAGAGCACCTGCATTGTAACCATCTTCGATTAGTTTCTCGGCTACTTTTTGGGTGTCCCTTTTGGTTCTACAGAAAATAACGGAAAAGATATCTGGATTGGTATCTGCCAATCTTTTTAATGCGGGGTAGCGGTCTCTACCACCTACCACATAATACTCGTGCTGTACGTTATTGGTACCAGAGTTTTTAGTGCCCACTGTAATTTCTTGTGGACTGTGCATAAATTTCTTAGCAATAATGGAAACCTCTTTGGGCATGGTTGCAGAAAACAACCAAGTTGATTTCTCTTTTGGGGTATTGGATAAGATATCCTTAATATCCTCAAAAAAGCCCATGTTTAGCATTTCATCGGCCTCATCTAGTACACAATAGTCAATTTTGGAAATGTCTACCAACCCTCTGTTGATCATATCCTTCATTCTACCTGGGGTAGCAACTATTATCTGAGCGCCTCTCTTTATTTGTCGGGCCTGATCCGTAATACTTGCTCCTCCGTAAACGGCAACTACATTTAATCCTTTTTCGTACTTGGAATAATGTACCATTTCATTGGTAATCTGTAAACATAGTTCACGGGTAGGGGAGAGAATCAACCCTTGGGTTGTTCTGCTAGTGCGGTCTATTTTTTGAATTAGTGGAAAACCAAATGCGGCGGTCTTTCCCGTCCCGGTTTGGGCTAGGGCAACCAAGTCGGTTTCATTTTCCAATAAGATTGGGATTGCTTTTTCTTGTACTTCGGACGGACTCTCAAATCCAAGATCCGAAATAGCATTTAATAGGGACTGATCTAGCCCTAATGCTTCAAATTTTGTCATAATATGTTATTAAATAATCGCAAATATGTATGTTGATCGGAGCGATTATTTTCTATAACCTATTAAGACTCACTACAACACATGCTATACCAGCGGCGTTAATTGAAGCGGCAAAGGTAATACTTAATTTTTAAAAACTATTATTTTATTCCTATTCATTTTTAAACTTCCCATAATATCTGCATAAGACCGTAACTGGCAGATAGGATGCCAATCAACCCAAAAAACAAGGATAGGACTATAAAATTGGTCCGTAAACTTTCATTATCCCTTATAATAACGCAGACTACACATAACACGATGGATATTTGGAAAAGTAGTTTTCCCATACTCATTTTTTGAGAGGCTCCATCATAGAGAAGGGTTTTTTCGCCCCATTCCTTTACACCTATTATTTTCCCCATTTTCCCGTCTAGATCCTGTGCCCAATACTTGGTTGGAATGTTAGCGGAACCTAGTAAAAGTTCGGTTTTTTCTGCATCGTATTTTATGACCATGGACTTGGTATGGGCTATAACGTTTTTAAAGTTCTGTTGTTCCTCTTTAGGAATGAGTCCTGCTTGCAAAAGCGCCTGTAATAGGTCTAGTTGGTTTTCCTTTAAGTTCTGTTTAATGCTTTTTGCCTGATACCAGTTAGAGTAATTTACCTCTTGGTTTTGAGAGATGAGCATTTGCTCACGTAGGTTATTGCTTATGAGCTCTGTGATGGCTAATAAGATGGCAAAAACAATAATTAATATGCCTCCAACCGTCTCTTTTCTTTTAAATATTCTATGATTTTTAATCTTAGCAATTGGTGTGGTACTCATAATAGTTGGTGGGTTGTTTATTTGAAGAAGGCAAGCAGTTGTTGCGTAGCCTTAGCTCTATGGCTAATCTGGTTTTTGGTGCTTAAGGGTAATTGTGCAAAGGATTGTTGGTATCCTTCGGGGATAAATACGGGGTCGTATCCAAACCCCTTGTCGCCCTTCCGTTCCGTTCCTATGGTACCTGTAACAACGCCTTGGAAAAGGTATTGCTTCTGGTCAACGTTTAATGCAATTACGGTTTTAAAATGAGCAGAGCGGTTAGATACTCCCTTTAATTGATCTAGTAACTTGTCTATGTTGTCCTCTGTGTTTTTTTGATCTCCAGCATATCTTGCAGAATGCACTCCCGGTGCACCGTCTAGTGCATCTACCAATAAGCCCGTATCATCTGCAAAGCAGGGATATCCGTAATTTTCGGTGACAAAATTGGCCTTAATAATGGCATTGCCTTCCAAGGTGGTAGCGGTTTCCGCTATATCTTCATGGCAGCCAATGTCTTCCAAGGATAATAAGGTTATTTCCGGAGGAAATAATTTTTGTACTTCTTGTAGTTTGTTGCGGTTATTAGTGGCAAATACCAATTGCATTATTCTAGTTTAAAGAGTGTATAGTTGTAGGCCTTAGTTTTATAAATTATTTTGGCTCATCCAAAAGTAGTAATTTTATTGCTCTATTATTTTTTTACCGTATGAAATTAAAAATTCCACCTGTGATTGTTACAATTATCTTTGCAGGGTTCATGTATGTCTTAGCTGAATATTTACCTGTTGGGTATTTCGATTTTTTTGGAAGGGAATACCTAATGGCCTTTCTTTTTGGGGTGGCTTTGATTGTGGGGGTGGTGTCTATAATTCAATTCATTAGGGCTTCTACCACTATAAATCCTAAGTCACCTACCAAGACTGCTACATTGGTTACAGGAGGAATTTATCAGTATTCTAGGAACCCTATGTACTTGGCTTTGTTGCTTGTTTTATTAGGCTGGGGATTGTACTTGGGAAATGCCTTTAATACCTTGCTTGCAGCTGGTTTTGTGTACTATATAAATGCTTTCCAAATTGAACCGGAAGAGGAGATACTCTTCAAAAAATTCCCAAAAGAGTTTCAAAAATATCGCGTACTGGTAAGGCGTTGGTTTTAATATTGTCTAGCTCCCCATAACCGTAGATGGCCACTAGGCCTATGCACTGGGGATGGCAAGGTTATTATAAGCTTTTCACCTTATATTTCATTATATAAGCGATTTTACTTATATTTTTGTATATTAGCCTTATAGATAATATATAATGGTTGCTATAATTACTGGAGATATTATTAATTCTCAAAGGGACAGCTCCTCCGATTGGATGGCCAATTTAAAAAGCTTTTTAGGGAGTTTGGGCAATTCCCCCTTGGATTGGGAAATTTATAGGGGAGATGAGTTCCAGATAAAGACCAGTCCGCAAAAAGCCTTGCGCACGGCCATACATATCAAAGCGATCATTAAGATGAACAAGTCTTTGGATGTTAGGATGGGGATAGGTATAGGGAGCGAAGCCTATACTGCTGCAAGCGTAAGTGAGTCTAATGGGGAGGCTCACCAACGGTCTGGAAGGATGTTTGAAACCTTGAAGGATCAAAAGTTGAACCTGGCCATGGCTACTGGGGATGAGCAAAAAGATAGGTCTCTAAATCTGATGTTGAAATTGGCCTTGGATTTTATGGATAACTGGTCCGAGGTATCTTCGGAAATTGTACGGATAACCTTAGAATATCCATCGGAATCACAACAAGAGATTGCAGATCGCTTGGGAATCAAGCAATCTGCGGTGAGTCAGCGCCTTCAACGCGCAAGAATGGATCTAGTACTAGATCTATTGCAGTATTACGAAACCATTACAAAAAAAGTATAGGGATGCTATTATTTACCAAGCTTTTATTGGCACATCTTATTGGCGATTTTATGTTGCAACCTACCCGATGGGTGGTGCATAAGGAGGTTCATAAAATGGCATCTGGTTATTTGTATTTGCACATTTTGGTACATTTTGGGGTTACCATGCTTTTGCTGTGGAATCTAGATCTATGGTTTTGGGCAGTAGTGATTGCTGTTACCCATTATTTTATAGATCTGGGTAAGATGTATGCGCTTCACTTGTTTAAGCAACGCTCTATTCCCTTTTTTATAGACCAGTTGTTGCACGTAGTGGTGCTTTATAGCTGTGCCTACCACGCTAATCTATTGGAGCATAGCTTGTTCTTAATAAGTGAGGTGGACTGGTCTTTGGTAACCGCCATTGTATTTGTAGGGGGTCCCTCCTCCATAATAATGGCACAGCTTCTGGAAGGGATGTCAGATCGGATATCGCTAGACCATAAATCCCTGCCCAATGCTGGGAAGTATATTGGTATTATAGAACGGCTTTTTGTGCTTGGATTCATCGTAATGGGACGTTGGGAGGCCATTGGGTTGTTAATTGCAGCAAAATCCGTATTTCGGTTTAATGATCTTAAGGAAGGTAATTCTCGGAAGCTAACAGAATATATTCTTATAGGTACCTTAATGAGTTTTGGCCTGGCTATGATTGCGGGGATTATTTATATTAATACCAACTAGTGTAGCTAATCGCTACAGAGATTTAATTCCCTGCTAACAACTGCAGGAGGTTGTTGCTTATTGGGTGAGAATTAACATCTTCGGAGTAGGCAATGTGGTTGAGGGTGGCAGATTGGATGTAGCCAATTGTCTTTTATTCAGCCATGTATAAAAGCAATTTTAGGTGGTTGTGTGTAAAACATTTTAAGGAATTCATAATATTCAACCTTCAAATTTAATTTTTCTTAATTTTTGTTTAAATAACCAGTTCTTAGCTCAGTTTTTGGGTTAGTTTACAGCGTCGGACGATAATTATTCATACTTTTACACCTTAATTTTTTTTCAGGCTAAATGGTAGTAGAAAGCAGAAAATACGTGTTCGATTTTGATAGTACGCTCACAAGGGTAGAAGCCTTGGATGTTTTGGCGGAAATCACACTGGAAGGTAGAAGTGATAAGGAAGAAATTATAGAAGAGATCCAGAAAATCACCAATTTGGGGATAGATGGAGATATCTCTTTTACGGAATCCTTGGAGAAACGCATTAAATTATTGGATGCCCATAAAGACGATTTGGAGCAATTGGTAGATTTGTTGCGCCATAAAATATCCAAGTCTATAGCATCCAATAAGGAGTTTTTTGAAACCTATTCCGATGATATTTATGTTATTTCATGCGGATTTAAGGAGTTTATAGATCCTATTGTAGAGGAGTATAACATCCCTGCAGATAGGGTGTATGCCAATACCTTTAAATTTGATGAAAATGGAAGGATCATTGGCTTTGATGAAGAAAATGTATTAGCTTCCCATAACGGAAAAATTGCATGCCTTAAGAACCTTGGTCTTCAAGGGGAAGTGCAGGTTATTGGCGATGGGTATAGCGACTACGTAATGCGTGAAGCAGGTATTGCCGATAAGTTTTTCGCTTATACCGAAAATGTACACAGGGAGAAAGCAGCGAAGAATGCTGACTACATCACTCCAAATTTAGATGAATTTTTATATGTAAATAAATTGCCTAGAAAGATATCCTACCCAAAAAATAGAATTAAGATCCTTTTGTTGGAAAACATCCATCCCAACGCGTATGAATCCCTATCCGAAGAAGGCTTCTCAGTAGAGCTTTTAACGCACAGTTTAACGGAGGAGGAGTTAATAGAAAAAATAAAGGATGTGCACGTTCTTGGAATCAGATCTAAGACTCAAGTAACGGAGAAGGTATTGGAAGCTGCCGATAAATTGATGGTAGTGGGTGCCTTCTGTATAGGAACCACACAAATAGATCTTGAAGCCTGCAAGAAAAGAGGGGTGGCAGTATTTAATGCGCCTTATAGCAATACCAGGTCTGTGGTAGAGCTTGCCATTGGTGAGATTATTATGCTGATGAGAAGTATTTTTCCACGTAGTACCGAAATTCACAATGGAGAATGGAATAAAACCGCTGCAAACTCTAAGGAGGTAAGGGGTAAAAACCTAGGTATAGTTGGTTACGGAAATATAGGTAAACAGCTGTCCGTATTGGCCGAAGCTCTTGGAATGCACGTTTATTACTATGACGTGGGCGATCAATTGGCCTTGGGGAACGCTACAAAATGTACTTCTCTGGAAGAGCTATTGAATGTCTCGGATGTAGTTACCCTGCATATTGATGATAATAAGGCGAACCATAATTTTATTGGTGAGAAAGAGATAAGTCAGATGAAAGACGGTGCCCTTCTGGTAAACCTATCCAGAGGTTTTGTGATAGATATCAGTGCTTTGGCAGCCGCACTAAAGAGCGGGAAAATTGCTGGCGCGGCTATCGATGTTTTTCCAGAGGAGCCTAGGAGTAACGGAGAATTCTATACTGAGTTGAAAGGTCTAAATAACGTAATCCTAACCCCGCATATTGGAGGTAGTACCGAAGAGGCGCAACGGGATATAGCAGAGTTTGTTCCTAATAAAATAAGGGATTATATAAACTCTGGAAATACCGTAGATGCTGTAAATTTTCCGAATATAAGACTGCCTAAGCAAAACAATGCACATCGTTTTTTGCATATCCATAAAAATGTACCGGGGGTAATGGCTAAAATTAATGAGGTTTTAGCAAGGTTCAATATGAATATCTCCGGACAGTACCTTTCCACGGATAGTGAGTTGGGGTATGTGATTACAGATTTGGATAAGAAATACAACAAGGATGTTATTAAAGCCTTGAAAAAGATAGAAAACACCATAAAATTTAGAGTGTTGTACTAGAAGCGTAAAAGGGATGGCAAAGCCACCCAATTAATTATGAACGCCCTGGGAAATTTATCTGCAGGCATATTATTAAAGCCTCGGGTGAACTTCCCGGGGCTTCTTTTTTTGGTGCTGTCGGCCACATTTCATCAAAGAGAGGAGAGCGGGAAGATTACCAATATTTACCAAATCCAAATGTTCCTTTTTCATTGAAGTTACGGAAATGGATGGGTTCTCCCTAAGGAGATTTCCAAGTAGGATGCTGCTGTATAATTCCAATTATGGACGTTTGGATGGCGATTGTGGTAGGGGCAAAATAGTTGTAGACCACACCCTAGAATAGGCATTCAGTACAATGAATTCTTAGACTTGCTATTATCAAAGATTTCCTTTTAACATTTCCTTAGTTGTTTTTTTTTATTTATGTTTGGCAATATGCGCAAGTGGTAAAAGCTTGTAGTGCCGAGCGTACAAATTGATGCCTATATGGATTTAGATGCCTCCCGAAGCATACAGTTCGAAGAAATATTTGACTTGTACTACAAGAGATTGCTGCACATTGCCAAGAGTTATGTGAGTGGGGAGGAAGATGCCGAGGAAATTGTCCTGGATGCATTTTTAACGCTTTGGGAAAAAAGAAAGGATGGCGTGGTATTGACCAACCTAAGTGGGTATCTTTTTGTAACCGTAAAGAACCGCTGTCTAGATCATCTAAGGAAAAAAAGTAGGCACTTGGACCAACACGGGAGAAGTGAACAAATTGAGCACTGGATCAATTACCAGGCGCTCTCCAACAAAGGGGCTTCCAGTTTATTAAAGGACGAGTTAGAGCAACAGATTAGAAAAGCTATTGCGCTCTTACCTGAAAAACGCAGAAATGTTTTTGTAAAAAGTAGAGTGGACGGACTCTCCCATAGGGATATTTCTGAGGAACTGGAGATTAGCGTAAAGACTGTGGAAAATCAAATTGGTAAGGCCCTAAAACACATGCGCTTGCATTTACAAGAGTTTATGCACCTGTTTTTATAAACTAGGCATACTTTCAATTTTCAGTTGTGGCAATCTTGGCCTCAGCATCATTTTAGTTCACACTAACAGGTCTTACTGCTACTACTACTACTACTACTACTACTACTACTACTACCGATTCCTAAAGAAATGTTTTAAGGCATTAGGCATAATGAAACCTTCATTGGAGCGTCAATGGCCACCAAAAATATTAGCTATTTAAAAAAAAATGATACTTGGGTGGGGGGTACTGTCATTTCCTTCGTCTTTATATGTATAAGACGCAGTTTACCAATGAAACAGCTACTATACAGATATATAAGAAAACAAACTTCCCACGAAGAAGACAAGCAGGTTTTGCGATGGCTCAGGGAAAATCCCGATAACCTGGCCCAGTTTAGTGCCTTAAAAGCAGAACTGGTTGCCGAGGAATTGCGACAGGGGCAAGATGGGGTGGTAGCTGGAGTCTACGATAAGTTTAAAAGAAAACAGTTGGCTAAAAAGAGGGTTCAACTTGCAAAATACGCCGCTGCTGCTTCAGTGGTTGTTCTTTTTGGATTGCTTTTACACCTTTACCAGCCGGGCAAGTTAGGAGATAAGGGAGGTCCAAGTAATTCCGAGATGATGCTGGTCCACAATAAGGGCAAGGAGCAAAAGGAAGTGGTGTTGCCCGATGGTAGCACGGTGCTCTTAAATATGGACAGTCAAATAGAATACCCCGCAATCTTTAAGGGCGCTAAAAGATCGGTTTCATTTATTGGGGAAGGGTATTTCAATATTACGCACGATTCTATAAAGCCATTTGTTGTAAGTACCCAAGATTTTGACATCAAGGTGTTGGGCACCACCTTTAATGTTAAGTCGTACTTAAACGACACTCAGACCGAAACAACCTTAATTAGCGGTAAGGTAGAGGTTTTGCGAGAAGCTGAGGAACCCCTTCTATTAGCCCCGTCCCAAAAGGCCATCTTCAGCAAGGAAAATAAGAAGATGGATGTAGAAAAAGTGGTGTTGGAAGATGCGGTGGCATGGCAAAAGGGAAGTCTCATTTTTAAAAGCACTCCCATGGAGCAGGTTGTGTTGGACCTGGAACGTAAGTACGACGTGAAAATAAAAATCAACTCACCAAAACTTTTAAAATATGAATATACGGGAACCTTTGATAATCTAACAATGAAAGAAGCATTACAGCTTTTGGTAATGTCTTCTCCAATTCAATATAAAGAAGTAAACCAAAAGATTATTCTCGATTATAAAGAGAAAAAGTAACGATAAAAAGAGGGTGTAGCAGCACCCCCTTTTGTCCATTTTATTAATCAATTAAACCATTGACTAACATTTAAACACTTCTAAGTTATGAAAAAAAGCGGACCAATAAGGTTTTCGCTTAGAAAACAGTTTCTAAGAATTATGAAAATCTATCTAGTTTTATTAATTACTAGTCTGGCAAAGTTAGTTGCTAATGACGTTCACGCTCAGACCATTACCTTAAAAACCGAGGTTACAGAGCTTAAGAACATCCTCGATAAAATTGAGCAAAAAAGCGGCTATCATTTTTTCTACAACAACAGTTTGGTAAATGTTGCTAGAAAAACCAGCATTGATGTTAAACGGCAAGAAATTAACAATGTGCTAGCCAGTCTTTTGTCTAACATGGATTTGGATTACAAGATGTTTAAAAATCAAATTGTGTTGTTTCAAAAAAACAACGCCTCCATAAAGGAACTATTAAAGGAGTTTGAGCAACAGGCACGTAGAGAGCAGTCTAGAGTAGCTACGGATTCGGAGATTACTTCTATTATAGCCGAAGCTACACAGCAAACTCCTGTAAAAGGGGTGGTAACGGATGAAGGGCAGCTTCCATTGCCAGGGGTGTCCATAGTTATTAAAGGGACTACCAGAGGGACACAAACCGATTTTGATGGAAATTATCAGATTGTTGCCGAAGAAGGGGACGTTTTGGTTTTTTCTTATATCGGGATGGAAACCAGAAATGTTAAGGTTGGTCAGAATAAAACCATAAATATTACGCTTAGTGAAAGCTCCAGTGAATTAGACGAGGTGATTGTAGTTGCCTATGGTACCGCTAAAAAGGCAGATTATACGGGTGCTGCCACACAAATTAATGCAGACGCTTTGGAAAAGCGGTCAATAACCAACCTTTCCGGGGCTATTGAAGGATCATCGGCTGGAGTTGCCGTAACTGCATCAAGTGGTCAGCCAGGTTCTGGTCAGGAAATTCGGATTAGAGGAATTGGATCTTTTTCTGCTTCCAGTGCTCCGCTATATGTGGTAGATGGAATTCCCTTTAACGGTTTTATCAACTCCATCAACCCAAATGACATTGAAAGTATTACTATCTTAAAGGATGCTTCTTCTACCGCTCTATACGGTAACAAAGCGGCCAATGGGGTGGTTATGGTAACCACTAAGAGTGGAAAAAATAGAAAAGGACAGTTTTCTTTTAATGTCTCCAATAGCGTTGTTAACCGTTCTATTCCAGAATACGATAGGTTAAAGCCTAATCAGTATTACGAAATTATGTGGGAAGCCCTTAGAAATACCGAGGCTATTCCTGGATTGGACAGTGAGGCAGATGTAGCCGCTGCCAATAGCTTTGCTTCCCAAAATATCTATGGTGAATTGTTGAGCAACCCCTATAATGTTGCCAACGATGAAATAGTGGGGACTAATGGTAAAATAAACCCCAATGCACGACTTATTTATGACGATTTAGATTGGGAAGATGAGTTAGTAAGGGTTGGCTATCGTCAAAACTATGATATGAGCTATACCGGGGGTTCAGAATCCATGGATTACTACGTTTCCCTAGGATACCTAACGGAAGACGGATACATTAGAAAATCCGATTTTTCTAGATTGTCGGGTCGTGCCAATGTTAATTATAAAGCCAACAGTTGGTTAAAGACGGGATTGAACCTAGGGGTTAGCTCTTCCTATGGAAATCAGGCGCAGGCCACTTCCTCCCAGTCTAGCTCCTTTGTAAACCCAATTCGTTTTACTAGAAATATTGGTCCAATTTATAATATTTACCAGCATACCCCTGATGGCGGCTATGTTTTGGATGAAAATGGAAAAAGAATGTACGACTTGGATGTTATTCGTCCCAGTGGTGCAAGTAATGGCCGACACGTACTGGCTGAAATCGACTTGAACGACGATATTGATGAAATTACCTCCCTAAGTGCAAAGACCTATGTAGATATTCAACTATTGAAAGATCTGAGCTTTAGGACCAATGTCAGTATGGACCAACGTCATTTTTACAATACCGATTTTGAAAATAGGTTTGTAGGTGACGGTGCTACGGCGGGTAGATCTGGTAGAACCTACACTAGAAGGACTACAGTGGGCTTTAACCAGCTTTTAAATTACTCCAAAAGCTTTGGAGATCACAACCTAAGAGGTTTGTTGGGGCACGAATCCCTGCGAATGAGATACAATAATTTTAATGGGTCTAGACAAGGGGTAATTGCCGATGGCAACTCGGAACTGAGTAATTTTGTTACCACTTTAAGGTTAAACTCCTATGAAGATTCCCAAGCAGATGAGAGTTATTTTGGTAGTGTGAACTATAACTATGACGGAAAGTATTTTTTAAGTGGTTCCTATAGGCAAGACGGTAGCTCCAAATTCTACAAGGATACCCGTTGGGGAGAATTCTGGTCGTTTGGTACTGCTTGGCGTTTGGATAGGGAAAAGCTTTTCCGAGACCAAACTTGGATAGATATGTTAAAACTAAGGGGGTCCTATGGGGAAATAGGAAATAACTCCGGTATTGGTTATTACGCCTATCAAGGGCTGTACGACCTAGGTTATAACAACCAAAGTGAAGCAGGTGTTTTGCAGGCCTCTTTGGAAAATAAGGACCTGTTCTGGGAAACAAGCGTAAGCTATGATGTGGCTTTGGAGTTCCGACTTTTCAATAGAATAAGCGGGGTAGTAGAGTACTATAATAAGGAGTCTGATAACTTGTTGTTTAATGTACCCTTACCGCTTTCCAGTGGGGTGTCGGATATAACCAGGAACATTGGTGCTATGTACAATAGGGGAATAGAGCTTAGCCTTAATTTTGATGTGGTACGCAATGAGAACTTTCAGTGGGACTTCGGATTTAATATGGCCACCTTGGAAAATAGGTTTACTAGACTGCCTCAAGATGAAATAATCAACGGCTCTAAGAAGCTAATGGTAGGGCGTTCCATTTATGATTACTGGCTTAGAAATTGGTACGGGGTAGATCCTGCAGATGGGGTTGCTTTGTATTATGCCAACGAAGAGGCTATAGAGAGCGATGGTGACGACATAAGGGTGATAGATGGTAACACGCTGACTACTAAGCAAGGGAATGCAGAATATCATTATGCGGGTACGGCTATTCCAGATCTTACAGGAGCTATTTCCAATTCTTTCTCCTACAAAGGATTTAACCTAGGCTTCCTCTTTACATATCAATTGGGTGGGGAAAGTATAGATTACAACTACCAGGGAGTTATGAGTTCTGGATCTTACGGAAGTGCGCTAAGTGTAGATATTTTAAAACGTTGGCAGAAGCCGGGGGACATTACCGATGTGCCTAGAATGGACCCTAGAAATACCTCCGATTTTAATGCTACTTCTGATAGATGGTTGGTAGATTCTTCCTATTTAAACTTAAGACAAGCAAGTTTGTCCTATAATCTACCCCAAGACCTGATAGAAAGATTAGATGTGGCATCGGCGCAGTTTTTTGTAAATGCAGAGAATGTGTTTTCCATAAACGCCAGGAAGGGCTTAAACGTTCAGCAGAATTTTAGCGGTACAACCTCAAATGTGTACACGCCTTCCAGAGTGGTATCCCTAGGGTTAAAATTAAAATTTTAATAGTAAGAAGATGAAAAGATCAAAATATATAATTATCGCGATATTAGCTGTACTCCCATTCTTTACAGCTTGTGAGAAAGATTTCTTGGATACGTTCCCAACAGATCAGGTTTCTTCTGGAACTGTTTCTACCACTACCGGTACGGCCATGGCGGCATTAAACGGTATTCATAGGTCTATGTATATTCGTTACGGTAGCCAGGGAAGAGGTGGTGCAGGTCACTTTGGTATGCATATGGACGAAATGGGGGAAGACCATGTTTTTAATGCGAGTACATGGACTACCGCCTATAGGTGGAATTTAAACTCGTCCCCAACCAATTCCTATAACACTAGTCATTGGGGGATGTTTTATAAATTTATTGCCAACGCCAACGTGCTTATCAATAGTATAGACGATGCCGAAGGAGAACAAGCAGAAAAGGACATAATTAAAGGTCAGTCCCTTTTGTACAGGGCTTACGGTCATTATCAGTTGGTACAAACCTGGGCTGCAGCATATAAAAAAGGGGGTGGCAATTCGCAATTGGGAGTCCCCATTAAATTAGACAACTCTATAGATCCTATTAAGCGATCTACTGTAGAAGAGGTGTATACTCAAATCAACAAAGATATTGATGACGCTATTTCCTTACTAGAAGGTTACGAGCGCCCCAATAAATCGCACTTAAATGCAGCGGTGGCAAAGGGATTAAAAGCGAGGGTGGCACTGACTCAAGGAAATTGGGGGCTAGCTGCGCAATTTGCCCAGGAAGCTAGGAATGGGTACCCCTTAATGGATCAGGAAACCTATAAGCAGGGCTTTAGGGATAACCTTGATGCCAATAGCGAATTTATGTGGGCAAGCCATATTGTAGAAGATCAAACCAACTATTTTGGAAATCTGGGAGCTTATATTTCTAGAAATTACAGTTCTTCCTCTATTAGGTCTAACCCTAGATCTATAAGCAACCTATTGTACGATAAAATATCCGATACCGATGTGCGTAAAACCTTGTGGGATCCTACTGGTGAGCATTTAAACCTGCCTTCTGGGGTAAACATTGTAGGGAATGCCAAAAGATATCCCTATACCAACCAGAAGTTTTTAACGGTAAGTACTTCGGATAGCCGAATGGATGTTCCTATGATGCGGGCAGCCGAAATGTACTTAATAGAAGCCGAAGCCTTGGCTAGGGATGGGAAGTACGGTCTGGCAGCACAGGTATTGTTCGATTTAATCTCTACCCGAGATGACGATTACACCTTATCAACTAATACAGGTCAGGCTTTAATTGATGAGATTATGGATCATAGACGTATAGAACTTTGGGGAGAAGGATTCCGTTGGTTAGATCTAAAGCGATTGAACCTTCCCTTGGATAGAACTGGATCTAATCATAAAAAATCTACCACCAATGGGGTACTGGAAGTTGCTCCGGATGATAAAAGATGGATTTGGGCCATCCCTCAAGATGAGATCGATGCCAATCCTTTGATAGAACAAAATCCTATTTAAGCTAGTGGCTATTTATTTGATTTAACTGTAAAAACCTTTCCTTGGTTAAAAGGAAAGGTTTTTTATGTATAGAGTTCAATATTAATATTAGCGATAGAACCTTTATATAGCCCTGCCATCGGGGAGGTAAAAAATGTTATTTTCTAAATTTTTAATATTTCTGTTTAATTTTCATTTTATGAAGAATGTACCTGTTTTTTTAACCAAACGTACTGCTTATTATTTGCAGTTTTTGGCAATTCTACTACTGCCATTTTCCTTTATGGCCTATGCGCAACATCATTTGGTGCATAATCCAAACTTAAGTCCAAAAGGGGATTTGCTGGCGTTTGTATATCAAGGAGATATTTGGACCGCCAATATAGATGGCTCCAATCCCAAACGTATAACCATCCACGAAGGCTATGATTCTAACCCCTTCTTTACTCATGATGGCTCAAAAATTGTCTTTCAAAGCGATCGGTTTGGGAGTAACGACATATTTGTGATTCCCTATAATGGAGGGCTTCCAAAGCGACTCACCTATGCTTCGGCATCCGATGTTTTAACGGATGTGACTTCCCAGAATAAGGTCTTATTTGGATCTAAAAGGGATTTCGCCCAAGTAGAGTCGGAGCCCGAAATATTTGAAGTGGCTCTGGAAGGGGGTACCCCAAAAAGATTACTGAACAGTTTAGGGTTCGATGCTACGCTTTCTCCAGATGGGAGGTTGTTGGCATTTACAAGGGGAAGTTGCCGTATTGCAAGGGAAGCCTATAGGGGCAGTGCCAATAGGGATGTATGGGTATACAATTTGGAAACGGATAGCTACCACCAAATCACTACTTTTCAGGGCAATGATTTTTCGCCAATCTGGGGCAATGACAATAAACTATTCTTCCAATCGTCCATGACAGGGAAGTACAATGTGCATATGGCTCGTATTTCTGAAGAGGGTGGTCTTTTGGATATGGAGCCTATAACCGAATTTGCCGATTTCGGTATTTTCTCCTTCCAATTGGGTAATGGTGGGAAAACCATCATTTTATCCCAGATGGACAAGTTGTTTTTAGTGGATGTGGATTCCAAGGAGTCTAGTTTGGTACAACTTGAGTTAAATTCGGATTTCCGTTTCGATCCCGTTGTTACTAAAACCTATACAGATGGTATCCAACAGGTAATTCCCTCTCCAAGTGGTAGGTATAGTATTTTAACAGTAAGGGGAGAGCTATTCTTGACCCGAAACGATAAAGAAGAGACCAGAACGGTAAACCTAACGCAATCTCCCTATAAAGATGCTAATGCATTTTGGCTGAACGAGGAGACTATCATCTTTACTTCGGATAGAAATGGCGTACAGAATTTCTACAAAATTACGTCTTCCGATGCCCAACAAAAGGATTTGTTTCATTCTTTGAAGCATAAGATAGAGCAGCTTAGCTTTTTTGAGAGCGAAGTAGGTAATCCGGTGTTGTCGCCAGATAAGAAATCGCTTGCCTATACCTTAGGCAGGGGGTCTTTGTATGTGTCCAAGATTTCTGAGAATGGCCAGCTATCCGAAGCGGTTACCCTAAATAACAATGGTTGGTCCTTGCCATCGGGAATAGCTTGGTCCCCAGATAATAAGTGGTTGGCCTATAGTTTAAAGGATCTAGAGTTTAACTCCGATATTTTTATACAAAAGGTAGATGGCAGGTCTTCCGCTACCAATATCTCTATGCACCCCAAAGCGGATATTAATCCTATCTGGAGTGATGATGGTTCTAAAATAGGGTTTACCTCCAATAGGAATAACAGTGATTATGACGTCTGGTTTGTGTGGCTTCAAAAAAAGGACTGGGAGCGAACTCCGGAAGATTGGAAAGAATTGGCAGCTTTGGAAGCAGATAAAAAAGCAGTGTCCGCTAAAAATGATTCCAAGAAAGAAAATGGAAACAAGGAGGTTGCTCCTATTACCATTGACTTGGATGGGATCTATGAGCGGCAGGTACAAGTAACCCGTTATAGTGGGGGCGAATTTCTACAAGGAATATCTTCAGACGGAAAAACCTTTTATTACACCACGGGCAATGGTACCAGAACCAATATAAAAAACTACGCAGATCTTTATAAGATACAGTGGGATGGAGAAGATAAAAAGGCATTGACCCAAGGGGACGCCAATCCGAGAAGCGTAACTTTTGGAAGTAAAAAAGAGTTTCTATACTATATCAGATCTGGAAAACCTAATCGGATCAACTTAAAAAAGGATGCTATAGAGAGAATCGCCTTTTCCGCTACCATGGATATCCATTATGAGGAAGAGGGGAATCAAATTTTTGAGGATGCTTGGAGGGCAATAAACGACGGATTTTACAATCCACAATTTAATGGGCAAGACTGGGACCTTTTAAAGGCTCAATATAAACCCTTGGCCTTAAAGGCATCTACTAGGGCCGATTTCCAGTTCGTTTTTAATTGGATGTTAGGACAGATAAATGCCAGCCATATGGGTATGAGGGGCGGTGAGATTAGAACCTCCTTGCAGCGCCAAAGTACTGGGCAATTGGGGGTAGACATAACTCCCTTAAAGGACGGAAGTGTAGAGGTGGTCTCTACAACGGTAACCATGCCAGCTCAGAAGCAACTAAGTACCCTCTATGTGGGGGATATCATAACAGGGGTTAATGGTAAAAAATTAACGCCAACCACCAACTTCTACAGTTTGCTCAACAATACCGTTAACGAAAAGATCTATCTCAACGTAAAAAACAGCAAGGGTGCTAGTAGGGAAGTGGTTATTAGGCCAGTTTCGTCTAACAGAAGGGCCAATTATAAAGCTTGGGTTAAAGAGCGTAGAAGGCTTACAGAAGCGTATTCTGAAGGAAGGCTGGGATATATCCATATACAAGGAATGAACTGGACCAGTTTTGAGGAGTTTGAAAGAGAGTTGACCGCTGCCGGACAAGGGAAGGAAGGTATTGTAATTGATGTTCGCTATAATGGTGGTGGATGGACCACGGATTATTTGATGGCTGTATTAACCGTAAGGCAGCATGCGTATACAGTTCCTAGGGGTGCCACAGACGACCTTGGAAAAGATCATGGGAAATTTGTAGACTCTTATCCCTACAGCGAGCGACTGCCATTGGCGGCTTGGACCAAGCCTTCCATTGCCCTCTGTAATGAGCGTAGTTATTCCAATGCCGAGATATTCTCGCATGCTTACAAAGCCCTGGGTATTGGTACCCTGGTGGGGCAACCGACCTTTGGTGCGGTTATTTCCACCGGATCCCATAGACTGATAGATGGTTCCAGTGTGCGCATGCCGTATAGGGGGTGGTATATAAAGGAATCCGGTCTGGATATGGAACTTCAACCCGCGGTACCCGATATCTTGGTGAAAAGTGCCCCGGATGAAAGAGCTAAAAAGCAAGATGCACAATTAAGGACAGCGGTATCGGAACTCCTGCGTCAAATTGAAGAAAAAAAGTAAGGTATAAAAGATAGACTATTGATGGTGGTAGGGTTGGTTTTTCAGGATCGTAAAGGCCCTGTATATCTGCTCTACCACAAATAGTCTTACCATTTGATGGGAGAAGGTCATTTTGGATAAACCAAGTAAGCCTTGGGATTTTTGGTAAACCGCATTACTGAACCCATAAGGGCCACCAATGACCAGAACTAACTGTTTAATTCCAGAATTCATTTTCTTTTGCAAATATTGGGAAAATGCCACCGAGCTGTACTGCTTTCCCTTCTCGTCCAATAAAACAAGAACATCCGAAGGATTCAGCCTACTTAATATGGCTTCCCCTTCCTTTTCCTTCTGTTGTTTTTCTGAAAGATTCTTGGTGTTTTTAATGTCCGGGATAATTTCCAACTCAAACCGCACATAATGCTTTATCCTATTTTGGTACTCCTCAATTAATTGGATTAAAGGAGCACTGTCCGTTTTTCCCAGTACAAGTAACTTTATGGTCATGCGGCAAAAGTAAACTGCAATTTTTGTTTTTTATGAAAAAAAATAAAAAAATAGATAGGTAATTTAATTTGAGCCCTTATGATTTTCAGGCAATAAGTTTCAATTTTTGTGAGGTATGGGGATTCATAGATGGGGAAACGCTTTGCCTTTGACAGGGATAATCTCCGCACAACCCAAACATTTTATTAATTTAGCATGGAAATAAAGTTAGCATGATTTCAGAAGAACAGTTTAGGACCGAATTGGATTTAATTATTAAAAATGCCGTACGGGAAGATGTGGGTGACGGAGATCATAGCTCTTTGGCCTGTATACCGTCCTCGGCAGAGGGTAAAGCAAAGTTGCTGGTCAAGGATAAGGGTATTATCGCCGGGGTAGAATTTGCCCAGCAGGTCTTTCACTACATAGATAAAGACTTAAAGGTGGAAGTGCTTATTAAGGATGGAACTGCGGTAAATTATGGGGATGTTGTTTTTCATGTATCTGGAAATTCGCAAAGTATTCTTAAGGCAGAACGTTTGGTGCTCAATGCCATGCAAAGGATGAGTGCAATAGCCACCAAAACCAAATACTTTACTGGTCTGTTAAAAGGCACAAATACCAAAATTCTAGATACTAGAAAGACTACGCCTGGGATTAGGGCATTAGAAAAGTGGGCCGTAAAAATTGGTGGAGGCGAAAACCATAGGTTTGCCCTTTATGATATGATTATGTTAAAAGATAATCACATCGATTTTGCCGGGGGAATAACCAAGGCTATTGAAAAGACCAATGAATATCTAGCGGAAAATAAAAAGGATTTAAAGATTATAGTGGAAGCTAGAAACCTTGATGAGGTAAATGAAATATTGGCTTCGCAAGGGGTTTACAGAATATTGTTGGATAACTTTAGCTTGGAAGATACCAGAAAGGCGGTAGCGCTAATTGGAGATGCCTGCTTAACCGAATCCTCAGGAGGAATCAATGAAGGAACCATAGCTAAATATGCCCAGTGTGGGGTAGATTACATATCTTCTGGGGCGCTAACCCATTCCGTTTATAATATGGATCTGAGCCTTAAAGCCATATAGATGTCTAAAGAGATTGAGGAAAAATTAAGCAAAATACCGTTTCTTAATTGGGCAATTGGATTGCTAAAGAAAATTAAATTGCCGGGTTTTGAAGGTTTGTCCTCCTACGATCTATTGGAGATGTATATCCTGGGAATTATACGAGGTGCAGTGTCTACACGAGCCAGTGCCATTTCATTTAGTATTTTTTTGGCACTGTTTCCGCTTCTCATATTCTTATTTACGTTAATTCCCTTTATCATTCCCTATGTTGCCCTAGAGAATTCTAATTTTGACGCTGAGTTTCTGGAGTTTTTGGAATCTTTTCTTCCAACCGCAACCGGCGACTATTTTAGTGAGATCTATCTGCAGCTAAAAGAGCAGGAACGCGGGGACGTACTCTCATCGGCAATTGCCTTTATAACTTCCATATTTTTAATGGGAAATGGCGTGAACGCTATTTTTGGAGGGTTCGAAACCTCTTATCATAAAAGTCCCAACCGTACCATGGTTAGGCAATACGTGTCTGCCTTGGCCGTAGGACTATTATTATCCGTACTGCTTTTAATGGGGGCGGTAATCTACGTTTATTTTGAAGCCTATATTCTTGGGGGACTATACGAAATAATACATGGGGAAAGTGCCCTAAAGGTGAATGAAGATAATTTTGCTTTGGTACCGTATGGCAAGTTTGTATTTTTGGGAATGCTCTTTTATTTTATTACGGCTACCTTGTATTATTTTGGTACCAAAGAGGGCAAGCAGGCAAGGTTCTTCTCGGCAGGGGCCATGATGACTACCCTGCTTTTTATTCTCACCTCATATTTGTTTGGAGTGTATGTAGAGAAATTTGCCAGGTACAACGAATTGTACGGCGCGCTTGGAGGACTGCTGATATTGTTAGTTTTTATTTGGTTAAATTCAAATATATTATTGCTGGGGTTCGAATTGAATGCCTCATTAAACTCTTTGCGCAAAAAATTAGGATAGATGGGAAGAAGAAGTAAATGGATCGTTGGGATATTGTGTTTGTTGATGTATATCCCTTCCGATGCACAGAGTGTATTTGGTAGGTGGAAGACGATAGACGATAGAACAGGGAATCCTAAAGCTATTATTGCTATTTTAGAGCCCAGATGTGGCTACGGGCAGAAGGTTAGAGATTTATGAGTTTACCGTATTTTATCAATGTTATTTTGCCCATTCCGCTAGAAAAGGAATTCACCTATAGGATTTCTAGTGCAGAGGCCCAGCTATTAAAACCAGGGATGCGGGTAGCTGTTCCCTTTGGGAAATCTAAAATCTATACCGCCTTGGTGATGGCAGTCCATCAAACTGCTCCTACTGTCTATGAGGCCAAGGAAATTGATCAAATTATAGATGAGGAGCCTTTGGTAACCCCAATTCAACTGCAATTTTGGAATTGGCTGGCACAATACTATATGTGTACGGTTGGTGAGGTGTTTCGCGCCGCAACCCCCAGCGCCTTTTTGCTTGAGAGTGAAACTCTAATCCACAGGAACGAGAAGGCAATAATTGATGAAAGCGACCTAAAGGATGAGGAGTTTTTGGTCTTTGAAGCGCTTCAATACCAATCAATTTTAAGGGTGCGCGAAATTAGTGACATCCTAGAAAGGAAGAATGTAATCCCAATCCTGAACAGGCTGCTAGAAAAAGACATTATTTTTTTAAAGGAAGAAGTCTATGAGCAATACAAGCCAAAACTGGTGCGATATGTTCAATTGGGGAAGGATTACCACACTGAAGAACAACTAGAGGCATTGCTGCAGAGTCTCTCTAGGGCCCACAAACAGCGGGAGGTGGTGCTGTCATTGTTCCAATTGCAAGCAATGACCAAAAAACCGGTGAAGGTTACAGACCTATCCAAAGCTGCCAATTGTTCTCCCGGTATTATTAAAACCTTGATTGATAAGGGGATTCTGGAAGAGCAATTTATTAGAACAGACCGAATAGTTTTTGAGGGCGGGGATCAGCAGGAGGCATTAAAGTCCCTTAATGAATACCAAGAACAGGCTTTACAAGACATTGAAAAATCTTTTGCAATGGGCAAGGTTACCCTATTGCACGGTGTTACTTCTTCTGGGAAAACCGAGGTATATGTAAAGTTAATCCAGGAGGTTATTAAGGCAGGACAGCAGGCATTGTACTTATTGCCCGAGATTGCACTTACCACCCAATTAATTGCCAGGTTACAGACTTATTTTGGTGAAAAGGTAGCTGTATACCATTCCAAATACAACGTTCAGGAGCGGATAGAGGTGTGGAATAATGTATTAGGAAAGAAAGAAAAAGCACAGATTATAATCGGGGCACGTTCTGCGATATTCCTTCCTTTTCAAAACCTGGGACTTATTATTGTAGATGAGGAGCACGAAAGTTCTTTTAAGCAATACGATCCTGCACCCCGATATCATGCCAGGGATGCAGCCATTGTCTTGGGGAATTTTCATGGAAGCAAGGTGCTATTGGGATCCGCTACCCCAAGTGTGGAGAGCTTTTATAATGTAAAAACCTCCAAATATGGTTATGCCCAGATAAAAAGACGCTACGGCAATGTCCTTATGCCAGAAATGGAATTGGTTAACATTAAGGAACAGTCCCGGAAAAAGAGAATGAAAGGCCATTTCTCCGAAAGGCTCATGGAGGAAATTGCCGAGACTTTGGAGAATGGGGAGCAGGTGATCCTTTTTCAAAATAGGAGGGGATATGCCCCTATTTTGGAATGTACCACCTGTGGCCATACCCCACAATGTCCCAATTGTGATGTTAGCTTAACCTACCACCAATTGCGAAAACAACTTCGATGTCATTATTGCAGTCACCATATTGCATTACAAACCAGTTGCCAAGCATGTGGCAGTACCACTTTAGATACCAAGGGTTTTGGAACCGAACAGGTAGAGAAAGAGTTGCAGTCTCTGTTTCCAGAAGCCAAAGTGGGCCGTATGGATTTAGACACCACTAAAGGGAAATTTGGTTATGAAAAAATCATTACTGCTTTTGAGCAACAAGAAATAGATATCCTTGTAGGTACGCAGATGTTGACCAAGGGATTGGATTTTAGGAATGTGAACCTAGTGGGAATCATGCAGGCAGATACCTTATTGAACTTTCCGGATTATAGAGCCCATGAGAGAAGCTTTCAGTTGCTCACCCAAGTAGCCGGTAGGGCAGGGCGTACCCAAAAAAGGGGTAAGGTCCTTATTCAGAGCTATGATCCAGACCATAGAATTTTACAGCAGGTTACTACCCATGATTACGATGAGATGTTTAAGGAACAACTCTATGAACGGGAGCAGTTTAAATACCCGCCGGCCAACCGGATTATCAGGATAACCTTTAAGCATAAAGACTACAACGTACTAAACGAGGCTGCAGACTGGTTTGCAAAATCGTTGCGGGCCGGTTTTGGGGAAATGGTGTTGGGACCAGAATATCCTCCGGTGGCCAGAATTAGAAATCAGTACCTGAAAAATATACTATTGAAAATAGAAAAGAAGCATTCTCTCGCGAAAACAAAAAATAACATAATGAGAATTCAAAAATCCTTTGATGCCATTTCCTACTATAGAGGAGTGCGGGTAATTTATAATGTAGACCACATATAATTTAATCAAAAATTATTAAGAGCCTGTGCAAGTTCGGTTTTCTTATTCCTGCTCAACGGTATTTGCTTTCCGCTTACCTCTACATTTTTACTGTTGAATTTCTCTATTTTCTCCAAATTCACAATATAAGACTTGTGGATTCGCAGAAACTTATTTTCCGGTAATTGCTTCTCAAAAGATTTCATGGTAGATAAAATGACGATATTAGCCTCATCGGTGACAAGCTTAATATAGTCGCCCAACGCTTCTATCCATTTTATGTCATTTAGAATAACCTTTCGCTTTTTAAGGTTGCTCTTTACAAAAATGTGTTCTTCGTCTTCTATAACCTTGTTAATCTGCTCGTACTTTACCATAGCCCTTTTTACGGCTGCATCAAATCGGGACAAGGAAATGGGTTTGTGCAAATAGTCGGTAACATCGTATTCAAATGCCTTGAGCGCATAATCGGGTTTTCCGGTAATTAGAATCACCTGAGGGCTATTATCCAAGGACTCCAACAAATCAAATCCGGTAATAATAGGCATTTCTACATCCAGGAAGATTAAATCTATTTCATTGTTTTTTATGCCGTTTTTTGCTTCTATGGCATTGCTGTATTCGGCGACCAATGCTAAACTGGGATGGTTGTTGACCAATTTAGCAACCGCCATCCGTTGCATGGACGAATCGTCCACAATTATACATCTTAATTTCATAGTTGGTTGATTTGTGGGGTTAAATCATTGTCAATGTACATAAAAAAATAGCTGTGCTGCAACAAAAGTTGTAAATACTGCTATATTTGTTGTGTAAATGGTTATGATATTGAATATAGTTGTTATCAATTGAGTTTTATCGCATTGCATTATCAAGATACTAAACTATAACGAAGATTTATTCATTTTCTTGTATATAGAATAAAAAATAACTACTTTTGCGCACTTAAAAATTTTAATAATATGAACAATTACGAAACTGTTTTCATTTTAAATCCCGTTCTATCTGATACTCAGGTAGAGGAAACAGTTAAGAAATTTGAGGATTTCTTAATTAACAGAGGTGCCAAAATGGTAGCCAAAGAAAACTGGGGGCTAAAGAAATTGGCCTATCCGATCCAAAAGAAGAAGAGTGGTTTTTACCATTTGTTCGAATTTACAGTAGATGGAGAGGCATTATTGCCTTTTGAACTGGAGTTTAGAAGGGACGAGCGTGTTATGCGTTTCTTAACCGTTAAACTAGACAAACATGCTGTTTCATGGGCAGAGAGAAGAAGAACAAAGTTAAAAGCTAAAGCGTAAGGATTATGGCATCAATAGAACAACAAGCTAAAGGTAAAAAAGACGGGGAAATTAGATATTTGACCCCTCTTAATATAGAGACTAGCACCCAAAAGAAATATTGTAGATTTAAGAAATCCGGAATCAAGTATGTAGATTATAAAGATCCAGATTTCTTGATGAAGTTGGTAAACGAGCAAGGTAAATTGCTTCCAAGAAGACTTACCGGAACTTCCTTGAAATATCAGCGTAAAGTGGCTGTAGCCGTTAAGAGAGCTCGTCATTTAGCTTTAATGCCCTATGTTGGCGATTTATTAAAATAAAAATAATAAGACGATGGAACTTATATTAAAGGAAGATATACAGAACTTAGGTTTTAAAGATGACGTGGTAACCGTGAAGAACGGATACGGTAGAAACTACCTTATCCCACAGGGATTGGCAGCCATGGCTACCCCTTCTGCTAAAAAAGTATTAGCGGAAAACTTAAGACAAAGAGCTCACAAGGAGAAGAAAATAGTTGATGAAGCCAATAAAACTGCAGAGAGTTTAAAGAAATTGGACATCAAAATCACTGCTAAATCCGGAGCTGGTGATAAATTATTTGGATCTATTTCTAACATAGACCTAGCAGCAGCCTTGGAGAAAGAAGGACATGCAATTGATAAGAAATATATTGGGATTCAAGGTGGTGTTATTAAAAGAACAGGACCTTACAATGCTCAGATCAGATTGCACAGAGAGGTTATCGTAGATTTCCCATTTGAGGTAGTCGCTGAAGCAAAAGGTTAATATCTTTTGTACAACTTAGTTAAAGGCCACATTTTTATGTGGCCTTTTTTTTGTTATTTTTATAAGGACCAACTTATAAAATAACTGATTATGAAACATTTGACCAAGAGTAAACTGCTACTGACCATAGCTTTTGTGGGCTGTAGCTTATTGTTATCTGCCCAGGTCACCACTTCCAATATTAGAGGGTTGGTATTGGACGATTCCAATGAGGCGCTATTTGGTGCCAATGTTGTGGCCATTCATACCCCCACAGGTACCAAGTACGGGACTATAACTAATGAGGACGGAAGATTTAACCTGCTAAACCTTAGGGTGGGGGGTCCGTACGAGGTAACCATTTCTTATTTAGGTTATAAAACCCAAACGGATAGCAACATTTTTCTAACGCTAGGTACCACGCAAAACCTAGAGGTAATCCTAGTTGCCGATAGTCAGGCACTAGAGGAGGTGATTGTGGTATCGGATCGGGGTACTGGGACTTTTGGTAGTGACAGGACGGGGGCCGAAACCAGCGTTGGCAGTCGGGAACTTACTAGGTTGCCTACCATATCCAGATCCGCCTCAGATTTCACCCGGCTAGAACCAACGGCAAGTGGTAATTCTTTTGGGGGGCGTAATGATCAGTACAATAATTTTTCTTTGGACGGGGCTATATTTAATAATCCATTTGGTTTGGATGCTCCTACTCCGGGTGGACAAACAGATGCCCAGCCAATTTCCTTGGATGCCATTGAGCAAATACAGGTGGCGACTGCTCCCTATGATGTTACCCAATCTGGATTTACTGGTGCTTCTATTAATGCGGTAACCAAAAGTGGAACAAACGAATTTGAAGGTACAGCCTATGGCTTTTACAGAAATGAGGATTTAACAGGCGGCAAGGTGAAGGGTGAGAATGTGGTAAAGCCCAGCCTTAAACAAAATCAATACGGATTTAGTCTTGGTGGCCCCATTATTAAGAATAAATTGTTCTTTTTTGTCAATTTTGAAAAAGATGAGAGGGACGACTTGGGGACCAATGGCTGGATCCCCAATACGGGGTCTGGTGCAGTGAACGAATCCAGGGTTAGTGAAAGTGACTTGATGTCGGTGCAATCGGCCTTGGCAAATTTAGGATATGAAACCGGCCCTTATGAAGGTTTTACTTTTGGAGCCCAGTCTACCAAGGGGATTTTTAAGCTAGATTGGAATATAAATGACAGCAACCGCTTGGCGTTGATCTATAACTTTTTGGATGCATCTAAGGAGAAGCCGGCCCATCCTACGGCAATTGCAACCCGTGGACCTAATTTTGCCACCCTACAATTTAAAAATTCGGGTTATGAGATCAATAATAAGTTAAATTCGATTCAGTTAGAGCTTAACTCCAGTCTCTCCGATGAGGCTACCAATAAATTACAGCTTGGATACTCTGTATTTGACGATTTTAGAAATCCTTTTTCCACACCCGCACCCGTTATAACTATACAAGATGGAAATGGATCCAATTATATTATTGCGGGGCACGAGCCGTTCTCTATTAATAACTTGCTAGATCAAAAGGTATTTCAATTGACCAATAACCTGAGCTTCTTTAAAGGAAACCATACGTATACCGTTGGATTCTCTTTTGAAAAGTTTGAGTTTAAGAACTCCTTTAACCTTATTAATTATGAATCTTTCAATTTCGGAATTTTTCCTTATTACGGATTGTTTAATCCTTATCCGAGTGTGCAGGAATTTTTGGATAATGCGCAGCCCGGGGGCGTGGTTGAAAAGTACTTGGCCGCAACACAGAATGCATTTAATAGTAGCAATGCTGCGGGGGTAGGAAAAGATGGAGGATGGAAATTGTCCGAACTCAATGTAGGTCAATTGGCGTTCTATTTACAGGATGAATGGAATGCAACGGATAAATTTAAACTTACCTATGGTATAAGGGCAGACAAACCCCTTTATTTTAATACATCCCGATTAATTCAAAAATTTATAAATACGGACAATGGGGCTACTAGGGACACCTCCGTTCCTTATTTTAATCCAAATACGGGTGAAGAGGTGTTTCTAAACTCTACTACTATGCCAACTAATGAGTGGTTAATCTCCCCGCGTCTTGGATTTAATTGGAATGTGATGGACGATAGATCTACCCAATTACGTGGTGGAACAGGAGTTTTTACTGGAAGATTGCCCTTTGTGTGGTTGGGAAACCAGGTTAGTGGTGCCGATGACGGATTTTTCCAGCTAGTGGATCCAGATTTTCAATTCCCACAGGTTTGGAGAACTAATGTGGGGTTGGATAAGCGTTTCGAGTCTGGCTTTATCGGGACAGTGGATGTTTCCTATACCAAGGATATTAATGCTGCTCATGTTCAAAATTGGGGGCTTAGAAATCCAAGTGGAACCTTAAACGCTCCTGGCGATAACAGGCCTATATACACAGCGGCCGATAAAGGGAATAATGCCTATGTGTTTACCAATTCGGACAAGGGTAGGATATGGAATGTATCGCTGAAGGGGCAAAAAACCTTCTCTTCCGGTCTATACGCCAGCCTAGCCTATAGTTACCTTAATGCCAAGGATGTAAATTCTATAGAGGCAGAAATCACGGGGGATGCCTTCGATTTTAACCCCAACCTAGGAAATGCTAATAACGATGTATTGGGGTATTCAAAATATGGAGATACCCATCGCTTTATTGGGGTGGCGTCCAAACAGTTTAAATATGGAGGCGATACTTGGGCAACCACCATCTCTACCTTTTTTGAATATGCACAGGGAGGAAGGTATAATTATACCTATGCCGGGAATATTAACGGTGATAGCTCTTTCCAAAACAACGACTTGTTGTATATCCCTACCAGCTCGGAAGTGGGGCAAATGCAGTTTTCCGGACCAGGGCAGGCAGAGGCATTTGAAGCATATATTCAGCAAGATGATTATCTAAAAGATCATCGCGGGGAATACATGGAACGTTATGGGGCACTTGCCCCATGGAGAGGGCGCTGGGACCTGAAATTATTACAGGACTACAACTTTAAGGTGGCAGGCGATAAAACCAATACCATTCAGTTGAGCGTAGATGTGTTAAATATTGGAAACCTTATTAATTCCGATTGGGGGGTAATTCAGCAACCCAACAATATTAGCCCAATTGGGGTAACGGTAGATCCCAATACTAATATACCTACTTATACTTTTGATAATACGGTGATAAAAACCTATGGCTATGATGCTAGTTTGCTATCCAGATGGCAGGCTCAAGTAGGATTGCGATACATATTTTAACCGAAATAATGGAATAACGGCTCTTCTAGGAGATCCGGTTTAATAATTTTACCATTTAAAGATCTAAAAAGGCTGTGCAAATCGCGCAGCCTTCTTATTTTTGCAAATTATTGACTTCCGCCTATTGGGGGGAGTTGGGATTTAGTATAGGTATTGAGCATTAATGCCCAGAGTAAAATTGATGACGATGAAATATACAAGACTTACCAAGGAACAACTGGAAGAACTGCACCAAGAATTTATCAATTTTTTGGCCACTCAATCCATCACAGCGGAGGAGTGGGAAACCATAAAAAAGGAGCGGCCCCATGTTGCCGAAGAAGAGTTGGATGTTTTTAGCGACCTAATTTGGGAAGGGGTATTGTCTAAAGTTCAGTTTGTGGAGAATATTTCCGCACAGCATATGCATTTGTTCCACATGGAAGAAAAGGAGATGAAACTGATATCGGTAAAAGTGATGAATCCTGAGGTTGATTTAAAAACTAAGGAGGGATTTGCATGGTTTAAGAAAAACTGGCAGTCAGACTTTGTTGAGTATCTAACCGCATCCAAAGCTTATGGAGAGGATAAAAACCTAGATAAGTTTAACCTAATAAAGCAGGGAGCGGTTATTACCAAGGGGGAACTGTATGAATGGTTTGATCAGATGATTGGTTAGGGCAGTATCTTTATAAAACAAAACAGGTAAATAAATAGAATTACATTAGAATCCAGATTATGGCACAAAAACCTTCCATAGCTAAAGGGACACGGGATTTTTCCCCGTCCGAAGTAAATAAGCGAAACTATATTATGGATATAGTGAAAAACCATTTTAAAACCTTCGGATTTCAACCTATAGAAACACCGTCTTTTGAAAACTCGGATACCCTTATGGGGAAATACGGGGAAGAAGGAGATCGCCTAATCTTTAAAATATTAAACTCCGGGGATTATTTAAGGAAGGTAGATGGAGAGTTGCTTAGTAGCAAGGATTCCAATAAGCTTACTGCGAAAATATCTGAAAAGGCATTGCGCTATGATTTAACCGTGCCCTTTGCTCGTTACGTGGTAATGCATCAAAATGAGATTAGCTTTCCTTTTAAAAGATATCAGATTCAACCTGTTTGGCGGGCCGATAGGCCGCAAAAGGGGCGATTCCGCGAATTTTTTCAATGTGATGCAGATGTAGTGGGATCCAATTCCTTATTGCAGGAGGTGGAGTTGGTGCAATTGTACGATGCGGTTTTTACGGAGTTGAAGTTGACGGGGGTGACCGTAAAGCTAAACAACAGAAAGGTTTTAGCCGGAATTGCCGAGGTTATTGGTGAGAGTGATAAGTTGATCGATTTTACCGTGGCCTTGGATAAGTTGGATAAAATTGGGATAGAGGGCGTTACCAAAGAAATGCGTGAAAAGGGTATTTCTGAAACCGCTATCGAAAAAGCTGCACCGTTATATGCGCTTAATGGCACCAACTTGGAGCAACTCGCTGTTCTTAAGGAGCTTTTGGCTTCTTCGGAAATAGGGACTAAGGGGGTAGAAGAACTCCACTTTATAGTTAAAACCTTGGGAGATTTGGGCTTGCAATCTGCTAAGTTAGATATAGATGTAACCCTAGCACGTGGACTAAACTATTATACCGGAGCCATTTTTGAGGTGGCTGCTCCAGAAGGGGTGCGTATGGGGTCTATTGGTGGGGGAGGTCGCTATGACGATCTTACTGGGATCTTTGGTTTAAAAGATGTGAGCGGAATCGGGATTTCTTTTGGGCTAGATCGTATTTATTTGGTGTTGGAAGAATTGGAGCTGTTTCCGGAAACCATAGAGAATTCTTTACAGGTGCTTTGTGTTAATTTCGGAGATAAAGAAGCATTGGTTTCCCTAAAGTTGGTGAGTCAGCTTAGGAAAAATGGGGTAAGTGCCGATCTGTACCCTTCAAGTGCTAAAATGCAAAAACAAATGAAATATGCCAATAACCGCAATGTTCCCTATGTGGTGTTGATTGGGGATAAGGAGCTAGAAGCAAATTCATTTGTAGTTAGGGATATGGTTCAAGGCGGTCAAAAGGAGTATAGTTTAGATAGTATAGAACAGTTTATAGAAGAACTGTAATATTGGAGGGAGGTAAAATACCTTCTTCTTCATCATAAAAAAAGCCGTTTCATATTTTATGAAACGGCTTTTTTGCGACTGGATTGCAGCTACCTATTTAAAATAACTGTAGGTTTCGTCTGGATTGATGTTTAGCAAGGTTTCATAGATCAATCGAATCACATTCTCCACATCGTCTTGATGTACTGTTTCTACAGTAGTATGCATGTATCTAAGTGGTAAGGAAATAAGGGCAGAGGCCACACCGCCATTGCTATAGGCAAAGGCATCCGTATCTGTTCCTGTGTGTCTGGAGGAAGCCATTCTTTGAAATGGAATATTGTTGGCTTCGGCCGTTTCAATTATATGTTCCCTTAGCTTGTTTTGCACTGCCGGTGCATAGGCAATTACGGGGCCAGCACCAATCTCCGTATGACCCTGTTTCTTTTTCTCGATCATTGGAGTTGTAGTATCGTGGGTCACATCGGTGACAATGGCTACATTGGGTTTAATGGTGTGGGTGATCATTTCTGCACCTTTGAGGCCAATTTCTTCCTGAACGGAATTGGTGATGTATAATCCAAAGGGCAATTCTTTTTTGTTTTCGTGCAAGAGCCTAGCCACTTCCGCAATCATAAATCCACCGATACGGTTATCTATAGCGCGACAAACAAACTTATTTTCATTTAAAATCTGGAATTCGTCGGGGTAGGTGATGACGCAACCAACATGAACTCCCATTTTTTCTACTTCGTCCTTATCCTTGGCACCAACATCTATAAATATATTATCTAATTTAGGAGGTTCTTCCTTGGAGTTGTCCCTGGTATGGATGGCAGGCCAACCAAAAACACCTTTTACAATTCCCTTCTTGGTGTGAATGTTCACCCATTTAGAGGGGGCAATCTGATGGTCGCTACCTCCATTTCGTATAACATAGATCATTCCATTGTCCGTAATATAGTTTACGTACCAGGAAATTTCATCGGAATGTCCTTCAATAACTACCTTGTACTTGGCATCTGGGTTAATAACTCCCACAGCAGTCCCATAGGTGTCGGTTATATAAGTATCCACGTAGGGTCTTATATAATCCATCCATAATTTTTGGCCTTCCCACTCGTAGCCGGTCGGAGAAGCATTGTTTAGGTATTTCTCTAAAAAATCAATAGACTTCTTATTAAGTATCTTCTTTGTGCTCATATACTTATTTGTTTAATTGCAAACTTAACAATATTCACTTTTATTTAATAATATGGTGCATGCTTTATCATTAATTTTGGCAGGGCTTTTGAGTTGAAAGATGCGATGGTAAGAAAAACAGCTATATGGTTAATTGGATTATTGGGATTCCTTGGGTTTTCACAGGTTCCCGATGAACCGTTGGACTCCGTTTCCCAACAGTATATTATGATGGAGGGGGATTCCGTAATGCAAAGCTCCATTGCTTTAAATGAAGTATTTGTTTTCGGGAAGCTGCGTTTTGATTCCTATGAGGATAAGTTACGCTATTATATTCTACGGAGAAGGACGATGAAGGTTTATCCTTATGCGAAATTGGCCGCCGAAAGATTGGTGGAATTGAACGATAGCTTGGTGTATATTAAGAAAAATAGGCACAAAAGAAGGTTTACGCGTAAGGTCCAAAGATTTATTGAAGACGAGTTTTCCGAGGAGTTAAAGAAGCTAACCCGTAGTGAAGGGCAGATATTGGTGAAGTTGATCTATAGACAAACAGGCACCACTGCCTTCGACTTGGTTAAGGAGCTGCGAAGTGGCTGGCGGGCTTTTTGGTACAATACCACTGCTAGTATGTTCAGTATAAGTCTTAAGGAGGAATTTAAACCCGATGTGGTGCATGAAGACTATCTTATAGAGGATATTCTGCAACGAGCCTTTGCCGATTTTAGTTTGGAGAGGCAGCCATCTGTGCTGGATTATGATTATGCCACCCTTAATAATATCTGGAAAGACAATGCAGGTAATAAGGAATAGCTCTTATTGAAGCTTTCTTCTGTGGTGTATTGGATGGGATGTTGGCCTAAAACGATATGGCTAATGTAAATTATGACTTACCTAATTGGGATATTCAATAAAAAATACTATCTTGTTCCTCCTTTTTTGAGTCTGCAAAAACTTGTTTTTCAGCTGCTTGGGTTATGGGGTTTAAAAAACCTTAAAAATAGTTATTGAAAAAGCTTGTG
>NZ_MTAZ01000031.1 GCF_002150785.1 Arenibacter amylolyticus | reverse complement strand
CCCAAACCATTTAATTCATTATTTCAATCCTAGCGCGCCTGCCTAACGGCAGTCAGGCCTGCCTGTCGGCAGACAGGTCTACCAGTTCCGCCACTCGAGCAAACTAATTATTTTTATCTCTAAGGGATCTCAGTTGTTCTTTGTAAAACTCTTGAACCTCCTAATTCGCAATCTGCTTTTAATGTATTCCTTGCTATGCTGCAGGGCATAAATTTTGATAGCGACTGCAAAAGTAGAAAATATTTTGTTTAATCCCACAAAAAAATATCAAGAATTATACTTTAGCAACCCAAATAAATTTCTAAATTTGCACCTGCTTAGAAAGACGAACCTCCAATAATCTAAAAAACAAGACGTTATAAATGTCATATCAAGTACCGGAACCTAAAATTTTCACCTGTACACAAAGTGCAAAACTGTCCGAGAAAATAGCTGAATCTTTTGGAACAGAGCTGGGGAATGTAATTTTTTCCAGATACAGTGATGGTGAGTTTCAGCCTTCTTTTGAGGAGTCTATAAGAGGTAGAAGGGTTTTTATTATCGGTTCAACCAATCCAAGCTCCGAGAATCTAATGGAACTATTGCTTATGTTGGATGCGGCCAAACGCGCGTCTGCCCGACATATCACTGCAGTAATTCCCTATTTTGGGTGGGCAAGACAAGATCGGAAGGATAAACCGAGAGTGCCTATAGCCGCTAAGTTGATTGCCAATATGTTGGAAGCTGCTGGGGCCACACGTATTATTACGATGGACCTGCATGCCGATCAGATTCAAGGGTTTTTTGAAAAACCGGTAGACCATTTGTTTGCGTCCACCTTGTTTTTGCCCTATCTGGAGAGCTTAAATCTTCCAAATCTTACGATAGCCTCCCCGGATATGGGTGGTTCTAAAAGAGCCTATGCCTATTCTAGAGCGCTAGATTGCGATGTGGTAATCTGTTACAAGCAAAGAGGTGGAGCCAATGTTATTTCACATATGGAGCTGATTGGGGATGTAAAAGGTAAGAATGTGGTATTGGCCGATGATATGGTAGATACTGCTGGGACCCTGACCACTGCGGCAGATCTAATGATGGAACGAGGAGCAGCAAGTGTAAGGGCTATTACAACCCATGCATTGCTTTCTGGGAAGGCCTATGAAAGAATAGAAAATTCGCAATTGTCCGAGCTGATTGTTACAGACTCCATACCTTTGCGAAAAGAAAGTAAAAAAATAAGGGTGATTAGTTGTGCAGAATTGTTTGCAGATGTTATGCATAGGGTACATCATAACACCTCCATAAGCTCTAAATTCTTGATGTAGGAGCTTAGTGGGAAAAGGAAATTAATTAATATTTAATTATATACAATGAAGTCAATTACAATTAAAGGATCAGAAAGAGAAAGCGTGGGCAAAAAAGCGACAAAGGCCTTACGTAATGCTGGAAAGGTACCTTGCGTTATTTACGGAGGGGAAAAACCATTACACTTTACAGCAGATGAACTGTCGTTCAAAGATTTAGTGTACACTCCAAACGCGCATACTGTTGTGATTGATTTGGGAGAAGCAGGTAAATATGATGCCATTAAGCAAGACATCCAATTTCACCCTGTAACGGACAATATTCTACATATTGATTTCTACCAATTGTTCCCGGACAAAGAAGTTTCTATGGATATTCCTGTGAAATTAGTAGGAAACTCTCCTGGTGTTCGTAATGGTGGTAGATTACTATTTAGAAAGAGAAAACTTAGTATTAAGGCACTTCCTGGTGATTTGCCCGATTTCTTTGAGGTGGATATCTCTAAATTGAAGATTGGTCACCATATTTCAGTGGAGTCACTTAAGAAGGACGAATTTACAATCCTACACCCAGACGCTACTACCATAGTGCAGGTTAAAGCGGCACGTAACGTTATAATCGAAGATGATGAGGACGAAGAGTTAGAAGCAGAAGCTACCGAAGGAGGAGCTGCTGAGGCTGCTAACGAATAGATCTTATTCAATTTATTATCAAAGCATCTGCGAAAGCAGATGCTTTTGTATTTTTATAAACTCCAAAAACAGGTCTATGTTCCACTATTTAAGGGCGCTTTTTAAGGTGAACGGACTACTACTGGACGAAACAGACGGAATGAAAAAATTTTTAATAGTTGGTCTTGGTAATATCGGTGACGAATATGTTGAAACTCGACATAATGTTGGGTTTAAAATATTGGATGCCTTGGCCAAAAAGGAGGAATTCTCCTTTGAAACCCAAAAGTTGGGGGATGTTGGGGTGTTTAAGGTGAAAGGGAGAAGTATACTCTGCCTAAAGCCCTCTACCTATATGAACCGCAGTGGAAAGGCCCTTCGGTATTGGATGGAGAAAGAAAAAATCCCCTTAGAAAATGTGCTGGTAATTACAGACGACATCCACTTGGATTTTGGAACCTTAAGGTTGAAGAAAAAAGGTAGCGATGGTGGACATAATGGGTTGAAGGATATCCAGTTGCATTTAAATACTACGAAATACAATAGATTGCGATTTGGCGTTGGGGCCGACTTTGGCGAAGGGGGGCAAATAAATTACGTACTAGGGGAGTGGAGTCAAGATGAACGGGACAGGCTGAAAGAGCGGTTCGAGAGAACTACCGAATTGGTTCGGTCTTTTGTGCTGTCCGGCATGGAAAGAACCATGAACCATTTTAACAATACCTAAGCAGTTATTTAGCGGACCTTGAAAGAGGCAATGGCGTTCGTAGCCTTGTTGCCTTCCAGATCAAAGCTTACAATACGCCAGTAATAACTGGTGTTGCTGGTTACACTTACGTTTAATTCCGACTGACTGGAGGTGAGGGATGCCAAAAGGGTGGTTGGTGGATTGTCCGTGGAAAAATACACCTCGTAACCAGCCAGGTCATTGTCTACATCTGCACCTTCCCAGATTAACACCACTTCATTATTGATGTCCTTGGCCACCGTACTCCCCATTCTGGGTGCCTTTACTTCCGCAGGGAAGGGGGCGTAAGTAGTTTGGAATCCGGCATTATAAAAAAGCCAAGTTTCACTTTTTCCGGTCTCTTGAACGGCCTTGTTCCTGCTGATGACAGACCACGAGTAGGGGCTCCCTTTTTCTAAAGTCAGCTTTGCTGTTGGGGCAGTAGACATAATTGTTTGCGTGGTATTGGTATTGAGGTTGGTAGCTCTAAGCTCATAGGTTTCTGTGTGATTGGAAGCTACCCAGTTAAACGTTACTACCGAGGTGTTGGTCCCGATTACGGTTTCTCCTGTGGTGCATTCAGAGTTTTTAAGGGGGAAGGTTAATTGTGCGGCAGCAGGGGCCTGGGGTGCGTCTTTACCCCCGCAGGCCATTAGAATCATTAAAAATAGAAGTAAGAAGGGGAGTCTCATGAGCCTATTTTTTAATTACATGTATTGTGGTGTTTGTAACACTGCCTTTTAGTCTTAGGAGGTAGCTTCCAGAAGGGAGTCCCGAAAAATCTAAATTTAAGCTGTGACCCGTGGGTCGGTACGTTTTCTCTTTAATAAATTTTCCTGCTAAGGTATAGGTGGCAACGCTAAGCTCTTCCACTGTCTGGTCTAGGCGAATAGATACAATTTCGTCAAATGGGTTGGGATACGCCTGCGGCTTGTCTAACAATAAGAATTGTTTCTCAAAAACTCCTTGACAAGCCATCTTGCTTTGCACTTTTAAGTGATTGATGCCTTTGGAGAGGTTTAGCACCAAAGCAGGGGAGGTGGTGGTTGTGAGCGCCCCGTTAAGTTCAATATGGTATTCCTCTGCTCCTTCCATGGTGATTATTACCTGTTTCCCATCAGCGGTTAGATTGGCGTTCACCGTTAGGGGGTGAGGTTCGCTTATCACGGTTTCAAAACAATAGGGTTCATAGGTCTTTCCTCCCTCTGTTCCTTCAATGCAAATCCCATAGGTTCCTGAGGCTAGGTTCTGAATAGTGTAGGATTCCGTGAAATTGAAGGTGGTGCTTATGGAGCCTCCTGTAATTGTCCCTTGGTAATTTAGCGTCTTATTGGCGTGTAGGTCAATGGAACCATCACTTTTCCCCCGGCAGGAAGCACTATTAATTGCTATCTCAAAATTATCTGCTGGGAATAGGTATAACGGACATCCATTTAAATCTACCAGCGTTCCTGGTGGGGTTCCTAGGCAGAGGTCGTCCCCATCATCAAAGACACCGTCATTGTCATCGTCTATTCTTAGGGTGCCCTCTACGCAAAAATCTATAGAGAAGGTATTTAGGAATCCCCCGTCTGAGGGTGCTACATCCCTAACTTCCAGTGTCCATTGACCAAAGCTAGACTCCCCGTTAAAGGCGCTTAACGAGCCTAGGGGTTTTACGGTGCCTTGGATAGCAGGATTAGTGCCACAGATAAAACTATTGGCATCATCATCAAAAGTCGCATTGATATTCTCGCTTGCACCACAGGAATTGGATACTAGGGTTACCCTGGTGCCCGACGGGGAAATTAGATCTATTTCCAAATCGGCCAGAAAAGTGTGTTTAAGGTCTATAGTAACATTCATATCTGCAATTGGCAGATCGTTAATAATATCTATAGAGGCAGTGATGGTAGAGGTCCCGGTAGTGGATATGGCCATGGGGAGTCCGTTAGCGGTTTTGGTATTGCAGTCCAGATCAATGGTAGAGAAGCTAAAGGCAGGTCCAAAAGTCCCCTCCCCACAGCTGTTTTTAGGCTTTACCCGCCAAAAATAGGTATTCCCTTCGCTTAGATTGTCTGTTAGGTAGGTGGTAAATAACGTGCTATCTGCTCTAATAATATTAGTGAAACTGGGGTCTTCGGCAATTTCCAACTCGTAGGAGGTATGTGAAGGGTTGGGAGCCCATTCCAATACCGTGGCCACATTGGTATTGGTGGCGCCATTGGCAGGGGATTGAAGCACCACGTCGGTATAATTAGTGTCCAATACCCTTAGGTCTATGGCGATGGTCTTGGTGATACTTGGGGTGGTGGCTAATATATTGATGGGGTAATTGCCTGGGGTTACTGCATTAGTGTTAGAAAAGCTGAGGTTCACCAAGGTGTCATTTACAGCAGTGGAGGTAGGGGAAAAATCAACAGTAAGTCCGGCAGGAATCCCAGTGGCCGAAAAAGTGGCTTCCTCAGAAAATCCTCCAAAGGTTTTATAGGTGAAGGAGGTGGTTAGGTTGTCTCCTTGGCATACTTCATATTGTAATTTAGGGAAGTCCAAAACTATCTCGGAAGTGGCAATACTGAAATTGGATGCGTTTACCGCCAAAAATATATTATCGTGGGCCTGTACCATTATTCGTGCTAAATTGGTAGCGGTACTGGGGATGATAATATCGTGTTGCCCATCATTTGGCACCCCTTCCGCAAGTAATATAGGAAAGGAGATCCCTCCGTTGGCAGAAAAATAAATATCCACCATTTGTGTGTTCACGGGAAATTGGTTGGTATTGGCTACATCCCAGGTGACCTCCTGCCTAGTGCCAGCTAGGTAGGTTTCATTCGCGGCTTGGGAGGTTATTTTAAAAGGCCCGGCCTGGTCTGTCACCTTTACGGTTACCAGGTCGGCATCTACTTGTCCCCCTCCCGGGGCATTGTCCCTAACCGTTAAGGCGAAGCTGAGATCTCTTTCTACGTCCGAAACGGTTTCCCAAGTGCTATTGTTCGTTGGATTGGTCTGGGTGAGGTTGCCATTGACAATACTACTTAGCCTAGGGAAATACCTAGTAGGTTGTACACTGGGCTTTATGGATCTAAAATTGGCTCCGCTAAGGTTGGTGGGACCAAAGCTGGAATAGGTGACAATCCCGTCATTAATCTGCTCCCAATTATAAGTGAGTATATCCGTTGAATCTATATCTACGGCATGGGCAGTAAGTGCAAAGGCGGTAGATTTTGGGATGGTGTAATCTCCAGAAGGCGTTATCTGAGGCGGGTTGTTGGTAATAGGGATAACTTCCCCGCAATTGGCCGTTTCTATGTAATCTAGTATTTGTAGAATGCTGTAATAATGAAAATAATCGTCCCCCTTCAAGGCCACATTGTTTTTTCCCGATATGCCTGCGTATCCCATAATGGTAGTGCCGCTTCCCGGCTCCGCCTGCACTAAGGTGCCTTCAGATTCATAGGACCAGGTGTGGTTGGCCCCAAACTGGTGTCCAAATTCATGGGCCACAAAATCCAGGTCAAACATATCCCCTTCTGGCATACTCCCAGAGGAGTAGGCACTTCCTTTCCTGGAATCGATGCATGCAGAGGCTATAAATCCGGCATTTCCTCCATTGAAGTCTTTATGGAAAAGGTGTCCTACATCGTAATTTTCTGGCCCTACTACCGTGGTTAAGGTGTGTTGCACCTCAGAATTTAAATTCACCCCATAGGGGTCTGTATCCTTGTTGAGGTAGATTACCTGTTCTGTTGCTGCTACCAGTTCTAACCGCACCCCTAGGTCGCGCTCAAAAACTTCATTGACACGGGTTAGGGTCGCATTTATTCCTGCAAGGGCGTCCGCAACCGTTCCCCCGTGGTAGGCCGTGTATTCCCCAGTAGCGGAAATGGCCACCCTGTATTTTCGCAGTTCCTGGCCATCTACTAATTTCTGAGAGGAAATTCTTTTTTCTGGTCCCGTGACAGATTGGGTGTCGCAGATAAAATCCGTATTCATCCTATAGGTATCCTCCCTCCTGTAAACCATATACTCATTGTTGGCGCGAGAGGTTTTTTGCATAAAGGTGGCAGGCTGCCCATTGCCATGGATAATCATGCTCTGAAGTCCCTTATGGGATACGCTAAAACGTATGCGGTCTCCGGAAGCATCTAGGCTATGGCCTATGTACGATTTAATTGCTGGATATTTTTGTGCCAGGGCTGGTGAGAATACGGAAGCCTCTTCAATTTGGAAGGAGGTAAGTTCCCCCGCTGCATTTGGGAAGGCCAAGGTCTTTTTGCCCTTGCTAGCCATGGTAGCCTGTAATTGGTCCCCAAAAACACGGGAATCTAGTGTGAAAATTTGGGCGTTTTTAACCTCTAAGGGTACTACTTGCTGTTGGGTGTTTTGGCTGTAGGAACCTGATTTTATCCAATAGGGAGATTGTGCCGCCCCGTAAAAGCTGAGAAAAAATATGGATATTGATAAAACAAGGCGTAATTTTACAACCATCAACAAGATATTAGTACATACTCAAAGATAGGATTTTTTATTATTTCAATTTGTGATAACAGTTCAAGGCATCTCTAGGTACGATAAAGCGCATTCCACCGCCATTACGATTGGCACTTTTGACGGTGTTCATGTAGGTCATCGAAAGATATTGGAGCGACTTATAAAAAACGCCAAAGATCTGGGACTAAAATCTACCGTCCTCACTTTCTTTCCACATCCAAGAATGGTTTTGCAGCAAGATGTGTCTATACAACTCCTGAATACCATAGATGAAAAGATTAAAATACTTAGATCCTTGGGGCTAGATTATCTGATTATCCATCCCTTCACCAGGGATTTTTCTCGCTTATCTGCAACGGAATTCGTTCGGGATATACTGGTGAACGAGCTAAAAGTGAAGAAAATAATCATCGGTTATGACCATCGCTTCGGACGGAATAGGAATGCCAATATCAATGATCTCATTTCATTCGGGGAGGCGTTAGACTTTAAGGTGGAAGAAATATCGGCCCAAGAAATAGACGATGTTTCCGTGAGTTCTACCAAAATACGAAAGGCCTTGGAAGCGGGGGATGTACGTACGGCCAATAATTATTTAGGGTATCAATATATGCTTACGGGTACCGTGGTAAAGGGGAAAGGACTGGGAAGAAAGTTAGATTTCCCAACCGCAAACCTATCCATTGCCGAAGAGTATAAGTTGATCCCCAAAAATGGGGTATACGTGGTTAGTAGTGTCCTAGATGGAAAAAAGGTCTACGGGATGATGAATATCGGGGTAAACCCCACCGTTGCAGGGACCAAACGCAGCATTGAAATTAATTTTTTCGATTTTGACCAGGATCTCTACGGAAGGCTTATTCAGATAGATATCGTAGATCGTATACGGGACGAATATAAGTTTGACTCCTTGGAAGCTTTAAAGATACAGTTGGGAAAAGATAGGGAAACCTCCCTCTCCTTAATTCCCAAATAATGTTAGAACGATTCCTGTTCACCAAGATAGATAACAGTCCGCTAGTTGTTTTTCGGATGTTGTTTGGCGTATTGGTGAGCTTTGAATGCTATGGGTCTATACTTACTGGATGGGTGAAACGCAATTTGATAGACCCTAGCTTTACCTTTTCTTTTATAGGTTTAGAATGGCTGCAGCCTTTGCCGGGATTTGGCATGTATTTCTATTTCTTTGCCATGGGCACCCTAGGGATCTGTATTGCGTTGGGATATAAATACCGCATAAGCGTCCTTAGCTTTACCATCCTATGGGCCGGCGTGTATTTTATGCAGAAAACGGCTTATAACAACCATTACTACCTGTTGTTGCTCATTTCCGGTATGATGTTCTTTTTACCGGCGCATAAGGACTATTCACTAGATGCAAAACGTCATCCTAGGATCCGAGCGCATAGCATGTATGCTTATGTGAAATGGGTAATTGTACTTCAGTTGCTCATCGTATATACCTATGCGGCTATCGCTAAGCTGTATGGGGATTGGTTAGACTTTAGTGTGATTGAAATTCTCTTTAAAGGAAAGGCGCATTACCCCGTGGTGGGTCATTGGTTGCAAAATACTAGCTTGCATCAGTTTATAGGTGTTTCCGGATTCCTTTTCGATCTGTTGATTGTTCCCGCCCTGCTTTGGAAACCCACAAGGAAGTGGGCCTTTATTGCCTCCGTCTTTTTCCACCTATTCAATTCCATAATTTTTCAAATTGGGATATTTCCCTATTTGGCATTGGCTTTTACCGTATTCTTCTTTCCGCCAGAGGTAATACGAAAGCTCTTTTTAAAGAAGAAAGCCCCTTATTTGGAGGTGGAGTCAGTGGCGCCGCCTGATAGAAATTGGATTGTTGCCCTTTGGGGTCTTTATCTTTTGGTGCAATTAATACTTCCGGTAAGGCATCATTTTATTAAGGGAGATGTGTTGTGGACCGAGGAGGGGCATAGGATGAGTTGGAGGATGATGTTGCGAAGCAGGGAGGGAATGGCCACCTATAGGGTGGTGAATAAGGCTACGAACGATGTTTATTTGGTAGATTTAAACACCTATTTAACCAAAGCCCAACAGCGGAAGGTAGCCAGTTATCCAGATTTTATGTGGCAGTTTGCCCAGTATTTAAAACGGGAGTATAAGGCAGAGGGGATAGAGGTCTCGGTATTTGTGGATGCCAACGTAGGGGTAAATGGGAAGCCCAAGCAGCCCTTTATAGATCCTGAGACAGACTTAGCCGAGGTGCGGTGGAACTATTTTTGCCATAATCCCTGGATACTGCCTCCAAAGCAGTAAAGACCTTCTTCTAGGGCCAATAAGAAAGTATGGTTTTTAGGGGGAATCTACCTTCCATAGTAGAGCAGAACAAATTGTTCTAGCAATAAATTGATTCCTTCTCCAATTAAGCTTAAATTTGACCTCCAAAAAAATAGAATTCATGCTACAGTTACAGGCGATACGCGAAGATAAGGAACGGATGATAGCGGCGTTGGCAAAACGCAATATAGCGGCGCTTCCACTTTTGGATAAGGTGCTTCAGTTAGATGAAGAGCGAAGGGCAGCTCAGACTCGTCTGGACAATACCTTGGCTACGTCCAATAAGCTGTCCAAAGAAATTGGGGGGCTATACAAAAGTGGTAAGGCAGAAGAGGCCGATGCGCTTAAGGAACGTACCGGAAAACTAAAGGAAGAGGCTAAAGAATTGCAGGACTCACTTGCGAACACGGCCAAGGAATTGCAAGATTTGCTTTACCAAATTCCGAATATTCCACATCCTTCCGTACCCGCAGGGAATTCTGAGGAAGACAATGAAGAGATTTTTAAGGAAGGGGATATTCCTGTATTGGTAGAAAATGCACTTCCTCATTGGGAGCTGGCAAAAAAATACGACATCATAGATTTTGAGCTGGGCGCTAAGGTTACTGGAGCAGGTTTCCCCGTGTATAAAGGGAAGGGAGCTAAACTCCAAAGAGCTTTGATTGCCTATTTTTTGGATAAAAACACCGAGGCGGGGTATCAGGAGATACAGGTTCCGCATTTGGTAAACGAAGCTTCGGGCTATGGAACGGGACAATTGCCAGACAAGGAAGGGCAAATGTATCATATAGGTGCAGATGACCTTTACCTAATTCCGACTTCAGAAGTCCCAATTACCAACCTTTTTAGGGATGAGATTGTTTCGGAAGCTGCCCTGCCGTTCACCTATACCGCATACACTCCCTGTTTTAGGAGAGAAGCGGGTAGCTATGGAGCCCATGTAAGAGGGTTGAATAGATTGCATCAATTTGATAAGGTAGAATTGGTACGCGTAGAACATCCTCAAAAATCCTATGAGGCCTTGGACGGGATGGTAGAACACGTAAAAGGAATTCTAAGGGAATTGAAACTTCCTTACAGGATACTCCGACTTTGTGGAGGAGACCTTGGTTTTACCTCGGCTTTGACCTTCGATTTTGAAGTGTTCTCCACAGCACAGGACCGTTGGTTGGAAATTAGCTCGGTCTCCAATTTTGAAACCTTCCAATCTAACCGCTTAAAACTCCGTTTTAGGGACGAGAATGGAAAAATGCAGTTGGCACATACGCTTAACGGAAGCTCCCTAGCCTTGCCTAGAGTGTTGGCAGGAATATTGGAGAATTACCAGACCGAAAATGGAATCGAAATTCCAGAGGTGCTAAGACCCTATACGGGCTTTGATAGAATAGACTAAATAGTTGTTAGTCGGTAGGTACCTTGGTTGTTAAGCTTCCAATAACTACAGCGGTGTGGCGCTATTCACTTTCCTAATTCCTAAAAAGGAGCGGAGAAGCGCCAAGCCCATACAAGGGGTTGTAGCGCTAAGTTGAAAACGTAAGGGCATCTATGAGTAGCCCTCCTTATTATAAACTGCCCTCGGATGCATGCCGGGGGCAATTCTAATCTAATAGGAGACGTGTAAGCAATTTCCAGGGCTCTTTACGGTCCTAAATGCCTGCTAATTGTGCTTTGTGTTAAAAATGCCAACAATAGCTGCCATTCACTTTGTTCATTCTACGTATCTTTGATAAAAAAGTAACAGTGCGAACCATTTTCCTCATTTTTATCTTTTTTTGTTCCCTGTCGGCCTTTTCACAAGAAGACTTTCTGGCAAGACAGTATTTTGAGGAGGGGGATTTTGACAAGGCCATGGTATTTTATGAGAAGCTGGTGGACAAAAATCCGCATCGTACGGATTATAGGGAACAGCTAATCGCCTGCTATCAGGAATTGGAGCAGTATCATAAGGCGGAAGAATTGCTGCAACAGCTTATTGGTGCCGGAAATCAGTACCCAACGGTTTTTATAGAGCTGGGCCGAAATTATGCGCTGCAGGGTATGCAGGAAAAGGCTACCGAGAATTACGATCGCGCCCTTGCAGAATTAGAAAAGCACCCAAACTTTGGCTATGGCATCGGTTATAAATTTCAACAATACGTATTGTTGGACTATGCCCTAAAGGCTTTTTCCCGCGCCATGGAATTAAACCCGGCTCAGAATTTCAATTTTCAAATAGCAAGAATCTATGGGGAACAGGGCAATATAGAGATGATGTTTAAATCGTACCTAGAGTTAATTGGCAACACCAGGGTGTCTACGGCCAATGTGCTTCGCAGTATAAGCGATTTTATCACCTCCGATGCCGAGCATCCCAATAATCTAAAATTTAAACGTATCCTTTTACAAAATGCACAGCAACATCCCAACGTGCTTTGGAACGAACTATTGAGTTGGCTCTTTGTGCAACAAAAGGAATACCGTAGTGCCTTTGGTCAAGAACGGGCCATCTATAGGCGTAGCGAGGAAAAATCGTTGCAGCGATTACAGGGATTGGGGAAAATGGCCATGGAAGAACAGGAATTTGATGTGGCAACAGAAGTATATTCTTTTATTGAAGCTACTAGCAGTAACCTAGGAGTGGTGTTAGACGCCCAGTTGAATCTGATTGAACTGGAATTAAAGGATGCAGATGATAAGAAGCTACAGGCTGTAGAAAAGAAATATGCCCAATTAGTAGCAGAGTACGGACTTAAGATAGAAACCTTGTCCCTGCAGATTGCGTATGCAGAATTCCTGACTTTTAAGCGAGACCAGCCAGGCCCGGCTATAGCGATCTTGGAACAATGTATGGAGCTACCCTTAAACAACTATGGGCAAGCCTATGTAAAAAATACGCTGGGAGATATTTTGGTGTACAACCAAGAATTTAATCGCGCTTTAATCTACTATTCCCAAATTCAGCGCGACTTAAAGAATGATGTGTTGGGACAGGAAGCCCGCTTTAAAGTGGCCCAGACCAGTTTTTATAAAGGGGATTTTGATTGGGCCCTAACACAATTAAAAGTATTGCGGGCAGCTACTTCCCAGTTGATTGCCAACGATGCCATGCAATTGAGTTTACTTATTGCAGACAACTCTTTGGAAGACGCTACCCAGACGGCCTTAAAAAAATATGCCAGGGCCAGTTTTCTAAATTACCAGAATAAAAAGACGGAGGCCGTGCTGTTGCTAGACGAAATATTGAAAAATCATAAGGGCGAGAAAATAGAGGATGAAGCCTTGCTGAAACAAGGGAATATATTAACTGAGTTAAAAGAATATGGGAAAGCAGAATATAATTATCTGAAAATTGTGGAATTTTATGGTCAGGATATCTTGGCAGACGATGCCCATTTTGCCTTGGCAGAACTGTACCGTACCGTATTGGATAATCCTATCAAGGCTAAATCCCATTATGAGCAAATTATTTTTAACCATCAGGATAGTTATTTCTTTCCCCGAGCAAGGAAATACTATAGGGAATTGCGGGGAGACCGCATTAACTAGTGGAGAAGACGGTGCCAATTAAAAAGCACCTAAGGATGGGAAATCAATGAGGGCAAAGCCTATCCCCAAAAGAGGCTCCCGTAAATTAAATAGGAATGCGCTTCCCCGGAAGCATAAAATAAAAAGATGTACATATACAACGTAACAATAAACATAGAGGAATCCATTGAGCAAGACTGGCTACAATGGATGCAGGATACCCATATTCCAGAAATGCTAGCAACGGGAAAATTCTCCAAGGCCTTGATGACCAGGGTGATGGTAGAGGAGGAGATGGGCGGATATACATTTTCCGTGCAATACACCACAGACTCTAAAGAAACCTTGGAAAGATACTATGCCGAAGATGCGGAGCGACTACGTAGTAAAGGAATGTCACTTTTTGGAGGTAAGTTTGTCACCTTTAGGACAGAATTGGCCGTGGTAGGTGAACATTAATAAAACTCCAACTTTTCTACATGAGCAAAAAGGCGAAAAAAACATATAGATCCCAAGGTACACCTACAAGGCCTAGGAAGGAACAAGGCCCCGTAAAGGCAAAGAAACATCTGGGACAGCACTTTCTTAAGGATGAGGCTATAGCAAAAGATATTGGAGATACGCTTCGCTTGCAGGGAGTGCGGAATGTGATTGAAATTGGTCCGGGAACCGGGGTGCTCACTAAATATCTGTTAGAAAAGAATATAGATTTGGTAGCGATGGATTTGGACCGGGAGTCCATTGAATATCTCAACCAAAGCTTTTCATTGGAACACCAAAAATCTAAACACCCCAATGGGAGTTTTAAGGTCCTGGAGGCCGACTTCCTAAAATACGATCTAAAAAGCCTCTTTGGAGAGGAGCAATTTGCCATAACTGGTAATTTCCCTTATAACATCTCTTCCCAGATTGTTTTTAAAATGCTGGACTACAAGGAGTATATCCCCGAGTTTTCAGGGATGTTCCAAAAAGAGGTGGCAGAGCGTATCTGTGAAAATAATGGGAGCAAAGCCTACGGAATTCTCTCTGTACTGGTGCAGGCATTTTACGATGCGGAATACTTGTTTACCGTTCCCCCACAGGTCTTTGACCCCCCGCCTAAGGTAGATTCGGGCGTATTGCGGTTAACTAGGAAAGCCGACCTTGAATTGGGGGTGGATGAAAAACTATTTAAAAGAGTGGTAAAAACCGCTTTTAACCAACGCAGAAAAACATTGCGGAACAGTTTAAAGGTGTTTAACCTTTCCGATGTTCTTAAGGAAGATGGTATGTTGGGGTACAGACCCGAGCAAATGACTGTTACCGATTTTATTGCGTTGACAAAGAAAATACAGGATGACACCGTTTAAACTCACCGAAGAATTTGTAGATGAGATAGAAAAGCTCATAGAAAATCAGCAGGATGCGGCCATTACTGCCCTTTTGGTAGATGTGCACTATGCTGATGTGGCAGAGTTGATGAATGAGCTAGATGAGGATCATGCCACCTATCTAATAAAATTACTGGATACCGAAAAAACTTCGGAAACCCTAACTGAGCTCGATGAGGATGTAAGGGAAGCCATTTTGGGTAACCTTTCTTCCAAGGAAATTGCGGAGGAGTTAAATGAATTGGATACCGATGACGCGGTAGATATCATTGGCGAGCTTCCCAAAAATATGATCCAGGAAGTAATTTCTGAACTGGAGGATAAGGAACACGCCAAGGATATTGTAGACCTGCTGCGATACGATGAGCATTCTGCAGGTGGACTCATGGCGAAGGAGTTGGTGAAGGTAAATGAGAATTGGAACGTGCTTACCTGTGTGAAGGAAATGAGGGCGCAGGCAGAAAATGTGACCCGGGTGCATTCCATTTACGTAGTAGATGATGAAGGGAAATTAAAGGGCAGACTCTCCCTAAAGGATCTGCTTACAACTTCTACCAAAGCCAATATTAAGGATGTCTATATCCCAAAGGTAGATTACGTAAATGTGAACGAACGGCCCGATGAGGTTGCTAGGATTATGTCTAAATACGACTTGGAAGCTATTCCGGTGATCGATGAGATAGGCAGATTGGTAGGTAGGATTACCATTGATGATATTGTAGACGTCATTAGGGAGGAAGCCGAAAAGGATTACCAGTTAGCAGCAGGTATTTCGCAGGATGTAGAGGCAGATGACAGCATCCTAGACCTTACCCGAGCCCGTTTGCCATGGCTGTTTATCGGGATGATGGGCGGTATTGGGGCCGCAAGTATAATCAACGTTTACGAGGGCGCTTTTGTCAAATTCCCCATTTTGTTGGCCTTTATACCGCTTATGCAGGCAACTGCGGGGAACGTGGGGGTGCAATCCTCGGCGATTGTGGTGCAGGGTCTGGCCAATGATACCATTAAGAAAGGGGATTTGCTGGGCCGTCTAGGAAAAGAACTCTTGCTGGGGCTGGTAAACGGATTGGCACTGGCTTTAATCTTTATCCTGATCAGTCATTTTGGCTTTAACACCAGTTATATGGTGTCTATCACCATCGGGGTGGCCCTGGTGAGCGTAATTGTAAACGCGGCGGTTATCGGCACCTTTATCCCCATATTTCTTAACAAGCGGGGGATAGACCCTGCCATTGCCACCGGGCCGTTTATAACCACCAGCAATGACGTTTTGGGAATATTGATCTATTTTACCATTGCCAAGCATATTTTAAATTTTTAGGGCACTCCACCGCTTAGGGCGGTGTCGGGCTTTCCGCGCTACACGGTAGCTTGCTGCAATCCCTAGTGCAGCCACAAGGGTGTTTGTTGCTAGCCTAAATTGCTGGTTTTACAACCGTAAAGGGGGCAGCTACCAAGAATTGGCGAGCGCTAAGCTATATTAGAGAAACAACCGAAGACAAACAACCATAAAAAATAAACTACCTATGAAAGTACTTCATCTAGATGTTAACCATCCATTAATCATGGAGCAGTTTGCCGCCCACGGCTTTGAAAACCATGAAGATTACACCTCCACCAAAGAGGAGGTGGAAAATAAAATTGCCGCCTATGACGGCATTATCATTCGCAGTAGGTTTACCTTGGACCAACAGTTTTTGGATAAGGCCACCAACTTAAAATTTATTGGTCGGTTGGGAGCTGGACTAGAAAATATAGATACCAAATACGCAAAAGACAGGGGGATATTCTTAGCTGCAGCCCCGGAAGGAAACCGAAATGCAGTGGGAGAACATACCCTAGGAATGATTTTATCCCTTTTTAATAAGTTGAACAAGGCAGATAAAGAGGTGCGAAGCGGTACGTGGGACCGAGAAGGGAATAGGGGACTGGAGCTCGATGGAAAAACCGTTGGAATTATTGGGTATGGTAATATGGGAAAGGCATTTGCCAAAAAACTCAGAGGTTTTGATGTGGAGGTTATCTGCTATGATATTGTGGGGGGAGTAGGGGATGCCAATGCCAGGCAGGTAGGTATCATGGAATTTAAACAACGATCCCAAATTGTAAGTCTTCATGTGCCACAGACCCCAACTACCATAAACATGGTGAATACAGAATTTCTAGAGGGGTTTAAAAACCCTATTTGGCTATTTAATACCGCTAGGGGTAAATGCGTAGTAACGGAAGATCTAGTAGCCGCCCTCAAAGACGGTAAGGTGTTGGGAGCCGGCTTGGATGTGTTGGAATACGAAAAGAAGTCCTTTGAGGATATGTTCGATGATGCGGCGCTGCCTCCAGCTTTCAATTACCTAATAGAAGCAGAAAATGTACTGCTTTCGCCCCATGTGGCAGGCTGGACCGTGGAGAGTAAGGTGAAATTAGCACAGACAGTGGTAGATAAAGTTGTGGAAAATTTTCCTAACTTTAAGGAATAACCCTAAAACCAAGGTGTGCAATATCAGGCAAATTCCCCAACGGAATATTTAGAACAGCTTCCCGAAGACCGCAAACTGGTGTTAAGTAAGCTAAGGCAGGTTGTCTTGGATAACCTGCCTCCCGGCTTTGAAGAGCAGATAAGTTATGGTATGTTGGGCTACGTGGTACCGCATTCCAAATATCCCAAAGGGTATCATTGCGATCCCAAACTTCCCCTTCCTTTTATGAGTCTGGCTTCCCAAAAGAATTTTGTGGCGGTATACCATATGGGGGTTTATGCCAGTGAGGAGCTGTTACATTGGTTTCTGGGCGAGTATCCCAAACACCTAAGCACCAAGCCAGATATGGGGAAAAGCTGTATCCGGTTTAAGAATATGAAAACTATCCCCTACGCTCTTATTGGGGAACTTTGTTCCAAGATGACGATGGAGGAGTGGGTTGCCCTGTACGAGGGGAAAATTGAGGGTAAAAGATAATTGAAAGTCAAGCTATCTACTATAAATTATAACCAACCGAGATGAAAAAAAGAGTAACAGGATTGGGCGGATTTTTCTTTAAAACAAAGGACCCGGACAAGGTAAAATCCTGGTATAACAAACACCTAGGCTTAAATACCGATCAATACGGCTGTACCTTCTGGTGGAAAGACAAGGAGGGGAACGATTGTAGTACCCAGTGGAGTCCCATGAAAGACGATACTACCTATTTTAAACCTAGTGAGTCTTCTTTTATGATGAATTTTAGGGTAGAAAACCTAGAAGAACTCCTAGAAGTTTTAAAAGAGGAGGGGGTAACGGTAGTGGGAGAGATGGAAACCTACGACTATGGTAAATTTGGATGGATCTTAGATCCGGATGGCAATAAATTAGAGCTTTGGGAGCCAGTGGATAAGGCGTTTTTGTAAGTTAAAAATAATTGTTAAATTTAATCGTTATATTTATTGTTCGACCCTTTAAATTATTAATAATCAAAATTACCAACACAACCATGACAGAAGACAACAAAGATAAAGATGATAAAGCCAAAGATGCTTTTGACAACGCTAAGGAATCGGCAAAGGAATTCTCCCAGGAGAGTAAGGAATCCGCAAAAAATATAGGTGATGAAGCCAAAAAAACAGCCAATGAGTTTAAAGAAGGCTTGGCTAGTGCCGGTGGAGAAAATAAAAAGGTGTTAGTGGGAGTCCTCGCCATTATTTTTGGTCAATTGGGAGTCCATAAATTCTTGTTGGGCTATCAAAAGGAAGGGATCATACTATTGGTGAGCACTATAATTGGCTATGCTACCATGTGTCTAATTGTTGGGAGCTTTATTGTAATGGCTACCGCAGTTATCGGAATTATAGAAGGAATTATCTATCTCACCAAGACAGACGAAGAATTTTATAATACCTATCAAGTTGGTAAAAAGCCTTGGTTCTAAACTCAAAAAACTATTTAAAAAAAGCCAGTGATACTACATCACTGGCTTTTTTTATGCATTTTTTTGTGGTAGACTAGTTTAAGAGTGGTGATAGTCCTATAGGGCCTCGGTGTTAAGATTTTAAGTTACTTTCTTCCATCTGTTGTCCCTCCGCCAATTTGCGCTCCAACTCGGCCTGAAATTCCTCCATTACGGGCTTTACAGTTCCTTCCGGAAGATCGGCGATCTTAATATACATAAGTCCGTCCACGGAATTGTTAAAGAGGGGGTCTACATTAAAGGCCACAACCTTGGCATTCTGCTTAATGTATTTTTTTATTAATACCGGTAAGCGTAGGCTTCCGGGTTCCACTTCCTCAATTAGCTTGTCAAACTTATTTAAATCCGCAGCAGTCTCATCAAAAATAAACTCCTTATCTGCGTCTTTCAGTTTAACCTTAAACGCTTTTTTGGGGCGAATGTATTGCGCCACATAAGGATCCCAGTAGTTGCTTTTCATAAACTCTATCATCAAGGACTTGGAGAAATTGGAAAATTGGTTGCTAATACTCACCCCGCCAATCAAGTATTTATGATCGGGGAAACGTAGGGTAGTATGTACAATTCCTTTCCATAGCAGAAACAAAGGCATGGGTTTTTGCTGATATTCACTGATGATATAAGCTCTTCCCATTTCTATGGATTGCTGCATCATGCTATAGAGTTCTGGCTCAAAGCGAAACAGGTCTTGTAGATAAAATCCGTTGATGCCGTGTTCAGCAAAAATTTCGGACCCCATTCCCATTCTATAGGCTCCTACAATTACTTGTGCTTGGTCATCCCAAAGAAAGAGATGGCGGTAGTAATTGTCAAACTCATCCAGGTCTATGGAATTATTGGTGCCTTCGCCAATAGCTCTAAAAGTAACCTCTCGCTGCCTTCCAATTTCTTGTAGCACAAAAGGCATATCTGAGGCCTTGGCTAGGAAAACCTCGTAGTTTTTACTCTGCAAAAGTCTGCAGTCCATCTCCCGTAGCCTATTGATGTCCTCTATAATTACCTCGGTCCCAACGGCCTCTGCAATCTTTCTGGGGGCTTTTGGAATTTTTAAACTGGTGGGAAGTTGATGTAATAAACTCTCCTTCTCATAAGCATTGGAAAGCATATAGGTTTTACGACGTAGTAACTCCGTGAAATCTGCTAAGGTCGCCTGTTCTTTTTGGGTCTTTACGGAAATTGGTTTCCCTATTCGTACTTTTATCACCCGCTTCTTTTGAGTAGTAAGCTCAGAGGGGAGTTTTGCAGTGCGAAAGACATCACTGATTTTGGACAGGGTGTAAAACATCCTGCTGTTCTTTGCATGAAAATAGATAGGTACCACCGGTACTTCGGCCCTACGGATTAACTTTAAGGCAGCCTCTTCCCATGGGCGGTCTACAATTAGTTTTCCATCCCTATAGGTGGATACTTCCCCCGCAGGGAATATTCCTAATGGATGTCCTTCCTGTAAATGTTTTAAGGCATTTTTAAATCCTACTAAGCTGCTTTTGGCATCCTTGTGGTTTTCAAAAGGATTTACCGGGAGGATAAAGGGCGCCAAGGGTTCTATACGATTTAATAGAAAGTTGGCAATAATCTTAAAGTCGGACCGCTGGTGTAACAGCAGTTTTAATAGCAATACCCCATCTATCCCGCCTAAAGGGTGGTTGGAGATAGTGATATAGCTTCCGTCTTTTGGAAGGCGTTTAAAATCTTCTTCAGGGATTTCAAATTTTATTTTGTACTCATCTAATATGGCATCCAAAAAGGCAACACCATCTAAGTGCTGGTGGCGATCGTAGAAACGATTGATACTGGCTATTTTGGTTACTCGCATGAGCAACCACCCTACAAATGTTCCAAGAAAACCATAGTTTTGAAGATGTATCGCCTTAGCTACTTCTTTTGCGGTTACTAAACCCATGTATTATTGAAATTTGGTCACCACTAAGATAGGGAAAAACCCATAAGTCCGCCCTTTAAATAACAGGAAGGTCCATATCTTGCTAATTTTGTTTAACTACCAACTGCAAGGTTTCTCTACCTCGCTGCTCTAATAGTACTTCCCTTCCGTTCTGTAGCGAGTCTACGGCTTCTTTATTGAAATGCCTAATGGTATAAAGTGATACTCCTTCGTGGCAGGTTACCTTGAAGCGTCCCTTTAAATGGCTCAATAAACTTTCCAGTTTGCCAAACTTGTTATCTACACAGACGGAGAAGCTAATGGCAGAGCTCTGTATAAGGTCTACCTTCATCTGATGATCGTGCAGCATTTTAAACAATTCGCTAATGCTGTCTTCTACGATAAAGGAGAAATCCAAGGACGACAATTTCATTAATACCTGGTCCTTCTTTAGGATAAAACAAGGTACTTTTGGTTCTATTCCTACGCCCTTTCCAACGGTAGTCCCTTTGTCTAACGGGTTGATAAAGGATTTTACGTGAAGCGGTATCTCCTTTCTCTGTAAGGGTTGTAGGGTTTTTGGGTGAATTACCGAAGCTCCATAAAAGGCTAGTTCTATCGCTTCGCGGTAAGAAATGCTGTTGAGTAGTTCGGCATTTTCAAAATACCTGGGATCTGCATTGAGCACCCCAGGGACATCTTTCCAGATGGTTACTTCATTGGCATTGAGGCAGTAGGCTAGGATGGCGGCCGTATAATCCGAGCCCTCCCTTCCTAAGGTAGTGGTGAAATTATTCTCGTCACTACCTAAAAATCCTTGGGTAATATTCAGTTTACGCTTATCTACCAATTTCGTCACATTTTCCTGCGTCTGCTCCCAGTCTATTTGCGCATCTCTATAGTCGTCGTTGGTCTTAATAAGGTTTCTTACATCTAACCAAGTATTGGTGATTCCTATCTCATTAAAGTAGGCGCTTAGGATGGTAGAGGACAGCAATTCGCCATAACCCACCACTTGATCATAGACAAAGCTATGTTTTGGGGATTTGTTCCATGCTAAAAATCCTTGTACCTCGTCAAAAAGTGTTTTCACACTCCCGTATACGGGATGCTGGTCATTGGGAAATAGGTCTTTAAGGATAGAGGTGTGGTAATTATAGACCTCCTGGATACTAGACTGTATAGCCGCCTTATCCTTAAAATAAGCATTTACGATTACCTCCATGGCATTGGTGGTTTTGCCCATGGCCGATACCACTACCAATGTATTTTCGTGTCCAACCTGTTGTAAAACATTAACAACGTTCCTTACTCCTGCTGCATCTTTTACCGATGCTCCCCCAAACTTAAAAACCCTCATATCCTTTCTAAAAATGTTTCAATTCCTTTTTCGTCCAAATGCACCACATTCCAATCGCGTTTCACTTGGGCACCTTTACTTTCATACAGCGCTATGGCATTTTCGTTCCAATCCAATACCTCCCAATTAATACGTTTAACGCCCAATTTCTTGCCGTGCTCCACTACCTTGGTCAGTAAGGCGGTTCCTAAACCACTGCCTCTCATCTTTTCCGTCACTACCAGATCTTCCAAATGAATGATGGGGCCTTTCCATGTAGAATACCGCTTAAATAATAGCGCCATACCTACAATATCCCCTTCAGATTCGGCCACGTAACAATGAAATAGCTTTTCTGAGCCAAATCCATCGCGCTTAAGGTCTTCTACGGTAACCTCTACGGCATCCTCCTCCTTCTCAAATACCGCCAATTCCTTGATCAGCTGATGTACCTGGGCCATATCATCGGCCTGTGCGTCTCGAATACTATACTTCATAATTGTTACAAATAAAACACAAAGTTATAAAAATTAAAAAACAATAATTCACGAAAACGTTGTAGTTTCACAAATTAACCGATATTTGTGCTTAAATAAACAACACAAACCATGGTTCAGAAAAACACCACGCTTGGAGAGTTCATCATTGAAAACCAGTCTTCTTTTCCCTACTCTTCGGGAGAGCTGTCCAAATTGATAAATGCCCTAAGACTAGCTGCAAAAGTAGTAAACCACGAGGTAAATAAAGCCGGTTTAATAGATATAATCGGGAATGTAGGGGATACTAATATTCAGGGGGAGGAACAGCAAAAGCTAGATGTTCTGGCTAATGATAAATTCATTCAGACCCTTACGAATAGGGAGATAGTATGTGGAATCGCTTCCGAGGAGGAGGATAGTTTTATCTGTATCAACAGCAACGATAATAAAAATCAAAACAAATATATTGTGCTTATCGATCCCTTGGATGGTTCTTCCAATATTGATGTTAATGTGTCCGTGGGGACCATCTTTTCTATCTATAGGCGTATTACCCCTTTGGGTACCCCAGTAACCTTGGAAGACTTCTTACAGCCTGGTAGAAATCAGATTGCTGCGGGTTATATTGTTTACGGAACTTCTACCATGTTAGTCTATACTACTGGGGACGGGGTAAATGGATTTACCCTAAATCCGGCTTTGGGGACTTTTTACCTTTCGCACCCTAAAATGGAATTTCCGGAGACAGGAAGGATATATTCTATAAATGAGGGTAATTATGTGCATTTTCCACAAGGTGTAAAGGATTATATTAAATACTGCCAACAGGAAGAGGGAGATAGGCCCTATACTTCCCGATATATCGGATCCTTGGTTTCCGATTTTCACAGGAATATGATTAAGGGAGGGATCTACATCTATCCCAAAAGCAGTGTTGCGGCAGAGGGGAAGCTGCGACTGTTGTACGAATGTAACCCCATGGCATTTCTTGCTGAACAGGCCAAGGGAAAAGCCAGTGATGGCTATAGGGCTATTATGGATATAAAACCCACCGAATTACATCAACGCGTGCCCTTCTTTTGTGGCAGTCGGAAAATGGTAGAGAAAGCAGAGGAATTTATGCAGCAGGCATAAAAAAAGGAGCCCAGGGCTCCTTTTTTTTAATTCCTTGTGCTTGTTCTAATGCTTTAAGAGGTAGATATAGTCCTCCAGACTTATCTTTCCGCTAAAAATATCAATGGATTTTTGTATAATAATTTCGGCAGCTTCAGATTTATAACCCAGGCCTATCGCATATTTGGTGATTAAATTGCGTTCTTCCTCCTCTATAACATGGTCTGCAAAAATAATTCTAAAAAGATCGAAAAGTCTTTCCAAGCGTTCTTCTGCACTTGTAGGAGGATTAATGGGATATTTGTTTTCGGCCTTCATAACCTCCTTGTATTCCTCCTCGGTAATATCCAATTTTTGGGCAAAACGGTCTAGTAATTGTTTTTCCTCCTCATTAACTTCTCCGTCAACAGCAGCCAAGGTCGCAATAGCCGCAAAATGGGCTAAATTTCTTCTGTGGGCACCACTACTGTAAAGATCTACGAAAGACATATTGTATATAAAATTTATGGTTTTTAACAAAGATATGTGTTTTCAAAAAAGTTTATCCACAAACCCGAGAATTATTTTAGTGGATATTAAGAATTAGACCAGCATCCAAATAGGTGGTTTGTGTAAGTTTTCCCGGACTAATCCTCTAAAACCGCGGTTAATAAAATGGCGTGTTTTTCCTTTATTAAACTGGGCCTACAATCAATCCAAGGGAAATTTTCTTATTGATGATAAGGAACATTTCTTGGATCAGTAGTATCTTTGTGCCTGTATTATTGCATTTTAGCGATAACATTGTGTCGACCCCAAATAAAAATATGACCATTAGATTCACTTCAAAGCCATTACTCTTACCTACCATTGTTTTTCTGGGGCTGCTTACTGTGGTTATCCTGTTGTGGAATAGTTCCTTGGATGGGCATAAGGAATTATTGCAGCATAGGGTAGACACCAATGGATATTTTAGATTTAAAGAGTTCCTGTCTTCTTGTGAAGATGACATCGCGGCCTTAGAAAACTTAAAGGAGCGCATTGAGATGACCAATGGAGGGTACTTCGACTATTGGGAGGAGGATGCGGCCCTTATCTTAGCACAAAACCCCTCCTTTAAGTTTGTGCAATGGATTGATAGCACCATGATCATAAGAAAAATTACCCCGCTAGCGGGCAACGAGGCGGCTATCGGTTTGGATATTTCAAGGCATCCTAGAAAAGACGGGTGGTCTCGCCACGTAAAAGATTCCTCTACCAATATCACCTCCTGGATTCCCTTGACCCAAGGGGGAAGAGTCTTTTTGGTGGATGTACCCGTATTCTTCAATGGCGCTTTTCAGGGAACCATCACCGCTGGTATGGATTTTACCGTTCCATTTAATCAGCTTACTACGGGAATGAACGATTTTTCCATCGTAATGAAAGACGATGAGGGGACCGAATTCTACCGTTATAACAACCCAAATCCGGAATATTTTGAGGACGAGCTGGTATATGAGAAGTCGTACTTAGTAGACGAACTAGACGGACAGCATTGGACCTTTTCCTTGATGCCAAGCGATATCAATATACTTCAGGCGCAAAGAAGAGAAGCCTATAGCGATTTAATATTTGGGATATTACTGTCCGTGCTTACTAGTTCCATGATCTATTTCTACCTGGTTTCCCGTAGGGAGAATGGTAGGTTTAGGGAATTAAATGCAAAGCTCAATGATCTAAACGCAACTATTAGGAAAGAACAATTGAAGGCCGAAAAGGCTTCCAAAGCTAAAACGGAGTTCGTTTCCAATATGAGCCACGAAATACGTACGCCATTGAATGCCATTTTAGGCTTTATTGAAATCCTTAAAGCATCCGAATTGGACAAGTCGTCCTTGGAATGTGTTTCGCTAATGGATATATCGTCCAATAAATTATTGATGCTGGTGAATAACATCTTGGAAATTGATAAAATAGAATCGGGGAAGATAGAATTTAACAAGGAAGAGTTCTCTCCCTCCGCAGAATTGCGGAGTATTCTAAGTATCTATAGGCCCAGTATGGAGGTAAAGGGATTACAGGTGCTGCTAAATGTGCGCTCTCAAGACAACTGCAAGGTAATTGGGGATATGGGGAAGTATGGGCAAATACTCACCAACCTATTAAGGAATGCGTTAAAGTTTACCGAAGCAGGAAGCATAGAGGTGTCCTATTCGGAAAAGGTGGTAGCCCGTAAATTGCAAGTTAGGATCAGTATTAAGGATACGGGTATTGGGATTCCTAAAGAGAAATTGAAAACCATTTTTGATCGCTTTATACAGGTAGACTCCGGAATTTCCAAAAAGCACGAGGGGAGTGGGCTGGGCTTGTATATCACCTATATCTTAATAGAGCTTTTGGAAGGACATATTGAGGTGGACAGTGTTGAAAATGAAGGGACGGAATTTATTTTGAAATTTAATTTTCCGCTTTCCGAAGTGACTCAAATACGTGCGGAACGCTCGCCAGAATCTATAGACTTAAGTGGTTTTAGGATCTTGATCGTAGATGATAATAAGATCAATATGATGGTGTTGAAAAAAACCATGGATAATTTTGGGGTTCACTCTAGCTGTGTTTCCAATGGAAAGGAGGCGGTGAAGGCAGTGGCAAATGGGGAGTACGATCTAGTTTTTATGGATGTCCATATGCCCGAAATGGACGGTTTTGAGGCTACTAAGGAAATAAGAAAGACCAACAAGGATATTGTAATTATTGGCTTCTCTGCCGATGTAACCAAGGAAACCATACAAGGGGCCAAGGATGTTGGAATGAACGATTATTTTACCAAACCCATGTCTTTTGATAAACTAAAGCAGAACCTGGCCAATTACCTCATTAAAGTTTAGCGCACTTTTCTACTACCCCTGACGTTCCCCTGCCGTATACGGTATTTTCTAAGTTCTCAGATGTTCTACGGCTTAGGAGCTTGCTTTATTTGGTTCTTTTGTTTGGAACTCCCAAGAGTACCCATTGAAGCCCAATACTAGCTATGGCTCCAAGAATTAGTGCCGTCTTCCGGTATCAAATAATACATGGAAGACGGCAGAAATGGCTATTAGAATGAATTTAAAACCTACAAAGAGATCTTAATTCTTCAACGCCTTTAATCTAGGAATGTATAAGGCCTATTTAAATGCTGGCATCCCGGTTATATCTGCTCCCGTAATCAGTAGGTGAATGTCATGTGTGCCCTCATAGGTTATTACACTCTCCAAATTCATCATATGGCGCATAATGCTGTATTCTCCCGTAATCCCCATTCCGCCTAGTACTTGTCTGGCTTCGCGGGCTATGGTAAGTGCCATGTCTACATTATTTCGTTTGGCCATAGAAATTTGGGCGGTGGTTGCCTTTCCCTCATTTTTCAACTGCCCCAACCTAAATGCTAATAATTGGGCCTTGGTGATTTCGGTAATCATTTCGGCCAATTTTTTCTGTTGTAATTGGGTGGCCCCTATGGGTTTTCCAAATTGGATGCGCTCCTTGGAATAACGCAAGGCGGTATCGTAACAATCCATTGCAGCACCAATGGCTCCCCAAGCAATTCCGTAACGTGCAGAATCTAGGCAACCCAAGGGGGCGCCAAGTCCATTTTTCTTTGGTAGGAGGTTCTTCTTGGGGACTTTTACATTGTCAAAGATGAGTTCCCCAGTTGCCGAGGCACGTAAAGACCACTTATTGTGGGTTTCAGGAGTGGTAAAGCCTTCCATGCCTCGCTCTACGATGAGACCATGGATTCTGCCTTCTTCATTTTTTGCCCATACAATGGCGATATCCGCGAAAGGAGAGTTAGATATCCAGAGTTTGGCACCGTTTAAAAGGTAATGGTCTCCCATGTCCTTAAACTTGGTTTCCATACCACTGGGATTGGAACCGTGGTTGGGTTCGGTTAGTCCAAAACAGCCCATTAATTCCCCGCTTGCTAATTTTGGGAGGTATTTTTTTCGTTGTTCCTCAGATCCATAAGCGAAAATTGGATACATTACCAGTGAAGATTGTACGGAGGCAGTAGAGCGTACCCCGCTGTCTCCACGTTCAATTTCTTGCATAATTAATCCGTAACTTATTTGATCTAGTCCCGCGCCACCATATTCCTCTGGAATGTAAGGGCCAAAAGCGCCAATTTCTGCCAGTCCACCAAGTATCTGCTTGGGGAATTCTGCCTTTTGGGCATACTCCTCTATAATAGGGGAGATATCGCGTTTTACCCATGCCCTTGCGGCATCACGAACCAAAATATGTTCTTCGGACAAAAGATCGTCCATTTGGTAGTAATCGGGGGATTCAAATAAATCTGGTCGCATATCAAAAGTTTAAATCAAACATAAAGAAATAATCACTCTGGTAAAAATATAACAATAATGCATTTAACAGTTACATTTTAAGGTAAAAGTCTTGGGTCAATGCAATATAATCTTCCGTATAACAATGTCGTTCCTTCTCAATAATGAGCTCCTTCCTACTTATTTTGTTTTTTTGAAATTGCATTTCCAAAAGGCTGCGTTTCACCTGTGCTGCTGGGGTACCGCGTACATGGGTGATTTTGCTTGGGAATAGGTGGAATTTCTCGGCTATAGCTAAAAGTTCTTGTTCTTCTTTATGGGGGATGATGGTAGAAAATCGGCCTGTTTCAGATAGTAGTTTAGATACGCCCTCCATTAGTTCGGAAATAGGAAGTGAGACGCTCTGCCGTGCCATGTCCCTAGACTGGTTGCCACTGGAAACCGTTTCGGAATAGAAGGGTGGGTTAGAAACAATTAGCTCGTATTGGTCGTCTATCTCATTGGCAAACTCATCTAGGCCTGCGTGGTAACAGAATAAACGGTCTCCCCAAGAGGATGCTTCAAAATTCTCCACGCATTGTTCGTAGGCCGCTTCATCAATTTCTAGGGCATCAATTATCTCGGCATCGCTTCTCTGCGCCAGCATAAGGGCTATAATCCCTGTTCCGGCTCCTATGTCTAGAATGGAGGAGGGGTAGTTGTCTACGGAGGTCCAAGCGCCCAAGAGTACGCCATCCGTGCCAATTTTCATCGCGCAGCGATCTTGTTTTATTTCAAATTGTTTAAATACAAAAGGTTTGCTCATGTGGAGGTAGCTTTTTCGCTAGTAGTGTTTTTCTATAAGTCAAATATATATGAATTTGCTTTAGGTTGCTTTCAATTATTGAGCCTCCCTACTTCTCTATTTTCCGAGCCCTCCAAGTCTAGTAGTGAATCGCCTAGTTTTTGTCGCATATCATTGGCTAGTAATCTAATTTTTTTCACCACTTCTGGGTGGTCTGCAGTTACATTCTTGGTCTCAGCCTTGTCTGCTACCACATCGTAAAGGGCAATGTCTTCCAAGGCAACCATTTTGTATTCTCCTGGGAGTCCATCTGCTCCAGGTACTTGCCCATCCATAGTTCTGTAGGTGTGTGGAAAATACATTTTCCACTTACCATAGCGTACTCCATGAAGCTCGTTTACTCGATAGTAAAAGAAGTAAGCTTCCTGGGGACTCTCCGTGCTATCCCCTGTAAGTACAGGCCAAATGCTTTTTCCGTCAATGGGTAGTTCTGGCAATGGGGCGCCAGTAATTTCAGCAATGGTGGGTAAAATATCAATGGCCATTACCGGGATATCTATAGTTCTGCCGGGGGATAATTTTTCCGGATATTTTATTATAAAAGGTTCGCGCTGGCCACCTTCCCAAGCAGTTCCCTTGCCCTGGCTAAAGGGCAGTGCGCTTCCTGCGTGATTTCCGTATGCTAACCAGGGCCCATTGTCCGAAGTGAAAATGACTACCGTGTTTTCTTCTAGGCCATTTCTTTTTAAGGACTTGATAATCTCTCCCACAGACCAATCGATCTCCATAATGACATCTCCATAGAGTCCGCCTTCAGATTTCCCCTTAAACTTATCCGATACAAATAGAGGAACGTGGGGCTGCGGATGTGCTACGTATAAGAAAAAGGGTTTGTCCTTGTTTTTCTCGATAAAAGCGACGCTTCTCTCCGTTATTTGGGTGGTGAGATCCGATTGGTCTGTTAGGGTGTCCAGTATTTTTTCATTCTCGTAAAGGGGTAGCGGGCCAAAATTAAAAACGGGGCCCTGTTGGGGGTGTTGGGGCCACATATCATTGGAATAGGGAATGCCAAAATAATCATCAAAGCCGTGATTATTGGGCATAAATTTCTGATGGTCACCTAAATGCCATTTGCCATAGATGGCGGTGCTGTAACCTATGGATTTCAACATCTTGGCGATGGTGGTTTCCTTGGTGTTCAATCCTGTTTTGGCATTGGGCATATAGGCGTTGTGGATGCCAACCCGGTTAGGATAGCAGCCGGTGAGTATTCCGGCCCTGGAGGCCGAGCAAACGGCCTGTGCTGCATAAAAGCTGCTTAGCTTAACTCCGTCCTTTGCCATCTGGTCCAAGTGAGGAGTTTTTATATCGGGGGATCCAAAGGTTCCCACATCTTGATACCCCTGGTCATCCGTGAAAATTAATATTACGTTGGGCGGATTGGTTTTAGTTTCCTTTTTATCCCCGCAGGACAGTAATAGAAAAAATAGCGGAATTAAAATTAGGGTTCGGGACATAGGGTTGGTTTTTAATGATGGGTTATTTGGTTTGGTGCTAGGCTAAAATACGGAATTGCCATTAAATGGGACATCAAGGGGTGGGGTGAGAATGTGAGGTGGCTAATAGGCAGGCGAGTGAGGTCCCAGTCGCAATTAGCTATAGGCTATGGATAGGTGTTGGGGAAAATACCGGCTATTAAACTGCTACTAATAAAATTTACTAGGAAAGATAAAGGTCTACAAGACCTTCTGGAGTATCCACAAATATGGTTTTCTCATCGCGATTTACTTGAACGATAATCTCATCGCGGACGGGGATAAGTAATTGTTTTTCCCCTTTTTTTACCTCAAATAGTGCTTGGGGGGTACTATCATTTACACTTTCTATGATTCCAATATTGCCGTGGACTTTGTCTTCCATGGCAAACCCGATTACTTCGTGATAATAGAATTTATTCCCTTTTAGTTTGGGAAGGAAGGATAGCGGTAAGTAAATTTCGGAGCCCATTACCTTATCGGCATCCGATTCATCGGCCACTTCTTCAAATCTTACGCGGAGCAAGCTAGATCGGTGGAGTCTGCTTCTTTCAATAAAAAAAGGAACCAGATTGTTTCCAAGAGAAACAAATACTGATTCCAATTCTTCGTATAATTCGGGTTCGTCGGTATCCAATTTAATGAGTACCTCTCCCTTGTAGCTATATTTAGAAACGATTTTTCCGAGGTAAAAACACTCTTCCTTTGTCATCGCTTCTAGATAACTATTCCTTTTCTGTAGTTGCTTCTGCAGTATCCTCAGCTGCTGCCTCTTCGGTAGCTGCTTCTTCTTCAGCAGGAGCTTCAGCTGCTGCCAATTCTGCGGCTCTCTTTTCGTTAACTTCTTTTTCGGCAGCAAGGGCTTTTTCCTTGGCTTCCGCTTCGGCCTTAGCCAAATCTTCTACCTTAGAACCAACTTTCTTTTCTTTTTCCTCTAACCAAGCGTTGAATTTTTCTTCGGCCTGCTCTTCGGTGAACGCTCCTTTACGTACGCCACCTAATAAATGATGCTTTAAAAGAGCACCTTTGTAAGAAAGGATTCTTTTAGCAGTATCTGAAGGCTGAGCCCCGTTTTGAAGCCATTTTACCGCACCGTCCACATCCAATTCAATAGTGGCAGGGTTGGTGTTTGGGTTGTAGGTTCCAATTTTATCCAAATATTTACCGTCTCTTTTAGCGCGGGAATCCGCAGCTACTACCCAGTAAAATGGTTTTCCTTTTTTTCCGTGTCTCTGTAATCTAATTCTAACTGGCATATCACATTAATTTGTAGGGTGCCCGACCCCTGATTATTAATTCTTTTTTCGCTTGGTTCTTCCAAAGCGGGTGCAAATATAATATTTCTATTTGATGTTGCAATGTATTTTTTCATTAAACTACTGCTTAATAGGGCTGCAAAGACTTTTAATGCTATTTGGATGCTGAGTTTTGCCTTATTTCCCCATTTTTAAGGGCAAAACGAGGGAGGATAACAGCTCTCCTTTTTGCACGTGTAGACATCTCCGAATAATTCGGTTTTTATTGCGCATGGGATTTGCTTAATTTTACCCGCTGTTTTTTTAGGATATACCCTAAAGGTCTTGGATATTGCCCAGCGGGGCGTATCCAAAGGAGGAATTGCCAAGGAAGACCTTCCTATGCAGTAGCACAGAGCTGGTAGCATACAAGGAATTTCTTTCAGAAGATTGGACGATGATCCTTTAGTATTAACTTTAAACAATAAACCTTAAATCTCACTCTAACCTATGTACCTAATTTTTGATACCGAGACCACAGGATTACCCAAGCGTTGGAATGCGCCGCATACAGACGTGGATAACTGGCCGAGATGTATCCAGATAGCCTGGCAGTTGCACGATGAAATGGGGAGGCTTGTGGAAAGTCAGGATTTTTTGGTGCAGCCAGACGGATTTAATATTCCCTATGACGCAGAGCAGATTCATGGGATTTCTACCGAATTGGCCCAGGAGCAAGGGGTGCCCATACACGAGGTCTTAGAAAAGTTTAATATCGCCCTGGGGAAGGCCAAGTTTGTGGTAGGACAAAATGTGGGGTTCGACCTAAATATTATGGGGGCCGAGTTCCACCGATACGAAGTGGAAAATAGCTTGCAAGAGCTGCCAGTGCTTGATACTTGTACCGAACATACCGCCCAGTTATGTCAGATTCCTGGAGGAAGGGGAGGGCGCTTTAAGTTGCCTACGCTTACCGAACTTCATGAATACCTATTTGGAGAACCCTTTGCTGAGGCCCACAACGCTACCGCCGATGTGGAAGCTACTACCCGTTGTTTTCTAGAGCTGGTAAGGCGTAAGGAATACACCACGGAGCAATTGGATGTGGGGCCAGATTACTTTAAGAATTTCTCGGAAGCCAATCCGCAGGAGATCCAACTGATAGGTTTAAAGCATATCAACCTTAAAAAAGCTTCCAAGAAAATTGCCGATAAACTATGGGCAAAGGATACTGAGGTTGTTTCAAAGGAGGAAATTCAGGAGAATTTAAAGGCGCTAGAAGAGGCACAATTTGTACATCTCCACAACCACTCTCAGTTCTCCGTATTACAGTCTACCATGTCCGTTGCAGAGTTGGTGCAAAAAGCGGCCCAGGAAAAGATGCCTGCCGTAGCGCTTACCGATCATGGAAACATGATGGGGGCTTTCCATTTTGTGAGTGCGGTAAACTCCCACAATGCCAAAGTAAAGGCTAAGAATGCCGAAGCGGTGGAGAATGGAGAGGAACCTACCGAGCAGGAGATCAAGGCAATTTTGGGGTGCGAATTCAATGTCTGTGAGGACCATACCAATAAAAGTGTGAAGGACAACGGGTATCAGATCGTTATTTTGGCCAAAAATAAAAGAGGATACCACAATATGGCCAAGATGTCGTCTATCGCCTATACAGACGGATTTTATTATGTGCCTAGAATAGATCGTAAGATCATAGAGCAATACAAGGAAGACTTGATTGTCCTTACGGGGAACCTTTATGGGGAGGTGCCCGGGAAAATATTGAACGTAGGGGAGAATCAGGCGGAAGAAGCCCTGCTGTGGTGGAAAGAACAGTTTGGCGATGACCTATATATCGAAATCATGCGCCATGGGCAGGAAGACGAAGACCGGGTAAACCAGGTGTTAATAGCCTTTGCCAAAAAGCATCAGGTGAAATTGGTGGCGACCAATAATACCTACTATGGATCTAAAGAAGATGCAGATGCCCATGATGTGCTTTTGTGTGTAAAGGACGGAGAAAAACAGGCCACCCCTATCGGGCGGGGACGTGGTTATAGATTTGGGCTCCCCAACCAAGAATATTATTTTAAGTCGGCAGACCAGATGAAGGAGGCTTTCAAAGACCTGCCAGACTCTATCATCAATATCCAAGAGGTAGTGGATAAGGTGGAGCCTTTTGAGCTTGCACGCGACGTACTACTGCCTAAGTTCGATATTCCAGAGGAGTTTAAGGTGGCCCAAGATGAAGAGGATGGTGGTAAAAGAGGGGAGAACGCCTACTTAAGGCATATTACCTATGAGGGCGCCAAGGTGCGCTATGGGGAAATTACCGATGAGATTAGGGAACGACTGGATTTTGAGCTCTCCATTATTGAGAACTCGGGGTATCCAGGGTACTTTCTCATTGTGGAAGACTTTATTCGGGAGGCTAGGAAAATGGATGTTTCCGTAGGGCCCGGAAGGGGTTCTGCAGCGGGTTCGGTTGTAGCCTATTGTCTTACTATTACCAATATAGACCCGCTAAAATATGACCTGCTTTTTGAGCGGTTCTTGAATCCGGACAGGGTGTCCATGCCCGATATCGATATCGATTTTGATGACGAGGGAAGGGGACGTGTAATGGATTATGTGATTAAAAAATATGGAGCCAACCAGGTAGCGCAGATTATTACCTACGGTACCATGGCAGCAAAATCTTCTATACGGGATACGGCAAGGGTATTAGACCTGCCGTTGGGAGATGCCGATAGGATTTCCAAGCTAATCCCGAACATGTCCAAATTGAGTAAGATATTTGGGGTTAGTGAGGCCGATTTAAAAAAGAAGTTCCGATCCGAAGACCTGGAAAAAATCAATGAGCTGCTCAATATTTCCGAAGGTGAAGATCTGGAAGGGCAGACCGTAAAAATGGCGAGGATATTAGAGGGGTCCGTGAGAAATACCGGAATCCATGCTTGTGGGGTGATCATTACCCCTAGCGATATCACCAACTTTGTTCCCGTGGCAACGGCAAAGGATTCGGACCTATATGTTACGCAGTTCGATAACTCGGTGGTTGAGAATGCCGGACTCCTAAAGATGGATTTCTTGGGATTAAAAACCTTGACCCTGATTAAGGATACGGTGAAAATTGTAAAGGCCAAACACGGGATAGATTTGGTGCCAGACGATTTTCCTTTGGACGACCAGAAGACCTATGAGCTGTTCCAGAGAGGGGAGACCGTAGGGGTGTTCCAGTACGAATCCCCAGGGATGCAGAAACACATGAAGGACCTAAAGCCTACGGTGTTTGATGACCTTATTGCTATGAACGCCCTTTACAGACCAGGGCCAATGGAATACATTCCTAGCTTTATTGCCCGTAAGCATGGGGATGAGGAGATTTCCTATGACCTGCCCGATATGGAGGAATACCTACAGGAGACCTATGGTATTACCGTGTATCAGGAGCAGGTGATGTTGCTGTCCCAGAAATTGGCGGGCTTTTCTAAGGGTGATGCCGACGTTTTGAGGAAAGCTATGGGGAAAAAGATCTTTGCCCTCCTAGAAAAATTAAAGCCTCAGTTTCTGGATGGGGGTGAGGAAAGAGGTCACCCTAGGGAGGTGCTCGAAAAAATTTGGAAAGACTGGGAGGCCTTTGCTTCCTATGCCTTTAACAAGAGTCACTCTACCTGCTATGCCTATATCGCCTATCAGACCGCTTATTTAAAAGCGCATTATCCGGCAGAATATATGGCGGCGGTGCTTTCCAATAACATGAACGATATTAAGCAGGTTACCTTCTTTATGGAGGAGTGTAAGCGTATGGGATTAGAAGTACTAGGACCAGACGTTAATGAATCGTTCTATAAGTTTGCCGTAAACGCCGAAGGGGCAGTTCGTTTTGGAATGGGGGCCATTAAAGGGGTGGGCCGCGGTGCAGTAGAAACTATAGTGGAGCATAGAAGGAAAGATGGACCTTATAAGTCTGTTTTTGATCTGGCAAAACGTATCGATCTACGGGCAGCCAATAAAAGAGCTTTTGAAAACCTAGCCCTGGCCGGAGGGTTCGATTCGTTTGGGGATACCCATAGGGCGCAATATTTCCATGACGAAGGGGACGGAATTACCTTTTTGGAGAAGGTGATCCGCTATGGGAACAAATTTCAAGAGAACGAAAACTCGGCCCAAGTAAGTTTATTTGGGGATGCCAGTGAGGTGCAGATCCCAGAACCGGTTGTGCCACCTTGTGAAGAATGGGGCACCATGGAGAAACTCCGAAGGGAAAAAGAAGTGGTCGGAATATATATATCTGGGCATCCTTTGGATGATTTTGCAGTAGAAATCAAGGCTTTTACCAATGCCAATATCACCGCAGTAGCCAATATGGCCGATCATGTAAACAAAGAGCTAACCTTTGCAGGGGTAATCTCCGATGTGCAGCATAGGGTTTCCAAAAATGGAAAGGGATGGGCCACTTTTGTTGTAGAGGATTATGCCGATTCATTGGAATTTAGAATTTTTGGGGAAGAGTATTTGAAGTATAGGCATTTCTTTATGATCAACTCCTTTGCCTATTTTAAAGTGTTTATCAAGGAAGGATGGGTTAACCGGGATACTGGTAAGAAAGGAGATCCTAGGATGCAGTATAATATGATAATGATGTTGCAGGAGGTAATGGAGACTTTTGCCAGAAAACTGACCATAAGAATAGATGTAGATCAACTCAAGGAAGATAATATACGTGACTTAAAGGATACGCTGGATGCTCATATGGGTAACCATCCGCTGCACTTTGTGGTATATGAAATGAAAGAAAAGATAAGGGTAGATATGACCAGTAGAAAGCAGAAGATTAATATTTCAACGGAGCTGCTTACGCAATTAAGGGAAAAAGATGTAAATTACAAATTGAATTAATTCGCAAGATTTGCAAGCGCTTGGTTGGCAGTAGGCTGGTTGCAATATAGGAATAGGATTTGTTGATATCAGCATAACCAAAACCAATAAAGAGTATGTAAGGAAAAGGCAAAATAATTGTCTAAGTTTGTATAATATTTAAAATAACGAAACATGGCATTAGAAATAACAGATGAATCCTTTGAAGAGGTAGTATTAAAAAGTGACAAACCAGTAGTAGTAGATTTTTGGGCAGCATGGTGCGGACCTTGTAGAATGGTAGGACCTATCATTGAAGAGGTAAGTGCTGAATACGAAGGCAAAGCCGTTGTAGGTAAAGTGGACGTGGATGCCAACCAAGAATTTGCCGCTAAATACGGAGTAAGAAATATTCCTACCGTATTGGTATTTAAAGATGGTGAAATTGTAAACAGACAAGTTGGCGTTTCTCCTAAGAAGGTATATACCGATGCTATTGACGCATTGTTGTAGTTTTGCTGAGGTTGAACCAAAAGCATAAAACTTTGAAAAAAAATCCTGCCCTTTGGCGGGATTTTTTTTGGTATTAATTCTTCCAAGTGGGATGGATTCAAGAATGGACTGGGAGGCTAATTTATACAGTGTCGGTTTTTACGGTACACATTTCCGATAAGCGGGTTTCTTCATTATATTAGCAGTATGAACCCATCGTCCGAGATACAGAAAGCCCAGCTATTTCCAAATTTGGAGTTATTGGCCAACCAGATTATGGAAGGCTTTATCAGTGGAATTCACAAAAGTCCCTTTCACGGGTTCTCGGCCGAATTTGCAGAGCATAAGATTTATAACAAGGGGGAAAGTACCAAGCATATAGATTGGAAGCTCTTTGCTAGGACAGATAAACTGTACACCAAGCGCTATGAGGAAGAGACTAATTTACGTTGCCATATTATTTTGGACAATTCTGCTTCCATGTATTATCCGGAGGTAAAAAAACTGGGACTGGATAATTTAAATAAAATAGGTTTTAGCGTGCTTGCCACGGCCGTCTTAATGCAAATACTAAAAAAACAGCGCGATGCCGTTGGGTTAAGTGTATATTCTGATCGTTATAGCTATTACGCGGCCGAAAAGAGTAGTGAAAGACACCATCGGATGCTGTTGGCCAAATTAAGTGAGATTAGTAAGGAAAACGCACCTGCAAAGAAAACGGAGACCTATGATTATTTGCACCTAATTGCGGAAAAACTAAAGCGACGCAGCCTCGTAATCCTTTTTACGGACATGTTTCAGACCACTGTGGATGATGAAAAGCTTTTTGATGCCTTGCAACATCTAAAGTACAACAAACACCAAGTGGTATTATTCCATGTGATGGATCGGGAAACGGAGCTTTCCTTTAATTTTGACAATACACCCAAGCGATTTTTGGATATGGAAACAGGTGCCCATGTAGATTTGTATGCAGATACTATTAGAGAGGGGTATCAAAAGGAGGTGCAGCATTATTTTAACGCGATAAAGCTGAAATGCGCCCAATACAAAATTAAGTATGTGGAGGTCGATGTACGGGCAGATTTTGCCATGGTGATGAACACTTTTATGGTGGAAAGAAAAAATTTCGCATAAAAATTAAAATTTTTTCGAAAAATGTTTGTGCAATCGAATAAGGGGTGTATATTTGCACTCGCTAAACGCCACGGTTCGGTAGTTCAGTTGGTTAGAATACCTGCCTGTCACGCAGGGGGTCGCGGGTTCGAGTCCCGTCCGGACCGCTAAGTAAACAAAGGCCTTCAAGAAATTGAAGGCCTTTTTCATTTCCATTTATAAACTATTTATAAACATTTTTTTGGATCATGACTAATTGTTGTGTTTAGGTAAAATATTAATGTTGATTTGAGCAGGACTTCTTTTTCTTATGCCAGTTATACTGGATCAAGTCAAAAAGTTGGATCAAGTCAAAAAGTTGTGGGATGCTGGAATTAGGCAAAAATATTTAAGAGTCCGACAGGAAAAATCCTATCTTTTTCATCCCTCTGAGCTGTGCTAATTCCATGTTTCAGAATCTTATCTGTTCTTTTTGTCAGAGATGTAATTTGCCTCAAAAGCTTCCAGTTTGCGATTTTGCGGGTGCGTTGGTATTCCTATAAATAAAGTCCATTAAATAAGCCCTTTTTTCTCTAAAGAAGTTCTCAGCTTAGCTTGATTTTCCCAGAAGTTGTCTTTTATTTTCTGCATAATGGGCCCAAAATCAGGATGTATTTTAAGTGATTTAATCAGTGGTTCATCTTCAATCAACAAAAACCAGTACAGGTAGTTTTCTTCTTCGGAAAAAATTCTGAGTTGGTCTATAGCTTCATCAATCTTCCCCTCATAGGCGTATTTCCAAACCAGATTAATGCTTTTGTATTTAGATTTGTCTTCTTCGCAATACCTTGAATAATCCCTGAAAAGTTGCTCAGCTTCTTTAAATAATCCCATGCTTTTATAGACTAACGCAATTTTAGCGTTTTCCTGCACATAAATGTCGAGACCATTAGCCTCCCTGACATTGACAAATTTTTTAAAATAGAAATAGGCGCTGCTATAATCTTCTTCGATATAGTACAGCTTCCCAATGTCCTGTAAAATGTCCAGCCTAGTAGTATCCTTATTCCATTCTCTTATAAGCAAATTCCTGGTTCTCTCAATAGTACCATCCTTAGCGAACAGAATAAATGCCTTTAAATGTGGTGCAAAATAATTTTCGGAATTGTAATCCAACGACCTATTGATGTATTCTAAAGCTTCCTCTTTAAATCCTGATGACACCAGGGCATTACTTAGCTGTAGATACGTATAGCTCTGAGTGACGGAATCACGGTCAATAGCAAGACGAACCCCTTTTAAGGCGTACTCTAGGTATTTGTTGGTGTTAGGAGACAAACGATAATAGAAATCCGCAAGTATTTGTACCGCCAGAGAAGAATTAGGATTATACTCCAACGCCTTTTCAAGATGTGGTAAAGCTAATTGGTACTCCTTGGTTTGAATGTAGTAAAAAGCCTTGGCGACCAAGCTTTCAGCTAATTTTGAATCATAAAGTAAGGCCTTATCCGCAAAGCTATTTATCTTATCAGTGTGCTGTTTCTCACTTTGAGACATTTCTAGAAGATAGTATGAAATAGCGATGTTGGCATATGCTAGGGCGAATTCTGAATCTTGTGCAATGGCTTTTTCAAATAAGGGAATGGCCTTTTCCAACCCCTCCTTAGTACGCGAATAATAAGGATCCAATGCTTGTAGGTAGTAATCATAAGCCACAAGATTTTCAGTTGGTTTTTTCTCCATTTGCTCTAATTCGGCCGGTGTAACCACTGCCGCAATGGCATCCGCAATTTTCCTGGCAACATCATTCTGTAACTCAAAAATGTCTTTAACTTCCTGATTGTACTGTCCTGCCCAGATTGGGGTGTCCGTGGAAGCTTTGATCAACTGGATATTCAGCAAAACTTGATTTCCAACGCGTTGTCCACTACCTTCTACCAAATAGTTTACCTGCAGTTCTTCGGCAATTTCGGGGATGCCCATATCCGTATTTCTGTATTTCTCTACCGAGGTTCTGCTGATGACCCGCAGGTCTTCTATTTTTTGTAGGTTATTCAAAGCAGATTCCATAAGTCCGTTGACAAAATAAAGGTTCGTGGAATCGCTACTTTCATTTTTAAAGGGCAGAACGGCTATGGATTTTTCAATTTCTATCTTCTCTAGCGCATCCTTTCTATTAAAGAGCAAGAAGGAAACAACGAGCAGGACTACGGTCATTGCAGCAATAAAGATCCATTTGAATCGCTTCAATAAATTGATCCGGACCTTTTCTGTTTCTATCGCTACAGTGCCTTTTCCAATCTCCCCAGGCGAATATCCATAAAATTCCCGAAAACATTTTATGAAGTATGAGGTGCTTCCAAAGCCTACTTGATGCGAAATTTGGGAAACGGTTAAGGAATCTTCCTTTAGCAGCTCCATTGCTTCTTTAAGACGGACTTGACGAATGAACTGGCTTGCGGAAAGTTGGGTTTGTTTCTTGATTTTTCGCAACAGGTTGGACCTGCTCATATTCATAGCATCTGCCAATTCGGACACCCCAAAATGCTCATTGGCCAAATGTTGTAGAATCAGGGCTTCCGCTTGTTTAATAAAGGTGGATGTATTGGCCGATTCGTTTGACATGTTGGTTTTATTTGCAGTTCTAAATTTAGGGAAAATCCAAACAAATAAGCGGTTTTTCAGTACAGCATATGTATTTTAAAGTCATCAATTGCGTCATAATTTATATCACTGCGCCATAGTTTTTACACTCCATTGAAACTTTACATAGTTCTCCGCATAGCTTATACCTGTTGCTTCAAGATCTTTAGAACCTTTGTATCAACAAAAATTATAACGAACAATTTAAAATTAAAATCATGAAAGCATCATTCACAAGAACAACGACAGAAGCCAAAACAGGACAGTATTTTTCATTATTCCGTTCTACCAAAAGAGCGCAATGGGCACAATACAGGAATTTTAACCGATAATCACGGTTCATAATAACAATTAGTCAAATAAGATCACAGTCATGAAAACTATTATCAACCTGTCTGCTGGAAAGGCAGGTCAATCGCCAACGGAATCTAGAAGGTTCAATTTCTTTTACCACTTAAAGAGCAGCAAGAGAATCCGTTGCGCAGCATGGAGACATTACCTTCCTTAAGAATCCTACCTCAAAGGGTTGGATAAAGGATAGGCCCTCATCAAAGTCTATCCTTTATTTGTGAAGCAATTTGATTAGTTCTACCAATAGCTCATAGGAGTTGTTTCAATTTCTATGGCGCTTTTATAACAATAAAATTATAACAAACAATTTAAAAATTTAACAGCATGAAATCCAAGATTTACGAATACCTATTAGAATTAAATAAAATAGCCATGAGAAAAACAGTTAGAATTGCTTCAATAAGAACCTTGAAATACATGTCAATAGTTCTTCTTGTGCTTACCTCAGCATGCGGTCAATCCAACAACAAAACAAAAGCGGAGACTACCATTAATGGTGAAACTAAATCTGTGGTCGCTAAACCGAAAATCGATCTTCACACTGCAGTACTTTCTGATAATTTGGAGGCGGTTAAACAACATATCAAAGCAGGAACGGATTTAAATATAAAAGATGCTATGAGTGGTTCTACACCCCTAATTACTGCCTCGAGCTTTGGTAAAATTAAGATTGCCCAAGAACTTATCGATGCCGGGGCCGATTTAACTGTTAAAAATAAGGATGGTGCCACGGCTCTGCATACTGCCGCGTTCTTTTGTAGGATAGAGGTTGTTCAAATGCTAATGGACGCCAAGGCAGACAAGACTGCAAAAAACAATTTTGGAATGACCCCAAGAGAATCGATAATGGGGCCCTATGCCGAGGTTAAACCCATCTATGAAATGTTACGGCAACAACTGGCCCCGCTTGGCATGCAACTAGATTTGACCGAAATTGAAAAAACCCGTCCGGTCATTGCCATGATGTTGCAGTAATAAACCCTAAACCAATACAAGAATGAAAACAGAAAGAAGACACGATATAGATTGGCTCAGGGTCATTGCTATTGGTCTACTACTCATCTATCACATAGCCATCATTTTTCAACCTTGGGCCATGCTTATAGGATTTGTTAGAAGTGATGAATTCTTAGAGGGGTTATGGAAACCGATGACCATGCTCAATGTGTGGAGAATCCCCCTATTGTTCTTCGTCTCGGGAATGGGACTTTATTTTGCCATGCGAAAGAGAACCTGGAAGCAATTGCTTATGGAACGGACCAAGCGAATTCTTTTACCCTTCGCTTTCGGCTTTGTGGCCATAACCACTTTACATATGTTTATCTTTCAGAAGTATTACGATATACCCTTGGGCTACTTTCCGCATGCAGGCCATTTATGGTTCTTAGGGAATATTTTCGCCTATGTACTCTTATTACTACCGTTGTTTTTGTATCTGAAAAGGAAAGAGAACGGAAGGTTTAGAAGATGGCTGTCTACCATAATGAGTACCCCTAGTGGGCCCTTAGGTATTACCCTGTTTTTTGTTGTAGAAGCGCTGGTAGTTAAACCTCCACTCTTCGCCTTGTATGCAGAGACCTGGCATGGATTTTCCCTAGGCCTGCTGGCCTTCTTCTTTGGTTTTATATTTGTGTATTGCGGCCAATCATTCTGGCAAACCGTTTTAAAATGGCGATGGCTATATATTGGGTTAGCTACTGTTCTGTATGGATTCAGATACTTTGTGTTTGCAACAGAAGCTCCCGGATATCTTATGGCCATTGAATCTAATTCCTGGATTTTTGGGGTATTTGGGATGGGTTATAGGTATTTGAATAGGCCAAGCAAAATACTGAGCTACTTAAGCAAGGCGGCCTATCCTATATACATTATTCACATGGTGGTATTGTACGCTGGGGCCATGGTTTTTTTACCAATGGATATGCCCGTTCTCCTAAAATTCATTGCAATTACAGTGTTTACGATGCTCCTATGCTACCTTTTTTATGAGTTCATCCTTCGGAGAATTGCTTTCTTAAGGCCATTGTTTGGGCTAAATTGGTCTCAAAAAAAATCTAAAGATCCGAACTTCAAGGCTATACCTGAAAAAAGAATATCGTAACTTTAAGTTCATTATATGCTTCAAAACCAATGCTTTGATTGTGTGAAGGCAACCCTTGAAATCCGCAAACAAAAATGAAAGTCTTTCGAAAAATACGCTATAACTTAATCGGGAATAATAAGACAGGTAAGTATTTAAAATACGCTTTTGGCGAAATTGCACTTGTTGTAATTGGGATTCTGATTGCATTACAGATCAACAATTGGAATCAGGCCAAAAAGGATAACAAGGCGCTAAAAGAGTATTTAGTTAAAATTAAGTCCCACACCATAGAAGACCTTTATAAACTAGACTCCATAACAAGAGGTAGAACACAAATAGCCGAGCTTTGTAAAAAGGCCCGTGCAAGTATCTTGGATAAGACAGAAGACCAGAATCTTATCCTTCTTATGTCTAGTGGGTTCGCCTTTGCAGATTTATATTTCAAACCGAATGCAGGAGGGTATGAAGCGTTAATAAATTCAAACTATTTTGGCAAGATCAACAATACGCCCCTGGATTCCCTGTTAATCAGATACCATAGTTTAATAGACGAAATTGCAGCAAGCGAAAAAAGTTATAATGATTATGCAAAAAGTCAGCAGGCGTATCTTTCCACCCAGTTCGATAGGTCTTTGATGCTCGCTTTCGCTTTTGTACCCCCAGATTCCCTAAATAATAGGGCAACAACGCAAGCTGAATACTTGGAGGATTTCGCGGCCTACACGGCCTCAGCCCCCTATAGGAACGTCATTAGCCTAGCAGCTTGGCAGTTTGATACTATGATTATTTTGTATAATAAATTAAGGGAGTTAGGGGAAAGCATCATCGAAGAAATAGATCTCTTCACAGAGAGAAATCTTTAAAATTTACATCTTATACAAATGAAAATATTTAAGCGTTTATTGAAAATTTTCATAGCACTCATTGGTGCAATGGCAATAACTGCACTGATTATACTTTGGATTGATTCACGAAAAACCAGCTATCTTAAAATCGATAAGGACGAACCAACATTCAATGACACTTATCTAATTACCAACGTCAATGTCCTACCTATGAATATAGATACGGTTTTGGTCAACAAAATGGTACACATAAAAGATGGCATCATTAATAAAATTGCGGATACAATTCAGGTCGATGACATTCAAATTCTGGATGCAAAAAACCGCTATCTAACGCCAGGTCTTATCGATATGCATGTTCATGTTTGGGATAAGTACGAATTGGGGATATACTTGTCCAATGGGGTTACCGCTGTAAGAAACTTATGGGGTATGCCCATGCATCTAAGGTTAAAGAAAGAGATCGAGTCCAATGAAATAGTATCACCATCTTTTTTCACTACAGGTCCTAAACTAACTGGACCGGAATTTATTGGAGATGATAACCTTAACCTGTATTTACCCGATGAAGCCCAAGAAAAAATTAAAGCTTATAAGGAAAGTGGTTACGACTTTATCAAAACCTATAACGGTCTTCCAAAAGATTTATTTGATGCCGTTTTAATTCAGGCTAGAATTTCAGATATGGACATTGTTGCACATCCTTCTCAAAAGGTTCCGTTTTCTTACCATTTAAATCCGCAGATCAAATCTATAGAACATGCTGAGGACATCGTACAGCAATCTTTAAATTTTGATTTGGATACGCTAAAATTAAGACCAATCATTGACACTATTGCGGTTTACAAAGACGCTATATATTGCCCAACCATTACCGTATTTAATAACATTTATCAGATGATGATGAACGATTCCATTCTGGACACTAAAAACTTAACATATATGAATCCCTTGATTAGAATGGTAGATAGCAAGAACCAATTTGAGCGCTGGTTTATTGCCAAACAGGAGGATGCCAAAACCATTGATCGAATCAAAAGTCAGCATGATTTTCATTTGACCATTGTAAAAAAGCTACACGAGGCAGGCGTAAAAATTATTTGCGGCACCGACGCAGGTATTGGGGTTACCCTTCCGGGATTCTCAATTCATAAGGAACTGAAATTTTACAAAGAAGCAGGTCTTTCCAATTACGAAGTATTGAAAACAGCCACGGTTAATGCTTCTACAACCCACGACATCTTGAATTCATTAGGAACCATTGAAGAAGGTAAAATCGCTAATTTATTACTATTGGAGAATAACCCACTACTGACATTGTCAACTCTTGAAAATCCAACCAGCGTTTTTATTAAGGGACGAAAGTTGGAAAGGGAGACTTTGGTTTCTTTTAATGAAAAGGCAAGGAACAGAAAGAATCTTATGGCTTCTGCATTAAGGTATTTGGAAAACTTGGCATCTGTAAAATAAAACACCTCTAACAATGTGGTAGTTGAACGTTTCCACAAAAAAATAAATGACGGGCAATAAAAGCAAAAGCAATCAACACTAACAAAAATGAGAAATAAACCAACCAAACAACTATTTAGGATTGTATTATTATTAGGCACGGCAATTTCCTTATTCTTTGTGCCATGGATTTTGGTAAAGGCATGGATCTTGCCCCTTCCGGATACGGTTCAAGAACAAGTAGATGAAGCGATTGGTCATGGCTTTGATGGGATGATCGTTTATGTGGATGAAGGGGGTAAACCACCAGCGTTCTATGTAGGCGGTTGGAAAGACCGTGATAACAAAATACCGGCAGACCCCAATGCATTGTTCAAAATAGCAAGCATTAGCAAACTCTATACTGCCGTTGCCATTTCCAAACTGGTCATGAGCAAACGCTTGTCTTTAGATGGGACACTCGCGGATTATTTTCCTGAATTGGTTGGTAGGATTGAAAATGCCAATAAGATCACCCTCCGATCCATGGTTCAACACCGAAGTGGTATTCCCAATTTTACCGATAATCCCGCCTATTGGGAGAACGAACAGGAAAATGGAAAAAGGGCACTGGAATTTGCTTTAGATCTGCCCGCAAGTTTTGAGCCTGATCAAGGCTATGAGTACTCAAACACCAACTATTTATTGCTCCGCCAGATAATCGATAAAATTTTAGGGTATGGTCATGAACCAATAGCGTCCTAAACGTTTAAAAAAGGAAGGGAGTTTTG
>NZ_MTAZ01000030.1 GCF_002150785.1 Arenibacter amylolyticus | reverse complement strand
GAGGAACGGTAAACTTTGCATATAATAGCGCAGAAGATTATAACGACGGACTTCCTGCTGTAACTCAAACAAATGCTTTGATTGTAACTTCCACCAAAAACTTTAACGTAACGGTAAAGGCTGGCGGTAAAAACTTTGAGGATGGAAAGAATAGTATACCTGTAAGTGTCTTGACTATTAAAGCATCTGGAGGAAGCATGGATGGTTCAAAAAAGGATGTTGAGTTGTCTGATAAGGAGCAAACCCTAGTTGGTAAGGCCTCTTTGGGAAGTAAGTTAACACTGGACTTGGATTATGAGATTCCAGCGGAGAAATCTTCTTCCTCTGATATTTTAGGAAAGCCAGCAGGTACGTATACACAAACAGTTACTTATACAGCGACAGCGCTATAAGCCCAACAATTTTAAAGATGAATTTAGGGATTCCCTTGGTTGCAGATACGGTAATCTTGGGAATCCTTTAGTTTAAGGAAGTAGCGAAATTGCACTCAATCTTTTGGAGATGGTAGCTATTCACAACCTTAAGGCGCTACTCTAATTAGGGTAGTTGCACTGTAATCGCTACTGCCAAAGGGCTTTACTTACCTAGGGTAGGCTGGTTATTGCTAGCGAGGAGTCGTTAAAAATCAGGCTTGTAGTTTATTTGCTACAAGAGAGGCCAATATTTACTACATAATTTAAATGTCTTCCAATCTATCTTTGAAGTTTAAGCTCAATTGTAGGAAAAGCCAACTGATAACTTTAAGTATTATTTAGAAAGATTTAATTATGAAAACACAATTTCTTGCCGCTTGTTTTACTTTTACTGTCCTATTATTAGGAATGAACTCGGTACAAGCACAAGAATCGGTGACGACTATGGTAAATATTATGCTGGAAGATGTAATCTCCATCCACGAGGAGAGTGCGGCTAGGGATGGGGAGGTAAACTTTATTTATATTACTGCAGATGATTATCACACTACAAAAACTATCACGGTGCCCAATAGCTTAGTGGTAACTTCCGCGACGGATTTTGATATCAAGGTGAAAGCTGGAGGCGATAATTTTGTGAATGGGAATGATAATATTCCTGTAGATGTTCTAACCTTAAAAGCCAATGGCGGGACTATGAAGGGCAATAAGAAAGATATAAAATTGAAAGCAAAGGATCAGAAACTGGTCAATAACGCCCCCAAGGGAAGTAAGCTGACGCTCGACTTGGATTATGAGATCCATAAGAAAAAAGCCTCTAAGGATATTCTAGGGATGCCCAATGGAACCTATACGCAGACCGTTACCTATACCGCAACCGCTAATTAAGACCAACAATACTAAAGATGAATTTAGGGATTCCCTTGGTTGCAGACTCTGTAATCTTGGGAATCCCTTTTTTTATAGGCTATTTTGGGTGGCTGCTGCTACTTTTATGTGGCACTAGCAGTCCAAATACCTTTAGGGCGAAAGCTACCTCTAACAACAAATTAGTTTGTTTGTGCTGTTTGTTTCCTCCCGCTTTCCCTTCTATTAAAAATCCGCTGCTCCATTGGATAATGAAAAGGTTAATGGACCAAAATAGTGCTTAATATTAAGTGTAAATTCTCTTTAGTAAGGGTCCTTTTTTTTTATGTTTGACAGAATTAGATTATGAATATCCTCAAATAAATTCGATGAAATGCACAATATTCAGTTTAATGTCGCGTTTTTTATCAGGATGTAAAAAATTAACCTATCTTTGATATTCGTTTTAACGCCGACTAACTATGCAGACTACCCTAAAATACTGTCGTAAGAAACGAGCTACCAATATCGTAGCTGCCTTGACTATGTTGTTGTTTGGTGTGAGTAAGGTTGCTGCACAGAAAGCAACTACTACTATAAATCTTATTCTAGCAGATGTTATTGCCATTGAACCAGGAAGTGCCGCTAAAGGTGGGACCGTAGATTTTCATTACGAAAATGCTAGTGACTATAATTCAGAGCAGACCGCCACTATTCCTAATAGCCTTATAATAACTTTTACCCACCCATTCGATCTAAAGGTGAAGGCCAATGGAGCGTATTTTGAAAATGGGGCGCATCAAATTCCAGTGAATGTGCTAACCATTTCTCGGAATGAAACGTCTAAGATTACGGGTAATTCCAAGCCAATTGTGCTTTCTACAGAAGATCAAGTTTTGGTAAGTGGGGCAGATAGCGGAAGTAAACTAAACCTAGACTTGGATTATACAATTCCGCAGGCCAAGTCTTCATCCCCGGATATGCTGGGAAAACCAGAAGGGAAATACACCCAAAAAGTAACTTATACGGTTTCTGCACTATAGGGATTTGCACCTAATATTCTGGCAAGGCACTATAGATACTGTGGGTTGCTGAATTAATATAATGGGTGCCTGGTTTCTTGATAGTTAGGGGGAACGAAGGTGTTGGAAGATTCTAACTTTTTTATGATTACGGATGGCAATTTTGCTGTAATTTTGCAAGTCATTTAGATATTAAACTCCAAATTTTTTATTATGCGTACCTACTGGCATTTTATTCTAGTATGCTTCTTTTTTATTTCCAGTCTTTCTTCCTTATTCGCACAAGGGATTTCTATGTCGCCCACCCGCCTGTTCTTCTACGGAAATCCGGGAGAGACCGTTAGTCTTCCCGTTGTTTTAAGTAATAGTTCCAATAGTGATTATGTGTTTGATGTTAATACAAAAGATTGGTTAAGGGAAGAGGACGGCAATAAGGTGTATTTTGAGGCTGGTAGCCTGGAAAATTCCAATGCAGCATGGGTATCTACCATGGAGTCGTCCGTTAGCCTCCCAGCGAAAAGCAATAGGGAAATTGTTGTGACCATGACCATTCCGGAGGACGCTTCTACTACAGAGGTTACCAATAGTATGCTATTCTTTACCCAGATAGGGAAACAGGAAGATTTCGCCGAGCAGCAAAAGGGAATTGGAATTATTGCCTTATTCGAATTTGGTTTGCATATCTATTGTACTCCTCCAAATAATACCACCAAGAGCCTGGATATAGTGAGCATGGAAGAGATTTCTGATGAAAACACCGACTCCGTAAAAGTGGCTATTGGAATTGAGAATGATGGCAATGTGGTTAATGACGCCCAGGTGGAATTGGAATTTACGGATACTGATAGTGGCGAGGATATAGTGCTTAATCCAATCAACATCTCCATGCTACCCGGTGCCAAGCAAAAAGTGGTCTTTCAATTACCTCCGGGGATTAAAGGCTCTTATTTAGGGGTGGCCATTGTTAAGATGGCGGGAACTAATGACTTAAGGGTCGGGGAAAAAACCTTTGAGCTTTAAGCCCTATCCTTAAAATTTCAATGCCATACCCATTGGATCTCCTAAGAAACATATTCCCCCTCTTGGCGCTACTGCTATTTGGAATGTTTCATGGGGTTGCCCAAGAAAAAAAACCGTTGGAATTTTATTTTAAGACAGATACGGTGTCCGTACAACATGGACAGAGTTTTATTAATTTTTTGATATTAAAGAATTTAAGTGATAAGGAGATTAGTATAGGAAATATGGGACCGCAGCAACAATATCATGGACTTCTTCTCTCACCCCGGCCCTCCTATACCCTGAAGCAAGGCGAAACCAAAAGATTTCCCATCAAGTTTCTGGCAAATACGGATTTTATGAAAATGAAATCCCCAGAAATTAGCTATCGTTTGTCGTATCAAATGGAAGGGAAAGAAGAAGAGTTGGAAGCTTCCTTCTTCATCGATAGAAAGGAAGAACGGCATATTGCCTTATATTCCTTCTCACGAGAAAATTTTATCAATCCCGTTCAAGCAAACTCTATTTCCTTGTTTGTAGAGAATAGAGGATTTTCCCAGCGTTCCATTAAACTTACCCTTCAGGTATCCCCCAGCGGTCTGGAAGTGACCCCCAACGAAAGAACTATAACTTTGGAGGGACAAGAGAAGAAATTGGTAGAGTTTCAAGTGGCAGTACGTCATCAGGGACGTCATTACCCCGACTTTAACATTCATGTGAGGGCTACCGATTTATTGGATAATGAAAATGTGGGGAATACCTATCTAAAACTCATGGTCCTATCTAACAACCGCCAAGTAATGCCTAGTCCTGGAATTTCTATGGATAAAAACTTTGTAGAGCTGGGGTATAATGGGCAGCGTAGTGGATTTAATTATCTCCGACTAAAAGGAAATACCGCTTTTGCGGTCCATAAGGATCTGCAGGGAACAATTAATATGGGGGGCGATTATTACTTGTCCGAAAAAAAATACAACCTATACGATACCTGGCTAGAATTGGAGAATAAAAACTCCGTGCTTAGACTTGGGAATGTATATGGTCATGATTATGATTACTCCGTTTCGGGTCGGGGAGGGATCTTAACCACCAGAATAGGGCGTGGAAATGGTTTAGAGGTTTTTGCATTGGAGAACAACTACAATCTCTATGGAACCTACTTTTCACAGGCTGAAGGCGCCAAAGTAGCAGGCGCCAAATTCAGTTTTGGGGAGACTTCCGACTTTAAAGGGAAGGTTTCCTATGTTTTTGACCATAATCCACTGCTGAATATAGATACCCAAGTGGCAAAAGTGAGTACCGCTTTTGTGTTAGATTCTATCCACCGGATGAGCATAGAAACTGGATTGAGCCATGAGAGGGGTAGGGTAAACCAAGAGCAAAACTTGGATGCTTCCGCCAGAATAAACTATGAAACTAAATTGGGAAGGTGGGAATTTCAATCCTTAAACAATATCGCTGGCAGAAGCTATGCCGGATTGAGTCGCGGTTCCTTCAATTCCAATCAGAACCTGGGCTATAGACTGTCTGGATTTACTAGATTGTTTCTACAATATCAAAACTCGGAAGTGCGGCCGCAATATCTAAGTGTACAAAAACCTGGCTATGATGATGGCCAAGGGTATTACCCAACCTATTTTCATAGCACCCAAATACTACGGGGAGGAACACAATTCTCACTCTCTAATTGGAGTATTACGCTGGCCCCGCTAATTGAGGAGCAGAAGAGTATCCATAATACATTGTCACGTAACTTGCTTTCATATAGGCTCTTTGCCAGTGTGGGAACATCCTTTGGGGGTCATGGTATCAACCTATCGGGCGAATACTCCTACTCCAATGCTACCAATCTCCCCTGGTTTCACAGTGCAAGGACTACGCTGTCCTACAGGTTTCAAGGCTTTTCCTTAAATGGAACCGCCCAAGTGAACCCCCAAAATGTCATCGACCTAAATTATTATCAAACGGGATCAGAAAACTTTTTAAATTATAGTACCTATGCCGCCTATAATTTTCAGACCAAAAAGAATTCCCTAAGAGGTGCTATCTCGGCCGGATTAAACTATTCCGAGCTATATAATAACACCAATAAATACCTAAATGGGAATCTAGAGTATAAGATATCCCCTAGCTGGGCTGCCACCGGATATGGGAATTACACCCAATATAGTTCTACAGCCACTTATGGATTTAAGGGCAGCAACTACCAGATTAGAATAGGGGTTAAAAAATACTTTGTAAAAGCAACTTCGGCAGGGAATTACAATGTGGATCTTCGCCTATTTCACGATCAAAATTTTAATGGGATATTTGATGCAGATGAATTGCCAATTGCCAATGAGGCAATCCAATTAGATAATTTTATTGCCATTACGGATTCCAATGGTAAAGTGCGTTTTTCTAATGTGCCCAAAGGAAGTTATACCCTAAGGGTAAACCAAACTAAAGGATTGCGCATGGCCCTAGAACCTACTCTTGTGGTAGATAAAAACAATAGCCTGGAAATAGGCCTCATTAAAAAGAATAGGGTGGCAGGGGAGTTAATTGAAATTAAACAGGCTTACGATAAGACAGATACCTATGTGCGTGGGGTAGTGGTGTATGTAAAAGATGAAAATGGACATATTAATACTACGGTAGTAAACCAGAATAATACCTTCGAATTTTTCCTGAACGATGGGACTTATGAGATTTATATTGAAAACAATGCCTATGAGTATATAAATCCTTCGCAAAAAATTACGGTGGAAGGGGAAGATTATCCCAAGCCCTTAGTTTTTGAGTATAAAAAGAAGGATACAGAAATTAAAGTGAAGAAGTTTTAATACTAAAATTGATGAGACCTAGTAGAAAATATATCTTGATAATGGGATGGCTGCTAAGCTTTTGGGCCCCCACTGTTGCTCAGCAGGTGAGAATAGAGGTTCCCATCAGTAATGTTATTAACAAAATGGAATTTAGTACCACGCTGAACGTCTTGCAAACGGGGGCCGATGATCAATGGATCAATAAAAAGAACCCTTCCTTTGAAGTGAGGGGCAATACAAATTTTACGCATACATCACGTCCTAGTGCTTCCCTCCCTGCTTCTATTTTGCTATGGCAGCTAGAGAGCATTGGAGGCACGCCCGCCCCGTTTAGGAGTCAGGAAAGATTGCCTAGCTTTAAGTGGTTTTCTACTAGTCCCAAAAATTGGTACGAGCCCCATGCTACCAAAGGACATTTTAATCCGGGCAACGTTGCCTTTAGGTTTAAAATACCTGCCAAAGCCTTCGAAGAAAATACTTTTATTCCCGGAGAGTATGCATTGGAGGTTACCCATAATTATGATGCCAGTTACTTTTCTCCGGTCAGCTTTCAGGTTATCCTAGTTATCCCTAGCGCACAATCCATAGACTGGGTTACCAAAACCCCGATTACCTATCATGAGATTTCTAGCTTGGACCGATACCGGATGGGAGGTACGCAGATTTTTGATGCAGTAGGGGCTGCTGAAATTGCTAATACCACCAATTTTAACCTATTGGCAAAGACCAATACAGCTACCATTCAGCGTACGTCCCCTTCGGGTGTGGTTGCCTACCGACCAGTGTCCCTGGTGAGTTTGGGCAGCGCTCACCCTAATATACAGACCACAACATTATCGGATACATGGAAAAACCTTAACCCGGCAACACCTTTTAAAGTGGAAAGAGGTAATAAACACCAGTTTAACCTGGAATTGACCATATCTGAGAATGATTTTAAAACTCATTTTTTTGAAGCAGGAACCTATAAGCTTCAATTGAATTTGGATGCAAAGAGTACGGATCATACCGTTTCTGCAGTCCACAATACAGATTTTTCCATTGAAGTGCTCCCATTATCCGAAATTACCATACCCCCTGCCGGGAATAACATTAATTTTGAATTTAACACCCCCGCTCATTATCAGAATGGACAAACTAAGCTCATTCCAAACCAATTGAAAATCTCCAATAATAAACCCTATGAACTTTGCGTTAAATCTGATAATTCCTACCTTAGACTATCAGGTGATTCCTCGGATGTGCCTGCGAGTATTTTGCAAGTAGGGATAGCGGGAGGTTCCCAAAAAGTAACGCTTACCAATAGTTGTCAGAATATAATAACGGATGGTGCCCCCGTTCTAGATAAGGATTTGGACATGATATACACCATTTCTGCAAGAGGTGCCCAATCCTTGGTAGGCAAGGAAAAAGGAACCTATTCTATCAATATAATGTATAGCTTTACGGCCCTTTAAGGCGCCGATAGAACGGGAAAAAAGATTGATGAAAATGAATGTAGAAAACGCTAAAACATACTCAGATCAAGAGCAACCCCTTACCAGGCTGGAGGCGCTCCATAGGCGTTACGCGGAGGTTTTTGACTATCAGGCAATTTCAGTTTCGGAAATTATAGCGCTGCGGTTGTGTACCATTACTTTGTTTAGTGAGCAGGAGGCTTTTGTAATAGCGTCCAATGACGATTCTATCAATAAAATATGGCCGTTGGGAACAGTCCTTAAAAATCATTCGGCTACTGCGGAGAAGGGGATCCAATTGGTTCCACATCCTATCGAAAAGTTTGAGGTCCAGTTTTCCGAGTCTTTTCCTATTATGGATTCTAAGGGGGAAGTGTTGGGGAGTCTAAATGTTTTTGACGATGCGCCTAGGGAGTTAACGGATTTCGAAAAAAACTACCTGGAGAAGTCGGTGCAGCAGATCCAAAGGTGGGTACTAAGTAAAGAAAAAGAGCAACTATTAGATAAGCACCATAGGTTGTTTCAGCTCTCTAGCGATATGATAGGGGTGGTTACTTTTGAAGGTAAATTTGTAGATGTAAATCCTGCTGTTTCTAAAACCTTGGGGTATACCGAAGAAGAACTTTTTGCTTCTTCCTTGTTGGATTTTGTTTTTGAGGAGGATGTAGAAAGTACCATCCGTGAGGTGCAGCGACTCGCCAATGGAGAGCCGATGGTTAACTTCACTAACCGCTATAAAACCAAGGATGGAGGGATTAAGTGGATACAATGGACTTGTACCTCTGATACGGAATTACAGCTGACAATTGGAATTGGCCGTGATGTTACGGAGTCTAAGGAGAAGGAAAAATTATTGCTTAAAAGTGAACAGAAATACCATAGCCTTTTCGATAATCTTGAAGGAATTCTATGTATACACGACTTAGAAGGCAACTTCTTGGATGTAAATCAAAAGGGTTTATTGGCTATGGGATATTCTAAAGAGAAAATATGCCAATCTAGCCTTTATGATTTAATTGCGCCAGAGCGGTTCCCTAACATTAAGGAATACCTTGCTGCTGTGATAAACGATGGGAAGGCTTCTGGGGAAATGTCTATCACCATTGCCTCTGGAGAAGAAGCTATTTGGTATTTTACCAGCACCTTGGATGAGGATGCAAAAGGAAATAAACAAGTCTTGGCTAATGTGGTAGATATTACCGAGTTAAGGAAATTGGACTATGACCTTAAAAAGGCCAAGCAAGAGGCGGAACTGGCTTACAAGGCGAAATCGGAATTCGTGGCAAATATGAGCCATGAAATTCGAACCCCACTTAACGGTATCATTGGCTTTACCGATCTTTTGCTAGATACCGATTTAAGTGATACCCAAAGGCAATACTTAGAGATTATTAACCAATCTGGAGTTTCTCTCTATAGCATTATAAATGATATCCTGGATTTTTCCAAGATTGAAGGGAACCATATGAAATTGGTGAGGGATAGGGTCGAAGTAGAGGAAGTAGCTTCTGAAGCCTTCAATATTGTTTCCTATGGAATCAATAAAAAAGGGTTGGAAATGCTGATAGACATAGATCCTAAAATGCCTCGCTATATCTGGGCAGATGCGATGCGCTTAAAGCAGATATTGGTAAACCTATTAGGGAACGCCCTTAAATTTACCGAAAAGGGAGAAATTAAACTCTACGTCCATATTTTAAAGGATCTGGGGGATGGGAATATGCGTCTACGATTTGGTGTCAGGGATACTGGGATTGGGATTCATATAGAAAAGCAACAAGATATTTTTAATGCCTTTTCCCAGGAAGATGGCAGTATCTCCAAAAGATACGGGGGTACCGGCTTAGGGCTTACCATTTCCAATAAGTTGTTGGCCCTTGCAGATAGTTCCTTGCAATTGGAAAGCACCCAAGGAGAGGGAAGTAATTTCTACTTTGATGTAGACTTTAAGGTAGAATATGAGGAATTAGATCACTCATTGCAAGGGATAGAAAAGGTGCTTATTGTAGACGATAACCACAAAAATAGAAAGATCCTTCGGCGGATGCTGGAGATTAAGGATATCGCCGTGGTAGAGGCTGCAAGTGGGCCTGAAGCATTATCCCTTATGAAGGACCACTCAGAGTTCGACGTGGTGATAATGGATTACCATATGCCCGAAATGAATGGGGTAGAGGCCATTAAGAAGATTAAGGGAATAGCGCCTTCGCTTACCCATAGACAACCTTTTATAGTGTTGTATAGCTCTTCGGATAACAATGAGCTGCAAGAGGTCTGTGAGGAATTGAATATTCAGAACCGGATTGTTAAGCCTATAAGGATGAAGCAGATGTACCAGGTGCTGTCCGATCTAAAACGATTTCCTAAAGAGGGGGAACACACTCGCAATAAGGAGGCAGTGGTTAGCAATAGCAGTCATTTAACAATATTAGTGGCAGAGGACAATGAAGTGAATGCCTATTTGGCAAAGTTGTATTTAAAAAACTTGCTTCCAGACGCGGTTGTTCTAGAAGCCGTAAATGGAAAAGAAGCGGTGGAGATGTATCAAAGCGAACATCCAGACCTAGTTTTAATGGATGTGCAAATGCCTGTTATGGACGGATTGACGGCTACTCAGAAAATTAGGGGGTTGGAAAATAATATAGATGTGCCCATTGTAGCCCTTACATCGGGTAGTCTCCCAGGGGAAAAAGAGAAGTGTTTGGACGCGGGAATGACAGATTTTTTGGCGAAACCGCTTTTGCAACAGACTTTGGGCGATATGCTTACTAAATGGTTGGGGGTAAATACCGTTGGCAACGAATAATGAAAATAAGATTTGGAAATAGATAGAGAATGAATACTGAAATAAATGAGCTTCATGCCGAAATTGATAGACTAAAGCGAGAAATTGAATTAAAGAATGGGTGGATTTCCCTTCTTTCCCACGATTTCAGGGAGGTTTTTGGAAATTTATTTTTTCTGACCGACGGCGCAATCAATGGTTCCATCAGCCAGGAAGATTTCTTTAAATTGTTGCCAAGGATTGCGCAGGATGCCAAGAAAAACCTTCAGACGGTTACTGATACTAGCCAGTGGATTAAAACCCAAGTGGACGGTTTTCGGCCACAAGTATCGAAATTTACCGCTAAAGAGTTATTTTTGCAGCTTCAAAAGGAATTTGAAGAATATCTAGCGGAAAAGAATATCGCTTTTGAACTAAAGGGAGAGGGGAACTTATCCTTTAATAGCGATTCTTTTTTAGTATTCTTTATGTTGAAAAAAATTCTAAACAATGCCATCAAGTTCTCGCATCCGGGAAAACCCATTTATTTTGAGGCGACGAAGGAGAATGGAAAGCTGGTTTTGTCTGTGACAGATTTTGGGATAGGAATGGATGCTATGACGCAAGATACTATCTTCACCTTTGAGGGCCCCAAGTTCCAAGGAACTAATGGGGAAGTAGGTGCAGGCTTAAGCCTAAAAATTGTTAGGGAATTTGTACTATTAATGCAGGGGGAAGTAAAGGTGGATTCCACCGAGGAAGTGGGCACCAAGGTGACCATCACCATACCCGAAATAAATTTATAATTATGCACACTGCGATTCGTATTTTAGTGGCGGACGATCATGTAATAGTCCGCATGGGGTTGGTTCAAATGTTAGAGAAAATGAGACCCAACGCCCTTATATCGGAGGTAGACGATTATAAATCATTATTCGACCTAATTTCTAAAGAAACTTTTGATCTTGCCATTTTAGATGTAAATATGCCCAATGGCACGTTGCAGCAGGCCATAGATTTTATTAAGTTAAAGCAGCCAGATCTAAAAATACTAGTATTCTCCTCCCAAGAGGAGCATTTGTACGCTTTGCGCTACCTGAAAATGGGGGCACATGGATTTTTAAATAAGCTGTCGTCCAAAGAGCGGATCGATGACGCTATTACGGACATGTTGAAGAAAGGCCGATTCTTAAGTGATGAGGTTAAGGATCAAATGGTGGCCGACTCCTTAAATAATCATCAGAGTTCTTCTTCCTTGGAAGCCTTATCTAATAGAGAGTTAGAGGTTGCCCATAAATTGATAGAGGGGCTAAGCTTAAAGGAAATTTCCAATCAATTAAACCTACATGTCTCCACAGTGAGTACCTATAAGAATAGGGTATTCGAAAAATTAAATGTGCAATCTATTCCAGATCTGATTGCTGTGATGAATGTTTATAATTAAGGGTTAGGCCAATACATATTCAGCCTATTAGTGCAATGCGGGAGTTGGGAGTACAATCTAGACCGTTCCTGCGGCCATTTTAAAATACTTTTTTAATTCTAGCTGCTCTAAGGGAGCATTGAGTTACCATGCTTCCACAATGGTAGCCGGACTGTCAATGGAATGGGGATCCCCATTAAAGTTTCCATAGTAATTGTGATGCGCCAAACCAGCCTCATTCAATAAAGTGGTTAATTCGCTTTTTAGCAATGGCAATAATTCAATTCTGTTCTTAATTATTTCTTGGGTACGCTTAATAGTTAACCGCGTATGGAAATCAATCCTATTTTCAGATTCGCGGTAACCATAACTTCGTTCAAATATAATTTCATCGTTATCTATGGTGGGTAATTGTTGAATGTTTTTACCGAGGATTTTATCGTAATTGACTATTTGTAGCAGCAATCTTCCACCTGGTGTAAGGTTGGACTTCACTTGCTGTAAAAAAAGAGAGATTTCATCCATCGAACTTAAATGAACCAAAGTGTTTCCAAAACAAACAACCCCATCAAAAGGACCATCATTTATTAGTTGGTCTAATGTAAGCATGTTTATTTGTCTAAACTGAATGGATTTTGACGCCTTCTCCTTTCTGTTTAAAGCCGCCCGTATCATTTCAGGATCCAAATCAATACCCAGCACTTGTTGGTAATGTTCGCCCAACGCTAAGGAAAGGGTGCCTGTTCCGCATCCAATATCCAGTATGCTGCTATCCCTTTTTGGAATTTTTAATTTGATAAACTCCACTTGGTGGACATTGATTTTAAAAATATGGTGGTAATAAGGCGCAATTTGCTGGTAAAATCCCATAATGATCAGTGTATCCCTAAAGATAGCTGAAATAGCCTAAAATTCCTCCTTTACTATCCGTTCTTCGGAGACGCCCAATCCTACAAGGGCTTTTTCTACAGCTTCCATCATTTTTGGAGGGCCGCAAACATAAAAATATCCATTTAGAGAGGTATTTTCCTTTATAAAATTAGCGGTAATATGTCCGTGTGCGTAATTATCCGTTTTCTCCTCGGATAGGATATTGATGAAGTTTTGCCCTAGTGTATCTTTAAATTCTTTTTCTAAAATAATATCCGCCTTGGTTTTATTCCCAAAAAGAAGCTTGTTGTTCCCCAATTTACCCTGCGCTTTTAAATCTCTAAGAATGGCAACAAAAGGGGTGATGCCAGCCCCACCTGCTATGAAGGTGCCTTCTCCTTTATAATGGATGGCTCCAAATACCTCATTTACTATTAGCTGGTCACCGGCTTCTAGGCTAAGGAGCTCGTTGGTAACTCCCTGGTGGCTGGGATAGGTCTTTATCATAAATTCCAGATAGTCTTTCTCTGGTAAACAGGTAAAAGTGAACGGTCTTCCTTGATCCTCCCAACCAGATTTGTCCAAAAATATTTCAGTTGCCTGACCAGGAGCAAAACTTGCTTCCTTGGGTTTTTCAGTGACAATGTGTAATACATCATGGGTGATGTGATGTATCTTTTTTATTGTAACGGGTTGCTTTTCCATGGTTTAAATCGTTTAGAGGTTTTTAATGGATATTAGGATGTTTTTAATGCCACTATTTCTCGGATCATTTGATTGGTAAATCCCCATTCATTGTCGTACCAAGTCATAACCTTTAGTAAGTCGCCATCCACCACACGGGTCATGCTTAAATCAACCGTAGAGGCATAGGGGCTCTTTATGATATCCGAGGAGACAATGGGATCGCTGGTAACGGCCAATACCTGGTTATAACGCGCTGATGCAGCTTCTTCCGTGAAAATTTCATTGACCATTTCTGGAGTCACTTCTTTTTTGGTAACAAAGGTTAAATCTGAAATAGATCCCACGGGTACTGGGGTTCTTATGGCTACTCCATCAAACTTGCCAGAGAGCCCAGGTAAGGCTTTGGTAGTGGCTATAGCTGCACCGGTGGTGGTTGGTACAAGATTGGTGGCAGCTGCCCTGCCCATTCGAAAGTTTTTTTGCGATGCGCCATCTACCAGCTCCTGGGAAGCGGTATAAGCATGCACGGTAGTCATGATAGCTTTTTTAATGCCTATTCTTCGATCTAGGATTTCTACTACCGGAGAGATATTGTTGGTAGTGCAACTGGCACAGGAAAAAATGGAAATTTCCCCGTCCAAACTATTTACCCCATGGACCACCGTGGGAGTGTCCTTACTTTTTGTGGGCGCGGAGATGACCACTGTTTTGGCTCCGGCATGGATGTGCTTTTCGGCATCTTCGCGAAGCGTGAACAATCCGGTGCTTTCTATGACTAGATCAATTCCTTTTTCCTCCCATGGTAATTCTTCAGGGTTTTTTATGGTAGTGTAGCCAATTTGGACTCCGCCTACCATAAGAGTCTGTCCTGTATGGGATACCTTTTTATCATAAATGCCATAGACGCTGTCGTATTTTAGGAGGTATGCTAGGTTATCGATAGAAATAATATCGTTCACTGCAATAATTTCTAACCCTTTGGTTTCTAGGATTAACTTAAGGGCCGCTCTTCCAATGCGACCCATGCCGTTGATAGCGATTTTCATAGTATATAATTTTAAATTAATGTTCCAATTATCTAGAAGGCTAAGGGATGTTGTTCACTGCTTGTTATTAGTTTATTCTAGAACGGCATCCAAGATGATGTTTAAACTTAGCGCCTTGCTCATAGGACAATGGTCCTTGGCTGAATGGGCATATTCCTTAAATTTCTTAAGCGCTATATTGGGGACCTTAGCCTTGAGGTACAAGTGTGATTCCGTAATTTCTAGCTTGTCTACATCCAAAATTACGGTAGCAGCCACATCTAGATAGTTTGGGGTGTACCCGGCCTCCCCTAAAATCTTGCACAAGGCCATGGCAAAGCATCCCCCATGTGCGGCCGCCAATAACTCTTCCGGATTGGTGCTGGTCCCATATCCAAAACGAGAGGTAAAGGAATACGGGGTATTGTTTAAGACTTTACTTTGGGTGGTTAGCTTTCCTTCACCCTCTTTTATGGAGCCACTCCAAAGTGCGTGTGCGGTACGTTTCATAGCGATTAGTTTTAAAAGTTATTGCTCAATTTGAAAGCATTTTCATTTTAGTGCTTTTCGTTTTCCAAGAGCTGCCTAAGTACATACTGTAGAATTCCTCCATGGCGGTAATATTCAATGTCTATTAGGGAGTCGAGCCTGGTGATCGCACCAAATTTTATTTCTTCCCCTTTATCGTTCCTTGCAATCACCTGTACCTCTTTCATGGGGCTAATGTCCTTGGCAATACCGGTTATGGTGAATGTTTCCTCCCCGCTGATTCCCAATTTTGCTGCGGTGTCCCCCTCTTTATATTGCAGGGGCAAGACCCCTAGTCCTACCAAGTTGCTGCGGTGAATACGTTCGTAGCTTTCGGCCAGTACAGCTTTTATTCCCAATAAAAAGGTGCCTTTGGCGGCCCAATCCCTAGAGGATCCACTGCCGTATTCTTTGCCCGCAAGCACTATCAATGGGGTTTTGTCTGCTTGGTATTTTTTGGCGGCATCATAAACTAACATCTCTTCTTGTGTTGGCAGATAGGTGGTATAGCCCCCCTCTTTCTCGGCGAGTTTGTTATTAATGCGAACGTTGGCAAAAGTGCCGCGGACCATCAATTCATCATTTCCGCGGCGACTCCCGTAGGAGTTAAATTCTTCCTTTTTTACCCCTCTGGAGATCAGGTATTTTCCCGCTGCTGAATGTTCGTCAAAAGCACCGGCAGGAGAGATGTGATCGGTAGTAATACTATCTCCTAGTACCAATAGTGCGCGGGCATGCTGAATGTCTTTTAAGTCAGGCGCCTCGGCAGAGATATCTCGGAAAAAGGGGATTTCTTTAATGTAGGTGGAGTCCTTGTCCCATTGGTACAGTTTTCCCTCTGGAATCTCCAAGTTTTTCCAGATCTCATTGCCCTCAAAGATCTCCCCGTAATTTTTCGCAAAATCTTTGGGAGAGAGAACTTTACTTAGTATTTCATTAATTTCGTCGTCTGTAGGCCAGATATCCTTGAGGTATACGGGCAATCCATTTTTGTCGTAACTAATAGGGGCCTTGCTAAGGTCTATATCTACCCTTCCTGCAATGGCATAGGCTACTACTAACATGGGCGACATAAGGAAATTCATTTTTACCTGAGAATGTACCCTAGCCTCAAAATTTCGATTCCCTGAGAGTACAGAACACACCACCAATTCATGATCGTCCACAGCTTTTGCTATTGCTGGTGGCAAGGGGCCCGAGTTCCCTATACAAGAGGTGCAACCATAACCTACTAAATGGAACTGTAAGGCTTCCAGATCTTTCATCAGGTCGGCTTTCTTTAAATAATCGGTGACTACTTTGGAGCCTGGGGCGAGTGAAGTCTTTACCCAAGGTTTTACATCAATACCATGTTCACGGGCCTTTTTAGCCACCAGTCCTGCCCCAATCATTACAAAAGGGTTGGAAGTATTGGTGCAAGAGGTTATTGCGGCGATCACTACAGAACCGTCAGAAAGCATAAATTTATCGTCCCCCTCGTTTATCCAGACCGTTTTGAGTCCGTCCTTTTCCTTGGTTTCAATTACTGCTTTGTGGGGCTGATGTTGGGTTTGAGGTTCGGGTTGGTTGCCCCCTTCCCCTTTCCATCTAGCCAATGAGTTTATGGTTTCTCGGTCTTTTTGCTCTATATATTCGCGCTCAAAGGAATGGTTTAGTAGGTCTATAAATGTAGGTTTAAAATTCCTTAACAAAATCTTGTCTTGTGGTCTTTTAGGGCCTGCTACGGTAGGTTCTATTGAGGAGACGTCTAGCGCTATTACTTCGCTGTACCTTATGCTTTCCTCATTTTCCCTCCACAGCATATTGGTTTTGCAATATTTCTCTACTAAGGCGATATGTTCTTCGGAGCGATTGCTTTTTCGCATGTATTCTAGCGTCTTGTCATCTATAGGGAAATAGGTGATGGTACACCCAAACTCGGGAGACATATTGCCGATGGTGGCCCTATCTGGTACGGAAAGGTGATCTAGACCAGGGCCAAATACTTCTACGAATTTGCCTACTACGCCTTGTTTTCTCAACACATTGGCAATAGTTAAAACAAGATCGGTGGCGGTAGCGCCTAAGGGAAGTTTTCCCGTAAGCTTAAGGCCAAGGACTTCAGGGGTGATAAAGTAAATAGGCTGTCCTAAAATTGCAGCTTCCGCTTCTATCCCGCCTACGCCCCAGGCCACTACGCCAATGCCATTGACCATGGGGGTATGACTATCCGTACCTACGAGGGTGTCTGGAAATAACACTCCGTCTCTTGAAATAACTCCTTTAGAGAAATATTCTAGATTCACTTGGTGGCAAATGCCCATACCCGGGGGTACTACACTAAAATTATCGAAGGATTTCTGGGCCCATTTTAAAAATTGATACCGTTCCTTGTTACGGTCATATTCCTTTTCCATGTTCCGCTCATAGGAATAATTGGTGCCAAAATAATCTACTTGTACAGAATGGTCTATGACCAGGTCTACGGGGACTAGCGGATTTATCGATTCCGGATTTCCTCCCTTTCTGGCCACCTCTGCACGGAGGGAGGCAATATCTACCACCGCCGGTACTCCTGTAAAATCCTGCATTAAAACCCGGGCGGGTTTAAAGGGGATGTCCTTGTCAGATCCGAGTGGTTGCCAGTCTAGCAAGGTCTCAATATGCTGCTTGGTAATGGCAAAACCATCGTAATTACGGAGTACATTTTCTAAAAGGATACGAATAGAAAATGGGAGTTTATCTATTGGGTACCCCTGGTCTTTTAATGCGGTAAGACTGTAATAACTGAAAGGATTTCCCGCCAGAGTTATTTCCTTTTTTACTTTATATGGGTCTTTTTCCATGTCGTTTCTTTATTAAATGAGGGTGACAGATTAATATATTCCGATTTAGGCCTAGACTTGCTAGTATTTCCGATACCAAAGCTTGCTAAAAGGGGCCTATTTTTTTTATTTTAAAAGTTGTTGGCTAAGGAATTCTGGATGTCTTTATTTGGGGGAAGATTATGATGCGTTTAATTGAACAGAACTTCTTGGCCAAGGGGGAGCTAGCTATTTTTATTGCCATCATAGGAATAGGCGTCTACACCTTGCTTGTGGGGCCTATGCCTTAAAAGTGGATCGGGTCTTTAAATCCATTTTTAAGTTGTGAATACGATGGCATTAGGTTAATTGTAAGTGGCTGATTCTCTCCTAAAGATACGCATTATTTTATTTAGGACGAAACTATCTTAAATTGAAAATTGAGGGTGCTAGCTCTTCATTCTTAAGGAGATTAGGGGATGGCTATTTTCTTGGATTGTGGGGGTCTAGGGATGTTTAAAATGAAGGGGTTTGGATGTGTTTAGCATAAAAAGTGTAGCGGTTAGCTTACTGTCGCTACAAAGAGGTGGGATTCTGCGATCTAGAAAACAGATGGTAATTTATAGATTGGACAAGATTGCCTTGCTATTGGTTTGATTCTTTTTTATGTTTTTCATCACTTTATCTTTTGTTACTTCGGTGCAATTGCCCCATTTAGCCAAGTTAATGAACATTGGACGGGGATTTTTTTTTCTTTATCGAGGTCTGCATAATTTAATTAATCCGTTTCCGTAGTTTTGCTTTACGGAGGGGATGTTTTGGCGGCTGGGATCGCTAAAAGTAGTTTGGCTTCCCTATGAATATCACCGACAACAAATTACATTTTCCGAGGAATGAAAAAGAAATTCAATTTTATTGAAATGGTACTCACTTTTAGTGGGGCGTTTGTGGTGGTAATCTTGTTGTTGATATTGTTGAACTTTTTCAGGGGCAACTAAGGGATGCCCAATGGTTCTAGAACAATTTTAGTGCTTTATGGCAGATGATAAGGAAGCGTGGGGTCTCTTTTTAAAAAGACTTCCACTATAGGAATGAATGTTTTAATACAGGTTTACAATAATGTCTAAGAATAATGCTCGATGGATGTTTGCCATGGCGATGGTTATAATTGGTTTTCTAGTCGGAATTTACCTGCAAGATCTAAAGCACAGGGAAAGTACCGAAGCTGCCTGGAAAGCCAATAGGTTCAATGTGGCCAGGTTCAACAAAATTATGCGCTATACCGGGGAAATGAATGCCGAAAATTGGTGGGCTATGCGCGATAGTATTGGACAGCAATTGGACAGCTTAATGATTCTTCGTTTCCGTAAGGAAATGGATAGTTTAAATGCTATCAAGAAAAATAAAAAGCAATAAAACTACCTTTAAAACGCAAAATCGAATTTTGTTAATCCCTTCTTTTCACCTCCTACTTTCCTGGGTTTCGGACTTTTTAGTAAAGTACTTAAATGCCTGTGTAAACCTTGCGGCATAAAGATGGCTGCGAAAGGGTAAAGAGGTGTAGCTAGGAGGGAATCGTAATGGTTCAGGAAAAAAGAGCAATAGATATTCTGGATGAAAAAGTTCATCTAATTGATATGCTGGAAAAATGGGTGCCTTCCAAGACGAGCCTATCTGTTTAAAAAAAGCCGAAAGCGGCTAGAATCAGGCTTACAATCACCGCCACTAGGATAGCGACCAAAACCACTATCATAACGGTTAGAAACCCATTGAGCACTCGCGTGCCTAAGGTGACATCGTTCATATCTTTTATGATTTTTATACAATGTAAGCAATAAATATTGATTTTGAGGCGATTAAAACCCCATTTCCGAGTGTTAAGTAGTGAATATTGTGTTTTTTAGATGAAGAGTTAAAAAACTCGATAAAACACCATATATCCTAAATATTTAAGGGAGTATCTGCTTCTAAATTTATTTAGGGCCTCCATAAAAAGCCTGAGTTTTGCTTGGGAGTGGAACAATACCCTTTGTTCCTGGGGAGGAGGTCATAAGTCGTGAGGTACTAATAGCAAGGGTTAGAGGGGAGGATTGGTACTTATGATTTAAGTAAGCCGTGAATGTGTTCCATTATACGGATGCTTGCTCCCTTATTTTTGATGACATAGGAGCCATTGATGTTTCCAGTACGCGTTAGATATTCCTGGTCCGAATGTAGTCTGTCCATATTGCTTTTAAACTCCTCCGGGTTGTTTACTACCAGCACGCCGCCTTCCTCTACGAGGTCTTCTGCTTCTTTAAACCCTTGGTAATTGCTCCCAATAAGAACTGGGATTCCAAAAACGGCAGGTTCCAAAGTATTGTGAAGTCCCGTGGCAAATCCGCCTCCAACATAGGCGATGTCTGCGTAGCTATACGTTTTGGTAAGTAACCCAATAGTGTCCAAGATCAACACATCGTACTGGGACAGGGACTTGTTTCGCAATTGGGAGTATAAAACGGTTTTTTTGTGGATAGATTCCTTTAGCTTGTTTATATGGTCGGCCTTAATGTTGTGTGGAGCCAATACATATTTAAAATGCGACGGGGCATTATTGATATAGGGCACTAAAACTGCTTCGTCCTCTGGCCAGGTACTGCCGGCAACCAGTAGTGGGGTGTCTGTTTTAAAGGCTTCCATAAACGCCAGCTGGTTGTCGCGTTCCAAGATTTCCATCACCCTATCAAAGCGCGTATCCCCGCCCACGGTAACGCTATGTATGCCTATTTGGTGCAGTAGGTCTACGGATTCCTGGTTTTGAACAAATATATGGGAGAATTGACCTAGCGCCTTTCGCATAAAGCCTCCGTAATTCTTAAAGTAGATTTGTTGCTTTTTAAAGAGGGCAGAAATAAGCAGGGTGGGGATGTTTCGTTCTCCCAAGGCTTTTAAATAGTTAGGCCAAATTTCATACTTTACGAAAATAGCCAGTTCTGGATTCACGACCTCCACAAAACGCTGGGCATTTTTAAAGGTATCCAAGGGAAGATAGGTAATGGCGTGTGCAACCTCACTGTTCTTTTTAACCTCGTAGCCCGAGGGGGAGAAAAATGTAACCACAATTTTATGGGATGGGTAAGCTGTTTTTAGTCGCTCTATAATTGGCAAGCCTTGCTCAAATTCGCCTAGGGAGGCGGTGTGCACCCAAAACACCCTGTCTTCTGGTGACAAGCTGCCTTCCAGGTAGGGGAAAACACTCTTACGGCCGTCCACAAAAAGTTTAATCTTAGGATGGAATAAGGCAATTAATCGTAAGAATAAATTAGCTGTTTGAAGGGCAAAATTGTAGATCCGGGACACGTGAAAAAGGTTTGGGGCTAAAATACACTTCTTTAAATAATATCCATTAGCTGCGAATCCTTATTTTTGCAATATTATTGTGATAAATTAGGAGGATGAAGAAAATACAAATGGTGGACCTAAGTGGTCAATACCAGGACATTAAAGAGCAAGTAAATAATTCCATCGCCGAGGTGATGGAAACCACCGCTTTTATAAACGGCCCTGAAGTGCACAACTTTCAAAAAGAATTGGAAACCTATTTGGGGGTAAAACATGTAATTCCGTGTGCTAACGGAACCGATGCCCTTCAAATTGCGATGATGGGATTGGGGTTGCAGCCAGGGGATGAGGTAATTACGGCCGATTTTACCTTTGCAGCCACAGTAGAGGTTATTGCACTCTTAAATCTCACGCCTGTTTTGGTAGATGTAGAGCCAGATAGCTTTAATATAGATCCCATAGCTTTGGAAAAGGCCATAACGCCAAAAACCAAAGCCATTGTTCCCGTGCACCTTTTTGGACAATGTGCCAATATGGATGCCATATTGGAGATCGCAGAAAAGCACAATCTTTTTGTAATAGAAGACAATGCACAGGCCATTGGAGCCAGTTACACCCTTAAGGACGGAAGCCGGAAAAAGGCGGGGACTTTTGGCCATGTGGCGGCAACCTCCTTCTTTCCTTCTAAAAACTTAGGTTGTTATGGGGATGGAGGCGCCCTCTTTACCAACGATGATGAATTGGCGCATACCTTACGGGGAATTGTAAATCACGGTATGTATCAGCGCTACCATCACGATGTGGTGGGGGTGAATTCCCGTTTAGATTCCATTCAGGCAGCAGTACTGCGTGCTAAATTGCCGCTGTTAGATCAATACAACGAGAGACGAAGAAAGGCGGCCCAGAAGTATACTGAGGCTTTTGCAGGTCAGGAAAATATTATAGTGCCTAGCATGGTAAATACCTGTGCGGCAGCATGTGGCGATTGCGATTGCCATGTTTTTCATCAATACACCCTGAGGATTACCAATGGAAAGCGAGATGCCCTAGTGGCGCATTTTGCCGACCTCCAAATCCCTTGTGGGGTGTACTACCCTATCCCGCTGCATAGGCAAAAAGCGTATTTGGACGAACGGTACAAGGAGGAAGACTTCCCGGTAACCAATCAATTGGTTAAGGAAGTAATATCCCTGCCGATGCATACGGAATTGGACGATGAGCAAATCGAATACATTGCATCGGCCCTTATAAAATTTGTTAACTCTTAAATAAAAAAAATAGGCGCTCCAGCAAAAGGGAATTCCCTTGTGCTGGCGAAATACACTGCCATAAATAACCAATTAGCGTACAAGAAAAATGAAAATATTAGTAACAGGAGGATTGGGCTTTATAGGCTCTCATACTACAGTAGAATTGCAAAATAAGGGCTATGAGGTGGTTATCATTGATGATCTCTCCAACTCCACCGAAAAGGTGTTAGACGGAATTGTGGCCATTACCGGTAAAAAACCCGTATTTGAAAAATTGGACCTTAAGGAAAAATCCAAAGTTGAGGATTTCTTTAAAAGGCACCAGGACATTGCGGGGGTAATTCATTTTGCGGCTTCCAAAGCAGTAGGGGAGAGCGTAGAAAAACCGCTGCTGTACTATGAAAACAATATAGGGACCTTGGTATATCTATTAAAGGAGCTTTCTAAGAAGCAGCGTTCTAGTTTCATCTTCAGCTCTTCCTGTACGGTATATGGTCAAGCAGATAAAATGCCTATTACCGAAGATGCGCCAGTGAAGGCTGCAGAATCTCCCTATGGGAATACCAAGCAGATTGGCGAAGAAATTATTCAAGAGACCTGTAAGGTAACCCCAGGTATCAATGCTATTGCCTTAAGATATTTTAACCCAATGGGAGCTCATCCCTCGGCAGAGATTGGGGAGTTGCCTATAGGGGTGCCTCAAAACTTAGTGCCTTTTATTACGCAGACTGGTGCCGGAATTAGGGAGCAAATCTCTGTCTTTGGTGGAGATTACCCCACGGAAGATGGTACGTGTATCCGAGATTATATTCATGTGGTAGATTTGGCAAAAGCCCACGTAGTGGCCCTAGAGCGTTTATTGAATGCCAAGAACGAGGAGAATTACGAAGTGTTCAATGTAGGAACGGGTAAAGGCAGTTCCGTTCTAGAAGCCATTCAAAGCTTTGAAAGGGTATCTGGTAAAAAATTAAACTATAAGATTGTAGGGCGTAGACCAGGAGATATTATGACCGCCTATGCCGATACCACTAAAGCTAATGAAGTTCTGGGATGGAAAGCGGAGTCTACCTTGGACGAAGCCATGAAGTCTGCCTGGTTGTGGGAGCAGAAAATTAGAAAATAAACCCTTGCCAATATGAAAAAGCACCTTTTGGGGATAGCCCTCCTGTTGTCTGCCCTAGTTTCGGCCCAGGATACCTACTTGCATTGTGGACAGTTGTTGGATACGAAATCTGGGAAGCTGTTGACCCAAAAAACCATTGTGGTTTCGGGGAATACGATAAAAGGCATCCAAGATGGTTATGTGGAAGCAGGGGCGTCCGATAAAGTTATCGACCTTAAAAATAAAACAGTACTGCCCGGCCTTATAGATATGCACGTACACATTGAAGGGGAGTCTAGTGCTCAATCTTACGTGCATAAATATACCTTAAACGAGGCCGATGTGGCTTTCCGGTCTACCGTGTACGCCAAGCGTACCCTAATGGCCGGATTTACCACGGTGAGAGATCTTGGTGGGACGGGAGTGAATATTGCGCTTAGGAATGCCATCAATAACGGTTTGGTAGTAGGACCTCGAATTTTTACTGCCGGAAAATCCTTGGCAACCACAGGCGGGCATGCAGACCCTACCAACGGTTCTAAGAAAAGCCTAATGGGGGATCCCGGTCCTAATGAAGGGGTGGTGAACTCTGCTGAAGATGCTAAGAAGGCGGTAAGGCAACGCTATAAGGATGGGGCCGATGTGATAAAAATCACGGCTACCGGAGGGGTGCTCAGCGTGGCTAAAAGTGGCCAAAATCCACAGTTTACCATAGAAGAGATTAAAGGGGTAACTGAAACTGCCAAGGATTACGGGATGTTGACCGCTGCCCATGCCCATGGAGATGAAGGGATGCAACGGGCCATTTTAGGCGGAATTAAGACTATTGAGCACGGGAGTTATATGAGTGACGCCACCATGGAACTCATGAAAAAACACGATTCCTATTTAGTGCCAACCATCACTGCCGGGAAGCAGGTGGCTGAAAAAGCTGAGGTAGACGGGTATTTCCCAGAGGTAGTAGCCCAAAAAGCGAGGGAAATTGGACCGCTTATCCAAGGAATGTTTGCTAGGGCCTATAAGAAAGGGGTGCCCATTGCTTTTGGTACCGATGCAGGAGTGTTTCCTCATGGCCTCAATGCCAAGGAATTTGGCTATATGGTAGAGGCGGGGATGCCAATAATGGAGGCCATCCGTTCGGCAACCATTACCAACGCCATGCTGCTAGGTATGGAAGAAGAGTTGGGTCAGCTTAAAGGCGGTTTCTTGGCAGATATCATTGCCGTAGATGGTAATCCTCTGGAAAGTGTAGAAGAACTAGAGAAAGTAGATTTTGTAATGAAAGAAGGAGTGGTCTATAAAGGCCTATAATCCGTGGTTTAGCAAATCTCGATATACTATATGGTACCGCAATTTTCCAACATTAGGGGGTTATTAGAGTATGCCCAGGAAGCCAATCTTTATGATGAGTTGGTGTTGCAGCTAAAAAAGGATTTTACCCTTGCTAATGTAGACTTGGATGTTCCGGAGGATGTTTTGCCTACGGACCTAAAGACGTTGGTTCATGAAAAAGTGTTTTACCTCATAAGGGAGCGGTTTGCAGACTACCTAAACCTACTCTATATCATAGATGTTTCGGAAAAAGTGGTGAAATCCATTCAAAGTGAGGATGTGCTGGAGATTTCCGGGGAGGTGAGTTTGGAAATTCTTAAACGAGAGTGGCAAAAAGTGTGGTTTCGCGATAAATATGGAGGCTAACCTAAAGTTGGAAGCAAAACGAAAATAAGCAGACCACAAATCTATCTGCTAATCTTGCCAATGAGAAAGCCTAGGTTTAAAATCCTTAGGTTTTAAAACATATTGCTACCCGTCGCCAGGCTGAATTCATTCCAAAATTAATAGTCTTCAGAGCGAGTTATTTGGCCTTGAACGGCTTTAAAAGAGGAATAATTGGGCAGAAAAGGGGTGATTAGCTCCTATTTTAAAAATATATGCTAAATATTTGTCAATATTAAGGGCTAAGATAAGCCTAGGTGTTTGAAATATTGTATTTTTGATTTAATTTTTGTTCAAAAGACAGAGAATTTTTTCATGGATAAATATTCTTTTTTAAACGCTGCACATACTTCTTTTTTTGCAGAATTATACGACAAGTATTTAACGAATCCCGATAGCATAGAACCCAGCTGGAGAGCCTTTTTTCAGGGCTTCGACTTTGGAATGGAAAGTTCCAACGAAGGTGATGTGGTGGAAATGGCACCGCCTTCCGCCGCAGAAGGGCAGCAGGTAGAGATACCTAAATCGTTGCAAAAGGAGTTTCAGGTAGTCCGTTTAATTGATGGGTACAGGACCAGAGGTCACCTGTTTACCAAAACCAATCCTGTGCGGGAGAGAAGACAATACTTCCCTACCCTGGATTTGGAGGAGTTTGGATTGGATCGCGGGGATCTGGATACGGTCTTTACCGCAGGGGAGATCTTAGGGATTGGACCAAGCACCCTGGAAAATATAATTGAACACCTAAAGACCATTTATTGCGATGCCATTGGGGTAGAGTATATGTATATCAGAAACCCGGAAAGGGTTGAGTGGATACAGAGCTGGTTAAACGTAAATGATAACCATCCCAATTTTGACGCAGACCAAAAGAAGCATATCCTAAATAAGCTGAATCAGGCAGTGTCTTTTGAAGGATTCTTACATACAAAATATGTTGGGCAAAAAAGATTTTCCCTGGAAGGGAACGAATCTTTGATCCCGGCCTTGGATGCCATGATAGAGCGCGCTGCCGAAATGGAGGTAGAGCAATTTGTGATGGGGATGGCCCATAGGGGGCGTCTTAACGTGCTTACCAATATTTTTGGAAAAGAGGCGAAGGATATTTTCAGTGAATTTGACGGGAAGGATTATGACGAGGAGATTTTCGACGGAGATGTAAAATACCACCTTGGTTGGACCTCTGAGCGAAAGGCCAAGAATGGCAATAAAATTAAAATGACCATTGCTCCCAACCCTTCCCACTTAGAAACCGTAGGTGCGGTGGTGGAAGGAATTACCAGGGCAAAACAAGACCTTCATTATGGGGACAACTTCTCCAAGGTGATGCCCATAGTGGTGCATGGAGATGCTGCGATAGCTGGTCAGGGACTAGTTTATGAACTGGTGCAAATGGCCAATTTGGACGGTTATAAGACAAATGGTACTATACATATAGTAGTGAATAATCAGATTGGATTTACTACTAACTATTTAGATGCCCGTAGCTCTACCTATTGTACGGACGTGGCTAAGGTGACCTTGAGTCCTGTGTTGCATGTAAATGCCGATGACGCCGAAGCTGTAGTACATGCTTCGCATTTTGCGGTGGAATTTAGAATGCGCTTTAAGAGGGACGTTTTCTTGGATCTCTTAGGATATAGGAAGTATGGTCATAACGAAGGCGATGAGCCTCGTTTTACCCAACCTAAATTGTATAAGGCAATTGCCAAACACAAGAATGCAAGGGATATTTATGCCGCAATGCTGATAGAGCAAGGGGTAATTGGAGAGGATTATGTAAAGCAGTTAGAAGAGCAGTATAAAGCCGACCTTGAGGAGGAATTGAAGGATTCTAGGAAAGAAGATAAGACGGTTATTACTCCTTTTATGGCCGATGAGTGGAAAGGATTTGAGTATGTAAGGGATTGGGAAATGTTAGATCCCGTGGATACCTCCTATAGCAGGGAAAAACTTACCGAAATTGCCAAGGTGTTAACCGAGTTGCCAAAGGGCAAAAAGTTCTTGCGTAAAATAGAGCGCTTGGTGAAAGATCGTAAGGATATGTTCTTTAAGAAGAACGCGTTGGATTGGGCCATGGGAGAATTGCTGGCGTTTGGTTCTTTGTTAGAAGAAGGATACGGCGTGCGTATGTCTGGTCAGGATGTGGAAAGAGGTACGTTCTCGCACCGTCATGCAGTAATGAAGGTAGAAGAAAGTGAGGAAGAGGTACTGTTGTTAAACCACCTATCCGAAGATCAAGGAAAGTTTCAGATTTATAATTCCCTATTGTCCGAATACGGAGTGGTGGGGTTTGATTACGGGTACGCCATGGCGAATCCGAATACGCTGACCATTTGGGAGGCCCAGTTTGGGGACTTTAGTAATGGTGCCCAAATTATGATAGACCAGTATATCTCTGCGGCAGAAGATAAGTGGAAAATGCAGAATGGTCTGGTAATGCTATTGCCCCATGGATATGAGGGACAGGGAGCAGAGCATTCCTCCGCTAGGATGGAGCGCTTTTTGCAATTGTGTGCCAGGGATAATATGTATGTAGCCGATGTTACTACTCCTGCAAACTTATTCCATATGTTAAGAAGGCATATGAGGGTTAACTTTAGAAAACCGCTTATTGTATTTACCCCAAAAAGCCTTCTAAGGCATCCGCGTGCAGTATCTACGGTAGAGGAGTTTACCGATGGGAAATTCCAGAAGGTGATAGATGACGCCACTGCTGAGGTGAAGAAAATTAAAAGTTTGGTGTTCTGTACCGGTAAATTCTACTACGATCTTCTAGCGGTTAAAGAGGAGAATAATCGCGATGATGTGGCTTTGGTGAGGATAGAGCAATTGTTCCCTATGCCATCTAGCCAGATCAAAGAAATAATGGAAAAGTATAAATTTGCAGATGATATTGTTTGGGCTCAGGAAGAACCGAGGAATATGGGAGCGTGGAGTCATTTATTGATGCACTTTAGCGAAGCGCATAGATTCCGAGTAGCTTCTAGGAGGTTTTATGCCTCTCCAGCTGCAGGAAGTGCGGTGCGTTCCAAGCGTCGTCATCAGCAGGTGATCGACTATGTGTTCGATATCACAAAAGACAATATGAGTAGGGATCCCGAGGTGGCGAGAAAGGAATCTGAAAGAAAAGCAAACTAACCGAAGTAGTATAAAATAGAAGCGCTTTCAATAACCAAATGGTTGTTGGAGAGAAAATAAGAAAAATCAAAAATTAAAATTATAGCAAATGATTTTAGAAATGAAAGTTCCTTCTCCGGGGGAATCTATTACAGAAGTAGAGATAGCGGAATGGCTGGTGGAAGATGGGGATTATGTAGAGAAAGATCAGGCCATCGCAGAGGTAGATTCGGATAAGGCTACCTTGGAGTTACCTGCAGAAGAGAGTGGGATTATTACACTAAAGGCTGAGGTTGGTGATGCGGTTGCAGTAGGAGCTGTGGTCTGTTTAATCGATACCAGTGCTTCCAAGCCCGAAGGAGCTTCCAAGAAAGAAGAGGCCTCGGAAAAGAAGCAGGAAGATAAGAAGGCTGAAGCGGCACCTGTAGCCGAAAAAGCACCCAAAACGGAAACGGCAACCTATGCTACGGGCACTGCTTCTCCGGCTGCTAAAAAAATATTGGCGGAAAAAGAAATAGATCCTGCAACTATAAAAGGTACAGGGAAAGACGGAAGGGTAACTAAGGCAGATGCTGTGAAGGCGGTGCCTTCCATGGGGACACCTACTGGTGGATCTAGAGGAGAGAGTCGTTCTAGATTATCCATGTTGCGCCGTAAGGTGGCAGAGCGTTTGGTGACCGTTAAGAATGAAACGGCCATGCTTACCACTTTTAATGAGGTAGATATGTCTGCTATCTTTAAATTAAGAGAGCAATACAAAGAGGACTTTAAAGAGAAGCACAATGTAGGTCTTGGATTTATGTCTTTCTTCACCAAAGCAGTGATTAGGGCTTTGCAAATGTATCCTGCAGTAAACTCTATGATAGACGGCAATGAAATGGTGTCATTTGATTTCTGTGATATCAGTATTGCGGTTTCAGGTCCTAGAGGACTAATGGTGCCGGTAATTAGAAATGCCGAGAACTTAAGCTTTAGGGGAATTGAATCCGAGGTGAAGCGATTGGCCTTGAGAGCGCGAGATGGAGATATTACGGTAGATGAGATGACTGGTGGTACCTTTACTATTACTAATGGAGGGGTGTTTGGTTCTATGTTGTCTACCCCAATAATTAATCCGCCACAGAGCGCTATTTTGGGAATGCACAATATTGTAGAGCGTCCTATTGCTAGGGATGGTGCTATTGCCATTGCTCCTATTATGTATGTTGCGTTGTCCTATGATCACAGGATTATAGATGGTAAGGAATCGGTAGGATTCTTGGTAGCCGTTAAGGAGGCCTTGGAAAATCCAGAGGAATTGCTAATGGATAACAACGTAAAGAAAGCCTTGGAAATGTAATTTTTCCTTGAGATAGAATTAAAAAAGGCCCGCTGGATGCTAAATCTGTCGGGCCTTTTTTATTTAATGGAATGATTTATTTTCTAAGATAGAGCCTCGACTTCTTATAGTCGATAACCGCATCTCCTTTTTTAAGTATGTCGGCGCCAATGATGCCATCTACAGGCATCGCCTGGTGGGAGGTTAGGGCTTGGTTTACATGAATAAGATCGAAAAGGACAATTTTGTGTTTCTTCTTGGTCCATTTGCCAATTTCAATCTTGTTTTCGGTAGAGAGCATGGTGAGCATCTCGGTTGCTCCGGCACCTGCCGCCTTAATTTCAGATTCCTCTGAATTCAGTTTAAAGAAATCAATTTTATCCAGGCCGATACAGGTGTTGGAGGCGCCAGTATCTAAAATAAAGAGGCCCTCTACTCCATTGATGGATACCTTTATTTCAAAATGATTGGTGGCGGTAAGAGTAAGGGGAATGGAGGTGTATTTTTTCTTTTTGAGAAATGCTTTCAGGCTGGCCATGTACTTTTTTTGTCAAAGATAATCTTATTTTTGTTCCATGATGATAACAGATACGCATACTCACTTATATAGTGAGCTTTTTGACGAGGACCGTGAGTCCGTTATAAAATCAGCTTTGGATAAGGGGGTTTCCCGTTTTTTTATCCCAGCGATCGATTCGTCTTACACCCAATCAATGTTAGATCTGGAAAAAGCGCATCCAGGCAATATATTTCTAATGATGGGTTTGCACCCTACCTATGTAAAGGAAAACTATAAGGAAGAATTAGGCCACGTGGAAGCGATGCTGGCCTCCAGGAAATTTTATGCGGTAGGGGAGACAGGGATCGACTTGTATTGGGATGATACCTTTTTGGAGGAGCAGAAAATAGCCTTTGTACAACAAATCCAATGGGCTAAGAAATATGGCTATCCCATAGTGATTCACGGTAGGGATAGTTTTGATGAAATCTTTGAGGTATTGGAATCTGAAAAGGGCGATGACTTATACGGCATTTTCCATTGTTTTACCGGAGATTACGAGCAAGCAAAAAAGGCTATTTCCTATAATATGAAACTGGGTATTGGGGGAGTGGTAACTTTTAAGAATGGGAAGATAGATGCCTTTTTAAATAAAATAGACTTAAAGCATATAGTATTAGAGACAGATTCACCTTATTTGGCGCCAATGCCCTACAGAGGAAAGCGAAATGAAAGTGCTCATATTAGCTATGTTTTGGAAAAGGTAGCCTCCTTGTACGGAATGGATGTGGAGGAAGTAGCATCTATTACTACCGAAAACTCCAAAGAGGTATTCGGAATTTAGGGTTCCCTGTTTAATCTTCCCAGCGGAATTTTTCTAATAGGGAGGTAGATCTTGATTAATGGTGTTGGACGGGTGGTGTAGATTGCCGCATTTTTTTAATTCATTTTTAATAACGAGGGCTTGAAAGATAGAAAGACTAAAATTCTCCTGATTTATACCGGAGGTACCATAGGAATGGTTAAGGATTACACCACAGGTGCCTTAAAGGCGTTTAATTTTGAAAAACTTCTGGAACAAATCCCGGAGTTGCATCAGTTAGATTGTGATATTGATGCCATTTCATTTAAAACCCCTATAGATTCATCTAACATGGATGTGCCTAGTTGGGTGGCCATGGCAGAGATGATTGAAGCGCATTACGAAAGCCATGATGGATTTGTAATATTGCACGGTAGCGATACCATGAGTTACACTGCTTCGGCATTGAGTTATATGTTGGAGAATTTAAATAAGCCGGTTGTTTTTACCGGGTCTCAGCTACCCATTGGGGATTTGCGAACCGATGCCAAGGAAAATCTGATTACTTCCGTGCAGATTGCCACCTTGCAAGAAGATCATAAACCTGTGATCAGGGAGGTTTGTCTGTATTTTGAATATAAGTTATATAGGGCAAATCGCACAACCAAGATTAATGCCGAGCATTTTGAGGCCTTTGCTTCTTTAAACTACCCTTCCTTAGCAGAATCTGGGGTGCATTTAAAGGTGAATAGGGAGGCTTTATTGCGGAATAGGAAGGGGAAAACGCTGAAAGTGCATAAGAATATGGACTGCAATGTGGCTATTTTAAAGTTATTCCCCGGTTTTGGAAAATCTTTATTAAAAAGTGTGTTGAATACGCCAAATTTAAAAGCCTTGGTCTTAGAAACTTACGGCTCGGGCAATGCACCTACCGAAGAATGGTTTAAAAAAGAGCTTGCCAGAGCTGTTAAAAAAGGTATCTTTGTGGTGAACGTTACGCAATGTTCCGGAGGAAGTGTTATAATGGGGCAGTATGAAACCAGTGAACACCTCCGAGAATTGGGTGTGATCAACGGAAAAGACATCACTACAGAAGCGGCAATCGCCAAATTGATGTACCTTTTAGGAAATAATGTTTCCCCTAAGTTGTTCAAAACCAAATTTGAAACTCCACTAAGAGGAGAAATGCAATAAAAATAAGGCGCTAAATTTCATTAACTAATATATTTTTTGTTATTTGGCTGCCCAGAAAACTTAGTGTAAACAGAGAGGTGGCCGAGTGGTCGAAGGCGCACGCCTGGAAAGTGTGTATACCCCAAAAGGGTATCGAGGGTTCGAATCCCTTCCTCTCTGCTTTTAAGTTTTTAATTTTTTTATTGTGTTTTTTTTTTATCTTTAACCCTATTAACTAACTAAAATTAAGTTTAGAAAATGAAAAGATTATTCTCTATCCTAGCAACGGCTGGGTTATTTGTAGCAGGTACAAATACGGTAAGTGCAAAAGTTGTGGCTGCGGCGGCAGTTTTGCAAGATGCGGCACCAGCTGCTGAAAAAGGATTTACGCAGGTGCTTAAGGAGCAGTTCATACAAGGAGGTGCCGGATTTATGGGTATCGTTCTTTTATGTTTGATCCTGGGCTTGGCTGTAGCTATTGAAAGGATTATTTATCTAAACTTAGCCACTACCAACACTACTAAATTGAAATTGCAAGTAGAAGACGCTTTAGCTTCTGGCGGAGTGGAAGCTGCAAAAGAATTATGTAGAAATACAAAGGGTCCTGTTGCCTCTATCTACTACCAAGGTTTGGAAAGAGCTGGAGATAGCATTGAGTCTGCCGAGAAAGCGGTAGTTGCTTACGGTGGAGTTCAAATGGGGCAGTTAGAGAAAAACGTTTCTTGGTTATCTTTATTTATTGCGATTGCACCGATGCTTGGGTTTATGGGTACGGTAATCGGGATGATTCAGGCTTTCCAGAAAATTGCAGCGGTAGGTAACTTGAGTGCCTCTCTTATTGCAGGTGATATCCAGGTAGCATTATTGACTACGGTATTTGGTCTTATTACTGCGATCATCCTTCAAATCTTCTACAACTACATCATTGCGAAAATCGACAGTCTTGTAAATGATATGGAAGATTCATCAATCACTTTGATTGATATGTTGGTAGATCACAAAAAATAAGTCGGACTTAATACTTAAAGTATCATGCACAAAATAGTTAAAATAATATTAGTTGTACTAGGTGTCGTTGGAGCCATACTATGGTTTCAGCTGCCAAGTTCAGACGTTCCTGCATCGGAAGCCATCAACAATGGGTCTATGAGCTTTATGTTCAATATTACCTTTGCGTTGTTGGGGATAGCCATAGTTGCTACAGTCCTTTTCGGATTGAAGAACCTTATCACCTCCAAAGGAGGGCTTAAAAAGGCAGCGTTTGTAGTAGTGGGACTGTTGATCGTGGTTGCTATATCATACGCCATGGCCTCCGGTACCGATGTTAATCTGGACGAAATGGCCAGATTGGGCGTCCCTACCACTGAGGATACAGTAAAGATGATAGGAACAGGATTAAACGTGTTCTTTCTTCTAACAATAATTGCGGTTGCAGCCATGTTGTATTCAGGTGCGAAGAAAATGATCAGTAAATAATTTAAAACAATATTATGTCAAAAAGAGGAGCACCACCAGAGGTAAATGCAGGTTCCATGGCAGACATTGCGTTCTTATTGCTTATCTTTTTTCTAGTGACCACCACTATAGAGACAGATGCAGGATTAGACCGAATGTTGCCACCAATAGAGCCGCCTGATACCGATGTGGTCATTAAGCAAAAGAACATCTTTCAGGTGAATATAAACAGGGATGGACAGTTATTGGCCGATGAGGAATTAATAGATATTAAGGATCTTAGAGCTAAAGCAATGGCCTTCTTGGACAACGGCGGAGCCCCAGCTGGAAGTCCGGATTACTGTAACTATTGTCAAGGGAACAGAGATCCTAGTTCTTCAGATAACCCATCCAAGGCAATTATATCACTGAAAAACGATAGAGAAACCAAGTACGGGACCTATATAACGGTTCAAAACGAATTGGTAGCAGCTTATAACGAATTAAGAAATCGGGAGGCACAGCGTTTGTACAAGAGAAACTTTACGGACATGGAAGCTGAATACCTCAACCCTGAAACCTCTGATGAGGATAAGGAGAGGCTGAAGGAAAGAGTGAAGAGTATTCAGGACTTGTTTCCTATGAAACTGTCTGAAGCGGAAACTTCCTCATCTAATTAATGCTTAAAAAACAAAAGTACTATGTCAAAATTTAACAAGAAAAAGGATGCCGCTTTACCTGCTGTGAATACGGCCTCCTTGCCAGATATTGTTTTTATGCTCTTGTTCTTTTTTATGACAGTTACCGTAATGAAAGATAGTACCTTAAAGGTGGAAAACACCCTGCCTAACGCTACTGAAATCAAAAAACTGGAGAAAAAGGATCGGGTAATTTACATCTACGTAGGGAAACCTACTAGAGAGTATCAAAAACTATACGGAACCGAATCAAAAATTCAATTGAACGATAAGTTCGCGGATGCTTCCGATGTGGGTGATTATATTTTAATGGAAAGGGCTAAAAAGCCTCAGGAACTTCAAAATGTATTGACCACTTCTCTAAAGGTAGACAAGGATGCCAATATGGGAATCATTTCGGATATCAAACAAGAACTGAGAAAAGTAAATGCGCTTAAGGTAAACTATACTACCTATGAAGGTGATGCCTTCCGTAATTTACAATAGTTAATAGAGGATTAGAGAATTAAAACGCTTCAAATGCCATGCATTTGAAGCGTTTTTTTGTTTAAAATAATTACCTTTATTCCTTATGAAGGGAGCACTACTTATTGTATGCTATTTGGTTGGCTTGTGGGGCTTTGCCCAGGAGGTGGTTATACGGGATGAACAGGATAGGAAGTTCTTGGAAGATCAATTTTACCTAGGGGTAACTTATAACTTTCTTTGGGACCTTCCCGAGGAAGTGGAACAGAGAAACCTCTCCTACGGCCTTCAGGGTGGCTTTATAAAAGACATCCCCTTAAATTGGGATAGGACCATAGGCTTGGGCTGGGGGATAGGCTATGCCATTAATTCGTACTATTCCAACGTACGGGCTGTGAAGGCTGGGGACAATGTTAGTTATGAGCTGTTGGAAAGGACCACCGCTTATAAAAGGAATAAAATTGAAACCCATGCGGTAGAAATGCCCATACAATTTAGATGGCGTAACGCAACTGCCGAGGACTATAAGTTTTGGCGGGTGTACACTGGTCTTAAATTTGGGTACGTATTTGGAAACCGATCCAAGTTTGTAGACGATACCACTAAAATAGGTTTTTATAACCGGGATGTTCGTAAAATTCAGTACGGCCTTGCTTTGGATGTAGGGTACAATACCTTTAATATACACGCTTATTATTCCTTAACCTCCTTATTTAGGGATGGGGTAACGTTAAATACGGGTACTCCCTTAGATCATCATCCGTTGCAAATAGGTCTGATCTTTTATATTCTATAACCAGAACTTTATAGTAAAGAGTTGGGTGCCCATACCCAATACTAGCCCTGTTAAGACCCTTGCCCAGTTATTATTGGTGATGTAGAGTCTAGCAGTAGCAGCTAAGCCAGTGAGTATGGTAATAAGGCTTATAAGGCCAATCATATGCTGTTCTAAATGTATACTGAGGTGAATAAGGAACATCAGTAAACTTCCCATTCCTACTAAATGTAGGCTACATCTAAAATTTAGAAATATTAATAGCAAAGCTGCAAAGGTGGCGGCAATTAATCCCAGGAAAAAAAAGTGTAATGGTAGCAATAAGTGGTTGGGGATAACGCGTATTACTACCACTAATAAAAGGGCTAAAATAAGATACAATGGGTATTTTTCATTGTATAGTAAGGGGTGCTGTATGTTGCTTCCCAATGCTAAATTACAAACTATAACATAGAATAGTAAGGGGATAAGAACCGTTAGGATGAAAATAGGGACTAGGATCCCTGCCTGCGCTTCTATGGAATGATATCCTGGTGTAAGTAGGAAATAGGCCAAAGTCCCGGCAAAGGGGATGTAAAGTGGGTGCAGCAGGTAGGATACAAGTTTTAGTAGGGCGCCCATTAGATTTCTTTGCGAAGCCTAGCTACTGGGATGTCCAATTGTTCCCTGTACTTAGCTACAGTTCTACGTGCAATTGGGTAGCCTTTTTCCTTTAATAAGGAGGCTAATTTATCATCGGTATAAGGTTTTCTTTTGGGTTCGTCCATGATCACCATTTCCAAGATCTTTTTAATCTCCCTGGTAGATACCTCTTCGCCCTGTTCATTAGTCATGGATTCCGAGAAGAAATCCTTGATTAATTTGGTGCCATAAGGAGTATCTACATATTTACTGTTGGCTACCCGGGATACCGTGGAGACGTCCATATCAATGGCGTCTGCAATATCCTTGAGTATCATTGGCCGCAATTTACGCTCATCGCCACTTAGGAAATATTCCTTTTGGTAGTGCATTATCTCGTTCATGGTGATATAGAGGGTTTGCTGCCGTTGCCTGATAGCATCAATAAACCATTTTGCGGAATCTAGCTTTTGCTTGATGAACAGCACCGTATCCTTTTGTGATTTGGATTTGGTCTTGGCGTGCTTAAAGCCTTCTAGCATATTGCTATATTCCCTAGATACGTGTAATTCCGGGGCGTTTCTACCATTGAGACTTAATTCTAACTCTCCCTCTGTAATGCGTATGGTGAAATCTGGGACTACATGCTCCACAATTCTGTTATTGCCAGAATAAGAGCCGCCCGGTTTGGGGTTAAGTCGCTCTATTTCGGTAATGGCGTGCCTTAATTGCTCTTCCGTAATCCCGTGCTTTTGAAGTAGCCTTTGATAATGTTTTTTGGAAAATTGATCAAAAGAATTTTCCAATAAATCTATGGCCAGCTCAACACTGGCCGTGGGTTGCTTTCTTTTTAGTTGTATTAAGAGACATTCTTCCAAAGACCGCGCGCCAACCCCTGCCGGATCCAAATCTTGAACAATATGTAGCACCTTTTCAATAGTAGCTACATCCGTATAAATGTTCTGGGTAAAGGCAAGGTCGTCCATTATATCTTCTAGTGGCCGCCTAATGTAGCCGCTTTCGTCTACACTTCCCACCAAAAATTGGGCAATAGACCACTCTTCGTCACTTAGGTAAACAGTGTTTAACTGATTGATCAAATATTGGTTGAAGGAAATTCCAGCAGCATACGGAACATTCTTCTCCTCATCGTCCGGACTGTAATTACTGGTCTGAGTTCTATAGTCGGGAATTTCGTCGTCACTTAAATACTCATCTATATTGATGTCTTCCGCACTAATGCTTTCACTATCTGTTTCATTATCATAGAGATCTTCAAAATCGTCCTCTTGGGACTCGGTTTCTTCTTTGCCCGATTCCAACGCAGGATTTTCCTCCAACTCTTGTTTTAGACGCTGTTCAAATGCCTGTGTAGGTAATTGAATCAACTTCATCAACTGTATTTGTTGAGGGGATAATTTCTGTGATAATTTAAATTGTAAGTGTTGTTTCAGCATAAGGGGTCGTAATCTTTCTTATAAAGTTAAAGAATAAAGATTAGAATTCTGCATTTTGTGGGGTTCTGGGAAATGGAATTACGTCCCTGATATTACCCATGCCAGTTGCAAAGAGTACTAAGCGCTCAAAACCAAGACCAAAGCCACTGTGTACGGCAGTACCAAATTTCCTTAATTCTAAGTACCACCAAAGTTCTTCCTCACTTAAGTTTAGGGCTTTTATCTTCTCCTTTAATACATCTAGTCGCTCTTCACGCTGTGATCCTCCAACAATTTCGCCAATTCCAGGGAATAGAACATCCATGGCTCTCACCGTTTTTCCATCTTCATTTAATCGCATATAAAACGCTTTGATATCTGCAGGGTAATCAAAAAGGATTACGGGACACTTAAAGTGCTTTTCTACCAAATAGCGTTCGTGCTCGCTCTGCAGGTCTGCTCCCCACTGGTCTATTGGATACTGAAAGCGTTTCTTTTTGTTGGGCTTAGAATTCCTTAAAATTTCTATGGCCTCGGTATAGGAAACTCTTTTAAAGGTGTTTTCCGATACAAATTTTAACTTTTCTATCAACGGCATAGGGCTTCGGTCTGCCATTGGTTTGTTTTTCTCTTCCTCTAATAGTCGCTGCTCTAAAAATTCTAAATCATCCTTGGAGTGCTCCAGGGTATAGTTGATCACTTCTTTAATAAAATCTTCGGCCAAATCCATATTGGCATCTAGGTCATTAAACGCCACCTCGGGCTCTATCATCCAGAATTCGGATAAATGCCTGGAAGTGTTGGAATTTTCTGCTCTAAAAGTTGGGCCAAAAGTGTATATTTTTCCCAAGCCCATTGCGTATGCTTCCCCTTCCAATTGTCCGGAAACGGTTAAATGAGTTTCTTTTCCAAAGAAATCCTCACTATAGTCCACTTCACCGTCTTCGGTTAAAGGGGTATTTTTCATATCCAAAGTAGATACACGGAACATTTCTCCCGCACCTTCGGCATCCGATCCTGTAATTATTGGGGTATGTACGTATTGGAAACCGTTCTTCTGAAAATACTGGTGTACGGCAAACGATAGGGTAGAGCGTACCCTCATGATGGCGGCAAAGGTATTGGTGCGAACCCTAAGGTGGGCTTTAGCACGTAAAAATTCCAAGGAGTGTTTCTTAGGTTGTATAGGATAGGTGTCCGGATCTGCTTCACCTAATACGGTAAGTTCCTTTACTTCTATCTCTACATCTTGGCCTTTACCCTGACTTTCTATCAAGGTACCCGAAATTTTCAATGCAGCACCGGTATTGATTTTCTTAAGGAGTTGGTCATCAAACTCCTCAAAATTTACAACGCATTGTATGTTCTTTATGGTAGACCCATCATTAAGGGCGATAAACCTATTGCTTCTATAGGATCTTACCCAGCCATTTACGGTAACTTCTTTGTGAAGGTGGGCTGTTGAGAGTAATTCTTTTACGTTATACGTGCTCATGTTTATTGCTTGTAATTTAAGTGGCAAAGATAGCCATTTTCAATATTATGTGTAGGTTCTACAGGGCCTTAAGTTTTATTTTGAAAGATCTTGATTTTCCTGTGCTGAATTTAAATCTTCTTGGGGAAGAATGTCTATTTGCGGTTCTTTAAGGACCTCCTTATTGGCGATGCTTCTTTCTAGGGAAAGCAGCAGGGAGGGCAATAATAGTAGGTTTGCCAACATTGCGAACAATAGAGTGGCAGAAACCAACGATCCCAAGGCCACGGTGCCCCCAAAACTGGAGATGGTAAAGACAGAGAAACCAAAGAATAATACAATGGAGGTGTAAAACATACTGACCCCCGTTTCTCTTAGTGCGGCGTAGACAGATTTCTTAATCTTCCATTTGTTGGCAATGAGTTCTTGGCGGTACTTTGCCAAAAAGTGTATGGTGTCGTCCACAGAGATTCCAAAGGCGATGCTAAAGACTAAGATGGTAGATGGTTTAATGGGGACTCCTACAAATCCCATCACTCCGGCGGTTACAATTAACGGTAGTAAGTTAGGGATAAGCGAGATGATCACCATTCTGAAGGAGCGAAATAAGTAGGCCATAAACAAGGCAATAAGGCCTATGGCCAAACTTAGGGACAATATTAGGTTTTTAACCAAGTATTTGGTGCCCTTTAAGAATAACAACGCACTCCCAGTCATGCTTACCTCATAACGGTCCGATGGGAATATTTTATCGATATGATCTTGGAGTGTACCTTCAATGGCCTCCATTCTTTCGGTATTCACATCTTTCATATAGGTAGTTATTCTGGCTACCTGTCCAGTACTATCTACAAAACTGTTAAGAAGGTTGCCGTTGTTTTCGGAGTTACGGGCAACATCCATGATAAAATTGTTCTCTTGCGAGGTGGGGAGTTGGTAGTATTTGGGAATTCCATTGTAAAAGGCCTGTTTGGAGTATTTTACAAGGTCTACCATGGAAATAGGTCTGGATAATTCCGGAATGTCCACGATATGACTCCCCAATTCGTCCATTTTCTTTAGGTTGGTGGGTCTTAACACCCCCCTAGGCCTCTTGGTGTCTACTACAATTTCTACCGGCATTATACCGTCAAACTCCTGTTCAAAGAACTTTATGTCCTTAAAGAACTTCGCCTTTTTGGGCATGTCTTCAATAGGACTGCCAGAGATTTCTATTTGATAAATACCAATAATGCTCGCTACCAATAGGGAAATGGATACGATATAAACGGCTATCCTTCGCTCGCGCACTATTCGCTCCATCCAATTGACAAAGGTCTCTATCCATTTAGTATTTAGATGTTTTAAATGCTTGCTCTTTGGAAGTGGCATAAAACTGTAAATAATGGGAATGATAAGGAGGGAGAGCACAAATATCCCGAGAATATTTATGGATGCCACAATACCAAATTCCTTTAATAATTTACTGTCCGTAATAATAAAGGTAGCAAAGCCAGAGGCGGTGGTGACATTGGTCATTAGGGTGGCATTCCCAATTTTAGAGATTACCCGTTGTAGGGAAAGGGCCTGGTTGCCATGTTTTTTAACTTCCTGCTGATACTTGTTAATTAAAAAGATGCAATTGGGGATTCCTATAACGATGATCAGGGGAGGGATGAGGGCTGTTAAAACCGTTATTTCATATTGCAAAAGACCTAAAATACCAAAGGCCCACATTACCCCAATAATTACTACAAGCATAGAAATGAACGTAGCCCTAACGCTTCTAAAGAAGAAAAAGAAAATTAAGGAGGTTACCCCCAGGGCCGCTAAGATGAATTTCCCTATTTCATCTATAATGTTTTGGGAGTTCATTGTCCTTATATAGGGCATCCCGGATACCCTAACATCCATCCCAGTTTCTTTCTCAAAACTTTGGATCAAGGGATTAAATTCTTCTAGTATAAAATCTTTACGGACGGAGGTGTTCACAAGGTCTTTGTCCAAGTAAACAACGGTGCGTATTGTATGTGTCTTTTTATTGTAGATTAAATTCTCGTAAAACGGCAGCTCGTTAAAGAGGTGGTTGGTAATACTATCGATGGCCTCTTTGGTTGTTGGAGGAGTCTCTATTAGAGGGCGCATAACAAATTTATTCCCTTCGTTGTCCTTAACCAATTCTTGAAGGTTGTCTGTAGATAGTACAAAATCTACCTCGGGGAAAGCATCCAGCTGCTTGCTCAATCGGTTCCAGCGATTAAATTTTTCCGGGGTAAACAGGGTACTGTCCTTTATCGCTAGTACCATTGCATTGCCCTCTTCCCCAAATTGTTCTAAGAACTTTAGGTATTCCAAATTCACCGGATGATGATCTGGCAAAAGATTGGCCTGTGTGTTGGAGAATTGCATTTTATCCCACTGTAGCCCCATGCCAACGGTAGTAGCAGCTAGGAGTAATAGGATAAGGATTCTGTTTCTAAGTATTATTCGTACGGTTTTTGCCCAAAAACCTTGTGTTAGCTTTGCAACCATCTGGTAGATACTTCGTTTATCACTTAGCCCTAAAGGGCAAAAAAATCTCTTGTATTAAAATCCGGTTTGATGAAAATGTACAGCGCGGAAACTAAATTTATATGCGCGCAAAGGTAGAGAATGATTGCTTTTGTTCCTAGGATGGGGAGTCAAAATACCAGCGTGCCAAACTGCTGGGGACCGAGCGGGTTTTGGATAGGGTGTTTTGCCATGGGGTGCCCTTCCCGGTAAAAGGAAGAGAGCGACTGTGGTAGTCGCTCTCTGGTAATTATTGTTTCTAATTAGATGGTCATTATCTCGGCTTCCTTAACATCCAATAGGGCATCTATTTTTTTGATGTATTTGTCGGTCAGGGTCTGCACGTCGTTCTCGGCACCCTTCTGCAAGTCTTCGGATACATCCAGATTTCTGATATCCTTGTTGGCTTCCTGCCTGGAGTTCCTAATACCTATTTTGGCCTCTTCGGCTTCGGCTTTGGCTTGTTTTACCAAGTCCCTCCTGCGCTCTTCGGTCAATGGTGGAACATTGATGATTACATAGTCACCATTGTTCATAGGGTTAAAGCCCAAGTTAGCGTTCATAATCGCCTTTTCTATTTCTTGGAGCATGTTCTTCTCCCATGGCTGAACAGATAGGGTTCTGGCATCGGGGGTGCTTACGTTGGCTACTTGAGACAACGGGGTTTGTGAACCATAGTATTCTACCATCACGCTAGAAAGCATTACGGGGCTCGCTTTTCCGGCCCTGATCTTCACGAACATACGTTCCAAGTGCTCAATGGCGCCATCCATGCCTTCTTTGGCGGTGTCCAGTATAAATTTAATATCCTCGTTCATATGCTATATGTTAATTAGATGTAATTCGAAAATTGTGGAAACTATAGGTTAACTACCGTCCCAATGTTTTCTCCGGAAACCAGTTTTAGAAGGTTTCCTTTCTTGTTCATATCGAAAACTACTATGGGTAACTCATTCTCCTGGCTAAGGGTAAATGCCGTGGTGTCCATTACTTTTAACCCTCTGGTTAATACATCCTTAAAGGTAATGGTATCAAATTTAGTGGCTGTTTCATCTTTCTCGGGATCTGAAGTATAAATGCCATCTACACGGGTTCCTTTAAGGATTACATTGGCCTCTATTTCTATGGCTCGTAAAACCGCGGCCGAATCGGTAGTGAAATATGGATTCCCAGTACCACCCCCAAAAATAACGACCCTTCCTTTTTCCAAATGGCGCATAGCTCGTCTTCTTATGAAAGGTTCGGCCACCTCATTGATCTGTATGGCCGATTGCAATCTGGTCTGTACTCCTTTTAATTCCAAAGCGCTTTGCAAGGCCAAGCCGTTAATCACTGTGGCCAACATTCCCATATGGTCTGCCTGTACTCTGTCCATTCCTTGACTGGCACCTGCCAAGCCTCTAAAAATGTTTCCTCCTCCAATTACAATAGCAACCTCAGTGCCTTTGTCTACTACTTCTTTAATCTCCTCGGCGTATTCTGATAGTCTTTTTGGGTCTATGCCGTATTGATTTTCTCCCATTAAGGCTTCACCACTGAGTTTTAATAGAATTCTTTTGTATTGCATCATGCTTTGATTAATTCAAAGCAAAAATAATAAAAAATATGTACGAAGCAGACTGTTGGTGAGGATTCGTGCCTCCTAATTATTTCACAATGAATAGTGACGGATAAATTTATTTTTTTAATCTTGTTTATGAAACGCAAAGCCAATTTTATAAAGAAGGGACAGTCGCTTCTTTTTGGAGCGCAAATCTTCGTAAATCGCTGGTTTTATCTAATCATAATTCAATATCCTATGTGTAAAAAATTTAATGGAATAAAAAGAAGTATAGTGGTGGGATTGGTTGCTTTGGCTATCTATAGCTGTAGCAGCTCTAAATTATCCCAGTCCTCGAAGCCTTTTCCTATTATCGCTAGTATGGATTTGGTGAACGTGGTGGGGGATAAGGTGAAGGTAACGGTAGATCCAGGACCTTTTCCTTCTGGAGGAGTCACTTTCTATATTCCGGCTATAGTGCCCGGTACCTATAGCGTGGATAATTATGGGAAATATATAGAACAGTTCCAGGCCTTAGACTACAAGGGGAAAGCGCTTGCTGTGGATCGGTTGGATGATAACGCTTGGTATATTGCCAATGCCAAGGATTTGGATAAGGTGGCTTATTGGGTGAACGACACCTATGATACGGAAGGCGAGGTGGAGGAAAAGGTTTTTTCACCGGCGGGGACCAATATTCTAGAGGGGGAGAACTTTATGTTGAACCTCCATGGATTTGTTGGCTATTTCACGGATCTTAAGGAGGTGCCCTATACGCTAAGGATTAAGGCGCCTAAAGGATTGGAGCCAGTTACAACTTTGGATAAGGGGACTATAGATGAACAAGACACTGGAGTGGATGTCTTTAAGGCTGATCGTTATTTCGAAATAATTGACAATCCTATTTTATACTCCAAACCCAATACCGAAACCTTTATCGTAAATGATATTGAGGTAACGCTAAGTGTGTACTCCCCTAATGGTTTGTATACGGCTACCGACCTCAAGGGGAGTATGGAGAAAATGATGGCCGGACAAAAGAAGTTTTTGGGAGATATCAATAGCACCAAGCAATATGCTATTTTATTGTACCTCTCTACCATGGAGGAGACGGATGCAAGTGGTTATGGTGCTTTGGAACACCATACTTCTACGGTAGTAGTGTTGCCAGAGGGGATGCCAAAAGATCGTTTAGAGGAAGCCTTGATTGATATTGTATCCCATGAGTTTTTCCATATTCTAACTCCTTTGAGTGTTCATTCGGAGGAAATACACTATTTCGATTTTAATGAGCCTAAAATGTCTCAGCATCTGTGGTTGTACGAAGGAACTACGGAATATTTTGCGAATCTCTTTCAAATTCATCAGGGTATCATCGCTGAGGAGGAGTTCTATGGACGATTAATGGATAAGGTAGCCAATTCTAGGTCTTATGATGATGAAATGTCCCTGACTCAACTGAGCAAAAATGTACTGGCCGAACCGTATAAGAGTAATTTTATCAATATTTACGAGAAGGGGGCTTTGGTGAATATGGCGCTCGATATTAGGCTTAGAGAATTGAGTAAGGGAGAGAAAGGGGTGTTGTGGCTTTTAAAGGAGTTGTCTAAAAAGTATGGGGAACACAGGCCCTTTGAAGATGACAAGCTAATAGCTGAAATTGTGGAGTTGACCTATCCCGAAATTCAAGAATTTTTTGATGTGCACGTTGTGGGGGATACTCCCTTAGATTATGAAGCGTATTGGAGTAAAGTGGGACTCCAGGTGATTTCTGAAGTGGATCCAAGCGGATATTTCTTTGATGGGGAGATGCCAATGATAGATGTAGATCCTAAAAAGATGAACCAAGTCTTTGTTAGGGAAGGTATCTCTCTGAGTTCTTTCTATGCTGATTTGGGCTTGCAGGGAGGAGATGTTATCCAAAGCATAGACGGCACGGTTATTACCTTGGAGAGTATGAGGCCAATTATAGGTCAAAGTTTTGGATGGACACCGGATAAGGAGATTGAGATAGTGGTGCTAAGGGATGGGAAAGAGCTATTGCTACGTGGTAAAGTGGGGGCGCCTACCATGGAGGTTAAAAAATTGGTTCCCGTAGCAGGAGTTACCCAAGAGCAGCAAAAACTTAGGGAATCCTGGTTAAAGGGATAACACATAGTTATTATTGGAAAAAGGCGCTCTAACAGCGCCTTTTTTTATGCCCTATTTCTTGTTTGCTGTATGTGTTTCTTGGTCAGTTACAGATGTCCACGGAGTCATGTGGTGCGTTTTTAGGAAAGATCTAGGCAAAGGCATCCCAATTGTCTTGTTTTGGTCTAGCAGGGCGCTACATTATTGTTGGGTGCGGTTTAAGGGCTATTTCGTGCAAAATCTAAGCTAGGTGGTTAGGCCTTATTGCGTTTTAAGCTGAATGGGAGTTGGGGTAGGGAAGGTTTTTCCTTCGGGAATATATAGCTCCATTTTGAAAATAAGAGACCTTGTAAGGCTAGGGAAAGGCACAAAAAAACCCGCTTTTTATATAAAAAGCGGGTCGTAGAGTATGGGTTGCTAGGATTATCCTAATGCAACTCTTTCAAAACCGGTTACTTCCAAGTTGGCGTCGAAAGTTTTTACGTATTCTGCAACGGTTTGTTTGCTATCTTTAATGAAAGCCTGATTTACCAAGGTATTGTCTTTAAAGAAACGGTTAAGTTTTCCTTTAGCAATATTGTCTAACATGGCTTCTGGCTTTCCTTCTTCGCGCAATTGGTCTTTAGCGATTTCTATTTCCTTGTCTATAACAGTTTGGTCTACACCATCCTCATTAAGAGCAATTGGGTTCATCGCAGCAGCTTGCATAGCTACATCCTTAGCAGCAACTTCAGCACCTTCAACAGCAGCAGAAAGTCCTACTAGGGTAGCAATCTTGTTTCCTGCGTGAATGTAAGAACCTACAAACGGAGCAGAAAGTCGGCTAAATCCGCCTATTTCAATCTTCTCACCAATAACACCAGTTTGTTCGGTAAGCTTGTCCTGTACCGTCATTCCGTTGAAATCGGCATTTAAGAAAGCTTCTTTGTTCTCGTGGTTCAAAGCAAGGTCAGCCAATTCATTAGCCAAGCTTACAAAAGAATCGTTCTTAGCAACAAAATCGGTCTCACAGTTCAAGGAGATAATAACTCCTGTAGTGTTATCGGCATTAACTTTAGCGATAGCAGCCCCTTCAGAAGATTCTCTGTCAGCTCTTTTAGCTGCTACTTTTTGTCCTTTTTTACGAAGGATTTCAATTGCGGTATCAAAATCTCCTTCAGCTTCAACTAGTGCCTTTTTGCAATCCATCATGCCTGCACCTGTTGTCTTTCTTAATTTATTTACCTCTGCGGCGGTAATTTTTGCCATTTTATTTTTGTTTTAATTCCCCCCTATAAAGAGAACATTGGTCTGCGTACAGGGGAGGGTTAAATTGATTTTCGATTATAGATTAAGAAGGTTGATCTATTCGTCGCTTTTAGTGCCTGCATCTTCTGTTTTAGGAAGTTCTTCGGCAGCCTTCTCTTCTTTCTTAGCTTCTTTGGCCTCAGGTGCTTCGGCAGTAGCCTTAACTTTTGCTTTCTTCTCCTTTGGCTTAGCGTTCTCCTTGCCTTCTTTTTCAGACTGCTTTTCAGATTTACGCTCGGCTAATCCTTCAGCAATAGCAGAAGTAACAGATTGCATAATGATATCGATAGACTTAGAAGCATCATCGTTAGATGGAACTACAAAGTCAATTTCTCTTGGATCACTATTGGTATCTACCATAGCGAAAATTGGAATGTTCAGCTTTTGAGCTTCCTTCACTGCAATGTGCTCGCGCATAGTATCTACAACGAAGATCGCTGCAGGAAGACGGGTCATATCGGAAATAGAACCTAAGTTCTTTTCTAATTTGGCACGTAAACGGTCTACCTGTAAACGCTCCTTTTTAGATAGCGTGTTAAAAGTTCCGTCTTTCTTCATTCTATCAATGCTAGCCATTTTCTTAACAGCTTTACGGATAGTAACAAAGTTAGTTAACATACCTCCAGGCCATCTTTCAGTGATGTAAGGCATATTTACATTCCCAGCTTTCTCGGCTACGATGTCTTTAGCTTGTTTTTTAGTGGCAACGAAAAGTACTTTTCTGCCGGATGCTGCAATTTTTCTAAGAGCCTCATTGGTCTCCTCTAGCTTTGCAACAGTTTTGTATAGGTTGATAACGTGGATTCCATTACGCTCCATGTAGATGTAGGGCGCCATGTTTGGATTCCATTTTCTGGTAAGGTGGCCAAAATGCACACCTGCCTCTAATAGGTCTTTTACTTCAATTTTACTAGCCATGTATTTTCTTAGTTTACGTTCCTTTGAATTAGCAATAATAAAGTGGTACCCAGCTAAGGGAGCCTTTACTATTTAGATGCTAAACTAATTTGCCGTTACTGGGTTCGAGGGCTACCCGGACCTAGCTCCAATGTAATTGGATCGGTATATTTTAATTGCCTTCTGTAAAGAAAGCTTTCAATGAACAATTTTTGACAATAGGATACTGTTGCCAGTATCGACTTAAATAAGGTAATATTAACGCTTAGAGAACTGAAATTTCTTACGAGCTTTCTTCTGTCCGTATTTCTTACGTTCTACCATTCTTGGATCTCTTGTTAAAAGACCTTCTGGCTTAAGCGCTGATCTGTGCTCTTCGTCCAATTCGCATAATGCTCTGGATAAGGCCAAACGAATTGCTTCTGCCTGTCCTGTAGTTCCGCCACCAAATACGTTAACGTTAACGTCAAAATTATCTACGTTATCAGTTAAAGTAAAAGGCTGCTGTACTTTGTACTGTAATGTTGCAGTAGGAAAGTAGGTAGCCAATTCTTTGTCGTTGATGGTTATTTTCCCATCTCCTTGAGTTAGGTAAACTCTGGCAACCGCTGTTTTTCTTCTGCCAATCTTATGAATTCTCTCCATTACCTTAGGTCGTTTAAGTTAATTGCTTTTGGTTTTTGCGCTTCCTGATTGTGCTCCGCTCCAGCATATACCTTAAGGTTTCTAAAAAGTGCTGCACCCAATTTGTTTTTAGGTAGCATCCCTTTTACAGATCGCTCGATAATACGCGCTGGATCTTTTGTCAACAATTCTTTGGCTGTTGTGAACCTTTGACCTCCTGGGTAGCCGGTGTAGCGAACGTAGGTTTTTGAATCCCACTTTTTGCCTGACAGGTTGATTTTATCGGCGTTGATGATAACAACGTTATCTCCGCAATCAACATGTGGCGTAAAACTTGGCTTGTACTTCCCTCTAAGTAACATTGCTACTTTAGAAGCAAGACGGCCCAATGTTTCTCCTTCAGCATCAACTAGTAACCATTCTTTGTCAACGGTTGCCTTATTGGCCGAAATCGTCTTGTAGCTTAATGTATCCACACTAATATATTTATTTATTAAACACTAAAATCCCGAATAACGGGCTGCAAATGTACAATTATTAAGTTGAATTACAAATGCTTGCTTCTTATTATTTTATAGAATTTATTTTTTCAATTTAATTTACACCTCTTCTTTATGGTTTACAATTAGGGAAGTAAGGGTTTGCCACGCTTAAATAATTTCAAATTCATGGTGTTTTGTGGTGGCTTTCAAATCTTTTTCTGATATAAATTTAATAGGCGCTGCAAAAATATAAAATGTCACCATAAGAGGCCTCAAGACTACTATGGGTATTTTAAAGTATCATCCTATGGGATTGTGGTGGATTACATAGGGCGAATAAAGGTGCTTAGTCCCTTTATGGTTGTTTAGTTGTAATTAACAAGGAAGCGCTAGCGGCCCCTGCCAAAGGGGAAGTTTTTTGGAGTTGTTTTTTCTAACCACCTATATAAGGTATAAAGGACCCCGTGTAGACGTGTGTCGTGGGGCCCTTTAGGGTTGTTATAGCAAAGCTTGATACACGGCTATGGGATACCTTATAATATAGGTGGGGGAAACTTCTGATCTAAAAGAAACAATTTCTAATGTGCTTCTAACCAATTTTCACCAACCCCTAGTTCTACGTCTAAGGGTACGGACAACTTATACGCATTTTCCATTTCCGTTTTAATCATGGTTTTAAGGGCTTCCAATTCGGGTTTGTACACGTCAAAGACCAATTCATCATGAACCTGAAGAAGCATTTTACTTTTGTAGTTGCCTTCTTTCAGTTTTCGGTGGATATGGATCATAGCTACCTTAATTATGTCTGCTGCACTTCCTTGTATGGGGGCATTTACCGCATTTCTTTCTGCGGCACCCCTAACTACTGCATTACTTCCATTGATATCCCTTAGGTACCTGCGCCTTCCCAATACTGTTTGTACATAACCGTTTTCACGGGCAAAATCTATTTGCTCGCTGATGTAATTACGGAGCTTGGGGTAGGTTTTGTAATAGGTGTCTATCAGGTCTTTTGCTTCCGCACGTGAAAGATCGGTCTGATTGCTCAATCCAAAGGCCGATACCCCATATATAATTCCAAAGTTTACGGTCTTGGCGTTGCTTCGTTGTTCTCTGGTAACTTCCTCCAAGGGTACATTAAATACTTTGGAGGCGGTGGAAGCGTGAATATCCTCTCCATTTTTAAATGCTTCTATCATGGTAGATTCCTCACTCAATGCAGCAATGATGCGCAATTCTATCTGGGAGTAATCTGCCGCCAATAAAACGTAGTCCTCGTTTCTGGGTACAAAGGCTTTTCTCACTTGTCTGCCTCTTTCTGTACGGATGGGGATATTTTGTAGGTTGGGGTTGTTGCTGCTTAAACGGCCCGTTGCGGCTACCGTTTGCATATAGTCTGTGTGCACCCTTCCTGTGCTTTCCTCTATTTGTAAGGGTAGGGCATCTATATAGGTGCTTTTAAGTTTGCTGAGCCCTCTATAGTCTAATACGTTCCTGATGATTTGATGATCCTTGGCCAGGGTAGAAAGTACGTCCTCGGCCGTGGAATATTGTCCCGTTCTAGTCTTTTTTGGCTTGGCGACTAGTTTAAGCTTGTCAAATAATATTTCTCCCAGCTGTTTAGGGGAGGCAATATTGAACTCTTCCCCAGCTTCCTTGAATATTTCCTGCTCTAAATTCTTTATATCGTTGTCTAGGTCTTTGGCAAGGGAGTTTAAAAACTCCTTGTCTAGATTAATCCCTTCCAATTCCATGTCTGCCAATACCTTTAGAAGTGGAATTTCTATATCGTTGAAGAGGTCTTGTGTTTTGGCCTCTTCTAATTCTGGTCTGAAATGTTGTGCCAACTGAAAAGTGATGTCCGCATCCTCTACCGCGTATTCGGTCTGTTTCTGCAAGTCTACCTCCCTCATAGAAAGTTGGTTTTTTCCTTTTTTACCTAACAGGTCGGTAATAGGGATGGGAGTATAATTTAAGTAGGTTTCCGCTAGGACGTCCATATTGTGGCGCATATCTGGATTAATCAGGTAATGGGCCAGCATGGTATCAAAACACTTGCCTTTTACGGTAACCCCATACTTGTGTAATACCTTAATATCGTATTTTAAGTTTTGACCAATTTTCTCAATGGATTCCGATTCAAAAAATGGTTTCAAGAGGTTAATTAGTTCCTGCGCCTCGGATCTGTCCTCCGGGAAGGGAACATAAAAGCCTTTTCCGGCTTCCCAGCTGAAGGCGATGCCAACCAGTTCTGCGGTAAGTGAATTTAACCCAGTAGTTTCCGTATCAAAACAAACGGCTGGCTGCTTCATGAGGTTTTTCAGGAATAGTTTCATGGCCATTCCGGGTGCCACGCTCTGGTAAACATGGGGAGTGTTGGCTATGGTGTTTCTACTGGAGAACTCTTCCACAGTGCCACCAGAATCTTTGTCGCCCCCTCCAAATAAAGAGAATTGACCGCTCCCAGCGGTAGCGGGTTCTTTTTTTGCTGTGCTGTCCTTTTTTTCCTTGTCATTTTCGCCATTGGCCTCAGCAGGTTCCGTAGAGAAGAGTTTAATGAACTGGTCTTTTAGTCTTCTAAATTCCAGTTCTTCAAATAATTCTTGCACCTTATCCCCATCGGGCATGGTAAGTTCGTAATCCGTAGCATTGAAAGTTACATCACAGTCCGTGTGTATAGTCGCTAATTTTTTGGAAAGCAGGCCTAATTCGGCATTCTCAATGACCCTTTCCTTCATTTTTCCTTTTAGTTGATCTGTATTGGCTAGGAGGTTCTCCATGGAGCCGTACTCTGCGATAAATTTTCTGGCGGTTTTGTCTCCAACTCCAGGAAGTCCTGGGATATTATCACTGGCATCGCCCATCATTCCCAGGTAATCTATGACCTGTTCTGGATGGTCCACGCCAAAGCGCTTTTGAATCTCGGGAATACCCCAAATCTCAATCCCATTCCCCATACGGGCAGGGCGGTACATGAAAATATTTTCGGATACCAACTGTCCAAAATCCTTGTCAGGGGTAACCATATAAACTTGGTAGTCCTCTTTTTCAGCTTGTTTGGCCAGGGTGCCTATAATGTCATCGGCCTCCCAGCCCTCCAGTTCCACTACTGGGATATGCATTGCTTTTAGGATTTCCTGTATATAGGGTACGGCAATCTTTATTGCATCTGGGGTAGCATCCCGGTTGGCTTTATATTCAGGGAAAAGTTCGGTGCGGTCTACACTTCCGCCCTTGTCAAAGCAAACGGCCAAGTGATCTGGTTTTTCCCGTCGGATTACATCCAGTAAGGAGTTCATGAACCCCATGATTGCAGAGGTGTCCATTCCCTTGGAATTTATTCGAGGGTTTTTGATTAGGGCATAGTAACCCCTAAAAATAAGGGCATAAGCATCTAGTAGAAAAAGTTTTTTTTGTTCAGCCATTTTATTGGATTGTTTCCGAAGTAATTTTTATTTGTAAATAGATTATGCCTTTAAAAAGGAGTCCGATGGGTTGTTTGTATGTCCCTCTTCGGAGTAGGTGCGATAACTAAACCCAGGGTGAATACAATAGCCTCCTGTTTCACCTTTTTTATTAATAGCGATGAAGCCTATTTGAAAGTCCTTACGGTCCTTGTTCTTTTCCATGATTCGCTTTACGCCTTCCTCGCAAGCTTCTTGGGGCGACATTCCCTGTCTCATTAATTCTACGATGAGAAAACTGCCTACGGTTCGGACTACCTCTTCTCCAACCCCAGTAGCGGTAGCTCCGCCTACGGCATTGTCCACAAAGAGTCCGGCACCAATGATGGGCGAATCGCCAACGCGTCCGGCCATTTTATAGGCCATTCCGCTAGTGGTGCAAGCCCCGGCTATATCCCCGTCCTTGTCTATGGCCAACATCCCTATAGTGTCGTGATTTTCTATGTTGATTATAGTTTCGTATTGGGAATTCTTCTTCCATTCTAACCAATCTTTCTTGGCTTTTTCGGTAAGTAAATTGGTCTTGGGAAAACCTTGCTCATAGGCAAACTGCTCTGCTCCCTTGCCTACCAACATAACATGTGGGGTCTCTTCCATCACCTTTCTGGCCACGCTTATAGGATGCGCTATATTCTCCAAGCACAAGACCGCTCCACAATTGGCATCCTTGTCCATGATGCAGGCATCCAAAGTGACACGGCCATCCCTATCTGGTCTGCCGCCAACACCAACCGTCTCATTGTTGATGTCTGCCTCCTCTACCATTACTCCTTGCTCCACCGCATCCAATGAAGATCCTCCTTTTTCTAGTACCTCCCAGGCTTTAGCAGTAGCATTCATAAAATTCCATGTGCAAATGGCAATGGGTCTTATGGTTTTGGAACTATCGCTGCCAGCAAGCTTTTTTGATGAATTTTCCTGGCAAGAGGTTAAAAAAGGGACGGATAACATACCCGCGGTGGTAAGGGTAGAATTTTTGAGGAAGTTTCTTCTTTTCATTGGATTCTGTTACTTATTTTTAAGGTCCTAAATATAAGAAATATGATTGTAGAAGTGTGCGCCAATTCTTTAGAATCTGCTTTAAACGCCCAAAATGCTGGTGCTGACCGAATTGAATTGTGTGCAGAGCTCGGGGTAGGTGGGGTAACCCCTTCCTATGGCTTGTTAAAAGCGATAAGAAAACATATAACAATTCCCGTAAATGTGCTGATTAGGCCCAGAAGTGGTGATTTTACCTATTCCGAATCGGAATTTGGAATAATGAAGGAAAATATTGCCTTGTGCAAGAAATTGGGATTTAACGGAATAGTTTCTGGGGTATTGCATTCAGATTTTAGTTTGGATGTGGAGCGTACCAAGGAACTGTTGAAAATCTCCTCGCCGCTGGAGTTCACTTTCCATCGTGCGTTCGATTGGGTGACAGACCCCATGAAAACATTAAAGCAATTGGAAAAGATGGGGGTGGCTACCATTCTAAGCAGTGGGCAGCAGAAGACCTGCGAGGAAGGTTTGGAACTGTTGTGGGAGTTGCAAAAAAATACGCAGGGTCTAGTTATTATGCCTGGAGGAGGTATACGGGATACCAATGTGCATATCTTTAAAGAGAAGGGGTTTGCAGCAGTGCATTTGTCGGGTATCCAATTTCATAAAACCTTGGCCCAGAAACCGGAGATTCCGATGAGTTCTCCTAGTTTTTTAAGGGACGACGAAGTAGGGGTTAGTAGTCTGGAGGTCTTGCGAAATGTAGTGTGTAGGGTAAAAGAATAGGAGTGGTGCCATGCCTAGTGGTTGAAAACCAATATCTTTACTAAAAAATAAATACATGCTTAGATGGATCGTTTTTGTTATTTTATATGTTCTTCTGGCAATTTATACCTTGCAAGCACTTAGGACAGTCACTAGGTTTCCCTGGGTGTATTACGGAGGGATGGCGCTTTCCTTGTTGGTGCTAGGTAATTTTATTTATCAATTCACCTTGGGCGATACCCCAGGGAGGGTTTTAAACGTTCCCAAAAGTTACGCCTTTGGTTTGCTGATGGCTATCTTGTCCTTTAAGGTTATTACCATTATCTTTCTGTTCTCGGAGGATATATTTAGATTTCTATCCGGACTGTATTTAAAGGTAAACGGTACTCCAAAAGTTTTTAGTTTGCCGGAGCGAAGGCGATTTTTGAGTGTGATTGCCTTGAGTATTGCGGCCTTGCCTTTTTCCGCTTTGCTTTATGGGATGTATAGGGGGAAGTATAATTTTAAGGTGTTGCGCTATCAAATGGAGTTTGAGGATCTGCCCGATAGTTTTGACGGTTACCGAATAACGCAAGTTTCCGATTTTCATTGTGGCAGTTTTGATAACAGAAAGAAAATTGCCTATGGCATAGATTTAATCAATAGGCAAAAAAGTGATTTGCTGCTGTTTACGGGGGATATGGTGAACAATATGGCGAAGGAAATGCTGCCGTGGAAGGATCTCTTGGCTAGTCTGGAAGCGAAGGATGGGAAGTTTTCTGTTTTGGGGAATCATGATTATGGGGATTATGTAGAGTGGGAAACCGAGAAGGAAAAGAGGGAGAATCTAGAGATGTTGATGGAGTTGCAGCGCGAAATAGGTTTCGATCTAATGCTTAATGAAAGTAGGTATCTCAAAAGAGGTGCGGATAAAATTGCCTTAGTAGGGGTAGAGAATTGGGGGAGAGGAGGCTTTAAAAAAGCGGGGGATCTTAACAAAGCTACGGCCCAGATACATAAAGATGATTTTAAGATCTTAATGAGTCATGATCCCTCGCATTGGGAAGATCAGGTTTTGAAACACCCCTATCACTACCACCTTACCCTGTGCGGACATACTCATGGAATGCAGTTTGGGATAGAGATACCGGGCTGGATAAAATGGAGTCCGGCAAAATGGCGCTATAAATACTGGGCGGGGGTTTATGAAGAGTTGGGACAGCTGATTAACGTGAATCGCGGATTTGGATTTTTGGGGTACCCAGGGAGAGTAGGTATCTGGCCCGAAATTACCGTAATCACCCTAAAAAAGAAGTTGGTTGCCTAAGGGAGGCAGCGCTAGGCTCCATAAAAACAGGGCGGACGATGGTTTTTTGGCATTTTTTCTTATTTTTGATTGATAAAGCAACGAATACTATATGTCTAAGTTTGGAGATTTAATTGATATCAGCGGTCCGGTATTATTGGACTTTTATGCCGAATGGAATGAGCAATCCACCGCCATGCATGCGGTTTTAAAGGATGTTGCCGCAGCATTAGGCGATAAAGGCAAGGTGATAAAAATTGATGTGGATAAAAATAAAGAGCTGGCCCAAGCCCTTAGGGTGAAGGGGCTTCCTACCCTCATGATCTATAAAAAAGGAGAAATGGTATGGCGGCAGAGTGGGGAGCAAGATGCCAATACATTGATTGGTATCTTAAACGAGTATATCTAATACGATAAAAGCATAAAAAAACCGGGACTTTAGTTCCCGGTTTTTTTTATGCGCTGTTGTACCCTTTATTGAATAGGGGTAATGCTATCCAATTCCTGCTCTGGGATAATATCCAAGGCTGTAGAGTCTACCTCTCCTGGCTCTTCTTCTGGCAGCATGTCTTCTACGGCATCGCTTCTGTAAAAGCGTTCGAACTTGGCAATGTATTCGTTGAAAACAAGGGTTTCTTTTTCTGCCATATTTTTCTCCTTGTTGTTGATCAGGATGTCTATTATTCTACTGTAGGCTTCTAGATCCGGGATAATATCGTCTAGGAACATGCGCTGATCTTCAAAGGGAAGACTAACATAGTAATCTAAGTGTTCCTGATATATGGTCTTTAGTTTTTGGTAGAGTTCACGTGCCTTTTCAGTTTCACCTACTTTAAAATAGCCATCTACAAAAGGTTCTACAAATGCATAGTATCCAAAATATTCCACGGGCATGTTCTCCATGGCAATATCTATGATTTCCTTTGCTTTTTCTATTTTATTCTCTTGGATTAAGGCCTCCGTTAAACGAGCCAAATTTCCGCGGAAAGATAGTGCTTGGGTCCGTGTCTGTACGTCGTGATAAATGTCTGGGCTCCCAGCGTTGCCCCATTCCCATTTTTTTACGATATCGTACATTAAATCGGTATCTATCCTTCCCATTTCATAGCTATTCCTGTTCTGGGTTTTAATAGGTACCAATTTATAGGCCAATCCATCTAGTTGCAGGTAATCCTTCATCCAGATATATTCTGCAGGATCAAAACTTCCGCCAGAAAAATAGATAGGACGCTTCCAATCGTTGTTGGCAATGATATCCAACATAAGGATCCTGTTTTTGGGTAAGGCCGATTTTGGAAGGTCAATATCAATATAGTCTACAATAAGGGCAGAGTCTTTGGCTTTCACCAAGCCGCTCTCCAGAACATTTTTCTTGTTTACGGGGATCCTGATCTTATTGGTGGGGTAGAATACTACGTCCAGATTGTTTTCCGAATATTGGCTAAGATCGGCTCCTTGTCGCTTTAAGATGCTCTTAAATTTGGTTTCTTCCCTGTCGCTATCTATCCAATTCATGAAATCTTTTATGTTCCATCGGTTTTCCGTTAAACCATTATAGTAGATGGCATCTCTGGTACCAAACCTATATTTTTCGTGAGTTAGCTGAGACGGGATTGGCTCACTTTCATAGGCCTGCATTTTCATTTGGTCTATGTACCAGTCCGTGGCAAAAAGGCTGGTGTTCACCACCCGTACATCTGTGCGGAAACCTTCTATCTCCTGTACATACCAAAGGGGGAAGGTATCGTTGTCCCCTATGGTAAATATAATAGCACCGGCATTTTCCTGTGTAGAAGACAGGTAAGCCATGGCGGTAGTCCTTGCGGTATATCGATTAGATCGGTCGTGGTCGTCCCAATTTTGGAATGCCATTACCCCAGGTACAGCCAGTAGGCAAAGTAAGGTGATTGCCGGGGCCAGTATTTTGGGTTTTAATAATTTTCGGAATTCCTCAAAGAGTCCGTAGACCCCTAGGCCAATCCATATCGCAAAAATATAGAACGATCCCACTAGGGAGTAGTCCCGTTCCCTAGGTTGAAAAATGCCGGGGTTGGTATAAAATTGTATGGCAATTCCGGTGAAAATAAAGAATACAAACAGCACCCAAAATTGCTTCGGGTTTTTGCTGATCTGAAATATGAGTCCAATAATCCCCAATAGTAAGGGTAAGAAGAAGTAGGTGTTCCTTCCCTTGTTGTTTTTGATGTCGCTGGGCAGGTTTTCCTGACTGCCTAGGCGAACACTATCTACAAAGTTGATACCGCTAAGCCAGTTTCCGTGATTGTTGTACCTACCTTGTATGTCGTCTTGTTTTCCAACAAAATTCCACATAAAATAGCGCCAATACATATAGTTAAACTGAAACTGGAACATATAGCTGATGTTTTGCATCAACGTAGGAGGTTGCACATCTATATATTCACTAAACTCCCTTAAAAATCGTATATACTGGGAAGTGTCTATTTCACCTCTGGCATACCCATCCCTAAAGCGGCCTACCGCTTCCCTTAGTTCGGTATTTCCTAGGTAGGACGATTTTATCTTGAATTCTAGCGGGTAAAAATACTTCATGTAATTCTCCGCATTCTGCTCGCTCCACAAGCGGGGTAAGAATCCAACGTGATTGGGGTTGGGGCCTTGTAAAGCGTTCTTGTATTTATTTACAATGATGTATTTTCCAGTCTCATAGTCTTTCTCGTACTTGGGTTGCTCGTCCCTTTCTTCACCTGGGGAGGCAAAGGTGTTGGAATAGTAGGCGCCGTAAAACGGACTGTCTACCCCTGGGTATTGCTCTCTATTGTAGTATGCTAATAATGACCTGGCATCCGAGGGGTCGTTTTCATTAATCACCACATCGGCATTGGCCCTTATTGGAAGCATTAACCAAGAAGAAAAGCCCAAGAACAAAAACATAAGGCATAGCGTAATGGTGTTTGCTGTGACATAGTGGTTCTTTCTGGTATAACGAAGTGCAAAAAAGAAAATCCCAATAAAAATAAGCCCCATTATTATGGTACCCGAATTAAAGGGGAGTCCAAGATTGTTAATGAAAAACACCTCGCTCCATCCAAAAAGTTTTAATACGTAGGTGAGCGAAAATTTGTAAACCAACAGTAAAATGGCCACCGAGATAATATTGGCCAATAGAAAGTTCTTTATGGTTGTGGTCTTGTATTTCTTAAAGTAGTATAACAGTCCAATAGAAGGGATTGCTAAGAAGCCCATAAACTGAATACCAAAGGTGAGTCCCACTACAAAGGAAATGAGAATAATCCATTTATTGCCTCTAGGGTTATCCAAATCATCTACCCATTTTAGACCTAGCCATAGAAGGAGGGCCATAATAAGACTGGCCATGGCGTATACTTCTGTTTCTACGGCGTTAAACCAAAAGCTATCCGAAAAGGTAAAGGCCAAAGAGCCTACCAATCCGCTACCTAAGATGGCAATGGCCTTGCTATTGGTCAGTTCTTCTTTTTTTGCAATGAGTTTTTTGGTGAGGTTGGTAATGGTCCAGAACATGAGGAGAATGGTGAAGGCGCTGGAAACGGCCGACATCATATTGACCATTTTTGCAACTTGGTTTGCCTCTAGGGCAAACATGGCAAAAAACGCCCCTATAATTTGATATAGTGGGGCTCCTGGTGGGTGACCTACCTGTAATTTAGCGGAAGTGGAAATGTATTCCCCGGCATCCCAATAACTAGCGGTGGGTTCTACAGTAAGGGTATAAACGGTTAGGGCTATAAAAAAAACAAACCATCCAGTGATGGTGTCCCATTTTTTAAAGTTAGTTACAAGCATTTGGTTTGTTGTTTTGCAAAAGGGCGAATTTACTAATTATATAATATAAACAGCCATTTTTTCTTAAACCTTTAACAGGTATAATGCGCTTTTAATGTTACTTGTAAATGGTAGGCTTGCATGTTTGGAATAGAAGGAGGGTGTAGGTGTTTGGGGGTTTAAAGGTGAAATATGAGTGGGTGAATTGGCTGGGGGAAAAGCATTTTTTCACTATTTTTGTAAAATGATGTCAAAATGTTTGTGGATATAAAACTTTGTTCTAAATTTGCACGCTGAATTACGGTAATGGTCTATGGTGTAATTGGCAACACAGCTGGTTTTGGTCCAGTCGTTCTAGGTTCGAGTCCTAGTAGACCAACAAAAATTTCCCGCAAAGCATTGATACAAATGGATTGCGGGATTTTTGTTTTTAGGGGTGTCTTTTTAAGGCTTTTTTTGATGTTGGCAGTTAAGAGATCATGACTAGTTGTTGTGTTTATGTAAATGATTAATTCTGATTTAAGTAGGGCTTATTATTCGGATTTCAATTAAACTATACCTTTCCCCCTCAATCAAAATACCTTTCATTTTACTCAAGAATTGTTATTTGTTTTCTAATGGA
>NZ_MTAZ01000003.1 GCF_002150785.1 Arenibacter amylolyticus | reverse complement strand
GAGAGGACAGGTAGCCAAATAATGGCTACCTTCCTACTCGATTGTTATAAGAAGTTTTTATATTCGGTGCATAGCTAAGGAATAAATTGATTTCCCAATAAAAATGAGGCCCGTTGTGCTAGAATCAATAGAGGGTAGAATGATAATTTATGCCGCTGCTGAGTTCAAAGTAATTTGCAAAATAAAAAAAAAGGAGCTTGTGGAAGCATGGCTTTGTATGAATCTTCTTTCCTGTTTTTCCTCCGATGATTGGTCCGATTAAGTAGTTCGTCGATTAAAATCAGCTTTGCGCTTTATTATTACGCAACTTTGCCAAAATAGGGGGCAAAGGGATTTTTATATCACTTTATAAGCCTAGGAATACGCCGTTTTAAAGATGAAAGTTTGACAAGGTGTTTTAAATGATTTTAGATCTGTAAGTGGGTACAGAAGCTGTGAAAATTTGCGATTCTTTGGCAACTTAATCTATTAAAATTAAATATATTTATAAACTTAGGGTTTTATTTACACATCTTTTATGAGTGGCTTAAAGAGGGAATTTGACGCATGGATAGGGAGCGAGTCCCAGTTCTTTAATTTATTGGGGCAAAATGCCTTCGATGGTTTATGGTATTGGGATCTTAAGAATCCTAAGCTTGGCTACTTAAACGATAAACTTTGGCATCTACTAGGCTATGATACTGCCCCGGTAGAAGACCAACCCTTTCAATGGTCCTTACTTTTGGATCAGGATAACCTTCAGCTAATCTTAGAGGCCTATCAAAAACACCAGAGTAACCCCACACAGTTTCCATTTAACGTAGATGTTGTCTGCAAACATGCAAGGGGGCACACCTTGATGGTGAATTTTAAGGGAGCCATTGCATACGATGAGGCGGGGAAACCCAACCGGTTAATGGGGATGGCCATTTGTTTGGATAAATACTTGGAATGTAAGAAGCAGCTCACACAAAAAAACGACCAGTACCATAATGTTATAAAAGGGGCAAAGCTGGGGATTTGGGAAGGAAATCTAAAAACGGGTGCTGTAGTGTGTAATGAGAGATGGGCCGAAATGATTGGTTATACCCTTGAAGAATTAGCACCAACGACCGTCCAGGTTTTCCATAATCTTGTGCACCCAGAGGACAGAAAGGATGTTAAATTAAGTCTGGAGAATCACATAAAGCAAAATGGTGCTTACGAATTGGAGTATCGCATGCGTCATAAAATGGGGCATTGGGTTTGGATACTTTGTCGTGGGGAAATCACTAAGTATGACGCTTACGGGCAAGCAGAAGTGGTTTCTGGGATGCACTACGATATTACCCAAAGAAAGAAAAATGAACTACTTCTGGCAAAATACAAAGACCTCTTGGAGCGATCCAATGAGGCAGCAAAAGTGGGGCATTGGGAAATAGATCTTCAGAACAGCAAAATTTATTGGTGTAAGGTCACCAGACAAATACATGGGGTCTCTGCAGATTATAACCCCTCTATAGAAAATGGGCTAAGCTTTATAGTGGAAGGAGAAAATAGGTCCCGAATAGATGCGCTCATAGAGAAGGCGATGGAGAAACCTATAGAGTTTGAAGAATTGGTCCGTTTAAAGGCCAATGATGGAGTGGTGAAATGGGTGCGCATTATAGGGCTTTCCGAATTTTCCAAGGGAAGTTGCCGAAGGGTATATGGGCTTTTGCAGGATGTAGACCATATAGAAAAGGCGCAGTTAAAAATAAAACTTAGGGAAGAGCAGTTTAGACAAACCTTTAATCACTCTACCATAGGGATGGCTTTTGTAAGTAAGGATGTTAAATTGATGCACGCCAATCCTAGTTTTTGTAGCATTTATGGGTATACTGAGGCAGAGTTACAGCAAATGAATCTGACGGATGTATCCCACCCAGAAGATTTAGAACGCTATAAGGATCGGATAGGCGAATTGATACAGGGCAAACGTCAACATATAGAAATGGATTATAGGTTTATCCATAAACAAGGAACGGTTGTCTGGACCCATACTTCCATGTCTGCCATAACCAATGAAGAGGGGGAGATTATGCATTTTGTTTCCCAGGTGCAGGATATTAGCAAGCGGAAACAGAATGAACTCTTATTGCAGCACAATGCCGAACTTATCAGTAGGATCAATGATGTAGCTAATATCGGGATTTGGGAAATGGATATTGATGAAAACACCCTGTATTGGAGTCCAATGATTAAAGAAATGGCCGGAGTGCCAGAGGACTACGTTCCCACCTTGGAAGATGTTTACGATTTCTTTAAGGAGGGGGAGCATCGGGAAACGATGAAAAAGGCCATGAAAATGGCCATGGAAGAGGGAAAAGGCTTTAATCATGTGCTTCAAGTGATAAATACTACCGGAAAAATCTTTTGGTCTAGAACCATTGGGATACCCGATTATAAGAACGGAAAATGTACGCGATTGTACGGCTTCTTTCAGGATGTGGATAAAGAAACGGTGGCAGCAAAAGAATTGGCCATTAAGGAAGAGGAGTCGCGACTCACTTTTGAACATGCTCCTTTTGGGATGGCTGTCATAGACCTAAAAGGGAGGCTGCAAAGGGCCAATATTACCCTTACCAACATCATGGGCTATTCCGAATCGGAAATGAAAGAATTGTCTTTTTACGACGTTACCCATCCAGACGATATAGAAAGGACGGCAGAGCTGATGGCCGAACTTATGGAAAGAAAAAGGGATTCCTATAAGATGGAAAAACGGTATATTCATAAAAATGGACAAGTTATTTGGGCCAATGTTTCCCTAGCTGCCGTAAAAAATGAAAAAGGAGAGGCGCTACATTTCGTCTCCCAAGTAGAGGATATTACCCAACGGAAAAAGGATCAAATTCTCTTGTTAAATTATAAGAATCGCCTAGAGCAGTCCCATGTAATTGGAAGATTGGGGTCTTGGGAAATGGATCCGGAATCTAAAATTGTGGTGTGGAGTGATAACCTAAGACGAATATTGGAGGTAGATGACTACCTGCCACAGGGAATAGAGTATGTAGTTAACACCTTTGTGCAGGAAAAGGATCGGGCAATGATGTTCAAGACCCTGCAATACGCGATCGATAATGGGGAGAAGTTCGATTTTGAGTTGGAGTTGAAGACAGGGGTAGGTAACCTGAAGTGGATGCGGATGATTGGGGTTCCCGAATTTAAAAATGCGAAATGCGTACGCTTATCAGGCTTGGTGCAGGATATTAATGAAAATAAGCGAACGCAACTAGACCTTATTTTTAGCGAGGAGGTTTTTAGAAAGACTTTTGAGCATGCCGCTATAGGAATGATGGTGCTTAATTTGGACGGGGAACTGCAGAAAGTAAACCCTAAAATCTGTGAGATCCTAGGATACACAGAGCCGGAAATCCTGAACAAGACCATTTTTCAGCTTACCCATGAGGAGGAACGGGAGATGACCTTTGGCTTATTGCAGGAAATTTCAGAGGGGAAACGGGAAAGCTATAGAGTAGAAAAGCGGTACATCCACGCGAGTGGAAGGTATGTTTGGGTGCAGGTTGCCCTGGCGGCGGCGAGGAATGATTCTGGAGAATTTACCCATTTGGTGTCCCAAATTCAGGATATTTCAGACAAAAAACTACTGACCGATAACCTTACCGAACACAATAACCGATTGGTGAATTTTGCACATATTGTATCCCATAACCTAAGGTCCCATACCAGTAATATTTCTATGTTGCTAGATTTGGCAGAGCAAGACGATGAAGCTATATCTGAAAACGAGTATTTTAAAAATATCAAAATGGTTTCGGATAGTATGAATGATACCATCTGCCATTTAAATGAAATAGTAGAGATCAACTCCAAAGTAAGCAATACCCTAAGTTCCCAAAATTTACTGGTAAACGTACAAAACGCAGTAAATTCCATAGAGTCCTTGGCCAAACAAGCGGGGTCCAAGATAGAAATCAACGTGGATAAAGATATTAATGTACTGGCGGTACATGCCTACTTGGAGAGTATTATACTCAACTTCTTAACCAATGCTATTAAATATAAATCTCCAGATCGTCCACTCCTGATTGTGATTACGGCAGGTATGGAAGGAGACTTTGTTTTCTTAAGTGTCAAGGATAATGGATTGGGAATTAACATGGAACGGCACGGTTCTAAATTGTTTGGAATGTACAAAACCTTTCATGATCATCCCGATGCCCGTGGTATGGGGCTATTCCTCTGTAAAAACCAAGTAGAAGCCATGGGGGGTAAAATTGTTGTAGAAAGTGAAGTGGATAGGGGGACGAACTTTATAACCTATTTTAGACATGAAAACAGTTAAAAAAGTCTGTATTATTGATGACGATCCAGTCTTTGTTTTTGGTGCAAAAATATTGCTCAGGAAAAATGACTTTTGCTCGGATGTTAAAGTCTATAAAAATGGAAAAGAAGCATTGGAGCATATTATGCCAGGTGGTGAGGAAAATGAGGATGCTCCCGATGTTATCTTCTTAGATCTGAATATGCCGGTAATGGACGGCTGGGAATTTCTGGATGAAATAAGTAAATTGTCTAAAATAGACAAGAAACCAATTTTTGTAGTAAGCTCTACCATAGACCCCAAGGAGGTGCAAAGGATTAAGTCCTACGATGTGGTTCATGATTTTATTGAAAAACCACTTTCAAAGGAAAAAATTAGGCTGCTAAAAGATAAATTGAAAACCGCTGAGAAATAACCTTGGTGGTAGTTATAAGTATAGCGTATTCATTTCCAGCTTAAAGCCTTGATGCTCAATGCTTAAAAAAAACAGCTGGATTCTTCCCCTTTTTCCAATCTTTTCCAGATTAAATTAAAAATCTTTGTTAGGTTAGTAATTTTAAAGGTGCTGTGGTATTTTAGTATGCTTAAAATTAGGATCCTAGGGGATTTTCCGGAATTGCCTATGGTCCGTTATGAACTATAAATCTGAGGAGCTTAGGTGGTTTTACACGCGTCCTCCCATAAAAACAATGTGAGCGTAATGCGATATTTTTTAATGTTATTGATTATTGTTTCTTGTAAACCCACCTATGAAGAACCAGTAATATCTCTGGAGGATTATATCTTGGAAGATGGCTTTGTACTAGAAGCGGTGGCTTCGGAACCACTACTGGTGGCTCCCGTGGCGATGGATTTTGACGAGAGTGGAAGGATTTGGGTTGCCGAAATGCCTGGGTTTATGCAAAACCTAGAAGGTACAGGCGAAGAAGAGCGTTCGGGTGCTATAAAAATATTGGAAGATAAAGATGGGGACGGAGTAATGGATCATGCCATTCCCTTTTTGGATAGTTTGGTGATGCCAAGAGCGTTGGCCCTAGTTTATGGAGGGCTGTTGTATGTAGAATCTCCCAACTTGTGGTTTGTGGAAATAGCAGGAGATAAGCCTGTAAATAAGGTCTTGGTAGATTCCTTATATGCCACGGTGGGCAATCCGGAACATCAGCCCAATGGTTTAAGGATGAATGTGGATAACTGGATCTATAATGCCAAATCCAATTTCAGATACCGGCGAAAAAACGGAGAATGGATAAAGGAGCCTACTACCCTTAGAGGCCAATGGGGAATTAGCCATGATAATTTTGGCCGACTCTATTACAATAATAATTCTACCCAGTTAATGGGAGATCACGTTTTGCCCAATAGGCTGGTCCGCAATAAATATATGGTGCCGAAACACGGGGTAGCTCAGGTGCTCACCCTGGACCAACGGGTATACCCAGTTCATGCCGCATCGGTAAATAGAGGCTATGAGAAAGGGGTGCTTAACCAAGATAGCCTGTTGATTAATGTAACTGCTGCTTGCGGTCCCCTGGTGTACAGGGGCGGAATGTTCCCAGAGGACTATGATCAAAATGTCTTTGTGTGTATTCCAGAAGTGAATGCCATAAAAAGGAATGTTCTTAGCTTTAATAATGGGAGGGTAACCGCCAAGCAAGCGTGGGAAGGGAAAGAGTTTTTGGCCTCCACAGATGAGGGGTTTAGACCTGTTAATCTCGCCAATGGCCCGGATGGGAATATGTATGTGGTAGATATGCACCGTGGGGTAATTCAACATTACGCCTTCCTAAGCCCTTACCTTAAAAAGGTCTCGGCAGAGAAACAATTGGATACCATATTGGACTATGGAAGAATTTTGAGAGTTAAAAATGCAAATAAACCCGATGGTAAACCTGTAGACCTCAGTAATATAGAGGGGGAAGAGCTTGTGTCATTATTGACCCATGCCAACGGTTGGGTGCGGGACCGAGCCCAGCAATTGTTGATACACAGAAATAACAAGAAGCTTGTCCCGTCTTTACAGCACCTTTTAGGGAATGAAAATGAACCTTTGGGGCAAATACACGCGCTATACACCTTGGAAGGCTTGGAGGAACTTAATTTCGGGTTGCTACAACAGCTGGTGTTGAATTCCGGAGCAGAGGTAGCCGCACATGGTCTGGTGCTCATGGAGGGGTTTGCGAGCGGTAAAAACAAGCTGGAAGCTCATCGACTTTTCAAGGAGCTGCTTGGTCGTGAGGAAGCTGTCCTTGACACCTACCTTGCTTCTACACTGGGAGTTTGGGCCAAGGAAGACCAAGCTTTGTTCTTTCCATTACTTCATAGTTTAGCCCAAAAATATCAGGATAATAAGGTGGTGCAGGAGGCCATAGTTAGTGGATCTGAAGCGGTGTTAGATTCTTTGGATGCCTATGTGCTAAGGAAGGGAATGGAGGCGACCTCTGGTATAGGCTCCCTGTTGGCGGCCACCAAGGAGCGAAAAATTAAGGAGCGTCCAAACTATATCTATTCCGAGCAAATGCCTAAAACCGACTCTAGGACAAAAGGGGCGATGCTCTTTAGGCAAATTTGTGCTGCTTGCCATGCTCCTAGTGGGGAAGGGATTACCGGATTGGCTCCGTCGCTGACTAGTTCCAAGTATATTTCCAAACATGTGGAGCAATTGGGGTTAATTATATTGCACGGTTTAAAAGGACCCTTGGAAATAAACGGGGAAATATATGATGAGAACCACCAAATGCCAGGTCTTATGAATAACAGCAATATTTCGGATCAGGATATAGCCGATATTATTTCCTATGTCACCAATGCCTTTTCCAATCATCCTAGGTCGCTTAATGCATCCAAGATTAAAACCCTGCGAGACCAAAAATCAAAAAGCGGGATGGAATATACCGAGGAGGAGCTAAACCAATTGATCGAAGAGGCGCGTTAAATGAGAATGTATTTTAAAACCTTGGCGGAAATTTTATAAATAGCATAACCGTAAACACCGGCATTAATACCTATATATTATGAAAAACTTTCTAGAGGATGACTTTTTACTGCAGAGCGATTTTGCTAAGCGATTGTACCATGGGTATGCCAAGGATTTACCGATTATAGATTATCACAACCATTTATCTCCCAAGGAAATCGCGGAGAATTATCAATTCAATACAATTAGTGAGGCCTGGCTGGCTGGGGATCATTACAAATGGAGGGCTATGAGGACCCTGGGGATCCATGAAGACTATATTACTGGGAAAGCAAGTGATAAGGAAAAGTTTTTAAAATGGGCCGGTACCGTTCCGTTTACCGTCAGAAACCCATTGTACCATTGGACGCACTTGGAGTTACAGCGTTATTTCGGAATACATGAGCTTTTAGGACCGGATACGGCCGAGGAAATTTATGAAAATACCAATGCGCAATTGGCGCAAAAATCGCATTATGCCCAAGGGTTGCTACAGCAGCAGCAAGTAGAATCCCTGTGTACAACAGATGAGCCAATTGCTTCTTTGGAATATCATAGAATTATTAAGAAGCAAGGGGTTTCACCAAAGGTCTTTCCCACGTTTAGGCCAGATAAGGCCTTTGCCTTAGAGGGAGGCGATGACTATGTTCTGTACTTGGAGCAATTGTCGGAAGTATCTGGGATTGCGATCAAGAATTATGAAGATTTATTGGAGGCCTTGGATAACCGAATTCAGTTTTTCCACGACCAGGGCTGCAGGTTGGCAGACCATGGGTTGGAACAACTATATTTCTTTGAGGAAGGCACCTACAACATACAGGAATGCTTCTTAAAGGTAAAGAATGGAAGGCCTATCCCACAAGACCAGGTAAACTACTTTAAATCTCAAGTATTGCTGTTCTTGGGGAGAAAATACCATGCAATGGGATGGGCGCAACAGTTTCATCTGGGGGCTATTAGGGATAATAATAAAAGGCTGTTGTCCCAATTGGGCCCAGATACGGGATTCGATTCTATTGGCGACTTTTCACAGGCTAGGGCGTTAAGTGGTTTTCTAAATGCCTTGGATAGCACGGACCAATTGGCAAAAACCATCATTTACAACCTCAATCCGGCGGATAATGCGGTTATAGCTACTATGGTTGGGAATTTTAATGACGGTTCGGTAAAAGGGAAGGTGCAATTTGGTTCCGGTTGGTGGTTCTTAGATCAAAAACAAGGTATGGAAGAGCAGATGAATACCTTGTCTAATATGGGCCTTTTAAGTTGCTTTGTGGGTATGTTAACAGATTCTAGAAGTTTCCTTTCCTTTACTAGGCACGAGTATTTTAGAAGAATATTGTGCAACCTTTTGGCACAGGATGTGGTAAATGGGGAATTGCCTGCTGATGAAAAATGGTTGGGCAAGATTGTTTCGGATATCTCCTATTACAATGCCAAATCCTATTTCGATTTTAATAAATAGCTTGTTTTCCTAGCCTACGCTAGGGGGCGCTTTGAATTGTTATAAAAAAATGCACACCAGAAATGGTGCGCATTTTCATTTGTTAAATACTGTTTATACGGTGCGAAACTAGGGTTTGCCTATAGGGCTGTCATCTGCTTTTAGATCCCCAACTACATATTGCAAGCCATCCAAGAAGAACTGTAGCAATGCCGGATTGTCCATGCTTTGAGCGTTATGGGAAGGTGAACTGTAAAACACCCTGCCTTTTCCATGGCGTTTTATCCAAGATACATAAATGGTGTTGTTTTCTACTTTGTGGCGTACATCTTCCAGTTTATCTGCCTCTATATACAGAAGCGGCCTAAAATTATAGTCGAAATAGGCATTCTTAAAAAAGTAGGGTTCGTCTACATGGGTAAAACCCTTGCCGTTGAAAGCCTGTACCAAAGGGTGCTTGGGATCTACCTCCTTCAGGTGCATTTCTTGCTGCTTGGGATGGTAATCAAAACTACCTCCGGTCATTTTGCTAAAGGCTACGGAGTTATTCTGTACGGTAATTGCTCCGTGTAAGATCATTAGACCGCCACCCTTGGCCACAAAATCCAATAAGTTTTGTTCATAAATAGCTGCTCGTTGTTCTATGACCTTATCCGGAAGGCTGCTGTTCTTTTTAAGAAGATCCCAGAACAAGTCGCGCTTAGGTCCGGCCGGATTAGAATTGTTCAGAATGATAGCGTCGTATTGCTTTAGGTTTTTTTTATCGAAACTACTTATGTCATAAGCTATAGTTGCCTCAAATGCACCAGTTTTCCTTGCTAATATTTTTAGCATTTCATTGTTGTGCGGGGTGGTCCAATGGTAGAAACCGGTGTGTTGCGAAAATACAAGTACCTTTTTTGTACTGGCTTTAACACGTGGGGAAGAAGGAGCTATGCTTTCTATTTTGGCGAGCCATTCATCCGTTACCGGAAAGGACTCCAAGCTCTGGGCCCAAAAGGAGCCTGTTAAGAGAGCGCATAGACAAGTGATAATAGTTTTTTTCATGATTGTTATTTATTGTTTAAGGTAGATTCGCGAATAATTAGTTGGTGTCTAAGGGTAATGGTGTTGGCCAACTTAAAATTGATACTTCCTTTTAGTTGACTGATTACACTTTGGCCAGCCAAGACGCCCATCTCGTATCCAGGATAATCTATGGTGCTCAAGGTGGGGGTTACCAGCTCCGAAACGGGATCGTTATTAAACCCGATTATTTTTAGGTCCTCTGGAACTTTATAACCTCCCTGTACCAGCGCCTTAATTAAATGCGCTGCAAAGGTATCACTGGCTACAAAAAGCCCATCAATCTTTCTGTTGGTGCTTTTTAGATGCGCTACGATCATCCCTATGGAATCTCGACTCAAATCCGATTCCAAGTAATAGGAAGCGTCAACCGTAAAATTGTTTTTTAAATGGGCGTCTTTAAATCCCTTAAATCGGTCAGAATATACATTCCTTTGTGGATTGCCTCCTATGTATAACAGGTTCTTGCAGCCTTGTTGTATCAGATGTTCCGTAGCTTCCTCTCCAGCTAATCTATTGTCTATTATTAGAGTGGCGCAGTTGGGGATATGGTGCACACGATCTAAAAATAATAGCGGAATATTGTGCTGGATAAAAGGAGTGAAATGTTCAAAGCTAGAGGTGTCGTATGCCAAGGATACTAATATGGCATCTACGCTACTGCTAAATAAGGTCGCAGCGTTAAGCTTTTCCTTCTCCATGGACTCTAAAGACTGACTGATAATTAAATTATATCCTGCTTCATTTACCGTTTTCTCTATCCCTGCAAGCATGGAAGACATGAAATAAGAGTCTAGCTTAGGGACAATGATCCCTATAGTGTTGGTTTGTTGCTTGCTGAGGTTAGCTGCAAACTTATTGGACTTATAGCCTAATTCGTTGGCTTTGGCAATTACCCTTTCCTTAGTCTTTTTGCTAATGGATGGATGGTCGTTAAGACTTCTACTTACTGTTCCTGGGGATACATTAAGCATTTTAGCCAAATCATAGATGGTAATCCTCTTATTCATGTGGTTTATTGAAAAGTTGCGCAATTGTTGCAGTAAAAGTAAGCAATATTTTTATACCTTAGGCATCATAAAAGCTACTATATGTTATGGTTTCATAGGATAAACGCTATAATTTGCGATATTTTAGGATATAATAAAAGAGGTCGGTAAGGATTTTTTATGCAATCGGTTGCGTAAGAGGATGGAGCTTGTAATGGGGAGAGGATAATCAAGACTTTGTGCCTAGAATACAACAAGAGAAGGGGTCTAATGGAATTAGTAGCTTTATGGAAATGTTCTATAATTAACCCATTAAAATGAAACAAGTCATTATTGCTTGTGTATTGATAATCACCCTATCCTGTAAAGACAACAGCGTCTATAAGTTTGCCGTACTCAATAATGAAGGCGTTTTACATACCTCCCCGATCGCTTTGGATTTGGAGAAATTGGGGAACAATTCTCTGCACGATCCAGAAAACTTGATACTGCTAAATGAGGGGCGTATAATCCCCTTCCAATTAGACAAGAATAGGAGTAAACTGTGGTTTGTTCACACTGCCGAAAATGGGGAGCAGTATACGCTTAAACAGGTAGTGGATGAAAACGAACTAGATGCAGGAGTAAGGGTCATTAAGAGTAAAGGAGATCTTAATTTAACAAAAGGGACTTTACCTTTATTAACCTATAGGTTTGGAATGACTTATCCCCCAGAGGGAGTAGATTCGGTCTTTGGGAAATCTGGATATATTCATCCCTTACTTTCCCCCTCTGGGGACACGCTTAGTCGTATTCAACCTCCAGACCACTATCATCATTATGGTATCTGGGGTCCGTGGACCCGAACCCGGATTAAAGGGGAGCAGGTAGATTTTTGGAATTTGGGAGAGAAGCAAGGGACGGTGCATTTTAAAGAGTTTAATGAACTGTACCAAGGCGCTATCTATGCGGGGTTTTCAGCACAACAACAGCACATCAACTTAACGGCAACCGAGCCAGAAAAACAAATAGCCCTAAACGAAAATCTAGCGGTAAGGGTTTGGGATTTGGGTAGACCAGATCACTATATGGTAGATTATACCACAACTTTTAATACCCCACTAGGGTCTGGAATTCTTTTTGAAGCCTATCGCTATGGGGGTGGACTCGGAATGCGTTTTACAGAACGTTGGCATAAGGACAATGTTACGGTACTCACCTCGGAGGGGAAGGACCGACTCACGGCAGATGGGACCAATGCCCGTTGGTGTATGGTGACAGGTGCATCTGCCAATGGTAAAGGTACCAATGGTATTTTGTTTATGAGTTATCCAAAAAATAGGGCCCATCCAGAACCTATGCGGGTTTGGCCCATAGATGGGAACGGTGGTCGTGGGGATATGTTTTTTGAGTTTTGCCCTATCAGACATGAAGAGTGGACCATAGAACCAAATAAAGAGTATACATTAAATTATAGAATGCTAGTGTTTGAGGGTGAATTGACCAAAGGGGAAGCGGAAGCTTATTGGCAGTCATTTGCAAATCCGCCACAAGTAGAAGAAATAACAAACTAAATTATAATTACCAATGCAAAGAAGAAGTTTTATTAAGAAATCGTCCTTGGGTACAGCGGCGGCAGTGGCATTTCCCACTATAGTTCCCGCAAGTGTATTCGGGAAAAATGCTCCTAGTAACAAGATAAATATTGGGCAGATTGGTTGTGGAAGAATTGCGCGCGACCATGATATCCGCGATACCATCCGTTACGAGCAGACGCGTTTTGTAGGCGTCTGTGATGTGGATGCCAATAGGGCTGCCGATGCCAAAATATTGGTAGATAATTTCTATAAGCAGAAAACGGGACAGGATAATTATATGGATACCAAGGTTTACGACGACTATAGGGAGATGCTCCTCAATAAAGATATAGACGCCGTAGTGATAAGTACGCCCGATCATTGGCATGCCCAACCCGCTATGGAAGCTGCCTTGGCAGGAAAGGATATTTACCTACAAAAACCCACCTCCTTAACGGTTAGGGAGGGGCAGCAGCTTCGAGAAGTAATTCAGAAAACTGGAGCCATTCTACAGGTTGGAACCCAACAACGGGCAATGCCCCAATTTAGAATTGCTGCAGAGTTGGTGCGTAATGGGAGGATAGGAAAGTTGCATACCGTTAAGATTGGACTGCCGGGGGATCCAGCCGGAACAGAGGCACCCCCAATGCCTATACCTTCAAATCTTAATTTTGAGGCATGGCAAGGTTCAACACCAGAAGTGCCCTATACCGAAATTGGCGTGCATCCGCAACAAGGATATGGCAGACCTGGTTGGCTCCGAATTAGGAGCTATGGGGCAGGGATGATCACCGGATGGGGACAGCATCATTACGATTCGGCAGCTTGGGGAATGAATACGGAATTAACTGGGCCAATCTCTGTGGAGGCCTTGGCCGAATTCCCGAAATCTGGTCTTTGGAACGTGCATGGCGATTTTTTTGTGAAACATCAGTATGAAAATAATATTACGGTCTATACCAGTGGAGGGTATCCCAATGGGATAAAATACATTGGTGAGGATGGATGGATATTTGTGTCCAGAGGGGCTTACCAGGCCTCTGCCTCCGACCCTGTGGATAAAGAAAAAAGCAACAAGGCATTAAATGCCTCAGATCCCAAGATTTTGGAATCTGTAATAGGTGAGAATGAAACACATTTATATAAAATAGAAGATCAACACGGAAATTGGTTAGACTGTATTAAATCTAGGGAAACTCCCATCTCTCCTGTAGGAAAAGGACATAAGGCCTGCGTTACCTGCTTAATTAGTGACATTGCCATGCAATTTGATAGAAAGCTAGAGTGGGACAACGAAAAAGAAATGTTTATAAATGACGATGAAGCCAATGCCTTATTACAGAGGGAGCAAAGAGCACCCTACGGAACCAACTATGTAAAGGTGTAATAACCTAAATCCAATTTATCGCAAATTGTACCTCCCTATTGCTACATTCTACCAAACAATGGAGGGGGTAATTGCGTTTATACTTTAAGCTATGAAATACTGTACTATTAGCTTTTTCCTAATTCTTTGTCTAAGCTGCGGGGAAAGCAAAAAAGAAAAACAATTAACCGAGGAACCCGATACGGAAAAGGTGAGGTTGATGACCTTGGACCCTGGGCATTTCCATGCCGCACTGGTGCAAAAAACCATGTATCCAGAGGTAGACTCCACCATGTATGTCTTTGCCCCAGAAGGGCCAGAGGTAAAAGATTTTTTAAGTAAGATAGAAGCTTATAATTCTAGAGCAGATTCCCCTACGGATTGGCAGGTAGAAACTTTTTTGGGAGACGGTTATTTGAAAAAAATGATAGCCGAGAAACCGGGGAATGTTATGATCGTCGCTGGGAAGAACTCCAAAAAGATCGACTATATTCTTGCCGCAGTGAAAGCCGGAATTAATGTTTATGCAGATAAGCCATTGGTGATAAATCCAGAAGGATATCAAAAACTGGAGGAGGCGTTTAAGGTGGCCAAGGAAAATGGGGTGTTGATCTATGATATCATGACCGAACGTTTTGAGGTGACTACGGATGTACAGCGACTTTTATCTGCTTCTCCCAAGGTATTTGGGAAGGTGATAGACGGAAGCCAGGAAACTCCTGCTATCAGTAAGGAAAGTGTACACCATTTTTATAAATACGTTTCCGGGGAGCCCCTAGTACGTCCGGCATGGTTCTTTGATATCAACGAAGAAGGGGAGGGGATGGTAGATGTAACCACGCATTTGGTAGATCTGGTGCAATGGGAGCTATTCCCCGAGCAAATCATCAACCAGTCCGATATAGAGATGGTAAGCGCCAAGCGCTGGTCTACAGATCTTACTTTGGAGGAGTTTAGTAAAGTGACTGGTTTGGATACTTTTCCAGACTACCTTAAAAAAGATTTGGTGGGCGACAAGCTAAAGGTGTATTGCAATGGGGAAATGATTTATAAGATTAAAGGTAAATACGCCAAGGTTTCGGTGATTTGGAATTACCAAGCTCCCGAAGGTACTGGTGATACCCACTACAGTATAATGAGAGGAACTAAAAGTAATCTCATTATAAAACAGGGAGCAGAAGAAGATTATAAGCCAACCCTGTATGTAAGTCTCAAAGAAAAAGGGAATCTAGAAGCTGATATTAATGCGGCATTGCAGGAAGATATTGCTAAAATATATCCAGGAAATACTGCAGAAAAAGTAAATAACCTACTATACAAGATTCACATCCCAGCGAAATATAAAATTGGACACGAAGCACATTTCGCACAAGTAACCCAAAATTATTTACGATATTTAAAGCAGGGACAATTACCTAATTGGGAGGAGCCAAACATGCTAACCAAATATTACACTACTATAGAAGGGTATAAAATGGCGAAGAAGGAATAGGATGCTTCCCTACCCTATTCACGAGGATAAAAGTAATAAATAATAACCATTAGTAATTATAGATGCATATAGCATCCTAAAACAAAGATTGATGAGTGAATTGTTTTCGATAAAAGATAAAATTTATGCCCTGTCTGGGGGTACCGGTACTTTAGGGGGATCCATTGCTACCTATTTAGTAGAACAAGGGGCAAAAGTAATTTTGTTGGGCCGTTCCCAGGATAAATTGGAGGCGAAATGCGAGGAGTTGAATAGCAGGGATTCCGATAGCGCCCATTTTTATGTGGTGGATGTAATGAGTGAAGAGGCATTGACCGAATTACGGGAGAATATAGTAGCCAAATTTGGGAAGCTGCATGGGTTAATCAATCTCGCAGGTGGTAATATCCCAGGAGCTACCTTAAAACCCGAACAGACCATTTATGATATAGAAATTGGGGACACTCAAAAAGTGGTAGACATTAACCTAATGGGAACGGTGATGCCTACTATTGTTCTCAGTAAAATAATGGCCAACCAAGGGTATGGATCTATTATAAATATATCGTCTATGGCAGCTAAACAGACCATCTCTAGAGTGCTGGGCTACTCCTTGGCCAAGGCGGGCGTAGATATCTTTACCAAATGGATGGCAAACGAATTGGCATCCAAGTTCAATGATAAAATCAGGGTAAATGCAATTGCCCCTGGATTTTTTATTGGCAATCAAAATAAACGCCTCCTAACAAACGAGGACGGATCTTTTACGGAAAGAGGGAAAAAAATAATAGGCAATACCCCCATGGCCCGTTTTGGGGATGCTTCAGAACTTAATGGAATGGTCCATTACCTCTTAAGTGATGCTTCTTCCTTTGTTACCGGTGCTGTATATGATGTGGATGGTGGTTTTAGCTCTTTCTCCGGCGTGTAATCCATGGAGTATTTAAAAAGAACAATACGGTGGTTTGGCCCTAATTTTGGCGTGTCTTTGCAAGATATCCGAGAACTTGGGGCAGTAGGAGTGGTGACGGCCTGTCATGAGGTTCCTATAGGGGAGGGGTGGTCCATGCAAGCAATTAGAGCCATAAAAGATGAAATTGCATCCCATGGACTGGAGTGGTCTGTGGTAGAAAGTGTAAATGTCCATAAGGCAATAAAATATGGATTGCCAGAACGTGATAGGTATATCCAGAATTATATACAAACTCTTAAAAATTTAGCCGCTCACGACATAAAAATTGTCTGCTATAATTTTATGCAGCTTATAGATTGGACACGTACCGATTTAAGTTATAATCTCCCCAATGGAGCTATTAGTTTGTGCTACAATCCAACGGCCATCGCAGCTTTCGACCTTTTTGTTTTAAAAAGGGAAAAAGCAAAAGAAACGTATAATGAGGAAGAGTGTAAGGCAGCGGAAGCCTACTTTCAAGCTTTAGATCCCCAACAATCTGCAAGGCTTTTAGATGCTATTTTGGCAGGAATGCCGGGATCTAAAGGAACCATACCCATATCTCAATTTAAAAAGACCCTAGGTGAGGTAAGTGGAATAACAAAAGATGAATTACGGCAAAATCTGGTCTATTTTCTAAAAGCTATACTACCTGAAGCCGAAAAATTGGGGATTAAAATGGCTCTTCATCCAGATGATCCTCCCTTCCCGGTGTTTGGTATACCTAGGATAGCCGCTACCTATCAGGATTTTAGGTTTGTTTTAGACTGTGTTCCCTCTCCCAATAATGGAATCACCTTTTGTACAGGCTCCTTGGGGGCTATTGCCTCCAATAATCTTTTGAAGATGATAGAGGATTTTGGGCCCAATATTCATTTTTTGCATTTAAGGAATGTTTACCGTGAAGCCGATGGCAGTTTTCACGAAGCAGCCCATCTGGATGGGGCTATCCCTATGGGGAAGATAATGAAGGCACTTATTAGAGAGCAACAAAGAAGACATATAAGTGGAAAGGGCGAGGTGGCTATTCCGGTGAGGCCAGATCACGGCCATGTATTACTGGAAGATAAAAAAAGGAGGAAAGAGTTTTATCCTGGATACTCCCTTATAGGAAGGGGGATCGGGATGGCGCAACTCTATGGTTTGGAGAAAGGGTTGCGTGAGCTGTTATTACCAGATGGTGAGCCTTCATAGCGCCTCTAAAAGAAGGTGCATAAAGCGGTGCAGCTATTCTGTTAACATTAGGAAAGGGGGCTAGCAGTTCTTTTAAAGGGTGTTTTTTTGAGATTTTGATATTAAAACGCTAAGGTTGTTATCTTTAGCAGACAGAGTTGTAATAAAAAGATATGTGGGTAACTAATTATTTAAGACGGAAATTATTGGGAATAATGGGGGCAATGGCCTACCTATTTATAACTTCCTGCTCGGAAAGTGCCTCCCATAAAACATTGTTTTTTGCACATTCATTGCCCATTTCCCATCCGGTGCATAAGGGGATAGTAGCAATGCAAGAGACACTTATGGAGAAATCAGGTGGTAAGCTGCAGATTAAAATTTTTCCAGATGGCCAATTGGGGTCAGAACGGGAGATGTTAGAATTGTTGCAGATAGGAAGTCTTGCCATGACCAAGGTGAGCGCTGCTTCCATGTCCAGTTTTGCACCAGAATACAAGGTGTTGGGAATCCCCTACCTGTTTCGAGATACCGAGCATATGTTTAAGGTATTGGAGGGGGAAGTGGGTAAGAAAATCTTGGAAAGCGGTAGCGATCACCTGCTTCGAGGACTCTGTTTTTACGATGCTGGGGCTAGAAGCTTTTACACCTTGGACGGATTTATAAAAACCCCGGACGACTTAAAAGGGAAGAAAATTAGGGTAATGAACGATCAAATGGCCGTTAATATGGTGAATGATCTTGGTGGATCTGCTACCCCCATGGCCTATGGAGAGCTTTATACAGCCCTGCAGCAGCGAGTGGTAGATGGGGCCGAGAACAATGTCCCCTCCTTTGTAACCTCTAACCACTATGAAATTTGTAAATACTACACCATAGACGAACATACCATGGTGCCAGACGTGGTAGTGGTAGGGACCAAATTTTGGGAGACGCTGAATGATGTAGAAAAGGAATGGTTGCAGGAAGCTGCAAATGAGAGTGTTGCTAAACAAAAGGTGTACTGGCAAGAGACCGTCCAAGAAAACATGAAGGTCCTTAAGGAGGCCAAGGTACAAATTTACAATCCGGATAAAAGCCCCTTTATAGCCAAAACCAAACCCATCATGGAAGAGTTGATGAAAGACCCAAACATGAAAAAAATAATCGACCAAATTAAAGACCATTAATGCAGACCATTTATTCTACCTTAAACAAGATCATTGAAGGAATGTTAGTACTTATATTTAGCCTATTGGTGCTAGATGTGGTTTGGCAGGTTGCTTCAAGATATATCATTGGACAATCTAGTTCCTTTACCGAAGAATTTGCCCGTTTTTCCCTTATCTGGTTAACCGTATTGGGGGCCGCCTATATCAACGGACAACCAGAAGGACACCTGTCCATGGACTTCTTACTGGGGAAACTTCCTCCTAAAAGACAGTATAAAAGACATCGGGTTATCCAACTAATTATGGCTGTTTTTGCACTGCTAGTGATGGTGATCGGCGGTGGAAATTTGGTGTATATCACCCTTAAACTAGGGCAGGTTTCACCGGCCTTGTTGCTTCCCTTAGGGTATGTATATGCCATTGTGCCCCTTTGCGGACTCGTAATAATATTCTTTTCCATTTATCATATCAAAATCACTTTTAATCCCAGTCACCATGAGCATTGAAACCATTAGTATTCTTGTATTGTTCGTAAGTTTTCTAGGGTTGTTGGCTTATGGGGTGCCAGTGGCCTACTCCATAGGGATAGCTACAACCATTACCCTCTTGATAAAAATTGCCTATCTGCCAGCTACCACAACGGTAAGTCAAAGAATGACTATCGGGATTGATAACTTTGCGCTTTTAGCGATACCATTTTTTATATTGGCCGGGGAAATAATGAATAGGGGAGGAATTGCCAATAGATTGATTGAATTTGCCAAATCGCTTATTGGAAGTTTGCCGGGAGGTTTGGCCTATGTAAATATTATTTCGGCCATGTTATTTGGGGCTATATCGGGGTCGGCTATTGCAGCAGCCTCCGCTATAGGAAGTACACTAACAGATAAAATGGCAAAAGACGGTTACCCAAGGGAGTTCAGTGCAGCGGTAAATATTAGTTCTTCCACCACAGGACTATTAATTCCCCCTAGTAACGTATTAATTATTTTCGCTTTGGCCAGTGGGGGTACGGCATCCGTGGCGGCCCTCTTTATTGCAGGCTATATTCCGGGAATATTGGTAGGGTTGGTTATTATGGCCGTAGTATACGTATATGCCTTAAGGAAAGGATTGCCAAAGGAGAAACGGGTAAGTTTTAAAAAATTGTTCCGCGATTTTAAGAATGCTATTCTAAGTCTAACCTTATTGGTAATTGTAGTGGGTGGTATTGTAGCCGGAATCTTTACGGCCACAGAAGCGGCTGCCATCGCGGTGGTGTACGCTATTTTACTCGGATTTATAAACCGAGAGCTGAAATTCTCCGATTTTAAACCTATCCTCCTTCGCAGTGCCAAAACAACGGCTATTGTAATGTTCCTCATTGCAACTTCCATGGCCATGTCCTGGTTGTTTTCCTTCGAATCTATTCCTCAGTTATTCACGGGATTCTTGTTAGAGTCGGTAAAAAACCCCCTTATGGTCTTGTTGTTTATCAATTTAACCCTATTGGTGGTGGGTACCTTTATGGATATGACCCCGGCGGTACTTATTTTCACCCCTATTTTCTTGCCAGTGGTAATGGCCTTGGGAATGCACCCCGTGCAATTTGGAATGGTAATTGTCCTTAATCTATGCATTGGAGTTTGTACACCCCCGGTGGGGACACTGTTGTTTGTTGGTAGTGGAGTGGCTAAGGTTCCAGTTACTAAGGTGATAAAGCCATTATTGCCACTATTGGGGGCCATGATTTTCGTTTTGTTGCTCTTAACCTATTTCCCTGAGCTATCCCTATGGTTGCCACGTGCCTTTGGTTTAATAGAATAATAGGGGCCTTTCACAGTAGTGGTACGTGAATAATTGATCGGGTTTCAACTAGGTAGATAAGAATTACTCGTGTTTAGGTTGTCAAAGATGAAATGAAGCCCATTTTTAGATTTTTATTCCAAATGTGTTTCTAGGTCTATGCAACGTTCTTACCATTAGAGTAGGAATAATTTTATTGTTTAGTTGGATAGTCAACTTGTCGGGTACGTGCCAAAAAGTGGAAAATTGATAGTTTGTCGGGCTATTTATCCCTTTTTGTCAGTCGAAATCAAACGCTTTTAGGGTATTTCACTAATTTTCTTGTAATTGTAGGATTTATTCAGCCCCCTTATAGTGGGAGCTGGGCCATGCATATAGACACTGACTATGAGAATGTAATTCCTACAGATAAACTCTATAGTGAAAATTGGGGTTTCGCACTGTTTTTGAGCCTTTAGAGGTGTAAATTAAGTATTAACTAAAAATTTTACATGAGAGTATTAGTAATTGGAGCGGGTAACATGGGACTAACCTATGCGGAGTCTATGTCAAAGTCAAAACTGTTAAAAAAGAAAAATTTAATGATTTTCGACAATTCCCCGGAAAAAACCACCTCCTTAAAAAAGATTTCACATTTTGAGGTTTACGACGATTTGGATAGCTGTCTTCCTAAGGCAGATTTAATCTTTATTGCGGTAAAGCCTTACCATTGCGAAGATCTTTTTAAGAAATTAAAAAACGGAATTAGTGAAGATCAAATTATAATATCCATTATGGCGGGTGTTACAATAAACACCATGCAGGAAGCTTTGGGAATCGATAAAATAGTAAGAGCTATGCCAAATTTACCGGCACAGATCGGAAAGGGGGTAACCTCCTATACAGCTTCCAAACAGGTTTCCAGAATAGAACTTTTAACCATTGAAAGCTTGTTAGACACTACAGGTAGATCTATTTTTGTAAGCTCAGAAAAGTTTATTGATGCCTCTACCGGTATTTCCGGAAGCGGACCGGCCTATGTTTTTTACTTTATGCAAAGTATGATGGAGGCAGCCTTAAAAATGGGCTTTTCCCCAAATGACAGTAAGGTGTTGGTGAGCAAAACTTTTGAAGGTGCCGTAGATCTCTTTAACCAGTCGGACCTTTCTCCCAATTCGTGGATGGAAAGGGTAGCCTCTAAAGGGGGTACTACAAGGGCTGCATTAGACAGCATGGAAGACAATAATGTGAAGGAACTTATTAAAGAAGCAGCTTATTCTGCATTTAATAGGGCTGTAGAACTAGGTAAAGAGCAATAGGATATGTATAAAGAAAGAGTAGTTATAAAAGTAGGTACCAATGTTATTACCAATAAGGACAATAGGATTGTAAAGCCTGTTCTAGATCATTTGGTGCAACAAATCGCAGAACTGTACGAACGCAATATTATGACCGTATTGGTGTCTTCCGGCTCCGTTATAGCGGGGATGGAAGTAATGGGGGAGAGCCATATAGATGATAAGGTGACCCGGCGTCAGGTATTCTCCGCTATTGGTCAACCCAGAATGATGCGCCATTACTACAATCTTTTTCAGGATTATGGAATGAAATGTGCCCAAGTTTTGGCCACAAAACGAGATTTTAATCCTGGGAACCATCGGGATAATATGGTAAATTGCTATGAAGGATTAATGTCCGAGGGTGTAATACCCATCGCTAATGAGGATGATGCAGTTTCGCTTACGAAATCTATGTTCTCCGATAACGATGAACTGGCCAGTCTGGTTGCCGAACTCATTAATGCAGATAAGTTGATTATCCTTACCGATACCAACGGACTCTACACTGGGCACCCGGATGAAAAGGGAACCGAGGTGATTAAAAACGTTAGCGTAGATCAAAACGTGGAAAAATACGTGCAGACCATAGAAAAAGGTGAAGCGGAAGGAAGAGGAGGCATGGGTTCTAAATTGAATATCGCCAAACAGACTGCTTCCAAAAATATTCCGACCTTTATAGCCAATGGAAAGCACAAAAGAGTGATCTTGGATATTGTAGAAGGAAAAAGTGTGGGAACCAAGTTTACCGCATAAGTACGGTTAGAAATTATTTTAAATAGTAAAGAAGAAGATGAAATTATTAAATACAGATATAAAAAATAAAGTATTACAGTCCATGATGAAGCTTCTGGATCGTAATAGAAATAAAATTATTGAAGCTAATAAAAAAGACCTGGATCTTTTTGATGCATCCGATAGGGCAATGTACGACCGACTGATCGTAGATGAAAAAAAAGTGGATGGTATGATCGGTGCCATAGAGGAAATCCTAAGTCAGGACGATCCTGTGGGGAAAATAAAATCGGAGCGAAATCTGGAAAATGGACTTAAGATCCAAAATAAAACAGCACCCTTCGGTACCATTTTAATCATATATGAATCCAGGCCAGATGTAACTATAGAAGCTGCCGTATTGGCATTTAAAGCCAATAATAAAATATTGTTGAAAGGTGGAAAGGAAGCTATAAATAGTAATTTGGCATTGGAAGCTTGTTGGCATGAGGCCCTAGAAGAAAATGGTTTATCTAAGGACTGGATTAAATTGCTTCATATGAATAGGCAGGAAACCCAAGAGTTCCTTAGGAACCCTTCCGAAAAATTGGATTTGATTGTTCCCCGTGGAGGTGAGCGTTTAATCGATTTTGTTAAGGAGCACGCAAAATGTGCAGTCCTAGTAAGTGGTAGAGGGAACAACTTTCTATATGTAGACGAATCGGCAGATTGGGCACAAAGCTTACAAGTAATCCTAAACGCAAAAACCGATAAGATTTCGGCCTGTAATGCTTTAGATAAAATTCTGATCAATGCTAGCATCCAAGACTATCCTAATAAATTAAAGGAGCTAAATGAGGTGCTTACTTCGCAGGGAGTTGATGTTTTGGTAGATCAATCTGCAGCAGAAATCCTAAAGGATAATAAACTGGTTAATGAGGAATCCGTCTGGTACGAGGAGTTTTTAGCGATGAAGTGCGTGGTTGCTCCAGTAGAAGGGCTGGAGGATGCCATAGATCGCATCAATAAATACTCCGGTGGCCATTCGGCAACCATTATGACCGAAGATAAGGAGGTAGCTGGCGCGTTTATGGATCAAGTAGATAGCGCCGCAGTATATCATAACGCCTCCACTAGGTTTACCGATGGGGGACAAATGGGTGTAGGTGCAGAATTGGCAATTAGTACCGATAAATTACACCATAGGGGGCCGTTGGGCTTAGAGCAATTGGTGACCAATAAGTACTATGTTTTTGGCGATGGACAGATAAGAGAGTAATTACTGGGTAGTTCTCATTGCCTCTAGATAATAACGGCAGTTTTACAAACGGATAAGTGTTTGTAGACTGCCGTTTTTATTTTGTTGCTATACCAAACAAAATGGAAAGGTGGTGTTTGCGCACTCGCATTATGAACCGTTTAAATTGCCTTGAACCCTTTTAGAATTTGGTATATAATTTTAGAAACGTTGCGGATTTAAAAATTGGGGAGGATTTAAGATTGGTTGTTTTACGTCTGCCTTAATATATAGTACCTTCGTTCAACATTTCTCGAGATTATTATATTTTAATTGGATTAGATTAATGAAGAAGATTTTTGTTTTTACCATTACAGGACTATTAGTCGGCTTTGCTGCTATTGGGCAAGAGTTTAACCAGGGCACACAACTCCTTAACGTAGGGTTTGGACTTGGAGGACATTATAACACCTTAGGGTCCCCAAACCAAAAAGCCTCCATCTATGCTAGTTACGAATATGGAATGTGGGAGCTTCCAGGTCCCGGTGTGGTGAGCGTTGGAGGTTATTTAGGACATAAGTCCTATAAATACGATAAAGGTGATAAATGGAATTATACGCTATTGGGCGCTAGGGGTGCCTATCATTATGGCGGCTTGGAAATAGATAATCTAGACCTCTACGGCGGCGCCATGCTTTCCTATAATATTTTGTCTTATGACAATACTTTTGTAGCCGCGGGTACCTATGACAATGAATGGGCCCTAAGTGCATTTGTTGGTGGTAGGTGGTACCTTACGGATAATTTTGGAGCCTATGCCGAGTTGGGATTGGGGGTGGCCAATTTTAGTTTAGGAGCTACCTTAAGGTTATAAAAGCAGTGTGGGTGTAATAAACCTTTAGATAGGCACAAGGGGTTTGCCATATATTCTCTAATTACGCCCTATCTTTGTAGGGTGGTGAGACATGGGTTTAATACTGACTAGGAACCGTAATTATTGCTTTTTAACCCTCATGGACAACCCCATATTTTAAATTAGGAGCGTACAATGGAAAGGAATGAACTATACCCTATTTTTTTAAAAGTATCCCAGCTTAATATCCTCATTGTTGGAGGTGGAAATGTAGGATTGGAGAAATTGAGCTTTATGTTAAAATCCAGTCCCCAAGCAAAGGTAGAAATGCTTGCGCCTCATTTTTTGGACGAAACCTTGGCCCTTGCTAGTAAACATAGAGTGAAAATAACCAAAGATTCTTATAATAGTAGGTACTTAGAGGGACGCCAATTAGTTATTGCCGCAACCAATAATACCGAGGTAAATCAGCAGGTATATCACGATTGTAGGGAGCGTCACACGCTAGTAAACGTGGCCGATAATCCGCCATATTGTGATTTCTATATGGGAAGTATCGTTACCAAGGGCAACGTTAAAGTAGCCATCTCTACCAATGGAAAATCTCCTACCACCGCCAAACGCCTACGCCAGTTTTTTGAAGAGGTAATTCCGGATAATATAGATGATTTGGTAAAAAATCTCAACGAATTCCGTAAAACCATCAAAGGTGATTTTGAGGAAAAAGTAGAAACACTGAACGAATTCACCAAAGGACTTATCAATAAGAAGGAATAAACAAAGGATTCCATTACCCTAATTTGCGAAACCGTTTTCGAAAAACAATTTCCTCCTGAGGGTGGACTGTAATCTACTAGTGATGAGTTTGTTGCGCTTTATCTTGTAAAGGCAATTCCAGTAGCATCCCTCCCAGCGTTTTACTCCCTTTTCCGCAAAACCAATTCATTCTGATTGTTTTTAATATATTTGAGAGAGGCTCAAAGGGCCGTTTCAAATAGGGAGGTATGTCCCTCAAACAAACTGATATATGTATTATTTGGGATTGGATATAGGAAGTTCTTCCATTAAAGTTGCTTTAGTTGGAATTGCCAATGGCAGATTGGTAGGCGTGGTACAGGAGCCAGCATCTGAAATGGAAATGATTGCCCTAAAAAATGGATGGGCAGAACAGGACCCAAGGGATTGGTGGCGGTATGTCTGTAAGGGAATAAAGAATATCAAAGAGAAATATAAGGTTTCCCAAAATCAAATTAAGGGGATAGGGATTGCCTATCAAATGCATGGCTTAGTCTTATTGGATAAAGAGGGGAATCCGGTTCGCAACGCCATTATTTGGTGTGATAGCCGGGCAGTGGAAATCGGTAGAAACGCCTATGCCTCCATAGGAGAGGAGAAGTGTAAGAAACACCTACTTAACTCTCCAGCAAATTTTACCGCCTCAAAACTAAAATGGGTAAAGGAGAACGAAGCAGAAACATACCAAAAGGCCCATAAACTTATGTTGCCAGGAGACTATATTGCTTATTGCTTCTCTAGCGTGATGAATACTACTATCTCGGGTCTTTCCGAGGGAATTCTATGGGACTTTAAGGAAGATTCGGTGGCTCATTTAGTACTGGATCACTACGGAATTTCTAACTCCCTAATCCCAGACATCGTAGATACCTTTGGGCTTCAATCTAAAGTAGATGCGCAGGGCGCCAAGGAAAGCGGATTGGCACAGGGTACACCAATCTTATATAGGGCAGGGGACCAGCCTAACAATGCCCTGTCATTAAACGTATTTAAGCCTGGGGAAGTGGCAGCAACTGGTGGAACCTCAGGAGTGGTATATGCTGTTACCGATACGCTTTCGGGAAAGGAAAGTACACGGGTGAATAATTTTGCGCATGTTAATTATACCAAGAAAAACCCACATATTGGTAAACTGTTGAATATTAATGGCGCAGGTATTCAGTATCGGTGGTTGTTAAAAAATTTGGAGGTCGACTCCTATGACGAGATGAATGCCTTGGCTAAAGAAATTCCCGTAGGCTCTGATGGCGTTTGTTTAATTCCTTTTGGAAATGGGGCAGAAAGAATGCTGAATAATAGGGATATAGGTGCTCGTTTATTAAATGTAAACCTAAACAATCACCACAAAGGACATTTATGTAGAGCTGCTTTGGAGGGGATTGCATTTTCCTTTGCGTACGGGATGGAAATATTAAAACAGGATGGAATTGATATTGAAAGCATGCGCGCCGGAAACGATAACCTATTTAGGTCGGAAATATTCTCCAATACCCTCGCCTGCTTGGTTAATCAGGAAATCGAGATTTATGATACCACAGGGGCTATAGGCGCGGCGCGTGCTGCAGGTATATATGAAGGCGGATTTGAGAAGTTTAGTACCTATATCACCCATAATGACCACCTTCATACATTTAAACCATGTGAGGATAACGGGAAATACCTCAAGGCCTATGAGGCTTGGAAAAAGGAACTAGAATTAATTATGAACAGCAATAAATAAGAAAATGGCACTACTAGGAAACAAGGAATATTTTAAGGGTATTGGAGAGATTAAATTTGAAGGCAGGGAGTCAGACAATCCCTTGGCTTTTAAATATTATAACCCAGAACAAGTGGTTGCTGGGAAAACCATGCGAGAACACTTTAAATTTGCCATTGCTTATTGGCACACCTTCTGCGGACAAGGGAGCGACCCATTTGGACCGGGTACACAACGTTTTGAGTGGGATCAGGCTTCAGACCCCATACAGGCTGCTAAGGACAAAGCCGATGCCGCATTTGAGTTTATTAGCAAAATGGGGTTCGATTATTTCTGTTTTCACGATTTTGACCTGATTCAAGAAGGAAACACCTTTGCAGAGTCAGAAAAACGATTAAATATTATTACCGAATATATAAAGGAAAAGAAAGCCGCTTCGGGTATTAAGTTATTGTGGGGAACGGCCAATTGCTTTTCTCATCCTAGGTATATGAACGGGGCTGCCACCAATCCAGACTTTAGAGTGGTGGCTAGGGCAGGCGGACAGATAAAATTAGCCTTGGATGCCACCATCGCCCTAGATGGGGAAAATTACGTTTTTTGGGGAGGAAGGGAAGGATATATGTCCCTGTTAAATACGGATATGGGGAGGGAATTGGATCATATGGCCCAGTTTTTAACGATGGCTAGGGATTATGCCCGTTCCCAAGGATTTAAAGGCAGCTTTTTTATTGAGCCCAAACCCATGGAACCCACCAAACACCAATACGATTTTGATGCGGCAACTGCCATCGGATTTTTAAGGGAGTATGGTCTAGAGAAAGATTTTAAAATTAATGTGGAAGTAAATCACGCTACCCTAGCCCAACATACCTTTCAGCACGAGTTGGCAGTTGCTGCCAAAGCGGGCATGTTGGGAAGTATAGATGCCAATAGGGGGGATTATCAAAATGGATGGGACACGGATCAATTTCCCAATAATATCCAAGAAACCACCGAGGCCATGTTGGTATTCCTAAAAGCTGGAGGACTACAGGGTGGAGGTGTAAATTTTGATGCTAAGATTAGAAGAAATTCCACGGATCTGGATGATGTTTTTCACGCTCACATAGGAGGAGCAGACACCTTTGCACGGGCCTTATTAACAGCCGATAAAATTTTGTCCTCCTCCGCTTATGAAAAAATGCGCCAAGAACGATATAGCTCCTTTGACGCAGGAAAAGGAAGGGAATTTGAAAATGGAAAACTCACCCTAGCGGATTTGTATGAATTGGCAAAGGAGAACGGCGAATTGCCCTTGATCAGTGGAAAACAAGAGCTGTATGAAAATATCATCAATCAGTATATTTAGGGTTTTGGTCTAGGGTACAAGAGATGTTCTAGGGTTTATTGAAAATTAAACCAGTTCTTGCTTCATCTCCCCGTCTATTGCATTGAATACACCTCTTTAGAATAGAGTGGAAAAATAACTAGGAAGAAATGGGATCTAAATACGTAAAGGTTTGACAATCGAACGGGAGTTAAGAAATGGGGTAAAATAGTTTAAAGCTCCTCCCTTTGGTTAAAAGGAGGTGGCTTCGTGATAGCGAAGACGGAGGGATTGGTGGTGCAGACTGTTACGGATGATCCAATATTTTTTTAAGTTCAAACATTGGCGAGTCTAATCTCCCCGTCCAACGCGTTGGACACCCCTCTTTTAAAAAGAGGGGAGCTTTTAAAGTGATTAACCATGAAGAAGATTGTTATCCATAATAGAAAAGAGTTAATAAAATCTAGAAAGGATTTAAGAATGAACTTAACGCCTGCGGAAGCATTTTTATGGAAGTATCTAAGGGCAAAAAAACTTGATGGAAAGAATTTTGTAAAGCAGCATAGTATTGGAAATTATATTGTGGATTTTTATTTGGCATCGGATAAATTGATAATAGAGCTTGACGGAGAAGTACATCAGAATTCTACAGCATGGGAATACGATGAAAGACGAACTGCTTACTTAAGTGGATTAGGTTTCACAGTCATTCGATTCGAGAATAAGATGGTTTTTGATAACTTAGAATCGGTATTAAAAGAAATTAGAATGAATTTTAAGGAAAAAGCAATCAATAAATAAAAGCACCTTCCCCCTAGAAAATGGAGGTGGCTTCGCTTTAGTGAAGACGGAGGGATTTGTGACTGAAACTTTAATTTATAGTAATTACCTCCATTACTGTTAACTTTTATTAGGGCTATCTTGTAGTCCATGAAAAAAATGACCTTAAAAAAGATAGCCCAAGCTTTTAATGTTTCCGTATCAACCGTATCCAAAGCAATTAATGATAACCATGAAATTAGCGCGGAACTAAAGAGTAAGATTCAGCAGTATGCCAAAGAAAATAACTATCGGCCCAATAAATTGGCTTTAAACCTACGTCAGAAGAAGACAAAAACCATAGGTGTGGTAGTGCCTAATATCCTCAATTACTTTTTTACCCAGGTTTTTTCTGGAATCGAAAAAGTAGCCAATGATAGGGGGTATAATCTGTTGAGTTGTATTAGTGACGAGTCTTATGAAAAGGAGGTGAAAACACTCGGGTTTTTAGGGGGTGGTACGGTAGATGGTATCATCATCTCCATGGCAGAGGAAACGCAGTTTAACAATAAGTTAGACCATATTCACAATTTGTTAGAGCAGCAAATTCCCATGGTAATGTTCGATAGGGTCTCCCATGAAATTGAATGTGATAAGGTGGTGGTAGATGATTATGAAGCAGGATTTAGAACCACCAAGTATTTGCTAGATACGGGCTGTGCCAGCATTGCCGTAGTAACCGCTATCGATCATTCTAGCGTAGGGAAACTGCGGGTCTCGGGTTATAAAAAGGCACTGGAGGAGGCTAGCATCCCCTATAATGATCAGTTGGTAGTACGCCTCTCTAAAAATACCGATCTAGAATTGATGATGTCCCTTTTGTTAAGTCACCAAAAAATAGACGGAATCATGGCGTTAGACGAAATTACCGCGGTAGAAGTTTTAAGAATTGTAAAGAGTAGGGGGTATAAAGTTCCGCAGGATATTTCTATAATTGGTTTTACCAATGGGAAATTATCGCAGTATGTAACCCCGTCCTTAACCGCTGTTAGCCAACATGGAACATTCCTCGGCGAAACAGCGGCAAATATCTTGATAGAACGGATGGAAGAAAATACCACAAAGGAATTCGCTACACAAACTATTAAAACAAGTTTGGTAGTGCGGGACTCTACCCAAAAAATGTAATCTACTATGGAGCTATTAGCTGTTGGTTAAGGGGGTTAGCTTTTGCTTAATCACCTCTTGCATAAAATCTATCTCCTGTAGGGCTTTATTGGTAAAATGGAACAAACTTAGGCAACGGTCTAGGTTCTGATTTTCATAAGATACCTTGTAATATATGTTGTTGTTCAGGTAATCCGTCAGTGCCCTAAGACCATGGATAAAGGGCATAAAAACAGCTCCCCATGCCAAAGTATCTAGTTCCTCCTTTTGTAAAAAGGGACCGTTGGCCTCTAGCCCATCTATAAACGCCTCAAATAAGTCGCGCTTAAAGGTGATTTTACTATGGTCTTGCTCATCTTCAATGGCCGTATTGGCAACGGTTCTTATGGCATCCCCAAAATCGTAGTAAAAATATCCTTTCATCAAAGTATCCAAATCGATGAGGCATAAGGCCTTCTGACTTTCCTTGGAGAAGAGAATATTATTCAATTTTGTATCGTTATGACAGATACGTAGGGGGAGCTTGGAGTTGTTAATCACTTTTAATTTTTCCAAGGTGGCTTTGGCAAATTCGATGGAAGCTTTGGAAACCTCCAACTTTTCTGCCTCAGCAGATTTTATGGCATCATTAAACTGCTGCTCCCTTAAAGCAAGATCGTGGAATTGTGGAATGGTATCCACATAGTCGTCCAAAGAGGCCTTCGCCAAAAGTTGATGAAATTTTCCAACCACCCTTCCAGCCTCATGGGCTATATGGATGTTGGTAGCATTATCATAGGCAACGGTATTGTTGATATAGGTCATCAACCTCCAATACCCCTTTTCCTCCTCTTCAAAATAGGGAGCATCCTCCTGGGTTCTTAATAACGCAATAGGGGTATAATCCTGATCTATAAGGTAATTAAAGGCATTGGAAATATTTCCCATTAGCCCCTTAATATCCTTAAAGACATTGCGGTTTACTCGCTGTAAAATATACAACGGCCCGCTCTGGTCCAGTACCAGATAGGTGTCATTGATATACCCCTGGGTTATTTCTTGGAACTGATAGGTCTTTTGATCTATCTTAAAATTGCCCAATACCTTATTGAGCATGCCGGTTTTTTCTTCAATCATCAATGGGTAATTCTATAGGGTATCCCACACTGGAGATGGATATTCGTTATTGTCCGTCATTTTCTGTAATTCTGTAACCGCAGTCTCTTTATCACTGGCATAGGTTACTCCAAACCACTGACTGTCCGAAGCAAGGACATCTACATCTATCAGCTCCTGATCTATCATTTCCTTAATGGCAAATGGAAGGTATATTTCGCCCTTCGCAATGTTGTCGTTATTATTGATGAAATCTGTTAAATAACCTGTGATAAAGGGGAATATGGAAGGCTGACATACCCAGAAGTTCATGCTCACCAATTCCTCACCGTTAAATTCGGTTCCAGTATCCAAATCTTTAATAACATCTCCGTTTTTCTCAATCTGGATGTGTTCATGGATAGAGGTTAATTTGTTGTTTTCAGATTTACACACGCCCCTAGATACGGAACCGTGCTCGGACAACGTATTTTTTAGCGTATAAGCAACCAATCCGTAGGTAGACTCATTATTATTGGATCTTATAAAATCGGAAGCACTTTTATAGGCGTTTTTCCCGTAATAATCATCGGCATTTATAATGGCGAATGGGCCGTCAATCACATTTCTTGCGGTCCAAACGGCATGTGCCGTACCCCAAGGTTTTACACGGTCACCGGTATAGGTTACTCCCTCTGGTAAATCGTCTATTTCCTGTGCAAGTACATCTAGCTTTATGTTCTTTGGTAACCTTTGGGAAAGATGCTCCTTAAGATCTTCTACATTCTCTTTTTTTGTAATGGCAACAACATGCTCAAAACCATTTTTTATGGCGTCGTATAGACTGAACTCCATTAAGAATTCATCCTTAGGACCCAAGGTATCAAATTGCTTAAGTTTTCCATATCGGCTGCCACTTCCCGCGGCCATCAAAAGTAATGTCATAATTTGCTGTTTTTAGGATTGCAAAAATATGGATTATAAAATTAATGACGGAGTAGATTTATGTATTTAAGAAAAATGGGGTAAAAATCCATTTTTATAACGATTGGGGCTAATATATTCCTTAAAGTATAAGGGAAACTCCTTTCTTATTGATGGGTTGGGCGGTGCATTACCTGATAAGCGTCATGTTTTAAGTGGGGAGGCGCACTTAACTTTGCCCAATCATTCACAACAATAACTTTATGAACCCTTTAATTCAAAAATATAATATTCCTGGACCCCGTTATACTAGTTATCCAACTGTTCCGTATTGGGATATGGAAACCTTTTCTGGTGCACAATGGAAATCTACCCTAGTAGATAGTTTTGTTGCGAGCAATACTTCCGAAGGAATTAGTCTTTATATCCACCTTCCATTTTGTGAAAGCCTATGTACATTTTGTGGATGTCACAAACGAATTACAAAACGCCATGAAGTAGAAAACCCATATATCAGCAATGTATTAAGGGAATGGGAGCTTTACTGTGATTTACTACCCGAGAAACCTATTATTAAAGAACTCCATCTAGGAGGGGGAACCCCCACCTTTTTTTCACCTGATAATTTAACCCAATTGATTAATGGGCTTTTTAAGACGGCTAAAAAAGCAGAAGTGTACGAATTCAGTTTTGAGGGGCACCCTAATAACACTACAAAGGAACATTTGCAAGCTCTTTACGATGTAGGATTTAGGCGCGTGAGCTATGGGGTGCAAGACTATAATATGAAGGTGCAGCTAGCCATTCATCGTATTCAGCCATTTATAAATGTGAAAAATGTTACGGATTGGGCTAGGGAAATTGGATATACCTCAATAAGTCACGATATCATCTTTGGCTTGCCTTTTCAGACAGTGGCCCACGTAGAAGAAACTATTATGTGTACCAAGGAATTAATGCCAGACCGATTGGCATTTTATAGCTATGCCCATGTGCCTTGGATAAAAGGGAACGGACAAAGGGGATTCCAGGATGCAGATTTACCCACCCCAGAGGAAAAACGGAGACAATATGAAAAAGGAAAGGCCCTATTGGCAGAAGTAGGTTATACCGAAATAGGAATGGATCACTTCGCTTTACCTAGCGATAACTTATACAAGGCTATGGAAAATGGAGACCTTCACAGAAACTTTATGGGATACACGGCCTCAAAAACCCAAGTAATGATTGGCTTGGGAGTGTCTAGTATTAGTGATAGTTGGGGGAGTTTTGCTCAAAATGTAAAGAGTTTGGAAGAATACGAACACCTTGTGCACAACAATATCATCCCTATTTTTAAGGGACATATTTTAACAGAGGAAGACAAGGTAATTCGCCAACACATCCTAAATTTAATGTGTAGGCTAAAGACTCCTACGGATACCCCGGATATGGTGTTCCCAGAGCTGGCAGAGGTACGGGAAAGATTGAATGAAATGGAGAGGGACGGACTTTTAAAAATAGAGAGTGACGGGATGTTGGTGACGGAGAAAGGCCGACCCTTTGTCAGGAATATTTGCATGGCCTTTGATCTTTTGTTGCATAGGAAAGCTCCCCAGACCAGACTGTTTTCCATGACTATTTAGAGCTGTCTAAGAGAACAACAACTATAATATTAATTATCAACCTTTAAATAATGCCTTATGAAAACCATTATTGTACCTGTCGATTTTTCTGAACCTTCCGAAATAGCCCTTAAAACGGCAGCTTCCATTGCTAAAAAATTTGACTCGGAGATTATTGTATTACACATGTTGGAATTGTCCGATTCTTGGATGACCACTAATGAAGATGTGCTGCAACAACAGGCCGTATTCTTAATAAAACTCGCAGAGTCGCGCTTTAGGGAGTTTTTAGACAAGCCTTATTTAAAAGGAATAAAGGTTACGCCCATTGTTAAACGCTATAAGGTTTACAGTGAGGTAAAACTCATTTCCGAAAAACACAATGCAGATTTAATTGTGATGGGGTCTCATGGAACAGAGGGATTTAAAGGATTGTTTGTGGGTTCTAATGCGGAAAAAATGGTGAGGAACGCCCAAATTCCCGTTCTGGTGATCAAGGATGAGATTGTAGATTTTGAGGTAAAAAGGTTTGTCTTCGCCTGCGATTTTGAACTAGAGAATCTTCCCGCTTTCCATAAGGCAAAGGCTATTGCAGATAAACTTGCTGCAGAGTTGATTTTGGTAAATGTAAATACTCCCGGAGATAATTTTCTGAGTACCAAGGATGCCTTTAAAAAAATCAATAACTTTCTCCACGAGGCCAAAGTCAGCCTAGAAGTGGAAATATTTAATGATTATACGGTAGAACGCGGCATATTAGCCTTTGGTGAAAGTAGGAATGCAGATATTATAGGATTGCCAACACATGGAAGAAAAGGTATTAACCGATTTTTTATGGGGAGTATCGGGGAGGATGTAGCCAATCATGCGAAAACCCCTGTCATGACTTTTAAACTGTAAAAGGATTACCACTTCCCTATGATCTTTAGAGTGAACTCCACATTAACTTTATCGAAAGCATTGGGAGATATTTAGAGATGTGTAACGGTTAAGGGAGTTATAGGAGCACAATTTTGATACTTGGAGCTGGTGCAGTTACCAGTGCTAGGCGGCGCCAAAATACTACCTGTCAAAAAACTAAAATTCCCTTAGTCGTTTAACGCTATTTATCTGTCTAATTAGCTATTCCCATCCCTGTCCCATACGCCCATACATTATTTTATGATTCACTCCTAAGCTTGTGAATCCCTTTAATGTGTAACAAAATCTCCATTTCTGCTACCTATACCAAAAAAAATAAAGGTGGCACCCGTATCTTTTATCTTTCAAATTGTAAATTGGGATTCTAAAATAAAAGGGTATAGGCGCCACTCTTGATAACTGTAAAACCTTAAATCTAAAAGCGAATGAATGCACATGAAATAGATTATCACATTTACGGGGAAGAAATGCAATATGTAGAAATTGAACTAGATCCCCAAGAAGCTGTTGTTGCCGAGGCTGGTAGCTTCATGATGATGGACAGCGAAATTAAAATGGACACTATATTTGGGGACGGTTCCAATCAGGATAGTGGCGTTTTAGGGAAATTATTCTCTGCTGGGAAACGCTTACTTACCGGAGAGAGCTTGTTTATGACGGTATTTCTAAATATTGGTCAGGGTAAAAAACAAGTTAGTTTTGCTTCGCCCTACCCAGGAAAAATCATTCCGATAGACCTTACCGCGTTTGGAGGGAAGTTTATTTGCCAAAAAGATGCTTTTTTATGTGCCGCCAAAGGGGTTTCTGTGGGTATCGAATTCTCAAAGAAACTTGGACGTGGACTCTTTGGAGGAGAGGGGTTTATTATGCAAAAATTGGAAGGAGACGGCATGGCTTTTGTCCACGCTGGGGGTACCACGGCTAAGAAAACACTTGCGGTGGGAGAAACCTTAAAGGTAGATACTGGTTGTATCATCGGTTTTACTCAGGACGTAGATTACGATATAGAATTTGTGGGGGGCATTAGAAATACCGTTTTCGGCGGGGAGGGACTTTTTTACGCAACTCTCAAAGGGCCTGGAACTGTCTATATTCAATCCTTACCCTTTAGTAGGCTTGCAGGTCGTGTACTGGCATCCGTGCCCGGAAAAGGGAAGCAGAAGGGCGAAGGTAGTATTCTTGGGGGATTAGGAGATATTTTGGATGGGGATAATAGATTTTAAGCCTATGATTTCTATCTGGGAGGTTTAAAGGCTTTTATACCCTAACATTTTATAGCTTTGTAAAGGACACCATTAAATAACGAGTTTGAAAAACGAAAAGGTAAGAAACATACAAACGGAAGTGCTTTCCGATAACTGGTATACGCTAACGAAGGTTGACTTTGAGTATAAGAAAGCGAACGGTACTTGGGAAAAACAAATACGGGAAGCGTACGATAGGGGAAATGGCGCCGCCATCTTATTGTACAATAAGAAAAAGGGGACGGTAATTCTAACCAAACAGTTTAGAATGCCCACCTATTTAAATGGCAATAAGGATGGGATGATGATTGAAGTGTGCGCAGGCGTATTGGATGGTGACTCCCCAGAAGTGTGTATAAAAAAAGAAGCGGAGGAAGAGACTGGGTATCGATTAGAGCAGGTAGAAAAGGTCTTTGAATCCTATATGTCCCCAGGCTCAGTAACAGAAATCCTTCATTACTTCATAGGAGCCTATGACGAACATATGAAAGTAGGTGAGGGCGGAGGGGCCAAAAATGAGACCGAGAATATTGAGGTGATGGAGGTGTCCTTTAAAGAGGCCCTAAAGATGGTAGCAACTGGAGAAATTAAAGATGCTAAAACCATTTTGTTGCTTCAATATGCACAGATTAATTCCTTATGTGATTCTTAAACATAAGGGCGAATGATGATGTATGTCTAAAACAAATGAAATTGCTTTTGGAGGTGGATGTCATTGGTGTACAGAGGTTGTTTTTCAGACTTTAAAAGGGGTAGTAAATGTAAAAATGGGGTTTGTGTCGTCCGAGGGAGCGGCCAGTTCATTTTCCGAAGCGGTTGTGGTGGAGTATAACCAGGATCACATTGGATTGTTTCATTTGATTTTGATTCATCTACATACCCATCATTCCACTTCTTCCCATAGCATGCGTACCAAATATAGGTCTGCCATTTATACCTTTAAGGAGGTAGATACAATAAGGTCTAAAGAATACTTACAGCAATTACAAGCTTCTTTTAACGGGCAACTGATTACCCAGGTGCTCCCATTTGTAGCTTTTAGAAGTGCTGATCCCCAGTTTTATAACTATTATCTAACGGATACACAAAAGCCTTTTTGTAAACGTTATATCGCGCCGAAAATAGCGCTATTGCTAAAGCAATTCCCTCAGTTTGTTGATGCCAATAGCTTAGCCACTTAGTAAGAGTCTCTTAGATGCTCAAAGATACGTTGCATGGTCTTTCTTACTTCACTGCCACTTTTTACAAAGTGGTTGTTCATGAAACTAAAAACCAAAATTTTCCCAGAATTGGTAATCAAATATCCGCTTAGGCTATAATTATTACCCAAAGACCCAGATTTAGCATAAATATAAGGAGTAGGGTTCCCGGGAAATCTATTTTTTAGGGTGCCCGAAACTCCGCCTACTGGGAAAAGATTAAGTATTCGTTCTTTAGGATACTCCTCTACCATCTTGGAAAGAACGGCTACCATGGATTCTGGAGAGAATAAATTGTATCGGGAGAGCCCGGATCCATCTACCCAACGGGGCTTCTGGTTTAAATCTGACAAATAGTTTTCCAAAACGTAGTTTCTAGCTTTAGCACTGTTAAGGGTATCGGAAAGGGTGGAAGAAACCAGGATCAGTAATTGTTCGGCTAGGAAGTTATCGCTTTCTAGCATCATTCGTTTGTATAGGGAGTCCGACGGTATGCTATATAAGGTCTGTTTTTCAGCTTCAGGCATCTTTGAAACTATTTTTATTTTCTTCCTCAAAACGGACTCTAATAGTTGCTTCGTTAGGGTGGTATCTACCTTGAAGGGGACGGTTAGGGTGTCTTTTCTGCTGGGGTTGAAATAGAATGTATTATTATCCTCTTCCCTATTCCTGATGTAGGAGATGGGGACTACGTGCTCTTTAAAATAATGAGGAACTACGCGTAGGCTATCCACCAGGTGAATGTTCACTACATTTCCGTATAGGGGAAACCCGCTGCGCTCAGGACTATAATAAGTATCATAATCTTCCCACGCCCAACCTGGACCGTACCTATCTTCTTTAAAATTGTTGAGGTAGAGTGCAACATTATTATATTTCGAGGCCAACTTTATAGCGGTGGAGTCCTTAAAATAGGGATGTAGCAAGGTGGGGTCTCCCGTGCCCTCCAAAAACAGGGTGTCCTTATTAACCGCATAGTTTAAGGATGGGATTTTCGGAGGTAAGGTTTTAAGGGAAGTATATAAGGTGAAGATCTTAGTATTACTTGCTGGAGTAAAGTATTTATTGCTGTTATGGCTATAGATCGTATCACTTTTTATAGGGTCGTAAATTAAGATTCCCTGAAAGTAATCCCGATTGCTGTAGGAGCTCACTTCATTATTTAGCGTGGTGGTAAGCTTGTTGTTTTTCAGTGACTTACAGCTGGTAAATAGAAAGACCGATAGGAGAAATGCCAACGTCCAAAAATGCGTTTTTGGGAGGCGAAACGGGATCAAAAAATGCAAGTTCATCCTTTTTAACATCAATTTGACTATAATTTAACGATTTGTGAGTAATATTATATACCTTATGTGGGTTATATTAGACCTATCAACCAAAAACAAAATTTAAATATGGCAAATGCTATGTTGGAATACACCAAAACAGTACTGCAAAAGGTTAGTTTTGACACTAGATTATTCAGTAAAGAATTGAAGAAAGCAGTAACAAGATTACAACCAAATGAATTGGAAGAACTAAAACACTGGTTACAGCGTTATATTTTTGACAAACCAGAATTGCAGCAAAGTTTAATTTATTTAAAGACATAATTCAAGACCCCCTTTATAGGGGGTTTTTTTATGTTTCTGTGAGGGGGCTTTATAAATTATCCCAAAGCTATTTGGGCAGGGAACCGTCATTTTTATTTATAATTTTATTATTCTTGAAATGGGCTTTGATTATTTTACTGCATACTTCTCATTGACTCGATGACCTTCATTAAGAAAGAAGTTTAGTGCTACTAATTGTTCAGGCTTCTCCATTACCTCTCTAATCTAATTTATAATCCATAACAACTACAAAAGTAGATTACAGCTATTTACTAAGGGGGCTAATGATCTTTACATCCTGAAAGGCGATGGCCCCACGCACCACACTGGAAATAACATCGTATAGTGCATTGGTAATCTGTACCTTTAGTTCGCTTTTGTGATAGATAAGGCTCACTTCCCTGGCAGGGGATGGATTTTGAAACGTTTTTAAGTTTTGTTTTTTGCTTTCATCCAATTCCAAGGTATTTAAATACGGCAAGAGGGTCATGCCTAAGCCTTCATTGGAGAGGTTAATAAGGGTTTCAAAACTGCCACTTTGTAATTGAAAATGGTCATCCTTGAAATTTTTAGGGGTATTGCACAAATTTATAACGTTGTCCCTAAAACAATGACCGTCCCGTAATAATAAGATATCCTTGATGTCTAGATCTTCTGGAACTAGCTGGGTGGCAGCGCCTAATCTATGAGACGATGGTACATAGCCAACAAAGGGTTCATAATATAGGGGACGCTCCTTTATATATTCTATTTCTAAAGGGGTGGCAGCAATAGCAGCGTCCAAATGGCCGTCCTGCAAATTTCTAATCAGGTTTTCCGTACTTTTCTCCTTGATGATCAAGTTGACTTTCGGGTACTTATTAATAAAAATCTTTAAAAACATGGGAAGAAGGGTAGGCATCACCGTAGGGATGATTCCCAAGGTAAACTCACCTCCAATAAACCCCTTTTCTTGATCTACGATATCCTGAATTCGATTGGCTTCGTTAACAATGTTTTTTGCTTGGGCTACTATTTTTTGGCCTACCTCTGTAATAGCGATTGGCTTTTTACTTCTATCAAAGATTAATATGTCCAATTCCTCCTCTAGTTTTTGCACCTGCATACTTAAGGTAGGCTGGGTCACGAAACTTTTTTCTGCTGCAAGAGTAAAATTCTGATGCTCTGCTACGGCAAGGACATATTGTAATTGTGTAATGGTCATACGGTATTATTTAAAACAATAAAATTATGAAAACTATCAACAATACCTATTATGTTTTTGCTTTAGTTGCGGGCCACACAGTATGGGGTTTGTTTTGAAGGACCACCCAGTTGGGTTAGGGTGCATTAATCAAATTCAATATTTTCGGCTACAATCTTCCTGTCATTTATAAAATCGTACAAGGTTAGTTTTCTCAGGGTGTAATAATCTATCCAGAAATCTTCCAAGGAGTTTAGATAATCATATTCGGCCTTGTCTTTTTCTTGTTGGGCCAGATTTAGATCGGTGATGGTGATTTTACCTAAAATATATCTTTCCTTAGTAATTTGATACCGTTTTGTAGCTATTTCTCTTGCCTTCTCTGAAGTTGCCAGGAAATCTCGTTTACTAGACCAGTTTAATATGTGGAGGTAGATTTCTTGCTCAAAAGCTTGTTTTTCTTGCTCTATATTGGTTTCTACCAAGCCAAGATCTGCCTCGCCCATTTTTCGTTTAGATTTGGATACCCCCCAATCAAAAATAGGTATTCCCAAGGTAACGGAAACGTTCTGTTGTTTGTCAAAATCGTGAAACAGCTCCTCATACTCCTCAGACCTTTTGTTTAATCCAAAATTGGCGTTTACGTTTATCTCCAACCTATTACTCCCTTTAATTCTTGCCAGGTTTTGCTCTGCTTCCAATCTACTTCTTCTAAATTCAATTATAGACTTCCTATTGTTGGAAGCTTCATCCAGGGCGGTTTCTATATTCACCTCAAAATCTACCAAACTTTCTGGAATTTCCAATTCAATTTCCTCTGTTTCCAACTCTAAATAACGGGCAAGGTTTTGGGAAGTTCTCTTAAGTAGGATGTTATTAGTAGTTACTTCGTTTTTGGAGTTGAGGTGTCCTAATTCCATTTGTAACAATTCATTCTCCGCAATCTTTCCAATTTCGAACCTGCCTTTAGCTATTTGCAATAGGGTATCCTGGGTAAATAGGTTTTTTTGGGAGTTTTCCAATCGCATTTGTGCCTTCAATAAATCAAAATAACGACGACAACTGCTTACAGCTATATCCTCCATTCGCTCAATAAAGCCGCGTTTGGATTCTTCATAACGCAAAGGTTCTATCATACGGGCCCATTTATAGGGATTGTAGAATAGGGAGTTTTGATAATAGTTAATAGAAATAGGAATTAAGGAGTAGTTGCTAGTCTTATTGGTGCCAAAACGATCTATTCGCTGCATTTGGGAACTCAAGGATAGGGAGCCTCCAGTAAACGGTACTGCCTGTGTAATGGCAAGCCTTCCATCTATCCTAGATTGATTTTGGTTTACAAATATATCTTGGCCCTCGTCATTGGTTATTCTTCTAATGGAATTGGAATACTCGGGTAGGGTGACTATTAGTCGGAACTACGATAAATACTCTGCCACAAAGGTCCGATACCTCCAATAGCTGGCTTGCGACTGGTTAAGGACCGCCTTGTATTCCGGGGAATTCTTTTTAGCCATGTCTATGGCTTCCGAGAGTTGCAATTTTTTTGTCTGTCCTACGACCATCAGATTGGAGCAAAGGAATAATAGAACAATACTTTTCTTCATAATATTAAATGGTTTGATGGGTGGGAAAAAATGGTTTCATTCGTTTTAAGGAGTCTCATTCCCGTCTTATAGCTTCGATGGGATTTTTGTTTGCTGCCGATTTGGCAGGTAGTACCCCAAAAATGAGTCCTATAAACATGGCCACCAAAAAGGACAATACAATAGAATTTAAGGATAGTATGGTTTCTATTCCCGTGGCCAATTGTAAAGCATACGAAGAGACGATACCCAGTAGGATACCTATTATTCCCCCGCCCAAACTGATCAATACAGATTCTGAGAGGAATTGTAGAATCACGTCTTGTTTTGTGGCACCTATGGCCCTCATAATTCCTATTTCTTTGGTGCGCTCCAAGACCGAGGCCAGCATAATATTCATAATTCCAATTCCGCCTATTAGAAGGGAGATTCCTGCAATTACACTGAGCATAATATTGAAGATTTGTTTAGTCTTCTGCTGTTGTTTTAATAAGTGTATTGGAATACTAATTTCAAAGTCGAGCACCTCATTATGTCGCTTCTTAAGAAGTTTACTGAGCACCTCTGCAGTAGATTTTAATTCGTTAGAATTATTTACCTGAACCGTTAGCTTGTCCAATTGATGGTAATTGCCCCTCGGAATTCTCTTTTTGGGACCACTGTCACCTCCGCTCATAATAATCATTCCCCCGCCACTAAAATCTGGTTGCTGGTCTGTAAGTATCTTTCGATCCTGGTAGCGTACCAGGAAAGTTTTAATAGGGATGTAGATATCCTGATTGAGATCTCTGATGCCTAAGTTTTCCTGTGCTTTTTCGGAGATTAGTTTCTCTTCAATAATACCGATTACCTTCAGCCAAACATCCTTCACCTTAATTTGTTTGCCAAGTGCACTCTCTCCAGGGAATAATTTCTTCTCTACTTTTTCTCCAATAATACAGACAGCTGCTGCATTTAAACCCGCATTATTCACCAAGAGTTTTTTCTTCAAGGAATTTGAG
>NZ_MTAZ01000029.1 GCF_002150785.1 Arenibacter amylolyticus | reverse complement strand
AGAGGACAGGTAGCCAAATAATGGCTACCTTCCTACTCGATTTTGGGGTTCGTTTGCCTAGAAGCACATAAAGATTGGTTAAAAAGAATAGTATTCCTTTAAAAGGCTGTAGTTTTGCAGGCTTTTAATAGTAGTAAAGAAGCAAATAAGACTTTCGGTTGTTCCTTAGGAATTAAATAATTACCGATAGTAAATGAACAGTAGGAATATGGAAACGGATAAAACAAATAAGAAAGCACTCTTTGCCCTGGCAATGGGCGGATTTGGAATAGGGATGACGGAGTTTGTTATCATGGGGATTTTGCCCAATGTGGCCAGTTCCCTGGATGTTACCATTCCGCAGGCCGGACATTTTATCTCTGCCTATGCCCTTGGAGTAGTCGTAGGGGCCCCAACTTTAACCTTGTTAAGCGGTAGGTGGGCGGCTCATAAGGTATTGTTGTTCCTAATGTTGTGGTTTACCCTTTTCAATACCATTTCTGCCTTCTCCAATAGCTACGGGATGATGTTGGTAACCCGATTTTTATCTGGTCTTCCCCATGGTGCTTTTTTTGGTATTGGAGCTGTAGTAGCAGGAAAAGTGGCCAGAAAGGGAAAGGCGGCCCAGGCGATTGCCATGATGTTTTCCGGATTAACAGTGGCCAATGTGGTGGGGGTTCCCCTAGGTACGTATTTGGGCCAACATTATAGTTGGAGCCTATCTTTTATATCGGTGGGAGTTGTGGGCTTGTTTACCATGCTTGCGCTTTACTATTGGATGCCTGCACAAGAACGTTCTTCTTCGGAAGGAATGGCGAAAGACCTCAATGTATTTAAGCGACTAGAGCTATGGGTGATAATTGTATTGACCATTGTAGGTACTGGTGGCTTCTTTGCCTGGTACAGTTATATTGCTCCCTTGTTAACCGAGGTATCCGGACATACACAAACCGCGGTGAGTTATGCTATGATCATCGCTGGATCCGGGATGGTTGTAGGGAACTTTATCGGTGCTAAAATGGCGGAAATATTCAGCCCCATGAAAGCGGTAATAATAAGCTTATCCTTAATGGTGGCTGTTTTAATCCTCAATAGTATTATAGCTAGTAGTCCTACGGGTATCCTAATTTGGACCTTTGTAATAGGAATGATATCATTTACCGTTTCTACCCCTATACAAATGGCCTTCATTAGGTCTGCAAAGGGTTCTGAAATGCTAGGTGCATCCATGAATCACAGTGCCTTTAACATGGGGAATGCCTCTGGCGCTTATTTTGGTGGCTTGCCTATTGCTATGGGGGCCGATTTCACTTCACCTAGTCTGGTTGGAGCTGCAATGGCCAGTAGTGGTGTTTTAATTGGAGTAATGATCGTACTTAATAGAAGATCTAAGAAACGGAGAGCAGAAAGGAAACTAGCCTTTAATCAGTAGCGCTTATTCAAAGTATAATAGAGGTAACAAAAAAGTGATCCCAATGATAAGTAATATCATTGGGATCTTCATTTTATAGTAGGTGTCTAGCGGTATCCGCTATTTCTTTCTTAGATATTTTTGGCCAACCAATCGCCAATTTCACTGGTTTTATAAGCTTTACCACCATCGGCTAGGTCTTCTGTTACAATTCCCTCTTCTAAGGATTTGTTTACAGCGTCCCTAATGGCTTGCGCTTCTTCCCTAAGGTCAAAATCTTCGAACATCATCGCGGCAGAAAGAACCGTAGCCAATGGATTGGCAATGTCTTTCCCGGCTGCTTGTGGGTAAGAACCGTGGATGGGTTCGTATAACTTAGCCTTGGTTCCAACGGAAGCAGAAGGCATAAGTCCCATAGATCCGGAAATTACAGAAGCTTCGTCCGTCAAGATATCACCAAATAGGTTTTCGGTAATCATTACATCATAGGAGTTAGGCCATTGTACCAATCGCATCGCCACTGCATCCACAAATTCGTAGGTAACGGTTACTTCTGGATAGTCCTTTTCCATGGCTTGTACGGTTTCGCGCCATAGTCTGGAAGTTTCCAAAACATTGGCTTTGTCTACGCAACATAATTTTTTGGAGCGGGTCATAGCTAATTCAAATCCCTTTTTGGCCAAACGCTGTACTTCCTCACGAGTATAGGTACAAGTGTCATAGGCAGTATTGTCATTATCTTCCCTACCTCTTTTTCCAAAATAAATACCTCCTGTAAGTTCTCTTAAAATAATAAGGTCTGTCCCTTCTATTCGCTCTCGCTTTAGAGGAGATTTATCAATAAGGGAAGGAAAGGTAAAGGTGGGTCTTACATTGGCAAATAAGCCTAGCTTTTGTCTCATTTTAAGCAGTCCTTGCTCTGGTCTTACCTTAGCAGACGGGTCGTTGTCGTACTTGGGGTCTCCAATAGCACCAAATAACACGGCATCGGCAGCTTCACAAATGGCATGTGTCTCATCCGGGTAGGGCTCTCCTACGGCATCTATTGCCGCTGCACCAGTTAGGGCAGGAGTCCATGTGATTTCGTGATTGTATTTTTTTGCGATCGCATTGGATACTTTTACCGCCTGATCTATAACCTCAGGTCCTATTCCATCTCCTGCTAAAAGGGCAATGTTTAATTTCATTTTATGTGTTTTGGTTTATGATTTTATTAAGGCCGAAAACTAATTTCCTAGGCCCTAAATTATATTCAACATTTTTTCGGTGGCTTTAATCGCCGATACGGTCTGGTCAGAATCCAACCCTCTGGAAGTGAATTCCTTTCCATCCCTATCCCAAGTAATGATAGTTTCACACAGTGCATCCGAACTACTCCCTGGGGGAATCCGTACCGCGTAATCTACCAAGTTGGGTAATTTTAGTTTTTTGCTGGCATATACCTTTTTAAGGGCATTCATAAAAGCATCATACTGTCCGTCTCCTTGGGCATGGGCCTCAATTAACTCGCCATTAATCTCGATGGCGAGGGAAGTGGAGGGCATTAGGCCCTTGGAATGGGTAAGTACGTACGACTTTATAAAAACCTTTTGTTGATAGGCGTTGCTATCCAGTACATCGGAAATGATAAAGGGAAGGTCGTCCTTGGTGACCTTTTCTTTTCTATCTCCCAATTCAATGATCCTTGCCGTAACCTTTTGGAGTTCCTCATCGTTTAGGGTTAGTCCCAATTCCTGTAAATTCTTTTGGATATTGGCTTTACCAGAGGTTTTTCCCAAGGCATACTTTCGCTTTCTCCCGAAGCGTTCTGGCATTAGGTCATTAAAATATAAATTCTTTTTACTATCCCCGTCGGCATGGATGCCGGCAGTTTGAGTAAATACGTTGTCACCTACAATTGGTTTATTGGCCGGGATACCAAATCCGGTAAACGCAGATACCACCTTACTTACTTTGTGTAAGGATGTTTCGTTTACGCCAACGGATACCTCTGGCAAGAAATCGTTGATTACGGCAATTACACTGGCCATAGGAGCATTTCCAGCTCGTTCTCCCATACCATTTACGGTAAGGTGAAGCCCATGACAACCGGCCTTTACAGCCTCCATAACATTGGAAACACTTAGGTCGTAATCGTTATGTCCGTGAAAATCGAAATGCAAATCCGGATAAGCCGCTACAATTTCCGAGATAAACTCCTTGGTCTCATGATGGGTAAGAACCCCCAAGGTGTCTGGAAGCAATATTCTTTTTACGGGCTGAGTGGATAGAAAATCCAAAAACTCAAAGACGTAGGCTTTGGAGTCTTTCATCCCATTGCTCCAGTCCTCCAAATAAACATTGCTGTTGATGCCTTCCTGCTGCGCAGCAGCTAGGGTAGCTTCAATTTCTTTGAAGTGTTGTTCCGGGGTTTTCTTCAGTTGATGGGTCAGGTGGTTCATTGACCCTTTGGTCAATAGATTTTGAACTTTTGCACCGGCTTTTTTCATCCATTCTAAAGAAACGCCTTTATCTACAAAGGTTAGCACCTCTATGCGATCTAAATGTCCAACCTCCGCTGCCCATTCCGTAATCTGCTGTACGGCAGAAAGCTCCCCATCGGAAACTCTGGCCGACGCTACTTCAATCCTATCTACTTTCAGCTCTTCTAGCAAGAGTTTTGCCAAGGTAAGCTTCTCGGATGCTGAAAAGGATACCCCCGACGTTTGCTCGCCATCACGTAGGGTGGTATCCATTATTTCAATTTTTCTTTTTTTCATTTAAGCGGAACTAGTGTAGGTATGCCTATTACCCATTTAGCCACATAACCCTTATCTGCAACTCTCATACGTGGGAGTGCAGATAATGGGTGTAGTAAAGTGGGTAATTGTAAAATCAACTTTTTAGTAAAAAAACTATATTATAAGGGAGCTTTTTCTGCAAACTCACGAATATCTTCCTTGATATTTAATAGATAGTCGATATCGTCAAAACCATTTAGCATGTTCTGCTTTTTATAGTCGTTGATGTCAAAGCTTTCCTTTTCACCGGTAGCGGTTAAGGTAATGGTTTGCTCTGGTAGACTTACCACAATCTCTGTCTTGGGATCTGCCTCAATCGCCGTGAAAATCTTATGAAGGAATTCTGGACTAACCTGTACTGGAAGCACTCCGATGTTAAGACAGTTGTTTCTAAAAATATCTGCAAAGAAGCTAGAGACTACACATCTAAATCCATAGTCGTAAACCGCCCATGCCGCATGCTCACGGGAAGATCCAGAACCAAAATTCTTTCCTCCAACCAATATTTTACCACCATAGATGGGGTTGTTTAAAACAAAATCCTTTTTAGGAGTATTGTCTGGATGGTATCTCCAATCGCGAAATAGATTATCTCCAAAACCTTTCCTTTCGGTGGCCTTAAGAAAACGTGCTGGAATGATCTGGTCCGTATCCACATTTTCTATAGGAAGTGGAACTCCGGTCGATTTTAAAACGTCAAATTTATCGTATGCCATTATTATTACTTTTTTTGCTTAGCGCTATGCGCTTAGTGCGAATTGTATTTTATTTCTTGTTCTTAGGATTTAGTGGGCCAATTCTTCCATCAACACCCTTGGATCGGTAACTTTTCCGGTAATTGCCGCTGCTGCTGCCACTAACGGACTAGCCAATAGGGTTCTAGCCCCAGGACCTTGTCTACCTTCAAAGTTTCTGTTAGAGGTACTTACCGCGTATTTTCCTGCAGGTATCTTATCATCGTTCATGGCCAAACAAGCAGAACAACCTGGTTCGCGCAAAGCAAATCCAGCTTCTTGCAATACTTCAAGGATGCCTTCCTCTTTTATGGCATTAACCACCTTATGTGAGCCTGGTACTAACCATGCCGTAACGTTATCTGCTTTTTTCTTTCCTTTTACAATAGAGGCGAAAGCCCGAAAGTCTTCAATACGCCCGTTGGTACAACTTCCTAGGAAAACAAAATCGATTGGTTTTCCAATCATATTTTCCCCTTCCTTGAAGTCCATATAATCCAAGGATTTTCTGAAGGTGTCTACAGCGCCCTCAACATCTTCGGCCATTGGGATGTCCTTAGATATTGCCATTCCCATTCCAGGGTTGGTACCAAAGGTGATCATGGGTTCTATGTCCGAGGCATCAAAGGTTATTTCTTGATCAAATTGGGCTCCTTCATCAGATTCTAAGGTACTCCAGTAGGCCATTGCTTTATCCCAAGCAGCTCCAACAGGGGTAAATTCTCTTCCTTTAATATATTCAAAGGTTTTCTCATCCGGGGCAATCATTCCACCACGGGCACCCATTTCTATACTTAGGTTACAAACGGTCATCCTACCTTCCATACTCATATTGCGGAACACCTCACCTGCATATTCAACAAAATATCCAGTAGCACCAGAAGTAGTAAGTTTAGAAATTATATAGAGTGCAACATCTTTTGGGGTAACCCCAAAGTTTAGCGATCCATGTACATTAATTCTCATGGATTTTGGCTTTTGTTGCATAATACATTGAGTGGCCAATACCATCTCTACTTCAGAAGTGCCTATCCCAAAGGCAATGGCACCAAAGGCTCCGTGGGTAGAAGTGTGCGAGTCCCCACAAACTATAGTGGCTCCAGGCTGGGTAATTCCATATTCGGGACCTACTACGTGAACAATTCCGTTCTTTTCGTGTCCCAATCCCCAATAGGAGATATTGTGTTCTGCCGAGTTTTCCTCCAAAGCCTTCAACTGATTGGCAGAAAGAGGATCTTGTACAGGTAAATGTTGATTGATGGTTGGGGTGTTGTGGTCTGCGGTAGCAAAGGTTTTTTCGGGATACATCACTGGGATGTTCCTGCTTTTTAGGCCACGAAAAGCTACTGGACTAGTAACTTCATGAATCATGTGGCGATCTATAAAAAGTACATCCGGACCATTTTCAATGGTGTGTACAACATGGGAATCCCAAACCTTATCGAATAACGTTTTCTTCATTTTCGTGTTTTATATACTACTTATTTTTTATTAGCAAGAGGTAATCGCTCTCAAATACAATCAAGCTAAATTAAGACTATCTTATAAAATCTTGAAATTAAGTTGGCGAGAATTACGATGTTCAACGTGGTAATTGGGGCTGTAGGGGAGCAAAAGTTGAATTAGTTCGCTCTGGAAATACCGCCAATCCTGTACCTTAGGAAGTAATGGTTGTGCCTATCACTAGTTGATGAACATCGGTGTCTAATTAAAAACGGGGAACAAAAAATATTTTATGTTCCCCGTTGGTAGTTGATATTTCTTGAAAAATCAACTTAAAAAAACTATCCTTTATTTAGCTGCCTTGTCTACCACAATTCTAGCATCCCTATTGGCTAACTCCCAAGCGGTAAGGAATACCAACCTGGTTCTGTTTTCCAAGAGGTCGTAGTTAATTTTGTCTGGAGTATCCCCTGGTCTGTGATAGTCGTCATGGGTTCCGTTGAAATAAAATATAATTGGAATATTGTGCTTAGCAAAGTTGTAGTGGTCACTTCTATAGTAGAAACGATTGGGATCGTTGTCATCATTATAGGTGTAATCTAGCTCAATATTCATATACTTTTGGTTTACCGCCTCGGAAATATCATGAAGTTCAGTACTTAACTTATCGGCTCCAATTAGATAGATGTAATTTCTATCCCCTGTTCTTTTAGGGTCTATTCTACCTATCATATCAATATTTAAGTTTGCTACGGTTTCAGACAATGGAAATATTGGGTCGTGGTCTGTATAATATCTAGATCCCAACAATCCTTTTTCTTCTGCGGTAACGTGTAAAAATACAATGGATCTCTTAGGACCGTGGCCAGCATCTGCAGCCGCTTTAAAAGCCTGTGCTATTTCTATCATACCAACCGTTCCAGAACCATCATCGTCTGCCCCGTTAAAAATTTCCCCTTCCTTGTTAACACCTACGTGGTCTAAGTGGGAAGAGATAACAATGTATTCGTTCGGCTTCTCCGATCCTTCGATGATTGCTACCACATTTTCAGATTGTACATCCTCATTGCTGCTCTCAATATTTAAAACCAATTGGGTGGCAATGGTCTTGGAGGAATTTTCCTCTAGAATATTTGGCAATAAGGCATTAGCTATAGAGCTGTCTACCAATAAGTAAAAGAAATTCTCATTGTTGTCTGCCTTAAGACCCATACGGCCGCTATCATTAGCTTTCATATGGTTATACCTATTCTTAAAGCGGCCGTAGTTGTCCGTGTCAAAGTAAATTACACCCAAGGCACCTTTGTCTTGTGCCAACTCCATTCGCTTACCAATGGACTCGGACATATTGCTCCATACAGATTTCTCGGTAGTCCCGGAAACAAGGTAGTTGCCTTGTGCATCAACAGGCTCCCCTGCCTTCATCAAAACAATTTTACCTGCAACGTCCAATCCAGTATAATCCGAGTAGTTTTCATCCTCTATTCCATGGTTTACATATACAATCTGGTCATAATTACCCATTGCTTGTGTAAAGCTAAGGATACCTTCTCCATTCGCATATTCCTTTCCATTAATAGAAATACCTCCTGTAGGTAACTTGTTAATGGTTAAGGGCACGTCTTGATAATAGTTTCCATCTTCCTTGGCTGCAGGAATTCCCATTTTAACATATTCAGCCTTTATATATTCTACCGCTTTCTTTTGTCCAGGTGTTCCGGTATCTCTTCCTTCAAACTCGTCTGAAGCATAAATGTAGAGATGCTCTTTTAATTCCGATTCCGTAATGGTCTCCGCATAGCTAAAGGGGTCCACGTTTTCCAACGGTTCTACCGCTTGCTTGGAAACGGTCTTTTGCGATGAATTGCACGCCATGGTGAGTCCTAGCGCAACAAACAAAATTCTTTTCATTGTGTGATATTAATATTAATAGATTCTGAATTTGTCAAAAATAGGTAAAATAAAAGGGATACTTATGTAGTATTATTAGAAAACTGGAAAGGATTATGCCTTATAGATCGTTTACGGTAAAAGGGGGGTAACTAGGTACCCTAAAATACTAAATGGGTATCAGAGGGATCCTGTTACATACCGTGCAGGGGCTACTGCGATTAGTATTGGGTTATCTCCCCTTATATTTCTCTAAAAAACTCTTGTGTTGTTGATATTGAATGAATTACATTTAAGGACCAATTAAACTTTAACTTATGGAAATAAAATGGGAAGGGGTAATGCCCGCAGTGACTACCAAGTTTACAGAGGAGGACAGCTTGGATTTAAAAATGTTCGAGCTAAATATCCAGGCGCAGCTAAAAGCGGGCGTTAACGGAATAATTCTGGGAGGTACCCTTGGCGAAGCCAGTACCCTTTTGGATGAGGAAAAGAAAACATTGGTTCTGGAAACTGTAAGGATGGTAAGCGGTAAGGTGCCGGTTATAATCAATATTGCAGAACAAACAACCAAAGGCGCCATTGAAGCTGCACATAAAGCAGAGAAATATGGGGCTAGTGGATTAATGGTGCTCCCACCCATGCGCTATAAAGCAAACGATTTGGAAACCGTTACCTATTATAAGGCGATTGCCAAAAGTACGGACCTGCCCATTATGGTATATAATAATCCCGTGGATTATGGTATTGAGGTTACTTTGGATATGTTTGAAGAATTACTGACTATCCCCAATATTCAAGCCGTTAAAGAATCTACGCGCGATATTTCAAATATAACCCGAATAAAAAATCGTTTTGGAGACCGATTAAAGGTGCTTACTGGAGTAGACACCTTAGGTTTAGAGAGTATACTTATGGGGGCCGATGGTTGGGTTGCCGGTTTGGTGTGTGCTTTTCCCGCAGAGACAGTAGCTATTTATAAATTAGCAAAAGCCGGAAGAATTGAGGAAGCCCTTGCCATTTACCGATGGTTTTTGCCCTTGTTGGAGTTGGATATTACCCCACAACTTGTTCAAAATATTAAATTGGCAGAGGTGGCTACGGGATTGGGAACGGAAATAGTCCGTGCCCCCAGACTGCCACTATCCGGGGACGAGAGGAAACGGGTATTGAAAATTATCGAGGATGGGGTTAAAAATAGGCCTACACTTCCACAATTATAAGAATACTCTTTTGGGGTCATAGACTTCTAGTATCATAATTTAACACTGCCTTTTATAAGCTAGGTTAAAATGTTACATTAGTGCTAGAAAATCTACTTGGTAGCAGTTGGTTAATTAAACAGCAATTAAAAAATGATTACAGGAAAGAACTATATAGGGGAAGCGCAGTCAGGGAAAGGTGATAAAACCTATCACACGTTTAACCCTAAACTCAATATTCCCACGGAATGGACTTTTTATGAAGCCAACCATGAAGAAATTGAGGCTGCAGTTGAAAAAGCATCTAAGGCCTTCAATTCTTATAGTAAACTTTCACACAGCCAACGGGCCAGTTTTTTAAATACCATTGCCGATGAAATAGAGGCCTTGGGAGAGGAATTGATTACCGTGTATACGCAAGAGTCTGGATTGCCGGAAGGCAGGGCTAGGGGGGAGCGCGGTAGAACCATGGGCCAATTAAGGGCGTTTGCCACCTTGTTAATGGAAGGTTCCTGGGTAGAGGCAACCATCGATACGGCCTTGCCAAAAAGGGAACCGCTTCCCAAGGTAGATCTGCGTAGCATGTTGATGCCCATAGGGCCAATTGCGGTCTTTGGATCTAGTAACTTTCCATTGGCATTTTCCACGGCAGGTGGAGATACCGCCAGTGCCTTAGCAGCAGGTTGCCCGGTAATTGTTAAGAGTCACCCTATGCATGCTGGTACCGGAGAACTGGTGGCATCTGCCATCATTAAGGCCGCAAAGGCCACGAATATGCCAGATGGTGTTTTTTCCAATCTAAATAGTAGTGATGTTACCGTGGGCCAACTATTAACCATGCACCCTAAAATTAAAGGTGTTGGCTTTACAGGAAGTATCAATGGGGGCATGGCACTATATCGCCTAGCTAATCAGCGAAAGGAACCCATTCCTGTTTTTGCCGAGATGGGTAGTATCAACCCCGTAGTGGCCTTGCCGAAAGCCTTGGAAGAAAAGGGAGCTTATTGGTCTGCCCAATACGCAAACTCCATTACTTTGGGAGCAGGACAATTTTGTACCAACCCTGGGTTGATACTGGGGATAAAAGGAACGGAATTTTCCAATTTTGTAAACAAGCTATCCAAGGAAATAGAAAAAATTGAGCCCGCGTGTATGCTTCATCCCAATATTTATGAAGGCTACCTAGAAGGGAAACAGGAATTATCTTCCCAGGCCAATACGAAGCAAATTGCCGATTTTAAAGGGGATACTCCCCCTAATTATGCGGCCCAAAGTGTAGTTACCGTAGAAGCAAGCACATTTCTAGAAAATCCTATCCTTCACCGGGAGGTCTTTGGTCCATTCTCTATAGTGGTAAGCTGTACGGACCAAGAGGAATTGCTCCAAGTTATTGGTGCGTTAGAAGGGCAACTTACTGGAACCATCTTGGGTACGGAAGAAGAATTAAAAAATTTCCCAGAGCTGCCCAATGCTTTGATGCAGCGGGTAGGGCGTATTATATTCAATGGAGTCCCAACAGGGGTAGAGGTCTGCCCGTCTATGATGCACGGTGGACCCTTTCCCGCTTCCACGGATAGCCGATTTACTTCGGTAGGGACCTCGGCCATAAAACGATGGGTGAGACCGGTATCTTTCCAAAGCTGGCCAGAGGATCTATTGCCCCAGGCATTGCAAAATAACAATGTGTTAGGGATTATGAGGCTGGTAAATGGAGAAAATACGGATCGTAATATCTAAGGTTTAATGGCACGAAAAACATTCTTTTGTGTTGATGCGCATACCTGTGGAAACCCAGTTAGGGTTGTGGCAGGTGGCGGTCCGCAGCTTCATGGGAATTCCATGAGTGAAAAACGACAACATTTTTTACGGGAATACGATTGGATAAGGAAAGGACTTATGTTTGAGCCCAGGGGGCACGACATGATGAGCGGGAGTATATTTTATCCCCCACAAGATCCCGAGAACGATTGTGGCATCCTTTTTTTGGAGACTAGTGGATGCCTGCCCATGTGTGGCCATGGTACTATTGGTTCTATTACTATAGGGATAGAGGAAGGCTTATTATCGCCCAAAACGCCAGGAACCATCAAATTGGAAACTCCGGCAGGATTGGTAAAGATCAGGTACCAACAAACAGGAACAAAGGTAGATTGGGTACAGTTGACCAATGTAAAATCCTATCTAGCTGCTTCCGAACTTACTATAGATTGCTCGGGATTGGGAGAATTGGTTTTTGATGTAGCCTATGGGGGCAACTTTTATGCAATTGTAGATCCCCAAAAAAACTTTCAAGGTATTCAGGAGTATTCAGCAGGCCAATTAATTGGCTATAGTCAAGAAATACGGAAAAAAATCAATCTAAAATACCCAGATAAATTTGTTCATCCAGAAAACGATACCATAAGGGGACTAAGCCATATTCAATGGACAGGTAAAACCTTAAGTGCCTCGGCTACTGCTAGGAACGCGGTGTTTTATGGCGATAAGGCAATTGATAGATCTCCCTGTGGTACTGGTACATCGGCAAGGATGGCGCAATGGCATGCCAAAGGAAAATTAAAGTTGGGCGAACCTTTTGTCCATGAGAGTTATATTGGGTCTCAATTTACGGGGATTATAGAGAAAGAAACCTCTATAAACGGAATAAAAGCAATTACCCCTAGTATTAAAGGGTGGGCAAAAGTATATGGATATAATACCATCATAATTGATGATGAGGATCCTTATGCCCACGGATTTCAAGTTTTGTAATATGGAAAAAAATGTATTGATCGTTGGTGGAGGTATTGCCGGACTCTGTTCAGCGTATTTTCTGCAAAAAGAGGGGCATCAGGTTACCGTTTTGGATAAGTCGGACATGAAATCGGGAGCATCCCATGTAAATGCAGGCTATATCACCCCCAGTCATATCATTCCCTTGGCTTCCCCAGGGATGATCTCTAAAGGGATTAAATGGATGTTTAATCCTACCAGTCCCTTTTATATGAAGCCGCGTTGGGATAAAGACTTTATTAAGTGGTCTTGGTATTTTCATCGTTCTTCTACCAAGGAAAAAGTGGAAGTGGCCGGTCCCTGGATCAAAGAAATCAACATAATGAGTAGGGAGCTTTTTACGGATATAAAAAATTCGGGCGATTTAGGGGATTTCCAGTTGGAGAGAAAAGGCCTTTTAATGCTTTATAAAACAGACAAGGAAGGCGATCATGAAATGCAAGTGGCCAATAAAGCCGCTTCCCTAGGATTGGAAGTACAGTTTTTGGATAAGCAAGGGTTAGATGCGCTGCAACCTAATGTAACCATGGATGTAAAGGGGGCTATACACTACGAATGTGACGGACATACCACGCCTACGGAATTTATGGAGAAAATGATTGCTCGCTTAAAGGAGGTGGGCGTGCAAATAAAACCCCATGAGGAGGTGATAAATTTCCAGTTTGCCAACGGAAAAATAGACCAAGTAATTACCGATAAGGATACCTATGCGGTAGATGAGGTGGTGCTGGCCTCTGGAACATGGAGTGAAAATCTTTCTAAAAAATTAAATATTAAACTGCCCTTACAGGCAGGGAAAGGGTATAGGATCAATGTGCACAGACCTACCGGAATTACCATCCCGGCTATTCTTATGGAGTCTAAGGTGGCGGTTACCCCTATGACCAATTACACTAGGTTTGCGGGAACTATGGAGTTTTCTGGGATCAACTCAGTGATTAGAAAAGAGCGGGTAGCAGCCATCGCCGATGCCACTTCTAGGTATTACCCCGATATTAAGATCAATCAAGAAGAAAAGGAAGCTGCCGAGAGTGGGCTACGGCCTATATCCCCGGACGGACTGCCCTATATTGGGAGATCTAAACATATAGATAATCTAACCTTTGCCACCGGGCATGCCATGATGGGGTGGAGCCTAGGGCCGGCCACCGGAAAATTGGTATCGGAAATCATCTCGGATAAAAAGACAGGTATGGATATTAGTGGTTTCTCCCCAGATCGGAAGTTTTAAGGCTTAAGGGCGGTAAGCAGAACAGCTTTAAGGGAAAAGGTAAACCACCCTTGTCATTTTTATCCGTTATGAAATTATTTTCTATATGGGTTTATATGTTGTCTAATCAGTTTAGGCGGAATTAATGGTCATTCCCCAATTTCCCCGATTAAATTAAAGCCGCCCTTCACAAGTAGCCTATCACTATCCTTTACATCGCCCCAATTGGTTATGGCAGTAAACCCATTATAACTATCACCTATGGCAACCTCTTTGGCCTCAAAAGTATAGCCTTCCTGGTCTTCGGCCACCAAGACCAAAACATAATGATCGTTAGCAACGGATATAATACCATCGTTCAATATTCCTTTAAGTTGCTTACTGTTTGTTATGATACCTGCCTCTACAAACATACCAACAGCAAAAGAGTGGCTTTCTCCTTCGGGTAGATGTCCATGGACCCTAACCGTCCTATTTTCCATATCAATGGAAGTACCTACCAGGTATACCTCTGCGTTGTATATTTGATTAGAGGCTTCGGGAATCTTAAATTGTATGTTTTGCCCCTTTTTAATTTCCATGATGTCCTTTTCAAATACCGATAATTCTAAATGAATATGATCGGTATTTATTATCTCCATAATTTCATCGGAAGGCGCAACATATTGTCCTGGACTAACATTCACCTCGGTTATGTTCCCTGCTATAGGGGCAAAGATGGTTACTTGGGAGACTATATTTCCATTTTCTACCTTATCGGGTGAAATGTTCAGCATTTGCAGCTTTTTCCGCAGGCCCTTGTATAATGCTAAATTTCGCTTGTACTCGCTTTCTGCCCTTAAAAAATTCTTTTGGGAGGTGATCTTTTCCTTTAAGAGGGATTGTTGCCTCTCAAATTCCGATTTAAGGTAGACAAGCTGCTCTACAGATTCCATGTATTCTTGCTGTAATTCAATAAACATCGGATTTTCCAAGCTCAGCAAGGGTTCTCCTTTTTTTACTTTATCGCCAACCAATAAGGGAGTTTCTTTTATATAACCCCCTATAAAAGCGCTTATAATAGCCATGTTTTGAGGCGGCACGTCTATGCTTCCCCTAACTTCTACCAGCTTCGGAAATTCTTTTTCAACCAAACTTCCCAATAGCATATTCTCTCCTTCAAACTGTGCTTTGGTTACCCTAATGGAGGTCTCGGCCTGGGCCTCAGCTTCTTCAGGGGTAGGGAGATTATTTTTGTTGTTCTTGTTTCCACATGCCGTAAGGATAAGCAGCAGGGAAGTGGCAATAAGTTTATATGGTACACTTAACATAGTAGTTTTTTTATAGGTTTAGGTAATTAATGGCGATGATGGTCTGATTGTAGGCATTGAGGTTCTCTAGGTAACTGAGATTAATCTGATACCCATTTTCCATACTTTGGATGTATTGAAAAAAATCTATTTCCCCACTTTGATAACTCAAGGTCGCTGTTTTAATAATTTCATCTGCAAGTCCTTGCCCTTCGGTCTCATAATAGGAAAGTACTTCGCTGTATTTGTTTAATTGGCCCATTAGGGTTTCATATTTCGCCCTGAGACGTATGGTGTAATCTTCCATTTCTGTGCTTGCCACCTCTTTGGCTATTTTAGACGCCTTAATTTTGGAGGCATTACCATTAAAGAACAAAGGGATTTTTACCCCTACCTGAAAGCCATAGAGGTTTTCCCCCAAGGTGGCATTGGTACCCTGAAAATAGTTAATACTTAAATCGGGTAACAAATGCTGTTGTTCTAGATTGCGCTTGGCACGAAATAGTTTATTTCTATTTTCAAAAAACCGTATTCCTGCATTATCTTCTATTGGGGAAGGCTGTAATTTTAATTTCTCCATAGGCGTGCTCCTTACAGAAAACAGGGTGTCTGCTTGCACCATTTTAGACAGTTCGTACAGGGCTATTTTAGAATCTTCAACAGCTTTTTTAAATAGGGCCTGTAGTTCTTTTTGTTTGGCCTGAGCGGTTATTTTTTCCAGGTAGTTGCTCTCGCCAAGTTCAAATTTACGTTGGGCGGCATGTGAAAACCGTTCATAAATAGCGTTTAGCTCACTATAGACTTTTTCTTTTTGTCTGGCGTATTGGAGCTCGTGGTAGGCAGCGGCTACCTCTTGTTGCAAAAGAAGCCGTTTTATATCATACGCACTATTTTCTATTCTATAATGGGCCTTGTTTACGCCTTTTTCGGCAAAGTACACCGTGGGAAACATGAAATTTTGTTGAATGCCGAATACTTTTAAGGGCTTGTTATTAAAAGCCATATTATTTTGATCGTAGTGGTAGTACACTTCTGTTTTGTCAAAATTAAAGGCGCTACCTATCAAGGCCTTAGACTCTTGTGTCCTTAGATCTGCTGCTTTAAGACTGGCATTATTCTTAAGCGCTAGTGCGTGTATATCCTCATAGCTTAATCCCTGTTCCTGTGCGTGTATAAATCCAGTGCTAATCAATAGTAGCAATAGGGTGCTAGGAAGTTTAATGTTGGTTTTTCTATTATTTGCGTCATGCTTATCCTTTCTGTGAAATAGGGAGTATAAGATAGGAAGAACTACAAGCGTTAATAGGGTAGCACTAATTAGTCCGCCAATGACTACCGTGGCCAAGGGTCGTTGTACTTCTGCTCCAACATTTGTGGAGATGGCCATTGGTAAGAATCCCAATGCTGCTGCAGAGGCAGTAAGCAATACTGCCCGCAACCTATCCTTAGATCCTTGTATAATAAGTTGGTCCGAATATTCCATACCTTGCTGTTTTAATTCCTTGAAATGTTCTATTAGTACAATTCCGTTTAACACGGCGATTCCAAAAAGTGCTATAAAGCCAACCCCTGCAGAGATGCTAAAAGGCATATCCCTAATCCATAGAAGAAAAATACCTCCAACGGCCGATAATGGAATTGCCGAATAGATTAACAGTGCGTCTTTTACCGATTTAAAAGCAAAATAGAGCAATATAAAAATGAGGAATAAGGCCACTGGAACCGCTATTAATAATCGGTTTTTGGCACTCTGTAGATTTTCAAATTGCCCTCCATAATCTATGGTATACCCTACGGGCAACTTTATATTGGCATCTATAAGGTCTTGCACATCGTCTACTACAGATTGCAGATCCCGGTTCCGTACATTTACACCCACTACAATCCTTCGTTTGGTATCGTCCCTAGATATTTGAGCTGCTCCTTGGGTATACGTAATAGTGGCAAGTTCACTCAAGGGAATTTTTTGGCCGGTGGGGGTATCTACGTAAAGATTTTTAAGATTAGAGATGTCCTTTCTGCTTGTTTTATCCAATCTGAGTGTTAGATCGAATCGCTTTTCACCCTCAAAAACACTTCCTAGACTTGTCCCAGCGAATCCCATAGATATGATCTGGTTGAGGTCTGCAATATTAAGACCATATCTGGCGATTTTGGGCCGATCAAATTTCACGTTCATTTGTGGTAGTCCCTCCACTTTTTCAACGATGATATCCGCGGCACCCTCTACATTTTGAATCAGGTTTTTTATTTCATTCCCCTTGCTTTGTAGAATGCTTAAATCCTCCCCAAATATCTTTATGGCGATATCGGCACGTACACCGGTGATTAATTCGTTAAATCGCATTTCGATAGGCTGGGTAAATTCTACTTCCATCCCGGGGATTACGGATAATGCTTCCTTAAATTTATCGGCCAATTCATCCTTAGTTTCGGCAGAAACCCATTCTTTTTTGGGATTAAGGGTAATAATGACATCACTTTCTTCCATAGACATGGGGTCTGTTGGGACTTCTGCGGCGCCAATTCTGGTAATCACCTGATTTACTTCTGGAAAATTCTCCAATAGTATCTGTTCTATTTTTGTAGTAATCTCAACAGTTTTACTTAAGGAGGTTCCCGTTTTTAATACAGGTTGAATTACAAAGTCGCCTTCATCCAAGGTAGGGACAAATTCGCCTCCCATGGTGGTGAATAGGTAAATGGAAGCTGCCAGGAGTAGTGCAGAAATTCCCAATACCACCTTTTTCTGATGTAAAGCCCATTTAATGACCGGATCGTAGGCCCTGTTTAGTAATGCCATTAACCTTACGGATATATTTTTAGGAGAGGTGTCGGAGGGCTTAATCCATAAGGAGGCAGCTACCGGCACATAGGTAAAGCATAGTAACATGGCACCCAGCAAAGCAAAACTAAAAGTAAGTGCCATGGGTTTAAACATTTTACCTTCTACGCCACTAAGCGATAGAATGGGAATAAAGACAATAAGAATAATCAATTGTCCAAATATGGCCGAATTCATCATTTTAGAAGCACCTTGAAAGGTGATCTTGTTTCTTAATTCCTGTCTTTTACCTAGGGCAATAGTAGTCAGCTCGTGTCTATTTGTGGTCATTTGATAGGCGATGTATTCCACAATGATCACCGCCCCGTCTATGATTATCCCAAAATCTATTGCACCTAAGCTCATAAGGTTGGCATCTACATTAAATAGGTACATCATGGAAAGTGCAAACAATAAACAAAGGGGAATCACGGATGCTACTACCAATCCAGAGCGGAGATTACCCAACAATATAACCACCACAAAAATTACGATTAAACACCCCAAGATGAGGTTTTCAGAAATCGTATAGGTGGTTTTCTCAATAAGTTCGCTCCTATCCAAAAAACCGTTGATATAGACGCCTTCTGGCAAGGATTCCGAAATTATATTAATTCGTTCGTGAACTGCATCGATCACTTTTTTGGAATCGGCATCTTTTAGCATCATAATCTGCCCCAATACCTTTTCGCCCTCGCCGTTCCCGGTGATGGCTCCAAAGCGTGTGGCGCTACCAAAACCAACTTCAGCAACATCCTTAATATAAATTGGAAGAGAATTGGTGGTTTTAGTTGCGATATTTCTTATGTCTTCTAAAGAGGAGATAAGTCCTTCGCCACGTATAAAATAAGACTGATTAACTTTCTCTATATACCCACCCCCAGAAACGCTGTTGTTCTTTTCCAAGGCCGTAAAAATATCGCCAATGGAAATATTCATGGCATGCAACTTATTGGTGTTGATGGCCACTTCATATTGTTTTAGATGACCACCCCAGGTATTCACTTCCACAACACCGGGTATTCCAGAAAGCTGTCTTTTTACCACCCAATCTTGAATGGTTCTAAGTTCCATTAGAGAGTATTTGTCCTTATATCCTGGTTTAGTATCCAAGATATACTGATATATTTCACCCAAACCGGTGGTAATGGGGCCCATTTCCGGGGTGCCAAAGCCTTCGGGGATTTTTTCGGAAGCGGATAGTAGCTTTTCGGAGATTAGCTGCCGGGGCAAATAAGTGCCCATTTTTTCCTCAAAAACGATGGTGACTACCGAAAGTCCAAATCTAGAGATTGACCGTATTTCTACCACTCCGGGTAAATTGGCCATTTCCAACTCCACCGGATAGGTAATAAACTGTTCCATATCTTGGGTGGATAAATTTTTAGAGGTTGTGATTACCTGTACTTGGTTATTGGTAATGTCTGGGACGGCACCAATAGGAATCTGGGTAATGGAATAGAGTCCAAAACCGATAATAAATAAGGTGAGTAAAAGAACAAGTAACTTATTCTTTAAACTGAATTGAATAATTTTGGATAGCATAATTCATATATAAAAGATTTACGAGCTATGGGTGTATAGCGCGATTTAAAAAAGGATGCCTGAAATGAATTATGCGTGTTTGGGAGGCTGAAAGATATTGGTATTCGTTATCTCTTCGTAGGATTCTTGATAAAAAAAGCCAGACATAGTATCTATGGCAGGGGGTGTTTTTGGTATTTTAATTGAAGTCTCGCATAAAACAAAGGCCGTAGCGGCATATATACAAGGTTGATGGTTTAAGGGAAGTCGCTCATGATCTTTATGCTCCTCTTGGTGCTCCAAATGATGCTGCACTTTTTGGGATCCATAATGCTTGGAAACAAAATCGATCAAGTTATCCCCATATTTCTCTTTATGGAACTGGGCGTGGGAGAAAAAATCTTGTAGTTGTACAATGTTCACCATATCCATGTGAAGGCTTTGGACAAAAAGCAAGATCGATAGTGCTAAAGAAAATAATTTACCCATCGGCGTAAAGGTAAAAAATTATTGGGCAATAACCATAAGACTCTTGTTAACCGATAAGGATAGTATTACTAAACAGACCCTAACCAACTTAATAACCTACCCTATACTAGTATGACGGTCTGTAGCGTCTTAATTTTCACAAACTACAAAGCTTACCCTTATGAAATACTCCCTTAATTGCCCTACTAGATTAGCGGAAATCTTAGGTGTATATCTTCTTCCAAGAATCTAAAAGTGGATCATAAATAGTTTAGTCTTTATTCAATAATGCCTGCTGTAATAACTCTTTTTTATGTCTGCTTAAAGGAATTGACTTTTCTTGAATAACTACGCTAGAACCATTGTACTCCTCTATTTTTTCTAGATTGACTATATAGGATTTATGAATGCGTAAAAATTTATCTGCAGGTAATTGCTGGGCAAAGGACTTCATGGTTGAAAGAATAAGAAGTCGTTTTTCCTTACAGAAAATCTTGATATAATCGCCATAAGCCTCTACCCAAAGAATCTCATTTAAAACCAGTTGGGTTTTCTTTAGTTGGTGGGTGATATAAATGGATTCTGGTGCGGTTTTGTCGGTAAGTTCTAGCTGATGGTTTTGGAGAGCCTTTTTTACGGCATCATTGAGCCTGTTTTTGTCCAATGGCTTTTTTAAATAATCCGTAACATTATAATCAAAAGCCTTTAAAGCGTGCTCTGCACTAGATGAAATTACGATGATTTGTGGTTTTTCTTCCAAGGACTCCAAGAGGTCAAATCCGCTTACCAAAGGCATTTCAATATCCAAGAAAATTAAATCTACTTCGTGTTGCTCAAGATAATCCTTGGCTACTTGGGCATTTTCAAACTCTCCCAATAAATCGAGACGGATATTTTTACTTATCAGCTTGGAAATGCTGCGTCTTTGGATGGCCGAATCGTCTATTAATATACATTTAAGTCTATTTTTCTTCATATGGTTCATTTTCACAATACACCACACTCCCCTAATTTTTGGGAAAAAGCTTAAATCACCTTTGGTCATTCCTACCGTGACAAACACGGTAAAGATGCCTCAAGATCAGGAGGATGTAGCGGGGGTTACTAGGCTAATATACGCTACATTCCATTAAATGGATGTTGAAATTATAAAACTAGTTCTAATTTAGAACGATTTCAGTCTACTGAAGTCATGACGAAAAGCGATCCAAATCGATTATTAATAAATCTCTAAACTGCATATATTTGGGGATGTTCAATGCTATTATGGGTTTGCTTTTTTGTTTTATTAATGACATTATATAGCTAGTTTTGTAGTATGGTAAAAAAATACTTGACAATTTTTATTTCTGGAGTTTTTTATACGCTGGCACTGCTTTCCTTTGAGAGTCTTAGGGCTCAGGAATTGGAAGTGTTTAGGTTGCAGGATTATAATTTAAAGGGAGCTGTTAAATCCTGTTTGGTATTTACCAACTATGGGAAGGAGGAGTACGAATTTAACAGAGAGGGCCTACTTACCAAGTCGGTAACCCGGTATAATGATGAAGATTATGATATTACCCTTTATACCTTGAGAGATGGTCAACTACTGGAAAAGCGCGTTGAAAATTATAGGGACGGCGAATTTGTTAGGAATACTTCCTTAGCCCATGTCTTTAGAGTGGATACCATTGGAAACATGAGAATAACGGAGAAAATCCTTTCTTATAATAAGGAATTTTTAGATTTATACGAATATGGGTATGACGAGCAGGGGAAACTGATTTCCATTAAAAGAACCAACCGAAGTGGCATAGATGAAACAACCATAAGCTATGAAGAGGGTACAGAAGCGTCTACCGAAACCCATTATTTAAACGATGTGGTTTTAAAATCTATCCACACTTCAGCTATTAAGGACAAGGAAAAAAACCAAAGGATAAGGATTTTGACTAAAGAGTTTATGGAAGGGGAGCCGTATAGGGCCCTTGAGCAAATCTATATCCCATTAGACACTTTGGTGACGGAGGTTAAACTTTCCTTCAATAAAAAGAATAACGACTATCTCCCCACCGAAAGAATCTATTATGAGTACAACTCCCGTGGGGATGTAAAGTCGGTAAGAACGGTTAAGAATAATAGGGAAACCGTAAAAAACTACCATTATCAGTACGATGGGGAAAACGGGAATTGGGTGAAAAAAATTGTTACCCCAGACAATACCTATGTTACCCGTAGAATAACGTATTACCCTGCGGAGAAAACAGAATAAATTACCCCTAAATAGGCATTTTAAAGGAAGTAACTACAAATAAAAGATCTCCGCTTTGTTGATTGAAACATAGTGGAGATCTCTCTAATACCTATTTTAATTAGGTATTCTATACTAGTGGATAATCCTTTGCTGAGTACGCTTTCCTCATTTCACACTTAGATTGTTAAGTGTATCTTTTTGCGTTTAGAGAATAGGTGGAGGCATGATTGATGACCTCTACCTATTAGCTTTAAGACAATCCGTAGCTAGTAAATTTAAAGCTTATAGAATATTCCCTTCTTCGTCAACTTTTATATTTTTTCTATCGTTATCACTTCTAATCTGTAATTGATAGAATTTTGTTGCTCCCTTATCTTCAAAATAGGTTACTCTATAAATATCCTTGTGGATAAGCCATCCCGGATACAGCTGATGAAGTTTATCTCTAACTGGTGCCGGAGGGGTAACATCTTTAAATTTCTCAAAAGTGGAAATTACTTTTCCATTGTTATCATAAGTGGCGATTATTCTACCATTGGTTTGAGAGAAGATAACTCTGAAATCGTCAAAATCCCCATTGAAATTAGGGTCTTCGGTTACGTCGTAATTAGCAACTTCTTTTTGTAGGTTTTGTACATACTCTGGCGTAGATTCGTTGCTTACCTTACTGTGATACGTAAAGTTGTACATAGGGGTAATGGTAACCCCTTCCAATTTAACTTCCTTTCCCTGTTCTTCTTTGTCATTTCCATTGGTTTGCGAGAACCCAACAGTGACCAGACAGCCCATTGCCAGTAATAAAAGTGATTTTTTCATGATTGATGAATTTATTGATTAATAGTACTTAAAATTAACGTTTTAGGCTATTTTTTAATGCTACCTAGGTAGCACAGACCTACGCTTTATCAAAACATTAACGCATCACTATTGGTGGAAGGCTACTTTATAGGGAATGTGCTTATCTTACGGGATAGGAGGGAAGGATCTATAATTTCTATCTGTTTTCTTTTGATGTGCAATATCCCCTCTTCCTTAAATTCCTGAAGATGTCTGTTTAAGACCGCTCTTGTAGTTCCAATTAAGGCAGCCAGTTGATCATGGGTAAATCCATTGATCAATTCTATTTTACTGGTAGATTTATTGGTTAATTGTAGCAAAAGTTTAGCCAATCTGGTTGAGGTGTCTTTTAAGCACATATCCGACGCCACATCTTCTAGATGCTCCATTTTTTTAAGAACATAGACCAATATCTGCTTAAAAACTGCGGGATTGTGGTAGGTCCATTCGCGCATTTGTTTTACTGGGATATACAGGACTTGGGTAGGGGCCAGGGTCTCATAAAATAGATGGGTATTTCCTTCGCTAATTAGCGAGCATACATTTAGCACATCGTTCTGGCTAAGTATGGATAGTATTACTTCCCTATTGTTGGAAGAATCGTAGTCATAGGCCTTCACCATTCCAGATAGTATAATGTAAAATCTATGTATGGCTTGGTCTGTGTGCAAAATACAGGTCTTTGCAGGCCATTTCTGAGGCGAGGCAATGGCAAGTAAATCTAGTAAGGATTCCTCCCTTATTTCAGAAAAAAGAAGATTGTTTCGCAAGGCCTTATAAAATGGTGTGGCTCTTTTTAAATTCATCTATTTGGTTTAAATAAAGTTGAATTCTTTAACCTAATTAAAATCAAGGAATAGGCTGAAATAAAAAAAGACTGAACGTCTGTCTTTATTGCATTTGGGGGATGACTTAAGGTACAAAAAAATAAGTAAGCATATGGGATAATACCCCTATTTTAACAGTTGAAAAACCCTTGTATTAGACCTTTCAAAAGCTGTATTTTATCACCATAAGCAAAAAGAAATATTGTGATTTTTAGGGAATGCTAGGACGTCCTTACCTTCCATCCAAATAAGAAATACCAGTGCCGCCTAATTAGTACAGGAGGAACTAACGGTAACCCTAAGCCTCTTCTGTGGGTCTTAGTTAACCCTAAAAAAAACTTCTTTTAGTATTCGGTGCATGCCTTTATTGGATTAGCTGGTTAATAACCGTTCTTTTCACCTCATGTCCTCCTTCAAAAGGGACAAGCTTTGCCTTTCCCTTAAAAAGGGATTCTATCCTTAAATGTTCCTTAGCCATCCGCTCCGGACTAAGAAATTGGTCACTATCTCCCACTACAATTTTAATCTCTGGGTTGGAGGGCATTAGAAACTCAAAATCCTCAGGGCTGAGTTCTGCAGGAATACCTCCTGCATATAGGATAAGCTCGTTGCAGGGTATTTTGCTTTTGGCAACCCACCTCGTTGCTACGGAGACTCCTTGTGAAAATCCTAGAACAATAAGCCGACAATCTTCGGGAACTTGTTCGTTTATCAGCACTTGATCTAAATATCGGAGTACATTCCCCGTTTCCAGGGTGGTTTTCTCCTTGGTGAGCCAGCTAGCACCTACGTGCTTGTAATTGTTGCCTAGGTAATACTTGGAGGGCGCCTGGGGTGCAATAATGTAATTTTCATTTTCAGGGAGACCCTTAAAGTAATTTATGAAATACCTGCTTAGAAAACCAATTCCGTGCAATACAATCCACACATTTTTGGTGTTATCGCTAAAGGTATTTAGGGTAAGGTAAGTGTTGGTACTGGTATAGGTGACTTCTTTTTCTTGGAAGGGCATAAGTGTTAAATAGGGATTAAAGGTTGCTCTTAATTGATTTTCTAATGCTTAATTTTACAAAAAAATACTTCATGGAAGAACAGCGGGCGAAAAAACTTCAGATTTGCAACGAAATATGCAAAGGTACCCTAATGGAAACTTTGGGAATTGAATATATAGAGTTGGGAGATAATTTTCTGGTAGCTAAAATGCCAGTTACTCCAATGGTTCATCAGCCCGATGGGGTTTTACACGGAGGGGCCACCGTTGCCTTGGCGGAAAGCGTGGGTAGTGCTGCTTCTTATATTTTTCTGGATCCCGAGAAGTTTTTTGTTCGGGGAGTGGAAATCTCGGCCAACCATGTGAAAAGTGTAAGGGAGGGAACCGTATTTGCTAAAGCAATACTCCTTCATAAGGGACGTACCACCCAAGTTTGGGATATTAAGGTGACTGATGAGGAAGAAAATCTGGTCTCTATTTGTAAATTAACCACCATAGCATTACCGAGAGAATAATATGTCTTTGAATTTATTGGACCGATTATCCCAGCAATATGTAGATGAGTTGCCCTTTGTGGCTTATAGAAAGCCACAAGAGGAAAGGGTCAATTTACTCCTGCAAAATAATTCGGAACTACATCATGTAGTAGATTATGAGGAAAGCGGTTTTGTTTTTGCCCCTTTCAATTCAAACGAAAAGGCCATTCTATTAAAAAACGACGCCTACTTTTCTGAACCTGTGTTTCCCAAACAGACGGCGGGAACTGCGATGCCGCAAAGGGGAGAAGAAGATGCATCAACCAAGGGCATCCATATGGACTTGGTCCAGAAAGGTATAGATGAAATTGCAACCGGTCAGTTAGAAAAGGTGGTGTTCTCTAGGCAGGTGGAAGTGCAAGCCTCTCAAAAACCGATAGAATTATTCCAGAATATTTTATCGCAATATCCTACTGCGTACTGTTATATGTGGTATCACCCAAAAGTAGGGATGTGGTTGGGTGCAACTCCAGAAATGTTATTGGAAGTGGAAAACCGAATGCTCAGGACCATGTCACTGGCAGGCACCATGAAAAGTAATGGGGAGGAGGAGCCAAATTGGGGTGCCAAAGAGTTGGAAGAACAGCGGATGGTTACCCAATTTATTAAAGATTCATTAGAAGGGAAGGTAGTCGCCCTAACTGTTTCCGAGACCAGCAGTTCTCGTGCAGGTGAATTATGGCATTTAAAGACTGCTATCTCAGGAAGATTGAACAACGAGAGCAATTTGGGCGAAATAATCCTTTCCTTGCATCCCACCCCAGCGGTATGTGGCCTCCCTAAATTAAAGTCCAAGGATTTTATTTTAAAGCATGAAGGGTATCACCGAGAATTTTACACTGGTTTTTTGGGCGAGTTAAACCTAGTGGAAGAAGTAAATCGGCCAGAGAGAAGAAGAAATCAAGAACATAGGGCCTATAGAACCATAAAGAAAAGAACCTCGCTTTATGTGAACTTACGATGTATGAAAATGGAGGAGAAGCAACTCACTATCTACGTGGGAGGTGGCATCACCCTAGATTCCGATCCGGAAAAGGAATGGAAAGAAACCTGCGATAAGAGTCGCACTATGCTCAATATAGTGGGCCGTTAAATTTATTGGGAACTAGGATTGGTATTAATTAAGTGGAGATTGTATTTTTGTGTCAATGAAATACTCTATTATTCCATCCTCCCAGACCGTGGTTTACCATTGCAAGGCAAGAGGTATTAAAAACATCATCATCTCCCCAGGGTCTAGAAATGCCCCGCTTACGATTGGATTTTCGGAAGACCCTTTTTTTAATTGCTATAGCGTTGTTGATGAGCGCAGTGCTGCCTTCTTCGCTTTGGGAATTGCCCAACAGCTTCAAGAGCCGGCAGTAGTACTTTGTACTTCTGGTAGTGCCTTGTTAAATTACTATCCCGCTGTTTCGGAAGCGTTTTATAGCGATATTCCTTTGGTGGTCATTTCTGCAGATAGGCCCCCGTTTAAAGTAGATATTGGGGACGGACAGACCATTAGGCAAGAAAATGTTTATAAAAATCATATTGCCTATGGTGCCAACTTAAAACTAGACGTGTCGCATGCAACGGACCAGGTACAAAAATACGATCTGGCTAGTTTGGAAGGAAGCAGTGTAGAGGAGGCGCAGCAAGCGGTACAGGCCTTTAATGAGGCTGCCTTAGACAAGGCCCTAAATATTGCCTGCACCCAAAACAGTCCGGTACATATCAATGTTCCCTTTGAGGAGCCCTTATATGAGTTTACCAAGGAACCTACTTTGCTCCCCAAAGTGAACCTTCCTAGGGTGGTAGATCACAGCTTTAACAGCGAAAAGCTAGCGGCCTGCATGGCTATGTGGAAGGATGCAAAGCGTAAATTAGTATTGGTAGGGGTTAATTTCCCAAATTCGGTAGATTCTAAATATTTGGAGCTACTGGCTTCGGACCCATCGGTGATTGTTTTAACCGAATGTACCTCTAATTTAAACCACCCTCAGTTTTTCCCAAGTATAGATAGTTTAATAGCACCCATAGAAAAATCCCCGGATAGGCAAGAACTCTTTCAGCAATTGCAACCAGAGATTTTGCTAACCTTTGGAGGGCTAATAGTTTCCAAGAAAGTCAAGGCTTTTCTCCGTAACTACGGACCAAAAGAGCATTGGCATATAGATGTCCAAAAGGCACCGGATACATTTTTTAGTCTAACCCAGCATTTTAAAACAGCTCCCAATAGGTTTCTAGGAGAATTAGGATCCCCAGGGGCTAGCACCCAAAGTACCTATCGCAACTATTGGTCTAAAGCCAAGGATTGGTATGTTGCCAAAAGGGAGGCGTATGTCCATCAAATTCCATTTAGTGATATGCTGGCCTTTCACCACCTTATGAAGCGTGTTCCTAAAAACTACAACTTGCAGTTGGGCAATAGTTCTGCCATCCGATATGCCCAGTTATTCGATTTAGATCCTTCCATAAAGGTTTTCTGCAATCGTGGAACCAGTGGCATAGAAGGCAGTACCTCTACGGCTATAGGGGCGGCCCTGCATACAGAAAGTCCAACCCTCCTGGTCTCTGGCGACCTTAGTTTTTTATATGATAGCAATGCCTTATGGATAAAATATGTGCGATCAGATTTTAGGATAATAGTGATCAATAATCAGGGGGGAGGAATCTTTCGAATTCTGCCAGGGAGGGATAAATCCGATAATTTTGAAACCTTTTTTGAAACTACGCAGCAATTAGACCTATCCCTTATTGCCAAAACACACCAATTTAATTTTATATCCGTTTCGGATGAAGCATCGTTGGTTTTAGCGTTGGACGATTTTTATAAAGAATCCGACAGGCCAAAAATTATGGAAATTAAAACTCCAAGATTATTGAACGATGAAATTTTGTTGGGTTATTTTGATTTTATATCTTACAGCAAGAAATAAATTACAAACCAACAAATTAGATTATGAGTAAAAGAGACGAACTGATTGCAAAATATGCTGAGCATATAAAGGATAAATTTGGAGAGACTCCGGATATGGATCTATTGACCAAGGTTGCCATAGGGTTAGGACCCTCCATTTACAACGTGGATGCGTCAAAAGTTTCTGGCTCGGATGATAAGGAATTGGCAACGGTAAAGAACAACTTTCTAATTAAAAAGCTCGGTTTACAGGATGGTCCCAAATTAATGGAAGGGATAAATGCTGTGATGGAGCGATACGGCTCCTCGGAGCGAAGTAAGTATAGAGCAGTTGTATACTATATGCTTGCCAAACACTTTAAGAAGGAGTCTGTTTATAACAAATAAACAAAAGTAAACTAGACAATATAAGTCGCTTTTTAAAAAGAGCGGCTTTTTTTTATTGGGATTCTTTTAAAGTGTATTTTTGCAGCATGATAGCATTAGGAAAATATAGTAAATTAGAAATATTAAGAGATACTACCGTAGGTCTTTTTTTGGGAGATGAAGAAGGAAATGATGTGTTGTTGCCCAACAAATATGTTCCGGAAGAATTTGAGATCGGTGATTTTTTAGAAGTCTTCTGCTATCTCGATCACGAGGAGCGAATTGTAGCTACTACCTTGGAACCCTATATAATGGTAAATCAGTTTCGTTTGCTTCAGGTAGCTGAGGTAAATGAATACGGGGCATTTATGGATTGGGGCTTGGAAAAACACTTGTTGGTTCCTTTCCGTGAGCAGCGAAATAAAATGCAAGAAGGCCAATGGTATGTGGTATATTGTTATTTGGATGAAAAGACCAATAGACTGGTGGCTTCCAATAAATTGGATAAATTCTTGTCTAATGATACCCTTACCGTAGAGGAAGAGGAAAAGGTAGCGCTTACAGTCACTAGAGCTACCGATCTAGGATGGGAGGTAATTATAAATGATAGCCACAAAGGATTGGTATATGCCAATGAAGTGTTTAAAAAAATATCCATTGGCGATCAAATTAACGGGTATATTAAACTCATTAGGCCCGACAATAAGATAGATGTGTCCCTGCAACCTATAGGTTACAAAAGCTTGGAGCCGGCCGCCAATTTAATTTATGATAAGTTAAAAGCCTATGGCGGTTATCTTGAGCTCCATGATAAATCTGCTCCAGAAGATATTAAACGCGTACTTCAAATGAGTAAAAAAACCTTTAAAAAAGGGATAGGAGTACTTTATAAAGAGCGTAAAATAGAAATTGGTACAGACGGGATACGTTTGGTATAAAAGGGTGGGAAGCTGGTTAGGGCCCAAAGGAGGGAAATACCTTTTGCCAGGAATAGTCAAAACAAACTTCTCCCTTTGCTTATTTCGTGTAGTTAGAAACGACAGATTTTAAAAAATTATATTGCAGGTATGTCCCTGTTTTAATACTAATTAGGTTATTTTTACAACAGTATGTTTAATAAAATTAGTACATGCCTATTTTGTGTTATAGTTAAGTATTCACCCCTAAATTAATACTTCAATGCCATTCATCGAAGAAAGCGATTTACTGGAATTGCATAAAGACATTGATAAGGCTCAATTAATTAACGAGCGTTTATTAGATCAAATTAAATTTAAAAACAAGGAATTGAGGCGCAGTAAAATCCAAAGGAATATTTTTGGTAGTATTACCGTTCTTTTTTTCCTCGTTTCCTTGGCTGTTTTCTCATATAACGCCGGTATTGTAAAATCGGCTAACCTAGAGCGCCAATACAACAACCACAACCTACTTGTTTCCATAGACAGTTTGGAGGTAATTAAGGAAAGAATAAATAATTTGACCCAAAAGAACCAAGAACTTAGCTTGGTTAAGGAGTTTTATTTGGCCAAGAAATTTTTGGAAAAGGAGAAGATATACTCCGTACAGGTGAAATCTTTTGTGGACAATAATCTTGCCCTAGCGTCTAAGACCATAGGAAATACGATCTTTGCGAAAACCAATTCTTTCTACTCTTACTCCTTGGGGAATTTTGAAACCTTGGAAGAAGCCCGTTCTTTTAGGTATCAATTGGTAAAGATGGGTTTTGAAGATGCTTTTGTGGCATCTTACCGAGATGGAAAACGAATAGAAATAGAAGATCCCTACTAATTTGCAGAAATCAAAAGCTTGGCTGAATGCGGCGCGGTTAAGAACCCTTCCGCTTTCGTTATCGGGGATTATTGTGGGTACGGCCATAGCAAGCATGTATGGTGCTTTTGACTGGCGTATCTTCATATTTGCTGTTTTAACTACTGTAGGGTTTCAGGTTATATCCAACTTTGCCAATGATTATGGGGACGGAGTAAAGGGAACCGATAATGAACATCGGGTAGGTCCCAAGAGGGTACTTCAGAGTGGCCTCCTTACTAGGGCGCAATTAAAACGTGGAATTATTATATCCATATTTATCTGTATTGGCTTGGTACTTGCCCTCCTGTACTTTTCTTTTGGGTTAGAACACCTTAAATACATACTACTGTTTGGATTGCTAGGAGCTTTTGGCATCTGGGCAGCCATTAGGTATACTGTAGGGGATTCTGCTTATGGATACCGAGGCCTAGGGGATGTTTTTGTTTTCCTTTTCTTTGGATTGATTGGCGTAGTGGGTTCTATGTTTCTTTATACCAAGGAAATTTATCTGTCTGCCTTTTTACCTGCAATTACCATAGGGCTTTTAAGCACAGGAGTGTTAAACTTAAACAACCTTAGGGATTACCGGTCCGATATGTTGGCTAAGAAAAATACGGTAATCGTGAAAATGGGCATAAGGAATGGAAAAATATACCACAGCTTATTGGTGGTAGTTAGTTTTGTTTGCATGCTTATCTATACCATGCTGCATTATGACAATTGGCTAAATACCTTACATTTATTGGCATTTATACCTATATTTATACATTTAATACGGATGCGGAGGGTGAAGAACACCGTATTATTAGATCCTGAACTAAAAAAATTGGCGCTGAGTACCTTTTTGGTAGCGATCATATTTTACCTTAGCTTCAATATTTTTTAGTATTTTTAAAAAACTAACCATACAAAAACCAGAAACTTTGGAACAACCAATTAGAATACTTATAGTAGAGGACAATGTGATCATAGCCGATGACATGCAGTCCATGTTGGAGGAAATTGGCTATGCCATAGTAGACAATGTAATTGTTTACGAGCAAGCGGTGGAGGTCTTAAAAACCAAGGAGGTAGATCTAGTTCTGATAGATATTATCTTGGCTTCGGATAAGACCGGGATAGACCTTGGGAAGCACATCCGGGATAACTACGATATCCCCTTTATATTTGTTACATCCAATTCGGACAGGGCTACCGTTGAGAATGCAAAAAGTGTAAAACCCAATGGCTATTTAGTAAAACCCTTTGAACAACAAGATTTATACACTGCCATTGAAATTGCTTTGTCAAATTTTATCAGTGTAGCCAAAACGGGCAATGATGCCAAGGTGGAGGAAGAGGACGAAGTTATTTCCAATACCGTATTAAAAGACTCCATATTTGTAAAAAAACAACATCTATATTATCGGATCCAATTTGAGGATATCCAATATATAAAGGCCGATAATGTGTACTTGGAAGTAAATACCGTAGATAAAAAGTTCTTGGTACGCTCTCCTCTCAAGGATTATTTGGAGAAACTTCCCAGGGGAAAATTTTATAGGGCCCATAAATCCTATATTGTTAATGTAGACCATATTGAAGCCATCAATTCTAGGGATATCTTGATCAATGAAACCCTCATCCCGATTTCCAAAGAGTTTAAGGACTTTATAATATCGGCAATGAATTCGTAAGAATATTTGCTTAAATAACTAATAAAAAAGGTGCCGCTAGGGCACCTTTTTTAGTTTTGTAAGTTGGTCTTCTGTGCCTGTGATTTTAAGAAGGCAAATAGGTCCATTACTTCTTGCTCATTCAGTCTGTTTAATAAGGCTGGCATCATCATAGACCGCTTTGAGGGGTGTCTGGATTGTATCTCCTTTTTGTTCAATTTTAATAATTGTTGTGGTTGTAGTGGATTTGTATTGAGGGTAAGGGTATCGGTTGTCTCATTGATTAACCGTCCCCAATATTCCTTTTCGTCGCTCATAACTACCTCTATGGCTTCATATTGATCCGAAATGGTTTTGTTGGGGGTTACCAAGGCCTCGGCAATATCTTTGGCAGAAAACCGATTGCTTAGCTGGGTAAGATCCGGGCCAACACTGGATCCACTACCTTGTAGACCATGACAGCTACTACACAGCACGGCTTGATACATCTTTTCCCCGTTGGTGCTATTTCCATGCTCATCCGCACTATTGTAGAGCGAAACAATTTCCTCTATGTCATAATTTTTTCCGGGTCCTTGGGGTTGAGGAAGGGATGCCAGATCGGTACTACCTACTTTAATCAACTCTTCCCCAGAGAGGGTGCGGAGACTTTCTTTCAGGTGCCCGGGTACGTTGCTGAGGGCTTGGTCTCTAATATGCAGTAGAAATCCAGTATAGCTCTCTCCTCCATTGGCAGCAAAAAGCTTGGCGAAGATTTTAAAATACTGTTCCCTTAGCGTCTCGTTCCAGCCAGTGGTGGCATAACTTAGGGCTTTTGCATAATGGATAAGCTCGGAGGGCGGGGTATTGCTTTTCATCCTTTCTATAGTGCCCCCATATTGTTCACTTCTTTCAGTGACCTCTTTTGCTATTATGGGAAGGCTGGTATTGTTGATGGCAAGGGTATCTAACATGGCCATAGTTTTTGGTACTGCGGTAGAATCGCCCAAATAAACCAGTAGTTGTATCAATTCGCGATTAACCTGATTGCTAGTGGTAGGGTAGTGCGGTGCTAGCATTGTTGCCAGTTGTTGTTTCTGCTCCCTTCCAAAATCGCCCCTAATAAACAATAGGTCATAAGCTCTTATTAAATCTGTTTTTTGATTTACTGACAGGGAGGGAAAGGACATTGAATTTAATTTTTCCATAGCAAGTTGTTGCCCTGTTGTTTCCCCAATTCTGGCTAATGCGATGGCCGATTGTATCAGGGCATCCGGTGCTGTCTCAGAGGAAAGTTCCTTTTCTATCTGCCCTGTTTCTATATACTCCAAGGCTACGCGGGCGGCATACCTAACGGCTCTGTCCGGATGCTGCAAGGAAGACCAGATCAACGCTAAATCTGCGGGTGCCCCCATGGCGAAGGATTCCAGGTTTCTTCTTAGCTGTTGTTCTTCCGTAACAGGCTGGGGCGCTGGGCTGGCGGTTGAATTGTTTTTAGGGTGATACACGCGGTAGAGGCCAGACTCTAACCGTCTTCCCCCAGTTAGGAAGTACATGGCACCGTCTGCTCCTGCAATGCCATCCGTAAGCGGTAGGGAATTGCCCGATAAAAACTCTTCTTTTTCAGCCCTGTAGGAAGCTCCCTCTGGAATTAGGGTTATATAATACATGGTGCCAAAACTCCAGTCGTATACAAACAATCCATTTTTAAACCGATCGGGGAAATCTAGGGTTTTTCCGGAAATTACCCCCGTGGGCGACCCCTGGCCAATATCCAGTATTCCAGGGAGATTGTCCGGGTAATAGTCGGGCCACTTTCCCGACCCCGTACGCCATCCAAATTCGGCACCCATGGGGATATGACATACCCGGATGGGCCTATACCAGGGAGATCCCATATCCCATTCCATATCAGAATCAAAGGTAAAGAGCTCTCCGTCCTCATTAAATGCCAAATCATAGGCATTTCTAAACCCTGTGGCAATAACGGTGAGGTCCTTGCCATCCTTATCCGTTCTTGCTAGCCAACCGCCTGGCGCTACTACTTCGTTGGCATGGCCCCTAGGATCTTTTATGGCATCAAAAAGTTGGTCTTCGTCCCAAACAGGTTTTTGTACGGAATTAAATTTTTTGGGAAGTAAGGTGTGGTTGCCTCCTAGCATATATAAATAACCATCGGGTCCTAGGACAATCCCATGGGGACCATGTTCACCTCTTCCCACAAATTGTTGTAAAAAGTCAATATGGTCTAATTGTCCGTCCCCATCAGAATCGGTCACTCTATACAAACCACTTTCTTCCTGATTGTCCGAGTTTTTCATTACGTATAGACTGTTATGGGCCCATAACAATCCGTGGGCCTTACCTATATTCACAGGGATGGAATCTACCTTCACAGCCTCTTTAGAGCCTAATTTAGGCACCTGTATGTAGTATAGGGCCCCATACTGGTCCGACGCAATTAACCTTCCCTGGTTGTCCTTGGTAATGGATACCCAAGAGCCTTGGCTGTTTTCACTGGGGCTGTATAATTTTTCTACTATAAATCCTTCTTGCACCAAGATATTGGGGTCTGAAGTTGCCGGAGTGCTACAGCTATAAATTAAAACAAGTAAGAGGAGAGGGTATAGTGGGCTTTTGCTCATGGGTTGGTTGGTTGGTTGGTTGGTTGGTTGGTGAAATATGCCAGGAATAAGAGTACTAGGCAGTATTAAAAAGGGCTTACTTCTTAATATGACACCCTGTTATACATGTTGATCTATTAATATGGTATTTCCATCGGGATCTATTAACACTATGCTGGCTGGACCGCTAGTGTTCTCTCCAGTTTTTCGAACCAGTTGGATTCCTTTGTTTTCTAAATCCTTTTCAATCTCCCTTACATCGGAAAAGGAACTTAACGTATTAGCATTTTCATCCCACCCAGGATTAAAGGTCAGAATATTGCCTTGGAACATTCCTTGAAACAATCCGATGAGGGATTTACCGTTTTTCATGATCAAGTAATTGTTTTCCATTTCGCCTGCAAAGACCGAGAAGCCCAGATTTTCATAAAACAATTTGGAGGCGTTAAGGTCCTTCACATTTAAACTTACCGAAAATGCACCTAATTCCATTTGAAGATTTTTAAGGTTAATAAGTTCTAAGGTACATAATTTAAAAAAAATAAAAAGCTTAACTAACACTTTTTGTCCATGGACCCCAGTCCATACAAAAACACCTTCCAGAGTCAATAGCTTGCATTGGGATGGAGTAATAGGTAGCAACTTATGGAGGAATTTACGGGGGTGGTTTTCTTTTGGGCCTAAACCAGGACGCTAGCAGTTTAGAAATTCCAGAGATACCACTTCTAGATATCAGCAAGATCCAGGTGGTGGCTACAAAAGGAAAGGTATAGGGGGGAACGTCAATACTTATCATAAAATCGTCCACAATTACAGTGATGATGGTAGCGACTACCACCCAGAAACCATCCTGTTTTCCAGTACCTGCGAAAGCTAGGGCACAAAGAACAGCGTTAAAGCTAAACATACCGGTATCGGCATCGGTTTCGGGCCTATTTAATAAATGTGATACTGTCATGGCTAAAATGGAGGCAAATATTCCGTAGAGTGCCGAAACAGGTCTACTAACGTATACTCCCAGGAAGAATAGAACACCGGCAATAACACTTCCTTGAAACATCACCTGTCCAAACCCGTGGGTGGCAAAAATAAGGTCTTCGTCTATTTCGTCTTCGTCATATTCTATCCCAACCAGCTCCAAGGTTTCCTCAAAAAGTTCGGCGGTTGGTTCTTGTAAAAAATTTTCAGCGGCTGTGGGGTGGGTCACCCTAGGCATAATATCCCCTGCATTAATCAGGGAAACTATAATCCAACTAAACACTACAAAAGGAAAGGTGAAAATCTCCAGTTTTTTAACGATGGCATAATGCATCATTAGGGTAGCCAGTACCGAAGCGATTATGATGGCTACAAAAGACAATCCAGTTAACCCGTACTGGTAAACGATTATTATTCCCAAAAGTGCAGCATTAAATCCGTATAGACCTTGATTTAGTGCAACCCTATATTTCTTTTTAAAAAAAAGCCCTATACAAGTTCCTATTAAATTGGCTACTAATAAGCCAATTGCCATAAGCCAAGAACTGTATAGGACTCCTATAAGTAGGATGAGACCGGTCAATGATTTTTCCTGTAACATTATCTGCGCAATGCCCCTAAGGTTAACCTGGATAAACCATTTTATTTTAGTCATCATACCATGTCACTTACATTCAATTACCAGCCAAGAAAAATCATCCCTGCGGCACAGACTACAATAGCACCCCCTGCGATAGCGGTCATGTATTTTTCCAGAAATTCGGTTTTTATCAAACTATAACCATAATAACCTAGCACTACCATAATTACCATCATCAACAGCGTAAAAAATAGAAATACTGCGGTGATTATAATTATTCCAGTGGTGGAGTTTAAAATAGCGGGGTAGGTTAATAGGGGAATCATGGGTTCACAGGGACCAAGGAGAAAAATCACCAATAACACCCAAGGGGTTACTTTTCTTCTTTCGGAAGGCATTACCGGACCTTGGTTGTGCCTGTGTTCATAGACATAGACTTCGCCCCCTTCATAAACATCAAAATGTTTATGTTTTTTATTCCGATAGGCCTGGTAAAGTCCAATTATGAGGAAAATAAAACCAAAGATAAATAAGGCCCATGCCGCCAAACCGCCCCTTACTTCCTCAAACCAGCTGAGTTTACTAAGGGAAAATCCAAGGGCTACACCCCCTAAAGCCAAGAGAACGGAGCTAAGGACATGTCCAATTCCACAAATGACTGTCCAAAATAGCGTGCGTCCCAAGGTCCATTTTTTTGCCTTTCCAATGGCAATAAACGGAATGTAGTGGTCTGGTCCCGTAAGCGTATGTAGAACACTGATAGAAATTGCGGCTATTATTAATGTATTTAATTCTGGTACCATAAAAATTAAATTTTTAAATCTATTTGCTGTTGCCGTAGGTCACCGGCTTGCTTATCTAATTGTTTTTGAATTTTTTTCAGGGCTCTAAAAAGTTGTTCTCCAGAATTACCCAGCACCCGAAGTACGCAGGCATCATCTGAAATTTGGGAAAACCCGAAAATAATATCCTCTTCCCCCTCCAATTTTTCAGCCATATTGGCCATGTGCTCTTTAGGGGAATGGTGGGGATCTACACAGATAAAGTTTGCCTGATAGCTAAACTCCTCGTACTGTCCCATGGTCTTATAATTAACTTTTGAAGGGTTTAGGTATAGATTGTCTTTGTACAGCAACTTGTCTTTGCGAAAAACCTGCGTTAAACTCCTATACTTTTTAAATGCGAAAGACTCTCCATTTAGTTTTCGTCCACAAGCCAAGATCTCTCCCCAGATAAGGACACTGGTATCGCTGAGATAAATCCTATTATCGCTTTCAAAAATAGCCCCCTTGTGGGGTACGGAGGGATGTGGTAAGTGACTGAAGTAGGCGTTGCATTCCACATTCACCCGCATGTGCTGCTGTGCACCATCCGGGGTGTCGTATATTCTTTGATAGGATTGTGTTTGTAGGTTAAGCAAAGTTTCTTTTTTCACCTTAATATCTATTTGATAATTATCATTGTTGAAGAACCCTGGGGAGGAGCTCATTATCATGAGTTCCAATAGGGGATTTTTCTTGTTCTCCCTAACTTCCACCACATTAAAAGGAGGCGTAAAATAGGTATCCTTTAATATGGTTATATCCTTGTATAAGTCGGTCTGCACGCTGTATCTTCCCATCAGTTATCGTTCTAGTACGGGTTCAGAAGCATCTTCCTCAATCAAAGCATATTTCTTAATCCAATTAATTACCTGATCTACCCCTATGTCGTTCATAAGGTCCGTAAAGATGAAGGGGTTACCAGCTCTCATTTTTTTCGAATCACTCTTCATTACCTCTAAATCGGCATTTACGTAGGGTGCCAAATCTATTTTGTTGATTACCAATAGGTCCGATCGGGTGATTCCTGGGCCTCCTTTTCTTGGTATTTTTTCACCTTCCGCTACCGAAATCACAAAAATGGTAATATCGGCAAGGTCAGGACTAAAGGTGGCAGACAGGTTATCGCCCCCACTTTCTATAAATACAATTTCTATCCCGGGATGCCGGGTTACAATCTCGTCTACCGCTTCCAAATTCATACTAGCATCTTCCCGGATAGCGGTATGCGGGCAACCTCCTGTTTCCACGCCTATAATCCTATCAGCTGGCAAGAGGGAGTTTTTAGTAAGGAACTCAGCATCTTCCTTGGTATAAATGTCATTGGTGATTACACCTATGCTGTAGTCTTGTGCAATTTTTCGGGACAACTTTTCTATGAGGGCAGTTTTTCCAGAGCCTACCGGACCGGCAACCCCAATTTTTATATAGTTTCTTTCAGACATTCTATTTTGTTTTTATTAGTGAAATTATTTTTTAAGACATATATAATCGAGAGTAGAGGTGTTCGTGCTGCATACAGCGGATATCGAAGGCCGGATTGCAGAGTCCGCGTAACTCCTCATCAATGGTTAGGGTTTCATGGGCCACCTTATCGATAAAATCGTGGAGTTTGTACAAAATCTCCTGCCCATCCATCTGTCCCAAGGGAACCATTTTAACGCTATTGGTTACCATATTCACAGCGGCATTGTAATAGAAGGCACTCAGTACATCCACTATTTCTGCCCCCATTAGGGCGGTAATCATACCAAAGGCAACAGGAAAATGGCCTGGGGTTTCCTTTTCTTTTACCTGTTGGTAATAGCTGTGTAATAATTCATGATCCTGTAAGCGTACATATATTTTTAGAAGTCGCACCCCCAACTTTAGACTTCCGTCGCGGACTTCCATCGGGGCCCTTAGGGCGTGGCACTCATTATCTAAGTCCAATAAACTTGATAGCTCGTTTTTTTGGGCCGCGTAATAAGCGTCTCTAACGAATATGCCGTCGTTGTATTTATAATTATAGTTCAGCATATTCCGTACAAATTCGGCGGTGGTATCCACATCCTTCACTATGTTTTGCTGTATATAGGTTTCCAATCCGTTAGAGTGGGAGTAACCGCCTATGGGGAGCGTAGGGTCTGAGATGTGGAGCAGCTCCAAAAGTAAATTGTTGGTCTTGCTCATAGTTTAAGTTTTTGTAGTTAGGTCTAAAATCCTGGAAAAAAGGGAGGGATTATTGCTGCCATGGGAATGGTCTATATTGGCTTTCAGCATATTTACCAATTTGCAATGCTTCTTTTCTACCTGATAGCCAGTAGCAATCAACAGACGTTCTAGCGGCTTTTCATAAGCTACCAGCACTTTATCGTCCTGAATAAAAAGCGGGAGGTGTTTGTTTCCGATTTCGTAACATACGGTACCCATTTCCAATAGGTTGCGGGGTGTAACCTCCAAACTTTCACAAGGGAGTACTTCTACGATTACGATACTGTCCTCATCTTCAAAAACAATATCGCCCTCTTGTAGGCGTTGTCCTTCCCGTAAAAATTTTATGGCTACCTCTTTTCCGTTTTTAGAGCGTTTTCGCATAATGCGTTTAGGCATTTCAAACCATTCCAAATAGAGTCGGTCCACCTCCTTGGCTCCGTAATCATACGTTTTTACGTTTCCTATTATTTCTTTACATACCATATATTAAACCAGTTTAAGTTTATGGAACTGGCACGGGGGCCTTAGGTATTTTTAAAGGGTAAAACCATGCGGTTCCAAGAAGCTTTAGATGCTTTAATCACCCCTAAGGACGACTTAGGGGAGACTGCATTTTTGATCACAAGCTGTTAGAACAGGAAATAGCGTTGGGCTAAGGGTACAATATCGATTGGATCGCAGGTAAGCACCTTGCCATCTACCTTTACCTCATAGGTTTCCGGATTTACTTCTATAACAGGCGTTTTATCATTATGGATTAAATCCTTTTTGGAAACGCTTCGGCAATTGGTTACTGCGTACAACGTCTTTTTAAGTCCAAATTTCTCCTTGATATTATTGTTCATTGCCGCTTTGGAAACAAAGGTGGCGCAGGTTTTATGGACTGCACTACCTAAACTACCGTACATAGAACGCATTAATATAGGTTGTGGGGTAGGGATGGATCCGTTGGGATCCCCCATTTTACTAGCTATGATCATTCCTCCTTTGATAATCATTTCTGGCTTGGCACCAAAGAGTGCCGGTTTCCACAATACCATATCGGCCATTTTATTAGGCTCTATGGATCCCACATGTTGGGAGATACCGTGCGCAATAGCCGGATTTATGGAATATTTTGCCACATAGCGTTTTGCACGGAAATTATCGGCCTTTATTTTCTTGTCTTCTTTTAAAAAGCCTTGTTGAATTTTGTTTTTGTGGGCGGTTTGCCAAGTACGGGTAATGGTTTCCCCAACGCGACCCATGGCCTGGGAATCCGAACTCATAATACTGAAAACTCCCATGTCGTGAAGAAGGTCTTCTGCAGCAATGGTTTCTGGGCGTATCCTAGAATCGGCAAAAGACACATCCTCAGGAATGTTTTTACTTAAATGGTGACAGACCATTAACATATCCAAATGTTCGTCTATGGTATTCTTGGTAAACGGACGGGTGGGATTGGTAGATGCCGGTAACACATTGGGATACATGGCTGCTTTAATAATATCGGGGGCATGGCCACCACCGGCTCCTTCCGTGTGAAAGGTGTGGATGGTTCTCCCATTAATAGCATCCATGGTGTCTTCTAAAAATCCGGCTTCGTTAAGGGTATCGGCATGCAGCGCTATCTGAATATCATATTTATCGGCAACCCTTAGGGAAGCATCTATAACTGCTGGGGTAGCGCCCCAATCCTCATGCACCTTCAGGCCAAGAACTCCGGCTTCTACCTGCTCTTCCAAGGGAGCCAGTAAGGAACAGTTCCCCTTTCCAAAGAACCCTAAGTTCATGGGCAGGTTGTCCGTAGCTTGGAGCATCCTTTTAATATTCCATGCACCAGGAGTTACTGTGGTGGCATTACTTCCGTCTGCAGGGCCCGTACCACCTCCAATCATAGTGGTAACACCACTATATAGAGCGTGTTCTATTTGCTGGGGGGAAATATAGTGTATGTGGGTGTCAATAGCTCCAGGGGTAACTATGGTGTTTTCACCGCTATGTACCTCCGTAGAAGCGCCAATGATCATATGGGGGTTTACGTTTTCCATGGTATCCGGATTCCCGGCTTTGCCTACCCCCACAATTTTCCCGTCTTTTATTCCTATATCCCCTTTAACAATACCCCAGTGGTCCAATACAATGGCATTTAAAATTACCAGGTCTAGCACCCCACTGTCACGAGTAGCAGTACTGGATTGGGCCATTCCGTCCCGCACCGTTTTTCCACCGCCAAACTTGTTCTCCTCCCCGTAAAAGGCGTAGTCTTTTTCAATTTCAATGAAAAGTTCCGTATCCCCTAATCTAATTTTATCGCCAACGGTGGGACCGTACATATTGGCATACTTTACTCGATCTATCTTAAAGCTCATGATTTTTTATTTTTAAATGCTTCCTGTTCTATACTAATCATTGATCTTCTTAAATTCTGAGGATTCATGGTATCACCATTGGTGAGGTTGTTAAGGCCAAAAGAATTTCGCTTGCCCCCTAAACTGATTAATTCTACTTCTGTAGACTCGCCTGGTTCAAAGCGAACCGCCGTACCGGAAGGGATATTTAATCGGTACCCATAGGCCTTCTTCCTGTCGAACTCCATTTCTCGGTTAACCTCAAAAAAATGATAGTGAGACCCTATCTGTACCGGTCTATCTCCTTTGTTTACCACTTTAATTTTAAATACATCCCGGAAAGGATTACATTCAATATCTTCCTTTAATAATATATATTCTCCTGGTATCATAGTATGTGGCTTTAAGTTAGCGAATTGGATTATGGACGGTTACCAGTTTGGTTCCGTCCGGAAAGGTGGCCTCTATTTGCACATCGTGGATCATTTCTGGGATACCCTCCATTACATCGTCGCGTGTTAAATACGTAGCGCCTTCCTGCATAAGTTCGGCAACGGTTTTACCGTCCCGTGCAGCTTCTTGTAATCGATGGCTGATTAGTGCAATAGATTCTGGGTAGTTTAATTTAAGGCCTCTGGCCTTTCGTTTTTCGGCAAGTTCTCCCGTCATAAAGATGAGGAGTTTCTCGGTTTCCCTAGCTGTTAAATGCATAATTGCTGTATTTAAAGGTTAAAATCTAATCTCTTGTATAAGGATGGACAACAAAAGTCATTTTCTTCTTAGGCATTCAAAATATGGGGAGTTTTTGCAATGGGCCTATTTCATAAATGTCATTTTAAACGACGTAGGTTGTCGGTTATTTAATTTTCGTGTTAAAAATATACGATAAATCCATTAAATGACGTTTATAGGTGATGGATTTTTTTCGATATTTTCGTAGAAATATGTGATATAACTGTGTTTTTTTGAGGTGTGATGGGAGTAGCTACTTAGCTAATAGCGTTATTTACTATTCCCGAGCCTTCCTAAATAGGGAAGTTTCTTTAGATTGTCTAGAATTGTCCTCTAGAGAGAGCCATTTCAGCTAGAAATGTGGCCCTTAGAAAGTAACTCTAAAGATTTTATTTGGTGGTTGCAACAATAGTATGGAACATACCTCCACGGTACTTCTAAATAAAAAGAGGCATAAATAGTAGGCACCTGCTTCCTTAAGGAGCTATAGGGTTGCTGTAAGGAAATTTTCCAGGAAATCTTTGGGGGTAAATAAGATGATGTAGCTAGTCTTAATACGTAGTGGTCATATCACTATCTACACAGATAATAAAATCTGCCTTATTTCTATTTTCGGGAAGTAGTTTATGGATGTTTTCTTGGGACACCGTACTTATGGTGAGGTAGTTAAGGGGGGGAGTGTTTTGTTTTAAGTACCATAGAATTCCCTCGTGGAAGTCCGAGTGGTAGGCCCCGTTAAAATGTAAAAATAGATTTTCCTTTTTATAATTGTTTAGGATAAAATACGCCATAGTAGCATCTTTTATGGCTTGTGCCATAACCAGTTTTGGACTCCCATGGTCTCCCATCATAGAAAGGATATTTTTATAGGTAGGCAATTCACTATCAAAGGGAATGGGAAGGGGAGCTATCCATGTTTTCTCCTCAGCAGTTAAGGAGTCTAGTACGGAAAATCCGTTCCTGTAGACCATACTGGCAAATCTTCTGGGGATATTGGTGGCTATAAACGGCAACTGGTTTGCCTTTGCAAAATCTACCAAAGGGGCGTAATCGGTTTTGTAGTTGGGCCAGAGTCGTGCTAAAGAATCCAACCCCTTTTGGGTAATTTCTCCCTTTAAATATTGGTTTAGGGGTATTTGGTTATCCGCTTCAAACATTTCGGCACCCAGGATAAGGGGGCGCTGCGTGTGTAGCTTTTGGGTTACCTTTAACTGTAACCAATGGGCAATGGGATTGTTGTGCAATTCGCCAAAAAGTACAATATCTGCCTTGGCTAATTTTCGCATCATTTTACTATAGGAAACCTTCTTGCCGTTGGAGTTGTATAGGTTATAAGATTTTAATTGCCCCGTTGCAGGACTGCATAAAAGAAGAAAGAACAAAACGAGTATAATTCTAGGCATAGGGTTCTTGTTTACATGGGGTAAGGTCGGTACTATTCAAATATGGGAAATTTTGGGATATAAGGGACTTTTTGGTGGAGAATTTTATCGTTTGCCTAGGAATTTTGTAGTGTCATAAAACGCTTTTAACTTAATAGATGTCTTTAGAAAACAACTTATAGCTCGGAGGAGGTTTCTAGCATGGTAGGAAGCAATTCGCTAATGGTTGGGTGAATGTGGATGGCATCCCGGACGGTCTTATAAGTAGCCCCTGCGTACATTTGATCAATGATGGTGTGGATATACTCATCGGCACCAACACCTAAGAAGGTAGCCCCTAGAATACTATCGGTGTCTACTTCATGGAAGATCTTCAACTTCCCTTTGGTTTCTCCCATTTCCTTGGCCCTAGCAATTTTACTCATAGGAATTTCGGATACCCTAGCCATCAACCCCTTTTTTTTAATATCGGCTTGGTTGAGTCCAACCCTAGCTAGTGGCGGGTCTATAAAAGCGGCATAGCAGGTAAATCTATCGGAAAGAAAACGTTTTTGCGATAAAAATAATTGGGAGTTCACAATCTGATAGTCGTTATAGGCTGTATGGGTAAAGGCACCCTCTCCATTGCAATCGCCCATAGCCCATATATGACTCACCGAGGTTTGTAAAGTATCTTCCACTTTAATATATCCCTGGCGGGATCGTTTAATATCCGTGTTTTCCAACCCCAGGTCATCCGTATTGGGAATACGTCCAGTGGCCAAAAGTAAATGGCTGGCCTTCAGGGTTTCGGTCTTGTTATTGCAGCGATAACTAATCTCTAGTAGGTCTTGGTGTAGCTTGGCGCCAATACAATTAGATTTCAGCTGTACCGCAAGCCCACTATCCTCCATAATTTCAGTGATTAGGTCACAGATATCCCCATCCTCCTTTTTCAATAATTTATCCCCTCTTTCCAATAGGGTTACCTTGCTACCAAACCGACGAAACATCTGGCCAAACTCCAGTCCAATATAGCCTCCGCCCACAATCACGAGGTGTTCCGGAATTTTTTCCAAGTCCAGAATACTTTCATTGGTAAGGTAGGGTACCTCTTTAAATCCATCGGGGATACGGGGTCTTGCGCCCACGTTAATGAAAATTTTTGGGGCAGCATACTCCTTGCCGTTCACCGCTACGGTATGGTTGTCTACAAAGGTGGCCTTCCCATGGATTAGGGTGATAGATTTATTTTTGGTCAGCATTTCTTCCAAACCCTTGCGCGATTCTAGGACTAAGGCATCTTTGCGCTGTTTAATTTTTTTTAGGTCGATAACTACCTCGCCCTTAATAGCGACGCCAAGGGTGCTGCTATTGCCTGCCATATAGGCTCGTCTGGCCGATGCCACATAAGCTTTGGTGGGCGTACAGCCTACATTGATGCAGGTGCCGCCCAGATGATTCTTTTCAATAATAGCTACCTTTTGGCCTTGATTGGCCAAACTTTGGGCTAGGGGAGCTCCCGCTTGTCCAGTTCCGATTATAATTGCATCAAAATCCATAGGTACTCGTATTAATTACTATTTATTCGTGGACATTACTGTCCAAATAGTATCCATTGTATCTATCTTATTCTTCCTTAGCTTCGCTAAGTGGCTATATGTACATACGCTCATAGCTATTCCTTTGACGGAATTTAGTACTGTTCGTAAATGGGTGGGGTGTCTTTTTAGTGAGCGCTATTATATTTGCGCTGTGCAATACACTGGGGAGGAGTATAATTGGTGCAACAGCAGTGTTCTGCCTTAAAGTTAATCATTTATTTATAAGTGAACTCCCCAACAACGGTAAGGTTCGGATTTAGGGGGTTAATGGGTAGAAAAAAGAGCATATGAATAAATTGCCTTAAATTTAGCATCGAATTAAAATCAGGAAAATAGCTATGCGATCCTTAATAGTGCTTCTTTGTTGTATAATAAATAGCAACCTTTATTCTCAGGAAGATAGACGGGAATGGTCCCCTAACCATCAATTAAAAATTGAAGATTTCAAGGGAACCGATACCGCTATTGATCCCTCTGTTACAAGCGTGATGGTACAGTCTGGCGTAGTCTTGGAGTTTGCTTTCGAAATGTCCCAGATCCAATTTGTGTTCACAAAGAATTTCAACGACAAGGTAAGTTGTGCGTTTCTACCGGATACTGCTGTAATTAAGGCCAAAGACAGTGTGCAGGCAGAAAGATTATTGGCCTTGGCGGCTTTTGATTTTGATCTGTCGGAATTGTATGCCCGTAAGATAAGAGAGGAGCTTTTCCGCAATAAAAAGGCTTTTTCCAATACAGGTTTCTTTCAGCCTTTTTTCGACAAAATGGTAGCGGAGCGTAATAAAATTAGTGCTAGGGTTTATACGGCGACCAACTTTGGGGAAAAGGTAGATTTGTTGGCAGAGGAACATGCGGCCGTAAAAAAGGAAATAGATACCTATGCCCATTTCTGCAAGGAGTGCAAACCTCCTAGAAATAGGGGCAATTAATGCTTAAATAGAGCTTTTAGTAGGTTATTATCTTTCTAAGGGTTACTTAGGGGAGGATACATTAGGGGCCGACTTTTTAGTTCGATTCTTATTTTTAAACCAATACATTCTAATTCCGGTAATGTAAAGGATAAGGGGAACCAATCCAGAAATAAAGACTAGTATCCTCCCAGCTAATCCCGCTATTTCCCCGGTATGTATCGGATAAAATTGCAGGGCAATCTTATCGCTGGAGGGGGCCAATTCATAAGAGGTTTCGCTGATGACTTGGTTCGCTTCCGTTATTTTTAATTCCTTGCTTTTTCTTAAGCCTGGACTAATAAATCGATCCTGAATATATCTAAAGTGATAACTATCCGTGCCGTCCTTCGGAAAGTAAATAGCACGTAGGGCATAAGTTGTGTCCGGTATTCGTAACAGCTGGGTAAAGGTGTACCGACTTTCTATTTGCTGGTTCTGTGCTTTCTTAGTACCGTCCAGAAGGCTCAAAACCGATTTATAATAAGTAGGATAGGTAAAGTAGGCCCCGGATAAGGCAATTAGTATAAGTGGAATAAGGAAATAGACCCCCAATACCTTATGGAGGTCATAGTTTAGTCTCTTTTTCTTCCCCTTCCATTTTATTTGGAATCCTTTTTTTAATCTGCTCTTATAGGCTTTCCACCAAATAAACATACCGCTACCAAGGATAATCACCAAAAAGATAATAGTACTGCCGCCCATGATGTACTTGCCAATTATGGGGATGGCAAGGGTACGGTGAACGTTTAAGAGTTGCTCGAAATAATGTATGGAGGCCGATTTTGTTCCTAGAAAGCTTGTGGTTTTTGGATGATAATAACGGGTGGTTCCATTATTAAACAGTAAAGATATGGTCTGCTGCTCTCGGTAGGGTAAATTTACGCGCACTAGGCTATCCTTGTGTACTTTTATCAGTTGGGATGCCGTTTGCATCAATGTTTCTTCAGGGAGACTATCTACCTGTCTTACTGTTAACAACCTTGGATTGAGTGCAGCAGTTATTTCTGGTTGCCACACGTATAGCGCCCCGGTAAGTCCAGAAAAGGATGCCAAGAGTCCGCAGCTGATGCCCAACCAAAGGTGGATTTTTCTTATTGTTTTATTAAGATGGTTCAAACTATCTAGTTAGTATTAAAATACCCCCTAGCTTCATCATGAAACTAGGGGGAGGTATATTTAAAAATTATACTGTACGCTCAGTTTGGCATGCGTGCCTTCCCCAGCTCCGGTAAAAGTAGTTAAGGGGGAGGCCCACTGCGATCTTGCTGGTAGGTAGTATTCGTTCAATAAATTATTGATACCAAGGGAAACGGTGGTATTGGACTGTAGTTGATAGGCCATGGAAAAGTTTACCAAGGTGTAGCCGTTTACGGGAAATTGGGTATGCCTATAGGCCAATTGGTCATTGGCATCCAAGAACGGATCAAATCGCTTTCTATCGCCCAAATTGGTCATTCTAACAGAGGTGTTCAGTTTTTCTGAGGGCTTCCAGGTAATGTAGGCGGTCCATTTAGGGGCAGAAATAACATCACCCCCTAAAAAAGAAAGGGTATGTGGATCGTCTACCGCATGCTTTACCCCCTCTACATAGGAGTAGGAGGTTCCAAGCTGCCATTGGTTGTTATAACTCTGGAAATCGATAGAAACTTCCCCTCCATAAATTTGTTGTGGTTGTTTGGAAGGAACAAAGGTGTTTATCTCATCTACAAAAACCACCCCCGTTCCTAGGTTGGAGGTGCTATAGTACCCCACGGCTTCCAATTGTACTTGGGGGAATTTGGACATAAATCCAAATTCATAATTATTGGTTACCGCGGGCTCTAATTGAATATCGTTTATATTACTGGCCACCGCAGAGCGTAATACGGAACCAAGATCTGCAATGGAAAAACCTTGGGAATAACCAATATAAGGAATAAAAGTCTCGTGTGCTATGTAGCGCAACCCGAGGTTAAAGGCTAAGTTATTAAATGCCAGCTTTCCACCTTCCACGGATACGGACGGATTATAGTTGCCGTCCCCTTTGGGCGAATAGGGTAGGGTATTGTAATCTGCGATATCCATATGCATCTCATCATAACGGAGTCCGCCTTTAAACACCCATTGGTTATTAAGTTTAACGGTGGTCTGTGCGTAGGGTGCCCAGTTGGTCAATGCGATATTGGGTACCCATAACCTACCATCTAACAACCCTTGATTGGTTTTGTCCTTTAAAAAATCCAATCCGTAGGTTAATGACACATCCATGTGGGAGTAGGAACCGAATTTTGAATTAAAATTGGGACGTATTCCATATTTTTCCGCATTGATAACAGACTGTCCCCCATTTTCAAATTTGTCCGAATAGAAAAAGATGTTTTCCGTGTTTTGGTAATAGAGATCGGTATTAAAGTTGGTGGTCCCCTGAAAAATATTGTGGAGGCTATAGGTCAACTGACTATTTATTAGGGTAGATCCCGTAGGTTCCTCACCTGGGATACTGCCTTTTACCCCATAACCTGCCGTAATATGGTAATCACCAGCTTCATTAAATACCTGTACGGTTGCCGGTACTGGGATAAAGGGGGTATCGTGAATGGATTTATAGATATTAGCGCCCAAAGAAAGTTGCTGGTTTTCGCTCAACAGGTATTCCAATTTTCCAAAAGCACTGTAGATGTCGGTATTATCAAATCCGTAGGTAGGGAGGAGGGGTAGGCCTTTGGCATCGTATTTAGTTCCGGTCTGCTCCATACTTCCGCTGATATAATACCTGAATTTGTTCAGATTTCCCTTTAGGGACTGGTAAACACCCCATCCCAAAGCATCCTTGGTCTTTGCTAGATTGCTGGTACCCCATAGCTGGGTAGTTGCTTCCAACTTTTTGTTGGACACCGGTTTTTTGGTGATGTAATTGATGAATCCTCCGTTACCCCCATTTCCAAAAATAGAAGTAGCCCCTTTAATTACCTCTACACGTTGTATATCTTGGGGGTTTACAGATTTTATCCCCAACTGTCCATTCCTAAGGGGCGTAGATTGTGGGATACCGTCTACCATAACTAAGAGTGACCTACCCCGTAGGGTCTGGCCCCAGTTGGAGAAAGTACCGGTTGAAACCGCTAATCCGGGTACGGTAAACTCCAGGATGTCGCTTATATTGGTAGTAATCTGCGATAATTCTTCCAGTTTCGCCTCACCTACCACAGTGACCGAAGCCGGAATCTGAGTGAGGTATTGAGAATGCCTACTGGCGGAGACCACCACTTCATCCAAATTACTGATGTCTTCTTCCAAGGTGGTATTTAGTTGCAGTGGGGCAGTTGTGGTAACTGTAATTTTCACCATGCTGCTTTTATATCCCAGCATGCGAAATCTGAGGTTGTATGTTCCTGGCGGAATTTCTGCTAAGGTGTACTCCCCATTAAAATCGGTCATAGTGCCCTGTTGCAGTTCTGGAATGTAAACGGTGGCACCTGCGATGGGTTGTTGTAATTGATCTGATACCTTTCCCTGGATCAATGCTTGTGAAAACGCGGAAAGGGACATCAACATGGAGGTGGCAAATAGTATGAATTTCATTTATTCTTATTTAGATTAATTAAAAATAAAGGCAAATATAGGGTCGGGCTTCCATCCTTACAAACTATTTTTTTGTTTTTTTTAAGAGGGTTGAAATCCGTGTACTAGGCTAATAATCGTAGTTGGTACTACAACAAGGGATGAATACCATGGAGGTGGGAAGCATTTTTATAAGTTTGTTTTTGGGTTAATTTTATTGTTGATGCAAGGCGATAAAACTTGATTGGTTTTCGTAATTTGTTGAAAAACTAATAGGGTAATACTATGAAAATGAAGAAAATACTACTGTTTTTTGCCCTGATCGTTTTGGTTTTTATAGGGCTTGTTTACCTGTCGGTATCCAGCACCAAAAAAGCATTTTCTACCTGTGAGATTCTCAGTCCAACAAATTTGGATTCTATAGATTTTAGGAAGCACGATTCCGTATTGGTGGCGGCTAGTTTGCTCTATGAGGGGAACCAGTTAAAGAAAATAATACAAGGAGATCAATATCGTGAGGCATGGGCCACTCCGGTAAAGGTTCCCATTGTATTCTTAGATACCCTGCACGGGGGCTTAAAGGTGGTAGCGCAGGGGGGAGGTAAGCAAACCCACTCCTTAGAGTTGGAATCTGGGACAGGCACGGTGTATAGTTTACGAAGTGTTACCAAAAATCCAGAACCCTTAATCCCAGATTTTGTAAAGACGCTAGGGCTAGAGAATATTGTTGTAGACGGAATCTCGGCGCAACACCCTTATGCCGCCTTGGTAGTGGCACCACTATCAGAAGCGGTTCACATATTAAATACCAGGCCAAAGTTGTACTTCCTTCCCAAGCAAGATGCTTTGGGAACGTATAACGATACGTATGGAAACCGACTCTTTTTAATGGAGTATGAAACGGATGGGAATGCCCAGTGGAGGGGAATAGAGAATGCCACCCAGGTAATGGATACCGAAGATTTACAGGAATTAAAGTTAGAAGAAGGGGAGCGACTATCCATTGATGAAAATGCGTTGGTACGTGCTAGGTTGTTCGATCTGTTGATAGGGGATTGGGACAGGCATGCCAAGCAATGGGGGTGGGTGGTACAAAGAAACGGGGAGGTAAAAAAGGCCATACCCATGGCCTGCGATAGGGATAATGCTTTTTTTAAGGTAGAGGGATTAGTGCCTTCTATCCTTTCCAATAAAAATCTGTTGCCCGGTCTTCAAAATTTTGAGAGTGATATAGATTACCTTCCAGGATTGGTGATGGATTTTGATCGCTATTTTCTATATAAAACGGAATCGAGGATTTTTGAGGAAGAAGCAAGGTATCTTCAAAAAAACTTGACGAACGCTGTAATTGCGGAGGCCTTTAAAGTATGGCCAAAGGAAGTTTATGATTTAAATGGGGAAGAACTTATAGGCATCATCCAGGAACGACGCGATAACCTTGTTGAATACGCAAAACGGTTCAAGGAGGTTTTGGATGAAAAGGGGGTGCTTACAGAGAAACTAAAAGGCTCTAGGGATTTGGAATTGCCAGAAGGATTGATGGCTTGTTTTGAATGTGGGGAGGAATAAAACCGGAAGGGTATAAAAAAACAAAGGGAACAAAAACAATATAAACCGTTCCTAGTTCCCTTTGCGCTCATATTTTCCCCTTGTCAGCATTATCTGATAAGTTCAACGGGTATTTTCTCAGCCTTCATGTCCTATGAAAGCACCCCGAAATATGATTATATAAATATACAATAAAAAAATCACTTATCGGTAAAAATCAGTAAAAAAATTATAGAAATTTTAAGGGCTATGTGTTTCTAGTTAGTTGAGGCTGATTAGGTTATGGGGTGCTTTCGAGATCGAACAGCCTGTTTTACGGAAAATGGGATTTCTATATTGTATTTTGATAATGTTCGTCCATGGAGTCATACTATATCTGCCGATTTTTCGTTATGAATTCTAATTGTAGTTTTTTTACAACTAAATCAATAAATTAGAGTACAGTCATCGATATTAGTGGTGACTAATAAACCAACAATAGTATGCCCGTATTAAAACAAATAAAATGTTACCGTTGTAAAGCCAAAAGTTGGCAGGGGGATGTAATTTATGGCGAGCCTAAAATAAATAATCCTACGGACCAGCAGAAAGCGTGCTACCACCAATGGGAAGATAGGTCCTATTGGAAAGACCTATTCGCTATGCTTCGGTAGCTAACCTATTCCTGCATTTTCTTATAACTAACATACATCCTCCGTTCAGAATAAGGATTTAGCTGTAACCCTACCTTCATAATAGTGTCTTCTATGCTAAGGATGTGCCAATTAATACTGCGATCCCCACTACTTAGTGTCAAGGTATCCTCATCCTCAATGCTCCATTCAAAAACGCGTTCCTTGGTTTCGCAATCACTGGTGTAGGTTACTTCCGTAACTGTATGGTCCTCATTAAATTCGCTGTGATCCAATCCGCACTCTTTGTTGGAATGGCTATGTGGTACCACCCATCCATTGCCATCTTCTCCCATTATAGTTCCCTGTACTTCCCACTTCCCCAGAAGAAGGTCTTTTAAGGGGATGTTTTCCTTGTACTGGGCGATAGTTAATCCATTTGCGAAGATAAGACAGCCCATTACAAGGGACCATTTAATAGTTGTTTTCATGAAGTATTTGTTTAAATAATTAGTGGTATTAATGCTTTGTTAAAGGCTGGTTGCCAGTCTGTTGGGGTCTTTTTAGGCGTAGGTCTAAATTAGACAGATATACTATTTAAGGTGCAGCGGAAGTTATTTTTCCACTGACCTCCACCGTTTCTTCGGTTCCATTAGCTTTAAATGTTCCTTGGAACTCCAAGGTATAAGAGGCTCCTACACCCTTTTCTCCAGCAAAGGAAATATTGTGCTCCTGGTAGTTCTTCAAGGTCATTTTGGGACTCCCAACCGGAGTGTATTTTTGCTGGCTATTCCATTCCCCAAATACTAATCCTGGTCCATCACCCTCTAAAATGGGCCGGTTGTTTTCATTCAATTTTAAACCGATACCCACTTGAAATTTCCCTGCATCCATTAAGGTTCCCGCCAATACCTTGCTGTTTACCTCCTCGCTATAGCTTACCATAGAAAATGGCCAGAAAATTCCGGCCTGTGATTTTGGAACCTGCCCAGAGTAGGTTTGGCCACCATGGATGGTAATGTGGTAGGTATGTTCATTTTCTTCCGAAGAAGCTTTGGATTTGTTGGATTTACCCTGGGAACACGCCATAAAAAAATACAGGGCCAATAGATATGCCGTAGAATGTAAAAGTGATTTTCCCATACACTATCTTATTAGTATCAGTTATAACTTATAGTTAATGGAAGGCTATTATTTTCCATCGCTCAAGGTGCCTTCCCTCAGTTTGGTACAAGAATAGAACATGTCTTTTTCGCTGGCAATAGCGACTGAGAATTTGTGGAGTTTCGCTGAGGATTATAGCTGTATCAATTAGTTTTCTTCTAGTTAAGTGAATTTTGTGAAGCGTTTAAAAGGGTTCATCTTAAATTATAAGTATCAATAGGGTATACGGGGTATTCAGAAATTATATTTACTACACCGCCTACCTAAAATCGTACAAAAATTGCGTAACTTTCTACAGGTTTAGATCGCATAGTTGGCCTAATACACATGACCCCAAATTAGATTGAGATGAATTACTTTAAGCTGAAAATTGTAATTGTAACCCTTGTCGGAGGCTTAACATTTAGTTGTTCCGATAATGACGATACCACAAAAACTGCAAATTGTGATCTTACTGCTTTGATTAGTGCCGACCAGTATGCAAACGCCCCTTCCCATACTGTCACTATCAATACGTTGGAAATAGACAACCATTGTTTAAAGATCAACTATAGTTCCAGTGGTTGCAGCGGAGATAGTTGGGAAGTAAAACTAATCGATTCCGGCGAAATTATGGAATCGAATCCCCCACAAAGAACTATTAGGCTGTCTTTGAAAAATGAGGAGCTTTGCGAGGCGTATATAACCAAAGAAATAAGGTTTAACATTAGGAACCTACAAGTGGAAGGGAACCGAGTGGTATTGAATATTACCAATGCTGACCAGCAACTGCTTTACGAGTATTAGAATCGGTAATTAATTCCATATTCCAAACCTTTTCTTTGCCCCTGGAAGCGGCAATGTCGCATCGCTTAGGCACTGTGCACTTGGGTGTTTTTTTATTGAAGTCTTATACAATTACATCGCCTAGTTATTTCAGATAACCCATCAATGGGGTTCCCATGTTTAATCCACTAAGATTACCACTGCTACTATTACTATTGATTTTTGCTTCGCAAAAATATTCCATAATTCTGAGGGAGCCAACCGAGGTAATTCCTTTTCCAATACCGGAATTAAAACTTGCCTATATTGGGAATATGGGGGTTCTTTTGGAGCATAAGGATCAAACGGTTCTGATAGACGGATTCCATAAAAAGTACAAACCAGCCTATGCGCATCCCTCCGATACCGTGATAGCCTCCCTGCTTAAAGGGAACTACCCAGGATTTACCGATATTGAGCTTAGCATCATTCCCCATGACCATAAAGACCATTATAACCCTGAGTTGCGTGTAGCGTTTTTTTTATCTTTAATAATTCAGGCCCAACTGAACAGAACAATTGCGAAGAATTGGGACTTAGGAAATTTAAACGCAGGATGAACATTGAACTCCTGCCGATAGGAGGCGGGCGCTAATGAATCAAACCGACCCTTGGTTTTTTATAATAGAAATAATACAATCAAATGCAAAACAAAATACTAGACTTTACATCGCATCACAATAAATTTCGGATTCGGATTATGGTACTCTCCTTCCTGTACTTTCTTCCTTTGTTGATAGTTGGCCAAGACAGTGATCCAGATAATGAGGTGAAGGAAATTAGGGCCTATTCCAAGAAGGGGAAGGAGCTGCTAATGGACGGGGTGGTGGATGAAGAATTTTGGTTGTCCATTCCGGCCAATACTGATTTCCGAATGCAAGAACCTATAGAAGGTGGTGTGCCAACCGAACAAACGGAGGTAAGAATCACCTTTGATAGTCAACACCTTTATATCGCAGTAGTTTGTTATGATAGTGATCCGTCCGGGATAAAAGCCTTTCAAAAGAAACGGGATGCCTCCCTAGAGACCGATGACCGATTTAGATTGATTTTAGACACCTTTATGGACAAGCGTAGCGCCTACTTCTTTGAGATTAATCCCCTTGGATTACGTGGGGATGGACTCATTTCTTCTGGCCAGGGTCAGACCCTCAACCAAGATTGGGACGGGATTTGGAAAGCATGGACGTATAGGGGCGATTTTGGATGGTCCGCTGAAATTAGGATTCCCTTTCGCAGTATCAATTTTGACACTAAGAAAGATAGTTGGGGAATTAACTTCCAACGGACCATACGGCGTAAAAATGAAGAACTATTGTGGACAGGGCACCGCCGGAATCAGGGGTTGTTACGCCCACAGAATGCCGGTATCCTTACGGGCCTTGTAGATCCTTCCCAGGGAGTAGGTTTAGAGGTAATCCCCTACGCCATTGCCCAGTCTAGCAAGGAGTATGAGGTGGAGAACCAGGAGTTCGTTAGCACTACCACGGCCGACCTCGGATTTGATATTAATTACAATATTACCTCTCAATTGAAAGCCTCTATTACCTATAATACGGATTTTGCACAGGCTGAGGTAGACAATCGGCAGATAAACCTCACTCGATTCCCCTTGCGTTTTCCCGAAAAGAGGGATTTTTTTCTGGAGGGATCCTCCATTCTACAATTTGCACCTTCTAGTAATGTGAACCCCTATTTTAGTCGGAGAATCGGGCTGGTGAATGGGATGCGGATTCCTATTAGCTATGGAGGCCGACTCCTAGGAAATGTGGGGAAGAATAACATAGCCCTTTTACATGTGCGAACTGGAAAACAAGGGGAGCTGAATCCAGAGAATTTTACCGTGGCGAGGTATAGGCGCAATTTTTGGAAGGAGAGTTCCATAGGGGTATTGTATACCCATAGAAGCACGGAAGATGATCTGTTGTTCGATATCCCCGTGCAAGATAGAAAGACCTTGGGTGCCGATCTCAACCTAAGTACCTCCGAACTTTTTGGTAGTAAAACCCTCCAATTCTCTGCCTTTTATGTGGGGCATAATGCCAGTTCTCCCTTGGATAGTATTACTAGCGCGTCTGACCGATCTGTGCGTGGATTCCGTTTTAATTTCCCCAACCAACCCTGGTCGGCCTGGGTATCCTATAGGGAGTTTGGAGAGGCCTATGATCCCGCCGTAGGATTTAACCAGCGTAACGGTTTTAGAAGGGTGCAACCAGCGGTTTATTACGCACCACTGTTCAATAGAAGCAAGCTAATACGGGAAATCGAATGGGGAATCTACTACCTATACCTCACCTCCCTGGAAAATAAACTCCTCACCGAAAATCTGAGATTTAATTTAGGCGCTATTCGGTTTGAATCCGACGACAGGATAGCATTCGAAATTTCCAGGAGCTTCGAATTTCTAGAGGACGATTTTGATATACTGAACGACGGGTCCGTACTAATTCCCGCAGAGGAATATGTGAATTGGAGGTACGAGGTGGAGGCCTCCACGGCCTCGTATCGGAAGGTGTCTGGCTCCTTTGAGTACGAAGCCGGGGAATTTTGGACAGGACATATTTCTAGTTATAGTTTGGGTGTGACCGTACGACCAAGCCCAGGAATTAACTTAAGTAGTGGATATACCCATACCGAGGTCACTGCCAATCCCGTCGGATTTAAAACCAATCTATTCCGGATGGACCTCGGGTTGGACTTTACCCCAGATATTTCCTTATCGTCCAATATTCAGTTCGATTTCTATGACAATTCCAAACGATTTTTATAATAAG
>NZ_MTAZ01000028.1 GCF_002150785.1 Arenibacter amylolyticus | reverse complement strand
TATTTTTAAAAATTATATTGGTGGTTTTGAGACGGACTGCCGTTGTGCGGCATACAAGAAAAGCCAACCGCACAAACAGCACATTTGGTTTTTGCCGACACGCAAAGCCAACGCTGAAAAAACCAAAAGAGCTGTTTTTTGCCAACGCTAAAAGAAAATATGCAATCAAAAACTAAAGCAATAGATTATTTCGAAGAACTACTTGAAGTTCACTCAGACGAAAATATTCCAATTCATCTGAAATATGTTCAACTCCGAACCCTACTTGAAAAAATAACTAAAGAGTTGACAAGTTCAGAAACTCTTCAATTTTCAAACCTGTTTTCAAGACTGTCCTTTATTTGCGACAAATTCAAAACCTCAAGACAAATTCACTCATTTAGGATAGTAGCAAATAAGGTACTACACGAGAATATCCGTCCTTCAAACGAAGAGTATCAAACACACTTTAAGTATTTAAGTGAATTCATTTCTAAAACTTGTGGATTAGCTGTTCCTGAAGAAATTCAATCACTTTATCCTACTACTGAATATCGAAAAGAAAAAAGTGAAACTACATTATCACGGCTTGATAAAATAAGAGTTGAAATAATCGAGGTTCAAAGTGAATTTTTGATTTGTGAAACAGAAAACAATGAAGGTGAAGATTATGTACGAGTAAGGATAAACGAAGATGATGTCAATGCTACGTTTAAATCAGTAAATGATTTTTGGATTGGTGCTCAACTCTATTTGGTAAATATTGAAATTGATGAATCGGAAATCTACCATCCGAAATTTATAATTCTTGAACCCGATTACTTAGTAGATATATCTTCGATTGCAGAATGTTTTCAAGATTATGGATATACCGAATTAAATTACATCAAGTCTAAATTTGAAGAGATTCCAAATACGAAATACATACGTTTAGGAAACTTTGCTAATTTAGTTGTAGACGAGCTTTTTGGAGAAGCAGATAGTAACAAAATAACCTTTAAAGAAACATTCGACAAGGATTTTAAATCATACCCATTTGAATACACCGCTTGCCAAGATTTAATCGAAAAGGATAAATTCATCAAATATTGGCAAGATTCTCAACTCCATTTTGACAGAATAAAGCGAGTTGTAACTAATGATTTCGAAAACTATGGCATTTCAATAGAAACCGCATCACTAGAACCAGCTTTTCTATGCGATTTATATGGCATTCAAGGACGTTTGGATATTCTAGAACTTAACAAAGTTGGCAAGTCTAAAATTGTTGAATTAAAGTCAGGTGGTGTCCCATTTCCTGATGATGGAGAAAGTATTAAGCCGAATCACAAAACGCAACTTTTCTTGTATTATCAACTTATTGGAGTACTGAACCAATTAGGGTTCGGTGAAATTGCTGATAAGACAGATGGATATATTTTGTATTCAAAGGTTGCAGAAAATAATTTAAGGTTTGATAAACCAACTTTAAAAAGGGTGCAGTCAATTTTTGATCTTAGAAACAAAATCATTACAAATGAATACACTTTCGCATCTGATGATTTATCCAAAACGAAAGAAGTACTGCAAAAAATCACTCCCGATACAATAATAAATTCTCCAAATGTCCATCCAAACTTTAGGGCAATTTTGGAACCGCAGATAGATGAATTTATTAATCCAGTAAAATCTGCCAGTGAGTTAGAAAAAACTTACTTCTTTTCATTTGTAAGTTTTATAGCCAAAGAACAATATTTGGCAAAATTGGGTAACGGACAATATGAGTCAAACAATGGGTTAGCGAATCTATGGATAAACTCATTTTCGGAGAAAACGGATAAATTTGAAATACTCTATGACCTCAAAATAGATTCCAACTATGTTGATAAAGATGAAAAAGAAATTATTTTCACTCGTCCTTCAGGATACAATGAGTTTGTAAACTTCCGAAATGGTGACATCTGTGTTTTATACCCGAGAATTTCAGAAAAGGATAATGTTACATCCAATCAAATATTCAAGTGTTCAATCAAGTCAATAACTAAGGATAAAGTAGTCGCAAGCTTTCGGTACAAACAGCGAAACACAAAGTTTTTTGAACAATATGATAAGTGGGCATTGGAACGTGATTTTATGGATTCTTCTTTCACAGCAATGTATAGAAGTATTTACGCTTTCCTTAATTCCTCAAAAGCCAAGCGAGATGTAATTCTAACAACTGAAAAGCCGCAGAATGGAAATAATTACGGTTATCATAAAGAACAATTGTCAGATGAACAAAATAGAATCATCAATAAGGCACTTTCAAGTAAAGACTATTTTCTTTTAAATGGCCCTCCAGGAACAGGGAAGACTTCCATCATTGTAAAAGAACTTGTAAGAGAATTATACAAAGAAGATTCTTGTAATATCCTCTTGCTTGCATACACCAACAGAGCGGTAGACGAGCTTTGCGAAACTGTAAATAATGCCATCATAAACTTTGAGGATATGAATGATGGTAATGTAAACTTCGGACGTTCAGACAGAAACTTTGTTAGAATTGGAAGCGAACTGTCGTGCTCTGATGAACATAAGCACAACCTTTTGAATAATATTATCGAAGGAGAAGCAAAAAGATTAGAACAAAATGGAGAAAAATTTTCTAGGGACAGTATAAATACTGTTCTATCTAAACACCGCATTTTTATTTCGACCGTAGCTTCCATATCTAGCAAAACAGATATTTTCAAGTTAAAGAAGTTTGATGTTGTGATTGTTGATGAAGCCTCTCAAATATTAGAACCTCAAATTGTGGGCATTCTTCCAAAGTGTTCAAAGTTTATTTTAATTGGCGACCATAAACAATTACCTGCAATAGTTTTACAAGACCCAGAGAGTTCAAAAACTAATAATGGGACTTTAGAAACTATTGGATTAGAAAACAGGAAAAACTCATTATTCGAAAGGCTCTACAATTATTGCGAAAAGAACAGTTTAGAATTTGCATACGACAAGCTGACCTATCAGGGAAGAATGCACCAAGAAATTGCATTGTTCCCGAATCATAGCTTTTATAATTCAGAACTCAAACAAGCATTTGAAATACCAAACCTAAATGAAACTGCTAAAAGTGAATTAAGCAGACAAATTAAACCTTTAGAACTAAAAAGTCCGTTTAAAGGCAATTTAACCGACTTACTTTCTAGAAAACGTGTTATATACTTCCCAAGTAAGGTTGACGAAAAAAATCATTTTGGCAAATCAAATGATTTAGAAGCTGATTTGGTTGTTAAGATTGTTGATGAATTGAAAAAACTTTACACATTTAATAACAAAGGATTTGACAACAAAAAAACAATTGGCATAATAGCTCCATTCCGAAATCAAATTGCGAGAATAAAGCAGAAGTTAGAAGAAGCTCAAATACCAAATTTTGAAGATATTACAGTTGACACTGTTGAACGTTATCAAGGAAGTCAAAGGGATATTATCATTTTCTCATTTGCTATAAACAACCCTTATCAACTAAATGGAATTGTAAATCTAAATGATGAAGGCACAGTAGACAGAAAACTCAATGTTGCTCTAACAAGAGCCAAGGAACAATTGATTTTGATTGGGAATGATTCCTTCCTATCGAACAATCTTGTGTATTTCAAACTAATCGAATTTATTAAATCCAAAGGCGGTTACGTTTGGGATTCTATTTCTGAAGTTCTAAAAGACAAATTAAAATTTACATATTTTGATTCCGTTGAATCAATAGAAGGCAAAATATACTCACCTGATGATGAGTTTTCGACAACATTTGATAGCTTAATTATTGATGTTTTAAAGAGTGATAAGCGTACTATAGATAAGATTCAGGAAACAGGAAAAGAGTGGTGGAAAGTGCTATTAGGAGCTTCTAATGATTTCATAAGAAATAATGTCATCGAATATGGCAGAGCTAATTTTGATGTACATTTTCAAACAAATTTATTCGCTCAAGAATTTAGTGTTGTTGACAAGGTCAACCTATATTGTTTCTACAATATGCGGAAGCATTATTTTTCAGGTTTTTCAATTTTTGACAGCTACAAAGGACTATTTGAAATTGAGTTGAAACAAACTTCAGGAAGAACAACATTTTTTGATTTTGGTTGTGGTCCTTTAACATCAGGTTTAGCTTTTAACCAAGTTTGTAAAAGTATAAATTCAAACTTCGCAATGAACTACGCAGGGATAGACATATCTAATGCAATGCTTGATAAAGCAAGAGAATTTTCAAACAGTGTAGTTTTCAATTCAAACACAACTTTTGAATTCGTTAATTCATTTAAGCAAATTGATGATAATTTATTGGACGATTGGTTTAGAGCTTCTAACACGGTAGTTCTGAACTTTTCTTATTTATTTGCAAACTTGGATTCTGACCAAATAATTGATTTAGTCAATGACATCAATATACTTGTTCAACGTTACCCATTGAACAAGTATATCCTTATTTATCAGAATCCAGTTCATAGACACCATAACTTTTCAAAGTTTAAAGGACACTTGAAGAACCTGAATAATTCTATTGTTCGTAAGTCCGAATCTGTTTCTTATAAGAATTCTGCTCAAAGTTGGTATGACAAATCAGAAACCTTCACCTATGAAATTATAAGTAACTAATGCAGACAGATTTATTTGGACATAGCAAACCAACGATACAAGAACTTTCCCTTGAAAACGCTAAAGAAGTGAATGGATTAAAATTGTACCCTGACTTCATAGACAACAGGACAGAAAAATCTTTATTGAAACACATTGATAATTCTCAGTGGCTCAATGACCTGTCAAGAAGAGTCCAACATTATGGTTTTAAATACGATTACAAAGCAAGAAAAATAGATAATTCATTTTATCTCGGAAAACTTCCAAATTGGCTAAGTGAAGTCGCTAACAGTATCTATGATCAAGGCTTCATTGATTTCATTCCTGACCAGGCTATTATAAATGAATATGAAAGTGGACAAGGAATAGCTCCACATATTGATTGTGAGCCTTGTTTTGGAGACACCATTATTTCATTGTCACTTGGTTCAAGCTGTATTATGAACTTTGAAAAGGAACCACATTCAAAAAATAAAACAGAAATATTCGTTGAACCGAGAACTCTTTTGGTTATGAAAGAAGAAAGTAGATACAATTGGTATCACGGAATTGCCCCTCGTAAAACGGACAAGTTCAATGGAGAAGTAATAAAACGTGACAGAAGAATATCAATAACATTTAGAAAAATAATAATCGAATAACGCCAACGCTAAAGCCATACACATTTGCAATTCGCACAAGCCGACACGCAAGCCAAAAATTGCAAAAGAGTATGTCTTTGCCAACGCTGACAAACGACCGAAAAAAAAGTACGACCGCACAACATTGTATAAGCGTAATGCGGGCTGAATGGCTAAAAATGAGCATTTTTGCTCCTAATAAACTTTGTGGTGGGCGGACAGTGAATCGCTCCGAAATCCCGCACTACGCTTAGTGTGCCGAGAAGTAGTGAACGGTAAAAATA
>NZ_MTAZ01000027.1 GCF_002150785.1 Arenibacter amylolyticus | reverse complement strand
TACCCTCTATTTACTACTTACACAGTTTATGGTCTAGTCCCGCAACCACTCTGCTATTACCAATATCACGCCCATAATACATCCTCAAAAGCAGTTAGCTTATGCGTCCCGATTTAATATTTTTAAAACAACCCCGCTATAGTGCCATTCCCATCAATAGTGATGCTCTCAGCAGCCGGGGTAGCAGGCAATCCAGGCATACGCAACATATTACCCGCAATAGGAATAACAAACCCAGCTCCTGTTGCTATTTCAAACTCCCTAATATGGATATCGAAGTCCTTTGGTCGGCCTAATCGCTTTTTATCATCACTAAAACTTTTTTCTGTTTTTGCCATACAGACTGGTAAATTCCCATACCCCATGGCTTCATATTTGCGTAATTGGGAAATAGCCAGATTACTTAAAACAACATTATCCGCCCCATAAATGGTTCTACAAATTTTTACCATCTTGGTTTGCAAACTGTCCTTTAGACGGTAGGTAGGATTAAATTCGTTACTACAGGTGCTGGCCATCTCAATTACTTTTTCGGCGAGATCTAAACACCCTTTCCCCCCTTTCTCCCACCCATAACTCAAAGCAACGGGAACACCTAATTTCTTACAGTGGGCTTCTACCACTTGCATTTCCGCTTTGGTATCCGTTTTAAAAGCATTTATAGAAACAACCATGGGAATTCCAAAACTTTTTAGGCTAGCAATATGTCCTTCCAAATTAGGTAGTCCCTTCTTTAGTGCTGCTACATCTTCTTGTGTAATTTCTTTTAATGATTTGCCCCCATGATACTTTAAAGCTCTGATAGTTGCGACCAAAACAATGGTTTTAGGAGATATACCTGCTGCGCGACACTTAATATTCAAAAACTTCTCAGCCCCTAAGTCGGACCCAAATCCGGCTTCAGTAATAGTATAATCACTTAATGTCATCCCCATTTTTGTAGCCACAATAGAATTGGTCCCTTGCGCAATATTGGCAAAAGGCCCTCCGTGGATAATGGCGGGATTACCTTCCAGGGTTTGCACTAGATTAGGTTTTATCGCATCTTTTAATAGCACCGCCATAGCACCATTGGCATTTAAATCCTTCGCATATATAGCCTTTCCTTCCCAGGTATCACCCACATAGATGTTCCCACATTTTTCTTTTAGGTCTTCCAAACCGGTGGCCAAGCAAAGAATCGCCATAATCTCGGATGCTGCCGTAATATTAAACCCCGTTTCCCTGGGTATACCACCAGCTTTTCCACCAAGTGCTGCCACAATATTTCTTAATCCCCTATCATTCATATCCATACACCGTTTCCAAACTACGGTTCTAGGATCTATCCCAAGGCTTCTCTTTTTACTTTGAATGTTATTATCGATAAGCGCTGCAAGAAGGTTATTTGCTTTTTCAATGGCATGGAAATCCCCCGTAAAATGCAGATTAATATCTACCATGGGAATAACCTGACTCCTACCACCCCCAGCAGCACCCCCTTTTATGCCAAAGACTGGACCTAAACTAGGTTCGCGAATTACTGCCACCGCTTTCTTCTTTAGATAGCCTAATGCATCTACCAACCCAATGGAAGTAGTAGTCTTTCCTTCGCCAGGTGGAGTAGGTGTAATTGCAGTCACTAAGATGAGATTGTTCTTTTTTACTTTTTCTTCATCAATAATATCTATAGGAAGTTTTGCTTTGTCGTTACCATAGTACTCCAGCTTCTCTTCCGGAATTGCCATTTTCGCTGCGATTTCGCTAATATGCTTGGGGGTAACGCTTTGTGCAATTTGTATTTCCGTCATATGAATAAACCTTATTTAATGTGACATAAAAGTAAAGTTTTAGCAAGTCAGGTTTTATGACAATTATCACCCTCCTCCCGTACTTGCCAGGCCACTTTGAGCATAGCGGGAGGAGAAAAAACGCCTTATTAATGTAGCAATCGCAGTGGAAGGATCCGCTAGCCTTTAACCAAAAGTTGGATCAGTATTTAGTAATACACCCCCTTATGCTTAAAGTATATTTCCCTAAAATTTAGTAAGAATGTTGGAAGAAAAATATCAATGGATTTTTATTCATCCCTGAAAAACTTATTGCGGGTAGCGTAGCAGCAAGAAAGTGCTTATTTTTATCCATATTTACGATATTAATTGATTAAAAATATTTTCATGAGCAATTATTTTAAAAAATATCCTAATAGTGAAGGTTTTTTCGGTGAGTACGGTGGTTCTTTTATTCCGCCATCACTAGAAGTTGAAATGAAAAAGATAACGGATGCTTACCATACCATTAGTAAATCGCATAATTTTATACAGGAACTGCGCAGCATACGCAAACATTACCAAGGTCGTCCAACTCCCGTATATTATTGCGCTCGTTTATCCGAAAAATACGGAGGACGCATTTATTTAAAGCGTGAAGACTTAAACCATTCAGGCGCTCATAAACTAAATCACTGTATGGGTGAAGCCCTGCTAGCCAAACACCTAGGCAAAAAGAAGCTTATAGCAGAAACAGGTGCAGGCCAACATGGGGTAGCGTTGGCTACCGCTGCCGCTTATTTTGGTTTAGAGTGTGAAATACACATGGGGGAAGTGGATATTAAAAAACAGCACCCAAATGTGGTGCGCATGAAAATATTAGGGGCCACTATTGTTCCCGCTACACACGGGCTTAAAACCTTAAAAGAGGCGGTAGATTCCGCTTTTGAAGCCTACCTAAAAGACCCTGAAAATACCATTTACTGCATTGGTTCTGTGGTAGGACCTCATCCGTTTCCTATGATGGTGCGCGATTTTCAACGCGTTGTCGGGATTGAAGCGCGTGAACAATTTTACGATATGACGGGTGAATTACCAGATAATGTGGTTGCCTGTGTAGGAGGTGGTAGTAATGCCATTGGGTTGTTCTCCGCTTTCCTTAATGATGAAGAGTGCAAGATACATGGTGTAGAACCCGCGGGACGCTCCATGGAATATGGGGAGAATGCAGCATCCATGACCTTGGGAACCCCAGGGGTAATGCATGGTTTTAAATCCTATATGCTAAAGGACGAAAAAGGAGAACCAGCTCCCGTATATTCGGTAGCCAGTGGTCTAGACTATCCGGCCGTGGGACCAGAACACTGTATGCTAAAAGATAATAATAGGGTTAATTACGATATTATTAACGACAAGGAAGCCATTGATGCTTTCTATGAACTAAGTCGCTTAGAAGGTATTATTCCCGCGCTTGAGAGCTCTCATGCCGTGGCCTACGCCTTAAAGCTAGCTAAGGAACAACCTCAAAAATCTATTTTAGTTAATTTAAGTGGTAGGGGCGATAAGGATATCGACTATGTTGTAGATACGTATGGTCTGCCCGAATAAGCAGCCGTCTTAGCTAAAATATTCAATTTAAAGCGCTATTGAAGACATTTTCAACCATTTTTTTGGTGATCAACAATACTTCAATAGTGCTTTTTTTAGTATCCATGATCCAAATATTGAAGAATTAGTAGACAAGATTGTTGCTGCTGGTGGGAAACAAAGAATGCCTATAAGATCGTATTATCCAGATGACAAGCCCTATAGAATGTGCTATGTGGAAGATCCTTTCGGAATCGTATTTGAAATTTACTCTCATAGCTATGAATTAACCTATACTTCTGGCGCCTATTCAGAGTAAGCCCCCTTTGCAGGCGGGCAAGCACCACACGCGTGCTAGATCTCAGCGAATACAAAAATGGCTGCCAAATAATATCGACAGCCATTTATAGTATTTTAAAGCGTGGAATCCCTATCGTAGAATTGGAATATTTCCCTGCTTACATTCTTCAATCATTTCCTCTGGCCAGATACTGGTCTGAATTTCTCCAATATGCGCTTTCTTCAAGAAGAACATACATAGTCGGGACTGACCTATTCCTCCTCCAATGGATAACGGAAGCTCATCATTAAGAAGCATCTTATGCCACATTAATTCTTTTCTATCTTCCGCACCTTCAATCGCTAATTGCTTGTTAAGGGCATCCTTATCAACGCGAATTCCCATAGAGGAAAGCTCCAAAGCTTCTTCTAGCATAGGATTCCAAAGAAGGATATCCCCATTTAGCCCCTTTAGCCCATTTTCGGTTTCTGTACTCCAGTCGTCATAATCAGGAGCTCTTCCATCGTGTTTTTCCCCTTCTGCCAACACTCCGCCAATTCCGATTATAAATACGGCTCCATATTTTTTAGTGACTGCTGTTTCTCTTTCTTTGGATGAAAGGTTAGGATACTGTGCTGCTAATTCTTCTGTGTGAATGAACGTAATTTCCCTTGGAAGTACCGGCTTTAAATGTGGGTAACGCTCGTATACCACATATTCTACCCTTTTAAAAATGCTGTAAATTTTCCTAACAATGTATTTAAGGAAATCTAAGTTTCTTTCTTCTTCAGAAACTACTCGTTCCCAATCCCATTGATCTACATAGATGGAATGGATATTTGAAAAAACCTCGTCCGGACGCAGGGCATTCATATCCGTATATACTCCGTAACCCGACTCAATGTCTAATTGCGCCAAAGCAAGTCTTTTCCATTTGGCCAGTGAATGAACAATTTCGGCTTCTTCATCGTTCATGCTCTTTATTGGAAAGGTAACAGGGCGTTCTATACCGCTAAGGTCATCATTAATACCAGATCCTTTTTTCACGAATAAAGGTGCCGTGATTCTTCTTAATCTCAATTCGGATGATAAACTAAGCTCAAAAAAATCTTTAATCAATTTAATTGCTTGTTCTGTCTCTTGTATATTTAATTGAGGAGTATATCCTTTTGGGATTTGTAATTTATAATCCATTCTGGTAATAATTTATTAGATGATTAGCGACTCGCCGTGTTATAAGTGTAAAATAAAACGCAAAAGTGCGATAAATAGCGTGAAAATCAAAACAGAGTGGAATGATAAATGGTGAAGTTCTATGGACATCCTCCCTTTAAACCATAGAGATACCTACTACAAGCCTAATTCAGGGTAATTTTAAATTTCTGCCTAAGTACGATTTTACATAGGCATGACGTTTATTTAATAAGGATTTAGGCATCACTCCAAAACACTCTCAGAATGCTAACTTATACGATTCCACCTAAGATTCTAATAAAAAACTCCACCTCCTTTAAACTCCTTAAAGAGCTTTCTACAAAAAAATGTCGATTATTAGGTAGGGTAACCATAGGGGTAGGTGGTTATAGTTATCCAATGTTCCTTTTAGGGGGATTGAACTAACTATTTAATGTTTAACGAAAAAGAACAAAATGAAAAAGAATTTAATTTTAATTTTTACCATTGCATTTTTAAGCCTCACTATTGGATGTACCGATAATAACGATGCAGGCTCGGATACGGGTAGGTTGTCCGTTCACCTAACGGATGCTCCATTTCCACATCATCTGGTTGCAGAGGCTAATGTAACCGTATTTAAGATAGATGCCAGAAATAAAAGTAAGGATGGCGAAACGTCCGAGGAAAACGATGGTTCTCCTTTTGTAGTTCTTATGGAGGAAGAAGTGCCGGTAAACCTATTGGAATTAACCAATGGGGTTACGGAGACTTTGGTAGACCTAGAGGTTCCGGTAGGGGTTTACGACCTTGTGCGTGTTTATGTAAAAGGGGTGAATGTGGTTCTTACCGATGGCACTACCTACGATCTAAAAGTACCTAGCGGCGAGCAGACAGGGATAAAGGTCTTTATAAAACCTGGTCTTACGGTTAAGGGCGGACTCTCTTCCGATCTGCTATTAGATTTTGACGTGAGTCGTTCTTTTGTTGCCAAAGGTAGCACCAATAAAGTAGATGGTATCACCGGATTCAACTTTAAGCCCGTGATAAAGGCCAGCAATTTATCCACCGCAGGGACGCTAACAGGAATGGTAAAAACAATTAAGGATTCAACAGAAGTGGCCTTAGAAGGAGCACAGATCTCCGTATTTGCTGCCGATACTTTAAATACTACTGGATTCTCCGATGTAGATGGCAACTATACCATTATGGGGCTAGACGCGGGCGACTACAGGGTTGTAACAGCGTTAAATGGTTATATGCCAAGCGACACCCTGGAGGCAGAAATAACCGCAGCTAATAAAACTATCCTTGACTTTATGTTGGAGATAGACAGCACGCAGGAAGGGAATTAATAGTAACCGTTTTTATAAGAAAGGTGCAATCTGCGGATTGCACCTTTTTTTGTTGTTAGGAACGTGGAATCATCAGTTAACGGCTAGTTCTAGCAATCAATTAAATTAAATCATATCGGTATCTATAATAAAAAAACCCTCTAAAATCCTTATTTTTACTACTCCCTCCTCCACCAGTATTTAATAAATAGCCAGCTTTGGTCTAAAATCATACCTAAAATGAGATTTTTAATAATGGTGCCAGTTGTATTGATGACCGTTCTCTCCTGTCAATCACAAACAAAAAAAGGGGATGCCAGTAAAATTGTAGGAGGTCCCTGTGAAGGATGTGAGGCCGTTTTTGAATACGGCGATAAAAAATTATCGACTATAGATACCCTACCGGGATTTCAGGAGAACGAGCCCAAACTAAAAATAAGTGGAACGGTCTTTAAAAGGGATGGCAAAACCCCTGCCGAAAATGTGGTGGTCTACATCTATCAAACAGATCGCAACGGAGTGTATCCTAAAAAGGGGAATGAAAAAGGCTGGGGAAAAAGACACGGCTATATACGGGGTTGGGTAAAAACAGATAGGACAGGGAACTATACCTTCTACACTTTTAGACCCGCAGCATACCCCAACGGAAGGGAACCTCAACACATTCATTTTACCGTTAAGGAACCTACTATTAATGAATATTATATTGATGATGTGGTCTTTGAGGACGACCCTATGTTAACACAAGAAGAACGAAACACTTTAAAACAGCGTGGTGGTTCGGGGATTGTAAAACCCGTATTGAAGGATGGGTTAGTAACTGTGCATAGAGATATTATTTTGGGATTAAATATTCCCAATTATGAATAAAATCGGCCTAACTTTTCTAATTCCCCTCTATTTTAGCGCTTGCATTGGGAAACATACATCCGAAGCACCAAAAGCATCCATAACTGCAGCAAGGCCCCCTGTAACAATGAAACACACAGGTGATACCCTAAAAATTGACACAAAAAAATCGGAACTACATTGGAAGGGTACTAAAATGCGGGGTGCAGGCAAACACGAGGGCGACATTTCCCTGCAAAGCAGGTACTTTATTTCAGAAAACCAGCAATTGATAGGTGGAAAATTTATCGTAGACATGACAAGCATAGAGGTAACCGATATTCCGGACCATGAACCTATTCCCAGAAATAACTTGAACAATCACCTGAAAAGTGAGGACTTCTTTCATGTGGAGAAGTTTCCCACCGCCAGGCTTCTAATTACCCATATAAAACCACTGCAGGGCGACAGTCTATTGGTAGCTGGGAACCTAACCATAAAAGACTTCACCAAAAACATTGAATTTGGAGCAACCTATTCCAATGCTTCCTTCGTCACTAGATTTACCATTGACCGTTTTCTGTGGAATGTAGCCTATAAGGGAAACTTAGCCAACAAAACCTTGGTGGATAAGGATATAGAGCTCACTATTAACTTAAAACTAAAGAACTGATCTTAATCCTAGATAAGACCCCTTATTAGAAACAGTTTCCCTATTTTTAAGAAACCAATCCAAACAAATTACCAATGCCACCTGCCACCACCATTCATGATGTTCTGGAAAAACTGGATGCTATTATTGCGGAATGTATATCCAATAATAACCGAATGGGTTTATTTGCCTATATCTACCGTCGTACTACAGCGGAAATTGCATCGGAAATTGCGCTCGGGAATTTTGAGGACAACCCCCGTATGGAAATGCTAGATGTAGCATTTGCCAATTTATATTTGGATGCCTATACAAATTACAAAAACAAAGAATTTGTGTGTGCTTCTTGGACCTACGCCTTTCATCATGCCCAGGAACCTTTGACCATTGTACAGCACATTATGTTAGGCATGAATACGCATATCAACCTTGACCTTGCAATAGCTACTGCCACTACGATGTCCAATACGGAAATAAGGGATATTGAAGCTGATTTTATGAAGGTAAACGACATACTTTTTCAGATCGTAAATGAGATGCAAGACCGCCTCAGTCGTGTGTCCCCCCTATTATTCCTTCTAGATTGGATAGGAGAAAACAAGGATGAAAAGCTTATAGATTTTAGTATGCGAAAGGCGCGACAGCAATCATGGAACTCGGCCAACCTACTTTGGTCCCTAGGGGCCGACTTAAACCAAGGAGCGATAACTAAAATAGACCAGGGAGTACTAACGCTTAGTAAGCGCATTAAAGCTCCCAGAACCAAGGTATTGCAATTAATACTACGGATTCTTCAAAAGTTTGAAGCTAAAAAAGTGAATACCATCCTACATAAACTAACAGCAGATTAACGCCTCCCTTTAAATTTCACAGGAATAACCATGAAGACTCCTTTAATGCCGTTGCTATGAAAGACGCATGCTAATACTTCCTTCCTACCGTTAATTTTGTTATATTGGTTACCAGTCACTTTAACAATTACCTTAGCGCAGGCCCGCCCATACAATTCGGGCAGGCCCGCCCATATAATTCGGGCAGGCTTGCCTAAATTATTCGGGCAAGCCCGTAATAACGTAATGGGAATCGGACGGAAAATAGCAAATCCAAATCGACCCTAGGGTCGAAGCCTTTAAATCTCACTTAGTGAGTACGTAGTTTTAAAAAGTTTGTTTTACCAGCAATCGTAATTAGTTCTATGAGAAAGTCAACGGAAAAGACCTACCCAGCAAAAGTATCCTTCGGGTTGGTAGTATTTATATTTCTAGTTTTTTTTGGTCCGCTTGTACCCGATATAGTGAAGGATGGGATTCATGGCGAGACCCTACGCATAACCCTATTCCTTAGTATTGTCTTTGTATTTATTCTACACCTTTTCTTTAATACCCGATACACTATTGACGGCAAAATGCTTCGGATAAAATGCGGCATTTTTTCTTATAAGCCCATTGATATAGATCAAATCAAGACGATATCCAAAACCCAGAACATCATCTCCTCCCCTGCCCCTTCCTTTGACCGAATTATCATTAAATATGGGAAGCATAGTGAGATGATAGTGTCGCCAAAGGACAAGATCCAATTCGCAAAGGATTTGGTAGCCATTAATCCCCTTATTAAAAATAAACTCATAAACAATGAACCCTATCCCGTTGGCTAAGGACACAGAGAATGCCCACCTTTAGCCTCTCTGTAAGCCAGGGAATTATAGCGTAGTGCTTCGCCATCTTACTCCTTTGGCAAATACACATAGTAGGAATTGGGAGAAATTTCTTTAAAGCGGTAATGCACCTTCATATTAAAATATTCCAGCGATGTTTCCTCGCTTAAAACCACCGTGTTCTTTGGGATTCCCCAAGGAAATTTAATAGGTAATTCTATATCGCCCTCCAATCTACTAAAGTTATATACGGGTCGCATATCAATTTCGCTGGTTCCCAAATAAAACAGGGAAGGTTTTGGCTGACCTTTAAAAAACACCTCATACTTTTCCCCTTCAAAATTTTCCCAACCATGGGCAGGCTTTCCAAAGGATTTTATTTCACCCGTAGGCTTCCAAAAGTCGGGGAATTCCATTTCATCTTCAAACTCCAACAGCTGCGTATCCAGGGAATTGGGGGTGTTCATTTCAGCTGGTTGAAAATTAAAGATATAAGCTCCGTTTGGCTTTGCTACCACCCATTCGCACATGGCACTACTCCAACCAAAAGAAGAAAATCTTTCAAACAACCAATAATTTAAATTGGGTTCCCTATACACCCATAATTCCTTCCATTCGCCCTCCTCCGTAAGGTATTCCCATATCCATAATTCCGTAAAGTGAATTTCGGTGGTAGCAGCCGCGTCCCCCACTTCCTGGTCTTTAAGGGGAGTAAGAATCTCCTGCTGCACGGTGGCATTATTCAGGGCAGCACTGCTACTTTCGCTCCCTTCGTCCTTTTGTAGGGGTACCTCCATTTTAAGGGTGGATTCGGTCGAATCTTTATTTTTCTCTGCAGAAGTAAAGCAATTAGAGAGTAGAAAAAACAAGGGTAGGATGGGTATATATTTCATCATGGTAGTGGTTGGTTAAATAAGGAAACATCCCTCTAAAATTGGATATTCATACAAGTATTAAATATATATAAAATAATTAACACTCCTTTTTAGAAACTGCAAATCAACCACTTATCAACAATCCCCCCACTAACTCCTTGGATTTCCATAGATAAACCCCGCTTCCAAGCTATAGAATTTGGCAGGGCTATTTTTATTTTGGGCGTTCCCCTATCGGGTCGCTCTTTCCGCTGTATTTTTTTTTAGCTTCCCAGAGTCCAATAATATCGCAGTCCTATTGCAACACCTCGGCCAATACCTACAAGGTTTCTAAAACCTTGCAGGAAAAAAGGGGCTGCATGACAAAAAACCAAAAAAAGATGCCGCTGCAATAGCTAACGCGGGGATTCGTATACCGTCTTCAGAATATAGTAGTCCGTTGCAGAAAACACCTAGAATTGGCTTCCTTCCCTACGGGTCCAAGACCATGTATTTTAGCAAAGATGTGTTTGGGTGGATTAATGGAATAAGGGCGATGCAATCCTCCGATACCGCAGCGGTCCGAGTAGTATATACATCGATTTTCAATTGGTGAGCGGATGGATGCCTTACACTCATATCCCAAGTTTCCTGTTGGCTATTTTAAATAAGGTTTGATAGGCTATTTTAAAGCTCTTATCTTAGCCGCCATACCCTTTGGGGAGTTGGCATACCCCTGTATCGATAGCCAGTATGCCAAGTAAACTTCCACTAAAGTACAAGGGTAAGAAGCGAATAAATGGGGATTGGGGTCCCTTACATAATGAGAATGAAAAATAAAGAAAAAACCTCCCTAAAAAGATCCCTTAGCTTAAGGGATGCGGTAGGCATTGGATTGGGCGCCATTATTGGAGCGGGAATTTTTGTGGTAACAGGATTAGCGGCGGGGGTGTCCGGACCTGCCTTTGTGGTGGGACTCCTGGCAGCGGGAATTATCGCTGCTTTCAATGCGTTGAGTTCGGCACAATTGGCAGCCGTCTACCCACAATCTGGGGGTACCTACGAATACGGCTATAGATTGTTGAATCCGGCTCTAGGTTTTTCCGCAGGTTGGATGTTCCTGGTTTCTAAACTAGCAGCAGCCGGCGTAGTGGCTATTGGATTTGGCAGCTATTTCCACCAATTGGTTCCCATAGTTGCTCCCATGACTCTTTCTATTGTGGCCGTTGTTTTACTAACTATCGCCAATTATTTCGGCATCAAAAAGGTAGGGAATCTAAACCTGGTAATTGTCACCCTTACCCTCTTGTCCCTTATTTATTTAGCGGTTAGTGGCATTCCGGAAATGAAATCGGAACACTTTACACCCTTCGCCCCATTTGGAGTAGCGGGAATAGCAGAGGCTGCTGCCATCCTTTTCTTTGCCTTTACCGGCTATGCAAGAATCGCCACCCTAGCAGAAGAAGTGGCGCAGCCTAAGAAAACAATTCCCAAAGCCATTATAATTACCATTGTAATCGCTATATGTTTATATATTGTTATTTCCCTTGTGGCCATTGGGGTCATAGGAACGGAGCAAATGGCCAATAGTACATCCCCTTTACAATTGGTGGCCAACAGCCTATCTACCCCCGCAATAAGCCTCGTTGTAACCCTGGGGGCCGCTACCGCTATGTTGGGGGTATTATTGAGTCAAATTCTAGGAATTAGTAGGATGTTGCTGGCTATGGGTAGAAGGGCCGACATTCCCCCTGTTTTTCAATCCATACATACTCGCTACCAAGTGCCCCATTTTGGAGTGCTGGTTACCGGCCTCATTATCTTGCTCTTTACCCTCTTTGGTTCCTTCCCCTTTATTGTGCGCGCTGCTACCTTTAGTATTTTACTGTATTATAGCATAACCAATATTGCAGCCCTCAAACAGCCGAAAAAGGATAAGCTGTATGGCACATTTATTCCTATTGGCGGACTTATAGGATGTCTGTTGATGGCGGTTTCTCTACCGCTTAACGTAGTAATTTCCGGTATAGGGTTATTGATAGTAGGATTTGCGATGCGATACTTCATTCATAAGGTGTATCGACCAAAGGACTAAAATAAAATCAGTCCTCAATAATATTCACCCAAAAACCCTTTTCTAAATATTTTAAACGAATTTTACCGTTGACCGTTGCCAACCGAATAAAATGAATTATGTTGCCCGCTTGCATTGGAAATGGGGAGTGACCCCTACCTTTAGCAACTAAAGTATCCCTAAGGAAAAAAGGAGCATTATCAGCCTACTTTTCCGAAAACTATTATTTTTATATACCGTATGAAAGTACCTGCAACCATAGCCATTAAACTCAATAAAGCTGCTGAAAAAGCAGTGAAACAAGGTCACCCTTGGGTATTTGAACAAAGTATTATAAAAGGACCTAGTAAAAATGCCCTGGCTGGGAGTTTATGTGTCCTTTTCGATCAAAGAACCAATAAGCCTTTTTCGTTTGGACTGTGGGATCCGGAGGAGGTGATTCGCATTAAAATTATTTTTAGGGCTGGACGCTTACAGTTGTCGGCCGACTTTTGGAAATCGCAACTCAATAAAGCCTATGTCCAGCGCGAAAACCTAAGGAGTAAAGGAGTTACTGGTTACAGAGGTATCCACGGGGAGAATGACGGATTTCCGGGCTTGGTTTTGGATGTGTACAATAAAACAGGGGTTTTAAAGATCTACTCCCGCATTTGGCAGCCTTATACTGAACTGCTGATCCAAGAAATTAAGAAGCAATTTGCGTTGGACACCATGGTAGTCCGATTTAGTAGGAAGGTTATGCAGCAGAATCCGTTTGCGTACCAAGAAGGAGCGGTAGTTGGAAACCCACTTCCCGATGAGAAGGTCGTATTTGGAGAGTATGGGGTGCAATTCTACGCCTATACAAAATCTGGCCATAAAACGGGGTTCTTTCTAGATCAAAGACCCAATAGATTATGGGTGCAACAACATGCAGCTGGAAAAAAAGTGCTGGATGTATTTAGTTATGTGGGTAGTTTCGGAATTCACGCTTTAATGGGCGAGGCCAAATCACTTACTTCGATAGACATCAGCGGCCCCGCCATGGAAGTAGCGGCCCAAAACATGACCCTCAATGGCATAGACGAATCGAGGTGGACCCCGATAGTCGCCGATGCTTTTATAGCCTTGCAAGAACTAATAGATAAGCAAGCGCACTTTGATATTGTTATTATAGATCCGCCTTCCTTCGCCAAACAAGCTAGTGAAGTACCCAGGGCCCTAACACAGTATAAAAGATTGGCCCAGTTGGGTAAAGAGTTAGTAGCAAAGAATGGCACCTTGGCCTTAGGCTCCTGTTCTAGTCGCATTAGCTTGGACGATTTTAAGCAAGCACACCAGGATGCAGGGATAACCCCTTATAATGGTTGGGAGTTTAAACACACTACCCTGCATGATGAGGACCATCCCATTACCTTTCCTGAAAGCGTCTATTTAAAAACAGTCTTTTATCAAAAAATAGATTAAACCTCCCCTACTACGTCTACTGATTTAAAGCGTTTTGAATTGGAAAATCACTTCTGTAAAATCCCCTTGATTTTCTTGTGCAAGAGGTCAGTTATCGCGTTGGCCATTGCTACAGCTGGCTCCTCTTTCCAAAGGCACACTGTACCTTTGTCTCTCGGCCCTGGGCGAACAAAAGAAACCGACGAAGGAGGTTCATGAATACCTTTAAAAATCAAATAAAACCCATTGATTTGCTACCAAAGTAGAATTAGGCCGCAAACAAAGATTAAAGCTTTTTTAAAATTTACCTTATCTGTAGAATAGGTTTTAAAAGCTCCGAGATCCAGCTTTTTATTTTTCTTAAAAAGCGCGGAGTTTTAAAACCGGTTTTTCGACCTCGGTGTCGAAAACAGTCACTTTAGCAAGAAGCATTTTAACACCTTTGGCCATCGCTACAGCTGGCTCCTCTTTCCAAAGGTATAGATCAAGCTCAAAAGTTGTGTGTAGTTAAAATTTTGAGTTATGCACAATAACAATAATCCACCTTTAAACAGGCCTTTCAATACTTTTTTCCATCGATGAAAAAAGTATTCAAAAAAATCTAGGCTTACGAATCTTTATCTAAATTTTTCGATCAGCACCTAAATTTTAGGAACTCGCTTTTGAATTTCAATGAAAAAAGAAAATTATTCTAGCTCAGACAGCCTAAAATTTTACGGTTGCTTCTCTTCAAATTTCACGATAAATTTTCGGTAGGCCGTAAAACTAAAACCTATAGATAATACCATTCCTTACAAAAAAATTAGAGACTGACTCCTTAAAATATGAGTTAGACCTTACTCTTTGCGAAGTCGAAGGGTTGGACAAGCAAAGAAACCGACGAAGGAGGTTCATGAATACCGTTGAAGTTAAAAATAGAAATGCATGAACTAAATCGGAGATTTACGAAAACCGTTAAAAATTAAATAAAAACCACTTGAGTAAAATGAACGAGCATTGAAAGCAAAGTACAATAATTTCAGTATAATTTATTAGTTACTTTGTGACCAACCACCACATACAAATAGTGATAAACAAAAGATATATTTTAGGAACTAAGATTAAATCAAGAAAATAAATAAACAAGGTGCCAGATGGTGCGTTGGCCATGGCTTCAGCTGGCTCCTCTATCCAAAGGTACACCGTACCTTTGTCCCTCGGCCCTCCATACTTTTAAATACCAATTCATATTTATTTAGTTTAGTTGTTCCTACTCGTAAGGTTTTTCGGTTTCACCCCCCTTTTTTTGAGTGGTTGCTGGACTCCACCAATGTATATTCGTCTAAATTCAATTAAGTAATACCTGGTAATAGCTACCATACTTGGCCTATATTCACTTGAAATATTGATTTTATTAAACGACTAATATGTTAAAATAGTATGAAACACCCTTCTTTATTATGAGAATTACTTCATACTTGTAATATTTATAGCCTCTCATAGCCCTTTTTTACCGAAATTTCTATTGGATGTAACGAAGATTAACAATGACAGTTCTCCATTTAGATTTAACTACAACTCAAGATTTATTGGTAATTTTAGGGTGATAAAATGAAGATTATACAATTAGCATTACGAAAACTGGACGCCAGAATGACGAAGTCGGGCTGGCCCGCCTCAAAGACATAGTCGGGCTAGTATGACCGTTTAAAAACAATAAAAATCTATATATGAAAATAAAAACAGTAGAACTAGTAGCAAGTCCCAGGGATCCCCATTTTGTGGGGGACGGATTTAGGGTACATAATTTTATTCCTAGCGGATTTAGGATGGATATGCAACGGATGAACCCGTTTATTATGCTGGATTACAATTCCACCTACACCTTCCCTCCTTCCGAATCTCCCAAAGGGGTAGGCGTGCATCCCCATAAAGGTTTTGAAACCGTAACCATTGCCTATAAGGGTAAAATAGCCCATCACGATAGTAGTGGCGGTGGCGGGGTAATAGGTCAGGGCGACGTACAATGGATGACCGCTGCCAATGGTATCTTACATAAGGAATACCACGAAGCGGAATGGAGCAAAAAAGGGGGCGAATTCCAGATGGTGCAGCTATGGGTAAATCTCCCGGCCAAGGACAAAAAGAGCAATCCAAAATACCAGGCTATAAAACAGGAGGATATCCCTCGTTACCAACTAAAAGACGATGCCGGTACGGTTGAAGTGATCGCTGGAGAATACCAAGGTGTAAAAGGCAGAGCTTCCACATTCACCCCCATTCACATGTTCAACGCCAAATTGAATAAAGGTGGGAAGGCCGACTTCCAATTTCCGGCACATTACAATACGTTGCTATTAGTCTTGGAGGGGCAGGTAGTAATAAACGAAGCGGAAGAAGTACCCACAGATCATTTGGCACTAATGGCAGACGACGGGGAAACTTTTAGGATACAGGCAACAGAAAATGCGGTGGTATTGGTATTAAGTGGGGAGCCTATAAACGAACCCATTGCCGCACAAGGTCCCTTTGTAATGAATACACGGGAAGAACTGATGCAGGCCTTTAACGATTTTAACACGGGGAAATTCGGCACTCTGGAAGATTAATTTCCGCCCTAATGAGAGCTAAAATATGGGCCCACAAATAGTGGGTGATATGGTAATTATGGTGGAATGGATTTCTTAAACTTCCAGCTGGTTCGTAGTTTAGCCACTAGTTGAACAAAAAAATATTAATTTTAAAATCCATTTTTTTGGATTCTCATTTAATACAATAGCTATGTCTAACATCAAATTAATTATTGAAGAACGTGCAGCCGATATCGGCAATTTTATGGTTGGCAGGCTCTTACCGTTTAGGCAGAAGCGAATGGTAGGGCCCTTTGCCTTTATAGACCATATGGGTCCGGCTAAAATGGCCCAAGGGGAAAATTTAGATGTGGCTCCCCATCCCCATATTGGACTATCTACCCTCACCTATTTGTTTGAAGGGTCTATTCTCCATAAGGATAGCCTTGGTACAGAAGTGGAAATTACTCCGGGTGCCGTAAACTGGATGACGGCTGGGAAGGGTGTAGTACATTCCGAAAGAACGCCCGATTATCTAAGGGATGCCGAAAAAACCTTGCACGGATTACAAATATGGGTAGCATTACCAACGGAACTGGAGCAAATGGACCCTACGTTTGCCCATATTGAAGAAAATGACATCCCGCAATGGGAAGAACAGGGAGCGAAATTTAAATTGATTGCAGGAAAAAGTTTCGGAAAAACCTCTCCAGTACCCGTGCATAGCGACTTGTATTTTATAGAGATAAAGAGCGAGGGAGCGCAAGCAATCGATATTGGAAAAAGCCTATTTGGGGAAAGTGCCCTGTATATTTTGGAAGGCGGTATCAGTTCGGACGGACATCATTACGGGCCCAAACAAATATTGATTGCCAAGGATAGCACCCTCTGTACCTTTACTATGGACCCCAACACCACCGTGTACGTTTTTGGCGGGAATCCTTTTCCAGAAGAACGTTATATCCATTGGAATTTTGTGAATTCGGACAAAGCGGTCATCGAAAAGGCGAAAAAAGATTGGGAAGAACAAAACCTGGACGCCTTTCCCAAAGTCCCTGGAGACGAGGAGGAGTATGTTCCCCTGCCAAAACCTAGGATGTAGTAATGGGTATGGTATGTGGCGGTAGCTTCTAAAATTCATGCTGTGCTAACCGATTAAAAAATGAACATCAAGGAAGCAACTATTAAAGATATGGCCGATTCCCTTCTGATGGGAAACACCTGTTTTCTACATACTCTTACGGGCGATTTTGAACATTATCCAACAGAGATTGATTTAATGTATGGCGAGGATAATCCCTGGCAAGATATAATAGATAAGGTCGAGAATAATTGGCATGATTATATCCGTATCGACCCTATGAATTCCCACCGGGCTTTTACCGTGATGGCATCCTTTGCAGAACAGCTAGAAGAAGGAAGGTTCCGTGAAATATTAATCAATGCCCTCAATCGGCCAAAACCTTTTAGGCATTTCAACCATCTAATTCACCAATCGGATTATAGACAGGCGTGGTTCAACTTCCGACAAGAAAAAAATGAGGAGTGGGTAAAAGAGAAAATATCGGACAATTGGATTGAGTGAAACGGTAAAGAACTTGGCATCTAAAAAGCAGGAAGACCATCATTTAGATGGCCCAGTCCTAGAGTTATAAACTCCTATCCTTATCAGCCTGTTTCAGAAAACATAGAAAGCCATTTTTGGGCATTGTGTAGATATAGCCTATCCACTACCTCCTTGGGCAGTTTTAGTCCTCTAAATACTTCATGCACCAGATCACTGGTCATCTCTTCATCAGTTATAAAAAATCGCCAATCCCTTAACCAGGTGCTGTGCATCTCTTCCTTTATATCTTGCGCATTGTTCTTCCCAAAATCCATTAAGTCGTTCCCATAAAGGATTCGATCTTGGTAGGCAATAAAGAAATCGCGCACCTTTTCCCTGTTTTCAGCCGTTTGATAAAAAACCTGCCCCATTCTAGCTGCTAGGTCAATGGACATATTGGGGAACTTATCTAGGCGTTTTGCCAATTCGTCCACGCTCCACTCTATACTCCCCATATGAGCACCAATAAACACCAGATCAGGGTGTTTTTCCAACATCTTATCTCGGGCGACTACCTGTTCTTCATAGGAAGGCAGTTCTGGATGCTGGTACATATGATATTGAGGGTTTTCAGCAAAATAAGCCCGATCGTTATTAGTCGTCATTTCTTCTAGCGGAAGCCAACAGTTTTTTGGCTCTCCCAAATGACCAATTAAGGGAATTTATTTACTAGCTAGGTGATTAAAAATTGCATCTAGTTTTGGATCATCTACCCTAATTAGGTGGTTGTCTTTATCGCGAAAATCCATTCCAACATTCTTCCAGACCTTCACCCCAATGGCGCCATGATCAAAACTCTTGTCTAACCATACAAGGGTATTCTCTACAAAGTTTGGATGATCCCAATCTTCTAGAGAGAAAGAGGAAACCACTTCAAATTGTTCTGGATGTGCTCTCTTTTGGGCAAAGCAATAGTTGTATTGTTCTTTTATGAGTTCCTTCTCATTAGAAAGATCTACCATGATATTGAGCAAGCGAAAATTGTCCTTTTTCGCTTGTTCCACAAAACTCTTGCGGTTGGCAAAAACATGAATATGAGTATCTATTTTATCCACCCACTCAAAGTCGTCCATCGTATAATACCCCGTCTTTTCCATACTAAAAAAAATTGTTAACCGTATTCATACCCCGATTTACCGTAGTATTATCTAATTATTACTTTATTGCTAATTTTCCATTAATAGCTTATCACAAAAGTTAGTCGGGCTTTCATCTATCGGGTTCAGCACCATCAGCTAAGCTACCTACAACCTGTTTTGGGTTCCTGTTTTCTAGGTCTAGTATCCCGTGTTGCGTGGTTTTCTCTGGCAATTCCGATCCTAAAAGCTGTTCTCTAAAGAATAGGAGAAACATCAGGCCAACCCCCACGGCGATACCAGTTGGAATTAACCATATAGATTTCCACTGATAACCCAGAATTCCGTTGATATCCACATAAAAATGATCGGTAACCCCTCCAGATACATAGGAGCCAATAAACATACCCACCCCGTAGGTTGCAAAGGTGATAAGGCCTTGGGCAGCATTCCTAAAAGAGGACTTAGCCTTCTTATCAATATAAATCTGACCCGACACGAAAAAGAAATCATAGCACACGCCATGTAGGAGAATGCCCCCATACAACATCCAAATCCCCGGACCAATATCCCCATAAGCAAAGAAGAGATAGCGAATTACCCAGGCGAAAATTCCTATCAGCATCATTTTCTTAATTCCCAGCCTCCTAAACGCAAAGGGCATCAATAGCATGAATAGTAGTTAGGAAACCTGCCCCATTGTCATCTTAGCTGCGGCATTTTCCATCCCATATCGTTTAAGAAAGGATTGGTAAAGTTGTAGTAAAAGGCCAAAGGGATACAAACTAGAATTGAGCTCACAAAAAACACCACAAAGGACTTTTTCTTAAACAGAACCAGGGCATCCAATCCTAAAATAGAAGAAATACTTGCCTTTTTCCCCGTGGGAGGTGTACTGGGCAAAAAAAACTCAGGATACCCAAGACCACCGAGCAATAGGCCGCAATGCGAAACGTATAATAGGAAGTTTCCAATTCCATCAAACCAATTAACAGACCCGCAGCAATCCATCCCACCGTTCCCAATACCCTAATTTTTGGAAAATCCTTGTCTGGATCCTCCATTTGTGAAAAAGAAATCGAATTCACCAAAGACATGGTAGGCATATACAACAAAGTATAGAGCAAGATAAGCCACCAGAATTCTTGGAAATATGCCACCGTACTTATATAATACAAGGTAGCAGCCCCTAGTAAGTGCAAGGTTCCCAATACTTTTTGCGCAGAAAAAAATCGGTCAGCCACCAGGCCTACAAAGAATGGAGAAATAATTGCGGCAATAGAAAGGTTAGTATAGGCCGCTCCTACTTGGGTAGCAGTTACCTCTAAAGAAGATATTAAATAAGTCCCCATAGTAACATACCACGCACCCCAAATAAAATACTCCAAAAGCATTATGAGGGATAAACGTACTCTTACCGTATTCTTCATGCTAGTTCTTTGGTTATTTTTTAGTTGCTAAGCAGCGGAGCTATTTGTTCTGCAGAGTTAACACCGGGGGGCAATTCTATCACTTTTAAATTCCGGAAGTGGATTTCCGCCCCTTCCGATTCTAGGCATAAATACCCTTTCTTTTGGGTAGCTTTAGAAATCCCATTTACAAATTTCCCGTTAACCGCAAGTTTTATTACTCCATCTACACAGACCACATCATAGGTATTCCATTCTCCCTTTCCCTTGCATCTATTTTCAAGCGACTTACTTCGTTCCCCTCTGGGATTATCGGGTGTAGTCACTACTCCTCCTACTCCCCATACTTCTCCATGAACATAGGCAATAGGTTGCGGTACTCCGTCTTTGGCATGTATGTTCACCCAATCTAGCTCTAGCATCTGAATCTCTACCCCATCTGGTAAGGGGGAGGATCCTTTGGGGTCTGCACTACTCCACGCAAAGATTCCTGAGTTACCACCTGCTTCCATATGACGCCATTCTACGTGTAAAATAAAGTTTTCGTATTGTTTTTCCGAACGAACCACCCCTAAGGGATGCCCCAAATTCACCAATACCCCGTCATCCCGCACGGTCCAACCCTCTTTTACCGTATTTACATTGATCCATTTTATGGGCGATGCCTCATCCGCCTTCCCTGCGAGCATATTCTCCCAGGTATTTTCACTGCCAAATTCAAACTCGAATGCCTCATGCTGGCCATAGCCAAGGCAGGAAGTCAATACAAGGAACATTATGAATAGAGGCGTACTTCTTTTTCTAGTGGTGTAATTTTTCATGTTTTTATGGTTATTATATTTTTTTCAAAAGTCTAGTTGTTTATTTGCGTTTAGTGTGTGTAGAACAACATTACTAATCCTATAAACTACCTCAGGGAAAGCCCGCCTATGGTAGTCGGGTAGGCCCGCCTAAACTATTCGGGCAATCCTCGGAGCACTAAATATCGATTATCGAGTAAAAAAAGGTGATTCAGGAAAATCCCTCCTCACCTTTTTTACCTATTGTTCTTATACCATTTTGGTAACCCCAGGAATGGCTATGCCAGGCCCGTCATACTGTAAGTCCCAACTGTATTCCTCGTTCTCGGGACCTAGGGATACCGTCGAGTTCATTGCTTCCTCCCAGGTAATCGTCCTGCCAGAATAGGCCACGTCTCTCGCAAGGATTGCCATTAGCGTGCTATTGGCAGCCATTTCTCCGTCGTTTATCGCGTTTCCTTTACGAATCGACTGAAACAAGGCGTCGTGCTCGCTTTGGTACATATCATTCAATTCGCCTCTATACCTCCACGCATTGTCCCCCCAGATCTCATGTCTATTTCCTTGGTAAAAAGCATTGCCCTGGGTACCGGCAATTTCTACGGAATTTCTAGACGATCCACCACTTAATTGCCTGGTGGATACATTCCCTTTTAATCCGCCGCCATAATCGAATTCTACAGCAAAGTGATCATAGATATTTCCGTATTTCTTATCTGTTCGCCATTGTCTTCCCCCTACTCCAGTGGCACTCAATGGCATTCTTTCTCCCATGGCCCATGCGATCATATCCGTACTATGAACAAACATTTCCACAATAAAATCCCCACTCAACCAATTGTAATAGTACCAATTGCGCATTTTATACTCCATATCGTTCCACTCTGGTTGGCGTTCTTTATACCACAGTTCGCCGCCATACCTCGTGGAAGAGATGGATGTGATATCACCAATTTCTCCATTCAGCACTTTTCCAAAAAGGGCCTGTTTTGGCAAATCGTACCTAAAACACAGTCCAGATACGATAGAAAGCTGTTTCGCTTTAGCCATTTTTGCAGCTTTTAACACTTTGCGAATCCCAGGGGCATCTACAGCCACCGGCTTCTCATAAAACACGTGTTTCCCCGCCTCTATAGCGGCACTTAAATGCTTAGGTCTAAAGCCTGGAGGTTCGGCCAGCAGCACTACATCTACACCAGAATCAATTAATTTCTGATAGGCATCAAAACCAATGAACTGCCTGCTTTTGTTCACATCGACACGCTGTGCGTGCGATTTTTTCAACAGTGTTAAGGAGCTAGTCAATCGATCTTCAAAAACGTCTGCCATGGAATGTAAAACCGTATTGGGATCGGCATTCAATGCCTGTTGAGCTGCCCCGGTACCTCTACCGCCACAGCCCACCAAGCCAACCTTCAATACCTTATCCTGTGCAAGAAAAGGGTTTGCAAAACCAGCGTTTAGGGTCGCTGCACCAAAAAGTGTAGCGGCCCCCGCCTTTTTTATAAAAGTCCTTCTGTTTGACCCATCTGATAATTTTATATTTTTTTTCATCATACCCTCTACTGTACATACCCAGGATTCTGGGTGATTACATCATTGATATCCATTTCTGCTTGGGGAACTGGCCAGCAGTAATCCCTAGCTTCATTAAAACTCGCTACCGATCCGTAATCCAATATCTTCCATTCTCCGGTAGTTGCATCCTTATAGTGCATCCCTTGTAGGAGTCCGGCCTTTACCTCTCCAATCTTCCATCGGTTAATATCATAGATACGCAAGCCTTCAAAAGCCAATTCTTTAACGCGTTCATCCCGGACAATATCTCTTAGTTCGTCTTGGGTTTTGCCAGCGGTAATGACTGGCATATTCACTGTAGGCCTTTGTCTAATATCGTTGATAGCATCGTACACGGATTGATCTATATCATTTAGCTCAATTTTAGCCTCCGCATACATTAGTAATACATCGGCATAACGCATCAAAATCATATTGATATCCCCTAGGTTCGGATTTTCAGAAAAGGATTCAAAGTCTATCCACTTCTTTAAATTATACCCATTCAAGGTAGAGAATTCGGTACTACTTACCCTATCTGGAGTAGGACTATCTGGCCAGGAATTATAAGTGCTGTTCCCAATAGGCTGCCCGGTATAAAAAGCAATATAACCCCACCTAGGATCTTTGTTCTCAAAGGGATTATCGGGGTTCACTGGGCCAATGTACTCGTACTTTTCAAAAAGTCCGTTCATAGGCTCTACGCCAGAGCCACCTCCAATAGAACCTGCTGAGTATCCAAAGGCGTTATACGTACTCCCACCCACTGCGTATTGTCGGTCAAAAATAACTTCTTGGGAATTCTGGCCCTCCACATGAAATAATTCCTCATAATCTGGATAGAGCCCATAAATACCCAAATCTATCACCGCTTTTGCAGCATCTCGGGCACCCTCAAAATTATTGTTTCGGATCGCCACGCGCGCTTTTAAAGTCAAAGCGGCCCCATGGGTAGCTCTTCCGATATTATCGGCCGAATAACTCAAGGGCAAGACATTTGCGTTGATGATATCATCTAACTCATCGTAAATAAAGCTTACAATCTCTTCCCTAGAATTAGTAGGTCGTTGATCGTTGATATCAATAACCTCTGTAATCAAGGGAACATTACACCACAAGCTAGAAAGCTGTGTGTAGTAATATGCACGGAGGAATCTGGCTTCGGCTTTTATGCGTGCTAATTTATCTAGATCCCCTTCTTCTACTTTATCAATATTGGCAATTACATCGTTTGCCTTTCTTACCCCTCTGTAATATCGGTTCCAAATACTCGTAATGGTTCCATTAGAGGGATCAATTTCCCCAAAACGAACGTCATTAAAGGTAGGCACGTTAGAATACTTGTGGTAGCCAATATCTGTAATTCCATCCAAGGCCATTACCATTTGCGTCCCATCCAATTCCGCATAAACGGCGTTTACTGCCAATTCTGCATCTCGCACGGAAGTCCAGTAGGCAGTTTCCGAAACGGCACCGGTTGGCTCTATATCTAGACCTTCATCAAACCCCTCACTACAACCCGTAAACACGGCCATCACAGCGAAGAATAGTAAACTTAAAATATAATTTTGTCTTTTCATGATTTTATCTTTTTAAAATATGACGTTTAAACCTACACTAATAGTCTTTGTTTGTGGAAAAAACTGACTTCTACCTCTTGGGGTTTCGGGATCAAAGAGTTTTTGAGGTGAAAAAGTAACCAAGTTTTCTCCTGATACATAGACACGTAAATTGTTAAACATTTCCTGATCTACCGTATAGCCCAATTGGAAGTTCTTTAATCGCGCATATTTGGTATCTACCAACCAGAAGTTTGACTTCACAATATTCCAGTTTCCACCAGCGATCACCATGGGCCACGTTCCATTAGGGTTTTTAACAGGGTCGAACGCATTGTCTGCCATCTCCTTAGGAATAAAGTTCTGATACGCAGGCCCTTCAACCAAAGCACCGTCTAAGGTGTGGTGTTTTTTTAACACGCCCTGCCAAAACATAGAAAAGTCAAAGCCCTTGTAGGAAGCGTTAAACCGTACCCCAAACTCGTATCTAGGATCTTCATTGCCAATAATAATCTGATCTCCTCCTGGAGCAAGAGATTGTGAGATTACGCCATCCCCATTGACATCTTTGTAAATGATACTCCCTATTCCCGCATTGGGACTCAATTTCACTGGATACTTATCCAAATCTGCTTGGGTACGATACAATCCGGGCGAATCTAAACCTCTCAGGGAGTTTATGGAATACCCCTCTTGCCACACTGTAAAGCCATCGTTAAAATAGGGCCCAGCTCCTTTTAGGTCTTCAATCTTATTAATGACATCAGAGAAATTGATGCCCACCGTATAATTAAAGCCTTTATCTTCCTTAAAAGGACTGTAATATGTAAGCCCAAGTTCGTACCCATTATTAGAAACGGCCGCAGCATTTTGTACCGGGGGCTCTACCCCAACAGTACTGGATATTGGTAATTGTAACAGAATATCATCCGTATATTTCCAAAAATACTCCCCTACAAAGGATAATCTATCATTTAGGAAATTGGCATCGAGACCAATATTAGTGATGGTCGTGGTTTCCCATGTAATATCGGGGTTTCCTGCTTGGGTAATGGCGGATCCAGAAACCACGTTGCCCCCAAATTGGTAGCCTCGGTTAAGGTTATAGGTACTTCTAAATTTATGGAGTCCGATATTCTGATTTCCCAGTTGACCCCAAGAAGCCCTTAATTTAAGGTCACTCAACGCCGAGCGATCCATAAAGCTTTCCATAAAAGATTCATTAGAAATACTCCAACCTGCCGATACAGAAGGAAAATACCCATACCGATTCCCATCTCCAAATCTAGAAGATCCATCTATCCGCAAATTCGCTTGCAGTAAATAGCGATCATCAAAAGAGTAGTTCACCCTTCCAAAAAAGGAACGCAGTCGCCATTCTTCCCTATACCCGCTCATGCTTTGGTTATCTACACTCCCCGCACTTAAATCCCTAAGATCGTTATTAAAGAATCCTTCTCTTTTGGCCGCCACGTTCTTTAATTTGTTGTGAATCTCTTCGTACCCAACTAGCGCGCCAAGATCATGGTTGCCGAAGTTGTTCTTATAATCTAAGAAGAGTCGCTGACTCAATTCCTTTTCTGAAATGTTTGCTTCGGTTAGGCTATTTGTGGCAAACCACCCTGATACCGTTACGGGTTCTCCGGTTAAATAGTTCCTCATTCCTGCGAGACTATTCATAAAGGTAGAAGTCTCTTGGTGATTGTTTTTAAAGGTCACATTTCCTTGAAGGGTAAGGGCATCGGAAATCTTATAATCAAATCCCCCCTGAGCTACCACATCGTTCTTCGTCCTGACGGTTTCTCCTTCGTTGGCCATTGCCGCGGCATTCCACTGACCAGAAATAAGGTCATAGGTCCCATCGGGGTACTCCATCACTACATTTCTATTCATATGAAGGAGTGCCTGCACAATTTGTTGCCCGGCTATTCCAGAGGAATTTATAGCGTGTCCGGGTCCCGTAAAGTACCCGTTCCTATACATCAACCCCACCTTAAAGGTAAGTTTATCATTGGCGTATAAATCGGCATTTATCAGGGCACTTGTTCGCTTATTATTGAAGTTTTTGATGATACCATCTGTGTCGTTATAATTTATGGAGGTAAATATTTTTCCTATATCCCCACCGCTAGAGATGGAAAAGTTATGTTGATGCATAAGGGCATCATCATTAAATATTCCCTTTTCCCAATTGGCCCATGGAAATTCTAGGGGGTTAGTACCTGCCACTACATTAGAAATATACTCTTCCGAATAGGTAGGAGCCCCCCCAGCATTCACCTGGGCATCATTTTCTAACCGCATCCACGCTTCGTCACTCGGTTTTTCGGGAAAGAGACTAGGATTTTGCACCCCCACCAAGGTATTATAGGAAAGGATAGTTCCCGTACTTGCACCCCGTTTGGTAGTTACTAAGATTACTCCGTTTGCTGCTCTCGACCCATAAATAGCTGCTGATGCCGCATCTTTAAGGACAGAAATAGATTCTATATTCTGTGGTTCTACTGTACCTAGGGACTGCTCTATCCCATCTACCAAAACTAAGGGATTGGCATTGTTTAGGGTACCCACCCCTCTAATCCGTATTTTAACATCCTCTACGCCTGGTGCACCTCCGGAGTTAAACACTGTAAGACCGGGCACCTCACCCTGCAATGCGTTGGCAGTATTCGTTACCGGTCTTTGGGTGAGCTGATCGGTTGGAACGGTACTAATAGCGCCCGTAATATTTTTCCTAGATTGGGTTCCATATCCCACTATCACTACCTCGTCTAATCCAGAAGCACTCTCTTCTAATTGCACAATAATGGTAGATTGCCCATTAATGGCTATTTCCGTGGTAGCAAAACCAATATAAGAAACCACCAAAATGGCGTCCTCACTAGCCACTGAAATAGAAAAATTTCCATCAAAATCGGCCGTAACTCCATTAGTAGTCCCTTTCTCTACTATATTAGCGCCTGGCAAGGGCAAATTATTCCCATCGGAAACTGTTCCAGTTACTGAAAACTGCAGGGTTCTTGTTGCAGTAGTTTGGATTTCTGAGGGAGGCACAGCTAAAGGGTTGTGTGCCGATTTATTTAAGATTATTTGTTGGTTTAATACTTCATAATCCACATCGATATGGTTAAATATCTGAGATAGAATAGCATGTATATTCTCCTTCTCTACCCTTATGGAGACTTTTCTAGTTAGGTCTACCTGCATCCTATTTACTAAAAATTTAAAGTCCGATAGGGCTTCTATCTGATTAATAACAGTTTCAACAGTAGCGTTCCTAAGGTCTAAGGAAATCTCTTTGTTCTGTGAATACGTATTTGCCTGAAGCTGAAATAGGGTAATAGTGGTTAGCAATAGCATGAGTGGTGTTTTCATGCATCGCTTATAAGGGAAGCAAAATGCATCCCTTAACTTAAAAAGCTTTCTCATAATTTAGAAGTGTTAATTGGTTCTTATTAGGTTTAATTAGTATAGGTTAAACAGGAGGTAGAATGCGCATCCCATCGCTCCCTTTCCATAAAAAGCTTGCTATTAAAGTTTTAAGAGTTTATTTCATATAAATTTAATTTAGGTTAAACAATTATTGAATAAATATTTCATTATTTTCTATCTGATATTCAAACGCATAGCCTTTACTAAACGACCTAAGCACCTCCTCGATGGTTTCTATATCGAAGGAGGCGTCAAACAATTGTTCGTCCAGTAGTAGATTATTATTGGTGATAGATACATTATAGTGTCGTTCCAACGCAGGACGAATCTCTTTAAAGGAGGTATTCCTAAAAACCAATCTCCCTAGGGTCCAAGCGGTATAGAGGCTGGTATCCACCTTTTCAACGGATATTTCATTTTCTGTTTTAAGCCACTCCCCTTTCATACCGGCAGTCAATTTTGTAGGGGCTAAAGCAACTTCGGAACCCTTCTTAATTTGGAGGGAAACGGCCCCTTCCACCAATACTGTATTTATACGATCATCCTCCGGGTAATGGGAAACGTTAAATGTTGTTCCCAATACTGTTATCTCCATTCCCTTAGTGGTCACTATAAAGGGATGTCTCGCATCCGAAGCAACCTCAAAGAAGGCCTCTCCGCTTAAAAAGACGGTCCGTTTCTCCCCTGGTAAAAAGGCCACAGGGTACCTAAGAGAAGTACCCGAATTTAAGGTAACTTCAGTCCCATCCGAGAGCACCAGGCTAAACTGTTTTCCATAAGGGACAGACAGGGTATTGTAAACCAACTCCTTATTATCAGGGGTTCGTGTGTAAACTAATTTTGAATTCTTTTGGGTGCCTATCGTATTTCCCTCAGAATCCCTAACAGTTTTAGTATCTAAAACCCCTAGAGTTTCAATTTGACCGTTGTCTAAGGTTATGGTGATTTCGCCTGACTTAGGTTGGGGGGGCGACTTCAAAATCAACCCGCTTTGTAGGGCCCAACCAAAACTTAGGATTAATAGTATGGCAGCGGTAAAAACCGCAATAGACAACCTCGATTTTCTCTTTTTATCTCGTTGTATTCTCTGTAAGAGTACCTTTTTAATCCTTCTCTTATTGGGTTTCCCAACTGAAGTGGTAATATCTAGGTGTAATTGCACATAGGTATCAAATACCTCCTTATTGCCTTCTTTAAGAATCCAGTCAGACAACCTATCTAACTCCTCTGCCGTAGCCACATTTGCCAAATACCTAAAAATCAGGTGTTCCATTTCTGAACGATCCATATAGTATCTTTTATAATACAGACAAGGCCGTTTTGGAATACCCTAACTTTTTATCGAATTATTTTTTATATTGAGACAGAATAACACCAACTAATATTAATAAACCAGTACCTCTTCATGAAAAACCACGAAGACAAACTCCTTGTTTCCCGACTTAAAAATGGTGAAGAAGCAGCCTATATCGCCTTAGTAAATCGTTATAGTCAACAGTTATTTGTCTACGCCCTTGGTCTATCCAAAGACCATGCGCAAGCCCAAGACATTATCCAAAATGTGTTTTTAAAAGCTTGGGAACAACGAAAGAATATGGAGATACACACTTCCTTAAAAAACTTTTTGTACCGATTCGTTTACAATGAATTCATCAACCAGTACAAAAGAAAAAGGTCCATCAAAATTTTAGAGGAAACGTATTTCAGGAGTTTGGAGAAAGCGGTACTCGCTCAGAACGAGCCTTCGCATCAAGAAATCATCCAGAAAATCTCCAATGAAATAGCCTCTTTGCCCCCGAAATGTCAACAAGTATTTACCCTAAGCATGCGGGAGGGACTCACCAATCGAGAAATTGCGGAATACCTCAACATATCTATAAAAACAGTAGAAGCACAAATTACAAAAGCCTATAAAATTCTTAGAGAAAAAGTAGGTAAAGAGCAACAATTGGTCTTTACCCTTATTTTTGGTGAAAAACTGCCTAATTCTGTAGGTAAGCCCTCAAAAGGTGTATCGCAGTTCTATTAAAACGAGGTATTCTCTCCTTCAATTGCCACTGCCCTAATGTCCCAGACTATCAATTACCACCACCTTCAGGTTATGGTTAAATAGGGGTCGTATAAGTGAATGGCTTTCGCCCCCCCTTTCCATCAACCTTCAAAAAATCAATTACAATTTTCCTTTTCCCCCTCCCTAACTACACTCCACACAAGGGCTTTTGAAATATATTTCACATTCTCTCTTTCAAGCCCTATTTTTGCAAGTAACCAATTAAATTTACTTTTAAAATGGGCGAAAGCTTAAAAAACCTTGTGGCCGAATTTCTTTTAGACTTAGGAATGAGTGAAAATGCCGCTTCGTATACTAATCTCTTTCTACTTTTGGCCATACTCCTCGTAGTAGTAGCTACCCTAGATATCGTCATCTGGAAAATTATTAGGAATTTTTCGGTAAGGCTAGCAAGACGATCAACCACCAATTTCGATAATTATCTGGTTGCGCATAAGGTACCTCGTTACCTGGCTCGCGTTATTCCGTTAATTTTATTGCTGAATTTTGTACCCCTAATTTTTTCGGAGTTCCCATTTTGGGAAGGCATTTTGGAAAAAATACTTGAGGTTTGCGTGGTGGTACTCACCCTATTAATCGTAAAAAGCTTCCTAAGAAGCCTTAGTGACCACTTAAAGTCGACCTCAAGATTTAAGGACAAGCCCATAGACAGTTATATCCAGGTCTTTATGATTATTGTATGGATTATAGGCCTGCTCACCATATTTGCAGTCTTTACGGACGCTTCCACGGTCTGGAAATTCTTCACCGCCTTGGGGGCTGCTTCTGCCGTTATCCTTTTAATTTTTAAGGATTCTATTATGGGCTTTGTGGCCAGTATCCAGGTCAGCATTAACGATATGGTCCGTATTGGGGATTGGATTACCTTTCAAAAGTACGGTGCCGATGGGGATGTAATAGAAATTACCCTGGCTACGGTAAAGGTGCAGAATTTTGATAAGACCATTACCACCATTCCTACCTATGCGCTGATATCGGATTCCTTCAAAAACTGGCGGGGAATGCAAACCTCAGGAGGCCGACGTATAAAAAGGTCCCTATCCATTTGTCAAAAAAGTATCCGCTTTCTTACGGATAAGGATGTGGAGGAATTGAGAAACATACAGCTATTAGCCCCTTATTTAGAGAGTAGGGAAAAGGAAATTGTGGAATTCAACCAAAAACATAAGATTAACCGAGAGGTTCCTATCAACGGTAGAAACATGACCAACTTTGGGGTATTTAGAAAGTATACCATGGAGTATTTACAGAACCATCCCGGTATTAATCAACAAATGACCCTCATGGTCCGCCAATTGAGTCCCACACCCCAAGGTATTCCCTTGGAAATCTACGCCTTTAGCGCCGACAAAAGGTGGGCAAATTACGAAAACGTGATGTCCGACATCTTCGACCATCTCTTGGCCGCCATTCCCTATTTTGACCTCAAAATCTTTGAATACCCCACCACCTATAGTGGCGTCCCTCATGCGGAGCAAGTGGAGATGGAATAGTTTTGAGTAGTTAGTATTGAGTACTGAGATGGGTCCAGTAATCAGTAAACGGTAGTCAGTAATCGGTTATTAGTGGTTTTCTGAATAAAGTTAGCAGTTGCTGTAGGCAGTTTTTTCAATTAACAGTAAACAATTAGCAATAAACAATTGTGTACGTCCTTAATATAGGTTGACCACTACCAGGGGAAAAAATCGAAAGCTCCTCCCTAATGCTTCGGCTACGCTCAGCACGAGTAAAAGGGAGGTGGTTTGCCTGAAAGTGCAAAGCGGAGGGATTTTT
>NZ_MTAZ01000026.1 GCF_002150785.1 Arenibacter amylolyticus | reverse complement strand
TAGTTTTAGAACTTCCTGAAATCGTTTAGGACAGTATTGTTTTTCAATTAAAACTTAAGACTACATCCTAGAGTAAAAGTTCTTGGTTTTGGGTATTGGAAGAAAAAAATATTCTGCCCCCACTGATTACCTCCCCAAGAAGTCGCCTCAGGATCATATCCTTGGAAATCCTTAGAGTGAATTACAAAAGCATTTTCCAAACTTGCATACACCCTCAACCTATTTAAGCCCATAGACTCCAATGCCGATTCGGAAAAGCTATACCCCAATGAAAAGAGGTTGCCTCTTATATAAGATCCGTTCGCAATCCAGTGACTATCTACATGGCTATTTTGACCAGCATATGCCTGATTTCGTATCTCCTGGACCATCGTATTCTGATTTTGCTCGGTCCACCCATCGTATAAAATAGTCGCCAGTCCATTTGCAATACCAGACCGGTCTTCTGTAGAGTGGTAAAACTGCTGCATAATATCCACCCCGCCTACGAATTGTATGTCGGCTGTAAAATCAAAATTCCTATAGTTTACGGTATTTGAGAAGCTACCTGTAAAATCGGGCAAACCCTTGCCCAGTATCTTTTTCTCTTTAGAGCGTTTTGCCTCTCCTGGCACGGCACCCACCAAGGCAGCCTCTGCTGCTTCATCGATACCCCAGGTTCCTAAGCGCTCATACCCCCAAAAAGAACTCAAGGATTCCCCAACCCTCAAGATGGTCTGGCTACCCGAGACCCAATGTGGTCCCGGTAAGATATCCTCGTCATTTTCCCCCAAACGTTCAATTACGTTTTTATTATAATTGATATTGAAGGAAGTTTCCCAATTCAGATCAGGAGTAGCGATATTCTGCGTCACCAACATGGCCTCCACTCCTTTATTGGAAACTGCTCCAATGTTATCCCTAACCGAAACAAACCCGGTGGCATACGGAACTGGTCTATCCAGCAGCAGATCGGTTGTTTCCTTGTAATAATAATCGAACTCAAACCTAATCCTATTATTAAAAGCCCCGAGGTCCAAACCAATATCCAATTGACTTGTTTTTTCCCATTCTAAATCGGGATTCGATAATCTATTAACCGAACTTGCTGCTACCCTTGTTCCATTGAGTAAAACCGTACCAGAGGAAACAGTAGCCAAGGAGCTGTAGGCAGGAATTTCCGTGTTACCGGTAATTCCGTAACTAGCCCTTAGCTTAAGTCGATTGATTTTTTCACTTTCGTTTAAAAAATCTTCTTCGGACAACATCCAACCCAACCCGGCTGAAGGGAAGAATCCATATTTGTTATTGGCCCCGAATCTAGAGGATCCGTCAACCCTTCCTGTTAAGGTGACCATATATTTATCCTTTAGCGTGTAACCAGCCCTCAAGAAATAAGAGTTTAATGCCCACTTACTATAGCTGGAAACCGGGGCACTTGGATTACTGGCGGAACCAATGTTGTTGTATTTAAAGAAATCATCACTAAATCCACGGGCCTGAATATCGGAAGACTCGAATACATTCTCTTGCCAACTCAACCCTAGCATACCATTGAATCTATGATTATCGACCTCCTTTTGGTAGGTCAAGTAGTTTTCTTGCTGCCAGTAGGTACTTTTAGCATTGTAAATTCTTGCAAAACCATTGGGAGCTGAAATATTCACCAAATCACGGGGTGAATATTCTTGCTTATTGTTCACACGCTTATCAAACCCGAATTGTGTTCTAAATTCCAGTCCAGGCAAGATATTGAATTTAGCGAAAGCATTTCCAAAGATTTGATTCCTTTCCCAAAGTCTATCCTGAGTTTCCAATACATGTACTGGGTTGGCCATAGCCTCCAGGTTATAGGCATCTTCAATATCAAAACTATTACTGTAAGTACCGTCAGGAAATTTCACTGGGAATATAGGAGGCATTTCTATCATCGTTCTTCTGGGAACTTGTCCGCCACCCCCTTCTTCGAATTCTTTTTCCTTAACGTTATTCACCATTAGATTGATACCTAGGGACAACCAATCTTTTGGGTTTATATCATAGGCGATCTTTCCACTTATTCTATCCACGTCATTGTTCAACATTATTCCTTCCATATGGGAATAATTAAGGAAGGCTCCTATTGAAGATTTCTCATCACCGCTCTGAATACTTAGTTGATGGTTATTGGAAATAGCCGTTCTTGTAGCTTCCTCCTGCCAATCGGTGTCATACAGAGGATTCCCGGAAGAATCAAAAAGCCTTGGGTCATTGGTGGTAAAAACAGGCACCGGACCATCTGGCCTATATTTAGGCGTATTTTCCATACCTATTCTAACCACATCCAACCACTCTTCAGCATTTAACAAATCCATCTTGTTTTGCATCCTTCCAACACTGACAAAACCATCATACCCAATCGTCATTCTGCCGGTTTGCGTACCTCGTTTAGTTGTAATCAACACCACTCCATTGGCACCACGGGCTCCATAAATAGCTGCTGAAGAAGCATCCTTCAACACTTCCATACGTTCAATGTCATTTGGGTTTAAGTATTGGATATCCTCCATGGCAACCCCATCTACAACATAGAGCGGAGTTGAGGAAGAGTTGATGGTACCAACACCTCTTATTACTATTTTCGGTGCTCCGGATGGGGATCCTGAATTTAGAAACACATTAACCCCGGCAACTTTTCCTTGTAGTCCTTGAAGTGAATTGTTTACTGGAGCCTGTAGCAGATCTTCATTACTAAGTACACCCACAGCACCAGTTAAATCCGATTTTCTTTGGGTACCGTACCCAACTACTACAACTTCGTCCAAGGAAGATGCCTCCACCTTCATAACCACTTCAAGGTTGTTTTGATCACCTACCAAAACCTCATAATTGGCATAACCAATGGAAGAAAAAACCAATACATCATTAGCATCAGCCGCTATTGTAAACATACCGTCAAAATCGGTCGCAACTCCCCTATTGGTTCCTTTAATTACAACACTTACCCCCGGAATCGGGATTCCATCAGAATCCTTTACACTACCGGAAATTTCTTTCTGTACGGTCTCACGATCTACAGAATCGTCACTGTTGGATATAATTTTCTCTTTGGGCATTAATCGCACCTGTCTGTTATTATACACAGCATAGGTAGTTTTAGAATTCTTGAATAATTCATTCAATACAACTTCGATGCTTTTATTTTGAATCTGAATAGTTACCTTTCTATTCAGATCAATATTTTTGTCCCGAAACAAAAATCTAAACTCAGTATCCGCTTCAATTTTCTCTAGGACCTCCTTTAAACTGGCATTCTCGAAATGCAGGGATATTTTAGTAGTTGTTATATAGTTGTTGGCTTGCGTAGAAAAAATGGCAAATAACAATAATACAGCAGTAAGGTGTATTCTTAGATCAACGTTAAAAAGGCTTCTGGGTAGCAGCCCTTTAGGATTCTTCTTTTTCATATTTTAGTTCAGTTATTTAATCAGTTTAGAATCTATATTCAATTACTTTTTTGGGGCAAGGAATGGTCGTTTTTTTCCTAGATATCGCCCGTTGACATAAATTTTCATTCTAAAATCATAATCATATCATTTTTAAGGGTTTATAATTATTTTATTATCATCGATGGAATAGGTAAAGGGTCGCTCCAATTTGAGGTAATCCAAAACATCGGTAACGCCCTCGATATCAATATGAAAGGAAGCCGTGAAAATTTCCGCATTCAGTGTATGATCGTTATTTATGATTTCCACATTATAACTCCTTTCCAATCTCTCCAAAATAGTTTTAAATGAGGTACTCTTAAAAATCAATTCCCCATCCATCCAACCGGTATAGAGGCTAACATCCACCTCCGAAATAGTAATATTTTCCTCTTTGCGATTCCAGGAAGCCATTTGACCTGGTTTCAGCAAAGAGCTTTTTACAGGTTCTTCAACCTTATACAGTTGTATGGAACCTTCTGTTAAGACTGCCGATATCTCCGAATTTTCGGGATAAGAGGAGAAATTGAACTTAGTTCCCAAAACCTTCACCGCTATTCCATTGGAAACAACCGAAAACGGGTGGATCGAATCCTTGGTAACCTGAAAAAATGCTTCACCGTCCAAATAGACTTCGCGAGTACGCCCCTTGATAAAATTAACAGGGTATTTCAAGGAACTACCGGCATTTAAGGTTACCCTTGTTCCATCGGATAATCGAACTCCGTAGCGCTCTCCCTTAGGAATAATTAGCTCATTGTATATTAGTTCCTCTATACCGGCCTTATCATCATATATTAATCTCCCGTTTTGCAGCTTCACAGCTACCTCTCCATTTCCATATAAGGTCTCCATACTGTCCAATGAATTGACATTTACGCTACTACCATCCTCTAAGCGCAGCGTTATTCCATTTACTTCAATGTTTGAGTTTTTACTATTATTCTGAGTAGAATTAGTATAAATGAAATATGCCAGCCCTATCACCCCTAGGAATACAGCTGCCAGTTTTAATACTGGGCGTAAGCGAACCCTCAATGTATTCTTCTCCCCAGTAATCCTCCGATAGCGCAACTCCTTTTGCTGTTCAAATACTTTCCGCAATTCCCTGCGCTCGCGTATTTTATCGGGATCGGTTAGATTATGGAGGATATAGGCTTCATCCTCTTGATTGAATTCCGATTTTAGATCAATACCTTTTTGATCTTCTCCTTTTAAAATATAAGTAGCCAACCTTTTTGACAACCCTAAAAACTTCTTTAATCCAGGCATGCATTTATTGATAAATCGAGAAAGCGAATATTGCTCCCTCTTACTATAAGACGATAAAAAATATGAAGTGGGTGAAAAAAAAGTTACAAAATTGAGATATTCATACTAGATACATCAAAATTATAAGAAGTAAGTCCTTTTCTAAAAGTAACCTGAGTTGACGATAAGCTACTTTTTTTTGTGATTTTATGGTATTCACAGAAAGATTTAGACGGTCTGCTATCTGTTGATTCGTCATACCTCGCATCCCAAAACGTATGACATTTTTATGCTTCGTGGGCAAGGAATTCAATGCTCTTTCGATGATCTCGGAGGTCTCTACGAGCACAAACTCCCTTGCGAAAAAGCTTTCTTCTTCTAGCTGCTTATGATCCACGCTGATATGTTTCTCCCTTTTTTGTGAATAGGAACTCTTTAGAAAGTCCAAGCACTTGTTCCTAACAGCGGAATAAAGGTATGGTTTTGCCGACGCTTTATCCTTTACCAATAGTTCTTTCTGCCAAATTTTAAGGAAGACATCTTGCACTACATCTTGGGAATCCTCAATATTCTCCAAATATTTATGTGCAAACAAACACAAAGGGATATACAGTGAATCGTACAACTCCCTGTATTCCTTTGGTGTTATTAATACTTCATTACCGGACAAGGCCCAAGAAAATTAAATTGACACATTTATTGAAGCACATAAAATAACAGCATCAAAAATTCCTCATCTGCTCCAAAGCTTCCTCCTTGGTAGTCACTGGAAGTTTGCAGGTATGGTCTTGGCATACATATATATAGGTACCATCACCATCATAGCGATCTTTAAACAAAGGAGCTTCACTTTCTTTGTCACTTCCTACAATAAGGGTATTGGGAAGATTTTCCCGTTGCAAATTGGCCACTAACTCGGATGCCTGATCCCCTACCACGGCAATCTCAAAAAAGGGATAAACCGATTTTAGCAGCAGCGAATTCCATTTGGAATAGCTGTAAGGATTTGTTTCTATTGCAGGTACCATAGAAGACAGCATGGACTTCGCCTTATTGGTGGCCTCTTTGTTATATTCAATATGACCAAGGAGCATCAAGTTTTCTGCCATTACAGAATTGGGCGAGGGCAATACCCCGTCGTCTGTCTTTATTATTTTAGAAATAAGTTCCTCATCGTCCTTATAACTATACATCCCCGAAGCTTCGTCATTAAACTTATCTTGGGCAATCTGCGTCAGTTTCTGCGCAATTTTCAAGTATTCTTCAGACATAGTAGTGCTATATAACTTTAGCGAGGCATTGGCCAAAAAGGCATAATCTTCCAGAAATCCATGATCTACCTTACTGCCTTCCTTATAAGAGTGTATTAAATGATCTCCTTTAAGGCCTTTTTCCTTAAGAAAGCGGAATACCTCTTCGGCTTTTTCTAAATATGAAGCTTCCCCAAACGTATTATAGGCATCTACTAAACCATTGATCAACAATGCATTCCAAGATATTATAATCTTATCGTCTATACGAGGACGAGGCCTCTTATTCCTGGCCTCAAGCAATTTCTCCTTCCACTCTTCCCGATGTTGCTCTAGCTGCTTTTGACTTAACGGATGCTCTTGCAAAAACTCATCATCGTGCAGGGTGCGGGATAGTACATAGGCGTTCTTTTCCCAAATATTGGAAGGTTTTATATCATAATATGCGGCAAACAAAGGAAATTCATCCCCTAATACAGCTTTTAACTCCTCTTCCGTCCATATATAGAACTTCCCTTCTTCACCCTCACTATCGGCATCAATTGCGGCATAATACCCTCCTTCCGGACTCTTCATCTCACGGTCTAAAAAAGCAATGGTTTCCTGAACCGTATTTTTAAACAAGGGATCCTTGAACACCTTGTAGCCTTTGGAATAAAGGCTCAACAATTGGGCATTATCATACAGCATTTTCTCAAAATGGGGAATTTTCCATTTAGAATCGGTGCTATACCTATAAAATCCTCCTGCCAATTGATCATACACGCCGCCCATTGCCATCTTATCCAAAGTAAGCTCTACAAAAGCCTCCGCATCGGGATCTTCGGCCAAAACGGAATAATCCAAAAGGAAATCTAAGTTTACAGGGGTCATAAATTTCTGATTCCCTTTATTGCCGCCCCATCGTTGGTCCCAATTAGGCTTCCAATTCGTTACGCCCTCCTTTAACACATCCTGGGTTAACACCCCCAAGTCCGAACTAGGCGATATTAGATTCACCTCCTGAATACCCTTGGCTACCATATTGGCATACTCATTGGCTTTCTCCGGATCTTCTTTGTACAATTTACTGATTTCAGTAAGCACCTTACTCCACTGCTCTTTGGTATGGTATGTTCCGCCATAAATAGGCTTCCCATTGGGAAGGGTAATTACATTTAATGGCCACCCTCCGTTGCCTTTCATCAATTGCAGGGCAGTCATATATACATGGTCTACATCGGGACGCTCTTCCCTATCTACCTTTATATTGATAAAATTTTCGTTCATTATTTTGGCTACCTCTTCATCTGCAAAAGTTTCCTCTTCCATTACATGACACCAATGACAGGAGGAGTACCCCACACTCACCAATACCAATTTATCTTCCTTTTCTGCCTCCTCCAAAGCAGCGGGACTCCAAGGTTTCCAGTTTACCGGATTATGGGCGTGTTGTAAAAGGTAAGGACTTGTTTCATGAATTAGGTCATTGGTATGCTTATGGTCTTTGTTCTGACCTTTCCCATTAGAGCAGGAAAAGAATACAAAAGCCATAGGTAACATCAAATTATTTATAGTGACTCTCATTAGCTGTTTGGTTGTAATCATATTAATTGGTGGCAATAAAATTTAGATAATTCGCTTATGCACGACAAAATACAGGTTTTTGAATTATGTACCACACAGACGGTGGATTTCTTTCCGCAAATTCATTTTTCAGTTTTTAGACCCCTGCGAACAAGGATTCGACTTTGCACGACTTTAGTGCTTGCCCCAGTCTATACCATATATAGCTAGAACTATGCGATTTCCAATATGAGGGCTACACCTCAAATTTTCAAACATCTCTCCACAATCACCGATATTATGGTGCCTGGGGGCTGAAAGGCCATTATATCACTACCCCAACTATATAATGTGGAGTTTTACCTCCTCTCCTGGCCCCATACTTTTCTTGTAATAAAGATACCACTTTAATGCTTCCGAAGAACGGCTGTAGTAAGAAGCGAAGCGTTACCATTGGAGGTCATCTAAAAATAGAATTCCCATTAAATAAAAGGTATGGGATTTGGCATTAACTGGCCGGTTGTAATCCGATGAATAGCATCTATTAAATTAAGAGGTATATGTAGTCCTGATGACTTTTTCACGGGGCAATGCATTTATAATTCCACTGAATCACCTTCAGTTCTTTTACATTTACCACCTAATTTGTTGTAATAAATAAAAGTCTAGGTTTCTTTTAATATAAGGGTTTACCTTAGTATTTTTATGACTTATACTAATTTGCAATGAAGAAAGTAGTCACCTTTGGGGAAATACTCCTACGCTTATCCACAGAAAGACATTTACGATTTTCACAGTCGACCAATTTTCACGCCAACTATGGTGGGGGCGAATTTAATGTGGCCGTTTCCTTGGCCAATTTTGGGTTGGCGACCCAATTCGTTACTCGCTTGCCCCAAAACGAACTTGGGGATACTGCCCTACAGGAAATTAGAAAACACAGGGTAGGAACAGACCATATTGCCTTTGGTGGCGACCGATTAGGGCTTTATTTCTTGGAAACTGGAGCAGGTTCCCGTGGCAGCAAGGTGATCTACGATAGGGAACATAGTGCCATTTCCCAAATTGAAAAGGAGCATATAGACTGGAAGGCCGTATTTGGCGATGCCCAGTGGTTTCATTGGAGCGGAGTAACTCCTGCTATCTCCAGTAATGCTGCAGCCGTTTGCTTGGAAGCCGTACAGGTGGCCCATAAAATGGGACTTACCATTTCTACTGATTTAAATTACCGATCTAAACTGTGGAAATACGGGAAGGAACCCAAGGATATAATGCCTCAACTTTTACAATACAGTCATGTTATCCTTGGCGACTTGGACACCGCCTTTTTTATGACGGGACAAGAAAAAAAACAACCCAACTATAAAGACACCTCCTCTTTACCGAAGCTCTACGACCAACTATTTACAAGCTTTCCCAACCTAAAATGGGCGGCTACCACCCTACGCTACTCCATTAGCGCCTCTCATCAAAAAATTGGCGGACTCCTTTATGATGGGAAAACCATCTATAGAGCAGCAACCAATGAGGTAAACCCGGTAATAGACCGAGTAGGAAGTGGCGATGCCTTTATGGGCGGATTGATTTATAGTTTGATAAAAAATCCACAGGAAAAACAACTAGCCATTGAATTTGCCACTGCCGCCTGTTGCTTAAAGCATACAATTTCGGGCGACTTTAATTTGGCAAGCCTAGAAGAAATTACAACATTGGCCGGGGGGAACACCTCCGGAATAGTAAGCCGATAACTACCTAATATAACCAGCATGTCACAATTTTCCAGAATAGAAATTGCCTCCTTAATGAACGAAACGGGACTTGTCCCCTTATTTTACCACCCTGATATTGCCTTAGGCAAAGAGGTGCTAAAAGCCTGTTATAAGGGAGGTGCCAGATTGATTGAATTTACGGCGAGGGGCGATTTTGCCCATGAGGTTTTTGCAGAACTCAACAAATTTGTCATTCAAGAACTTCCAGGATTGGCCATGGGCGTAGGCTCTATAACGGATGCCGCTGCCGCCTCCCTTTATATGCAAATGGGAGCCAATTTTATTGTTACCCCTTCCTTAAGGGAAGATATCGCTATTGCTTGTAACCGTAGAAAAGTATTATGGAGTCCCGGCTGTGGGTCCTTGGCGGAAATAAACAAAGCAGAAGAAATGGGCTGTGAAATTATAAAACTCTTTCCTGGAGCCAATTTCGGACCCGATTTTATAAAGGCCATTAAGGGACCACAACCTTGGACAAGTGTAATGCCCACCGGTGGTGTTACCTTGGAAGCGTCTAACCTTAAGGCCTGGTTCCAAGCAGGGGCCACTTGCGTGGGCATGGGCTCCCATTTAATTAGTAAAACCGTACTAGAACAAAAGGATTATAAGGGATTGGAAGAGACCGTAAGGAACACTATGGGCCTCATTAAAGAGGTAAGGCCCCTATAGACTCCCGTAGCTGCCCTGCCAATTTCCATGCTTGGTACCGCCTTTTTAATTAGGGGCGGCAGACCGTCTAATCCCCATTTCCAGCCCACGGAGCTCTGCCAGTCCCCTTAGTCGGCCTATGGCCGAATACCCCGGGTTGGTTTCTTTTCTAAGATCGTCTAACATCTTATGTCCGTGATCTGGGCGAAATGGCATTCGTATATCCTTTCTTCCGGCGGCTTTGCGTTTTTGTTGTTCGGCAATTAGGGCTTTTAGCACTCCAAACATATCCACATCCCCTCTTAGGTGGTCGGCTTCATGAAAATTGCCATCCGCATCCCGTTCGGTACTCCTTAGGTGCATAAAATGTATGCGATCTCCCAAGCGTTCTACCATCCCCACCAAGTCATTGTCTTCCCGTACTCCAAAAGACCCGGTGCAAAAGGTGAGTCCGTTACTGGGGCTATCTACCGCCTTAAACAGTTCCACAACATCTTGTTCTGTACTCACTACCCTAGGTAATCCCAGAATAGGATACGGAGGATCGTCTGGATGTATACACATCCGCACCCCTTTTTCTTCGGCAACAGGGATTATGTGCTGCAGAAATTCAATTAAATGCTGTTTTAATTCTTTGGGACCAATAGCCTTATAAGTAGCTAATATTTGATTGAACTCCTTTAGGGTATATCCTTCTTCCGCGCCAGGGAGTCCCGCTATGATATTCTGGACCAGGGTCTTTTTATCCGCATCCGTAAGGCTATCTAAATAAGTTTTTGCGGCCTTCTGCTCCGTCTCAGAATACGCTGCTTCTGCCCCTGGCCGTTGCAATAGAAAAAGCTCGAAGGCAGCAAAGGCCATTTTTTCAAATCGCAAGGCAGTGGAGCCATCTTCTAGCTCATAATCCAGATCGGTCCTTGTCCAATCCAACACCGGCATAAAGTTATAGCAAATGGTATCTATACCGCAACTCGCTAAGTTGGCAATGGTGGTCTGGTAGTGCTCTACATATTGCATATAATCGCCCCGTTGTGTCTTTATATCCTCGTGTACGGGGACACTTTCTACCACGGACCAACGTAGTCCCGCCTTTTCAATCATATCCTTTCTGGCCAGAATCTCTTCCCTAGCCCACACTTCCCCATTGGGAATATGATGAAGGGCGCTTACCACTCCAGTAGCTCCCGCTTGTTTAATATCCATTAAGGAAACAGGATCCTTAGGCCCGTACCATCTCCAAGTTTGCTCCAATGTTAATTCCATAAATCCATTAAAATAGGCGGATTTTACTCCCCTATGTTCATTACTTTTGAGTAGACAGTGCCAAGATAAGTCAAAAATAACGGATAAAAAAAGTCGCTTTTAAAGCAATTCTTCCTTTAAAAATTGATTCGCCATCGCCTTCTTAGGTGCTAATTATTGAAGTATACCCAATAGATAACCTAACTGAGTGACCAAGATATCGCTGCTGATCATGGAATGCGACTATTGATCTAAAAATATAGTTCTACCCCAGGTACAACCAGGGTATTTTACAGGCTAATTAGAGTAATTTTAAGGTGTATAAAGTGCAAAATTAGTTAGAACCCTAACCAAATAATGCTAATTCCTTATTTATCTACTGTTTTGGTCAAAAACAGGCGTCATAATTTAAGCATTTCAATTGTTTACCGTACTTTTATAGATTAAACAATAACGAATAAAAAATCGTATTATAAATGATTAAGAGTAAAATCGACAAGGCAACCAGTTTTGAGAAACGGTTTGAAAATGTAAACACGGTAATCTTTGAATCCTCAGAAATTGCCTCCAAGGCAGTAGCCGCAGATATTGCAGCACTGATCAGGGAAAAGCAGGATGCCAACGAAATGTGCGTTCTTGGACTTGCTACGGGTTCTTCACCGAAAAGATTATATGCGGAGTTGGTGCGCTTGCACAAGGAAGAGAACTTAAGCTTTAAGAATGTTATTACTTTTAACCTGGACGAATACTATCCGATGGAGCCAGACGCCATACAGAGTTATGTGCGTTTTATGAAAACTCTTTTGTTTGACCAAGTGGATATTGACCCAGCAAACTGTCATATCCCAGACGGAACCCTTTCCAAGGAAGATATCGCCGATTACTGTAAGGAATTTGAGGCCAAGATTGATGCTTTGGGAGGTATAGACTACCAGATCTTAGGGATTGGTGGGAATGGACATATCGGTTTTAACGAATCGGGATCCTTACCCAACTCCAAAACCCGTTTGGTAACTTTAGATCATATTACCAGAGTTGCTGCAAGCAAGGATTTCCAAGGCTTGTACAATACGCCAAAGACTGCGATCACCATTGGTATTAAGCAGATTATGCAGGCCAAGAAAGTGGTTCTATTGGCTTGGGGAGAAGGAAAAGCAAATATTATTAATAAGGCGGTGGAAGGCCCCATTACCAAGCAGGTACCTGCCTCCTACCTACAAGATCACCCCAATAGCGTCTTTGTTACAGACAAGGGAGCTTCTTCTCTACTAACTAGGGTAAATTCTCCTTGGATTGTTGAGAAAGTAAATTGGGATGCCAAGTTGATTAAAAAGGCAGTGGTTGGTTTAGCTACTAAACTAGGGAAACCAGTGCTTATGTTGACCGAGGCAGATTATATTGAAAACGGAATGAGCGACCTATTAACAGAGGTAGGGGATGCATACGATATCAATATCCGAATCTTTAATAAATTACAGCATACCATTACAGGTTGGCCAGGCGGTAAACCAAATGCAGACGACACTAACAGGCCAGAACGCGCCAATCCAGCTAAAAAACGTGTGCTTATATTCAGTCCCCACCCCGATGACGATATCATCAGTATGGGAGGAACCTTTATGAGATTACACGACCAAGGGCATGAGGTACACGTAGCCTACCAAACCTCTGGTAATATTGCGGTAGCCGATGATGAAGCCTTAAGGTTCTCCAATTTTGTGGTAGATTACAATCGTACTTTCGGTCTAGAGGACAACAAGTCCCAAGATATTTACGAAAAAGCGAACAAGTTTATTCAAAACAAAAAGACCAGTGAAATAGATATCCCAGAGGTAAGGGAGATCAAAGGGATGATCCGTAGAAGTGAGGCCAAGGCAACCTGTCATTACGTTGGTCTTCCCGATGAGCGTATTCACTTTAACAACCTTCCCTTCTATGAAACGGGAACGATTGAGAAAAACCCATGGGGAGAAGACGATATTAAAATCACCATGGATTTAATTAGGGAGATTCAGCCACATCAAATCTATGCAGCTGGAGATTTAGCAGATCCACACGGAACCCACAAGGTTTGTTTAGACATTATCTTTGAGTCTCTAAAACGATTAAAACCAGAATCCTTTATGGACGACTGTTGGGTTTGGTTGTACAGAGGTGCATGGCAAGAGTGGGATATTGAGGATATAGAAATGGCGGTACCAATGAGCCCAAGTCAGGTTCTTGCGAAGCGATACGGTATCTTTAAACACCAGTCTCAAAAAGATGGCGTTGTTTTCCAAGGTTCGGATTCCAGAGAATTCTGGCAACGAGCAGAGGATAGAAACAGTGAAACTGCCACGAAGTATGACGAATTGGGATTAGCGCATTATGCCGCTATGGAAGCTTTTGTGAGATACAAGTTTTAAGCATCCCATTTATTTATAAAAAAGAGGCTGTCCTAATAGGGCAGCCTCTTTTGTTTTAATGAAGTGATTAAACTAGATTAATATCGATTGCAAGTTAAACCTAAACCCGTTATTCTATAAATAATATGTAAGTAGATGCTATCTTTCATCTTTAGTATGTTTATCTACCTACCAACCCTCTTCCATCCTTAGATTAATCCCTCCTCCCTACCGCTTATATTTTCTGATCTTACTTATATATTAAGCACTCTAAAAAAATGAAATAATTTAATTAGGATATTTTTGTCCGAAATAGAATTTTCATCTATATTTGTACCAATCTTAAATTCTTCAGTATGTTTTCCAAAGCGTGTGAATACGGTATAAAGGCAACTCTATTTATTGCTCAAAAATCCTTGCACCAGCAGCGTGTAAGCCTTAAGGAAATTGCTTCGGAAATAGATAGTCCCATAGCTTTTACCGCTAAGATATTACAGTCCTTGGCCAGAAGCGGTATGGTAGATTCACACAAGGGTCCAACCGGAGGTTTTGAGATGGATAGGACCAAAATGGATACCATTACACTATACGAAATTGTGCACGCCATAGATGGCGATCAAATCTTTCACGGTTGCGGATTGGGATTAAAACAATGCGATGCCAATCACCCCTGTCCGGTGCATGAAAAATTTGTTGTGATCCGAGAAAACCTTACCCAAATGCTACAAAACACCACTGTTTATGAGTTAGCCTCCGGACTGGATATAGGGTTAACCTTGTTGAAACGATAAATTATTAAAGATATAATGTTGATTGCTACATTGGCAATAAATAATAAAGGACAAAAAGGTATTAATATCCATATAAAGAAGATGAATTGACTCCTTACAAGTATTTAAATCAGCAAATCGAATTTAGTAGTTAGCTATGGACAGTACCCTAAATAAAATAGTAGAAAAGTATAGGGAGTTGGGAGAAGACCCTGAAACCTATTTAAAAGGATTATTACATGCCAAACCCATTACTTATTGGGACTATATAGAGGTAGACACCCTACTTTCCCTTCAAAAGCCAAGGACCCATTTTAAGGACGAATCCGTATTTATCATGTACCATCAGGTAACGGAACTTTTTTTAAAAATGATGCTTCATGAGCTGGAACAAATAGTATTGGAAAAAGAGCCTAGCGCTAATTATCTGGAAATTAAATTAGACCGACTCATAAAATATACCTCCCTCTTAATAAATTCTTTTGACATTATGAGAACTGGGATGGACTACGAGGACTACAATACCTTTAGATATACCCTTACCCCAGCAAGCGGGTTTCAATGCGCACAGTTTAGGCTGATAGAACTCCATTGTACCTCCCTATTAAATTTGGAAAGTAAATCCTATACCAACCAACTTTCTACAAAGGCTGACTTTATGGAATGTTTCGATCATATTTATTGGAAAGATGCAGGAATAGATCGAAAAACAGGTGAAAAATCATTGACATTACAATTGTTTGAGGAAAAATACCTCCAAAAACTCACAGATACGGCACTTACCCTTAGGGGTAATACTTTGGAGAATAAAATTAAAGCCCTCCCCCACTTACCGGACCCACTAAAACATAAACTCCGAAGATTTGATCACCTATATAATGTGGAATGGCCGTTGGTTCACCTGCATACGGCAGAGCATTATCTAAATAGCAAAGGCGAAAACAAAGCTGCCACGGGAGGATCGGAATGGAAAAAGTATCTACACCCAAAATATCAACAGCGTAAATTTTTCCCAACGTTGTGGACAAAGCACGAATTAAAAAATTGGGGAACTAACGTTAAAACCAAATGCCATGGAAGTATTGAACATCCCTGAATTCACCCATAAAACGGTGGGTAAGTCTTTAAAAATAATGCAAATAAATGCCTTGGCCGGGATGGATATGCCTGCCCACCACAACACCAAGGAGGCAGTGATAGTAGTACAGGAAGGAGAAGTACTCCTAAACACCCCACATGAAAAACATTTTTTGAAAAAGGGTGATACGCTATTGGTCCCTGCTTTTGTGGAGTACCACCTGAGTGTATTACAAGACTTTAAAGCAGTTGCCATAATGACTACAACATCTGAAATAAACTTTAACTATATATAATATGGAGAATTTAATGAGCAAACCCATTGGAGAAATAGTAGCCGACAATTATAAGACGGCTCAGGTATTTAAAAGCCATAAAATAGATTTCTGTTGCAAGGGAAACAGAAGTGTATTGGAGGTGGCCGAGAAAAACAAGCTGGACGCCAATCTTCTCTTAAAGGAATTACAATCGGTACAACAACAGACCCATGGGGACCAAATAGATTTTACTGCCTGGCCCCTAGACCTTCTTGCCGATTATATTGAGAAAAAACACCACAGATATGTGGAAACGCAAATCCCCATTTTAAAGCAATATTTATCCAAACTTTGTAGGGTGCATGGAGAACGCCATCCAGAATTATTGGAGATAACCCAACATTTTAATACCAGTGCAGGGGAATTGACCAAGCATATGAAAAAAGAGGAGCTAATAGTATTCCCCGCAATCCGTAAAATGGTACGAGCAAAGCAAACCGGGACTGCGCTAGATCCAATACCTGTTGGCACTATTAAAAACCCCATTCAAATGATGATGCAAGAACACGAAAACGAAGGAGAGAGGTTTAGGGTGATAGAAAAATTAAGTGACAACTATACGCCGCCGGCCGACGCATGCAACACCTATAGGGTGACTTTTTCACTGCTTCAGGAGTTTGAAGAAGACTTGCACCAACATATCCATTTGGAGAATAACCTGCTTTTTCCCAAAGCTGAAATCTTAGAAAAGGAATTAAATGATTAAATTGTATCTAATAACATTCTATTTAGTCTAGCACATTGATGGTATGTGGCACGGTCAGAAAATTATTGGACGACAATCCGTTAAGTTCTAAGACCGTGCCGCAACAGTCCATAGTTAGCTCCCCCTACTTAATGATTACCACAAGGTACTTGCTTCTATGTCTGTCTGGTTAAAGTTTGTACTAAGGTGTAGCCACCCGAAAGCGAATGTTATTTCCCCCAACCCAGAGATACAAGGGATTAAAACGAAATGAAAAAAATACGAATAAAACGAATTTACGATGCGCCATCGGAGAACGATGGGCAACGTATTCTAGTAGATCGGATCTGGCCCAGAGGAGTTAGTAAGAAAGACGCACAATTGGATGATTGGATACGTCCCCTAGCACCCTCGGACTCCCTGAGGAAATGGTTTAACCACGACCCTGATAAGTTTGAGGAATTTTCCGAAAAATACAGAAGCGAACTTAAGGGAAAGGAGGATGTACTGAGGGAATTGCGAGAAAAAGCAGAAAAGGCTCCCCTTACCCTTCTATACGGTGCCAAGGATACAGTACATAACCAAGCAGTAGTGTTACAGCACATTTTAGAAGAACCCCAATAAACTGGAAGTAGAGTCAAACAACCTAAAGAACCTAGTCCACATCTAAAAAACATCACATGGAAAAAGCAAAACCTATTAAAAGACATAAGGCAATGCAGCCTTTAAGCAGGGAACACCACCAAGGATTATTGCTGTCTTGGAAAATAAGAACAGGCTTTTCCAAAGGTGTTTCCGTGGAGCGGATAAAAACCTATTTAAACTGGTTCTTCTCCACCCATCTAATGCCTCATTTTGAAGCGGAGGAAGAATACATTTTCCCCATATTGGGCAATGAGCACGAGCTGGTAAAAAAGGCAATTTCCCAGCACAGAAGGTTAGAGCGACTCTTCAACACTTCCGTAGATCTAAAGAGAACCATTCTACTTATTGAGGAGGAACTACAGGCACATATCAGGTTTGAGGAGCGAATCCTTTTCAACGAAATTCAACAAATAGCAACCACATCCCAATTGGATACTATTGCTAAGCTACACCCAGACACCAAGTTTACCGAGAATACCTCGGATGTTTTTTGGAAATAGAAAACAACTAATATGAATCTTATGAAAATTTACAACGAATTACTTACCGAATTTAAAAAGGGGCAAACAGGATATTCAACCATCGCCATCATTGGTCAAAGTTGCCTGGGATCGGTTGCAGTAATGCTAGCCCTTAAAAACGAAATGCCCATCGCCATAAGGTTTTTCATCGTTTTAATGGTTACCATTCTCTGTATGGCTTACAACGCAGCTGTTTTGGCTCATTTAAAAGCGAAAACAACCTTTAACCTACTAATCATTAGCGTACTATTTAGCATTGTCACCATTGCCTTAAATATTATTTAGGTGGCCTTATAGAAATACAAGACCTTTGCCCCATCATAAAACAACTCCCTCTATGTACTCCCTAACCTATTTTGACGAATTTGGAGACCAATGTACCGCCAATTTCACAACCCATGAATATCACAGCCTCATGGAGTTGTTATTTGATAAGTATATGGAGGAGTGGGGCGATTGTAAAGGAAGGGCTTGGTGCGGCACCTGCCATATTAAAGTATTAAAAGGAACCCTCCATGAACCTATGGGAGAAGAGGAAAAGCACACACTTTCCAAATTGGAAGACTCCACCAAGGCAAGTCGGTTAGCATGCCAAATTCCACTAAACGCTGCACTAGACAAACTTGTAATAAAAAGGGTAAGTGAGCATTTGCAGGACTAGAATAAAGGGCATGGATTTAATGGGATTAGGTTTACAATTTCCTCACTCGGAAGATCCCCTGTATATTTGAAGCAGACAAGAGAATACAACAACACAACGCATGACAACAAAAAGAGAGATTAAAGAAAGGAAAGATGTTAACCTACTAGTAGTCAGCTTTTACAATAAAATTAGACGACATGAAACCCTAGGTCCTATTTTTAATAGTATTATTACGGATTGGGACAGTCACTTGGAATTGCTCACCGATTTTTGGGAGGGCCACCTATTACTGAAGCGAAAATATATGGGCAACCCCATTGTAGCTCATCAAAAGGTAGATGACAAAATGAACCATAGCATAACGCAGGAACATTTTGGACTTTGGTTAAACGAATGGTTTGAGACCATAGATGAGCTTTTTGAAGGAGAACTGGCTTGGGTGGCTAAAAATAGGGCCCGCAAAATGTCTACCATGCTGTTTTTACACATTTATCAGCATAGAAGTAGGGTTTAAAAGGACTACCCCTCCCCTTAGATCTGCTTAACAATAGGCTTTTTCTTGTACTTGTTAGATTGCCACAACATTAGCAGTATCGCTAGGGGAATTAAACCACTTCCCACCGCCAAATAAGTTAAATATCCATCCCATAAGGGCCATCTCATCCATGCTACCACTCCCTTGTAAAAGATGAGGGTCTCCGTAAAGACAAAGCCCATCAGGTAAATGGCAAAAGATAACTTGGTGAGTTTAATCAACCTAAAATACTCCAACACAAAAAATAGCCCCATACTGATTACTCCCAGAAACGTCCAGTGTAAATAGCCTATAGTAAAGTCTAGGATGGTGGCTGCCAAGTTTGCAAAATAAGGCAAGGTACTTAGCAATTGTAATATCATTTTAACTCCCAAGAGAAGGGTTATTACCAATAACACCCTAAATTGACTTTTGGTGAATATTGAATAAAGGGTACTTCTATTCGAATAACAAAATTGAATCAATAGCCACAAAGCCAGCAGTTGCAAAATAGCCCCTGCACCTCCCATAAAATATAGAATCCAACTTGGTTCTATCCAGAGGGCAGAAAGAAAAACGCTCAACACCATCCCACTAACCACCGTCCATAAAAATGCCTTAAATGTCTTTTGGGTCATAGTAATTCCGTGTTTTTCCAAAATATAGAGGCATAAACCGATCAGGGCTAAAATCATCCATCCATTATATTGAAAATGCAGATAGAAATAGATGGCCAATTTATACCAAATGGATTCGGGTCCCAATAGGGTCATAATAGGGCCTAAAGCCCAGGGGCCTACACTGGAGCCAACCATAAACCACAGGGCTACAACAATGCAGCGATAGGAATGGGTCTTTTTAATATATGAAGGCACATTTTTAATAAAAAATCCGGTAAACCAATAGGAGGCCACTAAAAACAGCGTCGAGAAAATAATGGAAAACAGCGCGTATCCCTGAAAAGGAAAACTTAACAGCATCCCCACCAAAGACAATTGGGTGAACCAGAAAATCCTTTTATACCTCCTATCCAGATTCCGGTTGCTTAGATAGATATGGAATAAAAGGGAAGTTAATCCAATATAAACCCATCCCAGCAAAGCGATATGGGAATGTGTATGTACAATATACCGGTAATTGATAGGGATGGGTATTGGGGAAACAACATAGGTACGCAACAGCACCCCCAATAAGGCGGCCAATAAAAAATAGCCTAGGGACCCGTTGATATGTGCTTTAATGGAAATCAATTGTGATAGGAAATTGCCTCAATTATTAATTAAAGATATCTATAAAAGCACAATAACGACACTTAAAAATCTTTTCTCTTGGATTTATATCCCAAGCGCCAAACCGGAATCAAGGTCCATAAGCTTAGCATAATCAGCGATATTACCACCCCCAGATTAGTACCGAAAAATTGCTTAAAGATGGCTCCTGTATATCCCAAAAGGGCAGAAATGTCCAATTTTAAGAGAATAAGCGTCCTGGATAGGTCTATGGGGTTAAACATCGTTGCCATCAAGGAAAAGTTATCCAAGGGATATTGTTCAAAAACAATCAAGGACATTAGGAAAAGTCCATCGTAGATCACTGCCAAAAACAACCATGACAATACCGCGTACCCAAATCCTTTTATCTTATTCTCGTTAGACAGGGCAATATTAAAGGCCAAGCCCGAAAAGATCATGGTTAAAAATGCGCCTGTAATAAGCAATAGGGAGAAATCCCAAATGGCATTACTTTCAAAAAGCCCATATAGTGCAAAGGGGATCCCCAATCCCAAAACCAAGCTCATGGTAAGGGAACCGGCTACACCAAGATATTGTCCAAAAAATATGGAGGATCGTTTAATGGGTTGGGCCAATAACAACTCCGTAAACTCCTTGGAATTATAAAAGTACATCACCCCAAAAATTGTCCCAATTAAGGGTACCAGCACAATTATAACGTTCATTAAGGTTATTACGGCCTTGGATAGCTCGTTGTTAAGAAACAACAAAACAAAACCTAATAGGAGGTAAAAAAGGAAATATACGTAGCTCCAACGGCTTCGCATTAAATCGTAAAAACTATATTTTAATATTTTTATCATGTTGGCTAGTAGGTTGATATGGCCGCAATGGCATGTTCAAAATTAGTCTGTTTGGTTTTCACCTTTAAGTCGTTTATACTCCCTTTAAAGTAAATCTTCCCTTCTAAAAGATAGACCACCTCATCGGATACTTCCTCTACAAATTGCATGATATGGGAAGTTATTAGGAAGGTTTTCCCTTTTGCCTTTTCCTCAAAGATCAGTTCTTTTAATCTTATGAGGGCCAGAGGATCCAAGCCATTGGTAGGTTCGTCCAGGATAATCAAGGGACAATTAAACATAAAGGCCAGTACAATATTTACCTTTTGTTTGGTACCCCCCGATAAATTGCTCAGCTTCTTATCTAAGAATGGCTCCAATCCAAATCGGGCTATAAGCTGTGCTTCGTCACTGGGCATTTGCCGTATGTCCTTAATCATCTCAATCAATTCCAAAACCTTTAGGTTGCCCGGGAAATTGGCAATTTGGGGCAAGTAATTTATCTGTTGACGATATTTCCATTGATTTTTTACGGGGGAGTCCATCACGGAAATAATCCCCTTATCCGGAATTACCATCCCGAGCACCGTTTTAATCAAGGTTGTTTTTCCAGACCCATTGGGTCCTAGAACCGCAAAAATGCTGCCTGCGTGAATATTAAGGTCCAATCCCGTCAGGACCGGATTTTTCCCAAATTTCTTATGTAGGTTTTCTACCTGTATCATTTATTTCTTTTCATTAATGGTTTTGCATCTACTAAATTATCCGGAGTAAATACCGGGGATACTTTTTCGGAAAAATCTATGATATCCATAAACAGGCTCCTTAAGAGAATTATAGTCTCTGGAGTCCGATTTACGATATAGGAAAATAATTTCACTGGCCTATAGGGCACATCCCCAAAACCATCCCTATCTAAGTCGTACCCCGTATAATCGCTCCAATAGTTTTTCTCAAAAACATTATCGTGTAGATTTCCGTTATAGGCCAGGTCAAAGGAATTGTAAAGGAAATTATTATTGGTAATGGTATTGGCATAACAGGCTCCGCGTACTTTTATGGCCCAACCGTTACTAATAAAATCATTATTCCTATAGACTATTCGGTTAGAGCCCTCTATACTAATCCCTACGGTATTCTCCTCAAAAGTATTTCCAGATATTTCGGCATCGTTTATTTCCTTTAACAGCAAACCAAAAGAGGCAGTACCCCAATTTTTTTTAAAGGTATTGCCGTGCATATCTATCCTTTTAGAAAACATTACCGCTACCCCTGCCCCATTGTTCTCAAAGGTGTTCCCTTTATATACATCGTCATTGGAAAACATAAAATGTAGTCCGTACCTAAGATTATTACCGCTATAATTATGTTCTATGGTTATAAAGTCTGAAAACTCCAAATAGATGCCATCCCTTACATTCTGAATGGAATTATTGGCAACCACAATATTTTGGGAATACCATAACTGTATTCCATTTCCTGAGTTGTACTCATCTTTAGCATCCCCTTGAATGGTGTTATTGAGTACCATCCCATTTTTAGATTTTTCCAAATAAATGCCAAAAAACAATTTTTCCAATTTCACATTTTGGATTAAAAAATCCTCACTCCCAATAACTCGTATGGCTGCATAGTCTGAGGTGTAGCTAGTGCCCACATTCTTGATAACGAACCCGTCAATAGTAACGTTATTGGCCATTATCTGAATTATCTCCCCTTGCTCCCCTCCATCAATTATGGGATTGCCTTCTCCCATTAGGGTCAACGGTTTGTTTATTTTGAGATTAAATTCGTTATAGGTTCCATTTTTGACTAAAACGGTATCAAAATCGGACGCCTGTGATATTCCCTCCTGAATGGTCTTTATAGGACACGTTTTACATACCGTTATGGTAGAAGCCCAGGTTTTGACGCCTATCAGAAGCATAATAATAACAAAGAACAACTGCTTTTTCCCCATTATCGTACAATCAAGAATTTAGCGTTTTCCTCTGCGGAAACCCAATGTACTATCTCTTTCGGGAAGCTGAAAAGTTGATGTTTTCCCAATACATAGTTTTTGTCCTCGATATGAAAGTTGATTTTTCCTTCCAAGACAATTAATTGTGCCTCCGTAGGGGAGGTGTGCTTGGGAAAAATAGCTCCTTTTTCTAAACTTACCCCTAATATTTCAACCGAAGGCGTTTTCACCAGCTTTTGCACTTGCAATTGCTGATGCTTTTGATCTCTTATTATATTGTTAATCTTGTATGTCATATATGCTGTTATAACTGTTTGAAGTACTACTGCCTTCTACGCGAAGGTGTACCTATTGATTATTGCTCCATATTACTAGCAGAATTGCTATAATCTCCAAACACAAATTTAAGCTGCTCCCAATTAAGCTTATCTCCCTTATGCGTTATCCAAGCCTCTTCCTGTCCTTCCTGTGTTCCAAAGGCGGTTAAGTATGCTCCCATGGGACTCGGTATCCCTTCACTAATTAAATAATAGGCCTGGGTGGCATTGATTAATGCACCTGGGTTGGAATAATCATTTACTAGGAAAAGAGCGATATCCTTACTTTTAATATCCATTAGATAATTTAGCATACACTCTGTAGCATCAAACTTATATGCCTTCCCTTTATCCGTTACTATTTGTGCCGCATGCTGCCTATCTACAATGGTCATCCTACAAAAATGGCAGCCATCCGTACCATAGACTATTGGTTGTGGCTTAATACTACAGGAAGTAATCAATAGCAGTAAGAATAGGGAAAATAAATACTGGTTCATGTTTTTTATTTTTATAGGAGATCGCCTTATCAGAGTCATATCGGTTTACTTTTTATTACTTTTTTTATACCCTAAGTATCCTGCCACCAAAGTGAGCAGCATTCCTAGAAACATTAGATAGCCTCCTGCACTGGGCAATGAGGTAACATCGAAATTCAACATTTTTTCATTCCCTAATAAGGGTGGTTTATAAGTCATGGGCGTCCCATCTGGATGGGTAAGTTTCATTATGGCTCGAGGATCGAGGTCGGTACCATAATCGGTCATCCAAGCATTAAAATCGTACATACCTAAAAGTCCTAAAACAGCCATCAGTACAAACCAACCAAAAAACCATCGGTAGCTTACTTTTTCCATAAACCCCAGCAAGCCTATCATTACCCCAAAGAATACCATTGCCCCTACTACTATTGGAAAAACACTAAACTCCCACATTTCTTCTGGCTTAGGGATGGTCTTCATCCCTATGTAGTGATTTAAGCCATCTATGTTTTGGATGTCAAATTCCTCCACTCCTTTAATTCCATTGATATATATGTTCATTCCCATCGGCTCTGGATATTGGGGTGCTCCAAGCATAATATTCCACAAGGGAAAAGCATAGAGTCCCAACAATAACAGTGGCCCGATGATCATAAATACACTTGCTTTTTTCATATCATTTTGCATTAATAATGGCTAGTCTTTTTTTGGGTGGTGTACGTTCTAGATTTTCTAAAAAAAGCGGGCAGTCCGTAAACATCGCCCGCTTTTTATCTATCCTATTATTTGGGGTTAATCTCCAAGGGACCAACTAAGTTCCAAATCAGAATCTGCGGGGGAAACCCTTACATATCCTTGCATTTCTTGGTGAAGTGCAGAACAGAAATCTGTACAGTAGAAGGGCCATACCCCTACTTTTTTAGGCTCCCATAATAAGGTCTTTGTTTGCCCTGGTGCAATTAACAACTCTGCATTGGTAGCACCTATCATAGCAAAGCCGTGAGGTACGTCAAAATCCTGTTCCTGGTTGGTGATATGGAAATACACCTCATCCCCTACTTTAATCCCCTCAATATTATCTGGTGTAAAGTGGCTTCGGATGGTAGACATATACACATGTACCACTTTTCCGTCCCGTACCAATTTAGTATCATTGGCAGTTAAGGCTGCATAAGGATGCTTGTTTTCAGAAAGTTTATAGATTTTTCTGCTATTAGCAATCAATTTCTCTGCAGGGATACCAGCTGCATAATGCGGTTCCCCATGGGTTGGGAAATCATACAACAACTCCATCTTATCTCCAGAAATATCGTACAATTGTGCAGAGTGCTCCATTTCTGGTCCAACGGGTAGGTACCTATCCTTGGTAATCTTGTTCATGGAAACATAATATTTTCCAAAAGGCTTTTGTGAGTTTCCACCAGGAATCATCCCATGGCCTACAGAGTAATAAGAAGGCTGTCTGTCTAATACTTCCCAGGTGCCCAACTTCCATTTCACTACCTCAGAGGATATAAAGAAGGTGGTATAGGCATTTCCTTTTCCATCAAATTCGGTATGCAAGGGACCTAGTCCGGCTTGGGTAACTACACCTCCTAGTACTTCCTCAAATTTTAGAATAGGGATTCCGTAAGCCTCTCCATCAAATTTTTCGTTCTCTATAGCATCTATCATATTGGTGAAGGAATGCACCGTTAAATCTGCAGACAATTTCCCATTCCCAATTATATACTCTCCAGAGGGATCTACATCACAACCGTGAGGGGATTTTGGGGTTGGTAAGAAATAAACCGCACCAGGCACTTTGGTAGGATCTACGGTTAATACCTCTTTCTTCATGGTAGAAGTAGCCGTATGGGTATGTTCATCATAAACGTTATGGGCATACTCAGCAGGCATCATGGTACCGCCACCATTGTTTACATATTCTTCAATTTTCTTCCAGTTTACAGCCGCAATGAAATCCTTGTCGTTCTGAGAGGAATTCACCTCCATTAACGTATTGGCTTCCTCGGTATTATAGGTGGTAAAGAAGAACCATCCGTGCGACTTATTTCTACCGGGATGCGAGAGGTCATAATTGAACCCAGGCATCATCAATTGAAATTTAATATCCATTAGGCCCGTTTCGGGGGCTACACTAATAAAGGATATAGCTCCTTTAAAGTTTCCTTTATAATCCTTTATAGGCATATCTCGCTGTGGTACAGGAACCGAAAATCTTGTACCCGCTACCACATATTCTGTGTTTTCCGTAATAAAGGAAGAACTGTGGTTCCCTGCACTGTTAGGCACTTCTATAATTTCTACCGTTTCAAAAGTGGTAAGGTCAATTCTAGCAATCCTCGGGGTATTGTTACCGTTGATAAATATCCATCGCCCATCTAATTCCCCATTGGTTTGGGAAATATCCGGGTGGTGGGAATCATCCCATGGCACAAATCCAAAAGAAGTGTTCAGCATGGGCTTAGTTTCTTCCGAATAGCCATAGCCGTTGGTGGGAAACTGTGAAAAAACTGGAATTTCCTTGAACATTCTTCCAGAAGGCAGTCCGTAAACTGTTAGGTTACCGGTATATCCGCCAGAAAAGAAGGCATAGAAATCGTCGTACTCCCCAGGTGGAACGTAGACCCTATCTGCGACACTGGATCCCAAAGCCCCTTTGGCTCCGCTTTTCCCTTGGTTATTACAGCCGGTCATTAGTGCAAACACTCCCAGCAGTCCAAAAAATAGATATTTATATTTTCTCATAATGGTTTAATATTTAATTATTCTTGTTTAGTATTAATCTTTAGTAGGTAATAGTACCTTATCCACTACATGTACAATTCCGTTACCTGCAGGGATACTGGCTATTATTTTGGCACCGCCAACAAACACATCGTCCCCTTTTACTTCCACAGCAACGTCTTGGTTGTTTGCCTGACCAAGTTTTTTAAACTTTTTCAAAAAATCCTTGCTGTAATTGCCTGGGGTAACGTGGTATTTTAAAATATTGGCCAAGGTCTCCTTGTTTTCCGGTTTTAACAGATCTTCTACCGTGCCTTCTGGCAAGGCATCAAAGGCATCATTGGTAGGGGCAAAAACCATGAGGGGTCCGGCATTTACCAACACATTTTCCAATTCTGCTGCCTGCACGGCCGCCACCAAAGTGGTATGGTCCGATGAGCCTATAGCAATATTTAGCACGTTGGGCGTAGACCCATCATCCTCTATAAAAGCCTGGCCCTGTTTTGCCTTTATTCCCGTTTCCGTAGTATTGGAAGATTCCGTAGTGGAGGCCTTATCCCCATTTTTACAAGCGGATACAAGACCCAGCATTAAAAATGTTATAGCCCATAATTTAAAGTTGACAATTGGTTTCATATATAGATGTTTATTGTTTTATGATGGTTATACCTCGGCTCTCCTACCGTTGGTAGGTTAACTTGCTATGCGGCTGTCAAGTACACATATCTCTATTCGTGATGGCAACCAGTTTTTAGTTATGATTAGTTTACTTATAAGGTTCTAAAATACTCTACCACCGCCCTGGCTTGTTCTTCGGTTAGCCCTTGGTTAGCCATGGGTGATCCGTTAAACTCCATGAAAAGCGCTTTGGCTAAGGGGTCTTCTTTTACCATGCCTTCCGGGTTTAAGATCATATTCATAACCCATTCTGGAGTACGTCTTTCCATGATACCATCTGGGGCCGGACCTATAAACTTTTTACCGACCCTATGGCAGGCCAAGCACATTTGATCGTAAACCTCCTTGCCCATTTGGGCCATCCCCTGATCTATTTCTGCCCCCAGGGTAACAGAAGTTATGGGACCTACCCCTTTATTGGTAAGGTCTACGGTTTCGGAAGCCTTCACCTTGGAAGCCTCCGGTGTTACTGGTTTTTCTGTTTTGGCCTTAGTCCTATCTACACTAAACCCGTCCTTTTTTTTCTCTTCTTTACCACCACAGCTCAAGGTTATGGCTGCGAGAAGAACTACTGCAATCTTAAAAGTTAATTTCATCTCATTTCTATTTTTAATGGTTAGCAATACTGCTGTTGCGATAAGTTGACTTCTAAATCTAAATGTCTATTGGGGTACTTATCCGTTTGTTTTAACTTTATTTTAGGACAAAATTAAGATGCCTTCTCAGCATATAACATGATAAAAATCATATATCGGACTTTAAAGTCCGATTTAGTTGTTTTTATAGGTTTGGGTTAGATAGCAACTACACCATTTAATAATATCTAACTGATTTACAATTAAATACCCAAAATCAACTGACCCATTAATTGTTTCACTTTATCGTTTCTAGCCTATTAAAGCTGGAAGTAAGAAACAGCTAGATCAGTATTTATTAATTCTTTTATATATCTTTAGTAATGGGAAGGGTAAAAATCTGTTCCCAGAAAATATTCCACCATAGAAAATAGTATTATATGGCCAACTACTTAATTACCGTTGAGGGGGAAACTTTTGAACTAACAAAAGAAGCGTTAAACTCCTTGGATATAATTTCTACGGACGACTCCCACTACCATATCCTCTCCGATCTAAAATCATATAAGGTTAAAGTGGTAGAAACAGATTTCCAGAACAAAAGGATTTCATTGGAAGTGAATGGTAACCCTTATCATTTATCCATAGCAGACCCCTTAGATCAGATGGTAGATAAAATGGGGATGTTCGCTACCAAATCGAAACAAATAAATGAGGTAACGGCTCCCATGCCAGGGCTAATCATAGACATTATGGCCTCTATAGGGCAGGAAGTATCGAAAGGCACGCCCCTATTGGTTTTATCTGCCATGAAAATGGAAAATATTATCACTTCCCCTGGACAGGGAGTTATTAAACAGCTAGTGGTGCAGATTGACGATGCGGTGGAAAAGGGACAACTATTAATTGAATTGGAATAAGTTTAGACCGATACAACTATGAATAAAATTTTAGTAGCCAACAGAGGAGAAATTGCCCTAAGAATAATGCGTACTGTCCAGAAAATGGGAATAAAAACCGTGGCAGTATTTTCGGAAGCAGATAGGGAATCGCCCCATGTTCAGTTTGCCGATGAAGCGGTGTATCTTGGACCTTCCCCCTCTTCGGAGTCGTACTTAAACATGGAAAAGCTGTTAAAAGCTGCCCAAGACTCCCAAGCAGATGCTGTGCACCCAGGGTATGGATTCTTAAGTGAGAATGCCGATTTTGTACAACTGCTGAACGATAACGGTCTGATATTTATAGGACCAAAACCGCATGCCATAAGGGTGATGGGCGATAAGTTAGCTGCTAAGGAAACAGTAAAAGAGTACTCTATTCCCATGGTACCGGGCATAGACAAGGCTATTACCGATATTGCTTTGGCCAAATCCATTGCCAATGACATTGGATACCCTATTTTAATAAAAGCAGCTGCCGGAGGGGGTGGCAAAGGAATGAGGGTGGTACAGCAAGAATCCGACTTAAAAGAGCAAATGCAACGGGCCATCAGCGAAGCCAAAGCCGCTTTTGGTAACGGAGCGGTTTTCTTGGAAAAATACATCGACTCCCCAAGGCATATAGAAATTCAAGTACTAGCCGATAATCACGGAAATGTAATACACCTTTTTGAACGGGAATGCAGTATACAGAGAAGGCATCAAAAAGTAGTAGAGGAAGCCCCCTCTGCTGTCCTCAGCCCAGAAAAAAGGGAGGCCATGGGCAACGCTGCTGTAAAAGTGGCCAAGGCCTGTGACTATGCGGGTGCCGGAACGGTTGAATTTCTGTTAGACGCAGAGCACAACTTTTATTTTCTGGAAATGAACACCCGCCTACAGGTAGAACATCCGGTAACAGAAATGATTACAGGGGTAGATTTGGTGGAGCAACAAATCAAAATTGCCAGAAACGAAGTATTAGAACTCACCCAAGACGCCCTAAGTATTACTGGGCATGCATTAGAACTAAGGGTGTATGCCGAAGACCCCATGGACGATTTTCTGCCCAGTATAGGCACTCTGAAGACCTACAAACGCCCTTATGGGCCTGGAATACGACTAGATGATGGATTTAAGGAAGGAATGACCATCCCCATTTATTATGACCCCATGTTATCTAAATTGATCACTTATGGTAAAAATCGGCAAGAGGCCATACAACTAATGCTCCATGCCATTGCCAATTATAAAATTAAAGGCTTAGCAACTACCCTTCCCTTTGGAAAATTTGTCTTTGAGCACCCCGCATTCACCTCCGGAAATTTTGATACCCATTTCGTAAAAAAACACTTCACCAAGGAAGTATTGCAAGAGCAGTATGCGTTAGAACGAAAAATAGCCGCTGCGGTCGGACTTAAACTTTATCTGGAGCAGCAGGAGGTACTCAAAATTCCCAAAAGGGAGCCCTCTAACTGGTCCCAAAAAAGAAACAACCTTTAATTTATAAGATTCACACAGCGTATAAAGCCCAAAATTTAATGAAGGAGAAAATTAGAAAAGTGGAAGAGAAACTCGCCCTCGCCAAAATGGGGGGCGGCAAAAAACGAATCGATACCCAACATGCCAAAGGCAAACTAACGGCCCGAGAGCGAATCCAATTATTAATGGACGAAGGCTCCTTTGAGGAAATGGGCACTTTGGTAACCCATAGGACCAAAGATTTTGGGATGGAGAAGCAAAAGTTTTATGGCGATGGGGTGGTTACCGGATTTGGTACCATTAACGGAAGGGAAGTCTGTGTCTTTGCCCAGGACTTTACGGTTTTTGGGGGTTCCCTTTCTGAAACCCACGCCGAGAAAATTTGCAAAATAATGGACTTGGCCATGAAAATAGGCGTTCCCCTTATAGGTTTAAACGATAGCGGCGGGGCAAGAATACAAGAGGGAGTACGTTCCTTAGGCGGTTATGCAGATATTTTCCATAGGAACGTACAGGCTTCCGGAGTAATTCCACAAATATCCGCCATAATGGGCCCCTGTGCCGGGGGGGCGGTCTATTCCCCAGCGATGACCGATTTTACCCTTATGGTAGAAAATACCAGTTATATGTTTGTCACTGGCCCCAATGTGGTAAAAACCGTTACTAATGAAGAGGTAACCTCCGAAGAATTGGGAGGCGCCCATACCCATGCCACCAAATCTGGAGTCACACATTTTACTGCGGGAAACGACTTGGAATGTATCGCCCAGATTAAAAAACTGTTGGACTACCTTCCTCAAAACTGTGAGGACTTTCCTAAAAAACAGCCCTATACCCTAGAAACGGAAACTAGAGAGGGCTTAGAAACCATGCTACCAGAAAACGCCCATCAACCTTACGATATGCGGCATATTATCCAAGAGATTATAGATACGGATACTTTTTTTGAGGTTCATAAAATATATGCCGAAAATATAGTGGTAGGATTTGCCCGTTTGGCCGGTAGAAGCATCGGAATAGTAGCCAACCAACCAATGAGCTTGGCTGGTGTACTGGATGTAGATAGTTCCAAAAAAGCAGCCCGATTTACACGATTTTGCGACTGTTTTAATATTCCACTACTTGTATTGGTAGATGTCCCTGGGTTTTTACCGGGTACCGATCAGGAGTGGAACGGCATTATTACCAATGGGGCCAAATTGCTGTATGCCCTTAGCGAGGCAACCGTCCCCAAAATTACGGTGATTACCAGAAAAGCCTATGGAGGAGCTTATGATGTGATGAACTCCAAACATATTGGGGCCGACTTAAACTATGCGTGGCCCAGTGCAGAAATAGCGGTAATGGGAGCCAAGGGGGCCAGTGAAATTATTTTCAGAAAAGAAATAAAAGCTGCCCAGAACCCTGAACAAAAATTAAAGGAAAAAGAACAAGAATATGCCGAAATGTTTGCCAACCCCTTTAGCGCAGCAGAAAGAGGGTTTATAGATGAAGTTATCATGCCAAAAGATACCCGAAGAAAACTGATTAAGGGTTTTGCGGTTTTAGAGAATAAGGTGGTAACGCGGCCCAAAAGAAAACATGGCAATATACCTTTGTAAAGGATGTTCTTGAGATAAAGAAATAGTGATATCCCTATAAAATTAACATTTTAACCCCCGCCCTAACAGAACGGGCAGGCCCGCCTGAATGGAACAGGAGCATTAAACCCTCACCTAATGAGTAAATTTTCCCTTTCCAAAATTTTGGTTTTCACTTGTTAAAGTAGTAACTAGAGGCCTGCAAATAGTAAACAGATACGTTTAGGAGTCGATCTCCGTTCCAAGATTCCGAAAATCATTACATCAAAAAATAATTTTAATCCTAAGTAACCAAAACAATGAATAAACACTACTATTATCTCTTATTAATTTTATTATTTGTCGCCTGTAAAAATGAAAAGGAAAAGCAACTACCTAGAATTGCTATAGCCGGTATTGCTATTGAGTCGAGCACCTTTTCACCTGCTCAATCTCATATAGAGGCCTTTCACCCAGTAACTGGCGATACTATCTTTAATTCGTATCCATTTTTTGCCAAAGGCGAGGAAAATCGGGAAAGGGCAGAATGGTTCCCTACCTTAAGGGGCCGTTCCCTTCCAGGAGGTATTACTACCCGGGAAGCGTATGAAGAAATGGTAACAAAAACCTTAGAAATGCTCGAAGAAAACCTCCCTTATGACGGTTTGTTTTTTGATATACACGGCGCTATGAGCGTAGTGGGAGTCGATGATCCCGAAGGAGATTTTATTAAGCGCATCAGAGAGGTAGTAGGAACCGAAACGGTGATATCCACTTCCATGGATTTACATGGAAATGTTTCTGAACGATTAGCCCACCATTCGGACCTCATCACTTGTTATAGGTTAGCTCCCCATGAAGATGCCTTAGAATCTAAAAAACGAGCTGTAGATAATTTACTGGACCGCTTGGAGAGTGGAAAAGGAAAACCTAAATACAAAGCTTGGATTCCGGTACCCATCCTACTACCAGGCGAAAAAACAAGTACGCGGATAGAACCAGGAAAGAGTTTATACGCCAAAGTAGATCCCTTAACCAAAAAAGAGGGAGTTGTGGATGCCGCTATCTGGGTGGGATACGCTTGGGCAGACGAACCTAGAAATCATGCCGTGGTAATGGTTACGGGCGACGATAAGAATGAGGTGGCCGAAAGTGCCGAATACTTGGCAAAAAGCATGTGGGATGTAAGGAAGGAGTTCGATTTTGTTGCACCGACAACCACTTTGGAGGAAGCCTTGGAAAAAGCCCTACAAAGCGATAAGCGCCCATTTATGATTAGTGATATGGGCGATAATCCCACCGCAGGTGGTGCCGGTGACGTTACTTGGACCTTGGCGGAATTGCTAAAGCGAAACGAATTTAAAAATGAAGACGGTGTTTCATTGATTTATGCCTCTATCCCAGGACCCGATTTTGTTGAGAAAGCGATGGAAATAGGTGTTGGAGGAACCATTAGTGCTACGGCCGGGGCAGCTATAGACGACCGGTATGCACCCCCAGTGCTTTTAAACGGAAAAATTACTGCGATAGAGCACGGCGACAAACATGCCGAAACCGAAGTGGTAGTAAAAGTAGGCAGCATGCACGTAATAGTAACCAAAAAACGCAAGCCCTATCACTATGAAAAAGACTTTACCAATCTAGGTTTAAATCCAAGGGATACCGATATTGTGGTGGTAAAGATTGGATATTTAGTTCCCGAACTCTACAATATGCGTGGCGATTGGATTATGGCATTAACCCCTGGAGGTGTTGATCAAGATTTGGAGCGTCTTGGCCATAAACGTATAAAGCGGCCCATGTTCCCGTTGGATAAGGATATGGAAACCCCTGATTTATCGGCACAATTTATTCCGCTATCCCATGAATAATGAGGTGTCCTCACAAAGTACGATGTGCCCAAGACGAGTAGCACCTCTATAGGTACATGTTGTGATCACTAGTACAATTGTCCACTTGTGCCAGTATAAATAAAAAGGACAAATAGATGTAATAACCAGCCTTCCAATTATGGAAGGCCGGTTTTGTTTGGTGGCGCCTTTGGGCTGCTGCTCATGTATTAAAAGAAAGTCGATTCCAGCTAAAAAAAGCCCTCCTGAACAACCTTATCCATTTCTTCTTCTGGAATAACCACCCCTAATTTATGTCAGCTCCAGCACCTTAAACCGCTATACCTACTTCATAGGGATGTCCAATAAAATCAACTATTTTTATTAACTTGGCGTATGATTTTTGCACCAAAAATAATCTTGTTGAAATTGACTAATGGGATGTGATGAACGATTAACAATCATATACAAAATTCGCTATTTATTACCTTTTTAAACCAGTGTTAATTCCAATTTAAACACGTTACCCGTAGTTACCGTTAAATTATGAACAGTATAGAAGACTTAATAGACTTACTTAGCTTAGAGCGTATAGATGACACTACCTATGTCGGACAAAATTATCAGGCACCTTGGGGTAGGGTTTTTGGCGGACAAGTATTAGGGCAATCCCTACATGCTGCCTATCAATCGGTACCAGAGAATAAAATGGCTCATTCCATGCATGCCTATTTTATCTTGGGAGGTGATCTCAGCATTCCCATAACCTATGAGGTAGAAAACCTTAGGGACGGGGGTAGTTTTGCCACCAGACGGGTGGTAGCCAAACAAAATGGGAAAGCTATTTTTAATATGGCAGCTTCCTTTCAAGTAAAGGAGGAGGGTGTAGACCATCAGATTTCCATCCCCAATGTAATAACCCCCAAAAAACTATTGAACAGTTTGGATCAGCTAGAGGAGATGGAGCAAATGGACCCCTATACCTTTAAGTTTATCCAACTTACGCACCCTTCAATTTTCGAGTTTAAGCCAGTAGAAAGACTCAGTGCCCTACTCACTAAAAATGGACCTCCCTACAACCATATGTGGATGCGTACCGCAGCCCCTATAAGCGTTAGCGTACCTATGCAACAGCAGCTGTTGGCCTATATGTCCGACTACAATATTCTTACCACTGCCTCCCTCCCCCACCGGGAGAAACTGAGAGCGGACAAGACTTTTTATGCAAGTATAGACCATGCCATATGGTTCCATCGCGATTTTAATATTTCCGATTGGCTTTTATATACGATGGATAGTCCAAGTGCCAGTAACGCCAGAGGGTTCTCTAGGGGAAGTATTTTTGATAGAAAGGGAAAACTAATCGCCTCTGTCACCCAAGAAGGGTTGATGCGAAAAATGAAGTAATCGGGTAGGACTTACCATCCCGTAATACTTCATCCACATTCAATACTATATCAATTACAGAAACATCTGAAAACCAGTTTATTTGTAGCCGTTTTAGCATGGTTTTATCGCGTTTTTTCAGTATCTTGTATAGAAAAGTTATGAATATGGATAGAAAAACATTTATTCGCAAAACAGCAGGAGCGGTACTAATTGCAATACCCGCCTACTCGCTCATCGGATGTTCCAGTTCAGATGATGGAACAAATCCAGATCCCAACCCCAACCCCAACCCTAGTGGGAATTGTGTGGAAAATGGTACCAGAACCTCCATTGGCACCAATCATGGGCACAGTTTAACCGTCTCCAAAGAGGATGTCAATGCTGGAAGCCAAAAGGTTTACTCCATTCAGGGAAGTTCTGGACATGACCATGCAGTTACCTTAACCGCTGCCAACTTTGCCGCGCTAAAGAACAATAATGCCATTTCGGTAACCTCTACCGCGGGAGATGGACACACACATTCTGTAACGGTATCTTGTGCCTAAGTTGAACGATTAAAAAAAGCCATACGTAACAGGATGGCTTTTTTTTTCATAGCAAAATTTCTCCATTAGCCCAGGAGATGGGCGTATAAACAATTAATCATCCTAATACTTGGATGTAATGGGCTCATTCTTCTTTTTTATTTGAAATGCTCTAGATATATTAAATCCAAAGTGGATATCCCCTTTTAGAAAATCCCCTGCCGTTTCGGCAAGGAACCCCTTTTCGATCATGGAGACGGAATTGGTCAAAATCAATTGAAAAATATGTCCCCCAGTTTCAATATCGACCCCAAAGGCTATCGAATTTCTAAGCTCTTGGGATTTAAACGGATTAATATTGTAATAATACTCTCCGTTTACGGAGACCCGTTTACTAATTTTCACTCGCGCCCCCAGTCCTAGAGATATAATATCGTTGGGGTCTATGGATTCTGGTGCGGTATTAAAATGTATAAACGTAGGGGCAAACTGAACCGATAGGTTTTGATTAAACTTTCGGGCAAAAAGGAGTTGTCCTGTATAGGTTAATCGCTCACTAAAGGATGGCTTTTGACCTGGCAGATAGTCTTTAATGGTTTTTGCCGTGGCAGTACCCAGAACAGTTAAGCCAATAGGAAAGGGATTTTCGCCCGATTTTTGCTGCAGTAACCGATACTTTGCATAGGCGTCATAGGTTTTCTCAAAAGAACTTCTCCCAACAGCTAGGGTAAGTCGGTCATTTAAGGCGTACTCCAATCCAAACCGGATATTGGAATCGTCCAAACCAAAAAACTGATCAATTCCTGAGTTTACCCTCCCAAAGCGATGCGAGATCAAAAACTCTAGTATTCCTTCTTTTCTTGTCTCCACAGAATGACCGTTCAACAATCTAGTCCCGTTAAAGGTACCCGCTACAAGAAAGGTGGTGTCCAACGCTTCCTGTTCCAAAATGGCAGTCAAGTCCTGAGAAAAGGTGTTAAATACGACCGTTACAATTAAAATGATTGATAGAAAGTTCCTCATAATTTTATGGATATGGTTTATGATGCAAATCAAAGCTTACCTTAATGGTTTTGGCGATGTTATTTTCAACAATTGCGGGAATCTTTATGTCAAAATCGGCTACCTCAACAGAGAAATCCCCACTTAAAATAAGCAAATCCCCCTTCTTACGAATAGCTACCTTGGTACTAATTTCTTTTTCCCTTCCATGCAAGGCTAGCGTACCCACAATTTCCGTTTCCAAATTTAGGTCGTCCAAGCCATCTATATTCTTGATGACCCCCGAGAAGGTAGCCTTTGGATATTTATAAGACTCTACATAGCTTTCGTTAAAATGTTCTTGCATCAATGCTTTCTCAAACATAAAGGAGCGCATAAGTAGCTGAACTACAATCTCCCCTGTTTGGGTGTCCACGATACTTAGCACTTGATTGTTATCTGCCTTAATATCCTCCACAATGGCATGGGAGAAAAACGACACATAACCTTCCTTGGTAAGGTATTTACCCTGGGCGGTAAGACCGTTTAACATCCATAGATAAATAATAATAAAATAAAATCCTCTCATATTTTTATTGGACTAACATACATCTTACCATTATAACATCTAATAAATACCCTGTACACACGCCCTTTATCGTTATTGTTTGTCCCTCTTTTAATTGCAAAACCTTTTCACTTTCCTCTGGCAACATATGACAGATTACACTAGAAGCGGAATTGGCAGGTTTTAATGCTAGGACCTTATTTCCCTTTAGGGTAGAGATCTCATGTATTTGTCCCTCTACCACTAGCAGTTGGTCCGAAAACTTTGTGTTGGCTTCCAATTCATCATTCTTAAATTCCCCTATTAGTTCTTGGGCGCTTAAGCGATAGGCTGCTTCCGTTTTTTGGATGTTTATATGAGGTTTGTTATACATATAAAACGATAGCGCGATGGCAATAATGCCTATAAAAATAATGCTCAAGATCCAATATGCTTTTTTACCCAACATCTTCCCTATCTTTAGTTGTTTTCGGCACCTTGGTCTACCCAACATTTAATGGCGTTAATCTCCTCATTGGATAGGCTTCCATCCTTTGGCATACGCCTGCTTTGGGTAACTTCCTTTATCAACCCTGCAATACCGTTTACCTGATTATAGGTTCTTAAATCGGGTGCGAAGGGTTCATTCCCATCCCCACTGTGGCAGGGCATACAGTTATTATCGATTAATGGCCTTATTACATTTGAATAGGACACAACAATATCGCATTCATTGCTTCCCATCTCCTGTGTCTCTACTTCATAATTGTATTCACAAGATACCAAAATGGAAATAGTCATTACCATAACGCCTAGTAAAAGTATATGTTTCATCTGTTTATTTTTTATGATGCCAAGTTTTCAGATGTATTTAGCCTTTAGTCCCCTACTAACAACTGGGATATTTTAAAATGTTTAGTTCGTGATCCTCTAAGCTAAATCAATACAGATAATGTCTCATTTAACGGGAAGCCCCCCTAAATAATTGCCTTAATATTATGGTACCTATGGAGCTACCGGTGTATCCACATTGGCAATAGGCCATACTCCTGGAACAGGAAAACTCACCCCTTTGTTGTCCCCTCGTTCACTATCTTGACCAAAATAATATAGCGGCCAACCTTTATAGGTTACTTGGGTTTTTCCATATACATCTATAGATCCAAAATCTTCAGCAACCAAAATACTAGGTATCATTTCTATATTAATTTGAGCTATAGGCCAAACCCCATCATTGGAAAAATCAGGATTGGTATAACTATTGGTATCCTTGGTGTCGTTTATAAATATATAAAGCGTATTACCCTTACTGTCTGTTATATAGGAAGTGGCCCCATCCCCTTCCGTGTAATCGTCCAGGTAATTTTTCCCGTCATGACCCACCAATTGCGATCGTCCATACATTAGGGAATAATCTGGTTTTGCTATATACCAAACGTTATTAAAGGCATCCCCATTGGTATCCCCGGAAGCAGTATCGCTGGCATAATAGTACAAAGGCCAACCTTTATAGGCCGTTTGTTTGGAACCATCCGATCGATCAATAGTCGTAAAATCGGCCGCATCCAATCCATCATCCAATACTAAATCTTCTATATAAAAAACCGGCCAGACATTTAAACATCCTCCCGTACATTCCGAAGTACCTTTGGTATCCAAGGAAAAGAAATACAGGGATTTTCCATTAGCATCGGTTAAAACACTTCCAAAAGTGGCATTATTGGCTACTTTAATATTGTTTTCCTCGGGTTGCGCCTCTGGAGCCATCGGAGTATTTAAATTGGCAATAGGCCAAATTCCCGGAGCTGGAAAACTAATGCCTTTATTATCCCCACGTTCACTGTCTTGACCAAAATAATAAAGTGGCCAACCTCTATACGTAATTTGGGTTTTACCAAACACATCGATGGATCCAAAATCTGAAGATTCTAAAATACTGGGCAGATTATTCAAGTCAATTTCGGCAACAGGCCACACCCCGTCATTGGAAAAATCCACATTAGTATAATTATTGGTGTCCTTGGTATCATTGATGAAAATATAGAGGGTTCTACCAGAAATATCTGTAATATAAAATGAATTCCCATCGCCCTCGGTATAATCGTCCAAATAATTTTTACCATCGTGGCCCACCAATTGTGACTGCACATACATTAGCGAATAGTCTGGTTTTGCTATATACCAAACATTATTAAAGGCATCGCCATTAGTATCCCCAGCATTACTGTCCCCAGAATAATAGTATAACGGCCATCCTTTATAAGTAGTCTGTTTTGAGCCATCCGTTCTGTCTATGGTCTTAAAATCCGATAATTCTAGTCCGGCATCCACCGTTATTGTTTCTGAATAGAAAACGGGCCAAACATTTAAACATCCATCCAAACATTCGGAATTGTCCTTGGTGTCTCGTGAAAAAAAATATAGGGAAACACCTTTAGAATCCGTCAAAATTTTTCCGAAGCTCCCATTAGTGGCCAACTTCACACTATTTTCCTTGGGCTCTGGTTCCATTGGAACTGGGTCTTCGTCGCTGTTATTGCTACAACTGGCACATAAAAAGCTAGCTATGATAAAATAGAGATAGAATTTTTTCATAATTTGTGGTGTGTTTCAGTTAATTAAGGTCAAATTAACCTGACTAATTTCCAATTTCAAATAAAACCTCGTGAAGGGGAAATTAGATAGTCTGAAACGGAAAAATCAACTTTAAAAGACAACCTCTCCTTTGAAAAAAGACAACCTCTATCTCTTTACATTGCTCGCCATATCCTTGGTGGTGTTCCTAATAGGTTATTTTGCTATGGTTTATATGGAAAAAGAAAGCAATTATCAGGTTTTACAATTTCAGATCGATTCAGGAAAACGGGAGGCTCAGGAAATTGCTACCTTGGTGTCTAACCAATTAAGCCATGGTCTTTCTAGGGAGGTGGTAATTCAAAACCTTCAAAAAAGCATTGAAGGTAGTAATCTAGAAAAGGGATTTATCTCCATGTTAGATTGGTCCGGGACGGGTATCTGTCATCCCGATCCCCAAGAAATAGGTGTAAAAAATAGACTGGAAGCTTCCTATGCAAGACCCTTAGGAAACGCAATCCATACGACTGAATTTTATGAGCTGGTTACTAATTTCTCTCATGGGGGTGAAAAAGATGCTGAAGCAAATAAAACCATAGGCACTGAGATTATTTTCCTGTACCCCGTGAAAAATTCTGATTGGATCATTGCAGCACATGCCAATGTAGCCCGAATCCATGAGCAATTTGAGGAACTCAAATTAAATCTCTTACTGATCTACCTGCTTGCTAGCGCAACCATTTCCTTATTGGCCCTAGTTATGGTCCGATTCTTAGGAAGCTATTATGAAAAGGCCCTAGAAATTAAAAATGAAAAATTGGCCGAAGAGGTATTGAGCCTTACTAAGTTGAATTCGGATTTGTACGATTTAAAGAATCAATTAAATAAAAATGTAGAAAAAGATAGCCAGAATGGTCTGGAAGAAGGCACCAACAAAATTAAGAATCGCCTACTCACCTATTCCAAAGACAAGCTTATATCCATCCGGGTAGATGATATAGCCTTTATCAACACCGAGTTTTCCTTGACCACCATCACTTGTTTGGACGGCCAGAAACATTCCAGCAACTCCAGCTTGGACGAATTAATGAATGGCCTGGATCCCCTATACTTCTTTAGGGCCAATAGACAATATATAATTTCTGTAAAGGGGATTTATGAGATATTTAAATATGGTAATAATCAACTGAAGATTAAATTGAATCCCGCCTCCAGTAAAACCATAATTATTAGCAAAAACAAGGTTTCCGAATTTAAAAAATGGCTTAACTATTGATTTAAATTCCTTGTATTCAGTAAACACAGTAGGACTATGTACTCCCAAAGCTCCTCATAATCGACTGAGATTCATCCTAGATACAGCATCGGTCCTCCCATAAAACTAACCACTCCCGAGCTAAAATAACTCCAACTCCTTAAAACTACCGATAAATTAAACTTGGATAAAATCCATTCTATTGGAAATATTCCATAATTTAGCATACCTATTTTTTGATATGCTATGAACAAAACAATACTCCATTTAGATTTGGATACATTTTATGTGTCTGTAGAACGACTCCAGGACAGTAGGCTCAATAATAGGCCCATATTAGTCGGAGGCACTAGCGATAGAGGTGTTGTAGCTGCTTGTAGTTACGAGACCCGAGGCTTTGGCGTACATTCCGGAATGCCCATGAAAATGGCCAAGGAACTCTGTCCCGAAGCAGTAATTATAAAGGGAAACGCAGGCAATTACAGCAAGCAATCGGATATTGTAACCGAGATTATCAAGGAACAGGTCCCCCTGTTCGAAAAATCGAGCATCGATGAGTTTTATGCCGATCTTACGGGAATGGACCGTTTTTTTGGCGCTTACCAATACTCCTCGGAACTCCGCCATAAAATCATCAAGGAAACGGGACTCCCCATTTCTTTCGGATTGTCCATAAACAAAGTCGTTTCAAAAATAGCGACCGGTGAGGCCAAGCCCAACAATCAATTAAAAATAGATTATGGGAATGAAAAGCCATTTTTAGCACCTTTATCCATTAGAAAGATCCCCATGGTGGGCGATAAGACCTACCAAACGCTACGGAATTTGGGACTGCGCCAAATAAAGACCATCCAAGAGATGCCCATGGATGTGATGCAGCGGGTATTGGGAGCCAATGGAAGGGTAATATGGAAACGGGCCAACGGCATGGACAATACCCCAGTGATCCCCTATTCGGAACGAAAATCCATCTCTACCGAGCGTACTTTTGATAAAGACACCATAGATATAACAAAGCTCCGCGGTATTCTTATTGCCATGACGGAAAACCTGGCCTATCAACTCCGGAGAGGGGAAAAACTGACCGCCTGTATATCGGTAAAGATTCGTTACTCAGATTTTAACACCTATTCCAAGCAATTAAAGATTCCATATACCAGTGCGGACCATATTCTAATCCCTCAGATCCTAGGCCTGTTCAATACGCTCTATAACCGAAGATTATTGGTGCGATTAATTGGTATCCGTTTCAGCCACCTAGTACAGGGAAATTATCAGATCAATCTCTTTGATGATACCGAGGAGGCACTGAATCTCTATGCCGCTTTGGATAAGATAAGGGAGCGTTTTGGCGATAAGAGCGTCATAAGAGCAGCAGGATTGGGCGCCAAGACCATTGGTAGAATGCAGAATCCCTTTAATGGGCAGCCACCCGTGGTATTGGCACATAGGAAGGTTTGAGTAGTGTTCAGTGATCAGTAATCAGTAAAAAGTAAACAGTAGGCAGTAGTTTTACAATTAACAATGATCAATTAGCAGTATCTCCCCCACTGAAGTGCGGGACTACCGTTCAAAATGACTTTTTGCTACAATATTTATTACTACTTCTGTCAAATTGCTAAAATTAAAAGAATTCGGCCTATTTTAATTTTCGTTAAAAATCAAGTGCTTTTCACAGCGGGTGGAGGAATCCGTCCAAAGAGCATTTCACCTAAGTGAAAGCGGCCTGGACGGTGCGGACGTGTAGATTACACTTCCC
>NZ_MTAZ01000025.1 GCF_002150785.1 Arenibacter amylolyticus | reverse complement strand
TCAACATTAATATTTTACCTAAACACAACAATTAGTCATGATCCCTTCCTATGCAGGCAGGCCTGCCTTTGTCGGTAGATAGGAGTCGCTCACGTGCCTAATTTTTATGGAGCCGCAATTTTTAAACGTCATCCCGTTCTTTCAACCTTTTTTTCGGTGATTTCTATGGAGAACCATCCTTCTTTTCCAGCAGGTAGGGTTTAGATTTTTATTTTGTACGGTTAATAATACAATTTCACGCCCTTTTCTTCGTTTCTAATAAACCCATAACGACAATTAACATGAATCTGATAAATTCTTCTATTGCTAGTTTATTGATTATGGTAATATTCGGTTTGTTGATATTACTATTTGGATTGGGCTGCTATTATTTATACCAACCCATCAATACCCTTACCCATAACAATCGGTATCAATGGGAAAAAATAGAAGGGGAAATAGTAGAAGTGACGCTGAATAAGCGTCCAAACCACGATCTTCCCGAAGAGGCCGCCATGGTATTTCCTATTGAGGAATGTGTTATCCAATATGCCTACAACCATAATGGGGAAACCTATACCAACGCCTCTATAGGACTCAACGGAGAAAAGGCCTATGACAATTCCTTTCACAACGAGCTTTACCTAAAGTTAAAAGATAAGGAGAAGGTGATGGTTTACTATAACCCCAATAATCCATCCCAATCTTCCCTTATTAGGTACGATGTTAACCTAAAAAGTTTGGGCACTGGAATTGCTTTGATGATCTTCCCATTCTTACTGGGATATTGGGCTTACATACGAAAAAAACATCCACCGCATTATTTAGCGGATCAAATTACTGTAGTATCATGATAATTACCATACTGATTGGATTGGCCATAACTATCTATGGGATAGTTTATAAAATCTTAGACCGCAGTGCCAAAAAATGGCCTTATACGGTGGGGACCATTAATAGCGCCCAACTGGCAGAAAAGATTAATACAGATGTAGACGGACGTAGAACTGCAAGATATAAGGTAGCTCTGGCCTATGAATACGCTGTTGGGGGAATTGGTCCAATGCTGGAGGGAAAACAACTCTTTCCCTATTTGGAGGTATGGGGAACTAATAGAAAGGAAAAAATTAAAATACTGGAAAAATTAGAGAAGGGAACCAAGGTGAAGGTGTACTACAATCCGCGTAAAACCTCTCATTCTTGCCTGATTGTTGGATGTAATTATGCCATTAATTATTTTATTGCGTTCGGATTGGCCTTCCTAGCATTTCCCTTGGTGTTTTGGATTTATGGAAAAAGCAACGATCTATTAGGGGTTTTAGACCAGATTTGGGTGAACTAAGCTACGGTAATAGTGCCATCAAGTGATGATGTGGCCTTCATTTTTAAGGAGCCTTTACAGATAAAAAAGTAGAGCGCTTCTTTGTGCTTGTGAGAACCTTAGTTTAGAGGGTATCGCATTCTGGATCAGAGAATACCCATCCGCTACTTCCCCAACTCCCTTGACTGTTCCTGTTTATTAGCAACCCTAAATTTTCTATGGACCGAGGGAGGGTAGATTTGGGATGTATTTGCTACATTAGCCGGCTAAATAACAGGAAATATCCAGTGCCAATTAAAATCCCCCGCAATGAAAAAATACCTTTATCTAATTGCCTGCATTCCGCTATTAGTAGCTTGTCAAAACATCACTTCCAAGCAACGTATAACTGTAGATGAAGACCTATTGCTTCACCACCTAAAGGTAATTTCCCATGATTCTATGCAGGGAAGATTCTTTGGAACCCAAGGGAACTATAAAACGCAGCGTTACCTTGCCGAACAATTTAGGGTGCTTGGGGTAGAACCGGCTTTCCCGTCTGGCAGTATTCAAGAATTTAGATATACGTTTAAAGGGAAGTTTAGACAGCGAATCTATCCTGTTTCTAATCCTATGGACGACTTTAGCAATGTGCCAGACACAACGGTGACAGGGGGGAATGTAGTCGCGATGATTAGAGGGAAGAGTGAAAAGGCCATTGTAATAACGGCCCATTTGGACCATTTGGGAGTGCGGAACGGAGAAATCTATAACGGGGCCGATGACGATGCTTCCGGGGTAGCGGCCTTGTTTGCCATTGCAGACCATTTTAAGAAAAAAACTCCAGCACATACCTTAATTCTTGCAGCGGTGGATGCAGAGGAAATTGGGTCGTTGGGGGCCGATTATCTTCTCAACAATTTTCCTATCTCCATTAAAGACATTGTTTTAAATGTGAATATGGATATGATAGGGAGAAGCGATTCTTTACAACTTTATGCTGCCGGACTGTTTCATTATCCATTTTTAAAAGAACCCTTGGATGCTATAAAATCTTCTAAAATAACACTGCACTACGGTCATGACGATCCAAATGATAAGGAACTGCAAGATTGGACGTTTTCCTCGGATCACCGCGTATTCCACAAAAGACAAATTCCCTTTATATATTTTGGGGTGGAAGATCATAAGGATTATCACAAACCAACAGATACCTTCCAAAACATGGATACCGCTTTTTATGTAAGTGCGGTGGAATTGATTATTGAGGCTATTGATACTTTGGATTCCCACCTCATCGATAAAAAATACTAGAGGTTTTTGCATTTCAAGGGAACGCTTTATCCGGGCTTGATCCCGTGTAAGGGACTTTACCGTAAAATGCACTTTCTGTAATTATTCCTAGGATTTGCGCCTAAACTGCAATCTTTTTCTGATAGAGTTTCCTAATACGCTCATATTTTTCTAGATTGGTCAATGCTGGAGGCAATAGCGTTACGTTGAAGGTTATTAGAAAAATAATATCGATGAGTAACAGAATTATAAAACTAAGTTTGAAAATCACCTTTATCAGACTGGAATTTTTGTCGATTTAAATGTTTTATAAAATAGAATAAATAATAAAAGTTAAAAATAATGAAAACCTCAAATTTTAAACTACTTACAATTTTTACTGCAATGCTATTATTCATTGGAACATTTTCATCTTGCTCGGATGACGATGGGCCAACTGCTAACATATCCGTTAACGAAGGTCCATCTGGGGACATAGGTGGCGATTTCACTGGAAATGGCGGAAATGCTTCCAGAACGATTAATTGGACCAATAAGTTGGCGACGGCTGACTATAATGCTGACATAACTGCTACCGCAGCTGGAAAATTTAAGATTGTAGTTGCAGATTCAGAAGGAACCGTAGTACTAGACAGAACTCTCAACGGTGGCAGTGAACCTGATAGTATTGACGGTGTTACACGAGCTGGAAAACCTGGAAATTGGACGGTAACAATCACGCTAACTTCGTTTAATGGAGATGGAAGTTACTCCTTAAGCGAGGGAGATTAATAAAGAAATCCTATACAAGACCGTCAACCAACCAAAAAACTAAAAACATGAAAAAAACCACCTTTTTTGTTTTATCAATTGCTATTTCCCTCTTATTATTCTCATGCAGTAGTGACCATAAGGATGTCTCACAGAGGGAATTTTTGGAGGAGGTGCTTCCGAATTCTACGGTACATACTATTTCCGTAAAAAATAACAATGCCATAATAGAAACTGCCACTGCAGCCAAGGCCTTTAGAATTAAGGATGTCCCTGCCGAAGACCTAGAGGTCCTACTAAATAAAATTCAGTCCAAGAACGATCAGGTTGCAGTGACCTTTTCCCAAGAATCGAACTCCATGCCAAATATATTTTTTCTTATACCTTTTCTCATGCCTTTTTTAATTCTCCTGCATATTATTCTTCTTTGGGTTGCCTTAAGAATAATAATCAAATCGGCAGTAGATCCAATGGAGAAATTAGTACATACCTTTATTTCCATCCTGGTTCCGTTTTTTGGTCCGTTAATCTATTTAACCACAAAAATAGAATAGGGCATAGCATTGATAGTTTATATCCGTTAACATTCTAATAGTGGGGGTACCAGTGAAAGTGATATGTAAGCATCAAGTAAATAACATATTTCCCTGCTCAACTTAAATACATTGTCATTAATACGAAAAACAAATTTCTCAAAATAAAGAAGATAGTTTTAGGATTAATTAGTAGGCTATGTTTTGCTTGTAATCAAAATTCGACTTAAAAGGTGCCATCAATAGATTCATCCTTAAAAGTGGAAGAACATCAGGACGATAAGATAAAGGTGCTGAATTTTGGATCGGTACCTCGTAAGTTCAACATCAGACGCCGTTTCTTCTAAAATAAATCTGGAAGACCCATCTAAATACACCAATTTTTAAACTCGCCTAGAATAATACGGCAGCAAACACTAAGGAGTATGGATAAGATTGAATCGGTCACCCTAATAGAAACAACTAAAAGCTGGAATGGGAAGGCATTGCCTCAATACCCCAAAGGGAAACCTAAGGTTACCATCTTGAAAATAACCATCCCGCCTCACTCCAGATTAAATATTCATAAGCACCCTGTTATCAATGCTGGGGTCTTAACAAAGGGAGAATTAACGGTAGTTGATGAAGAAAATAATACGCTTCAATTAAAAGCAGGCGATGCGTTGGTAGAGCTCGTAAACTCCTGTCATTTTGGGGAAAATAACGGGGATTCCCCCGCAGAGATCATTGTTTTTTATGCTGGGACAGACGCGCTACCAATAACTGTGGAGGAGAATAGGAAATTTAGCGAATGTTATTCTGCCTGGAAAACCACCGAGTAACACTGCAGCTGGGGCAAAGCTACTACTGTAACAATGGGTGATGGCAGGCCAGAATGCGTATTTATCCCCCGTAATTTCCTGTAGTAGCCTTAAATTAGTCATTCTAACAAGGGTTATTGTTGGGCAATATTAGAATACAGCTCGGGTTTTGGTGTCTTTAGAAGATCGCGCTATGCTTCCAGGGTGGGTTATTATACCTAAAATGGCCCTGGTTGACTTATTAGAATCCCTTACTTTTACCCAAAATGGGAATGCTGCATAGCCATCCCGTAGCAGAATTATTTAAAAATTATGATCGACTTAAACAAAACAGTTGCTGTCCTTACCCTTAGATTAATATTGGGCTTTATTTTCTTTATGCAAGGCTTCGGTAAAGTCGTTACCTGGGGGATGGAAAAGGTGTTTCAGGCCGACTTCTTTCAGGGGACTTTTGAAGATCTATTACCTGCACCTATTATTTGGATAACCGCCTATTATACGTCCTATGTGGAGTTAATTGGAGGCTTGCTGCTGGTGTTGGGTTTTAAAACAAACTATGCCCTGTATGCACTTGCTTCCGTATTGGTTGTCGTAACTTTTGGTCATGGCTTGGCAGAACCCATTTGGGATCTGTCGCACGTGATGTACCGGACCATCCTATTAGTAGCACTGCTGTTATTGCCAAGAGAATGGGACAGGTTTTCCCTGGATAATATTATTAAGAAAAAATCTGCTGTCAATAATTCTTGACTGGAATTTAGCTTAGCGAGAACTTGACTATAATGTGGATGACCCACGAAAATATAATTTATACTAACTTTAAAGGTACATCTAAATGAATACTTCAAAATATTTAAATTATATTTTAACTACAATAGTATTATTAACTTTCAGTCAGTCCTCGTATAGTCAGGAGTTAGAGGTGAGTAAAGGCCTAACAACAAGAACCCACACTATTTCTTCTAAAATAACGGGGCACGATTATGAACTGGAACTATCATTTCCAGAACGTTACTCATTAAACGATACAGTATCTTACCCCGTATTATATGTTATTAATTCCTTGGGGTTATCCGACTTTAAAGAGGCACAGAAAAAATTGGGTTCTGAGGGGGAAGTGGAAGACGTTATTATCGTAGGAATTGGTTTCGAGAATACTACTTCATACGATTCGTTTGTTAAAAGATATCACGATTTTACGCCATCTGTTGACACCCTGGATATGCGAAGAATGGAAAGTTTTTTAGATTTCCTAAAGGGACCTTAAAAGCTGGAGGGGCCGACGAATTTTTGGAAAGTTTAAAATCAGAAATAATTCCATTTGTAGATAAGCACTATAATACGAATTCGGATAGAGGAGTTACAGGAGAATCTTTAGGAGGTTTGTTTACTGCCTATTGTTTTATAAACTCTGATGGTTATTTTACAAGATTCGGAATAAACTTTCCTCGGCTTGAGTGGAATAATGACGAAGTTTTAGATAATGGTATCTCTAAGTTCAAGGCAAGTGATCATTGGGATATACCTGCAACAAAAGTCTTTGTTTCTTCGCATGAACCCCTTATTTCAGTAGTAGGTATAGAAAGGGTTTCCAATGTTCCAACAACATTAAAGTTTAGCGCCTCTTTGGAAAACAGTAATTATGAAAATATAGCCCTTACCCAACATATATTTATTAAAGAACCTAACCGATCCATATCGTCGGCTAGTGCTAGTAAAATTCTTTCCGCATTATATAGAAAGGAATAGAAGATTAAAACAGTTGTAAAGTGGCGGTTGATATTTTTCAACCTGCAATAGGCATGGAAAAAGAGGATAGTCACAAGAATACCTGGCTCGGTTACAGCGGAAAATGGATTGCGCCAGATGAACTAACGACGTTTACAGGTAGCAATAGAAATATCGCAATAAATGTGGAGCTTTCTAATTAACTCTCATGAAGTACCCGAAACATCTTTTGTGCTATCACTCTAAGAATACAAAATCAAAAATACCCCCAGCAGCACTCCAGCTAAAGGCACCAATTTCTTTCGCTTATTCTGTTCCTTAAAAATAAGTCCGCCAATTACCACCGCAATTAAAAGCTGACTCCGTTTAATGGCAGAAAGCAGCATTATTAAGGCCTCTGGATCTTGTAGGGCCTTAAAATAAAAATAATCGGCAGCCAATAGAAAAATACCCACCGCTGGGATACTCCAACGCCAGGTAAAGGCCTTGCGTTTCTCAGCATTGGGAAACCAGCTGATCGATAAAATGATCAGCAAAATCAAAATCACATAAAAACTAAACCAAAAAATTAAGGTTTGCGGATTTAAATCCACGTACTGCACAAGGAACTTATCATATAAACCGCTGGAAGCCCCCAAGAAAGTAGCTCCTATAATGGCAAATATCCATTTGTTCCTTTTAAAATTAATGCCCTCTTTCTTTCCTATTCTAGAATACAGGATCATGGAGAAAATAATGACAAAAAATCCAAGCCACTGCAAAAGATTCGGGCGCTCATTGTATATCAAAATAGCCCCGATAAAAGTGAAAAACGGTCCGGCAGATCGTATGGGGGTAACAATGGTGATGGGCAAATGTTTTAGCGCCTGATAGGCTAAAATCCACGAGGCCGCCATAATAGCCGATTTAATGAATATAAAGCCATGTACCTCCCAGGGAATGCTGGGAATATAAAATCCGCTAGCCATACTGTACTCCGGAAAAAATAGGGAACCAAAGAAAATGGGTAGAATAAATAAAAATCCCGAACCAATGGTGCCCAACAGTACCGGAAATACCTCATTGCCCTGTACAGCATGTTTTTTGCACAAGTTGTGCAATCCTAAAAAAAGCGCGGCTAAAAGCCCTAAATACATCCACATTCGCGCGAAGATAAACCTATTTTTATATATGGGGTGGACATTGCTGCTCTGCTCCACCTTGCACGCCTTTTGCTAAGAGGAGTTTTTTTTGGGAGGTGGTTAAGCATCTACTAAGAATACTGCATAGAACGCCAGATGCAGCAACCCTCTACCCAATATATGCTTATAAAGGGGTTAAAGGTCTAGGGGTATGGATCTAGGAAGTGTAAGTGGCTAGTGAACTATTCAGGTTTCATAAAGATGCTATTTTCCAAAGCGTTTAACCTTGATGCTTTTTTGCTCCACTAGAATTTTAAAAGGAGACAGTTTACTGGTTTTCCCAGATTCCACCGTGAAACTGGCGGTGGGTTGTTCGCAATGGGTCTTACTGGCTAAAGAGCCTTTATCCAAGGAAATTTGATAGGTTCCATTCGGTAAAAATACGGTGAATTCACCATCGTTGGTAGTGGAAATTCGCTGTATATGTTTCCCGTCCTTGGAGATGTTAAAAAGAATGCCTGCTATTTTAGGTTGAAATTTTTTGGATAGCATAGGATCGTACTCATACCGTATTTTTCCTGTAACGCTTCCGGTTTGGTGCAAAGGGATGGAAAGCTGCTGGTGGTAGGCGTTTAATTCAAACTCCTGTTCATTGGTAAACCATCCTTGGGCAGCAACAGAATTAATGGTGTAGGTTCCAAAAGGAACAGATCTGTACACAAGCTCACCGTTCTGGTCTGTTTTAAAAATAGCATCGTTCAGTTTAATAAGGTAGTCTGGTGCAATTTCATCGCCTTCATCAAATACATTATTGGCGTTGTGATCGAAGTATGCCTGAGCCCTAATTTTCCCTTTCCTAGCAGTAGAAGGAGCTTTCCCCTTAAAATTAATGGTTAGTCCGGCTTCTAGTGTAAATTGGTTGTTCTGGGAAGTATATACATAATTGTCATTACGCTGTGTCTGATATTGGGACCAAGAAGTATTGAGAAATAGTCGATATCGATTATTTGGTTGATAGTGGATATTTAGAAATGTGGAAATATTACTGCCTAGTTGGAAATTATTATTGTAGTTGAGACCGGAGTTGATAGCGAGTTTATCTTCCAAAAAGTTTTTGTTGGCGGAAACCGAAAATAGTAGGCGTTGGTATTCCTGGTTTGTACTGGTATTTTGTTGGGCTAAAGTACTCTCAGATAGGTAGAAACTTCCATATTGATAGGTGGCATTGGCATTTATCCAAGCAAAACGGTACATCAGATTGGTTTTTAATTGAGGTTTTAGAGAACTTTCATTGGCATATTTTACCAGCCCTTCTTCCATTCCAAGTAATACGGAGTGTTTCCTATTTAAGCTAGACCAATTTAGGCTATTTGTAATACGGTTGGCGCTCATTTTTCCTAAGGTAGTTTCCAAATCACTTTCTCTGAAGTTGGTACGGGTTTCCGTATGATGATAAAATCCGAGCCGTAGTCCAAATACCTTCCTTCTAGGGAAATTAATCCCCATATTAAAGCGGTAATTGGTAGAGGCGTAATTTATCTTATAGGTATGCGATTTGGGCGAATAGTTGGAAATGAATAGATTGGAATAGATAGAACGATTTTTGGATATGTTTTTAGATGCGTTCTGATGGATCTGAATAACCCCACGCCTATTACCTGGAAAATAATCACTGCTTAAAAAATAGTTCCCTGAAAGCTTTACCCTTTTTATATTTCCGGAGTACTGCGTTTCCAAGGCGTAGGAAGTTTGACTCTCATCTATTTCTTCATAGTCGCTAATGGCGGCATTTCCTTTAACGTTTAAGCGCCACCCTTCCCCAAGCCTGTAGGCTTTTTCCATTCCTAGCATGTGGTTTCGCGAATTATCCATTTTATCCTCCTTAAACACATAGCTGCCCAAGGTGTAATTATGGGTGTTTACATTGCCAAAAACACTGCTAACATACATTCCGTACCCCCGCTTTAAAAAAGCATTTTGCTCAATTAAATTATAGTTTTGATCTATAAAACCCAATTCCAAGGTTCTGTTGTTGTCTCTATTGGTGATACTGGAGGCTATACCGCGACCATAAAGTGGCATTTCCAATTGCTGACTAATATTTCCCACCTTCAATGAATAATTGTCTAAATGATACGTCAAGGAGGTGTTCGTTATATAAGGTACGTCTGCATTCTCTGTCAGATACATATTGCCGTCCATAGCCAAATAGCCCGCAGAAAGATTTACATCTGCCGAACCAATTACTTGATAACTATTGGTGTTTGCTCCAAGTCTTCTGTAGGAGGTGGTGATACTGTTTCGATGCGAATTATAAGTATCTCTGGTAGCTCCCAGATCGTGATGCTGCTTGCTAGAGGAAATGTTTTGAACGGTGATAGAGGTATTGCCAAAAAGATCTTTCCCCGGACCTCGCATTGCGGCTATCTGAACGGTGAATTGTGGTGAGGTTAACAAGGACCTTGGCGGTAGAAATCGCAAGATAAAATCGGTGTCTTCTCCTATGTGTACCACTCCATTTTTTTCAAAGAAATTCTTTTCCCCCGTAAGGTTAGGGATGCTAAACACCACGGTAGCATCCTGTATTTTGTTGCCTAAGTTGCTTACCGTTACTTTTAAAACCAAGGTATCGTTAGGATTGGTCAATAAGACCATAGGACTTTCGGTGAAAAGTCGCATGTGGTTATTTTCTTTTACCGTCTGGGCTGTTTCTTGGGTCTGTAGCACTTTCTTATGGGCGTCCAAGAGGTCTACTCCTATAGTGGAGGTGCCAACAAGGGCAGCAGGTTGACGCAATAATTTTGAGGAAATAAAGCGTTTTTCTCCAGGTTCTAAGGAAATAGGAACAAGTGGCTCAGAAATACTTTTAAATCCCGCTGGGGTATTAATTTGTATAAAACCCTCAAAGGGACTTTCAGTAGAATTGGTAAGACCTATTAGTACGTCTACCAGGTTAGATCTTGCTTTTCCGTCTTCCACTTTAACCGTCATTTCTAGGCCTTGTTGTGCGTAGGTAGAAAAACACCATAGGAATCCAAAAAGACAGCAGAGTTTTTTAGCAACGGATGCGCGCATAGGTGGGCCTGGGGTTTATTGTGGCGTGATGATATATTGTAACGTTGTACTGTAAATATCCGATGGGGCATTAATAAGATTAGGGTCGTTTGGATTGCTCTTATAGGTAATGTCAAAATTTACAGGTGTTCCTTCTGTGGTTCCTCCGGTCGCAATTATTTGTTCCAAGTTGCTTAGTGGAACGGGATTGGTTGTAGCGGGATTGTTGGCTCCTGCGGATAGCAAAACGCTTATAGCTTCCAGTGCAAGTGTGTTGCCGGAAGGGGAGCTGAAGAGGTCTTGAGATGATCTTACTTGTACTTGATAATCAGTATTGGCGGATACAGTTAGTCCGCCTGTGTAAGTTATTTGGGTGCCTTGTTCATAGTCGTTCACGGACTTTAGCTCCAAGAGGCCGTTGGATGCATCGGCATTCACTTCTATTGAAAACTGGGGAGTAACTGGAGGTATTTGAATTTGTATTTTTAAATTAAATTCTGTTGTTAGGATATCAGTTTTGTTTTTATTCTTTTTATAATAAAATCTGGCGCGCAATGGTAAAATAAATTCCGAGTTTTCCGGGTAGGTGTTTAGATAGGCTCCTCCGGCTACGCTAACATGGTAATACAAATCAAAAGTGCCTGAGAAAGAGGCGTTGGATTGAGGTACTAAAAATACTTCAGCTGTTTGTTGAAAAGGAACATGTGTGGGCATGCCTATTTCATCAATACTTGGATTACTGGTAGTGTTGGAAGGTTGAAAACTGATTTTGTCTGCGGGGAAACCGTCAAGGTCGATAGCCTCCACTGAGATTCGCCAGGTTCCTTTATCTATAGATGAATTCCCAGAGCCTTGTAAATTAAAATAAAATGCGTCCTGATTTGATTGTCCACCCTCATCCGTGATAATGATCGTAGGATTTTGTTCAACTACTCCAAAACTAATGTTTTGTGCATCGAGGGTTGCAAATGAAGCTATAAAAAAGACGATATATAGAGCGTTATTTTTCATAGGCAAAGGTTAATTCGGCCATTTCAAGGCTGGCATCATTGCCATAATCCATAATTATGGTTGCCACGTAATCCCCCGCTTGCAAGTCTTGGGGTAAGGTAATCTGGGTTTCCCTGTAATTTCCTGGCATGGTATAAAACACCAAGTGGTCTAGGGTTATTTTTTCCCCGGTACCGGTATGTAATAATTCTGGGTATAGAATACCATCTGTCCATATATTCCCCAAATTTTCAAAATGGACGGCAATTTGATTGGTTTCCTGATCATAAAGCATGTTTTGAACTTCCAGCTTTTTGTTCTGTGTTGTCCTGGTGCGGTGGTATAGCTTAATGCCAGAGCGCACACTAATCTTCATATTGGCGCCCGCTTTGCTAACATCGTCTATGGGGTTCATTTGGGTAACGTACAACATGGCCGTATGTACAGGGACGTCGTTGGTAAGCGTTTGCGGAGTGGCAATACTTACCTCTACCTCCTTGGATTCTCCTGGTTTTAGGGAGAAATAGTGTTGGTCTTGTTTTAAACTTACCCAACTGGCGCAGGAGGTGGCCAAACTATCGGCAGGATACATCATATTGTCTCCTTTTACATTGTACTCCCAATCGCCCAAGCTGATGGCAAGGTCTAAGCTGTTGGAAACACTCTCATTGGTCACCCTTATTTTTTGGGTACTATGTTGTCCTGGGTCTGTTTCAAAATATACCCGTGGGGGCGATACCGAGAGTCCGGTTTGTGCCTGGAGGGTGCCGTATAAAAGAAAGCATAAAAAAAGAATGGGGTATTTCATGGGGAGCGTAAGTTTTTACTTATTAAACGGTAAAAAGTGCTATATGGTATATAGCACTTTTTATAAATTGTGATTGCTGTAATAGAATTATTGGGCAGTAAGAGTATAGGTTACGGTCGTTTGATAGATTGAGGTTCCTTGATCTTTTACGTAATAATCCAAATAGCTGTCGCCTCCTCCATATTCTATGTTGATACCCTTTCTAGCGGCACCTTTATTATAACTTACAATAGTGCTTCCCGTTTTAGATAAAGCAACTCCGGTTGAGTAGGAAGGTTTTGGGGAACTAGTAATAGGTTTAGTTGTACCTTCTAATGCAGAGATTGTTATGGTATTCGCTGCGATTGATCCATGAGATCCATTCGCTACTGTGTTGTCAATATCATCCACTGATGAACTTGCGGTTACTTGGAAGCCTCCAGTGCTAAAAATCTCTAAATGGTCTTCTTGAAGAAGTTTCACACCAGCTGCATATTTTGCTTCTGTGTCATATACTAAATCCACTGTTGTTTGCGCAGGGTTCACCGTGATAGTATGAATACCTTTAAGTTTTACGTTTAAGGTGACATCGGCCGTTTCTGTTTGCGCATTTACAGCAAATGCGAACAACAGGGCTGAGCTAGCTAAAATAGTTTTTGTAATTTTTTTCATGGTTTTATGGTTTATATAAGTTTTGTTGGTTGCTAACGAGAACCTTAGAGGATGAATACTTTTCTGCGTTAAGAGGTTAATTTATTCGTTCAATAGCCTTTGGTGTCTTGTAGTCCGTTTTGTAAGTGGTGACGATTTAATCAAGTGGTAGCTGATAGGCATTATGGTGAATTTCTGATTTGATGCCTCTTGTTTATCTGAAAATACCCACGCTGAATAAGATTTTTGGGTTGTTTGTAGGAAAAAGACATTATTCCCATAAAATACATCAATGGATTGATCCCCCTTGGTGGAGGTTGCAATCGAAATTAAAGGATAGAAGAGGTAGTAAAGAACCCAGTATTAAACCGCACTCCTTGAATTAAATAATAAATCCCCTTCAAGCCGCTTGCGTTTACCACTTCTTAATTAAATAGTGGGGCATTTTCTCCACAGCTCCTAAAATAACCTCTCTAAAAGCCTTAGTTTAGTAAAGACAAAATAATCAAACCTTGTTGTCTATAATCCAATGTTGGCTAGTCTTTTGAGAGTTTTCCTTGTCATTGGAGTTAAGAGATGCTTTGAACCTAAAATCTAACCTTATGAATATCGATACCGCCATACTTGTAATCCTTAGTGTTTTTGGAATTTTTACGGGCATAATAATTATAACAAGAATTTTTGGACTGAGGACGTTTGCCAAAATGTCTAGTTTCGATTTTGCCTCCACCATTGCTGTTGGTTCCATCTTAGCAGCGATTGTTATCAATAAAGACCAAGGTGTCTTAAAGGGAATCTTGGCCCTGGTCTGTGTTATTGGATTCCAAACCCTGTTTTCCTTCTTGGTGAGGAAAAATGATTGGTTCAAAAAACTGTTTACCAATAAACCCCAAATGTTGATGAAGGACGGCGAGATTTATTATGATAATCTGCAAAAATGTAATGTTGGGGTGAGTGATCTAATGGCAAAACTAAGGGAGGCAAACGTTCACAAGTTTTCAGAAGTTCAGGCTGTGATATTTGAAAGTACGGGCGATATTTCCGTTTTGCACAGTAGCGCGATGGATGAGGTGGATTCCATGATATTGGAGGACGTTGCCACTTAAAAAAAAATTGACGGTTTTAAGGAAAAAATCTTGAAGAAATGTATTTTGCAATCGCATAGTGCAGAGCTGTAGTGGTTTTATTAAAAAAGATTTTTAAAATTATTTATATGAAAACAGGTAGATTGGAAGCGTTCAGTGATGGGGTTTTGGCCATTATTATTACCATTATGGTGCTGGAAATGAAGGTGCCCCAGGGTACGGACATGTACGCATTACTCCCCGTATTGCCAGTTTTCCTTACCTACCTGGGAAGTTTTATTTACCTGGGGATTTACTGGAACAATCACCATCACCTGCTGCAAGCAACCAATAAGGTGAACGGATCCATTCTTTGGGCCAATCTAAACTTGCTTTTTTGGCTATCCCTCTTTCCTTTTGTAACAGGTTGGATGGGTGAAAATCATTTTCAACAGAACCCTGTAGCTCTCTACGGTATTGTGCTACTGCTGGCAGCCATTGCCTATAAAATTTTATCCCACTATGTAATTAAAAGCGAGGGAAGAGAGTCGGTGATTGGGAAAGTACTTCAGAATAACAAAAAAGAATATGTCTCCATGGCACTCTACGCATCGGGGGTTGTCTTAGCCTTTGTAGAGCCTATTATAAGTGTTGCAATATATATCTTTATGGCTATATATTGGATTATACCAGATAGGAGAATAGAAAAGGAGCTTAAGTAGCAGTACGCTTAGATTATTGCTCCTACGGAGCCCCCTTTTTTTGTTAATCATGCCATGAGGTTTATGGTTTCTAAATCGGCTCCCATGGGAATTGGGGGTGCCTCCCTTTTTTGATTACTAAAGGGGGTAATAGACAATTAATTTCTAACTTGCCCAAAAGTTTTAAAATCCTAGGCTAAGCGGAAGATAAGCGTTTGCCTTAATTTTATTCACATGGAGAAAAAAATAAAAAATGTATTTGTACAAGGTGCTATAAGCCCCGAATTTATTGCTAATTCCATTGCCAAGCACCAATCCAAGACCACTATTGGGGCCCATGATATTTTCTTGGGCCAGGTAAGGGCCGATATAATTAACGACCAGGAGGTTGCAGCTATAGAATATACCGCTTATGAGGAGATGGCCAATCTGAAATTTCACGAAATAAGAGAAGCGACTTTTGAGAAATTCGATCTCAGTTGTATGCACATCTACCACAGTTTGGGAAGGGTGAATGCCGGAGAAATTTGTCTATTTGTTTTTGTTTCTGCTCCGCATAGAAAGGAAGTTTTTAAAGCCATGCATCATATCGTGGACGAAATTAAGAGTCAGGTTCCCATATTCGGTAAGGAGCTGTTTAAGGACGATTCCTATCAATGGAAAGTAAATACATAGGTTATGGTAGATATCACCCATAAAAAAGAGACGCTACGCACGGCCATTGCCCAGGCGGTGGTACAGCTAAGTTCGGAAGACACCATAAAAGCCATAAAGAATAATGCCGTTCCCAAAGGGGATGTTTTTGCCATGAGCAAGGCAGCGGGATTATTGGGGGTTAAGAAAACACCGGATCTGTTACCGGACTGTCATCCCTTACCCATAGAGTTTACGGATATCACCTATTCTATAGAAGGATTGCAAATTAAAGTACTGGTAACGGTTAAAACTATTTACAAAACCGGGGTAGAGGTAGAGGCCATGCACGGGGCCAGTATTGTAGCTCTAAATATGTACGATATGCTAAAACCCATTGACAAGGGAATTGAAATTCTAAATATAAAATTGGTCTTAAAAACAGGGGGTAAATCCGATATAGGAACCAAAAACGTGGAGGGTAGTTAGGCCATTATTTTTAACAACATCTTAATAGAATATAGTCTTATCTTTGTAAGGTGAAAGTAGCTATACATCATAGGATTATACTCTTACTCCTCTTGCTGGGACTTGGAAGTGCAGTTATGGCGGCACCTCCAATGGATCTCAACGAGATTCCGGATTATGGGGTAGAAAAGAATAACCAACAACTGTATGGGGATCTGCCTTTGTCGGTAAGTTTGGTGTTGCAGGAAAGCAACTCGGAATTGCCTGCCCCCTCCAAATCCAATTATACGCTACTATCCCGTCAGGAAAAAAATTATACTTCTCTCGCAGGCAGGAAACCAGTGTTGCCGTTAAGAAAGAAAACGGATATCACAGTAGGTCTGGATAGCCTGACGCTCATTTACCCTTTTCACACTTTTTTCTAGAAGCTTGATTTCATTAAACTTTTTTGATAGGAATCCTATCCAAAAAAAATGCTTCTCCCTAGTGGAGGGAGGCAAGACTATAATTAAAAATCAAGCTTATCCAGACTAATTTAAATACCAGCTAGGATTTCCATGGCCTTTTAGAGGTATGGTAGCTCGGGATTTATGTGGGTCGTAATTAAAAAGAAAAAAGAATGAGTAACTCAATGATTTTAATATCCGTGTTATTGGTACTAGCAGTGGTGGTTCCATTAATAGTTTTAAATATCTCCGGGAAAGGGGAGACCAAAACAGTCATCCATAAAACCAAAGAATATGCCAAAGAGGCCCAGCTTAAATTTGATGCCAAGGAAAGTTGGGGCAACAGGTTTATCGCCATTGATAAAAATCGAAATGTACTGGTTTTCTCGAGGATGGTAAACGGCGAGGTGATGATAAGGAAAATCGCCCTGGAAAAAGTAGAAAAAGTAGAAGTTCAAATGGAGACCAAAACCGTGAAAGTAAATGCGGTAAAAGAGAAGCTGTTACAAAAAATGGAGTTGGCCATTGTATGCTACGATCAACCAGATAACCCCCTTGTACTTAATTTTTATGAACTGGGGCAAATCTATACTGAGGACTACGAGCAAAGACGAGCAGAGAAATGGAAGGCCATTATTAATGAGGCGGCTAAAAATAAGGCAATGGTCAAAAAAGTTGCCTAATTAGAGGCCTAGCTTAAACCATTTAGGACGCCCGACATTACCAATAGCGGTATGCCGGGCGTTTTTATGGTGGGTGACTTATTCTCTTTTAGACCATATTTCGTGCAGGGGGTCCCCCTTGCTACTCTTTCCGCTATGGTACCAATCCTTGCCCATTACCTTATAGTTGAATGTGAGGCTTGCGCCTACCCGGGAATTGTCTCTAGAGAAGTAACCTATATGTTCCGTATACTTCCCATCCTTGGCTAAATAAGTGCCTCCTCCCGTACCAAAAAATTGCATGGATTCTGTGTTGTAGGCAATCCATTGAAAATGTCCGTTCATCAAAAACTTCATGGTCTTCCGCGGCCTGGAGGTATCTACCCTGTCTTCCCCTTGGTCTGTTACCCTTCCAGAAAATAACCACTTTCCGTCTAAGGGCTGTTGATTTTTGGCAACTGGGATAAAGGACATGGGAGTACCTAATTCCAAAATAAGTTGATCGCCCTCCATTTGGAAGGGGATTTCAGTTTCTTTGGAGTTGCCGGCTTCATAATTGGAATCGAATTCCATAACCAACTTTAAATTATTATTTTCCGCGGTATAGAATCCGCCATAGGTCCTTAAAAAGGTAGGGGGAGATTCCTTATAGGTACTGTGAATGAAATAATTGCCATCTATTTTTATTTCGTGCTTTATGGTTCCCTCCTCCTTTTGCTCATCAAAATGATATACGTTGGCCGCAATTTGCGCGCTAAGACTATTGGAAAATGTCAGGATAGTAAAAATGGCCAGGATTAAACAGGTTTTTGTAGTTTTCATAATGAGTAATTTGACGATTAAATATATGAATTAAATAATTGAAATTCAATAGAATAAGGACTTTTGGGGTTTTTGTAATTTGCCGTTAATTTACTGTGTGATAATCTTTATCCTAAATTTTTTTAAAAGCCTTGTTTTTCCATTTTTTTTGTTTTCATTTGCTGCCTCAAAATAAGCGTTAAAATTCGTTGGGACCTAAAACGTCCTACTGTTAAAGATGAACCACCTTTATAGATTTGGACATTGTAGCCCAGACCAAAAAAATCTGGGAACTCCGCCAAAGAACCTACGCCTAAAATGGCTACGAACGCTAAAATTGTATCTTTCCGTTACAGCTAGGCATGCCTATAGGTTTAAACCATTCACGGCAAAAGAATTGATGATCTAAGAAATAAAAATGTAACTTTCTGAAATCATTGCCATTGGCAAAAATTAAATATTTGCATAATTCTTTATTTTACAGGTACCATTATGAATACTAAATATATCGATTTAATAGAACAGACCTATGATTTTCCACAAGAGGAATTTACCTTGGAGGATAGCAGCCTAAAATTTCACGATATTCCACTTATGGACTTGGTGGAGAAGTATGGGAGTCCCCTAAAATTCACCTATCTTCCAAAAATATCCGAGAATATAAACAAGGCGAAGGAATGGTTTAAAGTGGCTATTGAAAAGAATAACTACAAAGGGAAATACTACTATTGCTATTGTACCAAAAGCTCCCATTTTAAGCCGGTTTTAAACGAAGCATTAAATAATGACATCCATATAGAGACCTCTTCCGCGTTTGATATTAATATAGTAGAAAGACTAAAGCAGACAGGGAAGATAAAGGACGATACCTATATTATTTGCAACGGGTTTAAAAGGGACCAGTACATTTCCAATATTGCGAGGCTTATTAATAGCGGACATCAAAATTGCATCCCAATCATAGATAACTATGAGGAGTTGGATCTTTTGACCGATGCCATTGACGATGTCTTTAAAGTAGGTATTCGTATTGCTTCTGAAGAGGAGCCTAAATTTGAATTCTATACTTCGCGTTTGGGGATTGGATATAAAAATATTGTACCTTTTTACGAGAATCAGATACGGGATAACGATAAGGTGGAGTTAAAGATGCTTCATTTCTTTATCAATACCGGTATTCGGGATAATTCCTATTATTGGAATGAGTTAGTAAAATGTTTAAAAGTGTACGTAAGGCTTAAGAAGATTTGTCCATCTTTGGATAGCCTCAACATCGGTGGGGGGTTCCCTATCAAAAACTCTTTGGCATTTGAATATGATTATCAGTATATGATAGATGAGATCATCAATCAGATCAATATAACCTGCCAAGAGGCATCGGTTCCCGTGCCCCATATTTTCACCGAATTTGGGAGCTTTACCGTAGGGGAAAGTGGGGGAGCCATCTATGAAATACTATATCAGAAACAACAGAACGATCGGGAGAAGTGGAATATGATAGACTCTTCTTTTATTACGACACTGCCAGATACTTGGGCTATTAACAAACGATTTATTATGTTGGCGATTAATCGTTGGAATGAGGAGTATGAGCGCGTGCTTTTGGGCGGATTAACCTGTGATAGCGATGATTACTATAATAGTGAACAGAATATGAACGCCATTTATTTGCCAAAATATAAAAGGGACAAGCCTTTATATATCGGATTCTTTAATACAGGTGCGTATCAAGAGACTATTGGTGGCTATGGTGGCTTGCAACATTGTTTAATTCCACATCCTAAGCATATCTTGATAAATAAGGATGAGAATGGGAATATTACGACGGAGCTGTTCAGCGAACAGCAAAAAGCCGATGAGCTGCTTCATATCCTAGGTTACGGTGCTAGCTAGGAGGGGAATGCCATTTCGGATTAATGCGTATTATTAATTATAACCTGCCTGCCATTTGGTAGGCCAGACCACTAAAAACTATAAAAGTTAAAAAATGAAAACGACTAACAATTACGCTGGCATACCAGATGAATTTGCGCAATTGGAGAAGGCAAAGGTAGTTTTAATACCTGTGCCATATGATGGAACCAGTACTTGGGGAAAGGGAGCGGATAAAGGTCCTCAGGCCTTTTTGGAGGCTTCCGAGAATATGGAACTCTATGATATAGAAACCGATACTGAAGTGTATCAGCAAGGGATTTACCTAGCTAAGCCGGTGGATGAAAACAGCTCTCCGGAAGCTATGGTGAATGCAGTGCACAAAACAACCAAGGCCTATATTAAACGCAATAAGTTTGTGACCTTATTTGGAGGGGAACACTCCATTTCCATAGGGACGATTCGTGCTTTTAATGAATGTTTCGACAATTTAACTGTACTGCATATAGATGCACATGCAGACTTAAGGAAATCCTACGAGGGTACTCCTTACAATCACGCCTGTGCAGTTCATGAAGCCAGTCAGACTACCAATCTTATCCAGGTAGGTATCCGAAGCATGGATGCTATTGAGAGGACCTTTATGGACGAGGAGAAAACATTTTTTGCCCATGATATGGTGCAGGATACGTATTGGGTAGATAAGGTGATCGATCTAATGACAGACAATGTATTTATTACCTTTGACCTAGATGCCCTAGACCCTTCCATTATGCCTTCTACCGGTACCCCGGAGCCAGGAGGGTTGTTCTATTACGAAACCCTGGAGTTCTTAAAACAGGTGTTTTCGGAAAAGAATGTGGTTGGGTTCGATATGGTGGAGCTTTGTCCCAACGAACAAGAAAAATCCTCAGATTTTTTAGCGGCAAAATTGTATTATAAAATGTTGAGTTATAAGTTTATGGGAGAGGCCGTAACAGATGACTATGATAATACGTATGAGCTAAAGTCTAATAGTGGTGGTAGTAACAAAACAAAATTTACAGATGATGAAGAATAAAGGTGCCATTTCTAATTTTATTGAAAAATATTATTTGCATTTTAATGCTGCGGCCTTAGTGGATGCAGCTAAGGGATACGAGGCTCAATTGGCTCAAGGATCCAAAATGTTGGTAGCTATGGCCGGTGCCATGAGTACCGCCGAAATAGGTAAGATTTTTGCCGAGATGATCCGTCAGGACAAGGTGCATATTATATCCTGTACTGGAGCCAATCTAGAAGAGGATATTATGAATCTAGTGGCACACTCACATTACAAGCGAGTTCCCAATTATAGGGATCTAACCCCGCAAGAGGAATGGGATTTAATGGAGAAAGGTCTTAACCGAGTAACGGATACCTGTATCCCGGAGGAAGAAGCTTTTAGGAGATTGCAGAAACATATTCATAAGATATGGAAGGATGCAGAAGCTGCTGGCGAACGCTATCTTCCCCATGAATATATGTATAAATTACTCCTTTCTGGAGTATTGGAGGAATACTATGAGATAGATATCAAGGATTCTTGGATGTATGCCGCAGCTGAGAAGAACCTACCTATCGTATGTCCAGGATGGGAAGATAGTACCATGGGGAATATTTTTGCTTCCTATGTAGTAAAAGGAGAGCTAAAGGCAAGTACAGTGAAATCTGGGATAGAATATATGACCTTTTTAACGGATTGGTATACCGCCAATTCCGAAAATGGGATAGGATTTTTCCAGATTGGTGGCGGTATCTCTGGGGACTTCCCCATTTGTGTGGTACCTATGCTCTACCAAGATCTAGAGCGTACAGATACTCCATTTTGGAGTTACTTCTGTCAGATCAGTGATTCTACCACAAGTTATGGATCGTATTCTGGTGCTGTGCCTAATGAGAAGATTACCTGGGGTAAATTGGATATTAATACCCCTAAATTTATAATAGAGAGCGATGCTACTATAGTTGCTCCCTTAATTTTCGCTTATTTATTAGATATGTAGTTTATGGATAATTTAAAAAGAGTTATTGTTGATTTTAAGAAGCTTACGCCAGAAGTTTTAAAGCTATTGGTAGAAAAGTATCCAGATGGGTATGACGATCTTAACATCATCACTTTTAAGAATGCCAAAGGGGAACGTATAGAGGCAGTAGAGGTTACTACCGAAGATACCAAGTATCTAGTGAAAATTAGTGCCAAGCTAGAGATGACCATGGCAAATTATGATGAGGACGATTATGAGGACTTCGATGAAGACGATCCAGAAGCTATTCCAGATGTAGATATAGAAGGAATGGAAGATGATGACGTGGACCTGTAGCATCAACGCTGAAGCATTGTAAAAGCCTCTAGACCCCAATTGTTTAAAGTGAAAATTGCTATTGGAGCAATATCTGGATTCTTGGGAGTTGACTTTTTGCAAAGTGCTAGTTCACCTGTTCTATCGAAACAGTTCAATTTAAGTATACTACTGGCTCCCCGAGGGACTGTCCTGTCCCATTCTTTGGAAGGGGAGCCTTTGTTGTAGGACGGAGATACCTCCGCCTTTCGCATTAAATAATAGAGGGAACCAGTTCGCCATCTAAACATAGTTGAAAACCGGTGTAACATTTTTTTTTCAAGGAAAAATGCCTACCCTATTTTTGTGCTATTCATAAAATGTTCCGTCCTTTATACACTTGTTCCCTTTAATTAAAGTTGGAACGATCCTGGAGAACTGCCGGTGGCAGCAAAATCACTTCAAGAGGGAGGAAATTAGTAGGGAATACCTACTGCTGAAGAATTCCATTGGAATTGGTGCGGGTACATAGTTGTTAGATTTAAAGTGGTTGAAGGGTTTCTTAGTATCTTGTAAGAATTTATTCTTTCTCCGAATGGATAACCCTAAGAGGGGCTTTAAATAATAGCGGTGTTCAATGCTTTATTGATTTTGGAAAATTTTGGATGCGATGTAAAAAATGGTCTTTTTATGGGATGGCCTCCTGTGGCAAGGCAATTAATATTAAAATTAAATGGGCAGGAAACCTTGCACCTAAAGGGTTGCTGGGTTATGTTGCCACATAAAAACAGTTATTGAGTAATGACGGATAACGAGCTAATGGTAATTGGTAGTGAAGAGTGGTGTGTTTTTGGGGAATTGGAAATTCCGGCTATTAAGGCTAGGGTAGATTCTGGTGCCAAAACCTCTTCTATTCAGGCAAATAATATAAAGGTCTTTAAAAAGGGAACTCAGGATTGGGTGCAATTTGAAGTAAATCCCTTGCAGGAAAATAGGAGTATTGTTATTGAATGTAAGGCCCCTTTGATAGATCGTAGAACGGTAAAAAGTTCTTCCGGTGTATCCGAGGAGCGTTATGTGATTAAAACCCCGGTAAGCTTGGGGGATGCTACCTTTGATATAGAGCTCACCTTGGCCAGTAGGAATACCATGGAATACCGAATGCTTTTAGGGAGAGAAGCCCTAAATGGTAGGTATATTGTAAATCCGGCTATTAGCTTTAATGTGAAAGAGATGAGCCATAAGGAGGTAACAGATCAATATGCTTCCTTTGTGAAGGAGAAGACCGGATTAAAAATTGCCCTTTTGGCCAGTAATCCTAAATTGTACAGTAATCAAAGGATTATGGAGGCTGGGGAGGCCCGTGGCCATGAAATGGTGTTCCTAAATGTGGAGCACGCCTATATGAAGCTCGATGCCAATTCGCCCGAAATTAGATACCGAGGCGGTAATATCTTAAACGAATTTGATGCTATAATCCCTAGGATTAAACCAGCGGTAACCTTTTATGGCTGCGCGCTAATTCGTCAGTTTCACAACCTTGGGGTGTACTGCCTAAACTCAGCCGAATCCATCACCCAATCTAGGGATAAACTATTTGCCTCGCAGCTATTCTCTAAGAATGATATCCATATTCCTATTACGGGCTTTGCAAAATCGCCCATGGATACTAAGGATTTAATTCAAATGGTAAATGGTGCGCCCTTAATCATAAAATTATTGGAGAGTACCCAAGGGAAGGGCGTGGTGTTAGCTGAAACTAATAAGGCGGCAGAAAGTGTTATCAATGCCTTTAAAAGTGTGCAGACCAATATCTTGGTGCAAGAATTCATCAAGGAGGCCAATGGCCAGGATATCCGATGCTTTGTTATAGACGGTAAGGTAGTTGCCTCCATGCAGCGCCAAGCGGCAAAGGGGGAGTTCCGAGCTAATATACATCAAGGAGGGGAGGCTTCGGTGGTAAAGATTACCGCAGAAGAAAGAAGGCTGGCAATTAAGGCAGCAAAAGTACTTAATTTGGCCGTTGCCGGAGTAGATATTATCCGCTCCAACAAAGGCCCTTTGCTTCTTGAAGTAAATTCTTCCCCCGGTTTGGCAGGGATAGAGGATGCCACAGAGAAAGACATTGCCAGTATGATGATTAAGGCAATTGAGAAAAAACTAAAATTTAGTCTCCTATAGGGTATCGGAGCTTCTTAGGTTTTTAATCATTTCCTCGGTAGTTTGTTCCAAATCGAATTCTGATTTCCAATTCCAGTCTTTTCTGGCTTCGGAGTCGTCAATACTACTGGGCCAGGAATCGGCGATATCCTGCCTGAAATCTGGATGGTATTCAACTTCGAAATTTGGGAACCGCTTTCGGATGCTTTCAGCTAATTCTGCCGGGGTAAAACTCATCCCGGCTAAGTTGTAAGACGATCTTTCCTTAATAGCCTCGGCATCGCATTCCATAATAGCTATGGTGGCCCTAATGGCATCGTCCATATACATCATGGGCAATTTGGTGTCTTGCTTTAGGAAGCAAGAGTATTTTTTATTGGCTAGGGCATTGTGATAGATGTCAATGGCATAGTCGGTGGTCCCACCTCCAGGAAGGGTTTTCCAGCTGATTAGGCCAGGATATCGTACGCTTCTAACATCTACCCCGTACTTTTTATGGTAATACGCGCACCAGCGCTCCCCGGCTTGTTTGCTAATGCCATACACCGTACTAGACTCCATGATGGTATGTTGTGGAGTATCCTCTTTGGGAGTGTTGGAACCAAAAACTGCAATGCTGGATGGCCAGAATACTTTGCTTATTTTTTTATCCTTGGCAAGGTTTAATACATGTAGTAAAGAATTCATGTTTAAATCCCACGCCCGCATCGGAAATTTTTCGGCTGTGGCACTTAGCATAGCCGCCATGAGATAGACCTCTTCAATCTCGTAATGCATTACAATGTTTTCTACGGCTTCATAGTTGGTAGCATCCAGAAGCTCAAAAGATCCAGATTCCATTAATGCGCTGTTGCCTTCCCTTATATCACTGGCTATTACCTTGTCGTTGCCATAGCGTTCGCGCAATGCCATGGTCAATTCAGTTCCTATTTGCCCGCAGGCACCTAATATCAATATCGACTTTTGCATTAAAATGAAATGATTTAAAAGTTGGCATAAATATACCTTTTATTAAAATTTGTACCTTCGTCCTATGGAAAAAATTTGGTTGTTGGGCATGGTTCTATTCTTGCTGGTATCATGCAAGGAAGAAGCGGACAAGGAAATTACGGTGGCGGCACAGGAGGAGTTTATCAATATAGACTCTCTTCCCAGACCTATAGCCGTAAATGCTAAGGCTGAGGCAATTTTAAAAAACTGGCAAGCCTTTTACAATATGGAAACTACCTTTGAGTCGCTCTATCGGGTGGAAAACCGGGAAGACCTTAGCTTGGTGATAGACGATCTTCTTGAGAAACAGAAGCAACTGGAGGCTTCCACGTACCCAGAGATTTTTGATAAGCCGCAGATTAAGAGTAGGTTAATAGTGCTTCATACCTTTATTTTAAAGACCAAGGGGAATCTGGAATACCGGATGGATACCAAAGAAACTACCTTGGATATGATTGCGGCATACAACGCTTATAGAAATCAATTTAACGTACTGGTAAATAGTGAGTTAGATACAAGTCTGATTTTAAATGAATAACCTTTATATATTTTTTGTAGCCCTTATGGCTTGGTTTCCAGTTCACTCCCAGGAAAACTTGGAGAAGGAAGCTGTACGTACCGTTTTAGAGGAATGGCACTTGGCCGCTTCCGAAGCCCGGTTCCAAGATTATTTTAATGCCATGTCCGAAGAGGCAATCTTTATTGGAACGGAAGCAGGGGAGCGCTGGGATAAAGAAGCGTTTATGGCCTATGCCAAGCCACATTTTGATAAAGGAAAAGCATGGAGTTTTAAAATTCTGGAACAACACCTTTATTTTAATGAAGCTAAGGATATGGTGTGGTTTGACGAGTTGTTGGATACCCAAATGAAGCTATGTCGCGGCTCTGGGGTGCTACAAAGAATACATGGGGAATGGAAAATATCCCATTATGTGCTTTCCATAGTAATCCCTAATGAAAATGTGTCCGAGGTAGTGCGGATCAAGCAGGAAACGGACAACGAAATCATAGAAAAGTTTAAGAAACAATAGGGAATAGCGATGCACTGAAAAATTTACAGCAAAAAAAAAGCCACTATAATTAGTGGCTTTTTTGGTTTTATACCTTAGGTACTTGCGGTAACCCTGGTAATATTGAGGCATTATTCCTGTGTCTCTGGGGTTTCTTTTCTGGACTGCAAGGCCTGCTTGCTTAAACCTGCCAAATTAAAATTAGGAGAAATCTTTAGAGCTTCATCAATAGTTGCCAATGCTTGGTCTATATTGCTTTGGTCGTTATTGAACTGCACTAGGGCCTTTAGATGAAGTAACGCCGCCTTTAAGGATACTTCATAGGGTTGTTGCCTTTCATAGAAGGCATACTTCATATCGTTTGTGGCGTTTGCTATGCCATATTCAATATTTGCTGCCGCTCCTGCATTGTCTCCGGTCTGAATCTTTAGATCGGCCATTTCGTAGGCCAAGTATGGATTTGGATCTCTTTTGTTTAATATTTCAAATTGTTCTAAGGCTCTTTTGGGCTGATTTAAAGCCTTTAAGGAAATTGCTTTTACCTGTACTGCTAGGTCAGAGTCATTTTCGTTCTTCTCTATTCCTATGGTGTTTAAAGCCTGTAGGTGCTGATTGTCGTTGGCGTAGATGTAAGCCAAGGTATCATTTCGTTCCGGGCTGGGCGAAAGAATATTGAGGTGGGTCAAGGCATTGATCACCCCGTCCACATCACCTTGCAGTCTCATTTGATTATAAAATGCCTCATAATGCTTAAGCAACTCACTCTTGGTCTGGGCCTGCGCCGAAATTCCTACCAGAAGAAGGAGTATCAATCCTATTTTTTTCATCTTTTTTATTTTTTAGTGAGCCAAATCTAGTGAATTATTTTATTTCTACTGTTATGCGTAGTCTTAAAGCTTTGATAGGCAGTAAAAAGGATGCCCAAGGGCATCCTTCAATCTTATTTTTACCGTTGGGGAGATCTAGTACCTAGGCCATTATAACCTCCTTTTTCTTACTATTCCTGAAAGTTTTTAGGAGGTTGGCATAAAAGGCAATGCTGGCATTGTCCGTTTCTAAACAGGAAAGTAAAAACCCTTTTAAGTTGTCGTAATACATATTAGTCCTCATAAGGGGAGTAGAGAAAGTTAAGTTTTTTGGATCGTAACTACTATCGTCCACTACAAGGTCCATTAGTATCCTGTTGCGGTGATAATCTATGGTGATATCCACTGCATTATAGTGCTTTTTCACTATCATTTCATGTAAAATCTGGTGTTTTCTTGATGTTTCCAGACTGTAGCAGCTGCTGGAAACCAAGTTTTGGACTTCCTTAAACACCCTGCTTTTTAGGCCTGAATTTTCCATAATATCCTTTGTTTTATTTTTGTTTAAAGGTATGGCTTGTCGATGAAATGTTGTAATTCGTCGATTTAATTTAACGAATGGAAGTGCCCTTTGTTGTGAAAGTGTGAAATTGTGTGGTGAATCAACTGATAATTGAGGTGTGATATTGGTATATTTTAACAATTTCTGGGGCGTTTTCTATAATTTTATGATTTTTATCATTGGAGGATGGGAGGTAAGATGGGGGAGCGATCCCTTTTTTGGTTGCCTCTTCGGTATAATATGCTTGTTTGCTGGGATGTAAGGGATACACTCCGTTGATTAAAAGGTTGGTGGGATTGTTTGCTATTACCGTACGGATGAGCCCCACACAGTCGTCTAGATGAATTAAATTCACGGGTGCCATTCCATTGGAAAGGCCTGTTTTTCCAGCTACAAAATTAGCGGGATGCCGATTGGGGCCAATGAGTCCGCCAAACCGTATAATAGTAACATTCAAATTCCGGTCATTTCTCAGTAAGTCTTCCGCTGCCAATAGTTGCTTCCCAGATTCCGAACTGGGTTCCGCCAGGGTGGCCTCCGTTACCCTACCTTGGTGGTCCCCATAAACCGAAGTACTGCTGATGAAAATTACCATTTTAATCTTAGCCGCAATAAGGGCTTTATGTAAATGACTAATTTTTTTAACATAGTCTTCCTTGGGGGTGCTCCGCAGTCTAGGGGGCACATTTATAAGCAATACATCTACGTCTTTTAGAAATCCTTGAATATCCCCCTCGATTCCCGTCTCCGAAAGTTGAATTAAAAAGGGGGTTATCCCTATTTTTTTTAATTGCTTCAATTTCTCTTGGGTAGTGGTGGATCCAACTACTTGGTAGTGGGTATTGACCAATTCAGTGGCAAGGGGTAGTCCAAGCCATCCACATCCTAATATCCCTATAGTTTTATTCAAAGTGGATTTTTTTTGTGATTAGTATGGCATCGTTTAAGACAAAGGGCATCGGAATATGGTGGTCCGGTCTAGGGGGGACGCTAAAATTGGGATGCTCTAATAAATCATTGGATGCCTCATAGAAGGTAAGTTGTAATTCGCTGTCTTTTGGGAAGAACAATTTTAGGTTGGTAGGATCGTTATCGCTCACGTAATGCGTAATCAATTTATTGCTCCTTCTATTTTCTAAAAAGAAATTGGATAAGGGAATACTATTGATCTCCGCTCTGGATAGGGCTATGTCATTGGTAAATACCTCCAGCCTATTTATTTGTCTTTTAGGCGTAAATGTAATCTCTATGCTTCTTTCGTTCCCAACAAGGGTATCCTTAAGAACCGTTATTTCCGGATGTGCTAAATTTTTCAATGGTGCTTTGCTTACAAAACGAAAGCCCGTTCCATATTTACTACTGAGGTTTTGGTGATCGGTTGAAGGAGGCACTTCCTTTTGTTCCCCAATATATTGTGAGGTCCAACCAGAAAGTACCCGGTCATAGGTTGCCCATTGTGCTGTTTGGCTGTCTGCATCCAACAGGTAGACAAGGCTGGTGGGTTTGGCCGTATCCTTACTAAAATCAGAATTTAAATGGGCGGACACCATAAAACCTATAAATAGAATGAAGAAGAGGGAGGCCAATTGAAGTTTTGGTTTGGTATTCCCTAATAGAGGTAGCAGTAGAAAGAAGGTAAGGGTGGTGAGTACCGTTGAGGTAATTATCATTTTAAGTCCTAGCCCTACGGGAAACATTTTAATAAGGGGAGAGAATATCCAAAGGGCAGGTAAGGCCAAAAATACGAACCATAGGGGGTTGGGCGATTTCTCCCCTAATAGGATCCATAGCGAGGCTAATAGTGCCAATACTGGGATTAAAAAGAAACTTCCCCCTTTTAAGTAAATGGCCAGGAGTGCACAGATAAACAACCAAAATAAGGCTGGGGCAATTAGGAGATTGGGGGTGCTGGCTTTCCCAAATCGATGGTAGCACCAAAAGCTTACTGCCATAGAAAGGAAAACGAAGGCAGCAATGTAGGTATATCCATTATAGGTGAACCCATGAAGCATATCCTGGTACTGAGGGTAAATTTTCAGGATTAAAGACCATCCAAAATATCCTATAAGACCGTTAATGAACAGGGATAAGAGCATAGGACCAAACCCCTTCCCAATTTCCTTTAGTTTCAGGATTTTTTTTCGAAATCCGTGGGTAAGTAAAATCAAAAATAAAATAATGCCTCCCAAAAGCATGGGAAATATCCATTTAAAGGGGTAGGATACTAATTTAAAGAAGGGAATATTAAAATAGACTAGGTCTTTTTCACTTTTAAGTTGGGTAAGATCGGCATGGCTAAAATAGTTTAAGAGTGGCATTAAATAAGCCCCTTGATGTGCCAGCGTATTGGCATCCAACCTTTCATAAGTATCTTTGGCGGTATGATAATCGAAATGGTCATCGATAAAAGCAAAATTAAAACCATCTATATCCCCATCCTCCCTAAAGACCGTAAGGTCGGTATCATTGGGGAGCATTTTATAAATACTATATACCAGGGAATTGGCAACGGGGTAATGGGGGTTGGCAGCTATAAAGCCATCGATCAGGGAACTGTTGCCTTGGTTGGTTTCCAACAACATATAGGAGGGACCGCCACTGCCTCTCGACTCAAAATTCAGGGCCAATCGCACTTCCTTAGCCCAGGGGTGGTTATTAACAAATAAATCGGCCCCGTTTAGACCCAGTTCCTCCGCATCGGTAAATAGAATAATAATGTCATTCTTTGGGCGATTTTCACCTGATAAGTAGGCCCTTACTCCCTCCAAAAGGGTTGCTACCCCACTGGCAGCATCACTGGCACCTAAGGAGGAGTGCGGACTACTGTCATAATGCGATAGCAATAAGAGGGCATTTCCTGGATTGCTGCCTTCTATACGCGCCATAATATTAGTCACCTTGCTAAAGTTGGCCCAATCTCCTGCAGTATATCCCGTTTGTAGTATGGGGTTTAGCCCAAGTTGCTCTAGTTGGGAAATAAGGTATTCCCTAACTGCGGAATGAGCGGGGAAGCCAACGGCATGCGGTTCCTGGGACATGTTCTTTACATGCATAAATGCCCTATCCGTGGAAAATTGGGTTTTGTCCAAATCAATATCTGGTTTATAGGTGGGCATGGAAGACCAAAAACTAATGTAAATGGCCAATAGAATAAGTAGAAGGGGGATAACGGTTGGAAATCTTTTCATCATGGGTTTGGAAAAACTTAAAATTAAGAAATTCTTTTCGCATTAAATAAGTGTGCTGTTTGTATAAGGGTGTATATTGGGTAATCCTCAGTAAAATATTGATTTTATTGATGTAAGCGTGGTGAATCTTCCTGTTTGTTGTGTATTTGTCGTTAAAAAGCTATATTTAATGTCAACCTAAAACTTTGTATTATGGCTATAAAGAACTTTCAAGGGGTCCGGAGACCTGTAAAACAGGCATTTGAGGCTCCTATTTTGGTAGCGGATTATATGTCTAAAAAATTGGTGACTTTTTCACCAGATCAATCCATCTTAGAGGTCATGGAGGATTTTGCCAAACACCATATTTCTGGGGGACCTGTAATTGATAAGGACGGCTGCTTGGTGGGTATTATTTCTGAGGCCGATTGTATGAAGGAAATCTCGGAAAGCCGTTATTTTAATCAACCGATTATGGATAAAAGGGTAGAGCGATTTATGAGCAAGAACGTGGAGACTATTGCCCATGACACCACCATTTTTGACGCTGCCGGAATTTTTGTGGCACACAATAGAAGGAGGTTGCCGGTAATGGAAAACAATAGGCTAGTGGGGCAGATAAGTAGAAAAGATATAGTGATCGCTGCTTTGAGGCTAAGCGGGCAAAATTGGAAATATTAGAACGTGCAGTTTTTGTTTACGGGGAAATTGGAGTTGGTAAACGGTTCCTATTGTTGCTACTTCCAAGATGCTAGAGGGGAGTGTTATTCGCGTTTTACAATCATATAATAATCATTGTCCAAAGGCAGGTAGCCCAAGTCGTATACAAAATAGTACGTAGTTCCTTTTTTGGTGGTGTACAGGTTGGTTAGGTATTCAAAATCGAACCCCTTATCCATTAGGCGGGTTTTTGTAGTCTTGGTTTTTCCGTCTTTAAGGGGAAAACTGTCCAATATCCTATAGTTCTTACGCAAGCGGTTATTAATATTACGCACCAAATTTTTACTGTCCTTGTTTAGTTTGTTGTTGTAGGAATTCCTGCAGTAGTCCGAACAGTACTTTTTATCGATGCGTCCTACTATTTTCTCCCCGCATTCCAGACATTTTTTTTCCATTTGCCACTATTTAAAAGTTAGGAGGGTTGGTTTTGGTTGTTTTTTGTGGTTGAATTTCCAAATCGCTATCCCAATATAGTGAAAATGCAGCATAGAGGGTTGGTACTCCTAAATGAAGGGTGTTTGCCTAGCTAATATCCAAATCGTATTTAGTTAAGAGACCCAATGCACCTTCTCTTGAAAACTTAGCCTTTTTTAGTTTGTTGTTTTCTGGGTCGATGTTAATATGGATAGTAGAACGGAAATCGGTTTTTAATAAGACCGAATTCATAAAAATAGCATTCTGAAGGTCGCACTTATCAAATTGTGCATTGGAGAGATCGGCATTTGTAAAATCGGCCTGATGCAGCATACAATCTCTAAATATAGTTTGCCTGATGCTTAAGCCGTAAAAGGAGGACAGGTTAAGGTTGCAGCCCACAAATTGAAACGAGAGTAAAAATGGGTTACAGGCGTCAAAGTTGACTCCTAGCATTTTACAATGTTCAAATTCGGTTTCCTTTAAAGTGGTGTTTTTAAGGTCTACATTACTGAGGTCGCAGGCTATAAAGGTGCTTTCCATAAAGGAAATATTGGCAAGGCTGGCCTTGGAAAAGGTACAAGAATCAAACACACAGTGCTCGTACTCGCCTTTCGGTAGTTTGTTTATGGTGAAATCTACATTTTTGAAGGATTGGTCTACTATAAAGGGATTGTTCATTACAGATAAGCTTAATTTAATGTTGTAGCGTGTGTTGCCTATTAAGGTAGTGGGGGTTGTTAGGAATGTTATGCCTTGCCTTTCTTACAAAGTTATGGCATTCGTACGAGTTTTCTGTTTTACCATTTCCGTATAACCTATTTAAAATAAAAAAAGTTGGCCGCCCCGGTAAGGGGACCAACTTTTTTAGGGTTTTAATTATTAGAAAATCCTTTTCCTTACGGAACCTCTTGGGGTTGTACATCTTCTAGGGTGCTAATATCTATTTTGGGCTTTGGGAGGTTCATGGCTTTGATGGCTGCCTTGCATTCGTCTACCATTTCTTGGGTCATCTTATAGCTATAGTTTCCATAGTCATTATAATCAAACTCGCCCACATGGAAAAAACCGTATTTGTCAAAGAATTCGGTCAGGTCTGTTCTGCTCACTTCCGAGGCTGTTTTAACAAAGTTGAGCTGGTATTTGGCGGGATTGTTACCACGGTCTCCCCAACCACCAGAATGCCGAGGATTGCTGCTTTTTTGTCTACTTTCCTCACCTTGTTGGCGGAATGCTTCAAAAAGGTCTGGATAAAAATCGGGATTTTCCCCAATGCCCGAGAAGTACAATTGTAGTTGCCAAAAGGGAACTACTCGGTTAAACACATCCCCATCCTGGAGGTAACTTATTTTACCGTCAATAATGCTTTCCCTTGCCTTTGAATAATTGTTTTGAGCAGAAATCCTACTTTTATTCCCAAAGGAGGTAGTGACATAGAGAGAGAATACGTTGTTACTCACTTCCCCAAGTCCGCCCCAATTAAAATGCGGACGTACTTGGTGTACGTGACCTACTTCATGACTAAAGCCCCAGCAGGGATCACCTTTAATTACGCTACTCGGATCTACCACCATGGACATGGCGTTTCCAGGATCTGTCCCCATATAGGCCACGCCGTCCTTATCCCTAAACATATAGTAATTATAGTTTACACGTGCTAGAATTCTATTTTTGGGAACCTTATTGTATTTAATCAGCCCCAAGAGTCGGTGTTGTCTATACACCAGGGTGTCGTAATTATTGATTAACTCCAAGCCCCTGTTGTAAGCATACTTTTTAATAGCTTCTGCAGGGTAGGCAATTTGGATGTGCTTTCCCCGTGCATCCACAATAGGGTAAATGGCATTATCTACCAGGGAATTCCAATCAGTATCCGTATCAGTGGCGCTATCAAAATAACCGTTCACCGCAGCAGCTGGGAAGTGTACTTGGATGGTAGGCTCTTTTTCGGGTTGTTCAGAAAAATAATCGATATAGGCCAATCCATCAAAGTCGGCAATAGTAATTAGGTTAACACCGTTTTGTAATTTAAATTTTTTCTTTTGGATTCCCCATCCTGCGGGATCCTTGGTGGGGTCTATACCTTCTGGGGCTCTGCGGTTCCAGTTTACAACTACTACACTAACCTCGGTGTTGTTTTCAATGCCGTCTGCCAGCACAAGGTGTTCCCCAATAGGTAGATAGATGCCCGTTATATTTTCATACTTGCTGTAGCCATCCCCAATCATTAGTTGCTGACCTAAGACTTTAGGGGAGAGATATGCTTTATACTGGGCCATTCTAAAATTAGAATCGTAGGAATTGGCATTTAGGGCAGTAGCCACTTCCCGTAACTGCTTGTTCTTTATGTTGGCTATATCCTTTTTCTTCACCTTTTTCCTGAGGGAAAGGGCCATGGGCGTTTCAAATACCGAGAGGTCCTGGTAGATGGAGGCTATTTCTGTAGCAGATTGACTATAGCCTGCAATAAAAATGGAACAAAAGAGAAGGGAAATGAAATGTTTTTTCATGCGTATTTATTTTGAATTTAAAGGTTTGGAGTTCCGTTTTTTTATGAATTAATAAACAAAGCAATGTAATGAGTAAGTGATGCCAATGGTATGCTGACACTGAACCTGCTTCTTTTATCTATAATTCTATTTTTAATTGATGCAACTGATGTTGACATTCTTTTATTAGTCGTTCCACTGGTATTTTAAGTTGGTTGATGAAAATTCAACAAGGGGCAAGATACTAATTATTAAAGATATAATTAGCCCCCAAGGAGCTTGTAATTAGGGGATACATATAGTTTGATGGATTATACAAACAAGGAGTGAGTGTGGAGAAGAGACAGAGGAAATCTCCTCTAGGCGCTAGGCTGATTTAGGATTTTATAGATACGTGTAAACGACTACAAATGTTTACAAGCGAAATTAAGTAGTTATCAACCGACTAGCCCTTGCTTCTGGGATTAGGTTTGTGGTATCAAAAAATCTTAACTGTTTAACATTAAATCTTTTTATTATGAACGCACTTAGAAACAAAGTACAGTTGATTGGAAACTTGGGGAACGACCCAGAGATTATTAATTTGGATGGAGGTGGCAAACTGGCCAAGTTCTCCATCGCCACTAATGAGATTTATAAGAATTCCAAAGGGGAGAAGGTAACCGATACCCAGTGGCATAATGTGGTGGCCTGGGGTAAAACCGCAGAGATTGTGGAAAGTTATTTAAACAAAGGCAAGGAAGTGGCCATAGAGGGAAAGCTTACCACAAAAAGCTATGAAACCAAAGAGGGAGAGAAGCGTTATGTTACGGAAATACGATGTAACGAGCTTCTGATGTTGGGGAAATAAGGTAGGCTTATTTATAAGATAAAGTCCTGTTGTTTGTAGCAACAGGTCTTTATGTATTACGTAAGTTATCTTGTTAGTAATGAACGAGGTATAAAACCACAGCTATATGGTAGCGTAGCGGTTACACTTAGAACCCTCTTCAAGGGAGCGAAAATGTCATCGGAAAAAGGGAGAATGGTTCGGTGAAGTAACCACGATAAAATCTGACAGTTAAGAATTATATTTAAAGAGTGAAAACAACAAATATTAATCCTTAAAACTGTCAGACGAAATCGTAGCTATTACAGTTCAGGTGTTTACGCCACCTTTTTATCCATCAAATCAAAACATGGGCAGCGTTTGCATCGTTTGGATTCGGATTTTAGATACTTTTCACAGCATTTAGTCTTACAACCAGGAGGAGCCAATGCTTTAAGGAGTTTTTTCTGCTCCTTTTTAGCCGCTTTTTTCAGCTTCTTATGCTTCTTCTTGTCGTCTTTTTTTTTGTCTTCTTTTTTCTTTTTACCCACAGTAGTTCTGTATTACCATGGCAAAAGTATTTATTTTAAATGAATCTAAATAAGATAAAATGTTAAAGTTGATACCTATGATGGATAGCAAACTGCAGGGGCCAATTGTCTGACATTCAGTTTAAAGAAGAGGTGTTTGCAAGGTATTGATCTTGCGGTGGCTTGGCCTCCCAACTCCTTATTATGATAGTGAAATATGGGGATATCTACTTTTTGTGCAAGGCCAATTGGATGCGTTTTCTAGGGATATCTACCTCCAGTACCTTCACTATTATTTGTTGGTGCAGGCTTACATGTTCGTTAACATCCTTTACAAAACTGTCCGAAAGATTAGAGATATGGATTAATCCGCTCTCTTTAATTCCAATATCTACAAAGCAACCAAAGTTGGTGATATTGTTTACAATTCCGGGGAGTAGTTGCCCCTCTCTAAGATCGGAGATGCTCCGTATGTTTTGGTCAAAGGTGAAAACCTTTGCTTTTTCACGAACGTCTAGGCCAGGCTTCTCCAATTCCTTAATAATATCTTCCAAGGTGGGTAAGCCTACTGTATCCGTACAGTATTTTTGTAGATCAATTTTTTTAATGACTTCTTTATTGCCAATAATATCTGTAAGGGCAATATTTTGGTCTTTCACCATTTGCTTCACTATGGAATAGCTCTCTGGGTGTACTGCAGAATCGTCCAAGGGGTTTTTTGCTTTTTTAATCCGTAAAAAAGCAGCTCCTTGTTCAAAGGCTTTTGGTCCTAATCGGGGTACTTTTTTTATCTCAGACCTACTTGTGAACGGGCCATTTTCATTGCGATACGCCACAATGTTTTCTGCTAGCTTTGGTCCTATACCGGATACATAGCTCAGTAGGGGAACACTGGCGGTGTTTATATTAACCCCAACGGTATTCACACAGCTTTCTACTACCATGTCCAAGGAGTCTTTTAATAGGGTTTGGTCCACGTCGTGTTGGTATTGGCCAACGCCAATAGACTTTGGATCTATTTTTACTAATTCTGCTAAGGGATCACCTAGGCGGCGGCCAATAGATACCGCCCCACGTACGGTAACATCATAATTAGGGAATTCGTCCCTAGCAATTTTTGAGGCAGAATAAATGGAGGCACCCGCTTCGCTAACCACAAATACTTCTATGTTGTTTTTAAACTGAATTCGTTTTATTAGTTGCTCTGTTTCCCTAGAGGCGGTTCCATTGCCAATGGCAATGGCTTCTATTTTGTAGGCATCTGCCAAGGAGCTTATTTTTTTTATGGCACCAATGCTGTCATTTTTTGGAGCATGGGGATAAATGGTTTCGTTGTGTTCCAATTCTCCTTGGGCACTAAGGCACACCACCTTACAGCCAGTTCTAAATCCTGGGTCTATGGCCAATATCCTTTTTTCACCCAAAGGGGATCCAAGCAGTAGTTGCCTTAAGTTTTTGGAAAACACCAGGATAGCAGCTTCATCGGCTTTGGTTTTGGCAACTTTAAGGGTTTCTTTGGAAAGGGAGGGGTATAATAATCGCTTGTACGAATCTTCTATAGCTAATTGAAGTTGTGGGGTGCAAGCGTTATTAGAGCGTATAATTCTGTTGGCTATGTTAGAGATGGCCCTATCGTGGTCTATGTCTATTTTTACGCGTATAATACCTTCATTCTCTGCGCGCAGTATGGCCAAAAGTCGGTGAGACGGACATCGGTTTAATGATTCGCTCCAATCAAAATAATCCCTGTATTTCTGTGCTTTTTCGTCTTCTTTCTTGGTGGATATTACCTTCGTGGTAAGTTGTGCATGCCGTTCCAATTGGTTCCTAAGCAAATTTCTAATATCGGTACGTTCGTTAATCCATTCAGCAATGATATGGCGCGCCCCTTCCAGCGCCTCGTCTTCCGAGGGAACGGTATCGCTGAGGTATTTGGAGGCCTCATACTCCAATTCATCGGACCGCTGTGCCATCATGATTTTTGCCAAAGGCTCCAATCCATTTTTTATGGCTGTCTCCGCCTTGGTCTTCCGCTTTTTCTTAAAGGGGAGGTAGAGGTCTTCTAGGGTAACTAGGTCTTCTGCTTTTTTAATGTTTTGTTCCAAATCCTTGGAAAGGGAACCTTGCTCCTCAATAGATTTTAGAATGGCCGCCTTTCTTTTTTCCAAGGCTTCAAACTGCGCTTTGTATTGTACGATCTCACCTACCTGTACTTCGTCCAAATTCCCTGTTCTTTCCTTACGGTACCGGGAAATAAAGGGGACGGTACAGTCCTCATTCAATAAGCCAACCGTGTTTTCCACGCTTTTAATGGGTAATTGAGTGTGTTTGGTAATATAGGAGATCAAATTCATGAGGTATGGTAATTTTTAGGGATACGGTGGGAACACCGTTCAGGGTTGTCTAATTAGGAATTATATGTTGAAAGACGATTTCGAATTTAAGTTGTCCAACGTTTCCCGGATCGAGCGCAGTCGAGGTTTTTCAGGTCTCGCTTCCACTTAACCGGACAGTGTTCACATTTGTGTGCTTATTGGGTCTCGACTGTGCATCATCGGACTGCTAGCATTTGTTGTTCTTCCGATGTCGACTACGCATAATCAGGTATTATTCACCACTGGTTTTTATTAGATCTCAACTGCGCATTGCCAAAAGCATGCAATGCCACAGCTGAGATGCTCTTCCTTTTATCGGCAACTTAATTAATGGTCTCCCCGTTAGCTACATCGTCTTCATCGGGATTCACAAATACCAATTTTCCGTCTTTGTTTTCGGTCATGAGGATCATTCCCTCGCTTTCTACTCCTCGTAGGGCCCTAGGGGCTAAGTTGACCAAAACGGTTACTTTTTTTCCCACGATTTCTTCGGCTTTAAAACTCTCTGCTATACCAGAAACAATGGTTCTGACGTCTAGTCCGGTATCTACCTTTAAGACCAAAAGCTTCTTGGCCTTTGGCATTTTGGCAGCTTCTATAATGGTGCCCACCCTCATATCCAGTTTGGAAAAATCGTCAAAGGTGATGGTGTCTTTTTGTGGGCTTACATCCTTGTTCATTTGTTCGTTTGCTTTCTTGGTGGCTTCCAATTTGTTTAATTGTGCCTCTATGGTCTTGTCCTCAATTTTACTGAATAAAAGTTCAGCCTTATTTATTTGGTGTCCGGAGGGTAATAGGACATCGCGCTGGCCAACGGCCTCCCATTTTAATGCCGATTCTAGCTTTTCTGTTGCCAACATAGTGTTCAGTTTCTGCGCTGTAAAAGGTAAAAATGGTTCGCTTAAAACGGCTAGTGCAGAAGAAATTTGAAGGGCTACGAACATAATGGTCTTTACGCGCTCCTCATCTTGTTTAATTACTTTCCAAGGCTCTTCATCGGCCAAGTATTTGTTGCCTAAACGTGCCAAGTTCATCACCTCCTGGCCTGCCTCTCGGAAGCGATACCTTTCTATAGAGCTGGCAATTATCCCTGGGAATTTCTTTACTTCCTCCAAGGTTTGTTTATCCACTTCGCTAAATTCGCCAGGACTGGGAACCAACCCATTGTAATACTTGTTGGTAAGTACTACCACACGATTGATGAAATTTCCATAAATGGCAACCAGTTCATTATTGTTCCTTGCCTGGAAATCTTTCCAGGTAAAATCGTTGTCCTTGGTTTCCGGGGCATTGGCCGTTAAGCTGTAACGAAGCACGTCTTGCATATCCGGGAAATCTTCCAAGTACTCATGCAACCATACGGCCCAATTCTTGGAAGTGGACAATTTATTGCCTTCCAGGTTTAAGAATTCATTGGCGGGAACATTTTCTGGTAGTATAAAATCGCCATGCGCTTTTAACATACACGGAAAAATAATACAGTGAAAAACTATATTGTCTTTCCCTATAAAATGAACCATTTTGGTATCCTTATCCTTCCAATAGGGCTCCCAGTCTTTCCCTTCTCGTTGGGCCCATTCTTTGGTAGAGGAAATATACCCGATGGGTGCATCAAACCAAACGTACAGCACCTTTCCTTCGCCGCCAGGAACCGGAACTGGAATTCCCCAGTCCAAATCCCTTGTTACGGCCCTAGGCTTTAGTCCCTCATCTATCCAAGACTTGCACTGGCCATAGACATTCGGTTTCCAATCGCTCTTGTGATCCTTGAGAATCCATTCCCTTAAAAATGCTTCATGCTTATCTAAGGGTAAAAACCAGTGTTTGGTCTTTTTTAAGGTAGGAACGGCGCCAGAGAGGGTCGATTTTGGGTTTATGAGATCGGTGGCGTTTAAAGAAGTTCCACAGTTTTCACACTGATCTCCATAGGCTTCTTCATGACCACATTTTGGGCAGGTCCCGGTAACAAAACGGTCTGCTAAAAACTGTTGTGCCTCTTCATCGTATAATTGGTCGGTAGACTCCTCTATAAAATCGCCTTTTTCGTATAGCTTAGTGAAGAAGTCGGAGGCTGTTTCATGGTGAATGTTTGCCGAGGTTCGGGAGTAGTTGTCAAACGTAATTCCAAAATCGGCAAAGGATTGTTTAATAATACCGTGGTATTTATCGATGATATTTTGTGGCGATACTCCTTCTTTTTTTGCCTTCATGGATATAGCCACCCCATGCTCATCACTGCCACATACAAATGCCACATCGTTTCCGGTGGATCTTAGGTATCTGGTGTAAATATCGGCAGGTACATACACCCCGGCTAAATGTCCAATATGAATGGGGCCGTTGGTGTAGGGTAGTGCGGCGGTAATAGTATATCTTGCAGGCTTATGTTGGTTTTGTGACATCACTGTATAATTAGGCTGCAAAAATAAAGATTTTTGCTTGGAGGTGGGGCATTCTACCAAAAAATAAGCCTAGGAGGTGCAAATGGGATTGGGCTTCCCATTAAAGGTTTCTTTTGCCGCTTATGCTACCATGATGGACTTACTAAGTTTTTGGTCTTGTACCTGAATCTGGTAGATGTATTTCCCGGAACCAATGTGCATGGGGAGTTGCTCTCTAATATTAATTTCGGTGACACCTTGCGGCATCATCCCATTATAGACTATTCCCAGGTGTTGCCCCATAATGTTGAATAATCGGATATCCACTTCTGCGCTAAAGGGCATTTCCACATGGAGGTGTGGGGTTTGGTCCGTGGGATAATAGGGTTTGTGTATTATACTGTTTGCCAATTCCACATCGGGTACGGTACCGTCTGGATCTGGTGTTGGCGGGGGATTGGGTTGCCCATTGTCCACGGTAATATCCGGGAATTCCGTGCCACTGCAATTAAAGCCTAAATTTACGGGAGCGTAGGGATGGTTTAATAGGTGTTGTTCTACAAGGGGGATGGGGACGCAAAGCCACTCTGCCATAACCGTAGCATAGAGATCCCTAAAATCCATGGTGAACTCCAAATTTCCCCGTCCGTCTGGGTCATCCAAGGCAGGATGATCGCCCACAAAAGCACTGCCATTTAACCCAGATCCGAAGAAAAGGGTGGGGGCTGCCTTCCCGTGGTCGGTGCCATTGGAACCGTTCTCATAAATACGCCTTCCAAATTCTGAAAAGGTCATTCCCAATACCTGTTTTTCCTGTTGGGAATATGCCAGGTCTTGATAGAAATTATTGACGGCTATAGATAGGTTAGACATCAGTTGTTCGTGCACTAGAGGCTGATTCCCATGGGTGTCAAATCCGCCCATGCTTACCATATATACCTTGGTGCCCAAATTTCCTTTTATGAGTCGCGCCAAGAGCGCCAATTGTCTTGCAAATCCGTTTTTTTGATAGGTTACCTCATTTTTACCACGGGCATACGCTTCATGGATTTTTCCCGAATACTCATAGGTGGTATTGGCAGTACCTCTTAAAAACTTTAATTGGTCCCCGTACATACAGGGGTCAAATAGGCTTTCGTCTAAACTGTATTGCGAACCAGTGGCGGCAATTTGTTCTAACTGATCTACGTTGGAGGTAACAAAGGCATAGTTGGTCTCTTCCCCTTGGAAGACTAGATTACCATAGTTACCTATTTGAATGGCCGCTGGAGCATCTGGAGGGTTTACCAAATAATCTGGATAGCGATTCTCAAAATGTCTTCCCATCCAGCCAGTATTCAGTCTATTAAAGCCGGTGGAGGTTAGATCGCAATTGGCAAATATATCCGAACCCGTAAAATGAGATAGATTTTGATTTTGGTAGCCTACCCCATGTACTGCCTTAAACTGGCCTTCACCCCACATGGATTCTAAGGATTTCATATACGTTGGGACTCCAAATTCATCTGTTAACCGTACTATCTTACTCTCTGGGATGTAAATATTGGGCCGTGCATTAGCATAAATATCGTATTGGGAAATGGGAATAATGGTATTAAGGCCATCATTGCCCCCTGCGAGTCGGATTAGCAATAGGATATTGTCTGTTTCCGCTGCAGCAATGGCTGCGGTTAGCGGGGATAGGGCCGAGGCAGTGAGTAAATTACTTCCCAGCATTAGGGTGCCAGACCCGGCAATACCCAATGTCTGTAGGAAAGAGCGTCTGCTCCAGTATTCGTGCTCTAGATCGTGACTGTCTTCCTGGGCGCCATTTTTGTGGTGATGGGTGGGCGTGTTGCTCATAATGCCTAGATTATTTTAGTTGAAATTCGGGTTGTCTTACCAAGTGTAATAGCAGAAAATATACCTGCGAGGGCACTTCAGGGCTTACGCTCAATATCCAATAGCCATTCCCTCCTTCAATAAAATCCGCCCCATAGTAATTATCTGGGACCTCCTCAATCATAAAAACATCCATAGCATTGTTAAAATCTTGCTCTGTAAGTAGTCCTTTGGGTAGTATTTTATTCACAATTGCCTCTACTACAATTCTTGGGTTACTGGTGTTTCGGTTATTCTCCCCAACTGCGGCCATTGCAAAATCCCTAAACTCTTCCTGTTGGGCACCATAAAATTTTTGTAGCACCATCTCACTGGTCAGCCACCTGCCAATCATAAAATTGGTGTTGATCCACGTTCGGTTGCGTTGCCAGCCATTTACATCGTAGGGGTTAAAGACCTCCTGACCCAGTAACCTACATGCTTCTTCAACGGTGCTTAGCATGGAATCGTCATAGGAAAAACTGGTTTCGTTCATCAAATTAAGGAACATATCGAACGGACTCTTTATGATCACTCCTAGGGCGTTTTCATCGAAGAAATGCTGACTTTTAAAAAGTTGACTTACTACTGGAGCCAATTCAAAATTATTGGTAATGAAGGTGGCAGAGAGTCCATTTATAATGGATTGTGCATTGGTAGCCTCATCGGTAGCATCTGGATGAATAAAAAACTCGTATAGCTTCTTGCATATAAAATAGCCTATTTCATTGGCTCTTTCCTCAAAAAGGATATCCAGCACATCGTCATAGCCCCAATTACCCGTTCTACCGAAAATAGTTTTCTGATCGTTATTATATTTGGAGGCATCAAAAGTAACCTTGGTACAGCCAATTTCTCCGCGATTCACATAGCCAGTTAGGGCTTTGGCGGTTTCTATAATGTCTTCTTCAGTATAGCCGTTTCCTTCGCCCATCGTAAATAATTCGAACAATTCTCGGGCATAATTCTCGTTGGGATTGTTCCCGTTACTATAGGCTCCATCCAAGTAATAGAGCATGGCACTGCTAAGTCCAATTTCGTGTACCATGGTCTTAAAGTTTCCTAAGGCATTTCGCTGTAGGCAATCTATATATTCATATAAAAATTGGTTACACCTGTAGACCTCCAATTGCGTTACCAAATGATTACTCCAGAAAAAACTGAGTCGGTCCCTTAGATTGTTATTTAAAAGCGCATCGGTATAAGCAATGCGCCACGTTGCTTCTTGGGTTCTTTTAATTTCATTGCTCTCATCCCTGTCTGCGGGATAATTACTGTTGTTCCAATTGGCCCAAGGTGGAGCGGGCAAAGGGGACATGTTTTGGGCTTCGGCAATTAAATTGTTCACCAAGGTATTTGCAGTTTGCCCCGTAGCCTGATCTATGGTCTGGACTGAAGCGCTAAATCCCAAGCGCCTATATAAATGGGCAACCCTGGAAGAATCCAAGGGAGGGGTGTAGGGCGTTAGGGGAGAGGTGTTGCAGTTTATAAAATAATCCATGGGTAGTACTGCATTTTACGGGTTGTTGATAGGGGTTATTGGGATAACGTTTTATTTTCCAGCAAAGTATGTGCTTCCTAGTAAACTCGTTATAACACCAATTGTAATACGTGCTAACGGTAGTTTTGGATCTTTGCAAGCCGTGTTTTCTACAAGATTCCCTTTATTTTTATAGTATCTTTAGTGTTATATGGCAAAGCACAACGAATTTGGGGCGAAAGGAGAGAAATTGGCGGAGGCGTACCTTTTAAAGAAAGGATACCGAATTGTCCATAAAAACTATCGGTATCAAAAAGCCGAAATTGATATTATTGCCCGGAAGGGCGATTTGTTGGTTGTGGTAGAAGTGAAGTCGAGAAGTTCCGAATATTGGCAGGATATTGCAGCTACTATAACCGATAAGAAAATCAAGTTATTGGTGAAGGCGGCAAATCATTATGTAGTTAGTAAAGATTTGGATGTGGAGGTAAGATTTGATATTGTGACAGTGCTTAAGGAAGGCCCTAATTTTAAGGTAGATCACTGGGAAAATGCCTTTTATCATTTCTAAACATTTGTTTTATTTGTAACAATTTGTTAATTTTACAGAAATTTTGATAAAATGAGAACTATTTCAGCGGTTGTAGAGGATTATATTAAGAAAAAACCATTCCTGCAAAGTGCGTTGGCTCAGGGAATTATAAATCTCACCTCCTTGTCTAGGATTGTAAAGCCCGAGATAGAGATGGAATTGGGAAAGGATATTAGAAACGGAGCTATCGTAATGGCTTTAAAACGACTTTCCGATGATCTTGAATTTCGTGCGACTCATAAAATTATTAAAGTTCTAAAAAATATTGGGGAGATAACCGTTCGCTCCTCCTTAACGGATTTTACATTTTTAATTTCCGATAGCATTTTAGAAAACCAAACTGCTTTATTGAAAGAGATCAACAAGAACAAGGACGTTTTCTATACTTCTTCTAGGGGGGTAAACGAAATGAACATTGTGGTGAGCAATAGTTTGGATGCTGCTGTAGAGGAATTGTTTAAGCAGGAAAAATGCACCCAAAAGGCCGAACACCTTTCCTCCATTACGGTAAAGCTGCCCTCAGAGAATGTTTCCGTACCCGGTATTTATTATTTCATTTTTCAGCGCTTGGCTTGGGAGGGGATTGTGTTGTACGAAGTGATCTCTACCACCAATGAGTTTACTATTATCGTAAATGATGAGCAGGTAGATGTAGCCTTTAGAACCATTAAGGATTTAAAGACCTTGTAAGGTGTTAATGTAGCATTGAGCTAATGTACCAATTAGATAATGTAGCAATGAGCTAATGTACCAATTAGATAATGTAGCAATGAGCTAATGTACCAATTAGATAATGTAGCAATTGGTTAATGTAGCAATGTGCCAATGAAATAATGCAATCCTGTAACAATGCATTCATTTGGCGCTGTGTTACTATATAGGTGGGGTAATTCTATCTACTACAGCCTTAAAAACTATGCGTAGAGGCTTGGTTTACCGAGCTTTTATAATAATCCAACCTCTATTTATGGCAGTAAATCCCTAGGTACTATCCGCAGAGTAGGGGTTCTTGATTGCACTAAATTAGTACTGTTCTTTTAAAAATTGAACCACCTCTTCATAATTTCCTGGCTTGGCAAGAATCCGTTTTTCCGCATCCAAAATTAAGTAGGTAGGGGTTTGATAAATATCGTAGGTTTTTACGTAGGGACTTTCCCATTTTCCCAGAGAGATCCCGTGAATGAAGTCGGGTAATCTAGAAGCTTCCATTTTCCAATTTTCCTGATCATTTTCCAGTCCTATAGCTAGTACTTTGGCGGAGGAAAAAGCTTTCATTTCTTGCTGTAATTTTGGGAGCTGGGTGGTGCAATGGGAGCATTCACTGCTCCAAAATACCAAAACGTAGTATTCGTTCCCAGACAATTCGCTCAGCTTATAGGATGTTCCTTCCCCATTCCATGCTACTTCCGGGGCAACAGCACCTATCTGCAATCGGTTGTGGGTGGCTATTTTCTGGATAAGGCCTGTGTTGTTGGTCGCTTTCGCCAATGGCTGTAAATACGCACTGTAGATATACTGGGCAGTGGGGTTCAGCTGGTTTTTTACCGCTATATCCCACAGTTTATCCATTATTTGAGTCGCAAATTCGGGATCTACCGTATCCAACATGGCAGCAACACGATCTATATTTTGCTGTAACTCCAATGCTACCTTATCCATAGACAGGGATTGGGTGGAGAACGTGTTAAACACATAGTTTGTAACCTTATTTACAAGAAAACTAGATCCTTGGAGTACCGGGTCTTTAAAATCTATGGCGTCAAAATAATGTTTCTTTTTATGGATAAGATATTTTTCTCTGTGTTGGTACTCCTTAGGGATATAAGGCTGGTTGGCTTTCACAAACCGTTCAGTCATAAGTCCTTTAGCCTGTTGTTCATACGATAGCTGAATACCTCTAAGTTGCTTAAAATGTTCCTCAATCATATCTTGATTGGGACGGTTGCTGGCATATAGTTGGTCTATTAGATACTCCAATTCATTTACCTGATCAAAGTAATTATAGTAGATAATGTTTTCCTGGGAGGCCTGGAATTCCAAGCCTGTTTCCAGATCAAAGGAAAGTACAATATCTTCCTTGCCGTTGTAGATTAGATCGAAGTAAAATTGGTCCTGAGGAATGGCGTAAACAATGCGATACATTCCTGTGGGGGAGTTTTCAGGGATTTCCAATTTAAATGCGCCATTTGTAATAGCGGCATCCGCAATATAAGATTGATCGGTTGCATTTATTTTATAGGCAATTAACCATTTTAGGTCTTCTGCCGGCGCCATATTCCCCGAAATACTATGTTGGGCCTGGAGGTTGAAGGCCAAGATGATTCCCAAAAATAGCAAGGTGTTCTTTATTGTCATAATGGAGTAGGTGTTAGGTAGATTCCACTTTAGAAGTTAGTTGCGCAGGGGCAAGCTGCTGCATGGCTCTATAGGCCTTATCCAAGGATTTAATATCATTGAACACCAACAAAAGTCGCAGTCCTTTACGGGTTTCTTTTTCCTTAAGCTTGGCTAGTTTAGGATTGCTTTGGATAAATTGTAAAACCGTAGTGAACTGTTTGCTTTGATAGAATTTGGATTGCTGATCGGCAATGAAATACCCTATCATCTTCCCCTTTTTCATTACAATTTTCTCTAAGCCTATGCCATTGGCAATCCATTTAATGCGAACCGAGTTTAATAGGTCTACTGCTTGGGTGGGCAGTTCCCCAAAGCGATCTATAAGGTGCGATTCAAATTTCTGCAGGGCTTCTTCTTCCTTAATTTGGTTGAGTTCTGTATACAGATTAAGGCGTTCGGTTATATTATTGATGTAATCGTCTGGGAATAACAGTTCCAGGTCTGTGTCTATTTGGGTGTCCTTTACAAAAACAGTGGGCTTTCCTTCCACTTCTTCGTAGAGTTCCTTAAATTCATTCTCCTTTAACTCATCAATGGCCTCAGACAATATTTTTTGGTAGGTGTCAAACCCAATATCGTTGATAAACCCACTCTGTTCGCCTCCCAAAAGGTCACCGGCTCCCCTAATTTCTAAATCTTTCATGGCAATATTAAAGCCACTTCCCAGCTCTGTGAATTGCTCCAAGGCCTCAATTCGCTTTCGGGCATCGTTAGTCATAACCTCATAGGGTGGGGTAATAAAGTAACAGAAGGCTTTTTTATTGCTTCGGCCTACACGTCCCCGCATTTGGTGTAGGTCGCTCAGTCCAAAATTATTGGCATTGTTAATAAAGATGGTATTGGCATTGGTAACATCCAAACCGCTTTCTACGATGGTAGTGGATACCAGTACATCAAACTCCCCATTAATAAAGGCCAACATAAGGGCTTCTAGCTTTTTACCCTCCATTTGCCCATGACCAATTCCTATTTTGGCATCTGGAACCAAACGCTGAATCATTCCCGCTACTTCCTGGATGTTCTCTACCCTATTATGAATAAAATAAACCTGACCGCCACGTTGAATTTCATAGGAAATAGCATCCCTGATTAATTCTTCATTAAAACGGATAACCTCACTTTGTATCGGATACCTGTTTGGAGGGGCCGTATTAATTACAGAAAGGTCCCTTGCAGCCATAAGGCTAAATTGCAACGTCCTAGGAATGGGGGTTGCCGTTAAGGTAAGCACATCTACATCTTCCTTTATAGCTTTGAGCTTGTCTTTTACGGATACGCCAAATTTCTGTTCCTCATCTACGATCAGTAGCCCAAGGTCTTTAAACTTAACGTTTTTATTCACCAATTGGTGGGTGCCAATAATGATATCTACTTTTCCAGCTTCCAAATCCTCCAAGGTTTGTTTCCTTTCCTTGGCGCTCCTAAAGCGGTTGAGGTAGTTAATGGAAACGGGCATCTCTTTTAGGCGTTCCGAAAAGGTTCGGTGATGTTGAAATGCCAAAATAGTGGTGGGTACTAGTACGGCTACCTGCTTGCCGTTATCCACTGCTTTGAATGCGGCACGGATGGCCACCTCGGTCTTTCCAAAACCTACATCCCCACAAACAAGTCGGTCCATAGGCCGATCGCTTTCCATGTCTTTTTTAATGTCCTCAGTAGACTTGCTCTGGTCTGGGGTGTCCTCGTAGATAAAAGAAGCTTCCAATTCGTGTTGGAGGTAACTGTCCGGACCGTATTGAAATCCTTTTTTAGCGCGACGTTTTGCATAAAGTTGGATAAGGTCAAAAGCAATCTTCTTTACGCGCGATTTAGCCTTGTCCTTAACTTTTTTCCATGCCCCGGACCCTAGCTTGTATATTTTTGGGGGTGAGCCGTCCTTGCCGTTAAATTTGGAGATTTTGTGTAAGGAGTGAATACTCACATATAGGATATCGCGTTCCCCGTACATCAGTTTTATAGCCTCCTGCATCTTGCCTTCCACATCTATTTTTTGGAGTCCGCCAAATTTTCCGATACCGTGGTCTATATGGGTTACATAGTCCCCTACCTCCAATTTGTTCAGGTCTTTTAGGGTAATGGCCTGTTTCTTGGCGTAACCGTTTTTTAGGTGGAATTTATGGTAGCGCTCAAAAATCTGATGATCTGTATAACAGGCAATTTTTAAGTCCTTATCTACAAATCCTTGGTACAGCGGGGAGACAATTGTTTTGTAATGTACTTCCTTATCCACCTCGTCAAAAATGTCATGGAAACGTTGGGCCTGCTGCTCTGTGGCACAAAAGAGGTAATTTATATACCCATTTTTGTGGTTCTGGTTGAGGTTGTCTATTAAAAGATCAAACTTTTTATTGAAGGAAGGTTGGGGTTGGGTATTAAAAAGTATGGTTTCCCCCGTATTGGAATCCTTGTTTCCGTCTATTTCAAATACGCTAAAATCTTCCAATTGTTCCCTAATGGTATCAGCATTGGCAAATAGCTCTAAGGGCTCTGCCCGCCTAATTTCTTTGGATAATTTGGCGAAGGCCTCTTTGGCCTTTTCATAAAAATCGTCCAACCTGTGGTAAAGATGGTGGAGGTTTTTGCTGAAGATAAGGGTGTTGGGGGCAATGTACTTAAGAATGCTCTCCCTGCTTTCGTCCAAAAACTTATGCTCTACATTGGGGATAAGAGTGATCTTCTTTACCTTTTGGTTAGAGAGCTGTGATTCTACATCAAAAGTTCGGATACTATCAACTTCGTCCCCAAAAAACTCGATACGGTAGGGTTCATCGTGGGAGAAGGAAAACACGTCCATAATTCCCCCTCTGAGTGAAAATTCACCTGGTTCGGTCACGAAATCCACCCGTTTAAATTGGTATTCGAACAACACCTCATTTAAAAAATCGAGCGAAAGGGTGTCCCCCAATTTAATTTTTAAGGTGTTTTTTTCCAGCTCCCTACGGGTGACTACTTTTTCGAATAGGGCATCGGGATAGGTAACGATAATAGCCGGTTTCTTTCTGGAGTTGATGCGGTTTAGAACCTCTGCCCGCAACAATACATTGGCGTTATCCGTTTCCTCTATTTGATAGGGCCTTCTATAGCTTCCCGGGTAGAAGAGGACATCCTTTTCCCCAATAAGTTGCTCCAAATCGTTTAAATAATAGGCGGCTTCCTCCTTATCGGATAGAACAAAGAGAAAGGGCGAAGATGCTTTTTGGAAAGCTTCTGCGACTACAAAGGACAGGGAAGAGCCCACCAAGCCCTTAATATTGGTCACGGAAGCGGGGTCCTTTGTCGTTTTATTTTGAGAATTGGCAATGGAATTCTGCAGTTTTCGCAGTTGCGGAGACTGTGCAAACAGTGGTGGCAGGATAGATTTTGTCAACCGTAAAATTTTTTACAAATATAACTAGAGATTTCGCTTTCCCCTAAAGATGGGGAAAGATTTAAAACCTATAGCCCTTAGTGGGGTTTCAGGATATGTGCCCAATCGAGGTTTTAGGGTTTTATACAATAAGCATAGTACGTATGCTATTTGGGGTGATATGCCAAAAGGTTAATGGTTGAATGAGGGTGGTTCCCAAGTAGTGGTTTCTACAAAATAGGGGCCTTTAAAGCCCCTAGATTGTAAGAAACATTAATTTGAATGGTAGTTTGCTAGTTTACCAGTTCCAGAATTTTTGAAACCGTTTCCTGATGGTTAACACCTAAGCCTTCTTTTTGATGGACTAATTCGCCCCCTTGATCAAAGACGCTAATGATATTGCTATGGGAGAAATCCAATGGAGAAATCCTTTTATAGTTAACCGCCAGCACGGCCGCAAATTCGCGTGTATTTGCTTCGGTCCCCCTTAATAATACCCACTGGTTAGACTCCATCAAATTTTCTTTGGCAAAAGCGGCCAATCGCTCAGGAGTGTCGGTTTCTGGATCGATACTAACCAGCACCAAGGTTACATCCTTTTTTTTGTCTGCCGGAATCTGTTTCTCAATATTGCGCATATCCGCAGCCAGTCTTGGGCATGCAGCCGGACAAGAGGTATAGATCATCACCATTACCACCACATTGCCCTGTAACTCCTTTAATTCAATTTCCTCGTTGTGCTGGGTAGTCCAAACAGACGGTAGGTTGTAGATGGAAAGATCGGAGATTTCACCCTCTTTTTTTTCTTTTTCCGCCACTAATGTTAAGTCCATATTACAGATAGGGCAGGTCCCAGGTTCCTCATAGGTTTTTTCTCCTTCACAAAACATGGGGCATTCGTAGGTGACGGTTTCCAGCTTGTCGCTCTTACCGAAATTACAACCGGTAAGGGTGCCTATAAGCAAAAACAAAAGGACTATTTTTAAGGTGTTTTTCATCTTACTTCCTATTTACTTACTATGGTTTTCATTTATATTTTCAAGAGGGGCTACACATCTAAATCCCAAGTTTCGCATGGTATAATTAGCTTTTAAGCTGCCTCTTAAGGCATAGCGCATAAAGGCGGCATAGTTCATAAGGTCCGTAGCTCCTACAGCGGCACTTCCGCAAAAAAGATTACTGTCTTTATCAACATCCTTCCGAGATTCCCCGGAAATTAATACCGAATTGAAATCTAGGGTCCATTCCCATACCAATCCATGGAGATCGTATATACCCCAGTAATTTTTAAAGGTAGAACCAATCTCTTTTTTAAAGGTTTTGAGAGCCTCGTACCAATCTAAAATCTGCTGGTTGTAGCTTTCTTTTCTTCGGGCATCTGCTGTAGTTTGGTCGGCCATGGCAGCATATTCCCACTCGTCTACAGTGGGCAAGCGTTTGCCTTGTAGCTCACAATAATTTTTTGCGGCAAACCACGAGATACTGGTAACAGGGGCATTGGGTTTTAATTTTTCCCCATAAGAAAGGTCCCCTTCCCAGTCTGACAAGTAGCTGCCGTCCGAAAACAATCGTTTTATCCTGCTGCGTTGCCATTGTGGATTTTCCTTTACGAAGTTTAAATATTCCCTGTTGGTCACGGGATATACGTCCATTTTAAAGGACTGTACATCAACGGTGGTAGAGTCTACTCCGTAGAGTGGAATATAAGTCCCTCCTTTTACCTCGGCCATATCATTCCGCTGAGCAGAGGTGGTAAATACAATGATACTACAGATAAAGGTTATGGCGATTCTTATGAAGGGACTCATATTTATTTGTTTTGTTTATAAAGGTTTATTTACTTCTTCTGCTCTTTACCATGGCCGGGGTAACTTCCTTTTTAGAATTTCCCCAACTGTTGTAAACATAGGTCAAAACATTGGCCACCTCTTCATCGGATAGGGTCTGAGCGGTCATCACACTATTATAATTCTTGCCGTTTACGGTTATTTCCCCGGTTAAACCGTACAAAACTATATCTATGGCCCGTTCAACATCGGCATTTAAATAATCCGAATTTGCAAGGGGGGGAATGCCTCTGGAATACCTTGTCCTTCTCCTAGGTGACAGGCAAAACAGGTCTGCATAAAAGTCGCTTTCCCGAATTCCATTTTCTCAGCCATTGTTTTGGCGGGTATTTCGGATTCTGGAGTTTCGTCCGTACTTGGCATGGTCTGTATCCCTGGGCCTTCCGGTAAATAGATGCCCTCTCTCAATTCTCCGGAATAGATCTTTTTGTTCTCTTCACCTTCTACTTTTAACATTCCCAGTGCCCCTTTATTAAAGGCCCTAAAAATAGAATGGTCTACAAGAATTAGCGTTCCCGGAACATCTACCTTAAATTCTACAATGGCTGCCCCACCAGCAGGGATTAGGGTGGTCTGAATGTTTTCATTGATCAGGTCGCCTCCCTCAACATAAACTTTATCAAATATCTCTCCGATCACATGGAAGGAAGAAACTAAATTTGGACCTCCGTTACCAACAAATAGGCGTACGGTCTCTCCAACATTTGCGGTGATGGCATTATCTCCGGTAAGAGCGCCCACACTTCCATTAAATACTACATAGTCTGCGTGTTCGTTGACCGCTTTCTGCATGTCGAACGGTTGTAATCCTCGTTCCCCATTGGCGCCTTTGGTATAGAAATCACCCTGCATAATGTAATATTCCTTATCTACCCGTGGCAATCCGCCTTCCGGTTCTACCAGGATTAGGCCGTACATTCCATTGGCAATGTGCATACCTACTGGGGCCGTGGCACAGTGGTATACATATAGGCCGGGGTTGAGGGTCTTAAAGGAGAATACCTTTTCGCGACCGGGAGCTACAAAGGAGGATTCTGCACCACCGCCGGGACCGGTAACGGCATGTAAATCTATGTTATGCGGCAATTTGTTGTCCGGGTGATTTTTTAATCGGAATTCTACCTCGTCACCAACCCTTGTCCTGATAAAACTTCCGGGTACCGTACCTCCAAAGGTCCAATATACATAACGGACCCCATTGGTCATTTCAGATTCCAACTCTAAAATCTCCATGTCGACAATCAGCTTTTTTGCCTTTCTCTTTCCTACCGGGGTCGGAACATGTGGGGGGGAGGTTAATTCTGCGGTCATTTCCCTTATGGCCGGGATTTCAGCTGTACTGGCATAAACTTTTTTCTCCTTTTCCGCACAGGAAAAAAGAAGGGAAGCCACCCCCGCAAGTTGGGTTGATCGCAAAACTAGTTTTTTAGTAGTATTAATTTTCATAATAATCGTTTTATGGTTTGGTTTATAAAAGTGATGTATAAATATGTTGGGTTTTAAGTGTCAAGATTAGTTAAATTTGGATGTAATAATTATGAGAATTATCATGTTGTTCCTTTTTATTAGACCATTGCGATGGTTATTGTTGCTATCAATTTATTGAACTGGCTAGGAACCATGCGGATTAAAAGTGAGCGAAAGGATCATACTGGGATTTATTATAGGGTATTGTTTTTCTAAACAGCTCCTTTACGGCCACCTTCGGAGGTAAACCGGCGGGTGTATAAAGCGAGGGATCCAAAGGATAAAGGGTGCGTTTTAGGGCCTGTGGTGCAGCGGAAATTGCAACTAATTCCATCCCGTTTCGTTTTTGGGGAATATAGGTGATGCTCCATGCAGCAATCTTAAGGCTATTACATGTTAAAGAAAGAAATCCTTGTTCTTTTTAATTGTTGGAGGAAAATAATGTGGGGTTAATGGTCATCATTATCCATCCCCAATTATTTGTGTTTCCATCAAAATTTGCTTTTAATGCTTCCATTCCAGTAGTTGGGAATAACTGTGAGTACCCAGCTGTTATCGAGACATATTTTTGTAGTTTGTGGTTATAGGCCAGATCTAATTCACTTCCAAGTTGTTTCTTATTGGTGCCAGCTATGGGGGCCTCCGCAGAGAAATTATGTAGCGCAATATTCAGGCTGCCTTTTTCGCCAAGTACCAGTTTGGTTTTTAGATAGAGATCCACCAATCCAACATTGTTGATATGGTTGCCCACATAAAAATAATCCATATGGCCATTGAACTTGTGGTTGGTGCCATAAAACGGGGTAAAAGCCTTGTTCTTCCCGTTGGCGGAAACTCCGTTGTTATTTCCACTTAGTGCCTCCCCGCCAAGACCTATCTGCCATTTTTCTGTTATCCTATAATTGCCTTCCAGAGCGACAAGAAATGCGTTTAAATCGTTATTGGCGACATCCTTGCCCATCTGGTAGAAAATATTGGAGGTTAAGCTCCAAGGTCCTTCTTGGAATGTAAGGTGGGTTCCAAGGGTTTGGCTATATCGAGTTTCGTTGTTATTGCTATTTATTAGGTCTATAAATTGCATCCCATTATTCAAAAATAAAAGACTGGCAGAAAACCGATCCCATGTTCTGTTTCCCCAGAGATACTGTAAACTCTTATAGGTGCCCGGTGTGGTTAGGGTAGTTCCGAAAAGATTTTCCGAATCTTGATTGTAGGCGAGGCCCAAATGGATGTTGAAATCCTGCTTGTGATACTTTAACAATAGGGCATCATGGCTACGTCCTTGTTGGGCCCATCCCACATTACCAAAAATCCGATGGTCATCATAACTAATTTCCTGTCTTCCCAATTTAACGGATACTCCTTCTTGCAGTAAAACCTCTCCCCAAGCTTGATGAATACCAAGTCCGTTCTCGTCAGATAGGTTTAGTTGGGGCACATCACCCCAAACCCTAACATCTTGGATGCTTAGATAAAAGGTAAGGCCTTCCAATTTGTAATCCGTATTAAGTCTTGTCCGTTGCGATACAAATAAGGCGGCATCCGTGTTGTCCGGAAATAGCGTTTTGTAGCCATGGCGATATTCGGATCGTGGACGTAATTCCGCGTCCAGGTTGAATTGTGCGTATCCCAAAGAAGTGATGAAAAAGCAAAATAGGATTTTGATGAGGTGCTGTGGTTTCATGCCGGGTCTGTTATTTATTGGGTTGAGCGATATCAAGAGAAGTAATTACACATTCTGTTCCTCCTAGTATACCAACTATCAGATGCAAAAATTTAATTTTCCGGTATAGTTTACTATGACGAAAATCAGCTCTGTCGTTTCTTACTAAAAAAAAATAGCATGTGGGTGAGTGGAAGCCAATTTTCAATTAGGGCGCCTATAGGTAATTAATCCCTTGAAAGGTCTTGGCAACCAAGGATTTCTTAGAATTGCTTAGCGGTATCTTTTGGTTATTGGTCATTAGGATATAGCCCCCATCGTTCCTGAAATATTTTTGCATATAAGTAGGGTTCACCAAATAGGATTGATGTACCCTAAGAAAGGAAAATCTTTTCAATAGCTTTTCCATATCTTTTAGGGTGCGACTAATAAAAAGTTTTTGCCCATTTTGTAAAAATATGGAGGTGTAGTTGTTTTGACTCTGACAATAGAGTATGTTCTGCACCTCTACAAACTCCAGACCATCACTTACAGGGATGGCTATCTTGTTTTGTAAGATGTTTTCTTGTTTAAGGTGGGTTAGAAGGTTTTGAATGTCAGAGGAAGTCTCTTCATTAGAGCGCGACTTTTCTTGCCATAGCTTTATTGCCTCTTCCAGTTCCTCTTCGTCTATTGGTTTTAATAAGTAGTAAATAGCCTTGGCCTTAAAGGCCTTGATGGCATATCTGCTATAGGCGGTAGTAAATATAACGTCGAAGGGAAGTTTGTTGAATTTCTCCAGTAGTTCAAAACCGTTCATACCGGGCATCTCCACATCCAGAAAAAGCAGGTCTATATCCAATCTTTTTAAGGCTGGTAATGCCGCTATGGGGTCGGTGCCTTTAAAAACGACCTTAAAATTTGGGAATAATTGACGGATGTGAAATAATAGGCTTTCTACGCAATGTAGTTCATCATCCAATATCGCAATGTTCATTACCTTGTTCCGTTTAATTTATTAATATTAAAAACAACGCAAGTGCCCAAGGCCTTCCCCTTGTCATCCGTTTTGTCCACTATAGTATAGTTTACAGACTGGTCATAACTTTTGTTGAACAGTTTAATTCGCTCATTTACTATTTCGGTGCCCCTGCTTTTATGTGGTTTATAGGAGGATCTTTTATTTTCTTGTCGCCCTTGGCCATTGTCATCGATATGAATTTCTACCCTATCCATTCTTTTTTCAACCTTTATGGCAACACATTTAGAGTCCTTTTTACTGGGTAACAGCCCATGCCAAATGGCGTTTTCTACAAAAGGCTGTAATAGCATGGTGGGAAGAAAAACCTTATTTGCTTCACTGCCAATTGAGTTGCAGATCGTGTAGGTAAAGTCACTGCTAAATCTATTTTCTTCCAATTCCAGATAATAGGTGGTGAGTTCCAATTCTTCTTGGAGACTGTGCATAGGTTTGTTGGCGGTCTCCAATACCATTCTTGTGAATCTAGAGAACTTCACCAAATACTTTACGGCTTTCTTGTTGTCGTTTTGCTGAATTAGATATTTGATGGAATTAAGGCAGTTAAATAAAAAATGTGGATTTAATTTCATCCTATTTGCCAAAATTTCTGCCTCCAATAAATTTCGTTTGTATTCTGCCGCTACCTTTTCCTTTTCTTGTTGATGGATGATGGATTGGGTTAGTTTTTTGTTTTGGTGGTTTCTGTACTGCAGCCATATTATGAGGGCCAAGGTTAGAAAAACTGCAGCTAATAGGAAAATGATAATCCCCCTATTTCTGATGGCTGCTTGTTGGTTAGCTATCTGGCTTTCTTGGTAGGCTTGTGTTTTCTTTAATAAGCCTATTTCTGTTTCCTTCTTTTCTAGATTAAATTGTTTACTTAGGGTAGCAATTTTTATTTCTTGGGAGGCCAGGTTTATGCTGTCCTGATAATCCCGCGCCTTTTTATAGTAGGAAAGTGCCTTGTTGTAATTGGACTTTTCTTCATATATGGCCGATATTATTTCAGAGATATTTACAATTAAGACCTTGTCCTTTAAATCTTCAGCTAGATTTAATGCCTTGTTTAGTCTTGCCAGACTTAGGTTGTACTTTTTTTGTTTAAAGGCAACTTCCCCTAGGTTGTAGAGGGTTAACGCCTGTCTTTGCTTATTTCCCAGTTCTTCAAAAATTTGATGGGCTTCCAAAAAGTAATCTTCGGCAATGTCTAGATGCTTGTTTTCTAGAAGGTAACTCGCTCCAAAGGATTTTAAGGTCATGGCTATCCCATAGGTGTCATCCAGCTCTTGGTTTAATTTTAGTAGCTTTCGTAAATAGGAACGGGCTGTTTCGTGCTGGCGTAATTGGTCGTGGTAGCCGCTTATGGTTATGTAATTCATAGCCAAACCTAAACGGTTATCTCCTTCTTGGGCAGCCTCTAGGGCTCGCTGTAGGTAATGTAGGCCTTCTTCTTGTCTTTGTGGGATGGCCATAAAGGTATTGCCAAGCCCATTGCAAGCTATTTCTATGTTTAGTAAATTGTTTTCTGCTTCTGCTATCCGCAGTGCTTTCATATAAAAGTCAACCGCCAACTCATAGTCTGCATTATACCTTCCGGCAACCCCGGCGTTATTGGCAAATATCATCTTATCCAGGGAATGCCCCTCAAAATTTTTGGCAATTTCAAAGGCCTTTACATGAAGCGGTATGGATAGCGGGTATTGTTGGTGATAGCGGTATAGTAAGCCTAAGTTGTTGAGGGCCCGGGCGTATATAATGGAATTGGGGGCGTTTATTGCTTGGTTTACAGCTTCTGTGGCAATTTCTAAATCCTCTTCCCCGTGATCTGATTGCCTGTGAAGCTCTCTAGATATCTTTATCTTCAAGGCCGTCTTTAGGGAGTCGGTAGTCGCTGTGGAAAGCTCTTGTTGCAATTGGTCCAGTTTACTTTGGGCCATACACCCAGCCCACATAAAGAATAGTAAAAGAGCCAAATAATGAGGGCGATGTCTTAATGCTGAAGCTCTATAAATCAAAATATCTTTTTTGTTGCCCATATGAAATTAGTGGTTCGGTCTGTTTGCGTAGGGTTAGCATTTATATTAAAGAAGGGTGTAGGGAAGAACGCGGCTATAAGTTTGGCATTGGAAATACGAATCACTGTTCTGAGACTTGTGCAAGGCAGTAGGTGGTTTTATGGAGGGTTGGGGGGTAGAAAACCTGCTGAATCCATTTCTTATAATGCTGCTAATGGGTACTATTATCGTCATTTCCCTGGGGGATTAAAAATTCAATTTAAATATAACCTACTTGTTTGGGTGATAGGGTGTTATATCGGTGATAGTGGTCCTATTGTCGGTGTCCTGTCTAACCCATTTATTATATAGTGGTTTTGGGTGAGAATTTCTGGGGATTCATTGAGTATGCCTCTATAAACGTAATTCTAATTGGGTTGCCGGGTTTACTAAATAGGGGGTGGCGTTTACTAGTTTGCTCTTGTGAACCGGATTAAATAAAGGGTGTTTTGAAGGGAATGGAAAAAAAACAATTCAGGAATATGTAAACAATCAATTTAAACAATTATGAGGAAAAATATTTTAATGACCACTTTTGCGCTCTTGGTTGCAGTGGGTGCAATGGCACAGGATGGCTTTCATAAAATAGGGGTTGGGGCCGAAATTGGACTCCCTATGGGGGACTTTGGAAAGGCATACAATAGTGGTTTTGGGGCTACGGGCAAAGTGTATTACGGGCTCAATGAAAACGCTAATATTACGGGGACCTTGGGATATATCCGTTTTGGATTGGACGGGGGTCCGGATGTTAGTGGGCATATGGGCATGGTGCCCATTATGTTTGGCTATCATCACGATTTTGATGGACTTTATATTGAGCCTCAATTGGGGCTAGTGGCATTGAGCTCCAAAATAGATATGTCTGGTTTTGGAGGGAGTTCTTCAGCTACCGAAGTGAGTTTGTCTCTTGGAGGAGGTTATAGCACCGGGGAGTGGGATTTTGGATTGAGGTATCAGATAGTGAGCAATGCCAATTTTTTAGGAGCGCGGATAGCTTATAATTTTTCAATATAAAATAAGAATACGTAAGAAATGAAATCAATTTATAGTAATACACTAGGCTTTTTAATTGTATCAGTAATGCTATTTGGCATCTCTGCCTGTTCTAAAGATGAGGGGCGCGGTGGTCTAGAGGATGTGTCAGGGGATAGTTATATAAGCATGAAGATCAATGGACAGGTGTGGAAAAGTGATTTGGCTGGGGTGACCACCTTTTATAAGGCGGCAGAAGAAGGAAATGAGGATTTCTTTACAGTGGGTATCTCAGGATTTAAATGCGAGGATTGCGATGCAGAAGCCGTGCTAGGGGAGGAGGTGGAGAGCCTTGGTATTATCATAGTGATCCCCATGAATAAATATAATGATCCTAATGGAGCTTATGTGGCAGGTTCATTGGATGACGATAATCTGGATGCTAATGGGGAAAGTATGGTTGTTTTCCATAAATCAACTGTTGAGAAGGAGCAATTATGGGATTATTATATTTCCGATGATGTTGCTGGTAAAGTGAAATCTAAAAGAAGTGTGAAAATCAATGGTTTTAAAACAGGCAAATTTGGTTTCTATGGGGAAACCGTGGAGGGATATACTCATCTCTCCGGTACTTTTGAGTACGATCTGTTTAAAGCTATGGGCGAGGCTGAAAGTCCAGAAAAACTGGTGATCACCGAGGGGAAATTTCACTTGGATGCGCTATCATTTTATAAAGGTTTCCTATAATGTAAGCATACAAGTTGAGTTAGTTGCAATGGCAAGGCTCCAAAGGTACCTTGCCATTTTAATTTTACCTATACTTGTCATTTTTGTGGGTATATTTAGATTGTTTAAAAGATTTAATAAAGGAGGATAAGGTGAGGAGGTATAAATTAGCTTTGATAGGTAGTGGATCGCTAGGAAGCATCATCGGGAAGGTTGTTACCGAAGATTTGCATGATAGTTATGAGGTGTTAGGTATTTTTAGCGAAAGGATAGAAAATGCAACAAAGTTAGCAGATGAGCTTGGCTGCAAGGTGTATAAAACGTTAAACGAGGTAATAAACGATAAGCCAGATTACATTGTTGAAGCTGCCTCTCCAGAGGTGTTTAAAGATATTGGAATGGAAATTCTGGAAAACGGCATAAGTTTAATTCCTTTATCGGTTGGTGCTCTTGCAGACGGGGAATTTTACAATAAGGTAAAAAAAACAGCCTCGGATCATGGTTGTCGCGTTCATATACCCTCCGGAGCAGTAGGAGGTTTAGATGTTTTGCGTGGATCTATGTTGATGGAGGAGGTAGAGGTAAGTATTACCACGGAAAAATCCCCTAGATCACTAAATGGAGCTCCATATTTAGGAGGCAGGGAGCTTTCTGAGGATAAAGTAGAAGAAATATTTAGTGGTTCTGCGTTGGAGGCAATAAAACATTTTCCAAAAAATGTTAATGTTGCGGTGGCTACTGCCTTGGCAGCAACGGGAGTTGAAAGTACTAACGTATCTATTAAAAGTATACCTGGGTTTAAAAACAACAAGCATAAGATTGTGCTAGTAGGAGAAACGGTAAATGTTAGTGTGGTGATTGAGACAACACCATCTAAGGACAATCCTAAATCTAGTGTACTAGCGGCATATAGTGTAATTAGCTTGCTTAAAAACTTAGTGTCTCCTATGCTTTCTAATAGGTTTAGTAGCTGGCAGAATAATGGATTTATCTGCCTATTGTGATTTTTTAAATATCCTATGGAAAAATTTATTCTTTTATTATTGTACCTATGTGGTACCTGGGAATAAAAAAAGGCTTTAACATTTCCGTTAAAGCCTTTCGTACTCGAGGTGGGAATCGAACCCACACTCCAAAGGAACTGGATTTTGAATTCTCGATTGTCTGGTCTTATATGGCTCTAAATGGCTTATAAACAGGTTGTTAGTGTTTTTTGAAGAGCCATATAAAACCATATAAAACCAAGAAAAACCATCATTTGTTGTACCTATGTTGTACCTAGAATTCGTATATTTAATACAAACTAGTGGTTATGGGGTCAAGTATAAAGATAACGCTTCGGAAAAAAGCAAACAAACAAGGTCATTTCCCCTTAGCTGTTCGAATCACCAAGGACAGGAAAACCAACTATTTGTATATTGGACATTATATCGACGCTAAATATTGGGATAAAGAAAAACTAGAGGTAAGGAAATCCCATCCAAATTCTCAACGCCTAAATAATTTGCTCGTACAAAAGTTGGCTGAAGCCAATCAAACTAGAATAGACCTTCAAACACGGAAAAATGATATTTCGTCTAAGCAAATAAAAAAGGAGATCGCAAATCCTCTTTCCAAAACTAGCTTTAAGGAAATTGCTGACCAATATCTAGAAGGGTTGGAAAAAACAAATAAACTTCAACGTTTATCATCTGATAAAGCTCGAATTGGTCATTTTATCAGGTTTGTTAACAATGAAGAATTAAGCTTTCAGGAAATTGATGAGACCTTGTTGCGCCGCTTTTCTCTTTATTTGAAATCAACTAGAAATCTATCCCAACGTTCGGTGGTTAACAATTTAATTGTTTTAAGAACCCTTTTCAACAAAGCTATACGATTAGGAATTGTGGACCAAAAACAATATCCCTTTGGGGCCCACAAAATATCTTTAAAATTTCCGGAAACAAAAAAAGTAGGATTGAATATAGAGGAAATACAGTCTCTTGAGGCATTGGATGATTTATCTAAGCAGGAATTTAATGCCCGAAGTATTTGGCTCTTTAGTTTTTATCTTGCAGGAATGCGAGTCGGTGATGTTCTACAGATAAAATGGAATAATATTTATGATGGTCGGTTACACTATCGTATGGGAAAGAATAATAAGCTGTTGTCATTTAAATTACCCGATAAAATAAACGGGATACTTAAGGTTTATGAAAAGGACAAGCGATTTGATGATGATTTTGTTTTTCCTGAAATGAAAACGGCCAATCTGAAAAATCCCAAGGATTACTTTAAAAAATTGAAAAACGGGAATAGAAAGGTTAATAAATACCTAGGCAAAATTGCAGAAAAAGCGGGGATAACAAAAAAGCTTACCATGCATATAGCTCGTCATAGTTTCGGTAATATAGCAGGTGATAAAATACCTATTCAGATGTTGCAAAAACTTTATCGGCATTCCTCGGTGACCACCACCATAAATTACCAGGCAAATTTTATGCATAGGGACACAGATAATGCTTTGGAGAAGGTCATTAATTTTTAATTCCCTTCCGATGGCTATAGAGAAAAATATCTAACCAAGGTCATATCCAAATAATTATAGAACATTAATTGTATCTTTACAGTGAGTAAATAAAATTACAATGGACTTACAGGCGGATTTAAAATGGATACACAAAGAGCTCGATAAAGTAAAAGACCCTATATTTATCGAAGCAATAAAGAATATGCTGAAATACAATAAGAAAGTATCATCGGAGCGTATCAGTATCGAACAGTATAATCAGGAAATTGACACATCCATTGCTCAAATAGAAAGCGGACAGACGTACACTCACCAACAAATGGAAGAGCGCATTAAAAAATGGGGAAAACAATAATCTGGACCCATCAGGCAGATGCAGAGCTCAATGAAGCCTTTTTGGACTTATTGGAGCAATCCGAGTCGCTTGAAACCACCACTAAGATCATCACTGAAATTTATGAATCGGCTGCGATATTAGCGACCAATCCAGAGATATATAAGTTGGATATCCTCAAGGAAAACAATAATGGGAATATCAGGGCATACGAAAAACACACCTATAGAATATCCTATTTGGTGGAGGAGGAGGCCGTATATATTATCCGTGTACGCTACGCAAGAAAGGAACCACTTGGATATTAAGAATTCCTAAGGCCCAAAATTTAGGCCGCCCCAACTTTCTAAAAACCAATTCTCTTTGTATTTGGAATAATCCGTAAGCTCGTCTTTAAACCCGTTATAGGCTTCCTCCTCTTGAGAGGTGGTAGGGCCCATGAGCGTTTCCAGGGCGTTCCATCCTGCTCGGAGTGTGTTGGCCTGTGCCAGACGCTCCCGCTCATTGGCAACGGTCACCAAGGCCTCCTTGAATCCGTTTGCCATATGGTGCTCTACGAGTTCCAGTGGCAAATTGGGGGTTATCCTGTCCAACACGTAACTATATGCCGCTTGTTTATAAAGTCCGCA